>NZ_KB892753.1 GCF_000373925.1 Actinopolymorpha alba DSM 45243 | reverse complement strand
CACTGCTGGTTGGCTACGTTCGGAAGTGATAACCGCTGAAAGCATCTAAGCGGGAAGCACGCTTCAAGATGAGGTCTCCCACTGGGTTAACCAGGTAAGGCCCCCAGGAGATGACTGGGTTGATAGGCCAGAGGTGGAAGCGAGGACTAGNGACTCGTGTAGCTGACTGGTACTAATAGGCCGAGGGCTTGTCTCACTACACATTGTTGTGTGTGACACAGATAAATACTTTTGTTCGCGTTCACTGTGCGGTTCTGGGGATACAAACCCTGGAACCATCCGGCAGGGTTTCACTTGCTGTTGTTGGGGTTTGATATTTTCATAGAGTTACGGCGGTCATGGCGAAGGGGAAACACCCGGTCCCATTCCGAACCCGGAAGTTAAGCTCTTCAGCGCCGATGGTACTGCGTGGGGGACCGCGTGGGAGAGTAGGACACCGCCGGACATTCTTTGGTTGAGGGCCACCCCGCAAGGGGTGGCCCTCCCTTTATTTGTGCTCGGACTGTGCCGCCGCCGGCGCCTCAGTTGGGCGGACGCACTCCGCCGCATGGTGCCGCTCCCCAGACCCAAGCCTTGTGGTGGTCGGGCGCGAAGCGTGAGTTGTCAGAGGTTTCTCGGTTAAGAGACCGAGATACCTCTGACAACTCACGCAAGGTCAGCGGGTGTGCCCGGCGTGGCGGGCAATTCGGCGGCCGGGAGGGGGCGCGAGGTTGGCCGCCTGTGCGGTCCCAGCCGCCTTGGCGACGACCACGGCGACGGCGGTGGTGATGGGAATCGCGAGCACCAGGCCGATCGAGCCGACGAGCGTCCGCACGACCTCTTCGGCCAGTTCGCCACCAGTGAGTGCCGTGAGGAAGGGTCGTTCGTACAACGTCACCAACAGCAGGATCGGGAGCGCGGCTCCGGCATACGCGAAGGCGATGGTGTAGACCGTCGAGGCGATGTGATCCCGGCCGATCCGCATCGCTCCCATGAAGAGCCGGCGCGCGGGCATCGAGGGCGAGAGTTCGTACAGCTCCCACACCGCGGATGCCTGCGTGATGGTGACGTCGTTCAACACGCCAAGCCCGGCGACGATGATGCCGCAGAGCACCATGTCAGACAGGTCCAGCGTCCGCGTGGACGCCAGCAGGATGAAACTGTCGTCCCCGTCCAGCCCGGTCAGCCGTGCGGCGTCGGTCGCCCACCAACCCAAGGCGGCGGTCACGCAGAGCCCGAACAACGTGCCAAGAAGGGCCGTGGTGGTGCGGGCGGACAGGCCGTGAGCGAAGTAGAGAACGATGAACATGATCGCCGATGAGCCGACGAACCCGACCAGCAGCGGTGACTTGCCCTCGAGGAGTGCGGGCAGCATGAAGCTTGCCAGCATGAGGTACGCGAAACCGAGGCCGAGGAGAGCTCGCAGCCCGCGAAGCCGAGCCACCGCCACCACGACGACGGCGTAGGCGATCGCGAGCGCGGCCATCGGCGTACCACGCACGAAGTCCACGAACGCGTAGTAGTCCGTCTTCTCCGGTCCCACCGCCACGTGCAGCAGCCGCATCCGGTCTCCCGCGGCGATACCGGCCCGGTCAACCTCCGGTGGCAGGTCGACCTTGACCTCGCTCCCGGCCTTGGGCCCGGTGTCGAGCCCGACCCGCACACTCACACATCTGAGCGTGCCTTCCTTGCCGGGAAGGCCGGGCGCGACCTCGCCGCCTGGGCAGTCGAAGGTTCGGAGCGCGGCTACGGTGCCTTCGACGATGGTCCCGCCGGGCGCGGAGTAGGTCGTGTCCAGCCGGCGGTCCTGCGGACCCTTTCCGTCAGGCCAGAGGAGGACGACGCCGATCGCGGTTGCCACGGCCAGCGGAACGACGACGGCGGCCAGGAGAAGGGCGGCTCGACGCCGGATCCAGGCGACCGCCGGTGACGGCGGCGGGCCTCCGAGCGGCGCATGATGATGCCCGTGACCGTGCGGGTGCGGAGGCTGATGCTCGGAGGATGCGGTCGACACCGGGCAACCGTAACGTGCGCAAGCGACGGTACGGACGAATGATTGGCCGGCTGCGACAACCCGTGTCGCAGCGGCCGCCACAGCGTGGCCCGGAGTGCTTAGACGTGGAACGAATCCACCCGGACGCGGGCGAGCTCGTCCGGCCAGTGGCGGCGGACACCGTGGCTGTCGAGATACGCGGCGAAACCAGGCCACCGGCGGCGCAGGGAGTTGAGCTGGAGTTCGTTGCGGAGCGCGAATGCCACCGCATGCCCGGCGGCCTCGCCGATGCTCCACTCGACCGGGTGATAGCGGTAGCAGCCGTTGGTGAAATGCGTCGTACCGATGTTCTTGGCACCCAACAGGAAATTGTCGAAGCCGCGCGGAACCAACGCACGATAAGGAATCTCGAACGGATACGTCTCGAGGAAGAGGCCCGACGGGTGCGCGCGAGTCTGATGGATGTCGATCGGGCCCGCGCCGATACCGACCGAATCCACGTATCGCATCGCCGTCCTGGCGGCCCGGTCGACCTTCGTACGCGCGGCGACGCCGACCTGCTCCTCGGTGATCGTGTGTGCGGTCAGGCCGCGGCGGGATTCGCGGACATACGGGTGAGCGGCGAGGCCGGTCGGCGTTCCCAGTGCGTGCGGAACCAGAAAGATCCCCGGCCAGCCGCGCCCTGATCCATCCGGTCGCGGGTAATGCCGCTGGAAATACTCCACCAGTCCGCGGGTCTGTCCACTCGCCCGCGCGACCGCGGCGGTGAAGGTGGCCGGATCCAGGCGGCCATGAGGGGGTATGAGAAGCGTGGCTACGTGGTCGTTCTCCTTCTGGTTGAGCAGCGTAATGTCGCCAAGGAAGGCGTCCCGGAGATATCCGTGGTAGCGGACCCGGCGATACGCCCAGAAATTGCGGGCCTTCTCCCACGCCCAGTCCCGGCTCGGGTCGAAGACGTCCTTTCCGTTGGCGCCGAACTTCGCGTAGATGGGTGCGAATTCGTCGTACGCCCGGCTGGTGACGCGTTCCCACGGCCGGCTCGGTGCGTAGCCGAGTGCCGCGACCATGGTGAACGCCTGCTGGTCGGACGGATCCGCGCTGTCCCAGACGTTGTGCAACTCGCCGGTGCCACCGCGCTCCCGCGGCCCGCCCTTCTCCCGGCCGACGACGTACGCCGCACCGGTCAGCGGCAGCAGGTCGCCCAGCTCGGTCGCGTCGATGACGTACGCCGGCTCGACCAGCACGTCCCCGTCGGGAGTTCGTACGCGGACCGCCCGGACAGTACCCGTCGAGACGGTGGCGTGCACGGGGGTGGCGTGGGTCAGCAGCCGGAGCCGGTTGGTCGCTTCGTACGGCGCCAGCGCCGACCGCAGCACGGCGTGCCACACGGTCGGCTCGGCACAGAGCTTCGCGGCCCAGGCCTTACCCGGATCGAGCGCGCGGGTACGGCGGGCGACATCGGTCAACGGATAGGTACGCCGGACCTCCTCGCGGACCGCGCGGCGCATCTCGAGGTAGCTCGCGGTCGCACCGATGCCGTCGTCCTCGATCCAGGTGTGCTCGTCGGGGGGTACGCCCTGGCTGGTGAGCTGGCCCCCGATCCAGCCGGTCGGCTCGGTGAGCACCACCGTGCGGTGGGCGCGTAGGAGGGCGAGCGCGGCCGCGACGCCCCCGACACCTCCGCCGGCCACCAGCACGTCGGGTCGCAGGGTCTCAGGAGCGGGCTCCGATGGGCGACGGTCGCCGACCCCGCGTTGCTGCCCGGTCGCTGCGTTGGTGTCACGGGTGCTGGTCGCGCGATCAGGGCCGCCAGTTGCCGCGACGATGCCGAGCGTCGCACCGGCGCCGAGCGCGGCGCCGGCAGCTCCAACCAGCCCCGCGCCCAGGACCGAGCGCCTGGTCAGGCTCACCGGGGTGGTTTCGGGTGATGGCGCATCCGCGGCCGTCAGCTCCGCCCGCCAGCCGGCATGAACCAACTGCTCCGGGGGGCCGACGGCCAGGACAGAGGAATTCCTTGGGCCGTGAGCACACCGCGGAGCTCGGACATGCGGGACGAGCGGACTGTGCGAGGGTCGGTTTTGCGGGTGACACAGAACGCCGCGAGGATTCCGGCGGACTCACCGACGTTCCATTCCGTTGGGTGTACGCGGTAGGCGCCATTGGTGACGTGGGTGGTGCCCAAGCATTTGCCGCCGGCCAGCAGATTACTGACGTCGCTCGGAATCAGCGCCCCCAGCGGGATCTGGTAGGGATAGCACCGCCGCCACAATCCAGACGGATTCTTCGGCCCACCATGGATGTCGAGCCAGTAATGGCCCGTGCCCACCGAATCGGCGAACTGCGCCGCCGAGCCCTTCGAATCGGGCACACCCGTGACCGCGACGCGGTTGTCAACCCCGACTTGCCACTCGAAGATCCTGGTGAGGCTGCGCAGGCGGCGGGACTCGCGAACGTACGGCGTCTTCGCGATACCGTCCAGCGTGCCGGAGACGTCGGGCCGCAGTCGCAGGGCCCGATAACCCACCCCGCCATCGGGCCGGGGCGCCTCGTTCTGCAGGTAATAGAGCATCGAGAGCGAGAGTTCCTTACCCCGCTCGAGGTTCGCCGCCTTCGTGGCATCGTCGACGCCGACGAGCACGCCGGTCTTGAAGTCGTTGCAGGCGAAGTTGAGCAGCGAGACCTCCTCGACCAGCGCACCGGGCGTGAAGGAGCTGAGCGTGGCGACCCGGCGGTATTGCCAGTAGTTCGGGCCGTCGGCGTACGCATAATCCCTGCCCGGGTCGAAGAGGTTCTTGGCGAAGAAATCGCGGAAGATCGGCAGGTACGTCGAGTAACTGGCGGGCTTGCTGATCCGGTAGTCGCCACCGGTGCGGCGATATCCGACGGCCAGCACCATCGTGAACGCCTGCTGGTCCATCGGGTCGGCCGTCGGCGTCTTGTTGTTGAGCTCGCCCGTGCCGCCGGCCGACTGCGCGCCACCCTTCTCGCGGCCCACCGTGTGGGCTGCCTTGGTGAGCGGGAGGAGGTCGCCCAGGTCGGTCGCGTCGACGAAGTACGAGCCGTATGCGTACCGCGTGCTGCCGTCAGGCCCTTGGAAGCCGATCGACTCCACCCGGCCGTTCAGCATGGCGGCGGCCACCGGCCGGTGCTGGAACAACACGTGGAGCTTGCCGCCGGCGATGTACGGCATGAGCAGGGTCCAGAGCGCGGCCCGCCAGACGGCCGGGTCCGCGGCCAGCCGTGAGACCCAGGCGTTTCCGGGGTTGGGCTGGGTGGCCGTCTTGAATCCACTGGTGACGGGATAGTTGGCTTTGTAGAAGTCGCGGACCGCGGCGCGCAGCTTCTTGTAGGTCGCGGTCTGCCCCAGGCCACCTTCGCTCGGCTCGATCCAGCGATGCTCGTCCGGCGGCACCAGCTGGGTGGTGAACTGCCCGCCGATCCAGTCTGTCGCCTCGGTGAGCACGACGGTCGCGCCGGTACGGAGGGCACCGAGCGCCGCCGCGACACCGCCGACTCCTCCGCCCACGACGACGACGTGGGCGCGGTAGTTGTCGATGGTGGGCGCGTCGCCGGCCGCGGCGGCCGCCTCCGACCGGGTGAACACCGCGGCCCCGGTGGCCGCCGCAACCGTGCCTCCGAGCAGCCCTCTGCGTGAAACGGACACCGCCCACCCTCCCCGTATGTCTGGATCAAGGACGTGCACGCCCGCGCGATTGTGCCAGAACTGGCTTCCTCACGGTCGCGCCCACGGCCGAACTCGCGGACTTCGCTCCACCCGTCTTAACGACGAGACCAGGTTCTGCCCGGGTACCTTGATCGCTCATGGGTGCCGTTGAGACCAGGCTCTTCTACGTCGATGACTCAGGCGCAGCTGAAACAGGCTGGATCGTCTATTCCTGGATCGAGTGCCGCGTCGACGAATGGCGCGCCGGTCTGCGTGCATGGCTTGACCTACGAAGGACGCTCTACGCCGACTACAAGATCCCGCCGGCGTATGAGCTGCACGCAACGAAGTTCGTCAACGGCCGTGGCAACCCTTCGACTGATCCAGCCTGGAATCGGAGCAAGCACCTGCGGGGCGTGGTTGTGGAGCGCGCGCTTGAGATGATCGGCCGGTGCCCAGCCCTTCGCGTGGGCAGTGTTTACAGGGAGACGGGTGTCAGAGGCCGCGACTATGCGGAGCAAGCTAGTCAGGTATACCGGGCCACGGTGCATCACCTCGATCAGCGACTGGCGACCGCCGATGGCCTGGGGCTGATGCTCGTTGATGGGAACGGCAGCGACCACTCCTACCAGGCGGCGCATCGGGACCTGAAGCTAGATCAGCGGCGCATCATTGAGGATCCACTGTTCCAGCCGGCCCATCGTTCGCAATGGATCCAGATGGCGGATCTAGCTGCCTACTGCGCCTACCAGAGCCTGATTCGGATTCCGGCAAAGAAGTTCGCCTGGGACTGGTACGACAGTTACCTATCCGGCAGTGATGCCAACGGTGGACCGCTCGAGGTATGAACTGAGCACCCCAAAAAAGCTAGACCCGCTGATCCACGTATGTGGGGCGGGTCCGCGTGATCAATGATACGGGGCCCCGGAGGCGCCGGCAAGCGGAACAAGTCGGCGGCTTTGGTACCAGTTTCAGACTTACCGCCACGACGGGCTTGCCGGACTTCGGAAGATTCGCGTTCGCCCTGCATAGATGAATCATCCATCTTTGGGTGGGAAAGGGGCCGATCTCGCCGAGCGGCATGGCTCAGTGGTCGTGGGGTGGCCAGCGGTACACGTCGTGGGCGATGGCGAGGCGACGGGTGCGGTACGCCGGTGAACTCCCCGGCAGGAGGTGTTCGACCGGCCGGTCACCTCGCAGGACCTCCGAGGCGAGCCGGTCGGTGACGACGGGCCGCACCACAAGGGGCTTGGATGGCCCGGCCACCGGCAGGCGCCCCAGCGTGCGGCGTACCAGCGTGGTTCCCGCCGGCCCGAGCGTCCGCATGGCAGCGGCCCGGGCCGCGAGGTCGACGACGCGGAACCGCTCGTTCAGGGACGGCCGATGTGCGGCGAACCCGGTGTGGAGCCCGCCGACCAGCTCTGCCGCCTCGGAAGCTCCGGTCGGCCGGGGGAGGTCACCACAGGCCTCGGCGAGTGCCGCGCGAACCGTCGGGTGCAGCAACCGGCGTACGGCGGCGGCGACGGATTCGGGCAGGTCCTCGTCGGCGCACAGGGCCAGCCCGAGGTCGGCCAGGTGGCGTGCCCGCCCGAGCTGGTCGTCGGTGGCGGTGGCGGCGTTCGGGACGAGGACCGTGGGGATGCCGGCCGGTAGTAGTTCGTGAACGGCGTTGTAGCCGGCGGCGCTCACGGCCGCGTCGAAGGCTGAGAGGTAGCGCGCCAGCGGGTAGACGTCGACGAGTTCGTGGACCCGGGCCGCCTCGGCCGCATCGAGACCGGCTCGGGAGAGCGGCGCCCGGATGACGGCGACCTGCCAATCATCGGTTGACAGGAACGCCTGGATCGCCGCCAGGGCAGGGGTTTCGGTGTCGTTGATCGCGCCGGCGCCGAGGGTGATGAGCGCGGTCGGCCGGTCCGGGTCGAGCCCGAGCGCGGCGGCGGCCTCGGCCCGCGGGAGGAGCGGTTGCCCTTCGAGTACGGAGATCGGCGCGACCCGGGTGGCGTCGGTGAACTTGGCCGTGGCGCCGCGGTCGGCGGCGGAGGCGAGGTCACCGGGCTCGATCACCGCGTCGAAGAACGGTCGAGCCGCCAGCGCCCGAAGGTTGGCGCCGGGCCGCCACATCCCGCGGCGTACCCACACGAACGCCACGTCGGGATGGTCGGACCGCGCGCGGAGTAGCCCCAGATACGGCGCGACCCCGTCGAAGACGAACACGGTCGCCTGGGTTTCTGCCAGCAGCGCGTTGAGCCGCTGCCGGAGGTACTCGTGCCAGGTGGGGTGTGGCATCCAGTTGCGATGGTGGCTCGGGCAGTACTCCGCCCGCAGACCGTGCCGATCAACGACGTGCACCGCCTGGGAGAGCGAGAAGACAATCGGCTCGAGCGAGGCGTTCAGGGCGAGCGCAATGGCGGCTTGACGGGCGAGGTGGCCCATCCCCGTGCCGTTGCTGGTGGCGAGGACGGCGCGCCCGGGAGCGTCCGTCACTGTCCGGTCGCGGGCGTCGCGGGCGTCGCGGGCGTCGCGGGCCGGTCGCGCGCTGCGTCGCGCGCCGTGTCGGGTGCGAGCCAGTCCGCAAGGATGCTGGCGATGCGCTCACCGGCGTGGCCGTCCCACAGCGGCGGGACCGGCCAGCCCTCAGGCCGGCCACGGTCGATCACCGCGCGGAGTTCGTCGGCGAGGACCTCCGCTCGCACCAGCTTGTTGGTGCCGTGGGTGATGGTGACCGGGCGTTCGGTCGAGGGCCGCAACGTCAGGCACGGAACGCCGAGCACGGTCGTCTCCTCCTGAACGCCGCCGGAGTCGGTGACCACCGCGACCGCACCGCGGACGAGGGACATGAACTCCACATAACCAAGCGGGTCGACGACGCGGACGCCGGGATGGTCGGCGAACCCGAGTTCGAGCAGCCGGGCCCGGCCACGTGGATGCAGCGGAACGACGATCGGCGCCAGGTCAGCGCTCTTGTGGATCGCCTGGACAAGGGCGAGCGCCTGCGCCCGGTCGTCAACGTTGCCTGGACGGTGCAGCGTGGCGACGACGTACGCTCCGTCGAGCCCGTGCGCGGCCCGCACCGGCGCGGGGTCGAACCGCTCGAGGTGCGCAAGCAGTGTGTCGATCATCGGGTTGCCGACCAGGTGGATCCGCTCCGCCGGCACGCCCTCGCGGGACAGGTGCGCGATGGCGTCCGGGCTGGTCGCGAATGCCAGGTCGCACAGGGCGTCGGTGACCTTGCGGTTGATCTCCTCGGGCATGGTGACGTCGAAGCTGCGGAGCCCGGCCTCGACGTGCGCGACGGGTACGCCGATCTTCGAGCAGACCAGAGCCGCTGCCAAGGTGGAGTTGACATCGCCGTAGACGACAACCAGCGAAGGGCGATCGGCGAGGAACAGTTCCTCCAGCGCGACCATGACCGTGGCAGTCTGTGTCGCGTGCGAGCCCGATCCGACGCCCAGGTTGACGTCGGGGCGGGGCAGGTCGAGCTCGCGGAAGAACACCTCCGACAGCTTGTCGTCGTAATGCTGCCCGGTGTGCACCAGGCGCTGGTCGAGGCCGTGCGTCCGCAACGCGGCGATCACCGGCGCCGCCTTGGGGAAGTTGGGCCGCGCCCCGGTCACATGCACGATCGTCACGCTGTCGAACCTCCGTCGAGCCACTCGCGAACAGTTGCGGCGAACGCCCCGGCCACCCGGCCCGGTGCGATCCGGTTGGCGGCGCCAGCAGCGCTGGCCCGGGCCTCCGGGGTCGCCAACCGCTGGGCCGCCTGGGTCAGTGCGTCGAGGAGCCCGTCGGGTTCGTCGCCGTCGTACTGCACGGCGTACGACGGGCTCACCCGCGTGCCCTCGCCGGAGTCCTGCCGGAGCACGACGGGAAGGCCGAACGTCAGGGCGAGGGCGAGCGCGCCGGAGTTCAGGGAACGCCGGTAAGGAAAGACCGCGATGTCGGCCGCGCGGAGATAGACCTGCATCTCCTCGTCAGGAATCTTGCGCAGCGCGGCGTACGCGGACGGGTGGGTGAGCAGGCGGTCCCGGAACGCCTGCGTCTCCTCCTCGCGGTTCGGGGGACCGGCCACCAGCAGGACGTACTTCCCCGGCTCGCGTTCGCAGAGCCGATCGAAGGCGTCGAGGAGTTCGGTAAGTCCCTTGTACGGCTGGACCCGGCCGATCAACAGGAAGACCGTCACGTCAGGCGCGATATTGAGTTCGAGCCGCGCCTGGTCGCGTGACATCCAGGACGGATAGACGTCGTGGTAGGCCGGGTGGGGCACGGAGAGCAGTTTTTCGACCGGGATGTCGAACCACGGCGCGACGAGTTCGCGGGTACGCGGGCTCATCACGTGGACGCGTTCGGCCGCCGCAACCACACCTTGACGCAGCTCGGATTCCAACTCAGGAAAGCGAGTCTCGTGCGGAAGGATGTTGTGGACGGTCCACATCACGCGGGCGCCGAGATCCTTGAGCGCGTGCAGCGACTCCAGGTAGTGCTTCATGCTCTCGCGGGCGGTCGCCTCGTTGTCGGCCTTGGCCATCACGACGTTCAACCAGTGCAGGTGTACGGCGATGTCGAGACCGCTGCCCGCGATGGCCTTGGTGACGTCGAGGGTGGTGGTGACGTCGTACGTCGGGACGGGTACGAGTCCGGCCGACTCCAGACGTGAGTACAGCAAAGCCTGGAAGGGATTCCCGCGAACGACCGGGTAGTAGGCGAGCAACCCGCCGCGAGGGCGGGTCCAGTCGTGTGCGGAGAGCGCGCGCAGGGCGTCGTCAACCGCGAGTTTCGGTTCGTGGCCGATCCGGCGGGTGATCAGCATGCGGGGACCTCCTGCGGCGTCTGGTCCGCGAGTTCGCTGGCGGATGCGGTGGGCCGGCCCGCCGCGTCGAGGAGTTCGTCGTACGCCGCGCTGAACGCACCCGCGACCGCGTCCCACGAACGCTCGGCGGCCACCCACGCGGCCGCGGACTCCACGAGCCGCTGGCGTTCGGTCGCGTCGTCCATGAGCCGGGCAGCGGCGGCGGCGAGCGCGGCCGGGTCACCGGTGCGGAAGAGGTGGCCCCGCAGGTCCGACCCGACGATCTCGGCCAGCGCGGGAAGGTCGGCGACCAGCAGGGGCACCCGCATCGCCATGGCCTCGAAGGGCTTCATCGGCGAGACCATCCG
This sequence comes from Actinopolymorpha alba DSM 45243, assembly GCF_000373925.1. Taxonomy (GTDB): domain Bacteria; phylum Actinomycetota; class Actinomycetes; order Propionibacteriales; family Actinopolymorphaceae; genus Actinopolymorpha; species Actinopolymorpha alba. The sequence goes on along the minus strand of NZ_KB892753.1, from coordinate 86,317 downwards.
GGCCGCCCGGTCATCGACCCGGGGCACGACGAAGAGGTCGATCTGCGCGTAGTGGCCGGCCACCTCGTCGAAGGGGACGTTGCCGGTGAAGACCACGTGCCTGGCCACGCCGAGTCTGCTCGCCAGGCGTTCCAGCTCGGCGCGGCGGTTGCCGTCGCCCACCAGGAGACCGGTCACCGCGCGTCCCTGGGCGCGCAGCTTCGCCACCGCCTCGATGAGGACCTCCTGGCCCTCCCGCGGATGGGACAGGTTGCTCACGTAGCCAAGGGTGAACGTGTCTGTCAACCCGAGCTTGCGTCGCAACTCAGGATCGCGCTCGCGCGGGGTGAACCGGGAAAGATCGACGGCGTTCGGCACCACACGGACCTTGTCGGCCGGAATACCGTGCTGGTCGATGATCTCGTCCCGCATCGGGCCCGAAAGCGTGATCACGAGGTCGGCGGCCCGCATCATCCGCGACTCGGTCGCGAACCGCCGCTGGTAGTACTCACCGCGCTCGGCATAGCGCGGGTCGTCGGTCCAGGTCGTCTCGAAGAAGCTGCGAACCTCATACAGCCAAGGGATTCCGGCCCACCGCGCGACCGCGTTGCCGGCCAGCGCCGACTCGAAGCCGCGATGGCCCGAGGAGACGTGCAGCAACCCCGGGCGTTCCCGCGCGACGAGTCCGGCGAGGGTGCGTGCGGTCAGTTCGACGTACTCATCCAGCGGGAGCGCGAGCAGGCGCCGACCGGCGTTCGGGAGCAGGTGGTGGTACGTCACCTCCTCGACGACGCTCACGTTCGGCGGGTCCTCGACGCCGAGCACACCGGGAAAGCCGGGCATCGTCACCCCGAGCACGTCCCGCCCGGCCCGGACGAGCGCCTGCAGCGATTCGTGCGAACGCGTACAGAAGCCGTTGTGCAGGAAGGGCCGCGACTCCTTTGCCAGGTAGAGGGCCTTGCCGGTGCCCGCCTGGTCGGCCAACGAGGGGGGCGGCGGGGTCAAGATCCGGGGCTGCCAGCGCGGGTCGGTTTCGCGGGTACGCCCGACGATCTTGCGGGCATAGCTCCAGTGGACCGGGTCGCGGGTGCGTTCGGCCCGGCGTACGGCATGGATCCCCGCCTCGGTGAACTCTCCCCGCTTGATCGCGATCTTGGAGGCGAGTTCGAGCGCGGCCTGGTCGTTGGGGTTACGCCGCAGGACCGCGTTGACATGGCTGGCCGCCTCGTCGTACTCCTGCGCGCCGAGGCACGCCCGGGCGGCGGTGAGTCCGCTGCGGGTGACGGTGGCGGTCCGGCGACCAAGGACTGCCCGCTGAACCTTGCGGATCCGCTTCTTGGTCTGTGGCGACAGCCGTTGCCGGGCGATCGCGCCGAGCCCCTTGGACACCTCGGCGGCCTTCTGGGACAGCTGGTCAGCGAGGCTCATGGCCGCGGCCCTTCCGTGGATGCAAGCTGGTCGCCAATCGTCAGGATCTCTTCGGGGAGCCCGCCATACAGCACCTCACCGTGTTCGAGGAGCTCCGTTGAGTCAGCTTGCCAGGTGTGTCCGCTGCTGCGTCGGAGGTACACGTATCCGAGACCGTGCGTGCGGTAGGTGATGCCGCCCACCGAGCGGATCCGCGTCAGCAGGTCCGCGTCGACGTGCCGGGGGGAGGTGCTCCAACCCCCGGCGGCCTGGAGGGCGCCGCGCGAGATCAGCATCGTGCCGCCGGCCGGCGTCACCTCGAACGCCTCGGTGGCCGCCCAGGTCCGGTCGATGGTCTGCCCCGTGTCGGCGAGGTGGACGAACCGCGCGGACTTCGCCACCAGGTCGGCCCCCGAGGTGCGGGTGGCGAGGATCAGGTCGGTGAGGTGCTCCGGCCCGTACCGGTCGTCGTCGTCCACCTTGGCGACGAACTCCCCGTCGGCATGCCTGGCCAGCGTGCCGAGGATCTCCCCGAGCGTGTCATCAGCGGGTAGCTCGAGCACCCGGAGTGGCACCGGGAGGAGCTCCCGCAGCTCGGCGAGCGTCGCCTCGTCCAGGCGATAGCCGTGGGTGCCGACGAGAACCTCGAAGGAGGGGTACGTCTGTGCGGCGAGATCGCGCAGGCAGGTCATGACGTCGGCGGCCCGCTTGCTCGCGACGAGGACCGAGACGGTCGGAACGGGCAGGTTGCCGCGACCCAGCACGGTGTGCCGCAGGGACTGGTCAGCGCGGACGGCGGTGTTCCTGGACGCGGCCACGCTGAGCTGGTAACCGACGAGTCCGTCGACCAAGGCCTGGTCGGCGACGGTGACCAGGCCACGCGCGGCGAGCTCAGCGCGTACGCCGGCTGAACCGGACACCAGCACCACGCCGCAGGCGGCCAGCGCGGTGAGGACGTGCGCGGCGAACCTCCCCTCGGGGAGCGCCGGACCCACGTCGGCGACGGCGTACTTGTCCCAGCGGTGGGCGACCAGCGTCTGCTCAACCGACCCGCGTTCGCTGAACGTCAGGACGGGCTGACCGTCGGAACTCCGGAGGACGAGCCGCCCGCGCTGGCTGGCGTCGAGCGTGTACGCCCTCGCCGGGCCGAGCAGTCGGCGTCCGTGTGGGTTCGCCAGGGCGGTGCCGAGCGGCCAGTCAGCCGGCCCCGCGGCGGGCGGGTCGACGTCGGGCGGAGCGGAGAACGGGCCGTTCGCCAGCTCCAGACTGGCGTCCAGGACTCCGTGCGGCCAGGTCGACGCGCCCCGGAGCCAGCTGGCGCGGTCGAGGACGGGAACCGGCCCGCCGGTCTGCTCCCAGCGGCGCGGCCGCAGCACGGTGGCGCTCACGTCGGCCAGCGCGCGGGCGACGTTCCGGCGCCGGCGCCAGCGCAGGCGTACCTCCACGGCGTTACCCCGGGCCTGCCAGCTGAAGACCTCGAGGTCGCGGGGGACCCGGGTGGGGCGCAGGCCGCCACGCAGCCAGGTCGGCATGGTGGCGACCCGGAGCCGGACCTCACGCACGCTTCCCCGGAGTACGCAGGACCCGGCCAGCCGGTCGAGGGTGGCGGCGTCGGGTACGTCGATGCGGAGGATCGCCGCGTGCAGGATCCGGTCGGCGCGCTCGTCGTCGAGGCGGTAGCGCCGCGGGCGGATGCCGCGCAGGAGGGAGACCTCCACCGTGTCCCAGTTCACAAGGCGGACGCTCACGATCCGGACGATGGCGCGCTTCAGACGGACGACCGACCGCCGGAGGTCCGGCCCGCCTGGCCGCCCGGGCGGCGAGGCGTCCGGCGACTCGCCGTCCTCGCCCTCAGCGACCGTCTGGACCTCTCCGCGATCGGTGTCCTCCGCTCTCTCGGCGCTCTCCGCGCTCGGCGTTGTACCCGCTTCTTCCACGTCGGTGCTCGGCATCGATGTCGTACGTCCCTATGCTGCCTGTTTCGTGGCTGACAACACGCTCCTTGGCGCCCACCAGGCTCACCTGGCATCCGAAGTCCGGGCCGGCAAACCAGTCGGCATCGGCAGCGTAGTTCTCCTGCGGGACCCGAACTGGTCACCGCAGCCTGGCGTGTGCTGCTGGCGCGCAAGTGTTCACGCTGTCTTCACCGACCTGGGCCTGAGGGTTCACGAAATTGGCTGGTCCCGGCGGGCAGAGGGGGCCGCCGCGGAATCCGGGCCGTCCGCGGCGTCTCCGGAGGTGCCCGCCGCGCCGTCCACCACTCCGTCGGCGACCGGCGTCGCCGTCCGTTTTGTCGGTCGGGCGGCGCGGGCCGGTGCCTATGCGGCCGGCCGGAGGGTACGCGCCGTGGCCGGCCGGGTCGGGCGCGAGTTCGAGGTCCAGGTGGCCCGGCGGATGGCGGGTGCCGGCTCGCCGGGCTCCGGGCGACCGCCGGCCGCGGGCGCGGGTCAGACCCGGACCCCGACGCCGCCCGTCGATCCGGCCCTGGCGGAACTCGCCGACGCCCGCCTGGTGCTGGCCGAGTCACCCGACGCCGCCATGGCCGCCGTGCACTCCGGCGTTCCCCCGGCGACGGTCTGGCTCCTTGCCGTACCCCCGGAGCGGGCCGCGCCCGGCGAACCCGTGACGTGGGCGGGGCCGCTGCGAGACGCCGCGCCGCTGATCGGCGGGTTCCTGGCGGACAGCATCGACGCCGCCGGCATTCTCGAACGCGTGGCCGGCCCGGTCCGCACGGTGGTGTTCCCGCCCCTGGCCACCGACCGCGCGTGCCCCACCTGCGGCGGCGGCGCGGAGGAGCCCGCGGGCGAGGAGGTGCTGGACGTCGAACCCACCGACGTGCCCGGGCACCTGCGGCTGTGGCGTGGCCTGCTCGACCAGACAGCCGGCGGCGGTGAGCCCAGGCCGACGCCCTACTCGTACGCCGTCGCCCGGCTGCGCGGCCCGGACGGTCCCTGGACGGCGCCGCGCCTGGACCCGTGGGGCGGCGAGGAGCAGCCGGTCACCGGCGAAGCCGCTCCCGACTGGACCGCCGCCGCCCAGCGCACCGGTGCCCACCACCTGCTCGACACGCTGCCACCCCTCGCCGCCGTCCCGGCTGACACGCCGCGGTTGCGGGTGCGGGTGTTCGGGCACGACCTGAAGTTCATGCGCGAACTCGCGGACGTACTCGGCGAACGACCAGACCTCGATGTCGCCGTCGACGAGTGGCGCAGCGCCGGGGCCAAGAACGACGGGATCACCGAGAACCTCGCCCGCTCCGGACAGACCCTGGTGGCCGAGTGGGCCCGGCCCAACGCGATCTGGCTGTCGGAGGTGAAGCGTCCCGACCAGCGGCTCGTCGTACGCCTCCACCGGTTCGAGATCGACAGCGACTACCCGCGCCGGATCAAGATCGACGCGGTGGACGCGGTCGTCTACATCGCGCCCCACATGGGCCGGCGGATCCACGAGGAGCTGGGCTGGCCCCGCGAGAAGCTCGTCTACATCCCCAACTACACGGACCTTTCCCGGCTGGACCGGCCGAAGTACCCCGACGCCCGCTTCACCCTCGGCATGGTGGGGATCGTGCCGAGCCTGAAGCGGTTCGACCTGGCGCTCGACCTGCTGGCCGCTCTCCGGCGCGAGGATCCGCGATACACGCTGCTCGTCCGGAGCCAGGCGAGCTGGGCGCACAAGCCGTCCTGGCAGCGGTCGGAGGAACGCCGCCACACCCAGCGCGCGCTCGAACGCGTCGAGAAGGACCCGCTCCTGCGCGGCGCGGTGGTCTTCGACGCCTTCGGCCGCGACATGGCCGCGTGGTTCCGCAAGGTCGGGCACATCCTGTCGCTGTCCGACGTCGAGGGCTCGCACGCCGCCCTCTGCGAGGGCATGGGTTCGGGGGCCGTCCCCGTCATCCGCGGCTGGGAGGGCGCGGCCGAGGCGTACGGCCAGGACGCGCTGTGCGGCTCGCTGGGCGACGCTGTCGCGCGGGTCCTCGAGAACGCCGATCCCGCCACCTGGGAACGCCGGTCAGAACAGGCCAAGCGGGAGGTCACCGCGAGGTTCGCGCCGGCACAGGTCGTCGAGGCGTGGGTCGACCTGTCGTACGGCCACATCGACGAGGCCCGGCAGCGATTCGCGGAGTACGCCGAGCCGGCCTTCCGCCGGTAGGTCGCGGGCCCGGCTGCCGGCTGAGCTGGCCGGGCCCGCGCTTTGAGGCTCACTGAAATTCGCCGCCTCGCGCGTCGAGAGCTGCTCACTATGCGAGATCGCCCATCGAGGTTGCGGTGACGGGGGCTGGCGTCCACCGGGAAGCCTGATCTACGGGACCCGCCCTATCCCCGCAGACCAGCGAGGGCCAGCTGGGCGACGCGCTCGACGGTGCGGATGCCGCGGCTGTCGGTCGGGTGGTGGTCGGAGAGAACGGCGATGAGCCAGTCGTGGTCGCGTTCGACGATGTGCCCGATGCTGTTGACGATCCAGCGGCTCTGGTCGGCGTTGATCTGCACGCGACCGTTCTTGAACTGGATCGCGCTCGCCGTAGGATGCGCGGCGCTCCGGACTCCCCAGGACTGGATCTTGATGATGCGCGCCATCAGGTCGAGTAGGTAGCGGCGGCTCTCGGAGTTGAGCGGCCCGCCGGGGTCGGTGATCTTCTGGAGCAGGCGCAGCTGGTCCCGCGCGGTGGTCTTCGTCAACCCCCAGTTGGCGCCGACGTGGGGCAGGGTCTCGACCAGCCCGAACTGCTCGTTCGCCCATACGAGTCCGTCGCGGCGGCCGAGATGGTGCCAGAGGGTGCTGGTCGAGGGATTGTCGCTCCGGGTGATCATGGCGTGCGCGAGCTGCCGCTGGCCGGCGGTCAGGGGCTCCTTCCGGCGCTGCGCCCGCAACAACAGCGCGGCGAGGATCTCGACCTTGATGATGCTGGCCGTGTGGAAGTGCCGGGAGCCAAGGGCCATCGAGACGCCGGTGGCCTGGTCGATGACCGCGATTGAGATGCGCCCGCCCATGCTCGCGATGTAGCTGGCCACCTCCTCGCGCGTTCGGGTCACGCGGTCAGCGGTGGGCTCCACCTGGTTCGCCTCGGTTGAGGACTGGCTGGACGCCGAGGAAGCGCCCGCCGAGGAAGCGCCCGCCGGGAGAGCGTCAGCCGAGGTAGGGCTCGGGGTGGCTGTGCCGGGCCCGGTCGGCGCCGGCGTACCTGATGCCGTTGCGCGCGCCGGCGATCCGCTGGCCGTTGGTCGGCCGGTCGCGACCGCCCGGCCGTGCGCGGTCTCGGCGGTCACTCCCCACGACAGGAAGGCAGCGGTTCCGGCGGTGAGGCCACCCAGGCCGATGCCGCCGGACCAGAGGAGCCGCCGACGGGTGAGTCCTTTCCCGCGGGCGTCCTGCGGATCTGGCACTGTGTCCTCTCCGTCGAAACGGCGTACGTCGATCTTGCTGTCGTTCATCTACAGATGCTTGTCGCCTACCCACAGCTGCGAAGTGACTGCGGGAGGGTTGCCGGGGCGCACGATGTGGGACAGAACCTGAGGGACCCTACGCGCTGGTGAACCATGGTGAACAGCGCTAGTACGCCTAGATGACACAACGAGGTCTTCGGGTTACCGAGATGGTAACTTTTCCCTAACTCTCCGGAGTCCCCGCTGGTTTTGGCCAGTTGAGCAGGGGGGCCACACCTAGAGTCCGAACCGTGTGTGACCTAGCTGTTGTTGGTCTCGGGTACGTCGGCTTGCCGCTGGTCCGAGAGGCCTGCCGTGCCGGGCTCCGGGTGGTTGGCATCGATGTCTCGGCTCACGTGGTGGATGGCCTCGTGTCCGGGCGTTCCCACGTCGACGACATATCTGATGATGACGTTCAGTCCATGCTGCGGAGCGGCTTCTCGGCGACCACCGAGGAGGCTGCCCTCGCAGCGGCCGATGCGGTCGTGATCTGCGTTCCGACACCGTTGGACGAGGACGGCGGGCCTGACCTTGCCGCCGTGACCTCGGCCGCCGAGATGGTCAGCCGGCGTCTGCGCGCCGGCATGCTCGTCGTCCTGGAGTCGACGACCTACCCCGGCACCACCGACGAGGTCGTACGCCCGATCCTCGAGAAGTCCGGCCTGCGGGCCGGCGAGGACTTCGCGCTCGCCTTCTCTCCCGAGCGGATCGACCCCGGCAACCCGACGTACGGTCTGCGCAACACGCCGAAGGTGGTCGGCGGGCACACGCCGTCGTGCACCGAGCGGGCCGAGCAGTTCTACGGCAAGATCTGCGACCAGGTGGTCAGGGTCAAGGGCACCCGCGAGGCCGAGATGGCCAAGCTGCTCGAGAACACCTACCGCCACGTCAACATCGCACTCGTCAACGAGATGGCGATCTTCTGTCACGAGCTGGGCATCGACCTGCGGGAAGCGATCGCGGCCGCCGCGACCAAGCCGTTCGGCTTCCAGGCGTTCTATCCGGGCCCCGGCGTCGGCGGGCACTGCATCCCGATCGACCCCAACTACCTGTCGTACAAGGTCAAACGACTCGGCTATCCGTTCCGGTTCGTCGAACTCGCGCAGGAGATCAACCAGCGGATGCCGGCGTACGTCGCGCAGCGGGTCCAGGACGTGGTCAACGAAGCCGGCCGCTCGGTGAAGGGCTCGACGGTGCTCATCCTCGGGGTGACGTACAAGCCGAACATCGCCGACCAGCGGGAGTCGCCGGCCCGGCCGGTCGCCCGGCGGCTGCGCCGGATGGGTGCGAACCTCGTGTTCCACGACCCGTACGTCATGCAATGGGAGGTTGACGGCGAGCCGGTGCCACGCGTGGACGACCTGGGGGAAGGTCTGCGGAGTGCTGACGTGAGCCTGCTGCTGCAGGACCACGCGGCGTACGACCCGGACACACTCCGGCAGGCGCGCCTGCTGTTCGATACGCGGGGGCGGGTCAATGACGGGACAGCCGAGGTGTTGTGATGCCTCCCCTGCGCGTCCTGGTGTGCACGGTGGTGCACCACCCTCAGGACGCCCGTATCCTCCACCGGCAGATCAAGGCCATGCTCGACGCCGGCTACACCGTGACGTACGCCGCGCCGTTCTCGGCGTACGGCACCGAGGCGTGGCTCGAGGTGGAGGCGGTCGACCTGCCGCGGGCAGCGGGCCGCAACCGTACTGACGCGCTCAGGGCGGCGCGGCAGGTCCTGCGTACCCACGGGCCCAAGGCCGACCTGATCCTCCTGCACGATCCCGAACTCCTCCTCGTGCTTCCCGGCCTGGACCTTGACGCCGCCATCGTGTGGGACGTCCACGAAGACACCGCCGCCGCGTTGGTCGCCAAGGCGTGGTTGCCCGGCGCGCTCCGGCCGCTGGCCCGGGCTGGCGTACGCATCGTGGAGGAGCAGGCCGAACGCCGGCTGCGGCTCATCCTGGCCGAGAAGGGGTACGGCAGCAGGTTCCGCCAGGTCCATCCGGTGGTCCCCAACACGACGTATGTGCCGGAGTCCGTCGTACCGCCGGGTGACCAACGGGTGGTGTACGTCGGCCACCTCGCGGTCGCGCGCGGCGTCGACATCATGGTCGAGACGGCCAGGCACCTGCGCGGCAGCGGGCTCACCGTCGACGTCGTGGGGCACGCCGACTCCTACTCCCGGGGCGTGCTCGACCAGGCGCAGGACGAAGGTCTCCTCCGCTGGCACGGCTTCGTCCCGAACGACAAGGCGATGGCGTTGATCGACGGCTCGATGTGCGGGCTGTCGCTGCTGCAGGACCTGCCCAACTACCGGCACTCGATGCCGACGAAGGTGCTGGAGTACATGGCGCACGGCATACCCGTCGTGACGACCCCGCTGCCGGCGGCGGTGTCGTTGGCGCAGGTGCACAAGTGCGGGCTCGTCGTACCCTTCGACGATCCGGCGGCTACGGCGGCGGCGGTGCTCCGGCTGCGCGACGACGCGGAACTGCGTGTGACGATGGGCCGGCGTGGCCACCAGGCGGCCCGGCTCGGCTACCACTGGCCCGACGCGGCGCGCGACTTCCTTGCCAGGCTCGAATCCTGGGCCCGCGCCGCCCAACCGCACCCCTGCATGACCCTCGGCACTTCCTGAGGCTCCGGGCCGGGCCGGGCCGGGCAGATTCGGTGACGAGGAGGCGCCTACGCCCCTACGCCTGCGTGAGAGCGGCGACCGTGCGCTCCGCCGCGTGGCCGTCGCCGTACGGAGTGCCGCGATCGGCCTGCGGCACTGGCCGGGTGGCGAGGTCTTTCACGCCGGTGAGGTCGGGGTCGAGGACGTTCCAGCCGCCCTCCAGCGTCTCCGTCCACTCCGTCTCGGTGCGCAGCGTCGTGCACGGAACGCCGAGCAGGAACGCCTCCTTCTGCAGGCCGCCCGAGTCGGTGACGACGCCCCGCGCGGCGCGCACCGTGCGCACCATGTCGGGGTAGGCGAGCGGTTGGAGCGCGTGCAGGGTGGGGCGATCGAGGGAGATGCCGTACTCCTCGCACCGCGCCACCAGCCGGGGATGGGCGAGGAGCGCGACGGGGACGTCGAGGCTGGCGAGGGCGTCGACCACAGCCGTGAGCCGGGCGGGGTCGTCGGTGTTCTCGGCGCGGTGGACCGTCGCCACGAGGTAGCCGTCCGCCGCCGACGTGACCGCGGCCGGCAACTCGGCCGGCGGCGGTGAGCTCGCCACCGCGTCGCGTACCCGGAAACAGACGTCCGTCATGACGTCGCCCACCAGGACCGAACGCGCCGCGAGGCCTTCGCGGGCGAGGTGCCCCATCGCGACGTCGGTGGGCGCGAGCAGGAGGTCGGCGGCGTGGTCGGTGAGGACGCGGTTGTGTTCCTCGGGCATCCGTCGGTTGAAGGACCGCAGGCCGGCTTCGAGGTGCGCGACCCGGATGTGCATCTTCACCGCGGCCAGGGCGCCCGCGACCGTGGAGTTGGTGTCGCCGTAGACGAGCACCCAGTCGGGCCTCTGCTCCTCGAGTACCGCGTCCATCGCGCCGAGCATCGCACCGGTCTGGACACCGTGCGTACCAGATCCGATACCCAGGTGTACGTCGGGAGCCGGGATCGCGAGGTCGGCGAAGAACACGTCGGACATCCGCGCGTCGTAGTGCTGTCCGGTGTGGACGATCACGTGCTGGTGCTCGGTCCGCGCGAACGCGGTGGCCACCGGGGCCAGCTTGACGAACTGCGGGCGCGCGCCGACGACGCTGAGGATCTTCACGGCAGGTACCCTAGCGACCGCTCCCTGCTCATGAGTTCCGTGGACGCCCGGAGGCGTAGTCCCTTGAAGATCACCGTCGTCGGCCTGGGCAAGATCGGCCTGCCGCTGGCCGCGCAGTTCGCCGGCAAGGGCCACTCCGTGACCGGTGTGGACGTCAACCCGCGGGTCGTGGAGTTGGTGAACGCCGGCACCGAGCCGTTTCCGGGCGAGGCCGAGCTCGACGTCCGGCTCAAGCAGGCGGTCGCCGATGGCACGCTGACCGCGACGACCGAGTACGCCGAGGCGATTCCCGGGGCCGACTACGTGGTGGTTGTGGTTCCGCTGTTCGTCGACGGGGACGGCGTTCCCGACTTCGGCTGGATGGACTCGGCAACCCGCGACATCGCCGCCAACCTCACCGCCGGCACCACGGTCATCTACGAGACGACGCTGCCGGTCGGCACGAGCCGCACCCGCTGGAAGCCCGCCCTCGAGCAGGGTTCGGGGCTGGTCGAGGGCACCGACTTCTGGGTGGTCTTCTCGCCCGAGCGGGTGCTGACCGGCCGGGTGTTCGCCGACCTGCGCAAGTACCCCAAGCTGATCGGCGGCCTCGACGCCACCGGCGCGGCGAAGGCGCGGGAGTTCTACGAAGCCGCGCTCGACTTCGACGAGCGGCCCGACCTCCCGCGACCCAACGGTGTCTGGGACCTCGGCTCCGCGGAGGCGGCCGAGTTGGCCAAGCTCGCCGAGACGACGTACCGCGACGTCAACATCGGGTTGGCGAACCAGTTCGCGCGCTTCGCCGCCCAGCACGGCATCGATGTGCTCCAGGTGATCGACGCGTCCAACTCCCAGCCGTACAGCCACATTCACCGGCCGGGCATCGCCGTGGGCGGTCACTGCATCCCGGTCTACCCGCGCCTCTACCTCTGGAACGCCCCCGACGCCACGGTGGTGCGCGCCGCGCGGGAGGCCAACGCCGCGATGCCGGCGTACGCCGTCGACCTGCTGGCCGAGGCGTACGGCGACCTCAGCGGTGCGCGGGTGGTCGTGCTGGGTGCGGCCTACCGCGGTGGGGTCAAGGAAACGGCGTTCTCCGGGGTGTTCCCCACCGTCGAGGCGTTGCGTGGGCGGGGTGCCGAGGTGTTCGTGCACGATCCGTTGTACGACGACGATGAGCTGGCCGCCCTGGGCTTCGCCGCCTACCACCTGGGCGAGCCGGTCGACGCCGCGATCCTGCAGGCCGACCACGCCGACTACCGCCAGATCGGTCCGGCGGACCTGCCAGGTGTGCGCGCCCTCGTCGACGGTCGGGCCGTGACTGACGCGGCCCGCTGGGACGGCGTCGCGCGCCGGGTGATCGGCGTCGCGTAAGTCCTGCTGGGCACCTCTGGCCCGGCCGCCATGATCACGAAGGATTTTCGTCGCTGTGTGACCAAGATCCTTACCGATCCTCGAATGCCCGGACTCCTTGGTCTGATGTCTCAGCATCCGGATGGGCAAGCTGTACGCCACAGCGCCGCCAGTAGTCCGGAGTGCGAGACAACCCGCTGCGCTCAAGATCATTTCGGGGAAGTGGCCCACATTCCGCGCGGGCGTGGGCCACTTCTCCACAATGATCTTGGTCTGAGTCGAGAGTTGCTCGCTATGGCGATCGCCCACTGAGGTTGCGATGACTTGGCGGAGGAGTTTCGGCAAAGAAGCCGAGGCACCTCCGCCAAGTCGCCTCCCGCAACCTTCACGATGCCGCGACCTGTCGGCGTGAGGGTTTTGAATAGGCCTCCATCTGGGTGAGGGGCCCCCTTGGCCAATAGAGCCGTACGAGGGTGCCCCCGACCCAGAATGAGCCCGCGCCCCCTGGCCGAAGAACGAGCCCGAGGCCCCCGACCCAGAACGAACCCCCCGGGTTGGGTTGCCACCGGGACGCCTGCGAATCACGGATCCTGGACCAGAGGCGCCGCCTGGTTCAGCCGTTCGCCAGTGCCTGAAGTCGGTCGTACGCGCCGTTGAAGTAGTTCTGGTCGAGCGGACTGCTGGTGTACTGCCAGAAGGTCCGGAACCCCCAGCCGCCGAAGAGCACCGGCGGGTTGTTCACGTAGTCCGCGATCCACAGCGGACTGACGGTCGAGAACGCCGTGCTGTTGCCGGTACAGGGGACCCACCAGTTCCGCGCCGTGTAGATCACCATGTCCCGCCCGGTGCGGGCCTTGAAGGTGTTGGCGAAGTCGCGGATCCAGTTCACGAGGGCGGCCTGGCTCATGCCGTAGCAGGTGCCGCCGTACGGGTTGTACTCGATGTCGAGCACGCCCGGGAGAGTCTTGCCGTCGCGGGACCAGCCGCCGCCGTGGTCGACGAAGAAGTTGGCCTGGGCCGATCCGCTGGAGTCGTTGGGAACGCCGAAGTGGTAGGCGCCCCGGATCATGCCGATGTTGTAGGAGCCGTTGTACTGCTGGGCGAAGTACGGGTTGCGGTAGTAGGTGCCCTCGGTCGCCTTGACGTAGGCGAACCTCTTGCCCTGGCCCCACCAGTACGCCCAGTCGACGTTGCCCTGGTGGCTGGCGACGTCGATGCCCGGCGTCTGAGTGGCCAGCACGGTGACGGACGGCCTCGCGGCTGCCTTGCCAGTCGGGGCCTTCCAGCCCATCGTCGCGTCGCCGGGCTGGTTGATCCCCGCCCGCCGGGCCGCCGCGGTGGGCTCGAGGTCGGAGTCGGGTTTGAACACCACGCGGGTCGTCGGCGCGCCGGGCACCGCGGCCTCAGATGCCGTGGCGGGCCGGGCGGCCGCGCGGGCGGGCTCGGCAGACGCGTCGTTGGCAGCGAGCGACGACGCGGCGAGGCTCATCATCAGAGCCGTGGCGCCAACCAGGCTGCCGGCAAGCACAGGGAGGAACGAACGGCGTCCGCGCCGGGCGGATGCGACCCGCGACGAGCGGTCGCGCGGCACGGAGGGAGACAGCAGCGACCTCATGGGATCTCCTTCGGTCAGAGGCGGGCGGAGCGGTGGGTGGGCCGCCCGGACAAGCGGGCGGACAAGCCCCATATCGCCAGTGATCCGGAGACTAAGGAGAAAGTTACCCAGGTCGGTAGGTTTCTGGCAGCAAGTTTCCACGCGAACCTGCCGGAGGGGCGCCCTCGATCCGGTGCGATCGAGTGGCGCCCCTCCGGAGGCGGGCAGGTTGTCACTTCGCCGCGTTGTACGCCCACGCCTTCAGTTCGTCGAGCGACCCGTTGAAGTAGTTCTGGTCGATCGGCGAGTCGGTGTACTGCCAGAAGGTGTGCCGCTTCCAGCGACCGGGCAGCGGGCCCGTGCTCCGTCCGTACTCCGCGATCCACAGCGGGCTGTCGCTGAACTCCTTGGTGTCGCCGGTGCACTGCTGCCACCACTCTTCGGTGGTGTAGATCAGGGCGTTGTGTCCCGTGCGGGCCTTGTAGGTCTGGAGGAAGTCGCGGATCCAGTTGACCATCGCGCGCTTGGAGATCCCGTAGCAGGTCGAGACGCTGACGGCCTCGCCGTACTCGATGTCGAGCTCGCCGGGCAGGGTCCTCCCGTCGCTGCGCAGTCCACCGCCGTTGTCGACGAAGAAGTTGGCCTGGTCGGCGCCGCTGGCCCGGTCCGGCCGGCCGAAGTGGTACGCGCCGCGGATCATGCCGACGTCACCGGCACCGAAGTACTGCTGCCGGAAGTACGGGTTGCGGTAGCGGGTGCCCTCGGTGGCCTTGACGTAGGCGAACTTCTTGCCCTTGCTCCACCAGTGCTTCCAGTCGACGTTGCCCTGGTGACTGGCGACGTCGATGCCCGGCGTCCGGCCACCCCGCGTGCGGATGATCACGGGTTTGAGGCCGGCCTTCGCCTTGGAGGGATCGGCCTTGGAGTGCGGCTTCGGCGAGGCGCTGGCCGCCCGGGTCACCGCCCCGGTCTGGTCGGCGGCGAGCGTGGGCGTGGCCACTCCCACGGCGGCGGCGCCCACGGCAACGGCGCCCGCGACGACGGCGGTGCCGAGGAGGGCCGCGGCCCTGCCGGGGGCGGTCAGGCGGTGCGGACGGTGGCCGGGCTTCGGATGCCGCGAGTGCTTCGAGGACTCCGGGTCCTTCGGGGCGTGCGCGGACGAGGAGGCGGTTGGCCTCACGAGATCTCCTTCGGTCGGGGTGCGGAGCAACACGCCCCCCCGACTCCTCCCGTCACGCCCGCCCCGGGTATCCGGGATCAGGAGGGGAGGTGGGTACTCGTGTCTGTCGACAGAGGGCAGGAGATCTTCGTGCCGAGCTACTTCGGGGGAACCGCGTTGCCGTTGGTGTTGCCGGTGCGGCCCCCGCGGCCGACCTGGGCATTCTGCGGTTCCCCCTGAGGTTCGGCAAAACCGGCGGTCCACCATCCGGAAGATCAGGTGTGAAGTACGCCGAAATTTTGCACCCATCGTGACGCAACTTACGGGCCAGGCCGGGAGTCATCTAGGTGGATCGGGAAATCCCGATCTCGATCGTCAGTCGGAGTTGTCCAAAGCTGCGTAGTATGCCTGCGCTTTTCTGCCTCTCCGGAGTGGATGTCGAACACTAAGTAACAATCTTGGCAATGATGTCTCATAACACGTCATTAGCGGCAGATTGTTCGTAACCGTGCGCGCCGCGAGTCGTTGGTAGCGCCGGGGGGTGGTGCGGGTGAACGTCGAGCGGACACAACGGGAGCCGCGTCGTTCGTCCCAGGCCCGCACCAACTGGCCGGGACAGACCTTGGGGGTGTTGTGAAGCACCAGGTGGCGCGCGGTGTGAAGCGTGGCTTCGACATCGCGCTTGCACTCGTCGGATTGCTCGTCCTCTCTCCAGTCGTGCTGATGGTTGCGTTCGTCGTACGCTGGCGGCTCGGATCTCCCGTCCTCTTCCGCCAGCGCCGGACCGGCATGCACGGGCGTTCGTTCTCGGTTCTGAAGTTCCGCACGATGACAGACAAGCGGGACGGCCAGGGCTATCTGCTGCCCGATCACCGGCGGCTCACGCGGCTCGGCCGGCTGCTGCGCAAGCTCAGCCTTGACGAGATCCCGCAGCTCATCAACGTGCTCCGCGGCGACATGAGCATCATCGGGCCGCGGCCGCTGCTCCCGAAGTACGACGTGTGGTACACCGCCTACGAGCGCCGCCGCTTTGACGTCCGCCCCGGCATCACCGGACTCGCTCAGATCGCCGGCCGCAACACCGTGGGTTGGAGCACGCGGCTCAGCCTCGACGTCGAGTACGTCGACCGCCGCTCCTTGTGGCTCGACGCCAGGATCCTGGTCCAGACCGTGAAGGTGGTCTTCGCTCGCGAGGGCGTGGTGGTCGACACCCGCACGTTGATGAGCGACCTGGATGAGGAGCGCGGTGAGGCGATGACCGACGAGTTCATCCTCACCGCCAAGGACCGCAAGCTTCTCCGCGCCGGCTGATCAGACCGGTACGACTGTTCGAGTCCGAGGCGCACTGGCGCCGCTCTGGCCCGAGGCAGCGTCCGGGGCCCGTAATGATCACGTAAACGTGATCATTACGGGAGCTACGTGAACCCGACCGTCAGACGCCGAGGCCGGCGGTGCGGTAGGCCGGGAAGAATCCCCGATCCGGGTCCAGCTCCACGGACCGGGCGGCCTTGGCGTACGCGTCCTGATCGAGGATCGCGCGGATGGTGCGATAGGCGAAGCGCTCGGGCCCGAAGCCACCCTTGTAGCGCAGCAGGCTGTCATCCCCGCCGCCCACCCCGCCACCGAGGTGCAGCCACCGATCTCCGCGCAGGCGTCCCTCCTCGGCGACCGCCTCGAACAGCGGTCGAGCCGCACCGAGCGCGTAGTCGGCCGCGCGAGTGCCGCCGAGGTGGTACTGCAGGATGCCGTTCGTACGGAAGAAGATCGCCGCACTCGCGACCTCACCGTCAGGCTTGCGGGCCACCCACAGCTCGGCGTGCTCGCCGAGCGCGGTGAGGAGTTGTGCGACCCGGGCCTCGTCGAGCAGATACGACTCGGATGCCTCGTGCTTCGACATGGTCTCGAGGTAGCAGGCCGTGAACCCGGCGATCGCGTCGTCGCCGTGGTCGCGGGCGTACGTCAGACCGTGCGCGGTCGACTTGCGCAGAGCCCGCCGATGGTGGGACGTCGCCCGGGCGAGCCGCTCCTCCCGCGTACGGGTGAGGTCCACCGCGACGGTCGGCGTGGTCGCGGAGACGACGAAGGGCGCCGCGGTGAAGAGGTCGCCCGCGTCGAGCAACGGGTTGGTGCGGAGGAATACCGAGAGCACGGACAGCTCCGCGCAGGTCTTGGTGAACCACTCCGCGAATCCGTGTCGCCAGTCGTCATCCACGCGGTCGCCGGGCACGTCGCACAGCGGACCGGGATAGCCGTACACGGAGGTCGCGTCCAGCGCGTAGCCGGTCGCCTCACGAACGGCGGCCGGAAGCGGGCGCAGGGTCAGCGGCAGGACCACCTTGACACCACCGGCCTCGTAGGCCAGCAGGACCGCGTCACACACTTCAGGGGTGGTGAGCCGCTGGTAGGCGGGGAGGTGGTATGTGTCGTACCCGCCGGCCAACTCAAGCCCGGCAAGCCACGAGGGCTCGTCCTCGAGCCTGGTCACTGTGTCCATGAACGATGTGGTGGTGTAGGCGGCAGGTGAAATGCGTGGACAAGCCTAGAGGTCCCGATTCGGCAGCCCCAATCGGGTGGAGGTGGTTCGGTGCCTGAGGTTCGCGTGTGTGACGCCGACGAGGAACGCTGGTGGCCGCCGGCCGCGGAGTTGCTCCGCCTCGTCGTGCCGGTGGCGTGCGCGGGGCTCACGCCGTACGACAGCGGCCGGTTCGCGCGGTTCCTCGCCGCGGGCTGCGCGGTTCCGCCCGGCAGCCGGACCCTGGTGTTACGCGCCGCCCTGGCCGATGGCCGGCTCGCCGGGGTCGCCGACTGGCGGCTCCTCGGGCCCGTGCTCTTCCTCAACGGCGTGGCGGTGGCCGGCGACCAGAGGCGGGCCGGAATCGGCCGGCACCTGCTCGCCGACGGTGTCGAGGTCGCCCGTGCCGCCGGGGTGTCGGCGATCGAGTTGGACGTCGCCGACGACAACGCCGCGGCGGCCGCGCTCTACCAGCGGATGGGTTTCCAGGCGGTGGGCGGCTCGACCTGGTGGGCGCTCGATGGTGGCGCGGCGAGTGGACCTGGGGAAGGCCGCCTGGCCGGAGCCGCCGCTGGCACGCCGCCGGTGCCCACGGACGCCGCCACCTCGCCGGGTTGGCGCCTGCGTACCTGGCCGGCGTTCTCGGCGCATCACGCTGCGTACGGCTTCGGAGATCTGC
This sequence comes from Actinopolymorpha alba DSM 45243, assembly GCF_000373925.1. Taxonomy (GTDB): domain Bacteria; phylum Actinomycetota; class Actinomycetes; order Propionibacteriales; family Actinopolymorphaceae; genus Actinopolymorpha; species Actinopolymorpha alba. Next base: position 68,483 of record NZ_KB892753.1, on the reverse strand, counting down.
AGGTCAGCCAGGGCGACGGCGTCCTGGATGTCCGGGTGCTGGCGGGTGGCTGGCGGGTGAGCGGCGGCGCGAGCGATCTGAGTGCGACGGACGACGCGGGCACCCTGGCCACCCTGATGGCGGCGCTCGCCCCGATCGTGCCGGGAGGGAGGCCGGCGCGGGTGTTCACGGCCGGTGAGACGCGGCCGGGTGGGCCGCCCGGTCCGGTGCTCGCGGCGTTTCGCCGGTTGCGTCTCGACCTGTGAACGCCCGGGACCGGCCCAGACGAGTGTCCTCAGGATGTGTCTGGCCCAGGTAGCATCGCAGGGCGTCTGTCTTTGTCCGAATGCGTGCCAGGTGGTGTCATGCCCGTCGATTACCGGTTGTCGCACTTGCGGGCGCTCGAGTCGGAATCGGTCCACATCATCCGTGAGGTGGCCGCCGAGTTCGAGCGCCCTGCTCTCCTCTTCTCAGGCGGCAAGGACTCCTGTGTGATGCTCCGGCTCGCCGAGAAGGCGTTCTGGCCGGCACGAGTGCCGTTCGCGATCGTCCACATCGACACCGGGCACAACTTCGCCGAGGTGCTGGAGTTCCGCGACCGCCGGGTGAAGGAGCTGGGCCTCCGGCTGGTGGTCGGCTCGGTGCAGGACGCGATCGACGACGGTCGCCTGACCGAACGCCCGGGGCAGGGCCGTAACCGCCTCCAGACCCACGTGCTGCTCGAGACGGTCGAGCAGCACGGCTTCGACGCCCTCCTCGGCGGCGCCCGGCGCGACGAGGAGAAGGCCCGCGCCAAGGAACGCGTCTTCTCGTTCCGCGATGAGTTCGGCCAGTGGGACCCCAAGAACCAACGCCCCGAGCTCTGGAACGTCTACAACGGCCGGCTCCACCCGGGTGAGTCGATCCGGGCGTTCCCGTTGTCCAACTGGACCGAGCTGGACATCTGGCAGTACATCGCCGACGCCGAAGTCGACATCCCGTCCATCTACTTCGCCCACCGCCGCAAGGTCTTCGAGCGGGACGGCATGCTCCTCCCCGAGGCTGACGTGCTGCCCCGCCGGACAGGCGAGGAGTTGTACGAAGCGATGGTCCGCTACCGCACGGTCGGCGACATCTCCTGCACCGGCGCGGTGCCGTCCACGGCGGCGACCATCGAGGAGGTCATCGCCGAGGTGGCGACCAGCCGGATCACCGAGCGTGGGGCGACCCGGGCTGACGACAGGTTCAGTGAAGCCGCCATGGAAGACCGCAAACGGGAAGGCTACTTCTGATGGACCTCCTGCGCTTCGCGACGGCGGGGTCCGTCGACGACGGCAAGAGCACGCTCATCGGGCGGCTGCTCTACGACTCGAAGGCGATCTTCGAAGACCAGCTCGAGGCGGTCGAGCGGACCAGCCGGGACAAGGGCTTCGAATACACCAATCTGGCCCTCCTCACCGACGGGCTCCGCGCCGAACGCGAGCAGGGCATCACGATCGACGTGGCCTACCGCTATTTCGCGACTCCCAAGCGGAAGTTCATCATCGCGGACACGCCCGGCCATATCCAGTACACCCGCAACATGGTCACCGGCGCCTCCAACGCCGACCTTGCCCTGGTGCTCGTCGACGCCCGCATCGGCCTGGTCGAGCAGACCCGCCGGCACGCGTTCCTGGTCTCGCTCCTGCGGGTGCCGCACCTGGTCCTGTGCGTCAACAAAATGGACCTCGTCGACTACGACCAGGGGGTCTTCGAGCGGATCCGGGAGGAGTTCGTCGGCTTCGCCACCAAGCTGACGATCCCCGACCTGCAGGTGGTCCCGATCTCGGCGCTGGAGGGCGACAACGTCGTCGAGCGGTCGGCCAACATGCCGTGGTACGACGGACCCTCGCTGCTCCACCACCTCGAGAACGTCCATGTCGCGAGCGACCGTAACCTCGTCGACGTACGCCTGCCGGTGCAGTACGTCATCCGCCCGCAGTCCAACGACTTCCACGACTATCGCGGGTACGCCGGCCAGATCGTGGGCGGTGTGCTCAAGCCCGGCGACGAGGTGATGGTCCTTCCTTCGGGGATGACCTCGCGGGTCGAGCGGATCGAGACCGCTGACGGACCGATCAAGGAGGCGTACCCACCGATGTCGGTGACGGTGCTCCTGGCCGACGATCTTGACGTCTCGCGCGGCGACCTGATCTGCCGGCCCTTCAACAAGCCGGTGGTCGCCCAGAACGTCTGCGCCATGGTGAGCTGGATGATCGACCAGCCGCTGCGGCCCGGTCAGCGCCTCTACATCAAGCACACGACGCGGACGGCGAAGGCGATCGTCAAGAAGCTGCACTACCGCCTCGACGTCAACACCCTGCACCGAGATGAGCAGGCTGACCAACTCGGGCTCAACGAGATCGGCCGGGTCGACCTTCGGGTCGCGCAGCCGTTGTTTGTGGACGAGTACGCCCGTAACCGGTTGACGGGCGGGTTCATCCTGATCGACGCGGCCACCAACGTCACCGTTGGCGCCGGCATGATCGTCGCCGCCGATTAGCCCACTGTGTCGCGGGCTTTGGCGAACGCGGCCGCCGCTCGCTCGAGGTCGTCCAGGCTGTGTGCCGCGGACATCTGCGTGCGGATCCGCGCCGCGCCGTGCGGGACCACAGGGTAGGAGAACGCCGTCACATAGATCCCGAGGTCGAGCAGTGCGTCGGCCATCCGGCCAGCCAGTGCCGCGTCCCCGAACATCACCGGGATGATTGGATGCTCGCCCGGGAGTACGTCAAAACCTAACTGGAGAAGGCGATTCCGGACGAACGCGGTGTTGTCGCGGAGCCGTTCGCGGAGTTCGTCGGAGGAATCGAGAAGATCGAACGCCTGGATCGACGCGGCCGCGATCGCCGGCGCGAGGGAATTCGAGAAAAGGTACGGCCGTGACCGCTGGCGCAGAAGTTCGATGATTTCGGCCCGGCCGCTCGTATAGCCACCACTCGCCCCACCGAGCGCCTTCCCCAAGGTCCCGGTGATGATGTCGACCCGGTCGGCGACGGCGTGAAGTTCGGGTGTACCCCGGCCGCGCGGGCCGACGAATCCGACCGCGTGGGAGTCGTCCACCATGACCAGCGCACCGTGCCTTTCGGCCAGCTCACAGATCTGGTCAAGCGGCGCGAGATAGCCGTCCATGGAGAACACCCCATCGGTGGCGATCATCCGGAATCTCGCGCCGGATGCCTTCTGCAGTTGGGCTTCGAGATCGGCCAGATCGCGGTTCTGGTATCGGAATCGGCGCGCCTTACACAGGCGTACGCCGTCGATGATGCTCGCGTGGTTGAGGGCGTCGGAGATGATCGCGTCGTCGGAGCCGAGCAGTGTTTCGAAAAGCCCTGTGTTGGCGTCGAAGCATGAGCTGTAAAGGATGGTGTCCTCGGTGCCGAGAAACTCGGAGATCCGGCGTTCGAGAGTCTTGTGGAGTTCCTGCGTACCACAGATGAAGCGTACGGACGCCATCCCGAATCCCCAGTCGTCAAGGGCGGCTTGCGCGGCCGCGACGAGCGAGGGATGGTCGGCCAGGCCGAGATAGTTGTTGGCGCAGAGGTTCAGCACCTCCCGATCACCGGAGACCCCGACCACGGCGCGTTGGGGTGTGGTGAGTGGGCGTTCCGCCTTGTAGAGGCCGCCCGCGCGGATTTCCGCGAGTTCCGCACGCAGGTGGTCACGCATGCCGTCGAACATCTCGTCCCTTCTTAAGAGCCTTTACCTGATCCGACTCGCACCGATTCGGCGACAAGTGAAGGATCGGCCGGGGGAGATGAGCCCAGGACTGTCCACGTTACGTCCAGTCCAGGATCACCTTGCCACAAAGGCCTTCCCGCACCGTCCTGAACGCCTGCTCGTACTCTTCCGCACGGAACCTGTGCGTGATGACCGGTGTGATGTCGAGGCCTTCCTGGACGAGCACTGACATCGCGTACCACGTCTCGAACATCTGCCGGCCGTAGATCCCCTTGATCGTCAACATGTGCAGGACGACCCGGCTCCAGTCGATGCTGATGTCGCCGGACGGCAGGCCAAGAACCGCGATCCGTCCGCCGTGCGCCATCGCCTCGACCATCGCCGGGAGTGCCTGCGAGTTCCCCGACATCTCCAGACCGATGTCGAAGCCTTCCTTCATGCCGAGGTCCTGATGGACCCGCGCCAACGTGGTACGCCCGGTGTTGGCGGCGACGGTGACGCCGACCTTGCTGGCGAGTTCGAGCCGATAGTCGTTGACGTCGGTGATGACGACGTACCTCGCCCCGGCGTGGCGGACCACCGCGGCCGCCATGATCCCGATCGGACCGGCGCCGGTGATGAGGACGTCCTCTCCGAGGACCGGAAAGGTCAGAGCGGTGTGAACGGCGTTCCCGAACGGGTCGAAGATCGTGGCCACGTCAAGGTCGATGTCCGGCCGATGCTTCCAGACGTTGGTGGCGGGTAACGTGAGGTAATCCGCGAACGCCCCGGCCCGGGTGACACCGACCCCTTCGGTACGGGCACACAGGTGTCGCCGGCCAGCCATGCAGTTGCGGCAACGCCCGCACACCAGGTGCCCCTCGCCGCCCACGAGGTCACCGACCGTGAGATCGTCCACGCCCGCGCCGAGCGCGACGATCCGCCCGACGAACTCGTGGCCGACGACCAGCGGCGTGGGAATGTGCGCCTGGGCCCACTCGTCCCACGCGACGATGTGGAGATCGGTCCCGCAGATACCTGTCTGCAGCACCTCGATGAGGACCTCGCCGGTGCCGGGGGTGGGGTCGGGCACGTCCTCCAGCCACAGGCCCGGCTCCGGCTTGGCCTTCACCAGCGCGCGCATCGTGGACCTGTCCTGGTCGTCACGGACGGCGGCCGGTCAGCGCGATCAGCTTGTCCTGCTGGTCGTCCGACTTGATCGGCACCGGCGGCGCCATCATCGGGGTGCCCTGCCACTGGGGTACGGCCTCGGAGGCGTACGCCCACACGTGCCGGACGACCACCGGATCGAGACGCTCGTCGAGTCCTGCGCCCCGAGCCAGGTCCCACGCATGGACGGCGAGGTCGAACAGCATCTGCTCGGCGTACTCTTCGGCGCTCGTGTCGCCGAAGGAGAGATGGACCTGCGCGTCGTCGGACGTACGCGCCCACGCGGCCAGCGAGTCCGCGATCGCCGCGTCCCAGGTGGCCACCGGGTCGGTTCCCAGGACGTCGCCGTCGTAACGATCGCCGACCTGCTCGATGGTCTCGCCCCCCAGGATGTGCGGTGCCCACAGGTGTTCTGAGGCCAGGTGATTGACCAGATCGCGAACGGTCCACTCGGTGCACGGCGTGGACCCGGTCCACTGATTGGCGGGCACGCCGTGGACCCGGTCGCTGAACACCCGCGCGGCGCGCGGCATCAACGTCCGTGCGGATTCCTGCGTCTTCGTCATAACCCCTCGCCTCCCCCGAACTGGGACCGTCCGAACCTCGGCGAGGGATGGCGTGGAGGCGGACAAAGCTGCTAGCGTTCGAACATGCTTTCGAACCACTCAAGCTCATCGATCTCCGGCTCGCTGGCCGAGATCGACCCCGTCGCCCTTGGTCAGGCCGGCCTGCAGGCGCTGGCGCTGGCTGGCACCGCGATCCTCGCACGGTACGCCACCGTGGAGGAGCGTGCCGACGGAATGACCGACCTCGAAGGGACCCTGCCGCATCCGCAGTGGAGCATCCTCATGCGCGCCATCGGTGCCTTCGCCGACCCTGCCCACTCCCACGTGTTGAGCAACGAAGACGAACGCCAGGCCGAGGCGGTCGCGGCCATGTGCCTGCGGGCGCGCACGGTGCTCGCCCGTGAGCACCGCATGGCGCCGCGCCAGCGATCTGCGAGCATCCCAGACGGGTAGGTCAGAGACCGGCGGTGCCCGACCATCCCGCCTCGTCGACCCCGCCCGGGATCGGCGTGCTCGGGTCGTACGGCTTGCGGGTGAAGACGAACGTCGCGAGGTTGAGGTGGCTCACGCTGCCATCCGGCCGCCGTACGACCTCGAGCGTCTCGCCCGCGTAGTAGCCGTCGAGTCCGGTCCACGTGCCATCGGCGTTCGGTCGAAAGCGCGACGCCCGCCCGGCGTTCCCCATCGGGCCGAGTTCGAGCTCGCCGGTGCCGCGAACGCGCAGGACGTACGCCGCTGGCCCCCAGTGCCACCCGCCGAGGATGTCGAACACACTCTCAGGCAGGGACGCCACCGGAGCCCACTCGGCCGGCAACCTTGGTTCGCGCTCGGCGACGATGCTGATCAGATCGCTGCCGAGCGCGACCGGGTTGATACCGGAAGTCGTGTTGGCGAGCGCGACCGCGCCGAGCTCATCCTCGACGTCGACGTAGAGGCCAGCGAGGAAGCCGGGCATCGAGCCGCCATGCCCGACAAGAGTCCGCCCGTCGACCTTGAGGACCTGCCAGCCGAGCCCGTACCCCGAGGTCCAGGTGGGCGCCCGGTCGACGGTGATCGGCTCCCGCATCTCGGCCAGCGTGTCGGGGTCGAGGACGTCACCGGTGTCGCCGGCAAGGAACGCCGCCCAGCGGGACAGGTCGGTGATCGTCGACCACAGCTGCCCGGCGGGAGCCATCGCGCCGGCGTCATGGGCGGGCTCCGGCAGCAGCAGGTCTGCCCACGGGTGCACCGCGAAGCCGGACAGGTGCGGAGCCTGCGGGTGGTACGTCGTCCGTCGCAGCTCCAGCGGAGCCAGGACCTCCTCAGCGAGCGCCTCCCACCAGGAGCGCCCGCGGTGGCGGGCGACGACCTCGCCCAGCGCCGCGAAGCCGACGTTGGAGTAGTGGAAGCGCCGGCCCGCTTCGTGCCTGAGCGTGGCGTCGGTCAGGGTGGCGGCCAGGCCGGGCCAGGCGGCTCCGGGCGTGCGCTCCCACCACGGGCCGTCGCTCTCCGCCTGGACGCCGGAGGTATGTGACAGCAGCTGCGCCAGCGTCCGGTCGCCCAGTGGGGTGCCGGGTACGTGGCGTTCGAGCGGGTCGGAAAAGTCCAACCGCCCCTCGTCGCGAAGCCTGGCCACGAGGACCGCTGTGAAGGTCTTGGTGATCGACCCGATCCGCGACTGCGTGTCGGTGTCCGGCGCGGACTGGCCCGCCCGGCCGCGCGCGCCGTCCCAGACGAGCGCTCCGGAACGCAGGACGCCGGCGACCAGCGCGGGAGCTCGCCCGTCCGCCTGCTCCCGCGCGACCCGGCGGAGCAGCTCGTGCGCGGTCGTGGGGAGCACCCCTGCCGCGGGTCCCGAAGGGCTCTCGGCAGGCGGCGCCGCGCCGGCGGCCGATGCGGGCTGGAGCGACTGGTCAGGCGGAAGCGACATGCGCGCCAGGGTAGTGCCGTACCCCTGGCGACGCCTTCGGGAGACCGCGCCGTCGGGTGGTTTGGAGGCGTCTGGTTACACTCGAACCGTGCCGGGTGGCGACGGACTGCTCTCCCATGACCCTCACCCCGAAGACAAAGGACCCAAGGACGCATGTGGCGTCTTCGGTGTCTGGGCTCCAGGGGAAGAGGTCGCGAAGCTTACCTATTTTGGTCTTTACGCGTTGCAACACCGCGGACAGGAGTCAGCGGGCATCGCGGTAGGCAACGGTCGACAGATCCTGGTCTACAAGGACATGGGTCTGGTGTCCCAGGTGTTCGACGAAGCGATCCTCGAGTCGCTCTCAGGGCACCTCGCGGTCGGCCACTGCCGCTACTCGACCACCGGATCGAGCGTCTGGGAGAACGCCCAGCCGACGTTCCGGTCCACTGCGGTCGGCGGGGTGGCGCTCGCCCACAACGGCAACCTCACCAACAGCGGCGACCTCGTCGAGCTCGCTGCGAAGCGCTCGGTCGAGACCAGCCTGTTCGAGCCGGTGGGCGACAAGGGCGCGTCGACCGACACGGGCCTGATCACCCGCCTGCTCGCGACGTACCCCGATCGGCCGCTGATCGACGCGGCCGCCGAGGTCTTCGTCGAGCTCCGGGGCGCCTTCTCGTTGGTCTTCATGGACGAGGGCACGTTGTACGCCGCCCGCGACCCGCAGGGCATCCGGCCGCTGGTGATCGGCGAGCTCGCGCGCGGTTGGGTCGTGGCCAGCGAGAACGCCGCTCTCGACATCGTGGGCGCGACGTTCGTCCGCGAGGTGGAGCCCGGCGAGATCGTGGCGATCGACGGGGACGGCATCCGGTCCCGCCGGTTCGCGTCGCCCGAGCCGAAGGGCTGCCTGTTCGAGTTCGTCTACCTGGCCCGTCCTGACACCAAGATCTCCGGCCAGTCAGTGCATGCGACCCGGGTCGAGGTGGGACGCCGGCTGGCGCGGGACTTCCCCGTGGACGCCGACCTCGTCATCCCGGTCCCGGAGTCGGCGACACCGGCGGCGATCGGGTACGCCGAGGAGAGCGGCATCCCATACGGCCACGGCCTGGTCAAGAACAGCTACGTCGGCCGGACGTTCATCCAACCCAGCCAGACCCTTCGTCAGCTCGGCATCCGGCTGAAGTACAACCCCCTGCGCGAGGTCATCGAGGGCAAGCGCCTGGTGATGGTCGACGACTCCATCGTGCGCGGCAACACCCAGCAGGCGCTGGTGCGGATGCTGCGAGAGGCCGGTGCCCGCGAGGTGCACGTCCGGATCTCCAGCCCGCCGGTCAAGTGGCCGTGCTTCTACGGCATCGACTTCGCGTCCCCCTCCGAGCTGATCGCGGCCGAGCAGAGCGTGGCGGAGATCTGCGCGTCGATCGGCGCTGACTCTCTCGGCTTCATCTCGCTCGAGGAGCTCACGGAAGCCAGCATGGTTCCGGCCAGCCAGCTGTGTCGGGCCTGTTTCGACGGCAGCTACCCGGTCGAGATTCCCGAGTCCGCCCGCCTGGGCAAGTTCCAGCTCGAGGTCGCGGCACCCCGCCAGTGACCGGGCGTGGCCCGGGCGTGCTGTCCCGTACGCCGCAGAAAGGACACCGTGACGTGACCGAGTCGATGGGGGCCTCCCGAGGTCGTGGGGCGTCGTACGCCGAGGCCGGGGTCGACATCGAGGCCGGTGACCGGGCCGTTGCCCTGATGCGGGACTGGATCGAGAAGACCCGCCGGCCGGAGGTGGTCGGGGGTGTGGGCGGCTTCGCCGGGCTCTTCGACGCCTCGGCTCTCCGGTCGTACCGCCGTCCACTGCTCGCCACCTCGACGGATGGCGTCGGCACCAAGGTCGCGATCGCCCAGGCGCTCGACAAGCACGACACGATCGGCTTCGACCTGATCGGGATGCTGGTCGACGACCTGGTGGTGTGTGGGGCGGAGCCGCTGTTCCTCACCGACTACATCGCCTGCGGCAAGGTCGTGCCCGAACGCATCGCCCAGATCGTCAAGGGCATCGCCGAGGCCTGCGTGGTGGCCGGCTGTGCGCTCATCGGCGGCGAGACCGCCGAGCACGCGGGTCTGCTGGAGCCGGACGAGTACGACGTGGCAGGTGCGACGACCGGCGTCGTCGAGGCCGACGAGGTGCTCGGCCCTGATCGGGTACGCGCCGGCGACGTGGTGGTGGCGATGGCCTCGTCCGGGTTGCACTCCAACGGCTATTCGCTGGTACGCCATGTGATCCGCGAGGCTGGCTGGACCCTCGACCGCCACGTGGACGACTTCGGTCGGACGCTCGGCGAGGAGTTGCTCGAGCCCACCCGGGTCTACGCCAAGGACTGCCTCGCGCTCGCCCGCGAGACCGGCGTGCACGCGATGGCGCACATCACCGGTGGTGGGCTCGCGGCGAACACCGCTCGGGTCGTGCCGGCCGGCCTCGAGGTCGCACTCGACCGGTCAACCTGGTCGCCGCCGCGGGTCTTCTCCCTGCTCGGTGAACTGGGTGGTGTCGAGCAGGCGGAACTCGAGCGCACCTTCAACATGGGGGTGGGCATGCTCGCGATGGTGGATCCCAGGGACGCCGATGCCGCGGTCGGCATCCTCGCCAACCGCGGCATCCACGCTTGGATCGCCGGAAGCGTGTTCGCAGGTGAGGGTTCGGCGCATCTCGCGGGTAGCTACGGACGGAGCTGACCGCGACGTCTACTGCTGATGAGGTCAGCGGTGACGTGCGATGCGTTGCTGATCCTCGTCGGCCCCGTCTTCGTCAGGCTCTTCGTCGGGGTCGTCCTGCTCTGCGCGAATATCACCATTCGCGCCGTCCTGTCGACTCGACAGCTCTCGCTGCAGCGCGTCGAGGTCGGTGTCGTGGGTGCGGTACTTCAGCTCCCGGGCGACCTTCGTCTGCTTGGCCTTAGCACGGCCGCGCCCCATGGGTCGACCCCCTCGCACAACATAAACCGGGGCAACACGCATTACACGCGTGCCCGCGGGCTCACGGTCTCATCTGCTCGTAGGTCAACGGTACCGGCAGGCGGCCCGATCTCGCACCTGGGGTCGGGGTGCGTCCGCGCCGAATTGCGCAACATCCACAGTCTTTCCACAGGCTATCCACAAAGACCGGGATGGCGACACCTACCGGAGGCTCGCGTTGCCAACGGAAAGTAATCGTACGACTTCATAGAGCGTCGACGGCTCGTGACGCGGCCGGACAGAGTCCGGGATCGGGCAAGACGTCCGTACGCCGGAATCCGCTCGAAGCTGCCCCCTCCGGTGCGATAGGAATGCGACGAAAGAGAGGCCAGCGATCTCGGGGGACGGCTCGCCAACACACCGGACGGGCCCGGAACGGAAACGGCGATGATCGAGCGGACGGTGCTACTGACCGGTGCGGCCGGTCAGGTCGCCCGGCACCTGTTGCCGGGGCTCAGTGGTTACGCGCGTCGCCTCGTCGACGTCGTCCAGCCCCTCCCCGCCGCGGACCCTCCGGAGCACACCGACGTCCGCGTCGGTGATCTCGCCGACCGGGCGTTCGCGACGGAGGTCGTGCAGGGCGTCGACACCGTCGTGCACCTCGCCGCCAACCCGCGGGCCCAGGCCAGCTGGGACGCGCTGCGGACCCCGAACGTCGACCTGGTGGCCACCATCCTCGATGCCGCCCAGCGGGCAGACGTCCGCCGGGTGATCCTGGCCAGCTCGGTCCACGCCATGGGTGGCTACGTCCAGCAGGAGCAGCACCCGGTTGACCCGTTCTGGCCACCCTCTCCGTGTTGTGCGTACGGCGCGACAAAGGCGTTCGCCGAGGCCCTTGGCCGCACGTACAGCTACCGCACCGGCCTGTCAGTGGTGTGCCTGCGGTTCGGTGCGGTCCAGGACCGGCCCTTCGCCGTCGGGTCGATGCCGTCCTGGCTCGCGCCGGCAGACCTCCGGCACCTGGTCGTTCGCGCCATCGAGGCCGCGGACGTCCGGTTCGGTGTCTACCACGGTGTCTCGGCCAACACCCGGCACGAGTGGGACACCTCCAACGCGCGGGCGGAGATCGGGTACGCGCCGACCGGTGACTCCGAGGTCTTCTTCACCGAGCTTGACCCGAATCCCCGCAGGTCGCTGTGCCCGCGCGGACCCGTGGCCTGACCCTGACCTGTCTGACCTGCACGAATCCCGACGATCCCTCTGACTCAGGGCACCCCCCGGAGAACCCATCCCACGAAGAACCGCCGCCTGGCGGCGTAGGAGGACGAAACGTGAGCGAGCAGAAGATCCGCGTACTGGTGTGGTCTGAGCACACCGCCCCCAAGGAGATGTACCCGTACGACATCAACGGCGCGGTCGCGGACGGGCTGCGCCAGAGCCCCGACTTCGCGGTGAGCACCGCCGAACTCGTCGACCCGGGTCAGGGCGTTCCGGAGGAGGTCCTCGCTCAGACCGACGTGCTCGCCTGGTGGGGACACATGCTCCACGGCGCGGTCCGGGACGAGACCGTCGACCGGATCGAGCGGCACGTGAAGGAGCGCGGGATGGGCTTCCTCGCCCTCCACTCCTCCCACATGGCCAAGCCGTTCACCAGGCTCATCGGTGACGACGGCCGGATCGGTGGCGTGAAGCACGACGCCGGCCCCGAATCGATCACGGTGCTCGCGCCCGACCACCCGGTGGCCGCGGGTGTGAGCGACTTCGCGATCGAAGAGGAGGAGATGTACGACGAGGAGTTCGGCTGCGGCAAACCGGACACGGTGGTGTTCCACTCGCGCTTCCCGGGCGGCCATGAGTTCCGGTCGGGCTGCGCCTACACGGTGGGTGCTGGCCGGGTGTTCTACTTCCGGCCGGGCCATGAGGAGAACCCCACGTACTACCGCGACGACGTACGCCACATCATCCGCAACGCCGCCCGCTGGGTGGCCGGCCGCTCGTAGACCCTTCCTGTTCTGACGGAGGACCGGCGCGCGACCCGTAATGATCACGTTTACGTGGTCATTACGGGCCTTACATGGTGCCGATGCCGTGTGAAGCAGCAAATGACCACGTATACGTGATCATTTGGCCGGGGCGGCGCGGCCGGGGACGTGGAACGCGGCCCAGGCAGTTTGCCTGGGCCGCGTTCTACGTAGGCCGTGTTCTCCGTGGGTTCGGTGGTAGGCGGTACGCGTTCTCAGGCGGCTGTGATCCGGATCGGGATCGAGTGGTGGGTCGCTCCAGCGCCGAGCATCGCGATCGCCCGGTAGGCGACGGCACCCTTGGTCGGCGCGGTTGGCGTGATCCGCCAGGTCGTCCTGGCCTGATCGCCGGTGTCGAGACCGCCGAAGGTGGGGGTACCCGACTGAAGCTCGGTGGTCCATCCGGCGGGGAGGCCGGCCAGGTGGACCTCACCGGAGATCGGGTGCGGCGTGGTGTTGAGGACGTTCACCGCGGCGGTGAACGGCGTACCCACCGCGACCGAAGAGGCGGTCGCCGCCAGCCCCACCCAGGGCGTGGTTGCCGCCGCGGCGTCGTCGAGGGTCAGCGAGACTGCCTCGCCTGGCTCGACCTGCACGGAGTACTCGCAGAGCGGCACCCCGCGGCTCACCTTGCGGGCGGCGATCACCTCGCCGGTCGTCCCGCGTACCCGGGACACCGTGAGTATCCGGTCGATCCGCGGCTCCCGCGGCAGCCGGATGGAAAACCTGGTGAGCTGGCGGCCGGTCGCCACCTCGGGGTCGCGCCAGTAGACCGTGTTGACCCGGGCACCCGCGCGGGAGACCGTGGCGACCTGGTGGCCACCCGGATCGTCCTCGGCGCCGCTGCCGCGGACCGTCTGTCCGTCGGCGTCGCGGAACAGCCAGTAGGGCCAGTAGTTGCGCCCGAAGACCGAGCCGTCGTTGTAGACCAGCCCGAAGGTGTACCAACCCTCCTTGTACTCGTACAGCTTGAACTGATGCCAGCCGATCAGCGAATCCGCGTGGTCGAGCAGCGTGAACTGCCGCCCGATGAGGTTCTGCACCTTCACCGCGTCGGAGTCCTTGAACGACTCGGCTTCGGTGACCATGAGGCGCGGGTCGGCGTGCCGGGTGTGCGTCCTGATGTAGTCGCGCCAGAAGGTGATGTCGGCGGCGATCTTCGGCGGGTCATCGCCGTAGGAGTGGTAGATGAAGTAGTCCATGTCGTCGCCGGCGGCGTCGACGAAGGCCTTGCCGTATTCGTAATAGCCGTCAAAACCGGGTGAGAACGCCGGACCACCGACGAGGACGCCCGGGAACCTGTCGTGAATCGTGTGTGCGGCGATCTTGAACAGGGCGTGGAACTGCTCGGGCGTACCCTTCCAGAACATCGGATGGTTGGGCTCGTTCCAGATCTCGAGGTATTTCACCCGGAGCTGGTAGTCCGGTCCGGGTACGCCGTTGAAGTGCTCGACGACCTGGGCCACGATGTCCGCCCAACCCTGCGGATCGGTTGGCGGATTACCCAACCAGGACGTCGAATAGCAGCACAGCAGCACCGGCTCCAGACCCGCGCCCACGACCTGGTTGAAGAATCGGTCGTTGGTGTTGTCCAGGTAGATGAACATCTCTTTGACGTCGAACGCGCCGCGTTGTGGCGCCACCTCCGCCATGGCGACCTCGAGCCGTGACTGCGTGCCGGCGGGGTTGAGGAGTTTCCAGCTGTCCACCTTCAGGCCGGTGTCCTGGGTGACGCCCACCACGCTGAACAGCTTGCGGTTGAACTCTCCCGTGCGCTGGTTGGCGTCAATCTCCAAGCTGCGCGAGCGCGTGGCGTCGGCTGCGGCCGATGATGGCCGCAGGGCACCTGCTCCGGCGACCGAGAGGCCGGCCACCGCCCCACCCCCGAGTTCGAGGAAGCGCCTGCGGTGAAGTCGTCTGTCGTCGTTCCGCATCAGATCTCCGTATCCACAAAGGTCCAGGTCGAGAACTTCGACGAGTCCCAGGCGTTGCCGATGCCGGGCGTCCAGTAGATCCAGCCCGACCGGCCGCCGCCGTCGTTGTCGTTGACGAGGAAGTCCAGGCCGATCCGCGTGCCCACCCGCGCATCGATCCGCAGCTCCGACAGCGGCAGCGCGCAGGTGTAGACCAGGTTGCCGTTCTCGCCCCGGCCGCAGACCAGCCGCGCCCCGGGGACGGAGCTGGACCCGCCACTCCAGCGGTAGACCTGCTCGCCCTGTGATGTCAGCGCGAGGCCGACCTCCTGAGCCGAAGGAGGCTTGCCCTGCTTGATGTTCTGCGGGTCGAACATCAGCTGGACGCTGTCGCCGTTCCAGATGTCGCCGCCGGTGTGGGGCTGGCTGAACGCGTCGTCGGTGACGCTGGCGGCGAAGTAGAAGTACTCGTGGTCCCACATCGCCCACGCGATCGCGGAACAGTTGGTCGGCGTCCACTCCGGGATGCCGACCACCTGATCCGGGCGGTCGACATGCACGGGGGCGCCCGCCCGGAAGCCGTCCAGCGTCCCGTTGATCGCCGGGCTCCCGCGTACGACGGCCGTGACGAACAGCGTCGTCCGCGCGGTCAGCTGGCCAGGGTCGGCGTTCGTGGTCGCGGTGACCTCGACCGGGTAGGCGTTGTCGGCGTTCGGGGCGACCCGCGTCAGGGCGTACCTCAGCACCACCGACTCACCCGGCGCGAGCGGGCCGTACGCCAACGACCGGTCGCGGACCTGCCAGCCTTCCGGCAGCGAGATCGTGGCGCGGCCCTGCTGCGGCACGTTGATCCGGTTGGTGATCGTGACCGTCAGATCCGGCAGCCTGGACGGCAGGTCGGCGAGATTGTCGATCGCGATCCCGAGCGGCGCGATGCCGCGGACCCGGCCGTCGCGGATGATCCGGCCAAGTCGCTGCGCGGAGAGATCCCGGGCGACGATGAACGCCGGCCGCCCGGTGAGCGCGAGGTCTGTCGCACCACGAGCCGACCCGATCCGGTTTCCCATCAGGTCGTACGTATCAAGGACGGAACCACCTGCGTCGAGTTCGAGCCGGCCATCTTCGGCGGTACTCCACACCGCGGCGGTCGCGCGGTCGGCGCCCTGGAAGACGTAGGCCCGCACCGCGGCACCCATCGGCTCGGCCGTGCGGGGCCGGTGGTCGCGCAGCCGGTCGGCGAGGGTCGCGTACGCCGCGTAGGCGATCCTCGGATGCGTTTCGTCGTCGAGGATGCCCCAGCCCTCACCGCCGTACAGCAGGGTGAAGTCGAGGATCCGCTCGACCCCGGCCGCGACCGACTCGATGTTCGCGCGGACGAGGTAGCTGGCCTGCTCCCACGCCGACACGCCGCCCTTGACGTTCCAGCCGGTCTCGGTGACCCACAGCTTCACCCGCCTGCCGTCGTTGCGGTCGAGGAACGCCCGGGACTCGCGGATCTGCTCGACGAACCCGCCGGCCTCCGGACCGGTCGGACCCGGGTAGAGGTGGATCGCCAGCGCGTCGTACGCCTCGACGCCGGCGACGTCGATCACCTGCTGGTCGAAGGTCGGTCCGCCGTTCGACACGACGACGAACGCCTTGGGGTCGGCGCGCCGGATTGCCGCCGACGCCGCGCGGACGATCCGGCCGAACTCCTGCGCGGTCCCGAACCAGAAGGTCGGCGGCTCGTTCCACACCTCCCAGTGCCGGATGCCGTAGCCGTCCCGCCATCCCTGGCTACGGGCGAGGACTCCGCCCGGCTTGTATCTACTCACGACCTGGAAGCAGAAGTTCGCGAAGTTGTCGACGGCCTGCGGCCAGGGCGTCGGATGTGGCCGTTCCTGGTAGCCGTCCGGGATGGACCAGCGTGCCCAGTAGTCCAGCAGGCCGAGGAACGACACCTGGTGCTCGCGGGCGGCGATGACCGCTGGGTCGAACCGCTCCCAGTGCCACTCGCCCTTGCTGGGTTCGAGGTTGTCCCAGAAGATCTCCTCGCGGGTGAAGGCGATACCGGCCTCGGCGACCAGCCGCAGCCGCTTGGCGGCCTCCGCCGCGTCGAAACGGATCCCGATCCAGGCGCCGCCGCTGCCAATGCCCCACGGCGAGTGCGGCTGGAGTTGTCCCGGTGGGCTGGGTACGCGGGCCAGCGCGCTGGCCGTGGTGGCGACTGTCGTGCCGCCGTCCGTTCGGACGACCGCGGTGGCCGTGTAGTGGCCGAGTGTGTCGCCCCCGACAGGTACGTCCCGCTCGTGCGTCTGACCGGGCGCGAGGCGCACGGTGTCGGTGCGGTGGCTGATGACCTCGCCGGCCGCGTCCTTGGTCGTCAGATCGATTTCGTACGTCCCGCCGAGTCCGGACAGATCCGTCACGACCTGGCGCAGGGCCATCGGTTGGCTGGGATGGAAGACGTTGCCGGGTCGTACCTCGCCGAGCCGGAACGCCCGCGTTCCGGCCGAGGCGGCCGCACGACCCTTACCGAGGAACGGCCCGACCAGGCCGGGCCCGAGTGTGGAAGAGGTGAGGAACAGGCCACCGCCTCGGGAGAGGAACCACCGGCGTGACCTTTCAGGGATGCCCGCCATGCGCTCAGGCTCGGCGCGCTCCCTTTGATATGTCAATTGCGCTGTCAGGTTCAGGCCTCCCGGTGGTTGCCGTCGTCAGGCGTACCGGCAGGACGAGGTGGGTGATGGGGAGTGCGACCTCCTCGGCCAGCCGGTCGAGGAGGAACCTGCCAGCCGCGACACCCATCTGCCGCGACGGGAGGGTCGCGCCCGCGGCGCCGATCGCGCGGAGAGCGGTCGGGTTGTCATCGCCGAACGCCGCCCAGGCGAACCGGTCCGGCGCGACCCCGAGCACCGCGAGGTCCGTACGTAGGAGAAACACCACCTCGCTGTTCACACCGACCAGCGCTGTTGGCTGATCGGCCGGAGAGCGGTCGAGCCAGGACCGCAGCAGGTTGCGGCGTTCGGCCTCCGGCCAACGGTCGTACGGCAGCAGTGCGGACAGCTCCGGGTCGACCCGGACGCCATGGTCGAGCAGTGCCCGGCGATGACCCGCGAGGTGCTCGAGCACGCTGCTGCAGTCGACCTCGCCCCAGGCGACGCCGATCCGCGTATGTCCGCGGGCGAGGAGGTCCTCGGTGACGACGACGGCGGCCCGGAAACTGTCAGGCAGGACGGCGTTGGTCGGGAACGCCGGGTGGTAGCGGTCCACGAGCACGACCGGCGGTCCTGGATCGGCGATCGCGCTGGCGTTCGTCTGGCCATCGACGGGGTAGACCACCAGTCCGTCCACACCGGCTCGGCGGGCCTGGTCGAGATTGGCCAGCTCGCGTGCGGGGTCGGAGGCCGAGTCGAAGAGCCGTACGCTCGCGCCGACGGAGCCGCAGGCCTGCTGGATCCCGGCCAGGATCTCGAGCACGTGGTGGCCGCTGAGTTCGGCGAAGACGCAGCCGATCAACGACGGCGGGCGCGGGCGCTGCTCGGTCTGGTCCGCGACGAAGGTGCCGACGCCGCGCTTGCGGGTCAGGACACCTTCGTGGACGAGGTCGTTGAGGGCGCGGACCGCAGTGATCCGGGAGACCCCGAAGCGTTCACAGACCTCGCGTTCGGTGATGAACGCCTGCCCCGCGGCGTGCGTACCCCGTCGGATCTCGCCCAACAGCTGCTGCTTGATCCACAGGTATTTCGGCTCCGCCTTTGCCATATCAATGATGATCCGCCAGACGGCACGGCGACGCGACATCGGGTTGGGACGCGGGCTGGCTCGAAATGATCACGTTTACTCGGCAAGTCCCCACGATGCACGTCCAATTCACCACGCATCGTGGGGAATGATCACGTTAACGTGATCATTCCGCCTGGCGGGGGAGTCGCCTAGCGGCGGAGCCAGATCGAGCGGAGGCGGCCAACCTCGGCGATCCGGCGTTCGGCCAGCCGGTCGGCGGCCACGGCCGGGGGTACGCCCTCCTCGGACGCGAGGTCGAACACGCGGTGAGTCGTCTCGAGGATCCTGGCCGCGCGTGCCTTGGCCCGCTCGAAGCTGAAGCCGTGCAGCTCATCGGCCACCTGGATCAGCCCGCCGGCGTTCACGAGGTAGTCGGGGGCGTACAGAATCGCCCTTTCCTCCAGCATCTTGTCGATCCCCGGGTGGGCGAGTTGGTTGTTGGCGCCGCCGCAGACCAGCCGGGCGCGCAGGACTGAGACGGTCTCCTCGTCCAGAGCGCCGCCGAGGGCGCAGGGCGCGAAGATGTCGATGTCGGAGCGCACCAGCTTCGAGCTGTCGTCGACGACCTCGACCTGTGGGTGGGTACGACGTACCTCCGCGAGGGCCTGCGGGGATACGTCAGTCACCACCGCCTCGGCGCCCGCGCCCAGCACGTGCTCGACGAGATGCCGGCCGACCTTGCCCACGCCTGCGATGCCGACCCTCCGCCCGCGCAGGTTGGGAGTGCCCCAGAGCCGCTCGACTCCGGCCCGCATGCCCTGGAAGACGCCGTACGCCGTCAGGACGGACGAATCACCCGCACCGCCCTGCTCGACCGTGCGGCCGGTGACGAACTCGCATTCCCGGGCGATGACGTCCATGTCGGGCGAGTAGGTGCCGACGTCGCAGGCGGTGATGTAGCGGCCACCGAGGGACTGGATGAATCTGCCGTACGCCCGGAGGAGCGCCTCGGTCTTGTCCTGGTCGGGATCGCCGATGATGACCGCTTTGCCCCCACCGAGATCGAGTCCGGCGAGGGCGGCTTTGTATGCCATCGCGGTCGAGAGGTTGAGCGCGTCGGTGAGCGCCGCGTCCTCGCTGGGATAGGGGTGAAAGCGGGTCCCGCCGAGCGCGGGACCGAGTGCGGTGGAGTAGATGGCGATGATGACCTTGAGGCCTGAGGGTTCGTCGGCGCAGAACACGACCTGCTCATGGCCGGAATGCCGGCCGAAGAATTCGGTCACGGTGGTGACTCCTTGTCCGGGCGGGCCGCATGGGTGGCAGCCACGCTCCATCACCACCTTAGAGCGAGAACGCCTCCTCTGGATCTCTCCGGACAGGTGCCGCGAACCAACGGAGAGGTGCACGATGGGAGCATGCGGACTTCGGTCGTGGCGCCGTACTGCTGCTACCTACGGGTCTATGAACCGCTGGCGGCCCTCCCGGAGGGGGAGCGCTCCTCGGGGGAGGCCGGGCTTTCTGTGCCCGAACCCGCCCAGACGGGGGCATTGGCCGTGGCCGAGCAGCGGGAGGCGCTGGCGGCACTCCTGCCGGTCCTGCCCCTGGGGGCGGTCGGTGGGGAAAGTCGGGCGTACACCCTTGAAGTGGACGGAATGCTGCTCGTCTGCCCCGACGAACCAGCCCTGCGCATCAGGCAGGCGCTCGCCGACCTGATGGAGTCGCTGCCCGAGCACGTGCTCCAGGTCATCCTGCCGGCCGGTGGGTTGGACCGCGTGGATTTCGGGGCATTACAGGACGAGGCGTGCCCTGCTGACGCCGTACCCCACATTCTCACCGCTCGATGGCACGTTCCGCTGGTTTGGTTCGTCATCTTTGGTGATGAGGACCGCAGTATCGCCATGGATCCGGTGCGAGAACTCCGGTACCGAACGCCAATGGTTGAGGCGCGTCGCAGGGTAGGCCGAGCCTATCGGCTGCTCAAGCGGGCACACCCCGACTGGGAGCTCGAGCCGCTCAGGGAGCTGGGGCGATGGATCGAGACGTTCCATCCGCACTCCTGGGTGGAGCTGGACTACGGGGGACTGGTCCAGCTCATGGATCCGGAGGTGCTTGCCGCGGACCGATCCGCAAAGGATGTCACTGCCGCACTTCAAGCGGTAGCACAGGGTAACGACGAGGAGGCAGTGATCGTCTACCGCCGGTTACGGAAGCGGTGGTGGACGCTGCGCGTGAAGGAGCGCGCATCGTGAAACATCGGACCGAGACAGGGAAATTCTGGAAAATCTGGGCGGAACCCCTGGATTCGGGTTACGGTGAGTCACGTGGAGAAAGGGAGGACTCGCACCGATACGTCACGTGGGGGATGCATAACGCGGCGTGATCGCTTTGAGGTGTTTGTCCGGTAGTTCTCTTTCTCGGACAGGGATTCGATGCACCAATGGAGGGTGCGGGACGGACTTAACCGTCCGGTTCTCGTGGAGGAGGCCGCTCATGACGACACGTACGCCGGAGACCGAGTCTCTGCTAACGCCGGCAGAGGTCGCGGCCATGTTCCGGGTTGACCCCAAGACGGTGACCCGGTGGGCCAAGGCCGGCAAGCTCAGCTCGATCCGGACGCTGGGGGGACACCGGCGTTACCGTGAGTCCGAGGTGCGCGCGCTGCTTGCTGGCGTGCTCCCCGAACAACGTGGGGGAGCTGAGGGCCGCTAAGCCGATTCGGTCCTCAAAGCAACTCGGATAATCAGACAGGCAGTGTGGCGGCTCCATCCCGAAGGGGACGGGGCCGCCACACTTTTGTGTGGTGCGCGTTTCGTCCTGCGTGCGTCGCCGGCGCACAGTCGCTGGCACCCCCTGGTCCGTCGGCACTGCCGCCGGAGACCACGATCGACACGGTGGGTGGCGGGTCAAGGCGCTCGGCCCGACCAGATCCTGACAATCCGTGAAAGTACCCCCATTCCGTTGCCGAATCGGTACCTTTTACCGCTGTATTCACCGACTATGACCCCATAGAGTGACCGCCAAGGCGCGCCCGGGGATGGAGGGGCGACCGTGCGTAAGCGTTGGAGCTTCGGCAGATACACAGCGGCAGGCACGGTCGCCATCGTCGTGGCTCTCCTGGCGGTGGGCGCCCTCGGTCTGGGATGGCAGGAACGCACGCCCCTCGGCAGCCAGTCACTGTCGGTCGACGTGATCGGCCCGATTGTCGGTGTCCTGGTGGGAATCGGACTCGCGTTCACCGTGGTGGCGGTCCTGACCGGTCGCGGTGGCGGTCCGCCCCCGAGGCGGCGGTCCCGCACCAGCCCGCTCGCCGTCGTCATCCAGGGCATCCTCTTCCTCGTCGCGGTCGTCTTGCTGTTCCAGAACCGCGACCGGATCAGGGAATCCTTCGGCAGCGGCGCTCGACCCGTGCCTACTCCGACCCCGCCGACTCCGTCACCGGGTGGCACAGCCTCACCGGCCGCGCCCGATGGCTGGAGGTATGACGCGCCCGCCTGGTCGTGGCCGGTCGCGATCGGCGCGGGGTTCGTGCTCACGCTCGCCATCGTCGCGATCGTCCTCCTCTCTCGCCGGGCAGCGGCGGCCGCCGGCGCGAAGGGCGATGACAGTCCCAGCCCCGAGCAGGTACGCCAGGTCGTCGCCGCCGGGCGGGCCGCACTGGCCGAGCTCGACGCGCCGCGGGTCGCGGTGATCGGGGCGTACGCCGCGATGGAACGCACCCTCGGCGACCTCGGACTCGTGCGAAACCTCGCCGACACACCCACCGACCTGCTCGAGCGTTCTCGGGAGGCGGGGCTCCTCGGGCCATCGGGCGCGGTGGCGGTCCGCGACCTCACCGAACTCTTCCGCCAGGCACGCTTCTCCAGCCGCGAACTCCCCGCATCGGCCCGGTCGGACGCGCTGGCGGCACTCCAGAAGCTGGAGGAAGAGCTTCGGGCGGCGGCTGGTTCGGACACTGCCACGGGTGCGCGTTCGACACGTTCGACACCGGAGGCGGGCGGGTGAGACAACTCCGCCTGCTGGTGGCACTGCTGCTCATCCTCGCGACGGTGACCCAGGGACTGAGCGGCCTGCTTCTCGGCCTCACCGTCCTCGCGGTCAACGAGCTGGCGGGCCTGCTGATCCACCTCGAGGGCCCGGGCCGGTCCCGCGTACGCCGCTGGTCGGGGTGGCTGCGCCCGCCCGCGTGGCTGCGCCGGTTGGGGAGGCGGTGGGGCCAGCGGCTGCGCTCGGCGGGACCGTTGCGGTCGGTGCGGAGGCCGCGACTGCCGCGATGGCTGAGCCGGTGGCGACGGACCCGGCGGCACCCTGCGGGGCTCTTTCCGTCGTACGACCAGGTGGTGAGCGATCTGGCCTGGGCGAGGTTCTCGCGGCGGGACTTCGACGTCGGTCTGCGGAGGCGGCTGGTCGCGGCCGCGACCGTCCGGCTCGCCGAGGGCCACGGTATCGACCTGGCACGCGACCCCGAGGCCGCCCGCCGCGCGCTCGGCGAGGAGGCATGGACCGTCCTCGCACCCGACCAGCCGAGGTCCAACGACCGCGGGGCTCCCGGTCTCGACGTACCAGACATCGAGCGCCTGGTCACCGCGATCGAGCGACTGTCTCCACCTGCGCCAGCACCCGGACCGGAAGGACGACCATGACCGTCACGACGATGACCCCGCGCCAGACCCGCGACCGGGCGGTGGCCGTCCTCGACGAGATGGAGCGGGTGATCGTCGGCAAGCGTGCGCCGCTCACCCTCGTGCTGCTCGGGATCCTGGCCGGTGGACACGTCCTACTCGAGGACCTGCCCGGGCTCGGCAAGACGATGCTGGCGCGGTCCTTCGCGCGGGTGCTCGGCCTCGGGTTCGGCCGGGTGCAGTTCACGCCGGACCTGTTGCCGCAGGACCTGACCGGCGCGTCGATCTACAACCAGAAGACCGGCGAGTTCGCGTTCCGGGAAGGGCCGGTCTTTACCCAGCTCCTGCTCGCGGACGAGATCAACCGGACGCCACCCAAGACACAGGCCGCGCTCCTGGAGGCGATGGAGGAACGCCAGGTCTCCGTGGAGGGGGTGACCCGGCCGCTGCCGGCGCCGTTCGTGGTGCTCGCGACGCAGAACCCGATTGAGTACGAAGGAACCTATCCGCTGCCGGAGGCACAGCTGGACCGGTTCGTCCTTCGTACCAGACTCGGCTATCTGTCCGCCGAACTCGAGGCCGACATGGTGCGCCGCCGCCTTGACCGGGGTACGGCACCGCCGGCCCTCACGCAGGTCGTCGACGCCGCGGAGCTCCTCGCCATGACGGAGTCGCTGGAGCAGGTCGAGGTGCACGACGACGTGCTGGCGTACATCGTGGCGATCGTCCGCGCCACCCGCGAGCACGCGAAGGCGCAGGTCGGCGCGAGCCCACGCGGCACGTTCGCCGTGACCCACCTGGCGCGCGGTGCGGCTGTGCTCGCCGGCCGCGACTACGTCACGCCCGAGGACGTCAAGCAGGTGGCGCCGGCAGCGCTCGGGCACCGGCTCGTGCTCCGGCCCGAGCTCTGGGTCCGCCGGGTGTCGGGCGAGGATGTCGTCGCTGAGGTGCTGGCGGGGGTACCCACACCGCCCACGCAGGTGGGGTTGGAGGACCGGCTCGCCGAGCGGTCCGGCGTACCCCGATGACGACACCGGCCGCCCGACCGCTCAGCTCCCTCGAGGCCAGACCGCACTGGAGGATGAGCCGGCTGGCCCGCCGGCTCGCAGCGGTCGGGATCCTCGCGGTAGTCGCGGGTGTGCTGACGGCCCGGCCCGAGCCGATCGTCGTGGCGGCGCCGTGCCTGCTCGCGGTCGTGGTGGCGCTGCGGCAGCCCCGGCCCGAGACGGTCATGGTCACGGCCACGGTTTCGGAGCTGCGGTGTTTCGAGCAGGACGCGATCGAGATCGCCGTGCGGGTGCGGGCCGAGGCGGAGTTGGGTGGCATCGGGCTGGAGCTGGCCCTGCCAACGGCTGTGGGGTCGGAGGGCGCGCTGAACGAGGTGGGCGAGGGCGACCGGAACCCGCGGGTCGTGGCGTCGGCGTTGTTCGACGTGGAGGAGGGCCGCCGGGACTCGGCGTTCGGCGTCGCCGAGTACGCCCGGACCTGGACGGTCCGGGTGGGGCGCTGGGGCCGCTGGCGACTGGGGCCGCTCCATCTGCGGGTCCGCACGCGGGGATGGGGCTACGTCGGAACCGCCGAACTCACCCTGTCTGAGCTGACGGTCTTCCCACCGCCGGCCCGCGCCCGCGACATCGCCGTACCCCCGATGCTGTTGGCGCGGGTCGGCAGCCACGTGGCCCGCCGGGCGGGCGCCGGGGTGGAGTTCGCCGGGCTGCGGGCGTTCGCGCCCGGCGACGCCGTCCGCCGGATCAACTGGCCGGTGAGCAGCCGGCGCGGCGAGTTGTACGTCAACGAGTTCGCGGCGGAGCGGGCCGCGGACATCGTGGCGGTCGTCGACACGACCGTGGACGTGGGGTTGTTCGGCCGGTCGAGCCTTGACCTCGGCGTGCGGGGTGCGGCCGCCGTGGTGCAGGCGTACCTGCGGTACGCCGACCGGGTGGGCGTGGTCGCGCTCGGTGGGGCGCTGCGCTGGCTCTCACCAGACGTCGGGCTGCGGCAGTACTACCGGATCGTCGAGACGCTGCTGGCCTCCCGCCGGGACAACAGCTACGTCGACCCAGACCTGAACCGGCTGCCGCGACAGGCGCCCCCGCCGGGCGCACTGGCGTTCGTCTTTACTCCATTGCTCGACGGACGGGTGGTCGAGGCGATCCGGGACCTTCGCGAACGTGGGCATCCGGTGGTCGTGGTCGACGTCCTTCCCGTGGAGCCGCCGGCGGGTGAGGATCGCGAGGCACGGCTCGCGTTGCGGCTGTGGCGGCTGGACCGGGAGGTGCTGGTCCACGGTCTCGAGGCAATGGGGGTGACGGTGCTCAGGTGGGACGAGCAGGACGGCGTACCACTGGATCGGGTCCGTCTGGAACCGCTGCTGAGGGGTGGCCGGTGAGCGCGGAGGGGCGGGCTGGCGCGCGGGAGCGACGGGTGAGCGCTGAGGTGGTCCGTGCCGTGGCCTTGGGGTGCGGGCTCTCGCTCGCCGCGGTGACGGTGGCCGTCGTACCCGCCGACGCACGCTGGGTGGGTGCCGTCGCCGCGTTGGGCGTCGTGCTCGGATGGCTGCTGCGCGGCTTTCCCTGGTGGACGCCGATCTCGCTACTGGCGATGGTCGTGGGCGTCCTCCTCGCCGCGGACGCGCACCGCCTCTCAGCCCCGACCGCCGCGGTGATCGGGCTGCTCGTCGTGGGATACCTGCTGCTTGTGGAGTTGGCCGACGAACTCGCGGGCGAAGGCGACGATCCGGACGGGGACGGTGCCAGCGCTGACGTACCCCGACTGGCCGGCTGGGTGCGGACCCTGACTCCGGTGCTGGCATCCGCCGTGGTGGGCGCGGTTGTGCTGGCGGTCGTCGTGGTTCTGCCGTTCCCACCTGCGGCATCGTTGGTCGTGGTGGCGCCGGTGGTGTTGCTGGCGGCGGTGGGTCTGGCGGTGGCGCGGAGGTTCCGGGCCTGAGGGTCGCGTTCTCTGCCGAAGACGGTCCGTTGTCGAGGGCCTTCGTGGGGGTGGTTTCCCTTACGATCGGCGGCCTCGCCGAACCCCGCCGGGAGGTGTTCTGCCATGTGGACCATGGCGCGGTATGCCTTCAGTCTTTCTCGCGGCAGTACGACGCTGACGGTGCTCGCGTGTGCGGCGTCAGCGGGATTCGCGGTCCTGCTCACCTATCTCACGGGTCAGGTCGTGGGGGCGATACCCGCCGTTGTCGCCAATGAGGTTGGCGCCATGCCGGCGGCGCGGTTCTCGTTTCTCATCGCCGCGCTCATTGGTGTGTTCGTTCTCCAATCGATGCTGCCGGTGGTCACGGATGTGGCGGTCCGCAACCTCGTCAACCTCGTTGACCGTGACGTCCCGCTGCGCGTGGGCAGGGCGCTGCTGCATCCCCGGCGGATCGCGGCCGCGGAGGATCCCGTTGTCCGGGACGAGATGGAACGCGCGCAGGGGAAAGGCGACTTCGCACCACAGGCTGGGATCTGGGGGCTCTCGATGCTCCTCCCCGTCAGGCTCACGCTCATTGGTTCCGCCGCCCTGGTCGGCGCGGTGTTCTCCTGGTGGGTGGCGCTCGCTCTGGTGGCGTCGACCGTCCTGGTGGAGTGGTATTTCACCGGTCTTCTGGCGAAGGAGAACGCCGAGCGGACCCGGCGTATCGAGGGACAGCGGAAGGCCACGTACGTCTTCAACCTCGGCATGCTCACGGCGACCAAGGAGTTGCGGGTGTTCGGGTTGGCCGACTGGCTGGGCAGGCGGTATCTCGACGAGGTGACGGCCGCGCTGGCGCCGGTTTGGCGTACCCGCCGCGGCCATGCCCTGCGCAGTGGTGTCGTGTATGCGGGACACGTGGTCATGCTGGTCGCGGCCGTGGTGCTCGCGGGTCGCGCGGCTGTGGATGGTCGGCTGCCGTTGGCTGACGCCGCCGCTGCTATTCCCGCGATCCTTCGGGTCGGCGTCTCCCACGGTGCTCAGGGGGTCTCGACGCTCCGGCGGGGACGTGCGGCGTACGACAGGCTCGTGGGCTTACCCGCTCTCATCGCCGCCCGCCACCCGGAGCCCGAGCCGCCGTCGGCTGCCAGTCGAGAGAGAGCGGGTGGTCGAGAAGGACCGGGTGGTCAGGACAACGAGATCGGGGCGATGCCAACGGCGAGCATCAGGTTCGAGGGGGTGAGCTTCCGTTATCCCGGACAGGATCGCGATGTCTTGCACGACCTCGATCTCGAGATCGTCGCGGGGGAGTCAGTGGCGCTGGTGGGCGTCAACGGCGCCGGAAAGTCCACGCTCGTCAAGCTGCTCGCGGGTTGTTACCAACCCACGAGTGGGCGGATCACCGTCGACGGTGTGGATCTCGCCTCCTTGGACCCCGCGGCACTGGGCGCGTGGCAACGCCGGATCGCGGCGATCGTCCAGGATTTCGTTCACTTTCCATTGTCTGCCGCTGAGAATGTCAGCCTCGGCGCCGTCGAGCGTCGAGACGACAGGGAGGCGCTTGAGGTGGTCGCGCGCCGAGCGGCCATCACGGAGGTGGTGCAGGGCCTCGGCGATGGCTGGGACACCTTGTTGGACAAGAGTTTCGACGGTGGTGCCGAGCTGTCGGGTGGCCAGTGGCAACGGATCGCGTTGGCCCGCGCGTTGTTCGCCGTGCAGGCCGGCGCTGGTGTCCTGGTGTTGGACGAGCCGGCAGCCGCGCTCGACGTGCGTGCCGAGGCCGAATTGGTGGATCGCTATCTCGAGCTGACGGGTGGGGTCACCTCGCTGATCATCTCGCACCGCTTCTCGGTGGTCCGCGACGCGGATCGGATCTGTGTGCTGGAAGCCGGTCGCATTGTCGAACAGGGCAACCACGACCAGCTCCTTCGCCTGGGTGGGCGGTACGCCACGATGTTCCGGCTCCAGGCCGACCGGTATCTCACGGCGAGCGGTGATGTCGATGCGTAACAGCTTGCTGGCCCTGCGCCTGTGCCTGTCGACGGCGTTCAAGGCGGCGCCGCTCCTCGCGGTTGTCGACACTCTGGTCGTCGTTCTGACCGCCGCAGCCGCACCGCTTCAGGCGTACGGCGTGAAACTGCTGGTCGACGGTCTCACCGGCGTGGGAAGCGGTACGTCCGTCACCGGCGTGGTGATTGTCGCCGTTGCCCTGGCGGTTTCCTTTGCCGGACTTGCTGTCAACAACGCCTTGACGCCAACGCTCAGCGACCGTGTGGATGCGCGCCTCCATGCGGATCTGCTCGCCCTCACGACCAAGATCCCCGGAATCGCGCACCATGAGCGATCGGACCTGGCCGACAAGATCGCGCTGGTCCAGCAGCAGTCCCGGGAGATGACGTGGAGCGCGGGACACGTGATGTACGCCGTCACCGCCCTCACGAATGTGAGCACGGTGGGCGTCCTTCTGTGGTCGGTGCATCCAGGGCTGCTGGTGCTGCCGTTGTTGGCGCTGCTCCGGGTGTGGGCGCGTGTTGTCAACGTCCGGATGTTCTTCGCCGTTGTCGAACGCACGACACCGCAGTTCCGTCTCGCCGACCGGTTGCTGAGCGTCGTCGAGGCGCCTGCCCATGCCATGGAGCTCCGGGTCTTCGGGTTGGGTACGTTCCTGCTTGATCGGATCGGGGACCTGTTCGGACAGCGGTTCCGCGAACAACGCCGGGTGGTACGGAATGGCGCGGCGATCGAGGCGCTGATCCGGCTCGGCTTCGGGCTCGCCTACGGCGCGGCGATCGGATGGGTTGTCTATCTGGCGCGCGGCGGTCAGGTGACCGCCGGCGACGTGGCGCTCGTCGTCCTCCTCGCGCCTCAGGTCGACCAGGCGGCTGGCCGTGTCGCGGCCAGTGTCCACAACCTGGTCCAGATGGCGAAGCTGTTCGGCAACTACGTCTGGCTCCGGACGTACGCGCGTACTCATGGCTGGCGAGACGGCACGGAGCCGGCACCGACCGCGATCAGGTCCGCCATCGAGTTCCGGAACGTCGCCTTTCTCTATCCAGGCACTGATCGACCGGCGCTCCAGGACGTCAACCTGGCCTTGCCCGCCGGATCGACCGTGGCACTGGTGGGCGAGAATGGCGCGGGCAAGTCGACGCTGGTCAAGCTCCTGGCGAGGCTCTACGACCCCGACGAGGGGCAAGTCCTTGTTGACGGTCGCGATCTGCGCTCGATGGACCCGTCCGCATGGCGGTCACGGGTGGCCGCGGGGTTCCAGGACTTCGTGCGCTTCGCGTTCACAGCCCGCGAGACCGTCGGGGTCGGCGACGTGGACCGGATCAAAGATCGTGCCGCGGTCGCGAAGGCGCTCGAACGCGGTGACGCCACGGCCGTGGTCGAGCGGTTGCCGTCCGGCCTGGACACCCAGCTGGGCAGGGATTTCAGCGAGGGGCACGAGCTGTCGGGCGGCCAGTGGCAGCGGCTGGCCCTGGCGCGCGCCTTCATGCGCGACGAGCCGTTGCTCCTGTTGCTCGACGAGCCGACCGCGGCCTTGGATCCGGAGGCGGAGCACGCGTTGTTCGAGCGGTTCACGGCTGCGTCGAAGGCAGCCGCGCACCGGTCCGGTGGAGTGACCGTGCTGGTGTCACATCGGTTCTCGACCGTACGCATGGCCGACCTGATTGTCGTACTCCATGACGGGCAGGTCGAAGAGATGGGCTCCCATGAGGAGTTGCTCGCCCGAGCTGGTAGATATGCGCATCTGTTCGAACTCCAGGCCCGTGCCTACCGCTGAGTGGGGCGTTCGTCGCGTAACAAGGGACGGAGGTCCCACGCCGGACATGATCGCAGGACGGGACGCTGGGGAATATGAGCGAGACGCCGAACCCAACCCAACCGGGTAAGGGCCGATGGTGGCGGCCCACCCGGAAAGATCGGGGAACCGGACGGCTCGCTGCCCTCCTCGCCGCGGTCGCGTTGAGCGCGGGTATGGCGGGCGGCCTCGTGGGCGGGGCGCTGGGGGCTAGCCAGGCAGGGGATGCGGACGCGCCGAACGTCGACGGCTCTGTGCCCACGGAAGCGGTGACGCGTACGCCGATCGCGCGCGTGGTGTCTGACGTCTCGCCGAGCGTGGTGGAAGTGGACGTCAGATCCGCTGACGGGCAGGAGACCGGCTCCGGCATCATCCTCACCTCGGACGGCCTGATCCTCACCAACAACCACGTCATAGCGCGGACGCGGTACGGCGGGCAGGCCGCGGTTCGCTTCAGCAGCGGGCGTTCCGCCAATGTGAAGATTGTCGAGACCGACGCCGCGAGAGACCTTGCACTGCTACGGGCCCAAGGCGTGGGCGGGCTCACTCCCGCCAAACTCGGCGACTCCTCGAAGGCGCGGGTGGGCATGTCGGTCGTCGCGATTGGTTCGCCCGAAGGGCTTCAGGAAACCGTCACGGCAGGTATCGTGAGCGCGCTCGACCGGCGGGTGCGGGTGGTTGGCAGTCCGGGCCTGACCTCAGTTGGTGAGACCGTGACCTACCGGGCGATCCAAACCGATGCGCCGCTTAATCCAGGCAATTCCGGTGGACCGCTCTTCAATCTCGCCGGCGAAGTGATCGGCGTGAATTCGGCGATCTATTCGCCGTCCGCTTCAGGTGACAGGTCCGCGTACGCCGGCCTCGGCTTCGCCATCCCGATCAACCAGGCGAAGCATGTCATCGCGCGATTCGACTCTCCGGCCTCGCCGATTCGTTGACCCGGTTTCGCGCGGGGTGCGGCGCTGGCTGATTGTTGGGGCGGGGTCGATCGGGCGACAGCCCTCACCGGACTGCTCGCAGGCTCGCCTTGACGTCTCGGTGAGTGATGTCGCCCGATCGTCTCCGCGTCAGCGGGCTGGGCTGGCGGGCTCGTGCTTGTTGAACCTTGAGTAGATGCCCAGTTTGCACGCAGAACTGGGCATCTACTCAAGGTTCGAAGCAGGGCCTATTCAGTTCCGCCCAGGATTTGAGGCACGGGCCTGGTTTCTCAGCATCCGATACGGTCAGGTGTACGCCATTCGAGACGGCCACGACCTCACGCGGCATCTCCCCACCAAGCAAGCTCAATTCACCTTGCATAGTGACGATTTGGCGTGCGAAGTCCCAGCCGTCTCACATGGCGTACACCCTGCCCGCCCGGATGCTGAGACCTGGGCATTTGGATCGTGGGTATTCGAGGATCATGAAAGATTTTGGTCAAATAGCGACGAGAATCCTTCATGATCATGACGCCTGCGTTTGACAACCAGCAAACTTCGGACAAGTCGGTGATGCGGGCGGGCGATGCTGCTGCAGGCTCTACGTTCGCGGCGGACATACCTCGGCCAGTAGAGCTACCGCCTCGGCGATCCGGCGTTCGGGGAGGCGGGCGTAGCCCAGGATCAGTGCCGGCGGCGGGTTGTCCGCGGCGAGCCAGGTGGACCGGCCACCCTCGACGGCGACTCCGCGTTCGCGTGCGGCGGACACCACGGCGTCCTCGGAGAGATCGGCCAGGTCGACGTACACATGCAAGCCAGCCGAGACACCGCGGATCGGCGCCCATGGCAGGCGGGTGGTGAGTTCGCCGACGAGTGCGTCCCGGCGGGCGCGGTAGGTACGCCGCATCGTCCGCACATGCCGATCGAAATAGCCCTCGGAGAGCATCGCGGCCAGTGTGTGTTGTTCGAGCACCGGGCTGCCGAGATCGCTCACGGCGCGGTACGCACCCAACTCCGCGGCAACCTCCGCCGGCGCGACCGCCCAGCCGATCCGGAAGCCGGGCGCCAGCGACTTGCTGACGGAGCCGAGGAGTACGACGTGGTCGGGGGCGAGCCCCTGTAGGCAGCCGACGGGTTCCCGGTCGTACCTGAACTCCGCGTCGTAGTCATCTTCGATGATCAGCGCGTCCCGCTCCCGGGCCCAGGCGACCAGGGCAGCGCGGCGGCGGGGCGAGAGGACCACGCCGGTGGGGTACTGATGGGCGGGTGTGACGAGGGCCGCGTGCGCCCGGGTTCGGTTGAGGTACTCGACGTCCAGGCCCTCGTCGTCCACGGGTACGCCGATGGGTTCGATGCCGGCAGCCCGCAGGACCTGATGCTCACCCGGTGACGACGGGTCCTCGATCGCCACGACCGGCAACTCGTGCCGTCGGCGGAGCAGGCTGGCCAGCGCGGCGATCCCCTGGGCGACTCCACTGAGGACCACCACCTGCGTCGCTTCAGCCTGGGCAGCCCGCACCCGGCGTAGGTACGCCGCGAGGCCGGCCCGCAATGCGGGAACGCCGGCGGGATCGGGGTAGCCGAGGGCGTCGGCCGGGAGGTCGTTGAGCACCCGGCGTACCAGGCTCGCCCAGCGCTGGCGCGGGAACGCGGCGAGATCGGGCGTGCCTGGCCGCAGGTCGTAACGCGGCACCTCGCGGCCGTACGGCCGGAACAGGTCTGGTCGGGTGGACGGCCGTGCGTTGGAGGCCCGCTGGAGCGTGGGCCGCGAATGCGGAGCGGGCGCCGATTGCGGGACCGGCACCGGTGGCAAAACGGGTGCCGGTGGCGAAGCGGGCACCGCGCCCGGTGAGGCGACCCGCGTGCAGTCGCCCTGCCGCGCGACGAGGAAGCCCTCCGCGATCAGTTGGTCGTACGCCTCCACCACCACGCCCCGGGAGACGCCCAGGTCGCGAGCGAGTGTGCGGGTGGCCGGGAGGCGTAGGCCCGGTGCCAGCCGGCCAGACCGGATGGCCGCGCGTAACTCACTCGCCAACTGGGTCGCGAGGTGGCCGCGGCGGCGGTCGAGTACCAGGAGCAGGTCGGTCACAGGATCCTCGTACGTCTCTAAACCCCGCGACGGCTGGCGCGACGCCGGCACGATGCCATGCCGGCCGCGGATCGCCGCAGGCCGATGTGGGCAGGCCAGGTGTGGGCCCCGCCCAGCAGGAAATGGTCCTCAATAGCTGGTCCGGATTGGCCCTCAACCTTGAACCAATCGACCCCTAGCGTGCAAGCCATGCGCTCAGTTCCAGTCCGAGGGGTACTCGGAGCCGCGACCGGCATGCTGCTCGTCGGGAGCATGACTGCGGTCGGCGTACTCATCACGGACTATCCGGTCTATGGCGGTCAGGCCGCGCGCTATGCGCTCGCCGCCGCCATCCTGTTCCTGTTCGTCCGGGTACGCCGGCTCCCGCGGATCCGGCTCACGGCGCGTGAGCTCATCCTTCTCGGAGCTCTGGCGGCGGTCGGCCTGGTGACGTTCAACGTCGTCCAACTCGCGGCCCTCAGGCATGCCGCACCCGCCGTCGTCGGCACGATCCTCGCCACCGTGCCGGTCGTGCTCGCGGTGGTCGCCCCACTGGCCGCCCGGCGCCGGCCCGAACCCCGGGTGGTCCTCGCGGCCGGCGTCGTGGTGTGCGGTGCGGCGGTCACGACGGGGCTGGGTACGACGGACAGGCTCGGCGTCGCGTACTCGCTGGCGACCCTGGCCTGCGAGGCGGGCTTCTCCCTGCTCGCCGTACCGCTGCTGGCCCGGCTGGGTCCGCTGCGTACATCCGCGTACGCCACCGCCGCGGCCGTGCCGATGCTCACAGTGGTCGGGCTGCTGGCCGACGGGTGGGGGTTCCTCCGCGCCCCGAGCGGCACCGAGCTGGGAGCGCTGGCGTACATCGCGATTGTCGTGACGGTGGTGGCGTTCCTGTGTTGGTACGACGCGCTGCCCCGGCTCGGCGCGGACCGGGCCGGGTTGTTCGCGGGGATGGTGCCGGTAGGGGCGATCGGGACGGCGGCGCTGGTGGGGACGGGCCGCCCGTCGTACGCCGACCTGGTCGGCGCGGCCCTCGTGATCGCCGGACTCGGGTGGGGCCTGCGGGCGGCGGCGGGCCGGGCCGGTGGACGAACGGGGGACCGGG
The DNA here is from genome assembly GCF_000373925.1 of Actinopolymorpha alba DSM 45243. GTDB lineage: Bacteria > Actinomycetota > Actinomycetes > Propionibacteriales > Actinopolymorphaceae > Actinopolymorpha > Actinopolymorpha alba. Next base: position 35,199 of record NZ_KB892753.1, on the reverse strand, counting down.
CCGGCCCGGTGGATCGGACCGGCCCGGCCAGTGGGAGTACCGGTCAGGACGCGGCGTGGGACGTCGCGTCGGCCGAGGACCGCCGGCGCCCGAACAGCAGCGCGTCCACGCCGATCCGGCCCGAGCCGAACGCCGCCAGGAGCAACCCGGTCAGCGCGATGACGAGCACGAGTTCGAAGCCGCCCTCGTTGACGAACACGCCGTTCCCGGAGTGAACGAAGAGGAAGGCTCCGGCCATGTTGAGCGCGACGAGGATGCCCGCGATCGGGACGGCGAAGCCGATGATGAGCGCGGCGCCGCCAATCAGCTCGACGAACGTCGCGAAGTAGGCGCTGAGGGTCGGCAGTGGGATGCCCATCTTCGAGAAGCCCCCTGCGGTCGCGGACAGCCCCTGGTCGGAGAACTTCTGCCAGCCGTGGGTGACCAGCACGATGCCGAGCCCGATGCGAGCGAGGAGAAGCGCGAGGTCGCGGACGAGAGTCGTGGACATGGAGGTTGGTCCTTCCGTGGTCGAGGCTCGGCGGGTTCGGTGGAGCCGGCCGGGTCGGGCACGCGGAACGGATCGTGAGATACCGGGTCCCGGTTCAGACACGTAGCTGGTGGCGGTGTGGTTCAGTCGCTCAGCCGGTGGTGGTCGAGCTGGCGCCCAGGGTGGTGGCGCCGTACCGCGCCTGCTCCCTCGCGAGGTCGAGTGGCCGGATTCCCTTGCGGCCGGCGAGGGTGGCCTCGTCGAGCAGGTCCAGCGGCACGAACCACGCCACCTCGAACTCGATGCCGTCGGGGTCCTGGCCGTACAAACTCTTGCTCGTACTGTGGTCGCTCGTGCCGACGAGGGCCCCGGCCTGGACGAGCCTGGCCTGGATCGCCTCGAGCTCCGCCAGGGTGTCGACCTCCCACGCGAGGTGGTAGAGCCCGACAGTGCCGCGCCCCGCTCGCGAGGGTCCTGCCGCCGAGCCGATCTCGAACAACCCGAGGTCGTGGTCGTTGCGCGAGCCGGCGGCCTGGAGGAACGCCGCGCCGGTGAACCCGTCAGGCGTCATGTCGAGGCGACGAAACCCGAGGACGGTGGTGTAGAACGCGACGCTGCGCTCCACGTCGCGGACATAGAGGACGGCGTGGTTGAGGCGGGTGATGGGCATGGAGACCCCGATCCGAGGGGAGTAGTTGAACGCTTGACTACCCAGCCACCCTAGCAGCCGTTTGTTGAGCTTTCAACAACGTCACGTATGGTGGTGGCATGCCCGAAACCAGATGGCTGGACGCCGACGAGCAGCGGACCTGGCGGGCCTTCCTGGCGGCGACGAGGCTGTTCTTCGAGCGCCTCGACCAGGAGTTGCAGGCGGACGCGGGCATGCCGCACGCCTATTACGAGGTGCTGGTACGCCTCTCCGAGCACCCCGACCGGGCGATGCGCATGAGCGAGCTCGCGGAGTGTCTCGGGTCGTCGCGCAGCCGGCTGTCCCACGCGGTGGCCCGGCTGGAGGAGCGCGGCTGGCTGCGGCGCCGGGCCACTCCCGCCGACCGGCGGGGGCAGCTCGCCGAGCTGACCGACCAGGGGTACGTTGCGCTGGTCGCGGCCGCGCCCGGTCATGTCAAAGGCGTACGAACTCACCTGTTCGACCAGCTGAGCCCAGGTCAGGTGGCGGAGCTTCGCCGGATCAGCGAGGCGGTCGTCGAGCACCTGACGCCCGACGGTGACCCCCGGCGGTCTGAGACGCGGCCTGAGTCGAGGGCTGGGTCGGGTGCCTGAGTCGAGGGCTGGGTCGGGTGCCTGAGCGCGTCCGGCCCGGGAGCGGCGTACCTCGGTGCTGGTGCGGGTCGGCGGAGCTCATAGGGTGCAGGCGTGGCCGCGACGTACAAACTCCTCATCTTCGACTGCGACGGCATCCTCGTCGACAGCGAACCCCTCGCGCTCCGGGTCGACGCCATGCTCTTCGCCGAACTCGGCTGGCCGTTGCCGGAGGACGAGATCGCCCGGCGGTTCGTGGGGCGTACCCACGACTACATGATCGGGGAGCTCGAGGCCCACATCGGCCGCGCGGTGCCACCGGAGGTTGACGCGAAGTTCGCTGAGCTCTACCGCGAGATCTTCGCCGCCGAGCTCGCCCCGGTCGACGGGGTCGTCGAGGCCCTGGACGCGATCAGCACCCTCACCTGCGTCGCCTCCAGCGGCGGGCACGACAAGATGCGCTTCACGTTGGGGCTGACCGGACTGTACGAGCGGTTCGAGGGACGCATCTTCAGCGCCAGCGAGGTCGCACACGGCAAGCCGGCGCCTGATCTCTTCCTGCACGCGGCGCGGACGCTCGGCGTCGACCCGGGCGAGTGCGCGGTCATCGAGGACAGCGAGTACGGCGTGGCGGCGGCGCGGGCCGCGGGTATGGCGGCGTTCGGCTATGCCGGCGGCGTCGTGCCGTCGGAGCGACTGGAGGGCCCGGGCACGGTGCTCTTCACCGACATGCGCGAGCTGCCCCGGTTGCTCGGCGAGGTCGGCTGATCGGGCGGGAGTTCGCCGCGCGATAGTCAGGCGGTCTCAGCGGGGCGGGCAACTCAGCGGGGGCGGGGAGCGGCCCACCGCCTTCGCCTCTCGACGATAGGGCGGACCGCTCCCCACTGTGCGGGCGCGGATTTCGTCCGCTCGGCATGGATGCGCCGTGCGCCGGCGATCGTCCCGCGCCCGTCCTTGCGGATCGGCTCAGCTCAACGCGCTACCCGCCTTCCACTCCTCCCAGGTGAGGTTCCAGTCGCCGTACCCGTTGGTGAGTTCCATGGGTCCGCCGGTGGGGCTCTTGACCTCGACCGGGTCGCCGACGTGGGACACCTTCCACAGCCAGGCGGAATTCTCGGTGTTCATACCGACACAGCCGTGGCTGACGTTGGCATTTCCCTGCGAGCCCGTCGACCAGGACGCCGTATGGAGGAACTCACCGCTCAGAGTGACCCGGAGCGCCCACTTGGAATAGAGCCGGTAGCTTTCCGCAGCGCCGATCATTTCGTTGGTGAAGAGTTTGTTCTCCTCCTTGTCGAGGATGACTTTGATGCCGTTCCGGGTGTCCCAGCCAGGCTTGCCACCGGTCACCGGAATGGTGCGAGCGAGGCGGCCGTCGATGTACGTCTTCGCCTCGTGGGTGGTGAGGTCGACCTTGGTGACCACCGAGTTGGTGATGGAGAAGGTACGCCGCAGGTTCGTCGTACCCCAGGTGTCCGCGCTGGCGCTGACGTTCCGCAGGTTGGCTGTCAACGTCACCTTGCTCTGCGCCGGCCAGTACGTCCTGGGCCGGTAGTGAACCTCTTTCGGATTGAGCCAGTGCCAGGCGCCCTCGATGGGCTTGGTGGTCGTCACCTGGAGGACGCGTTCGACGGCGGCGCGGTCCTTCACCGGCTCGTTGAACTTCACGGCGATCGGCATCGCGACGCCGACGCTGTCGCCTTCCGACGGCGTGATGTCGGCGGCGAGCACCTTCGGGGCCCTGACCGTGCTGAAGGTCTGTGTCCTGGTCACCCGCTCGCCGGCGGCGTTCGTGGCTTCGGCATCCACCCGATACACCGAATCCGGGAACAGTAGCCGGCTGGCCTTCCATTCGGACCGGGCGGCATTCAGCGTCCCCTTGACCGACCTTCCGGGGCCGCCGATCACCTGAACCTTTGTGAGGGTGCCACCGTTGGCGGAAACCCTGACGGGGGACGTCAGAAGCACCTCTACCGAATTGTCGGCTGGCGTGATAATAATCCGCGGCGACTGCCTGGTGACGCCGTTTTCCACGTTCCCATTCCGGGGCGACTCTTTCGGGGATCCCGATTCGCAGCCGGCCACCAATGCGGCGGCCAGCATGACCACAAGAAACCCGATAAGTCGCGCCGACGGCCCTGGGCGCCTCCGTCGATTCATCTCGACCCCCTGTGTCGGCGGCCTACGACAGGCTTGCGCAACCCTTCAGGAAGGCGTCGTTGCGACCGAAGGGTTCCGGCTTTCTCGAAGAGGAATGCCGGGCTGTGCCACAGAAAGATTACCGAACCGACTTGCGACACGACGCCTAGTGAAGGTTTTGGTGGTGCGATCAGTAGGTGTCTGAGAAGAACACGTACGGCTGTGCGTCATTATGCGGACGGTCCGATTCGGGCGGGTTCAAGGTGGGGTTGTCCGGTTCTCCAGTGCCCTTTGTGAGGCTGTCTGGGAAACCGGGTAGTGGTCGTCCGGTTTGAACGAATCCCGTCTGGTCCTTGGGGTCAGGGTAGGTTCACCGCTTTCCTGCGGAGCGGGACGCCGGGACATTTTGGAATGGGCTCTTTCGGGCTCCACAACGGCGGCTGGCGAGTCCGCATGGGCCGAAATGGCAGACCCGAATACAGACCCCCGCCCTGGATCGACATCAGCCAACGCCTCATCCGCACCTGAACCGTTGCGGCTATTGACGCTGAATGCCCGCGCAGACGAGGTGCGTTGATGGGCTGGCTCGGATCATCGTGGAGACTGCGAGGTGCTATAGGCCCCCTTTGTTTCCACGATGATCCGAGGCTGGCTCCGGGAAGCCCCTTCCGAGGAGGAACATGAGCGAGGATGCCATTTCCGCAGGTGAGCAGGAAGGACCGCACGCTCTGGTGGCCGAGGTCAACAGTCGCGCCGGCTGCGACCTCGCGATGGTGGGCGTTGCCGACCACGGCGAATCCGGTGGTGCGGTCTATGTGCGCTGGCCTGAGGGCCGGGACGGCGTCGTGACTCGTTCACCGGGCCCGCTCGAGCAGGCACACCGGACGGCCGAGGTCCTGGCAATGGCCCGCTCGCGTGGTCTGCCGGTTCCACGTCACGATCTGATCGTCGAACTCAGCGACGGCACCGTGGCGAACGTTCAGGAACGCCTGCCAGGAAAGCCGGCACGTCGTGTCGATGTCTCGGTGATCGACGCGATGCTCGCGATGAACGAACGGTTCGCCGGCCTGCTCGTTGACCGCCACGACGTACCCGTGCCGCCGATGTACCTCCGCCGGAGCGGACCAGTCTTTCCGAGGCACGAGACGCTGAAGGGGTACGACGACCGCACTCGTCGCCTGCTCAAGCTGATCCGCGACGTCGGCCGCTCCGAGCAACCCGAGATGGTCGGTGACGATCTCGTCCACACCGACTACACCGTCCCGAACGTCCTCTTCGACGACGCAGGCCAGATCACCGGCGTGATCGACTGGAACTTCGGGGTGGCCCGCGGCGATCGGAGGTTCGCCCTCGTCAAGCTGCGGTTCGACCTCACCTGGGCGGCCGCCTCACCGGGCGGGGACCGAGTCAAGCAGGAGGCCATCGACCGGGTCGACGAGGCCCTCGACGCCAGCCTCGAGCCGTCCGTGCTCCGGATGTACTGGGCCCACTGGACCTTGTACCAACTCCACTGGGCGATTCTCGGCCATACCCGCGAGGTCATCGACCTGCACATCCGGCTGGGCGAGATCCGCCTCGGCTGACGTCGCCGAACGCTGCGGCAGAGGTGGCGCCTTGGGTCGGGGGCGCCCGTGGCCGATAGAGCCGTACAAGAGTGCCCCCGACGCAGGTCAGCGCAGGCGGGTGCGCGATGCCGAACGCGCCGAACGCGGAGAACGCGGCGGGGCGGTGGACGCGCGCAGGACCAGTCGCGGTGCTGGCGTCGTCACCAACGCTTGCTGGGCCGGCTTGCCATCGATCAGGTCGACCAGGATGCGAACCGCCTCGCGGCCCATCTCGTCGAGGGGCAGGCGTACGACACTGAGCGGCGGGTCGACATGATCGGCCAGCCAGGTGTCGTGGTAGCCGATCACGGACAGGTCGTCCGGCACACTGAGTCCCGCGTCGCGGGCGGCCGCGAGCGCCCCAACGGCGGCGAGCACGCTGCCGACGAAGACCGCGGTCGGCCGGCGCGGGTGGGCGAGGAGTTCGGTGAGTCCGCGGTAGCCGGCTTCGGGCACCGCGCCGCCGTACCCGAGCAGGTCGTGGCGGACCGGAAGGCCCGCCTCCTTGAGCGCGTCCTCCCAGCCGGCCTGGCGGTCGCGGGAGCGGGAGTTGCGGCCGCGGACGCGGAGATGACCGATATCGGTATGGCCGAGGTCGACGAGGTGCCGGGTCGCGAGCGCCGCGGCGGTCCGGTCGTCGACGGCGACGCCCGAGGTGGGTGGGCGGACACGTTCGTTCAGGAAGACCATCGGGATCCGCGCGGGCGCGATCCGCTCGACCACCCGACCCGCCGCGGCGCCATCGCGTTGCAGGAGTAGCCCGTCGACCGCGCCGCCCCGCACGACCCGGCGGAACGTCGTGGTGTCGGAGGCCAGGTCGTCGAGGTCGGTGAGCATGAGGACGTAGCCATGCTGCGTGGCAGCCGGACGCGCGCCTGCCAGGATCGCCGCGTAAACGGGGTTGTGCATGTCAGGAACGGCGAGTCCGAGGGTGCCGACCTGCGACCGCCGCAGAGCCCGCGCGGCGTGGTTGGGTGCGTAGTCGAGCGCATCAACCGCCGCGAGCACGCGGGCGCGGGTGTCGTCGCGGACCCGCAGCGTGGGATCGCCGTTGAGCACACGGGAGACGATCGACGCTGAGACGCCGGCCTCCCGGGCCACGTCGGTGATGCTGGCCATCGAACCTCGATTCTCGCGTACCACTCAAGCTGGTTCACGCACACACCAGCACCCTTGACACGGCAGCCGTGCGGGACTAGAAGATAAACGATTTTCTTAGAGAAACGTTTCACCGGCCTGGCGGACATCCCAGCGAACGCTGACGAAGGAGCCCTTCTTTCATGCGCAGACTCGACGGCAAGGTCGGCATCGTGACCGGCGGCGCCAAGGGAATCGGCCGGGCATGCGCCCTGCGACTGGGCGCCGAAGGCGCGGCCGTCGGCATCGCCGACGTCGACGAGGCGGGTGCGGGGGAGGTGGCGCGGCAGATCGCTGACGCGGGCGGTCAGGCGGTGGCGGTGCGCACGGACGTCAGCCGCGCCGGCGAGGTCGACGAACTCGTGGCCACCGTCGTCGAGCGGTACGACCGCCTCGACCTGCTGGTCAACATCGCCGGCATCGCGGTCGGGGGCACGGTCACCGACATTTCCGAGGACGACTGGGACCGGGTCTTCGCGATCAACCTCAAGGGGATCTGGTACGCGATGAAGGCAGCGATCCCGCACCTGCGCGCGGCCGGCGGCGGCGCGATCGTCAACGCCTCCAGCGCGCAGGCGTTCCGCGGGTTCCCCGGATGGGCGGCGTACGCGGCGACGAAGGGCGCGATCGTCTCGCTCACGCAGCAGGCGGCCGTGGAGTACGCCCCTGACCGGATCCGGGTCAACTCCATCGCGCCCGGCACCATCATGACCCCACTGAACGAAGCGATCTTCCGCACCGCGCCCGACCCGCAGGCGCTCATCGAGAGCTGGAACGCCATGCACGCTCTCGGACGGTTCGGCGAGCCCGAGGAGGTGGCCGCGGCGGTGGCGTTCCTGGCGTCCGACGACGCGTCGTTCATCACTGGTACGTGCCTGCCGGTCGACGGCGGGCTCACCATCCTTGGCTCGCGGGCGGCGGCGTGGTGAGAAGGGGGGTCAGCATCATGACCAAGCTGCCCGCTCGAATGGCGGCGGCCAGTGCGGCGGTCGTTCTCGCCGCCGCCGGAATCGCGAGCTGCGGCTCCGACACGAAAGCCACCGGCAATGGCGGTGACGACGGAGCGAAGCGCTACAAGATCAGCCTGATCGTCGGTCTCAAGGGGGACGATTTCTATGGCTCCCTCGCCTGTGGCGCCAGGCAGGCCGCCGACAAGCTGGGCGCCGAGGTCGACGTCCAGGGGCCCAACAGGTGGGATCCGTCCGAGCAGATCCCGGTCCTCAACTCCGTGATCGCGTCCCGGCCCGATGCCATCCTCATCGCCCCGGTCGACGACACCGCGCTGCAGACGCCGCTCGAACAGGCCGCCGCACAGGGCATCAAGGTGGTCCTGGTCGACACGAACGTCAAGGATCCGGCGTTCGCCGCCGCGCGGGTGACGTCCAACGACGAACTCGCCGGTGAGAAGGCCGCCGAGGAGGTCATCCGGCTCACCGGCGGCAAGGGTTCGGTGGTCACCGTCAACACCCAACCCGGAGTGTCGACGGTCGAGGCGCGGGTCAGGGGATTCGAGAAACGCCTGAAGCAGGAGTCCGCCATCGAGTACGTCGGCGAGAAGTTCGCCGGTGATGACGCGGCGAAGGCGAGTTCGGTGGTCACGTCGACCCTCGCGGCCCATCCTGATCTGGCGGCGGTCTTCGCGACCAACACCCTGACCGGCCAGGGTGCGGCGACCGGCATCAAGAACGCCCACAAGAGTGGCGCGATCAAGCTGGTCGGCTTCGACGCGAATCCGAGTGGCGTGCAGGCGATCGAGGACGGCGCCGCCCAGGGCCAGGTGGTGCTCCAACCGCTCGACATCGGCTTTCAGGGCGTCACGCAGGCGGTGAACGCGCTGTCTGACAAGCAGGTCGAGAAGGTCACGCTCACCGGGTCGTTGGTGGCGACGAAGGAGAACCTGCGTACGCCGGAGGTCCAGAAGTACCTCTACCAGGAGTCGTGCACCGGTGGGTAGCCCGAGCATCAGCCTGCGCGGCATCTGCTGGGACCACCCGCGCTGCACGCACCCGATGGCGGCTGCCGCGGCCGTGTGGCAGTCGGCGCGGCCCGACGTAGAGGTGGTGTGGGACGTCCGGGCGCTGTCGGCGTTCAACGACCAACCGCTGGAAACGATCAGCGGGCAGTACGACCTGCTGATCTTCGATCATCCGATGGTCGGCGCCGCCGCCCGCACGCGCTGCCTCGCGCCCCTTGACGAACTGCTGCCGGGCGAGGCGTTGGCCGCGGCCGCCGCCGGCACGGTGGGCCGGAGCCACCAGAGCTATGCGTACGCCGGACACCAGTGGGGGCTGGCTCTCGACGCCGCGTGCCAGGTGAGCGTCGTACGCGACGACCTCCTGGTGCGGCACGGCGTCCCGATGCCGAGCACGTGGGACGACGTGCTGCGGTTGGCGGGGGAGCGACCTGGCCTGGTCGCGATGCCGCTCGACCCGGCCGACGCGATCTGCTGCCTGCTCACCATGTCCGCCAGCCTGGGCACGCCACTCCAGGCGCTCGACGGGGGGTTCAGCGGCGAGGCGGTCGAACTGCTCTATGAGCTCGCGCGCGTGGTCGATCCTTCGTCGTACGACCTCAACCCGCCGGCCCTGCTCGACCGGATGAGGGCCGGCGACGAGATCGGGTACGTGCCGCTCAGCTTCGGCTACACCACCTACTCCCGCCCGACTCTGGAGGGAGGGGCCTGGCTGCGGTTCGCCGACATCCCGGTCGCGGTGCCGGGCGGCGAGCCGCACGGCTCGATCCTGGGCGGTGCGGGTATCGCGGTGTCCGCGAGCAGCGTCCACCGTGCGGAGGCCGCGGAGTTCGCCTGCTGGGTGGCGAGTCCGGCCGCGCAGCGCTACGTCGGACTCGCTCACGACGGGCAGCCGGCGGCCAGCGCCACCTGGTCGGATCCCGCGGCGGACGCGGTCGTGGGTGGGTTCTTCTCGGGTACGCGGGCGACGATGGACGCCGCCTGGACCCGGCCGAGGGACCCGTGGTGGCGGGCGTTCCAGGAGGCCGCGGGCCGGCAGCTCGCCGCGGGTCTCCAGGAGGGCCGCCGGCCGGGCGAGATCCTGCGCGGGCTCGACCACCTGCTCGACCAACACCGACCGGCCGGAAGGACGTGACATGCCCGCTGCTCTCGACGGCATCAGGGTGCTCGACTTCACCCAGATGATGCTCGGGCCGTACGCCACCCAACTCCTCGGCGACCTCGGCGCCGACGTCATCAAAATCGAGCGACCCGACAGCGGGGAGTGGGAACGCGGCCTCGCCATGATGGGCGAGCTGGTGGCCGGCGACAGTGCGGCGTTCCTTGCGATGAACCGCAACAAGCGGTCGGTGGCGCTCGACCTCAAGGACCCGGCGGCCCGCGAGGCGCTGCTGGCGCTCGCCGCCACCTGCGACGTGGTGGTCGAGAACTTCCGGCCCGGCGTCATGGACCGGCTCGGCCTCGGCTACGACCAGATTCGCGCGGTCAGACCCGACGTCATCTACTGCTCGGGCTCGGGGTGGGGGCAGCAGGGACGGTTCGCGGAGGAGAACCGCCCCGGCCAGGACCTGCTCATCCAGGCGATGTCCGGCCTCGCGGCGAACACGGGACCGGGCAGCGGGCCGCCGACCTTCGCGGGTACGTCGGTGGTCGACGCCATGACCGCGCTCACGCTGGCGACCGGCATCCTCGGCGCGCTGGTCGCCCGCGAACGCCAGGGGATCGGCCAATGGGTCCAGGTGGATCTGTACTCCACCGCGATCGCGGTGCAGTGCCAGGAGATCTCGGCGATGGTCAACCAGAAGCAGACCTTCGACCGGTCGCGCGCGGGTATCGCGTCCCCCTGGTTGTCGGCGCCGTGCGGCATCTACCAGACCGCGGACGGCTGGCTCGCCGTCGCGATGGCTCCGCTGGCCGATATCGCCCGGCTGGTCGACGACCCGGCGCTCGCCGAGCTCGACCCGTGGATCGACCGCGACGAGGCGAAGGACCGGCTCGACGCGATCACCCCGAGCCGGACGACCAAGGAATGGCTGGATCTCCTGATGCCCGCCGGTATCTGGGCGGCGCGGGTACGCAGCCTGGCCGAGGCCGTGGACGAGCTCCGCGACGAGGGTTCCCCGTTGCTCTGCCAGGTCGAGCATCCGCGGGCCGGGACGCTTGAGCTGGTCGGCTGCCCGGTGACGTACACGGGAACGCCCTGGTCGGTACGCCGTCCGCCGCCGCTTGTCGGCGAGCATACGGAGGAGGTGCTCGCCGAGGTGCTCACGCCGGAGCAGCTCGCGCGGGTCGTTTCCGGGAGGAGGGAGTCATGACCGAGGTGAGTGAGTCGACCGAGCAGCTGAGTGGGCGAAAAGAGCAGCCCCATGAGCATCTGGTCGAGGAGCGCGACGGCGCCGTCGCCGTCCTCCGGATCGACCGTGAACACGCCCTCGGTGCGCTGTCCCGCGGCATGGTGGAGGCGCTGGTCGCTTATCTCGACGGGCTCGCCCACGACGACAGCGTGCGGGTGCTGGTGGTCACCGGCACCGGTCGGGGATTCATTGCGGGGGCCGACATTCGTGAGTACGACGGCGTGTCCCAGGCGGCGTTCGACGACTACCAGCGGCTCGGGCGGGCGGCGTTCGGACGGCTCGCGAGCCTCCCACAGCCGACGATCGCGGCGGTCAACGGCTACGCCTTCGGCGGCGGCTTCGAGGTGGCGCTCGCCTGCGACCTGATCCTCGCCTCGACGGCGGCCCGGTTCGCGTTGCCCGAGGTCAAGCTGGGCCTGCTGCCGGGTGGTGGGGGTACGCAGCGGCTGGCCCGGGCGATCGGCGTACGCGCGACGAAGGAGCTGGTCATGACGGGCCGGAGCATGCGTCCGGACGAGGCGGAGCGGCGTGGGCTCGTGGCCCGAGTGGTGGAGCCGGACGAGCTGATGCCGGCCGCGCGGGAGCTCGCCCGGACGCTGGCCGCCCGCGCCCCGCGGGCCGTCCGCGAGGCCAAGCGCCTGATCGACGACGGTGTGGAGGCCTCCCTGGAGACCGGCTGGACGCTCGAGCAGGGGGTGCTGTCCAGCCTCTACGCGACCGCCGACGCCCGCGAGGGAATCCGGGCCTTCATCGAGAAGCGCGACCCGGCCTTCACGGGGGACTGAGGAGACCCGAGGACTGAGGAGACCCAGCCGTCCACGACGACCGAGAGAGGACGGAACCGCCATGACGACACCGCTCCTGGAAGCCAGGGCGCTGGTGAAGACGTACGGCCACGTCCAGGCGCTGCGCGGCGCCAACTTCACGGCGTACGCCGGTGAGGTCGTCGCCCTCATCGGCGACAACGGCGCCGGCAAGAGCACGCTGGTCAGCTGCCTGTCGGGTACGTCGCAGGCCGATGCCGGTGAGGTGTGGTTCGAGGGTCGTCAAGTCCGGCTTGACAGTCCCGCGCACGCCCAACGGCTGGGGATCGAGGTGGTCTACCAGGACCTCGCGCTCGCCGCCGACCTCGATCCCGCGGCCAACCTCTTCCTCGGCCGTGAGCTCATGCGGCCCGGGGTGCTCGGATGGTTCGGCGTCCTCGATCGCCGGCGTATGCGGGAGGAGGCCACCGCGGCGTTCGGTGAGCTGGGCATCGAGCTGCCCGACGCCGGTACCCGCGTCAGCTCGCTCTCCGGCGGCCAGCGACAGAGTGTCGCGGTCGCGCGGTCGGTCGCGTGGGCCTCCAAGGTCATCTTCATGGACGAGCCGACCGCGGCCCTCGGCGTCGTCCAGCGCGAGCGGGTCCTCGACGTGATGCGGCGGGTCCGGGACCGGGGCATCGCTGTGGTGCTCATCAGCCACAACATGCCTGAGGTGCTTGCCGTCGCCGACCGGGTGGAGGTGCTGCGGCTGGGCCAGCGGGTCGCTCGGTTCGACATCGCTGGCGTCTCGCTGGACGACCTCGTCGGGGCAATGACAGGCGCGTTGGACGTGACGGACGGTGCCGCATGAGTGGTACGTCGAAGGCGCTCCCGGCGCGCCCGCCGGCAACGCTGGCGTCCCGGCTCGCGACCACCAACGTGCTCTGGATCTTCGTGGTGCTCGTCGCGCTGGTGCTGTTCTTCACCGCGGTCCAGCCCAACTTCGCCAACCCACTCAACATCCGCAGTATCGCCGCCGACAACGCCGCCCTGCTGGTGCTGGCGGTGGGCATGACGTTCGTCATCGTCTCGGCCGGCATCGACCTCTCGATCGGGTCGGTCCTGATCTTCTCCGGTGTGGTGGCGGCCAAGGTGATGCTCGCGGTCGGAGGCGATCCACGGGACCCGTCGGCTGGCGCCGCCGACGCCGGCTGGGGGGTCATCGGCCTCGGCATCCTCGCCGGTCTGCTGGCCGGCCTGGCCTGGGGTGTCATCAACGGACTGCTGGTGGCCAAGGCGCGGGTCCCTCCGCTGATCGCGACGCTCGGCACCCTCGGCATGGCGCTCGGCGCGTCGTACCTCCTGACCGGCGGAACCGACGTACGCGGCATCCCGCGCCAGCTGGCCGGCACCCTGGGCTTCGGCCTCGTGCTCAACTCCGTGCCCTGGCTGGTCGTGATCGCCGCCGGGGTCGCGGTGGTGCTGGGTCTGGTTTTGGCGTACACGAGGTTCGGCAGGTACACCTACGCGATCGGCTCCAACCCCGAAGCCGCCCGGCGGGTCGGCATCCGGGTCGACCGCCACCTCATCAAGGTGTACGCCCTGATGGGGTTGCTGTCCGGGCTTGCCGGCGTGATGTCGCTCGCGCACTTCAGCACCACCACGATCTCCGGGCACAGTGCCGACAACCTCGCCGCGATCGCGGCGGTCGTGCTCGGTGGCACCAGCCTGTTCGGTGGCAGCGGCCGGGTCACCGGCACCGTCATCGGCGTTCTCATCCCGGCCGTGTTGCAGAGCGGCTTCGTCACCATCGGCGTCAACCCGTACTGGCAGAACGTCGCCGTCGGCGCGGTCCTCGTCGCGGCTGTCTACCTCGACCAGGTACGCCGGCGCGCCCGGGAACGCGCGTAGGGCGTACCACCGCACTCCACGGGCCCCACAGTGGGAAGGGAGAACTCGGCATGGTGAACCCCTTGAGCAGAAGGACGTTCCTCACCGCGACCAGTGCCACCCTCGTCGCCGGCGGCGCGTCGGCGACCGGCGCGGGACGTACGAAGGCAGGTCAGATGGGTCAGGCGTCGCAGGCACTCGCGAGTGGTTCGGAGAATGCCTTCGCCCGGGACTACTACCGCCTGCTGCTCCAGCACACCCGGTGGACCGAGACCGTGTGGGACGGCGCGGCCGGCCACTACCAGGCGCGCGACTTCAACTTCACCGTCGTCCTCGGCCACGCGGTCCTGTTGAACTTCGGTACGTACGACGCCGAGGTCGCCGGCATCTCCCGCGACCTTCTCGAGCAGCGCACCCTCGCGACGATCCGGCACTTCGCGGCGAGCAACAAGTGGGCGGGCGGCAGCGAGTGGGGCGCTCGGATCTACTGGGACAGCACCTTCGAAGCGTACTTCATCGCCGCCACGCGCCTCCTCTGGGACCGGCTCGACAGCGCGACGCGGGCGAACGTCGAGACCATCGCGCGTGGGTCCGCCGGCCACATCGTCGGTCCCGGCCGGGACGAGAACACCACCCTCGCCGGCGGCTTCCGGGGCGACTCCAAGGTCGAGGAGATGGGTGCGAAGTCGATGCCGCTCGCGGCGGCGTACGCCCTGCTGCCCGACGATCCGGCCGCCGGCACCTGGTGGGAGTGGCTGGACCTGTGGTCGCTCAACATGGGCGGGCTGCCACCGGCGGACCAGGCCAACCCCGCCCTGATCGCCGGGCGTCCGGTGTCGGCGTGGCTGCGGTCGCAGAACATCTTCGACACGTTCGCGATCGAGAACCACGGCACCTACGCCCCGATGTACCAAGCGTCCATGGGCGCCTACCCGGGACGGAACGCCGTGCAGTTCCTGGTCGCGGGTCAGCCGGTGCCCGAGAGCCAGCTGCGGCTTCCGAACGCCGACGAGCTGTGGGCGACGCTCGCCCACCTCGGCACCGATGCCGGGCTGTCGGCGCACCCGATGATCGCCGATCGCTACCACCTCTACGGGCGGGACGTCCTGCCGCTGACGTACCGCACGACAGTGGTGGGCGACCGCTACGCCGCCGGGGCGGAGCGGCTGCTCGCCGACCGGCTCGGGCCTTACGTCGCCTACCCGCCGGTGAACCTGCTGACGAAGTTCAGTGGCGAGCCGAAGTACGAGCCCGAGGCGCGGGCGGAGCTGGCGATGGCGTACCTCCTGCACTACTGGCGGGACCGGCTGGCCGGCGACGTCGACCCGGTGAGCGCCGAGGAGCTCTTCGCGCGGATCTCTGGGGCCACCGACTACGGGGCCGAGGTGGGACTCGTCGGGCACCAGACCGCTGCCGGGCTTGCGATGGCGGTGAGTAAACCGGGGTACGTGAAGTTCGCGTTCGTACCCGAGCATGACGACTGGCTGCTCGATCCGGCTGGCGGGAGTCCGGCGTTCATCCCCAGCGTGAGCACGTCGGTGACGGGCCGGACGGCGCGGGTCTACCGGTTGGCGCGGGATGGGTTCGACGGGTCGGCCACGCTGCTCGCGACCAGCACGGGCTTTGCCGGCTTCACCACCCTTCCCGACGGCTCGGTGGTGTACGCCACCTCGGGGCTGGCCGAGGGCGACGGCGTCCTGCGGCTCTTCAACCTCACCATGCCAGGCGTGCGCGGGCTGGCCGGCGACCGGACGTTCCACGGACCCGACGGCTCGGCCACGCTCGCCGGAGGGAACGGCGACGGCGGCGTCGACGAGGTGCGGTTCGCGCCGGTGGAGGCGCGCCATGTGCGGTTCCTCGGCGCCGAGCGGGCCACGGCGTACGGCTACTCGATCTACGCGTTCGAGGTGTACGCCGGCACGGGACCCGACCTCGCGCTGGGCCGGCCGGCGACGGCATCGTCGTACGACGACGGCACGGTCACCGCCGGCGGGCCGTACCCGCCGGGCTTCGCGACCGACGACGATCCGCTGACCCGCTGGGCGGTCGACCGGACCCAACGCACCCGCGACGACTCCTGGCTGGACGTGGACCTCGGTTCGTCGGTGCCGATCGACCGGATCCGGGTGCGGTTCGAGGCGGCGTACGCCCGGGGCTATCGGCTGCAGGTCTCGAGCGACGGGGTGTCGTGGCGGGACGTGGCACGGATCCCGGACACGCGCTCCTTCGCCGGGCCCTGGCTGAACCTCGACGACCGGGTGGGTTTCGTCATCCGTGGCAGCCGCAATCCCGTGGAGGTGACGCCGACGTCGGTCGTCCTGTCCGCCGGTCCCGCGTCGGGCGCGCGGGGGATGGTGGTGGAGGGGTACCCAGCTACGACGGCGGAGGCGACGGCGCGGCTCGCGTCCGAACCAGCGCCCTCGGGTGGTCCCGACAGTCTGCGGGCGAGCCTGGCCGGCGGCTGCCTCAGTCTGTTCAACCTGTCCGCGGAGCCGATCACCGAGGCCGCACTGCGGATCCCGCGGCCTGCGGGGGAGGACGGTGTGGTGCTCTTCCGCGGTACGCAGCGCACGGACGCGGCCGGTACGGCGTACCTCGTGTCGCTCGCGGCTGCCGAGGCTCGGGTCGAGCCGCCGCGGTGCACGCTGGTGCCGAGCGAGTCTGGGGCCAGCGTTCCGGCGCTCTCGGTTGAGGTGCTCGACTCGCGGGACGTGCGGGTCACCAACACCGGCTCTGTGACGGCGCGGGTCCGGCTCACCTCGGCGGCCACCGGCAGGAGCACGCCCGTGGTGGTGCCGCCGGGCCAGACGACCAAGGCGCACCTGGACGGTCCGCTGACTCCGGTCGCCGACCTCGCGCTGACCTGCCGGACGTACCCCACCTCTCCCTTGCCGGCCGGCATGAGCGACCCCGACGCCGCGGTGGACGGGCGTACGGACACGGCTTGGCGACCCGGCCCGTCAGGGCGGATGGTGGTGGACCTCGGGGCCAGCAGGGCCCTGGGTGCCGCCGTGCTCCGCTGGACGTCCGGCCGGGTGTCAGCCGTACGCGTCGAAACGTCCGGTGACGGGCTGGACTGGACGGTCGCCGGGCAGCCGGACGAGGGGGAGCGTGCGCAGCGGGTCAAACTCGGGGGTACGACGGCGAGGTACGTCGCGGTCGGCGTACCCCGCTGGCGGCCCGGCGACGCCGACCTCACCGAACTCCGCGTCGAACCACCGCCGGCCTAGCGCGTGTCCCGTGAGATCCGGCTTTCCGGTGGACGCCAGCCCCCTGAATGATCACGTTTACGTGGTCATTAGGGGCTTCACATGGCATGGACGCCATGCAAGGCAGGTGCTAGCCATGTGAAGTACCCGTCAGGTGTACGCAATGTGAGACAGCCCTCTGGATTGACCAGAGTGTGAGACGAAGCTCGCAACGGCCAGTCAAGCCAAGACCTCCAGGAAGATTGACGGGACACGGCCTGGCCGGCTCGGAGCTGAAGGGACGGGTTGAACTGTGCAGGGTGGATCGCAGGCTGACATGAGCCGAGAGCACCACCGCGACCGGATTGCGGCTGTACGCCGGCAACTCGCTCAGGACGGGCCGCCGTGGACGCGGGAAGATGCGGACGACTTCACGAAGGTCACGGTCCCCGAGGAGGACTGCGACGCCATCCGTGACCTCCTGATCGGTGAAGGTGTCACGAGGGTCATCGAAGTGGGCCTGGCCTACGGCCGGTCGGCCCTCGCGATCGGCGAAGCGCTCGTCTCCGTCAGTGCGGAGGAGCCGGTCCACGTCATCATCGATCCCTTCCAGGCAACGGCCTGGGCGAATGTGGGCTGGAACCTGCTCACCTCGGCTGGGCTGGACACGATCGCGCGGTTGATTCTCCAACCTTCGTCGCTGGCGCTTCCGCGGCTCCTGGCGGAGGGCTTCACCGCCGATGCGGCGTTCGTCGACGGGAGCCACCGATACCACGAGGTGTTCGTCGATCTCTATTTCCTGCGCAAGATCGTCCGGCCGGGTGGACTCATCATCATGGACGACTACCGGTGGCCGTCCGTCCAGACCGCCGCGCGCTACTACGAAACGAACCTCGGATGCCAGGTCGTGGAAGGCGCCCTGGCGGGCGGGGGTACGGTCAACCCGGCGACCGGCCACCCGCGCATGCGGGTTCTGCGACTGCCGGATCACCCCTTCGAGCCAGCGTTCGACGAGTTCAAGCCATTTTGGTTCTCTCAGTGATGAGGCGCGGTGCGCGACGACATCTTCAGGGAGGCCCAGTGGAGGAGGTCCAGTGGAGGAGGCTCAGTGGATCTGCTGACCGGTGAAGAGCTGCCTTGTACCTCTCCTGAGGAGCAGGGCATTCCGGCGTCGGCCGTTCTCGACTTCGTGACGGCGGTGGACGAACGGATCGACGCCGTACACGCGTTCGTGCTTGTCCGGCACGGTCACGTGGTGGCGCAGGGCGGATGGGCGCCGCACGACGTGCACACCCCGCGGATGCTCTTCTCGCTGAGCAAGAGCTTCACCTCGAGCGCGGTGGGCCTGGCGGTCGACGAGGGACTGCTGTCGGTTGACGACCTGGTGCTGCCGTTCTTTGCCAGCCAGGCGCCGGACGTGGTGAGTGACAACCTCGCCCGGCTCCGGGTGGAGCACCTGTTGACCATGACCGCCGGCCACGCCTCGGAGTCGCTGGCCCATGTCGAGCGGGGATCCGAGAACGACTGGGTACGGTCGGTGTTGGCGCAGCCGGTGGAGTACGAGCCGGGCACGCGGTTCGTCTACAACAGCGGCGCGAGCTACCTGCTTTCCGCGATCGTGCAGCGGGTCACCGGGCTAACGCTGCTGGATTATCTGCGGCCCCGGCTCCTCAGCCCGCTGGGCATCACGGACGCGACGTGGCAGACCTGCCCGCGCGGGATCAACACCGGCGGCTGGGGACTCACGCTGCGGACGACGGAGATCGCGCGGTTCGGGCAGCTGTACCTACAGGGCGGGAGGTGGCGGGGGAAGCAGGTGCTCCCGCGGTCGTGGGTCGCCGCCGCCACCGCGCGCCAGGTGAGCAACGATCCCGAGGCTGAGCTCGACTGGCGGCAGGGTTACGGCTACCAGTTCTGGCGTTGCCAGCACGATGCCTATCGAGGGGACGGGGCGTTCGGGCAGTTCTGCGTCGTCATGCCTGAGCAGGATGCCGTCCTGGCGGTGGTCAGCGGCGTTTCGAACATGCAGTCCGTGCTGGACCTGGCGTGGGAGCACCTGCTGCCGGCGATGGGACCCGCACCGCTGCCGGCGATGGGACCCGCACCGCTGCCGGCTGATCCCGCGGGGCGTGACCGGCTGGATGAGCGCCTTGCCGGATTGACGCTCTCGATGCCGGCCGGACGGGCGTCGTCACCGACTGCGGCGCGCGTGTCCGGGCGTACGTACCGCGTGCTGGCTTCTCCGTCGGTGGCGGGCGACGGATCCGGGACGCCGGCGGCGGATTCCGGTCGGAAGGTCGAGAAGCTCCGTCTGGACGTCAGCCCGGACGACTGCCGCCTCACGGTGCAGGACAGCGAAGGTGTCCACGAGGTTTCCGCTGGGACCGGTGAGTGGCGTTCCGGCAGCGCCACGCTGGAGGGCGAGGACCGCCCCGTCGCCGCTCGTGCGACCTGGACCGACGACGACACCTGCGTGCTGCGCGTCTGTGCCGTCGGAACGCCGTTCGTCCGGACGATCACGCTGGTGTTCGATGGCGGCCAGGTGACGATGACCTCGAGCGACAACGTGGCGTTCGAACCTCTCGTGGAGTCGACCGTGATCGGCCAGCTCGACTGAGCAGCTTTCGCTTGCGCTGCCTGCGGGGCCGGCGAATCAACTGGCGGGCGTGCACCGCAGGTAGTGCGGCGACAGGCTGACGACCAGCCGGGCGTTACCGACGACTGTCGAGTCGTCGCTGTCGACGTTCACCCGCGCCCAGTCAACAGCCTGTTTACGGAGTTCGTTGTCCTTTGCCAGCAGGACTTCGGCCAGGCCGGTGAACAGCTCGGCACAGGTGCGGTCACCAGGACCGTAATCGCAGCGGAGGTTCACCTCGTGCACGCGGTCATCATCGGCGTACTCGATGTTGACCTGGAGGCGGAGTCTGGTGTCGTCGCGCGGCTCGCACCCGATACGTTTCTTGGTTCCCTTGTTGGAGCCGGAGTAGGTTACCGGCAGGTCGCACTTCCAGCGTTTCCTTTTCGTAAGCCAGTCGTCCGCGACGGCGGAAACGGTAACGCCGTGCAGATAACTGTGCTTCGCATTGGGAAAGCCGCCGGCGGCCGTAGGCGTGTCCGTGGGGCCGTGCGGCCTGCTGCCAAGGAAGAGCCCAGTGGCCACGCCGCCAGACCCGCCGAGCAGGAACGCGAATACGCTCACCAGCACGATCAACACGGTCCTTCGACGCCGCCGCACGGGTTTGTCGGGTACGGGCGGGTGCACCGGCGGTGGCGAATACTGTGATGAATAGTACGGAGAATGGTGCTGCGAATGCTGCGGCGGATACGACGGTGCGGGCTGCCAGACCGGTTGTGGCTGGGAGGGTTCGGTGGGCCGTTGGGGATTCATTCCGGCACCACCGGTTCCACATTGAGGTCGATGATCAGCTCATCGGTGGCATCTACTGTGTATTCGTAGCCTCCGACGTCGGCCACCGTCTTGCCCTGGCTACCGGCCTGCTTGGAGAGCCACTCCCTGATCTCCGCCGAAAACTCCGGGTCGTGCGAATAGGTCAGCTGGGCCGACCACGACAGGTATGACATGGCCGCCTTGCTCTGCGAGGTCGAGGTATCGCTGGAGGGACCAAGGTCAGCGTTGCTGACTCGTGCGGAGTACTTGTGGATCTGACCTCCGGTCTCCTCGAGCGAGAAGGTGTACTGCGTGACACCGATCGCCAGCAGGCAGCTCCATCGTCCGGAGCTTTCGGTGCACGTGTGGCCTTGCGCCTTCAGCGCGCCGATCACGATCGCGGCCTCGAGCCGGGGTACGCACGGCCTGGCCGAATCCTCGCATGGCATCGGGCCGATCGTGGGGGTCGCATCGCTCGCCACCGCATAGCTGGCGATCCCGCCCGCGACGAACGCGAACAGCCCGACCAGCAGTGCGATCAACAGGGTGCGCCCGCGTCGCCGCCTTCGCCTTGCTACGGGAGCACCAGTTGGTGCGTGCACCCCAGGCGGCGATGGCCAGGCCCGTTGGGCTTGCGATGGCTGCCCCTGCCAACCGGATTGAGGTGGCTGCTGTGGCCGCTGTGGCCGCTGTGGCCGCTGTGATTGAGGCGGTTGAGGTGGTTGAGGCTGCGGCCACTGCCTGTCAACGTGGGGTTGCGGGGGTGGTGGCGGCCACTGATGGCCCGGTTGCGGCCGTGCGTGTGCAGGGGTTTGCCACTGTCCACGGGGAGCAGGGCGTTCCGGTTGTCGACGGTGGGAAGGTGGCACGTTCGTCATCTCGCTCCGTTCCGAACGAAGGTGGCCCACCTCTGGAGGAACACCGATGCCCGCACGCCCATCACCTGCCGGCAGATCTCGTCGAACTCCGGCTTGTCGATCAACGGCGAGTCAACTGTCTCAGCATGCTTGATCACGTTGGCGTAGAACTCGACAACGGCGTCCTGGCCCTTCCTGTCGTCGACGTAGGCGAACACCGAAGCGCTCAGGTCGTAGCTGAAGGGGAGGTTCTTACCGTAGAACTCCTTCATGCCGGGCGGCTTTCCCGAGAAGTTGCCGGATGCCACCGCGACCCTCACCACGTAGCGCACGTAGTCCATCCGCCTCGGGTTACCTACCGTCTCCACCCAACGGGCGAAGCCCTCCAACGCCCACCGTGGCGCTGTCAAGGCGAGGTAGCCGGAGCTTCCCGCAACGTTGGTGGCCCGGGCGGTCACGGCGTGCGCCAACTCGTGCCGCATCACGAGTTCTGGATCGTCGTCCCACCGCTCCGCGGCCCTGAGGTTGACGACGATCCGCGATCCTGCGTACTGGCCGTCGTACATCTGGCCGTCCTTGCGTACGCCCTGCAAGGGGATCTCGAGACCTTCGACCATGGAAAGCAGGTCGCCGGTCAGGCCCACGCCAAACCAGTTCTTCAAACTTTCGGTGCTCCGCGTGAAGAACAGGATGTGGCCGGGAAACTTGATCCGGTTGCCCCAGAGGGATTCGACCTCATGCAGGTGGGTCTTGGCGGCGTCGGCGTAACGGTCGAGATTCTTGACGCTCGAGTCCCCGGCGAGCCAGACCTTTCCGGCCCGGATGATGCGCAGGGCCGTGAAGTTCCACGGCGCATCAGCCATCGGACTGTTCAGCCTGAGGTCCGCGGCGGTGTTGCGGTTGCTTCCCCGGATCTTGGTGATGACGAGCTTGCCGTCTCTTGGGGCCAGTGTGTACTCGAACGTCTCAGCGGGCGCAACGCCGCCGGGCCCGGCATCGGTGGTGAGCTGGGTGATCTGGATCACCCGGCTGAACACGTGGCTCGTTCCCTCGCTGACACGGGAGGCCTGCTCGGTCACGTAGGCGAACCTGGTGAACTCGAGTTGGCGCAGGTTACCGAAAACCATCTTCTGCTGGGCGATCAGTCCGCTGCTGCGGCTGTCGAGATCAGCGAGAAACGTCCGCTCGTCGTCGTTACGGAGTGCCTTGGCCCTGCGGTCGAGGATCTCCTGTAGGGCCTGAGCCTCCGGATCGCTGCTGCTCTCGTGGCTGATGGTCCTGATCGTGGGCCGCTCGACCTGGCCGCAACCAGCCACCGCAAGCCCGGCGACCAGCAGCGCTCGCCTCGAAAGCCCGACACCGCGAGACGCGAGGTCGGCGCCGCTCGGCCCGCTCATGAAAGCCGGGCCCAACGGACGTTGAACGAGACAGCCCGAACCGGCAAACCAACCGCAAACATGCGTAACTCCCCACCCAGAACGCCGAAATGCGGAACATCCCCACCCAGATACACAAGAAGGCGACGCATGCTAACAGCACGCCAGGAAGTTTTGTCGGACAAATAATCAACCGCTCATTCAGCAAGACGTCCTCGGATGAGCTGTTACGGAACTAATTGTCCGTTTCTGATTGAAAAGCCGCTTCGAGTGATTCAGCCCCTACTGAAAGGCCTGCCAGCCGCGCCTGTGGCCGGCTGCGCTTGGGTTTAGTCGACGCCGGGTGGCAGTACGTCGAAGCCACCGTGATGCCACATCCACTCCATGGCGAACCCGTCAACGAACGGCGTCCGGTACCAGATCCGGACCCATCGCGGCATGCGATCCACGTGGACGCGTGCGCCGAGTGGTGGTACCCAGTTCCACCCCGGTCGAACGGCATCTCCACGAAGCCCATCATCCGGCAGGACGGCCGTGAGTACACCCGAGAGGAAATTGTCCTGTCTGGTTGGGTAGCGAGGGCGTGGATCAGGATCGGTGAAGTTGTCCTGTACAGTTACCGCGCGAAGTGGTGTATCAACTTCGGCGTTAGGTGGGAGGCGTGCACAGATGGGGCGGCCGAGCAGGGAAACGATCTACGCGCGGTTTGAAGCTGCGATCGAGGAGCTGCAGCGGTTCGGTGGGTTGCCTCGGCCTGGTGAGGCGCAGCAGATTTGGGATGATATCTGGCACCTGGAGGCCCACAACTCGACCGCGATCGAGGGCAACACACTGGTGTTGCGTGAGGTGGAGGCGCTGCTGGAGCAGCGTCGGGCAGTCGGCGCGAAGGACTTGAAGGAGTACATGGAGGTCCTGGGCTACGGCGAGGCGGCGCGCTGGGTCTATGGGCAGGCTGTTGAACCGAGTGGGTGGGCGACTGGCCGTCTGGTCACGATCACCGAAGTTCGTCAGATTCACCATGAGGCGATGGTGAAGGTGTGGGAAATCGCCCCACATCCCGAAGCCACCGCGGATGAGTCTCCGGGCAAATTCCGCCGCCACGACATCCAGCCGTTCGGCAACGGGATGCGGCCACCGTCCTGGACAGACGTTGAGCCGCAGATCTCGGATTGGGTGCGCGACGTCATCTCCTTCGGGAAGGCGATGCGCGGCGGCACGAGTGCAGCCGTCGAGGTCCCGGTGAGGCTCGCGGAGTTGCATTGTGGCTTCGAGCGGATCCATCCGTTCATCGATGGGAACGGCCGCGCCGGCCGGCTGGTATTGAACCTGATCTTGGTTCGCCTCGGCTACCCGCCGGCGATCATCTTCAAAAGGGATCGCAACCGTTACCTGGACGCGCTGGATCGGGCCGACAATGGCGACCCGGGCGCACTTGCCGAGCTGATAGCCCGCTCCGTCATCGACAACCTGCACCGGTTCGTCGTGCCGAACATCGCCGGGCCAGCGCGGCTGGTACCGCTGAAGTCATTGGCCACCAAGGACCTGTCGTACGAGGCCTTACGACAGGCGGCAAGGCGGGGCAAGCTCGACGCCGAACTCGCCTCGGACGGTACCTGGCGGTCCAGCCGCCGCGCTGTCGAGGCGTACAAGAAGAACCGGTTCAAGCGGGCAAGTCGTCCGTAGATCGGGTCTCCGGCCAGCTTTGGCACCCGCGTCAGCTGGCTGCCCGAGTTCCCCATTGGTGTTGCGTATGGTTGGTTGGTACGGTCGGCGGGCCGGGCGGCTCTCAGTGGTGCTTCCCTCTCATGGTCTGCCCGCAGCGTGCCAGCTAGACCGGAACGAACCCGAGACGGCGGTTCATCGCGATAGCGGGGGCGTTTGCGGGGTGGTGGTCTGCGCGCAGCCACTGCACGCCCGACTCCCGGGCGAAGGTGATGGCGGCGAGTTTCAAGGCCAGCGACAGACCGCGTCCTCGGTGGCTGCGCAGGATGCCCGTCATCATGCTGTACGCGCAGTCCTCGGCCCGTTGGATCGAGGTGGCGGAGAAGCCAATCCATTGGCCGGCGTCGATCGCTACGCACACGCCGTTTGCGGATCGTAGACCGACGGGTTCAATCGGTTGGCGACGTACTCCTCGAAGGTGAAGAACTCGCCGCGCTCCGGGATGTCGGCCGAACATGTTTTGTTCAACTCGTACAGGGCGCGCCGATTCCCGAGGGTGTCGCTCAACTCTGCGATGGTCATGAGCTCGATCCCCGCCGCTAGACTTCGCTGGAGGTAGGGTTCGAACGCGTTCGCGTCGAACGTCGCCAAATCGAGCTTCAGCCTCACCCATTCAGGCATGGCCGCGATCCTAGGAGATGTCGCCCGGCACGATGGCGCCGTGGGCGCGTAGCGCCGCATGGATGTCGGCGAGCGCTAGCTCCTCCGGTTCGGTGTGCGACCGCGCGGAAAGAGCGGCCATCGCACCAGCCGCCTGGCCCATGGCCATGCAGGACGCCTGGACGCGGTACGCGGAGTTGGCCTCCTGATCACCCGCGACGCACCGGCCGGCGACAAGGAGCCATTGGCTACCAAAGGGGAGCATCGCACCGCGCGGAATCGTCGGAAAGGTGTCCTTGGCGAGCACGCGGTAGTCGATGCCGTGCCCGCTCGGTCTGTGGACGTCGATCGGGTAGAAGCTGTAGCACACAGCGTCGTCCCACATCCGCCCGCCGGCATAGTCGTCGACGGTGATCCGTTTCTTGCCCGCGATCGTATAGGTCTCACGGATACCGCATTCGGCAGCGAAGTAGTCGATCGTGAGGTTCTCGAGTCCGGGCTGCACGCGCAGGAACTCGAAGATTCGCATGAGGCCCCGTCGGCCCTCGATCTCGGCGGCCGTCCGGCCACGACTCGTGCTGCCGTCGATGCCAGGTAGGTGCATGGAGTTGCGACCGCGATACCGGAGGAAGCCACGCGCGTGGTCCTGGTGGGTTCCGAGGTCGGTGAGCCGAAGTGCGCCGGCGGTTACCGCTGCTTCGTACGCACGATCGAGCGCGTCATAGTTGATGGCCGCGGCGTCGAACCCGCTGAAGCACGCGTCGTAGGTGGCCGGCTGGCGTTCGTCGTTCTGTTCGCGTTCGTATCCGGCGAGTGCCACCGCGTTGGCGTCGCCTGAGCAGTCGACCAGCACCCGGGCACGCTCCTCGAACAGCCCTTCCTTACCGCAGAGAGTCAGGCGCCATTGCTCGTCTTGCCGCTCGACAGCGGCGAGCAGGGTGTGGAAGAGCAGCGTGGCGCCGGATCCAACGACGGCATCATCGAGCAGGGCAGCGTAGATTGCGCGATTCACGCGTACGCTGAGCCGGTTGGCGGGCTGGTCATAGTTGCTGAAGTCGGGCAGCTTGTCGCCCGCGACCTCGACCGCCCGGCGTACCACGTCCCATCCGATGCCGCGATCACCTGGCGGCCCCACGCGTGGAACAACCCGGGAATGTCGATCGCCGCGCTGGTCGTGGTCCCGCCGAGCATGGCGTTCTTTTCCACCAGCAGGGTCCGTGCACCCAGCCGTGCCGCCTGAATCGCGGCCGTCGATCCCGCGGGACCGCCACCGATGACAACTACGTCGTACGACACCTATCCGCTCCACCATGCGAGTCTGCCTACGCGTGACAGGCCATCCTGGACGCCAACAGCTCCCCGCATCAAGCGGCCAGGGACGCCAGTCGTTTCTGGCCACCTCCGTGCTGTGACGGTGAGTGGACGCGGTGTGGCAGGCCGGCATTCGGCATGATCGCGACGGCTCGCCTTGCCGAGGCGCCATGTGTTGCGCAAGTGCTGTGTCGTGGACCCGATCTGCGGTGGTGGGTGGATGAGTCGGGAGGTTGTTCTGGCGCTGAACGAGCGTGCCGGCTGTCGTCTGGAGTGGGTTGGCCTGATCGAACAGGGACAGTCCGGCGCTGCCTACGTCCGGTGGCCGGACGGTAGGGAGGCTGTTGTCACCAGAGCCTTCGATTCCATCGATCGAATGCGCCAGACGGCAGAGGTATTGCCCGAGCCGCCGTGCGATCTGGGCGCGAACTGACGCCTGGCGCCGTCGAGGCGATCGTCGCTCTGGCCGGGCCGGGCGCGCCGTTCGTCACCGAGTTGCGGCACTTCGGCTGCGTCCGTGGAGCACCGGGGGAATCAACTTCAACATCCCACCGAAGATATCGCCGTCGCTACTCACAACGTTCGGCGTAGTGGGAATATCAATGAGGAAGGCGCCGCGATGAGATTTCGACCTGAGCTGGAATCGATTGGCAAGGCCACTGCGGGCTTCGAGGTTCCTGAGCCGGTCGTGGAAAAGCTCGGCGGCGGTGGCCATCCGAAGGTGACCGCCACCGTCAACGGCTTCACGTTCCGGACCTCGATCGCCAGGATGGGCGCGCCCGCGACGTGACCGGTACGTCGGAGGCTTCAACCCCTACGCCGTCGGCGCCGCGCTCGCCCTGGGCGTGATGGGCGGTGACAGCGCGGCAAGCAGATCGTGGTGGATCCGGCCGTTGGAGTACAACCCACCGCGCTGGTCCGGAGCGATCCCGCCGCGGTGGTCGGTGAACGAGCCACCGGCCTCGTGGACGAGCAGGATCCAGGGCGCGTGGTCCCAGGTGTGGCAGCACTGCACGAGGTAGGCGTCGAGTTCGCCGCGGATGAGCTCGACGAGGGGGAGTGGCGTCGGGGCCGGTTGGCGGGTTGCGGCCGGTAGCCGGTCGGCGAGTGGCGACGGGTGAGCGGCGACGAGCGCATCTTCGACCGTCGCCGTCTTCGAGACCCGCAGACGCCGGTCGGGCCCGCCGGCCACGCGTTCGTAGGTGCCGGTGCCGGTCGCCGCCCACCAGCGGACGTCCAACGCCGGCGCGTCGACGACGGCCACGATGATCTCGCCGCCGCTGTCGAGGGCGAGCTGGATCCGCCAGTTCGGGTCACCGCGGGCGAACGCGCCCGTCCCGTCGATCGGGTCGAGGATCCAGGTCCGATCGTCGGTTCCGTGGCCGCCGAACTCTTCGCCCAGCACCCCGTCGTCGGGCCGGAGCTCGGCCAGCGCGTCCCGGAGGAGCCGCTCCACCGCTCGGTCTGCCTCGGTGACCGGGCTCGCGTCCGCCTTGGTCTGCGTAGTGACGCCGCGCTCGAAGTAGTGCAGCGCGACCACCGCCGCGCGGTCGGCAAGTGCCTGCGCCAGCTCGAGGTCGGATGATGCGCGGGTGACCGGTGTCGTGCCGGGCGGGTTCGGGCGCGTGAAACGGGTGCTGGTGGCCTCGCGAGCCGCGGCCACCAGCGTCGGACCCCACCACTGCTCGCGCTCGAGGCGTTCGGTGAGCATCGTCACCTGCGGCGCGATGTCGGCGCCGTTGGCCCAGCGCGCGCAGAGATAATTGCCGAGGTTGCTCAGGTGGAACGCACGGCGCAGATCCGCGAGCAGGTCGAGGTCACCGACATCTGTGCCTGCGACGTCGAGGTAGCCGCGTACGAACGCGGCCGCCCGGGCCACGGTGGGCCGCGCCAGCGACGCGGCGACCGCGAGGTCGGCCAACCGCAGGTCCAGGTGCGCGAAGTCCCAGTCGACGACCGCGCCGACGCTGTCGTCGCGCATCAGCACCTGGCCCGGAGCGAAGTCGCCGTGGGCCACGACCCGCGGGAACGACCCGATCGACGCCGCGGTCAGGCGTCCGTGCACCTCCTCAGCCATCTGCCGCAGCCACGCCCCCGCCGCACCGAACGCCCGCTCGAAGTCCGGCAGAACCTCCGCCATCGTGCGGCCGCCGCCGGGGCGCGGCACCGTGAGGAACTCATCAAGCCGGCCCCAGCCCGGTCGTTGCCCGAGCCGAGCCACCGGCGCAGCGGTGTGCTCATGGAGCTCGGCGAGCAGACGGCCGTAGCTTGCCGGGTCCTCGACCGGGACCGCCGGGTGTGCGCCGTCGACCCAGGAGAACGCCACCCAGACCGAGCCGTTCACCAGCGTCGGTCCCGCGATGACGGCCGCCACTGGCGCGCCCACCCCGGCGAGGGTCACCAGGAGGTCACACTCGTAGGCGACCTCGGGCAGGCGGCGGAAGGGTGGCGACTGGCGCAGCGCGACCGGCGCGCCGTCCCGGTAGGCCCGCCAGACCTTGCTGACCCGACCGCCGACGATCGGCTCGGCGTCCGGGCCGTCCAGCCCGAGCGCGGACACCACGTCGGCGGATATCGACGCTGAGATCGCGAGCCACCTCCTCGACGGACCAGCCACCGGGGCGGTCCCATGAGCGAACTTAGCGCCGGCGACGCGATCAGGGCACCGACGTCCGCACCGTAGAAGGCCAACGTCGGACGCCCGCCGTCGAGGGCGTCGCGGCTTGGGAGTGCCCAGGTGGCGGCGTTGAGGGTGTGCCCCATTCGTCGACGGTGGTGACCTCCACGCGCCGGATGGCAGTACACCGCGTTACCGCCGTTTCGTACGCACGATCAAGCGCTTCGTAGTCGAGGGTCGCGGAGCTGAAGCCCGTGTGGTGCCACCACGGAGCCGCCAGCACACCCTTACGGGGCGGCCTTCAGACCGTGTCCGAGGACGGGTTCGACGTAGCCGGCGCCGTGGTCGAGCTGGTAGTCCAGGTTCATCGCCGCGCTGATCAGCGAGAGGTGGCTGAATGCCTGCGGGAAGTTGCCGATCTGCTCTCCGGTGGGCGCGATCTCCTCGGAGTAGAGGCCGAGGTGGTTGTCGTAGGTCAGCATCTTCTCGAAGGTGAGACGGGCTTCTTCGAGTCGGCCCGATCGGGCGAGTGCGTCGACATACCAGAAGGTGCACATGGTGAAGGTGCCTTCGGAGCCGCGAAGGCCGTCCGGTGAGGCGATCGGGTCGTAGCGGTAGACCAGGCTGTCCGAGACGAGCTCTTCGTCCATTGCGCGCAAGGTGGACTGCCACATGGGGTCGGTGGGGCCGATGAAGTCGACGAGTGGCATGTACAGCAGGGACGCGTCGAGTACGTCGTTGGTGTAGTTCTGGACGAACGCCTCGCGCTTGTCGTGAAAGCCGTGCGTCATGATCTGGTGGTAGATCTTGTCGCGCATATCCGTCCAGCGGCTGATGTTGGCGGGACGGCCGCGGCTCTGGGCGAGCCGGATGGCTCGGTCAAAGGCGACCCAGGACATGAGCCGGCCGTACACGAAGTTCTGACGGCCGCCCCGGGTCTCCCAGATCCCGTCGTCGGGCTGGTCCCAGTGATCGCAAAGCCATTCGACCAGGGCGTTGGTGTGCTGCCACGCCTTGTGAGACATCCGCAGATCGTGGGTGTCGGCGAGATACAGCGAGTCCAGCGCCTCACCGTAGATGTCAAGCTGGAGTTGGTCGGCGGCGGCGTTGCCGATGCGGACCGGGCTGGAACCTTTGTATCCCTCGAAGTGGTCGAGGATCTCTTCTGTTAGGTGGGGGGATCCGTCGATGCGGTACATGATCTGCAGCGGGCCCGAGTCTTCGGCAGCGTCGCGGACACGGTTGTTGAGCCATCTCAGGAACGCCTGCGCCTCGGCGGTGAAGCCCAGGCCGAGTAGGGCGTACACGGAGAACGAGGCGTCGCGTACCCACGTGAACCGGTAGTCCCAGTTGCGTTCGCCGCCGATCTGCTCGGGCAGGCCCGCCGTGGGTGCGGCGACGAGCGCGCCGGTGGGGGCGTACGTCATGAGCTTCAGCGTCATCGCGGAGCGCTCGACCATCTCCCGCCAGCGACCTCGGTAGCGTGACCGGCCAATCCACGAGCGCCAGAAGGTGCGGGTCTGTTCGAACAGCTCGACCAGCTCTCTCGGCTGGATCAGGTGCACCGGCTCGGCGGGTGAGGTCTCGAGCACGACGCCGCCGATGTCTCCGGCAGCCAGGTCTGCCACGAGCTGGATGCCGTGCTCCGTGCGGTGCACATCCTCCTCCCGCACCAGGCGATGATTCGGCAGGCGCGAGGCGCAGACGTTCATCGTCATGGCCGGGCTGCGGAAGACGGCACCGTCGGAGGTCACCTCGATCTGTGCCGGGTCACGTCCGTAGTTGAACCGCGGCTCGCAGTCGAGGCGGAACCGCATCTGGCCGCGGACCACCCGCACCATCCGCACCAGCCGGTGGCGGTCGGTGGCCTGGTCGCCGGCGATCGGGGCGAAGTCGATGACTTCACCTACCCCGTCCGCGCTGAGGAACCGGGTCACCACGATCGGCGTGCCGGGTAGGTACAGCTGCCTGGTCACATAGTTGGTTCCGGTCGGGGAGATCCGGAAACTACCGCCCCGTCGCCGATCGAGCAGTGCCGCGAAGATGCTGGGCGAGTCGAACCGTGGCGCACAGAACCAGTCAATCGTGCCATCGGTCGCCACCAGGGCCGCCGTCTGCAGATCGCCAATCAGAGCGTGATCCTCTATCGCCGGATAGTTATCCATCCGAACCCCCCTGCGTATCGCCTATTTCCCCCAGCGTGTCGATAAAGACACGCGGCCCCTGGGGCAATCGAATTGTGTTGGAAAGTCGGCAAGTTCAACCCCGCCAGGAGACTTTCCCTTGAAATCAAGGGAATCACTTGGCAGGGCCCCCCGCAAGCCAAGCTACGATATAAGCGCGTGGCCACTCCGATGACGTTTTCGGGCATTATGAGATTCGAATACGAATACTCCTGAATGTCGCGGGAACGGCATGAGCTGCGCCACGCCTCGCGGCGAAAGCAGGTGTGGTGTGGCTGAGCCTGGTCGGGGTGGACGACCGCCACGTGCACTGCGAAGGGCGCTTGTTCCGTTGGCCCTCGCTCAGTTCATCTGCAGCTTCGCCGGCTCCAATATGAACGTGATGATCAACGACATCAGCCGGGATCTCGGCACCACCGTTCATGGCGTACAGATCGCGATCACGATCTTCCTGCTGGTCATGGCCGCGCTGATGATCCCGGGCGGCAAGCTGACCGACCGCTATGGCAGGAAACGCTGCTTCACGACCGGTCTTGTGGTGTACGGCATCGGCGCCTTGTTGAGTGCGGTCTCTCCCCGACTGGGTGTGCTCATTCTCGGAAACTCGATCCTTGAAGGCGTCGGAACGGCCCTGCTGATCCCGCCGGTCTACATCCTTGCCACGCTGCTGTTCACCGAGGTCACCTCGCGCGCACGTGCGTTCGGTGCCATCAGCGCTCTCGGAGGGGTCGGCGCCGCGGCTGGGCCGTTGATCGGTGGCATCATCACTTCTTCGATCAGCTGGCGGGCGGCGTTCGTGTTCCAGGCATTGGTCGTCGCCGTGATCGTCTGGCTGAGCCGCCAACTCCCCGACCCACTTCCTCCGGATCCCAGCCGGCCCTTCGACATCGGTGGAGCAATCCTCTCGGCCGTCGGACTCATCCTGCTTGTTACGGGCATCCTGGCGGCAGAGACCAACGGCTGGCTGATGATCACCTTGATCGCCGCCGGGGCCATCGTCCTCGCGTTCTTCTTCCGGTCAGTGCGGGCGAAGGAGCGCGCGGGCAAGGAACCGTTGCTGTCAACGGGCCTGTTCCGCAACCGCACGTCAAACCTCGGCCTCATCACGCAGAACACCCAGTGGCAGCTCCTCATGGGCGCGTCGTTCGTCGTCGCCGCCTACCTGCAGGTCGTCCGCGGCTACGACGCGATCCAGACCGGCGTGATCTTCACCGCCGCCACCGCCGGCCTTCTCGTGTCGTCGCTTGCCGCCGAACGCCTCGCGAAGCGGCACACGCAGCGCAGCCTCATCCTGGGCGGCTTCGTCATCTCGATCACCGGCATCGGCCTCCTGCTCGCCATGGTGATCGGCTCCCCGAGTGCGTGGGCCTTCGCACCCGGACTTTTCCTCATCGGTGTCGGACTCGGCACCATGCTGACCCCCTCGGTCAACGTCGTACAGTCGAGCTTCAGCGAGGACCTCCAAGGCGAGATCTCGGGCCTTTCCCGCAGCGTGTCCAACCTCGGCTCGTCCCTTGGCACTGCCGTCGCCGGCACCATCCTCGTCGCTGGAATCACCGCCACGCCCGCACGCTCATACGGGCTCGCCATGGCCGTCCTCGCCGTAGTTGCGTTGGTAGGACTGGTGGCATCGGCATACCTGCCCCGGACGCTGACTCCGACCAGAAGCAGCAGAACCTAGAACCTGTCGCGCGTTCTCGCGCGCCTCGCGTCCGCCCCATGGCCGGAGGTGGGCCGCCAGATGGCCGTCCTGTGTCCTGGTCTGGTCCTGCCGGCGCCCTTCAAACTCGAAACGTAAACGGCCGGACGGCCTTGCTGGCGCGGTTCTCAACGAGGAGGGATGAACCGGGTGGACATGGCAGGCGCGAGGGACCGAGTGGCAGCAAAAGTCGCCGAACAACGCGACATCAGCAAGCGGTACGCGGAGAAGCTATGCGAGCGACTCGTCGGCGAGGGATACGACGCCGAACTGGTGGAGGACGTGGCCCGAGGCTGGGGCGTACAAACCCTCTATCCACGCCAGTCGCTGACGTGGATGACGCTGTGGTGCGTCGCGTACGACGGCCACGCCCGCTGGGAATGGGTCAGGTCGCTCACCTGGGGCTGCGATGCCGACGACCTTGATGCAGCAGCGTCCTACCTGCGTCGCTGGCTCGGCGACCCGATCGACGACTGACATGACGTGTGCACGGGCGTGCACAGACCGAGGAAGCCTTCACGACCTATCTGGAACTCGGCGAGTCCAAGCTCGCCTGAGCTTGTTTCACTGACTGGGCTCTGCGTACTGCACTGTGTTGCGGCACCGGGCGTAGATTCAGACTGTGCCTTGGTATTGGATCCCGATCATGTGGCTGGGCGCGGCCGCGATCTGCGGACAGATCCTGCTTCTCGGCGACCGTCGCCGCTCACTACGCCAATGGCTTAGCGACATCGGCGCGGGCTAATCATGCCGGCGTCGTCAACCCGGGCATGTGAGCCGTCTTCTCTGGCCCAGGACAGCGCACGTGTGTCTGCGGGATTCCCTGACTCAGGAGGTCGCTATGTCCAGTCCGGTTCCTCGGCGGGCGTGCATCCTTTGCGACGACGCCGATGACTCTGCGACGCTCGCCGCTCACCAAGAAGGGCTGCGGGTTCTTCGTGGTGAGCTTCGATGCCTGTGGGTGGACGGCGTTTCCGACCGGCCGTGGCCGGCGCAGGCGACAGGCCCGCTCCAGGCTCTGATTCGCCTTGCAAACCTTGAGAAGGCGGGCCGGCACGAGGCCGCCGACTCCGTGCTCTACATGGACGTCGAGGTGGATCCCAGGAATGGCGAACAGTTTGAGCTGGTAGTGGCTCTGTCACCATTCACGACCGGTGCGGAGGGGTTGGATAACTCCGAGAAGCTGATCTACAGCGCGAGCGACACGGGCTCCGGTCTGTGGATGGCGCTGACACCGAGTGAACACAGCGAACTCCGCGAGAAGTTGCTCGCGCGTGGCGTCAGTCCCGATGCAGTCATCCCTCAATGAGGGCGACCCTGGTGGAAATCCAGCTGCCCCAGCGTGACTCCAACGACCGGCACGCCCCGGCGACGATGAGTGCACCAGGGCCCGATTGGCTAGGCATCGCTCTCGTGAATGTAAAGTCGTCGGCGTCCAGCGATAGAGGTCACGCAGGAGCGTAAGTTCGGCGCTGTGGTGGATCTGCTCGTCGATCAGGATATGCATTACGGCGCCCGCCGACCTCGTGCCACACAGGTGGCTCGGTCGCTGCTCGTCCAGGTCTGCCTCGGTGAGTGCGTGATGCGGCGGTCCGCGACCAGTGGCGCCTCGAACGCTGGAGCTGATACCGCGGACGCCATCAACGCCGAGCTGAAGTCGGCCACTACGCCGACGACACCAACATTCCGATCTATGGCTGTCGTTTTTAGGTGCGGATGGGGCGTTGGTTGATGTCGATCCAGGGTGGGGGTATGTATTCGGGTTTGCCGTTTGGTCCCATGCGGGCTTGCCAGTCGCTGTTGTGGATGAGGTTGTGGTGGGCTCCGCACAACAGGACGCCGTTGTTGAGGTCGGTTCGGCCTCCGTCTGCCCAGTGGGTTATGTGGTGGGCGTCGCACCATTTGGCGGGGCGATCGCAGCCTGGAAAGTTGCATTCCATGCCGTCGCGGATGCCTAGGGCGTGGCGTTGGGCGGTGGTGAAGAAGCGGGTGGTGCGGCCGAGGTCGAGGACCTGGCCTTTGCTGTCGAGGACGGCGGGGATGACGTCGGCGTCGCAGGCCAGGAGTCTCGCGGTTTCGGCGGAGATTTGTTCGCCGCTGTCCAGGGTGGCGTAGCCGATTCCGGTGACGAGGTCGGTGAGTTTCATGGTGATGATGATTTGGGGCTTGGTCCCGCCCCGGGTGGGTGCTTCACCTGCGGCGAGGGTGAGGTCGAGGAGTTCGACGAAGGCGTCGCCGAGGCGGCGGGAGGCGGTGCGGGTGTCGGGTCCGTTCGCGTCGGTCTTGCGTGGTCTGGCGAGCGGGTCGAGGAGTGCTTTGAGGCGTGCCATTTCGTCGGTGGGCAGTTGCACGCGGGCGGACTGCAAACCTGGGCCGGAGTGGGAGAAGGTGATGGATCGCTTCTGTTCGGCGCGCTTACGTTCTCGTTCGAGTTGCTCACCCAGCCGCCGTTCGGCGTCTTCGGGGTCGATCGTCTCGTAGAGGTGGATCCCCAGCTGTCGTAGCTCTTTCGGATCGTGGCGGGTCGCCAACTCCAGTAGACGCTTCTCGCCCTCGCGTTTCTGGTCGTCGCTGATGTCCTTGGGCAGAAGGTTGATCGATTCACGGATGATCTTGGCGTGCAGGAAAGAGATTCGGCCTGCGGCAAGTGCCTGGCCGGTGGCTTGAAGGTTGGTCTCCAACGCTTTGGC
>NZ_KB892752.1 GCF_000373925.1 Actinopolymorpha alba DSM 45243 | reverse complement strand
CGCTCATCATCCGCGCCGCCGCGGTCGATCTTGTTCACGAAGATCAGTGTGGGGATGTTGAGCCGCTGGAGCGTGCGCATCAGGACGCGGGTCTGCGCCTGTACGCCTTCTACGGCGGAAATGACGAGGACGGCGCCGTCGAGCACGCTCAACACCCGCTCCACCTCGGCGATGAAGTCGGGGTGGCCGGGCGTGTCGATCAGGTTGACCGTGACGTCGTTGATGACGAACGACACCACGGCGGACTTGATCGTGATGCCGCGCTGGCGTTCCAGAGCGAGCGAATCGGTCTGGGTGCTGCCGTCGTCGACGCTGCCGATCTCGTCGATGACACCGGCCCCGAAGAGCAGCCGCTCGGTCAGGCTGGTCTTACCGGCGTCGACATGTGCCAAAATTCCAAGGTTCAAGCTCTGCACGAAGCGTCATGTCCTCATGGTGAGTGGTTCGGTAGGTGGACATGAACGCTTGGCGCATTTCCTTCTCCCTTGGTCGATGAGACTGCCGTCGCGAGTGAAGCAGAGAGCCAGGACGGGCCGCAATCGATTTAGACCGCTGTGGCCCGCCCTGGCTCGAGGTGTGAGTCAGCTGATGCGGTCGTGGTCAGACAGGACCTCGTCGATCACCCGGCGATGGCCGACAGTCTGCTCGTCGTTGGCGTCGGGGTCGCGGGACATGACGAGCATGGCCTTCCACAAAGCCCAACCGCGGGCCCGGGCCCAGGTGCCCGCGTCCTGGTCGACGGTCTTGCGGAACGCCTCTCGGCTCTCGCCGGAGAACATCGTCCACGCGATGACCAGGTCGCACGAAGGATCGCCGACACCCGAGGTGCCGAAGTCGATGACGGCGGCCAGCCTGCCATCCCCGACCAGAAGGTTCCCGATCGCGAGGTCGCCGTGGAACCACACCGGCGTGCCCTGCCAGTTGGCGCTGAGTGCGGCCTCCCATACAGCGGATGCCCGCTCGGTATCAATGTGACCATCCAGCAGCGCAAGGCAGTGCCGCGTCTCGTCGTCGTAGTGCTCCAGGGACGCGCCTCGGTAGGCGCTGTGCTTCCCCGCCAGCGGGCCGCCCGTTGGGTCAATGCCCTGCAGTGCAACGACGAACTCGCCCACCGAGGTCGCGAACTCGCGCAGGTCGTCGATGAGGTCCAGCCTCGCGGTGTCACCGTCCAGCCAGCGACGGACCGCCCAGCCGAACGGGTATCCCTCGCCGGGCACACCAATCGCCAAAGGCTCCGGAATGGGCACGGGCAACGAGGGCGCAAGCACCGGCAGCCACTCGTGTTCCTTGCCGACCGCAGGCGTGTAGCCCTCGGCGGTCGGAAGCCGTACGGACATCTCCTCACCGAGGCGGTACGTACGGTTGTCGTTCCCGTCCACCTCGACCGGCGTCACGGGCAGATCGGTCCACTGTGGGAACTGCGCTGCTATCAGGCGCCGCACGAGCGCCGCATGGATTCCGGCACGACCATCCGCATGCTGACTCTCGACCACGCCGAAACTATGGCGGCTGGTCCTCTCACCGCGCAAACCCATATCGAGGCAGGCGCGGGCCGCCCGCAGTCGCCTGGACTCCACGGACGCGGCGTCGCGATCTCACCGGACCGAGCCGTGATCAGCCTCCGGAAGCGGCGCGCAGCAGGCGGAGTTGGCCGATCTCGGCGGCATTCTTCATCAGCTCGGCATTCACCCAGCCGACCATGTGGGCCACCGTGTGCTCGGGGTCTTTCGGCCACGGGAACGGCGCGGTGGCATCCAGATCGGCCTCGGTGAGGCGAGCCAGCACTGCCAACCAGGACTCCCGAAGTCCACGTAGCCACTCGATCGCCGCTTCGCTGTCTCCTGGCCAGGTGATCTCGGTCCGTTCCCGCGGCGTACGGTCTTCGACATGGTCGATGGTCACGCTCCACCACCAGCCGATGTGCCAACTGAGCCAGCCGATCGTGGGAACAGGAATGGGGTCGGGCTCGGTCTCAGCCCAGTCCGGCACCCACTGACCTTCGGCGTCCGGTCGCAGCGTCCAGCAATGCGCCGCCGGCTCCCAGAGGAGGTCCTCGGGCACCAGGCGCTCCAGGTGGTAGTCGAACAACGCCCAGGTCAGCTCGAACTGCCAGCGCAGCAGGTCGCATCGGGATACGTGCACCGGCCGACCCTACACTCCGCGACATACGTCAGCGACGGACAGGAGTTGACGTACGTCGCGCCCCAGGAACCAACGCAAATCCGTGGAGATTGCGCACCGCGACCACATACGTTGCCCGCATGAGCCTGGATCTCAACGCACTTCTCGAGGCGGTCGCCGCGGAGGACCAGAAGGTTGACCTCTCCGGCGTCGTACTCCACTCCGGTTGGGAAAGCGTCGTGCTGGAAACCCGGGACGGTTGGATTCTGCGATTCCCCCGAGCGCACGTCGACTTCGAGCGGGAGGTCGCTGTCCTGCGCCGGCTCGCGGGCCGCCTGCCGGTGCCCATTCCCACCATCGAATGGACCGGGCGGCACCGGCCGTTCGCGGCGTACCGCAAGATCGACGGGTGGGAGTTCGATCGGGATGCCTACGCGCGAGCGCCCGAGCCCCAGCGTGATGCCCTCGCCGGCTCCCTCGCCGCCTTCCTGGCGGCCATGCACACGATCCTTACGCCCGCGGAGATCACCGAGTTGGCCATTCCGGTGCCAGACGACCTCGGGTCAGCGATCGCCCGACTCGCGGGAACCCTGGACGTCCTCCCACCAAACATCCGGGATGCGCTGGCGGACGTTCTGGATGAGGCGCGTGCGTTGTCGGCTGGGTACGACGGAGCCGAGGATCCGGTGTTGCTCCACAACGACTTCCACTTCGGAAACCTGGTGCTCGACGGGCCGGTCGGCGAACTCGCCGGTATCTGGGACTTCTCCTGCGTCCAGCTCGGCGACCCGAGTTCAGACCTGCGCTACCTCGCCACTGTGTCCGCCGATCTGCTCCGGCGGGTCGCCGGCGAGTACGAACGGCTGACCGGGCGCCGGGTCGATGCGCGGGCCGCGATCGTGGCCGCCCGGCTCGAGATCGCCTCGGACGCGATGGATCTCAACGAACCCGAGACGCTGGAGAAAGCCGTCAGAAAGTGGCGACACCGGGACGCCATGTCCAGTTAGTTGTGGTGATCCGGACCGGTTAGCTGTGGTGATGCGGCCCGTGCTTCGCAGAGTGCGTCGGATCGAGGAGCGAGGACGGCAGTCGGTCCCGGATTGACCGGGACTGTTCCAGCTTGGACACCGTGTCGGCAAGCCGCTTACATGCCTCCTCGATCTCGCGTTCGGCGTTGTTGCGTTCGGCCGTGATGACCGCAAGCACCAGGGCTGTGAGCGCTGTGGTCGCGTTGAACGCCTGCAGGGTCACCATGTCAGCGAACAGATTGTGGCCACTGAACGGCCCGGTCGCATGGGCGGCCGCGTAGATCGCGACGGACGACACGATCATCGCGCAGGGTGCGGCACCACCGAGCTGGAATCGCAGCGCCGCCCAGATAAGAAACGGAAAGACCAGGAACAAAAGGTCGAACGGTCCCCGGATCGCCAACTGCGCCGCGAAGAAGGTACCCACCACCAGGACTGTGGCCTCGGCCCACCGCCAGAACGGAACCCCGCGAGGCAACCGCACCTTGCGCAGGACGAGGAGCAACGGAGCGACCAGGAAGATCCCCATCGCGTCGCCCGTCCACCAGACGGACCAGGTGGGCCAGAATCCGATTCTCGGGATCGCCCCGGACACCAGCAACACTCCGCTGCCCACGGTCGCGCTGATCAACATCGCGGCAAAGCCACCGAGGAAGATCAGGGCGAGGGCATCGCGCAGCCGTACCAGGTCGACACGGAACCCGACCTTGCGGAGAAGCAGGTAGGCGCAAACCGGGGCAAGGGTGTTCCCAACGGAGATGACCAGCGCCGCCCACACTGTCGGGCCTGTCACGACGTTGACAAGGAACGCCGCGATCGTGATAGCGGGCCAGCTCCACAGCCCCAGCAGTAGAAGGCCGACCAGGGCGATACCCGTCGGTGGCCACAACGGGGTGACCTGACCGCGCACGATCTCTTGCAGCAGGCCTATTCGCGCGGTCACGTAATAGGCGGCGGCGAACACCACCATCCACGAGGTGGCACGAAGGTATCGCCGGATCCGGTGGTTGTGCACCACAGAAGTCGATGCTACGACGATTCCAGCGCATCGAGGACCCCCCAACTCGCGCCAGTAATATGTCACGACATCTGTCACGACAGCCTTCAGATGCGAATTACCGCGGCCGGGTCGGAAAGCTTTCCGTAGTGTGAGTGTCGTTGGGTTCACCCCGATTGCGAGGTAACGACCCCCAGCCCCGTGGCCGGAGATCAGATCATCATCCCGCACGAAGGTCGACGGCATGCTTCCCTATCCGCAGTGGCTGAGTCCCGGCGACAACGCATGGCAGCTGATCGCCGCGACCCTGGTCGGATTGATGAGCATCCCTGGCATCGCCCTCTTGTACGGCGGCCTTATCCAGCGTAAATGGGCTGTCAATACGATGCTGATGGCCTTCAGCGGCTTCTCGATCGTGCTCGTCGTCTGGGTGCTCTGGGTGTTCCGGATGGGTTTTGGCGAACCCCTCCGGTTAGGCCCCGGAATCCTCTCGTCTTTCGTCGGAACGCCGGGGCCGATTCTGAATCACGCCACCGAGCAGGCGGCCGCGCGGATACCGCTTCTCGAAAGCGTCCTCCCGGCGTTCCGGTTTCCGCAGTCGACCCTGATCTACTTCCAGTTCGTCTTCGCCGCGATCACACCGCTGCTGTTCCTCGGGAGCGTCCTCGGCCGGATGAGCTTCCGGGCGTGGCTGATCTTCGTTCCGTTGTGGTCGACCCTGGTGTACTCCGTCAACGCCTTCCTGCTCTGGGGTGGAGGCTGGTGGGCACAGCAAGGTGCCCTTGACTACAGCGGCGGCTACGTCATCCACCTGGCGGCCGGAACGACCGGATTCGTCGCCGCCGCGGTGATCGGACCACGACTCGCTCACGACCGTACGCACGGCGTACCCAACAACCTGCTGATGGTCGCGGCTGGTGCCGGGATCCTGTGGCTTGGCTGGAACGGCTTCAACGGCGGCGACCCATACGCTGCTGGCGCCAACGCCTCGACCGCGGTCCTCAACACCAACCTGGCAACGGCCACCGCGCTGCTCACCTGGCTGGTCTTGGACATGCTGGCCGGAGCGCACCGTAAACCGACGTTCCTTGGCGCGGTCAACGGGATGATCACTGGTCTGGTGTCGATCACGCCCGCCGCGGGGTACGTCAACGGAGTCGGTGCCCTGCTCATTGGGCTGATCGCCTCGGTCGTCGTGTGGCTGTCCTGGAACAAGCTGGCCAGACTCACGGTATTCCGCCGGGTCGACGACGTGATGGGTGTCTTCCACACCCACGGTGTCGCCGGACTGACCGGCGGCCTACTCGTCGGATTCTTCGCCGATCCCAGCATCGTGGTCTATCCCAGCGACGGCCATGGCCCCGGTTTCTCGGCCGTGGGTCTCTTCTACGGGCATCCCATGCAGCTCCTCATCCAGGCCGGCGCGGCGCTGACCGTCATCGCCTGGGACGCCCTCCTCACGCTCCTCATCCTGACGGTGCTCGGGCGAGTCATGCGGCTCCGGCTGCCCGAAGAGGCCCTACTGACCGGCGATCTCGCGGTCCACGACGAGGAGGGCTATCCGACCGAGCCACGCCCCTGATGGCAAGGGCATGTCCCCCTCACCGCGGCGGGCCAGTTTGGTCCTACCTACGGGGCTTCTTGCGGCCAAGCCAGCTCGGTGGTGGGTTCGCCGGGGGTAGAAGCCTGGTGAACCCTCCGGGAGCCTCGTGATGGCCAGGCCATTTCAGATTGTGAAGACTTTGGGTGCTATGACCCCCTTAAGTTTTCACGATCTTGCTGAGGTGCTTCGGGTGCGGGGCCAGTTCGGGCTCTCGTTGCCGCGAGTCGTCGCCAAGCAAGGCAAACTGAGGGTGCTTCCTGGGGGGATGCCGCGTGAGGTGGCGGGCGTCTCGAATGGCGTACACCCGGTTGTATCGGATAGTGAGAAGCCAGGCTTTTGTCTCACATTGTGTACACCCGTTGGCGGACCTCACGCGGCAATTCCCCACCTCACTAGGCGAATTTGCCTTGCCTGGTGGGCATATGCCGCGCCTCGTACCGGAGAAGGTGTACACAATGTGAGACACGGCCCGCGCCATCTCACATCGCGGGCGGACCTGAAGGTGTCGCGGCGCGAAACCTTGAGTAGATGCCCAGTTCCCGCGCAAAAGTGGGCGTCTACTCAAGGTTCGGCGAGCACGGGTGCCGTGCCTGGGCCACCACATCGTCGCCAGGTCCCACGTCGACCTCCACTCAGCCTCGCGGCGCGTACATGATCAGCGCGACCCCCACGAGGCAGACCAGCGCGCCAGCCACATCCCAGCGGTCGGGACGGAACCCGTCCACGAGGACGCCCCACAGCAGGGAACCGGCGACGAAGATCCCGCCGTATGCCGCGAGAATCCGCCCGAAGCTCGGATCAGGTTGGAAAGTCGCGACAAAACCGTAGGCACCGAGCGCGAGGACGCCACCGACGATCCACAGCACACCTCGGTGTTCCCGAATGCCCTGCCACACCAGCCAGGCGCCGCCGATCTCGGCGAGCGCGGCGACGACGAAGAGCAGGATGGAACGCGTGATGGTCATGACCACGCACGCTATCCCGCGTCGCCGCGCGCCAGCTAAGAGCCTGTTTCAGGCTCTAGGTGACGGCGTTGACGTTCTGACGGGTGATCAACCTGAACGGGATGTCAACCGTGGACGGCACCTTCTGGCCGTCAAGTATCTTCGCGACCGTGTCCACCAGCGCCCGCCCCTGCGCGCCGGCATCCTGGAAGACCGTCGCCGTCAGGTCGCCCCGACGTACGGCTGCCAGTCCCTGTGGTGAGCCGTCAACCCCCATGACCACCTTGAACTCCCCACGCCGGTTGGCCGCGTCGATGGCAGACAGAGCGCCGAGGGCCATTTCGTCGTTCTGGGCAACCAGAGCCTGGATCTGCCCGGTCTGATAACGGTGTAGCAGATTTTCGGTGATCGTCCGGCCCTCGGCTCGGGATCCATGCGCCTGCACCTCGGCCACCACGTGAATGTTCGGATGGCGCTTGAGGACAGCGTCAAAGCCGGCCTTACGGCGGTCGGTCGAGGCGCCGCCGTACTGCCCCACCAGGTAGATGACGTTGCCCCCGTCAGGGAGTTGCTTCGCGAGGTATTCGCCCTGGATCCGGCCGGCCGTGACATCGTTGGCGCCGACATAGGTGACGTAATGGCCACCGGTGCGGGTGAAGCCGCTGCTCAACCTGGTGTTGAGCAGGACCAGTGGGATCCCAGCCGCGTCGACCTTCCTGGCCGCGGTCTGGCTGGACTGCTCGTCCACCGGGATCATCGTGATCAGGTCAACCCCGCGGGTGATGAGGTTCTGCACCTGATCGAGTTCGGTGGCGACATCGTGGCGCGGATCAAGCAGGACAAGGTTGACGTGCTTGCGAGCCGCCTCGGCGTTCATCGCGCCTGCCAGCCGTACCAGGAACGGATACTGCAGGCTCAACATCGTGACGCCCACCGTCCGTGAACTCGCCCTCGCATGGGTGGCCGGACCGGGTTGGGCGGTATGGGCGGGCAGCGTGCAACTCCCGACCATGACCAGGGCCACGAGAAACGCCACGACGAGCGAGATCCACGAGCGCCGGCGTTTCAGGCAAGAGGTCGTCAACCTGGCTCGTTCCCCCTACCCCGACTTCCAGCGGTTGAGCAGGACGGCGAGGACGAGCACCAGCCCCTGCACCACCTGCTGGTAGTACGACGTGACGTCAAGCAGGTTCAAACCGTTCATGACCACGCCGAGGAGCATGACGCCGAGGACAGTTCCGCGCACGGATCCTGATCCTCCGAAGAAGCTGGTCCCGCCGATGACAACCGCGGAGATCGCTTCGAGCTCATAGCCGTTGCCCGCCATCGGATCCGCGCCGTTCACCCGCGCGGCCAGGACGACACCGGCAAGCCCTGCCAGTAGGCCACAGATCAGGTAGACGCCAAGCAACACCCGGTTGACAGAGACACCGACGGTACGCGCGGACTCGACGTTGCCACCCACGGCATAGACGTGCCGACCGAATGCGGTACGCCGAAGGACGAACTCCGCGACCAGCACGACGGCGACGAACATCACCACAAGAACGGGCACCGGACCGATCATCCCGGCACCCAGGACCTGGAACGGATTCGAAAGACCGGTGGTCGGCCCGCCGTCGCTGTAGATGAGCGCCAGCCCGCGCGCGATGGTGAGAACCGCCAGCGTGGCAAGGAACGGCAGCACACCGCCACGGATGATGAGTCCGGAGTTGACGAGCCCGACCAGCAGACCGACCGTGAGGCCGAGCGCGAGTGGTAAGAGTCCGCCCGCGCCAGCCGACTGCGCGAAGCTCGCCGACACGACGCCCGCGAGTCCGACGACCGCACCCACCGACAGGTCGATTCCGCCGGTCAGCATGACGAAGGTGAGGCCGATTGCCAGGAATCCTATGATCGAGGACTGCTCGATCACGTTGATCAGGTTGTCGACCGTGAGGAATCCGCTGGTCGTAGCCGAAAGAACGACAAAGCACACGACGAAGATCGCGACCAGGCCATAGTCACCGATGAGATTCTTGACCCGGCGCGATCGGCCGACCTCCTGGCCGATGTCACGTCCTTCGAGGAACGTACGCAGTGCGGCGTGTGTCATAGGTCACCACGCCGGACCATCGGATCCGGCAGACCACGGGCGATCAGGTTGCTGATCCTCGACTCCGAAAGCTCGCCTGAGCGG
This sequence comes from Actinopolymorpha alba DSM 45243, assembly GCF_000373925.1. Lineage (GTDB taxonomy): Bacteria > Actinomycetota > Actinomycetes > Propionibacteriales > Actinopolymorphaceae > Actinopolymorpha > Actinopolymorpha alba. Next base: position 92,143 of record NZ_KB892752.1, on the reverse strand, counting down.
AACCTCCCGACCACCTGGCCCTGGCGCAACACGGTCAAACGATCCGCGACCGAAAAGACCTCGTCCATCCGATGACTGATGAGGATGACGGCGATCCCAAGATCACGCAGGCGCTCGGTCAACTCGAGCAGCTTCTCGACCTTGCCGATCGCCAGGTTCGCGGTGGGCTCATCCATGATCACGAGCTTCGCGTCGAACGCCAACGCGCGGCCGATGGCCACTGCCTGGCGCTGCCCGGCGGACAGCCGGCGTACCTTGAGTCCCGGATCGATGTCCACGTCGAGAGAGGCGAGGACCCGCCGCGTCTCGGTGTCCATGTAACGGTTGTCCAGGACGCGCAGAAGACCTCCCATTGTCTTCCTACGACGCTCGCGCCCCAAGAAGATGTTCGAACGGATATCGAGGTTCTCTGCCAGTGCGAAATCCTGATAAATCATCTCGATGCCGAGGTCCCGCGAATCTCGAGGACGAGAAAAGCTCACCTTTTCTCCGGCGACGGTAATTTCGCCGCGATCTGGTCGATAGACACCGGAGAGGATCTTCATCAACGTCGTCTTTCCGGCGCCGTTGTCGCCTACCAGGGCATGAGTTTCGCCCGGTCGCACGTCGAAGCTGACACCACGCAGCGCCCGGACTGCGCCGAAGCTCTTCCAAATATTGGAGAGCTCGACGAGCGTCGGGCGTGCGTACATCACAATCCTCCTGGGGCCATCACGCCATATGTCATCGTCAGCCCGGCCGGGCGTACATTCTGGTGACCACGCAGCCCCGAAGGCCAGCACAAGGGCGGCCCTGCGCACTCCACCTGCCGAGCACTCCGCCATGCACGAAGGCGAGGGAGTACGACGGCCAGTAGTCAGCCGTAATTCGCGAGGTTAACTCCGCTGCTACCCAACGGCAAGCGGCACAGTGTGGTTCCGGCCCCGCTCGGGCTTCGCCCGCGGGCCCACCCCACCCCAGCAGGGTGCACAGCATGCGCCCCTTTCTCACCGTCAATTCCAGCTTGCGGTGGCTTTGGGGGTCCCCCGTGCCCGGCGCCGGGCGGCGTCGGGCGGCGTCGGGCGGCGTCGGGCGGCGTCGGCCGGCGTCGGCGTGGATGGAACGATGGGGCACCCACACGTTTGCGACGAAACGATCCACCCGCCACTCCACCGGGAGGCAGCCGATGCACCTCGACCAACTGGTGGAACGTGCGGAAGCGCTGGTGAAGAACTCCCAACGCCGGATCCTCGGCATCACCGGCGCCCCCGCCGCGGGCAAGTCCACGCTGGCGGCGGCAGTCGCCAGCCGGCTCGGACCCCGCGCCCGCTATGTGCCGATGGACGGCTTCCATCTGGCCAACGTCGAACTCGAACGTCTCGGCCGGCGGGACCGTAAGGGCGCCGCGGACACTTTCGACGCCGCTGGATTTGTCGCCCTCCTCAGGCGTCTACGCGACCAGGGCGACGACGTCGTGTACGCGCCGTCATTCCAGCGGGAGATCGAGGAAGCGATCGCGGGCGCCATCCCGATCCCGCGCGAGGTGCCGCTCATCGTGACGGAGGGAAACTACCTTCTCGTCGACGCCGGTCCGTGGGCAGAAGTACGTGGTCTGCTCGACGAGGTGTGGTACGTCGATCCGCTGGAGCACCTCCGTCACGCCCGGCTGATCAGGCGGCACATGGAGTACGGCAAGTCGCCGGACGCCGCGCGGGCCTGGGCGCTGGGCACGGACCAGCGCAACGCCGACCTCATCGCCGCCACCCGCCCGCTCGCCGACCTGGTCATCTTGGAGGACGTCCAGCTTGACCGCGAAGCCGTGGCCGCCGCGCCTCCCGACGTACCCGCGCTCGACACCAGCGATGACCTGACGCCGTAGGACCTGGGCGCAACCGGGTCGACGCCGCCGCGGGCGTCGTACGAACGAGATCAGCCGGCGCCGGCCGTCTCGATGGCCAAGCGGTAGCCGCGCTTGGTGACCGTGCGGATGATCCGCGAGTCACCGAGCCCGGCTCGCAGCCGGGCGATCGCCATCTCGACGGCGTGCCCGTCGGCGCTGCGCGGCAGGGACCGCAACAGGTCGGCCCGCGAGATCACCCGGCCCGGGCGTTCGGCAAGCGTGCGCAGCAAGGTCATCGGCGCCGGGGCGAGGGTCCGCATGTCGCCGTCGACAACCACCGCGTGGCCACGGATCTCCAGGGTGTGCCCGGCCACCTCGACCATCCGGGTCCGGTGTTCGGGCAGCCGGTCCGCCAGCGCCCTGACGAGTCCGCCGAGCCGTGCGCGGGTGGGCTGCAGGCTGGCGACGCCGTACCTCTCCAGCGGACCCGCGGCGATCGGCCCGACGCACGCCGCGAGGACGTCCGCCCGGAACGCCGACAGCACCGCCTCCCGCTCGGCACCCGCGACCTCGAGCAGCGCCGCCGTCGCCGGGGCGCTGGTGAAGGTCACCGCGTCGACGTACCTCAGCTTGATCAGCTCGACCAGGCGGATGAGGGGACTGATGTCCTCAGGAAGCACCCAGCGATACACCGGCACCTCGATGACGTGCGCGCCCGCGGCCCGCAGTGCCGCCACGAAGTCGGGCAACGGCTCGCCGTGGAGCTGGACCGCCACCCGCTTCCCGCGTACGCCGGCCGCGAGGAGGTACTCCAGCACCTCGCTCGAGCACTCGGACGCGGGCGCCCACACCTCGGTGAGCCCGGCGGCCCGGATCGCGCCCTGAGCCTTGGGGCCGCGGGCGAGGAGCCGGGCGCTGGCCAGCGTCGACAGCAGCCGGTCAGCCAGGCCCGCGCTCTCCGCCGCCTCCAGCCAGCCGCGGAACCCGATGCCCGTCGTCGCGACGGCGATGTCGATCCCGCTGAGGCACGCCCTGGTCGCCTGCTGGAGGGCGTGGTCGTCGGACAGCGGGACGATCCGGATCGCCGGCGCCTCCACGACCCGGGCGCCGCGGCGTTCGAGGAGGGCGACCAACTCCTCCCGGCGGCGGGCCGCGGTCACGCCGACGGTGAAGCCGGTGAGCGAGCGGAGTTCCGTCGGGATTGTCTGCGGTCCCATGCTTCTTCGCACACCTTCAACCGGGTTCGGCGCCGTCACGACCGGTCCTCGACACCGACGCGGACGACACCGTCCACGCACGAGACCGGGTACGTCGGAACCGAAACACCAGGATCGGTCACGCACTGGCCGGTCCGCAGATCGAAGACCTGCTTGAACATCGGCGAAGCGACGGTCGGCGTCACACCCGAGCTACCGACGATGCCGCGCGAGAGCACGTACGCATCGGAGAACGGGTCGTGGTTGCCGACGGCATACACCTGCCCGTCATGGGTCCGGAACACCGCGACCTGGACCTCGCCGATCAGGGCCGCGACCCCGCGTTCGGGTAGCAGGTCGTCGTACCCGCAGACGGTCACCCATTCCTGGGTAAGGACAGCGGTCATCTGTCAACCTCCTGTTGCGTCCGAGTCGAAAGGGTCGGCCCGGAAACGAGAACCGGCGCGCCAGCGGGGATCTGCTGGCCGCGATTCGTGACGAACTGGATCGAGGGATCGGGAGTGCCCGGCGCGTTGACGAACGACACGAAGCGCCGAAGTTTGTCGGGGTCTTCGAGGGTGGCCCGCCATTCGTCGGCGTACGTGGCCACGTGGCGTTCCATGGCGGCGTCGAGATCCGCGCAGATTCCGAGCGAGTCATCGACGATCACCGAACGCAGGTAGTCCAGGCCGCCGTCCATGCCCTCGATCCACGCCGCGGTCCGCTGGAGCCGGTCAGCGGTACGGATGTAGAACATCAGGAACCGGTCGATGTAGCGCAGCAACGTGTCGGTGTCGATGTCGGTGGCGAACAGATCCGCGTGCCGCGGCCGGAAGCCACCGTTGCCGCCGACGAAGAGGTTCCAGCCATTCTCAGTGGCGATCACACCAACGTCCTTGCTGCGGGCCTCCGCGCACTCGCGGGCGCATCCCGACACCGCCGCCTTGATCTTGTGCGGGGACCGCAGGCCGCGGTAACGCAACTCCAGGGCGATGGCGAGCCCGACGGAGTCCTGGACGCCGTACCTACACCAGGTCGTGCCGACGCAGGACTTCACCGTCCGCAGGGCCTTGCCGTACGCGTGCCCCGACTCGAAGCCCGCGTCGACCAGCCGGCGCCAGATCAATGGAAGCTGCTCCACCCGCGCACCGAACAGGTCGATCCGCTGCCCGCCGGTGATCTTGGTGTAGAGGTTGAAGTCGCGGGCGACCTCGCCGATCACGATCAGTTTCTCGGGGGTGATCTCCCCGCCCGGAATCCGCGGCACCACGGAATACGTGCCGTTGCGCTGCAGGTTGGCCAGGAAGTGGTCGTTGGTGTCCTGCAGGGTGGCCTGCTCGCCCTCGAGGACGTGGCCGTTGCCGAGGCTTGCCAGGATGGACGCGATCGCCGGCTTGCACAGGTCACAGCCACGTCCGGTGCCGAGTTCGGTCACGATCTGGGAGAAGGTCCGCAGCTCGCGTACCCGGATGAGGTCGAACAACTCCTGCCGTGAATTGGCGAAGTGCTCACACACCGCCTTGGATTGTTCGACTCCCGCCTCGGCGAGCAGGGTCTTCAGCAGGGGTACGCAGGAGCCGCAACCCGTACCCGCCTTCGTACACGTCTTGATCGTGGGTACGTCGGCGCAGCCCTCACCAATGGCGGTGAGGATGTCGTCCTTGGTGACCGCATGGCAGGAGCACACCTGGGCGGTGCCGGGCAGGGTGCCCTGGATCTCACCCGAGCCGAGGAAGTCGGCCAGCTTGCCGGGCAAGGGGCCGTTGACACTGGCCCGCAGCGTGGCGTAGGCCGACGCGTCACCGACGAGGATGCCGCCGAGCAGGGTCTGGGCGTCGTCGGTGAGGGCGAGCTTGGCGTAGATGCCGTGCACCGGGTCGGAGTAGACGACGTCGAGCTCACCACTCGGATTGCCGAAGCTTGCCACGTCGACTCCGAGCAGCTTCAGCTTCGTCGAGGTGTCGGCACCGGTGAACGCCGCCGGGCTGTCAAGGAGACGTTGCGCCACCACCTCGGCCATTGAGTATCCCGGCGCGACGAGCCCATAGACCCGGCCGTCGATGCACGCGCACTCCCCGATCGCGTAGATCGCCTCATCAGACGTACGGCAGGACTCGTCGACCACCACGCCGCCGCGCTCGCCCACCTCCAGGCCGCAGTCCCGCGCCAGCTCGTCCCGCGCGCGGACCCCGGCCGCGAACACCACCACGTCCACGTCGATGGAGCTGCCGTCGGCGAACGCCATCGACCCGACGGAACCATCGGGACGGGGTTGGATCCGCTCGGTCCTGGCGTCGGTGTGGACGGTCAGGTCGAGCGCCTCGACGTGCCGGCGCAGCATCGCCCCGCCGGCCTCGTCCAACTGCACCGCCATCAGCCGCGGCGCGAACTCCACCACATGCGTCCGCAAACCCAACAGGCAAAGGGCGTTCGCGGCTTCCAGGCCAAGCAGACCGCCGCCGACGACGGCACCGACCTGCCGGCCGGCGCAGTGTTCCCGCAGGGCCACGAGGTCGTCGATCGTGCGGTAGACGAAGGTGCCGGGGAGGTCGTGTCCAGGCACCGGAGGGACGAACGCGTACGACCCCGTGGCCAGCACAAGCGCGTCGTACGGATGCTCCTCCGTCGCCGTGCGGACGACGCGGCGCTCCCGGTCGATGGAGACGGCAGGGGCTCCCAGCCGCAGGGTGATCGCCGGGTCGTGGTCGTAGAAACCCTCCGGGACAAGGGAAAGCTCCTCGGGAGTGGCGCCGGAGAAGAACGCCGAAAGCCCCACCCGGTCATAGGCCGGGCGCTGCTCCTCGGCGAGAACGGTGACCTGCCACTGACCCGCTTCGTCGCGAGCGCGGAGAGCCTCCACGAACCGTTGCCCGACCATGCCGTTGCCGATGACAACCAGCTTCCTTCGGGCGTTCCACGGGGTCGTGCCCCCGGACAAGCGAGTCATGCGACCACTTCCTCCGGCCTTGAGGTTGTGTCCAGGTCAGCGTCGGTCGCGAGGGTCGCCACGAAGCCTTCGATCGTGTCCCTGCAACCTCCGCAACCGGTGCCTGCCCGCGTCATTGCGGATACTTCGGTCACGGTTCGTGCGCCGCCGAGCCAGGCCCGGACGATCGCACCCGCGGTGACGCCGTTACACCGGCACACGGTGCTTTCGGCGGCGAGCGCGCCCGCGGATTCGGTCGGCGTTCCACCCGCCCGCCCGAACAACAACGAGCGCGGGTCGGCCGGCACGGCGGCGTCCCGGTCGAAGAGTTGGGTGACGGTTCCGACCGTCGGGTTGTCGCCCAGCAGGATCGCGCCCACCAGACGCTGGTCCCGGATGACGACCTTCTGGTACGTACGCCGGGCCGGGTCGGCGAAGACGACCACCTCCGCCGACTCGTCGTCCACGTGCGGATCACCCATCGCGGCCAGGTCGACGCCCGACGCCTTGAGCCGGGTGACCAGGCGCGAGCCGGCATAGGCGGCCCCGCCGCCGCAGATCACCTCCGCGGCCACCCGGGCCTGTTCCCACGCGGGCGCGACCAGGCCGTAGACCCGGCCCCGATGCTCCGCGCAGTCCCCGATCGCGTAGATCGACGGATCGGACGTCCGCATGCTGTCGTCCACGACGATGCCGCGGTTGACCTGCAAGCCGGCCTTGACAGCAAGGTCGATCTTCGGCCGGACCCCGCAGGCGATCACCAGCAGGTCGGCGGGAATCCGCGAGCCGTCCTCGAGGACCACCCCGCGTACCCGGTCTTCGCCGATCACGGCAGTCGTCACCGCGTCCAGCCGGACCCGTACACCGAACTCGGCCAGCGTCTGGATCAGGATCCGGCTCGCCTCGCCGTCGAGTTGGCGTTCCATCAGCTGCCCACGGGCGTGGACGACCTGGACCGACAGCCCGCGGGTGGCCAGGCCACGTGCGGCCTCCAGGCCCAGCAGGCCGCCACCCAGGACGACCACCTCGCGGGCGTCGCGGGCGTGGGCGAGGATCTGCCGGCAGTCAGCCAGCGTCCTGAAGGTCGCGGCCCCGTCGAGCAGCGTCTCCTCGTCCTGCCACAGACCGTCGATCGGGGGTACGACGCCCCGGCTTCCGTTGGCGAGGACGAGCGCGTCGTACCGCGTCCGGCTCCCGTCGCTGGCCTCGACCGTCCGGCTCACCGGATCGATCGACACGACCTCCACGTCGGTACGCAGATCCAGGGCGCCAGGTGGCTCGGCCAGCGCGAGATCGTCCTCGGCGATCTTCCCGGCGAGCAGGTCCGACAGGAGGATCCGGTTGTACGCGCGCCCCGGCTCGGCGCCGAACACCACGATCGGCCGGCGGGGCTCGCGAGCCCGCAGCTCCGCGGCGAACCGCGCCCCCGCCATGCCGTTCCCGACCACAACAACAGCAGCAGTCATGCGGCCCCCACCTCGGTCTCGGCTCCGGGCACCGCGGCCTTCTCCAGCCGGACCGCGCAGACCTTGAACTCCGGCATCCGCGACGTCGGATCCAACGCCGGATTGGTGAGGCTGTTGGCGCGCCCGGCGCCCGCCCAGTGGAACGGCATGAACACCGTGTCCACCCGGATCGTGTCGGTCACCCGGGCCGGCGCGGTCGCCGAACCCCGCCGGCTCGTCACGCGTACGTCGTCACCGTCGGCGATGCCGTGCCGCTCGGCCAGGTCGGGGTGCAGCTCGACGAACGGGTTGGGAGCCGCCTTGCGGAGCGCCGCGACCCGCCGGGTCTGCGCGCCGCTCTGGTACTGCGCGAGCACCCGGCCGGTGGTCAGGTAGACGGGGTACGCCGCGTCGATGTCCTCCACCGCGGGGCGGTAGTCGACGGGGACGAACCTCGCCTTCCCGTCAGGCGTGGCGAAGCGGTCGAGGAACATCCGCGGAGTGCCCGGATGGTCAGGGGTCGGGCAGGGCCAGAAGATCCCGTCCTCCGCCTCGATGCGGGCGTAGCTGATGCCGGCGTAGTCGGCGATCCCGCCGGCACTGGCCCGCCGTAGCTCGTTGAAGGTGGTCTCCGGGTCGGCGTCGATCAGGGTGCCGCGCCCGAGTCGCTCGGCGAGACCGGCAAGGATCTCCAGATCGGTCCGCACCTCACCTGGTGGCGGGCTGAGCCGCTGGCGGCGGATCACCCGCCCTTCGAGGTTGGTCATGGTGCCGTCCTCCTCCGCCCACTGCGCGGTGGGGAACACCACGTCGGCGAGTTCGGCGGTCTCCGACCGCACGAGGTCGGCCACGACGAGCAGGTCGAGGTCGCGCAGGCGCTGCTCGACGTGCGCGGCGGCTGGTGCGGAGACGACGGGGTTGGTCCCGAAGACCAGGAGCCCACGCGTACCACCGTCGCGGCCAAGCGAATCGAGGAGTTCGTACGCACTCGGCCCCGGGCCCGGGATGGTGTCGGGATCCACGCCCCACACCGCGGCCACGTGCGCCCGGGCGGCCGGATCGTCGATCTTGCGGTATCCCGGGAGCTGGTCGGCCTTCTGTCCGTGCTCGCGCCCACCCTGACCGTTGCCCTGCCCGGTCAGGCAGCCGTAGCCCGCGCCGGGCGTGCCGGGCAGACCGAGCGCCAGCGCCAGGTTGATGAACGCGCTCACGGTGTCGACGCCCTTCGCGTGCTGCTCGGCACCGCGGGCGGTGAGCACCATCGCCCGGTCCGCCTCGGCGAGCAACCGCACCGCCGCACGTTGCTGGCTGACGGGCACGCCGGTGAGCCGTTCGACGCGTTCGGGCCAGTACGCCATCACGAAGGGGCGTACGCCGTCGAACCCGGTGGTGCGTTCGGCGACGTAGTCGCGGTCGACGTACCCCTCCACGATCGCGATGTGCAGCAATCCCAGGGCGAGCGCGAGGTCCGTGCCGGGAGTGATCTGGAGGTGGAGGCTCGCCTGCCGGGCGGTGGCGGTGGCCCGCGGGTCGACGACGATCAGCGCGCCGCCCGCCTTCTGGGCGGTGAGGTACTGCAGGAACGGCGGCATTGTTTCGGCCACGTTGCTGCCGATGAGGAGCACCGCGTCGGCCTCGGCGATGTCGCTCGCCGGGAACGGCAGACCCCGGTCGAGGCCGAACGCCCTGATCCCGCCGGCCGCGGCCGACGACATACAGAACCGCCCGTTGTAGTCGATGGTGCGGGTACGCAGGACCACCCGGGCGAACTTCCCCAGTGCGTACGCCTTCTCGTTGGTGAGTCCGCCGCCGCCGAGGATCCCGACGGCATCCGCCCCGGACTCGGCCTGGAGCCGCCGGATCCTCGTGGCGACGAAGGAGAGTGCCTCGTCCCAGGACGCGGGTTCGAGTTCGTCGTCGCGGGACCAACGGATCAGGGGGGTCGTGAGGCGCTCACCAGAGGTCAGGAGGTCCGCTGAGGTCCAGCCTTTCTGGCACAGGCCTCCCCGGTTGCCACCACTGGCTCGGGGCGTCACTTCGACCCGAGCTGGCTCAGCTGGTCCTGGCTGGAGGCGCAGCCGCATTCCGCACTGCAAGGCGCAGTACGGGCAGTGCGTCTCCACCCCGGACATGTCGTCGAGCGTGCTGTCCAGCCGTTTCACTCCTGCTTCTCCTTCGTTTCCGAACTGCTAACGACCTCTCACTTCGTGACCCGATACGTGCTGCGGGTAGCGGCCCGTCGCAGCCGTCCGGCGCCGTCCGACGGGGGTCCGTCGGGCGGCGCCGTGGAGGGAGGCGAAGTCGCGGTCGGGGCCAGCCGAGTTTCTGGATCCGGGAAACCCGCCCTAGATCGTGGCGTTGGCCATGCTCGGCATCCGAGCCACCAGCAGCTGGCGGCGCAGATAGAACCACCAGGTCACAGCCACACACACCGCGTAGAACACGGCGTACGCGATGACCGCGGTGGCAACCGATCCGGTGGCGGCGAGGGAGCTGCCGTACGCCCGCGGGATGAGGAACCCGCCGAAGGCGCCGATCGCGGAGATGATGCCGATCGCTGCGCCCGCTTCGGTGAGGCTGATCGCCAGGGCGTTCTTGACGCCGGCCCGCTCCTCGCGCTCCCCCTGCGTACGGAAGATCGCGGGGATCATGCGGTACGTCGACCCGTTGCCCACACCGCTCGCGCCGAACAGCACCGCGAACGCCGCCATGAACAACGCCAGCGACTGCGAGGTGACCGCGACCAGCATCGTCATCATCCCGGCCACCATCACGACGAACACCCAGAGCGTCACCTTGGCGCCGCCGACCCGGTCGGCGAGCCAGCCGCCCACCGGACGGATCAGCGAGCCGAGCATCGCTCCGAGGAAGGCGTACTTCGTCGCCGAGGAGTCGGGGAACACCGTCTTGGCCAGCAGCGGGTAGGCCGCCGTGTAGCCGACGAATGACCCGAACGTACCGATGTACAGGAACGACATCACCCAGGTGTGCGACCGCTTCGCCGCGCCCAGCTGACCCTTGATGGGTGCCTTGGAGACCGTCAGGTTGTCCATGAACAACCAGGCGCAGATGGCCGCGGCCGCGATCAGCGGCAGCCACATCAGTCCGGCGTTCGCGAGGCTGAGCCCGCCACCCACCGCGATCGCCATCGGAACGCCGAACTGCACCACGCTCGTGCCGAGGTTGCCGCCCGCGGCGTTCAGACCGAGCCCGAGTCCCTTGCTGCGCTCGGGGAAGAAGAACGAGATGTTGGTCATCGACGACGCGAAGTTGCCGCCGCCGAACCCCGCCGCCGCGGCGACGAGGAGGAACACCCAGAACGGCGTGCTCGGGTTGCTGACCGCGATCGCGAGCAGCGTCGTCGGGATGGCCAGCAGCAGGGCGCTGACGACCGTCCAGTTACGACCGCCGAAGCGTGGCACCGCGAAGGTGTACGGCAGCCGGAGGGTCGAGCCCACCAGGTTCGGTACGGCCACCAGCCAGAACAGCTGGTCGACCGAGAACTCGAAGCCGGCGGCCGGCAGGCTCACCACCACGACGCTCCACAGCAGCCACACCGAGAAGCCGAGGTGTTCGGCGAAGATGGAGAAGATGAGGTTACGGGTCGCGACTCTGCGACCGGTGGTGTTCCAGAACGTCTCGTCCTCAGGATTCCAGTCGTCGATCCATCGACCCTTGGTCTTTCCTGCCGACGGTGGTGCAGAGGTAGTATCAACGCTCGTCACGGTGTCCTCCCGGCCCGTGGGCTCCTTCAGCCATAGCCCTGGTCGGGAGGCTAGAAATCGGCTGTTTCACCTCCGTGACCGATGACACAGGACCGGCGTAAAAGAGCTCGCACATCCGGCTGTCGCACCGGTGAGAATCCTGGTTGTGCGGATCCGCCCGCTTGGTGGCGGGGTTCAGGTAGTTGCGGCGGTTCGGCTTAATGCGGGGCTCAGCTTTGATGCAGGCTTCATGATTCCGAGGGTCGCCATGCCGTCGCGGCGGCGAATCCCTTCGCGGCGGAACTCGCGGGCACGAGCGAGATGAGCTTGTCGCGCACCGCCACCGCCCACGGGTGCCGCAACTGGGAGAACTGCCCCAGCCGGCGCGCCTGCCTCGCCAACCCGGTCGCACGCGCGTGGCGCAGCCGGTCGTAGGTGGGCAGGGCCGCTGGTACGCCCGCGGGCTCGGCGGACCGGACGGAGGTGGCCAACTCGACCGCGTCCTCGAGCGCCTGACAGGCGCCCTGCCCGAGATCCGGCGTCATCGCGTGTGCCGCGTCCCCGAGCAGGGCGAGCCGGCCCTCGACGAACGTACGCGGCAACGGCCAGAGAAACACCACGTCATTACGGAGCACCTGGTCGGGTGGGGTCGCCGCGATCAGCGCCGGCACGGGGTCGTGCCAGCCGGCGAACAACCCGGCGAGCCGGTCACGCTGGTGCTCGGCGTCTGGCCCGGCGCCTGGCTCGGCGTCCTCGCTCCAGGCCCGCGGATCGGCGTGGGAGAGGGTGGCGTACCAATACGTGCCGCCACTCGAGAGCGGCGTACATCCGAACCGCTGGCCACGGCCCCACGTCTCGCTGCCCACCTCCAGCGCGGGCGACTTCTCCGGCGGAACGATCCCCCGCCAGGTGACGTACCCGGCCGATCGGATGCTCGGGCGCGGGTCGACGGTGGCACGGAGCCGGCTGCCGATGCCGTCGGCCGCAACCACCAGGTCAGCGGCGTACTCCTCGTTCCCTTCCTGACCGTCGGGGCCGATGGCGTGCACTACCGCCTCGCGGCCGACCAGGTCGACCCTGGTCGCCGTCCGCCCGAGGCGTACGGACTGCGCTGGCACCAGGCTCGCCAGCGCGGCGTGGAGCGTGGTCCGGGTGACGATGATGGGTGCGCCGCTGGACTGCTCCTCCAAGAGGGTGGCATCGATGCGGGTGAGCCAGCGACCGTCGGGCGTACGCAGCCCACCCTGCGCCAGCATGAACGCCGGCCCGGACCCGGCCTGCACTGCGTCAGGCGCGCCCTGCTGCGACTCCTGTGTCCATGGGTGTCCTCGACCCAAGGCTCCGATCGCCGGGTCGAGCGCGTCCATCGCACGAACGGCGTTCGGCCAGAGCCCCAGACCGGCGCCCGTGCCACGCACGTGGTGGCCGCTTTCGAGAAGCTCGACCGACCAACCATCCTTGACGAGGGCGCCCGCCGCCGCGAGCCCTCCGATCCCCGCACCGACGACGACCGCTCTCCGCTGCTTGGGCATGGCAGTCCACTTCCGTTCCTCTACAGGTGTAGAGCCCTTTACAGATGTAGAGCACTCTACAGTTGTAGAGGGCGCGAAAGGTAGCCTTGTCAGTTGTGACCCGCAGCTCGCCCGCACCCGGCCCCGGCGCCGCCGAGTCCCGTCGACGCGGACCGGTCCCCGCTGGTCCCACCCGCACTCCACGCGCCACCACGCTTCTCGACGCGGCGATCTCCGTCATCGCCGACGACGGCCTGCGCGGGCTCACCCACCGCTCCGTCGACGCCCGCGCGGACCTTCCAGCCGGGTCGGCGAGTTACTACTTCCGCAGCCGATCCGCCTTACTGCAGGGGGTTCTGGGCCGTCTACTCGAACTCGACGCCGCCGACTACGCCACCCTCGGGGCGTCGGCGCCGCCGCCTTCGGCCGACCCCAGGGCGCTCATCCGTACCTGGACGAAACTCTTCGCGCACTGGTTGGGTCCTGGACGCGAACGCCTGCGGGCCAGGTACACGCTCTACCTCGAAGGCCGCCACCATCCCGAACTCCAGCAGATGCTCGACGCCGCGAGCGCCCAGGTCATAGCCGGGGCCCACGACCTGCTGCGGGCCGCGGGCAGCCCGTCACCGCAACGCGACGCCCGCCTCCTCGTCGCCTTCCTCGACGGGCTGCTCTACGACCAGCTGATCCGGCCCCACCCACCTGTCTCAACCGCCGAGCTACGCCGCCGGATCGGCGTGGTCGTGAATGCCGTCTGGCCGGGTTGAATGGGGTCATGACGACTGCGAGCACGCATCTCACGATCACCGTGTGGGAGGACCCGGACTCCGCGCCCCGGACCTGGGAGCTCACCGCCGACCCACCCGGCGGCACTCACCCCGACCCCGGCGCCGCGGTCACCGCGATCGAAACCGCCCGGAACCCCTTCGCTCCGGTACCCAAGGACGCGATCTGTACGCAGATCTGGGGCGGGCCGCAGCGGGCCGTGATCGAGGGAGTCTGGCGGGGTCAGCCGGTTTCCGCGACGTACGACAAGAGGAACGGCTGCGAGATAGCCCGCTGGAACGCCCTCAGAGCTGTCCTCGACGCCGGGACGGGTACGTAGCGAACGACTCGACGCCCGTCGGCCCCCCCGACCTTCCGTGATCATGATCGTGATCATGAAGGGTTTCGGGACGTATAGCCCTTTCTGGCTTCATGATCATGGAACGCGGGGTCTGAGAGCAGGCCCTGCGGTAGGTCCGGGACCCCGTAATGCTTGCCGTTTTGGGTCGGGGGCACCCTTGTACGGCTCTATTGGCCAAGGGGACCCCTGACCCAAAACGATGGCCCTGCCGGCCGCCGGATGCCCTTGTTTTGTTGGGCTTTCGGGGCCGGGGTTGTCGGTGGTCGCCACTAGTGTTCGGGTATGGATTCGACCTCGGCGGACACGGGACGGCACCGGTTCTCGGTGTTGGTGGAGCGGGCGCGTGCCCGGTTCGCTGAGGAGTCCGGTGCGCTCTTGTGGTCGGTTCCCGGTGACGAACTCATCGACCTGCTCATGAGCCTGGAAGCTCTCTCGGCACAGATCGATGCGGTCCAGCTCCAGGTGATCCGCGAGGTCGACCGGCAGGACCTGGGCCGAACGGTCGGTGCGACCAGTACAGCCGCCTTGTTGTCGTCCCTGCTGCGGATGCGCCCCGAACACGCCCGGGCGGCGGTGCGCCTGGCCAACGATCTCGACACAGCGTTGCCGTTGGTTCAGCTTGCGTTGAACGCCGGTGAGATCAGCGCCGACCACGCGAGGGTGATCGCGAAAGCGATCCGCGATCTACCGAAGGAAGCCGGACAGGAGACCAGGGCCGAAGCCGAACAGGTGCTCGTCGAACACGCTCGCGTGTTCGACCCCAAAGACCTTGCCGGTCTGGGCAAAGCCGTCTTGAACGCCGAGGACCCGGACCTGGCCGACAAAGTGCTTGCGAAGAAACTCGCCGAAGAAGAAGCCAAGGCCGCCCGGCGGTGCGAACTGTCGCTGTACGACGCCCCGGACGGCTCCGGCACCCACATCCGCGGGAAGCTCGACCCGATCGCGGCCGACCGATTCCGCACCGCCATCGAGCCCCTCTCCAAACCCCTCCCCACCACCGCCGACGGGCTGGACCCCCGAAGCGCCGCGCAACGCAGAGGCGACGCGTTGGACGAGCTCGTCCGCCGCTACCTCGACTCCGGGGAGTCCCCCACCCAGGGTGGGGAGAAACCGCACATCGTCGTGACGATCACAGATGAGGATCTGGTCAACGGCACCGGACTCGGCCGACTGCTCCGCACCGGCACCTACGTCTCCGCTCGCACCGTCCAGGAATGGGCCTGCGACGCCAAAGTCAGCTGGTTCGGCAACCGCGACGGCGAAGTCGCCCTCTCCGACGGCACCCGATTCTTCACCGGACGCCTCCGCAAACTCCTCGAACTACGAGACCGAGGCTGCGCGTTCCCTGGCTGTGATCGGCCACCCGCCTGGTGCCACGGCCATCATGTCCAGTCGTGGCTGAACGGCGGACCGACGACGTTGGCCAACGGGGCGCTGCTGTGCGGCTACCACCACAGGCTCATCCACCAAGGAACCTGGCAGATACGGATAGCGGCCGACGGCGTACCCGAATTCATCCCACCCGAATGGATCGACCACCAACGCAACCCCATCCGCAACAACAGACTCCGAACCTGACAGGCCAGGAGCAAGAGAGATCCACCCCGACCACCCGAGACGTCGTGGGCAGCTGTCTGGCTCGAGTCGGATCGCGATGCTGACCGGTGATCACGCGCGAAGCAAGGGAACTCGATGCGTTGGGACCTTCGACCCGTTCCGCACCTGCGCTTCTCCCTCTCCCTTCGTACGGCGCGGAAGCTAGTAAGGAGGCGTCAGGGCGGCTCGTCGTGGAAGTTCTCCAGAGCTCTCGTTGCGTTTGCGAGGAGGTCATCATGTCCGGCGAAAGCACCGGTAAGCAGCCGATCGGTGAAGAGCGGGGTTTTCGCGAAACACCGGAAGGCGATTACGTCACGTCGGCCCGAGGCCTGGACGTTCTGCGTACTCCCCTGCTCAACAAGGGAACGGCCTTCACTCAGGAAGAACGCACGGAGCTGCGACTCGACGGGCTGTTGCCGCCCGCGGTGCTGACGATCGAGGAGCAGAAGCAGAGGACCTATGCGCAATACCGAGCGCAGCCGACCGACCTGCTCAAGAATGTTTACCTTACGGCCCTTCACGACCGTAATGAGGTGTTGTTTTATCGCCTGCTGGGTGACCATCTTCGGGAAATGCTCCCGATCGTGTACGACCCGACCGTCGGTGAAGCCATCAGGCGGTACAGCCATCAGTACCGCCGGCCGCGGGGTGTCTTCCTTTCGATCGATGAAGCGGACCGTGTCAGGCAGGCGTTCGAGAATTTCGGGTTGGGCGCGGACGACGTCGACCTGATTGTCGCCTCCGATGCCGAGGAGATTCTCGGCATCGGCGACTGGGGTGTCGGCGGCGGCATCGACATCGCGGTCGGCAAACTGGCCGTCTACACCGCGGCGGCGGGAGTCGATCCCGCGCGGGTCATTCCCGTCGCGCTGGACGTCGGCACCGACAACGACGAACTCCTCAATGATCCCGGCTACCTCGGCAACCGGCACCCACGAGTGCGCGGCCAACGCTACGACGACTTCATCGAGACCTACGTCTCAACTGCCGCCGCGATGTTCCCGAACGCGGTGTTGCACTGGGAGGATTTCGGGCCGGGAAACGGCCGGCGCATCCTCGAGAGGTACTCCGACCGGGTCTGCACGTTCAACGACGACATGCAGGGCACCGGAGCGATCGTGCTCGCGGCCGCACTGAGCGCCACCCGGGTCTCCGGAACGCCGTTGCATGAGCAGCGGATCGTCATCTTCGGCGCCGGCACGGCGGGCATCGGGATCGCGGACCAGCTACGGGACGCGATGGTCCGCGACGGCGCTGACCGGGAGGCCGCAACCCGCCAGGTGTGGGCGGTCGACCGGCCGGGCCTGCTCACCGACGCCATGTCCGACCTGCGCGACTTCCAGGTGCCGTACGCGCGACCGGCCTCTGAGGTCAGCGGCTGGCGCGGCGGGCCAGGCGGGATCGGGCTCCGCGAGGTGATCGCCCAGGTCAAGCCGACGATGCTGGTGGGTACGTCCACCGTGCACGGCGCGTTCACCGAAGAGATCGTCCGCGAGCTGGCCAGCCATGTCGACCGTCCGATCATCTTCCCGCTGTCGAACCCGACGGAGCGGATCGAGGCGATGCCCACCGACCTCATCCACTGGACGGACGGACGGGCGCTGGTCGCCACCGGCATCCCAGTGCACCCGATCACCTACCACGGTGTCACCTACGCCATCGGCCAAGCGAACAACGCCCTGCTCTATCCCGGACTCGGGCTGGGGACCATCGTTTCGCGAGCGCGGCTGATCAGTGACGGGATGTTCGCGGCTGCCGCCGAGGCCGTCGCCAGCCTGGTAGACGTACGCACGCCCGGTGCGTCGCTGCTTCCCCAGGTGGACAGTCTGCGGGACGTCTCCGCCACCGTTGCCGCCGCTGTCGCCGACCGCGCGGAGAAGGAAGGGCTCGCCAGAACCCACCTGGTGGACACGGACCGGCAGGTTCGCAACGCGATGTGGCAGCCGATCTACCGCCGCGTCAGGGCAGCCTGAGAATGGCGGGCGAACGAACGACCCCGCGGATTCTCGACCTGCCGATCGGGCTGGACGCGACGGGCACGCGTACCGAAACCGACTCCCTCGGCGAGGTCGAGGTCCCGGCCGACCATTACTGGGGCGCTCAAACCCAGCGCTCGCTGACCCACTTCAACATCGGCGACGACCGGATGCCCAAGCCGGTCTACCACGCGTACGGCTATGTCAAGAAGGCAGCGGCGATCGTGAATGCCCGCGCGGGCCGGCTCGCACGCTGGAAGGCCGACCTGATCACCCGGGTCGCCGACGACGTGATCGCGGGGAACCTCGACTCAGAATTCCCCTTGTACGTGTGGCAGACCGGGTCGGGTACCCAGTCGAACATGAACGTCAACGAGGTGATCTCCAACCGGGCGATCCAACTCGCCGGCGGCCGGCTCGGTAGCAAAGACCCCGTGCACCCGAACGACGACGTCAACCTGGGCCAGTCATCCAACGACACGTTCCCGACGGCCATGCACATCGCGGCGGTGCGGTCGATCGACACCCAACTGCTTCCGTCCCTGAAGCGGCTGCGCGACGCGGCCGCGGCCAAGAGCGAGGAATGGGCGCATGTCGTAAAGGTCGGCCGCACCCATCTGGAAGACGCCACACCGCTCACGGTCGGCCAGGAATGGTCGGGATACGTCGCGCAACTCGACGGCGCCATCGAATTCCTCGAGGTCGCTTTCAGCGGGTTGTACCAACTCGCGATCGGGGGTACGGCGGTGGGCACCGGATTGAACGCACCGCCCAGGTTCGGAGACGAGGTGGCCGCCCAGATCGCCAAGCTGACCGGCTACCCGTTCGTCAGCGCGCCCAACAAGTTCGCCGCCCAGGGCGCGCTCGACCCGTTGGTTCGAACCTCGGCGGCGCTGCGTACCCTCGCCACCTCGTTGTTCAAGTTCGCCAACGACCTGCGGTGGCTCGGCTCCGGTCCCCGCACCGGCCTGCACGAACTCACCCTGCCGTCCAATGAGCCCGGCTCCTCGATCATGCCGGGCAAAGTCAATCCAACCCAGGCCGAGGCAATGCTGATGGTCTGCATCCAGGTCATCGGAAATGACACGGCCGTCACCATGGCCGGCGCCGAAGGAAACTTCGAGCTCAATGCGTTTCGCCCGGTCATCATCAACAATGTGCTGCACTCGGTCCGCCTCCTGTCGGACATGTGTGACCACTTCCGCGAATTCCTCGTCGAGGGCGCCGAAGTCGACGAAGAACAGCTGACGGCGAATATCGACCGCTCGATCATGATGGTCACCGCATTGAGTCCGGTCATCGGCTACGATCGGGCCGCGAAAATTGCCCACCTCGCACTCGACGAAAACCTCACCCTCAAAGCCGCCGCGCGGAGGTCAGGGGTCAGCGAGGAGCTTTACGACAGGGTTGTCGTTCCCGAACAACTAACCCACCCCGGAACAGCGGACGGGAAGAGCCAGCGACCTGGATGACCGAGAGCCAAGAGCCACCGCAGCGCCGACCGTTCAGACGCTGCCGGCGAGGTACTCCAGCAGGTCCTGGCGGGTTAACACACCGACCGGCTTGCCGTCATCGAGGACGAGCAGTGCGTCCTCGGACTCGAGGAGCCGGACCGCGG
Organism: Actinopolymorpha alba DSM 45243; assembly: GCF_000373925.1. Taxonomy (GTDB): domain Bacteria; phylum Actinomycetota; class Actinomycetes; order Propionibacteriales; family Actinopolymorphaceae; genus Actinopolymorpha; species Actinopolymorpha alba. The sequence continues at coordinate 73,226 of NZ_KB892752.1, read as the reverse complement.
CCGCGACGGGTTCGCCGGCGCCCAGCGAGGGCAACGGCGGCGACATGTGCTGCTCCACCCGATCGGCGAGCCGCGCCCGCCCGGAGAACAACGCCTCCAGCAGGGTCCGCTCATGGACTGACCCGGCCACTTCCGCCGCCATCACCGGGGGTTCGGCGCGTACGACCGGCATCTGCGAGACGGCGTACTCCCGCAGGATGTCGATCGCCTCGGCGATCGTCTCGTTGGGGTGGGTGTGAACCAGAGACGGGATGGCGCCGGTCTTGCGACGCAGGATCTCGCCGACGGTCTCGCTGCTTTCCGAACGAAGGAAGCCGTAGTGGGTGAGCCAGTCGTCGTCGAAGACCTTCGAGAGGTAGCCGCGGCCACCGTCGGGCAGGAGGACGACCACGACCGCGTCAGGACCAGCCTCGCGCGCGACCCGCACCGCCGCGACCACCGCCATCCCCGACGAACCCCCAACCAGCAGCGCCTCCTCGCGCGCCAGCCGGCGGGTCATCGCGAACGACTCGTGGTCTGACACCGCGACCACCCGGTCGCAGACGTCAGTGTCGTACGTCGTCGGCCAGAAGTCCTCGCCCACGCCTTCGACGAGGTAGGGGCGCCCGGTGCCGCCGGAGTAGACCGATCCCTCCGGGTCCGCGCCGATGATCTGGACCCGGCCGCCGGAGACCTCCTTGAGGTAGCGGCCCGTCCCGCTGATCGTGCCTCCGGTGCCGATGCCCGCCACGAAGTGGGTGATGCGCCCCTCGGTCTGTGCCCAGATCTCGGGCCCGGTCTGCTCGTAGTGCGACAAGGGGTTGTTGACGTTGGAGTACTGGTCGGGCTTCCAGGCCCCCTGGATCTCCTTCACCAACCGGTCGGAAACGGAGTAATAGGAGTCAGGATGCTCAGGGGGTACGGCGGTGGGGCAGACCACCACCTCCGCGCCGTACGCCTTGAGGACGTTGCGCTTGTCCTCACTCACCTTGTCGGGGCACACGAAGACGCAGTGGTACCCCTTGGACTGCGCGACGATCGCCAGGCCCACACCGGTGTTGCCGCTCGTCGGCTCCACGATGGTGCCGCCCGGCCGCAGGGCCCCCTCGCGCTCGGCCGCCTCGACCATGCGCAGCGCGATGCGGTCCTTGACGCTGCCGCCGGGGTTGAAGTACTCGACCTTCGCGAGCACCAGACCCTGGACACCTTCGGCGGTTCGGGCCAAACGGACCAACGGGGTGTTGCCCACCAAGGACAGCAACGACTCGTGATACTCCACGCATGCACTCTAGGTCCTACCAGCCCGTCGCAGCCCGGACGCCTGCGCCTGAGATCGCCCGTGTCGGCGGTGCACCAACCCAGACGAGTCCGCGAACGATGGAATCCTGCCGCTGTCCTGGCGCGTTGACCCCCATTGAGGATGGAACGGAGGTCCCCCGGGTAACCGGGTTCGCCTGATCTCCGACCTGGTGAATAGGGGCATCGAAGGAGGTCCTGGTGGGCAAGGCTAGAGCCGCACGCAAACTGGCGGCCGCCGCAGCCTTCGGAGGCGGCGGCGCCGGGCTGTTGGGCGGCACATTGGTTGCCATCCTCATGGCTGAGGCAGTTCTGGCAAAACGCGCCATCGGTGAACCCGTGAACGATCCGCCCCACGCGGACGGGATCTACGGGGAAGGGCCGGGCAATCCGATCGAGTTCGTCGTACTCGGCGACTCGACCGCGTGCGGCCTCGGAGTCGCGACCGCCGACGAGACTCCCGGCGCCATGCTGGCGACCGGCCTGGCGGCGCTGTCTGGGCGATCGGTGCGGCTGACCGTGGTGGCTGTGTCCGGCGCCGAGACCCAGCACCTCGACGGCCAGGTCGACCGGGCGCTCGCCGTCGAGCCCGACCTCGCGCTCATCATCATCGGCGCCAACGACGTCACCCACCGCACCCTGCCGTCCGAGTCGGTCCGCCTGCTCGTCCAGGGTGTACGCCGCCTCCGCGACGCCGACTGCCAGGTCGTCGTCGGGACCTGCCCGGATCTGGGTACGGTCGAGCCGCTCGCGTTCCCGCTCCGCCAGCTTGCCCGCACCTGGAGCCAGCGCCTCGCCGCGGCCCAGACGATCGCGGCGGTCGAGGCTGGTGCGCGTACCGTCTCGCTGGGATCGCTGCTCGGCCCGGAGTTCGCCGCCGCACCGCGGGAGCTCTTCGGACCCGACCGCTTCCACCCGTCGGCGACGGGATACGCCAGCGCGGCCGTGGCCTTGCTGCCCTCCCTCGCCGCGGCACTCGGCTACTGGCCCGATGACGAGGATCTCGACGTCCCACTCGGAGACGGCGAGATCCTGCCGATCTCTTTCGCCGCGGTACGCGCCGCCAAGAACTCCGGCACCGAGGTGGCCGCGACCGACGTGGCCGGCCGCGACCGCGGACCGCGCGGGCGCTGGGCACAGCTCCGCAAGCGCGATCAGCAGAACGTCCCGCCGATCGACCGGCAGCTCCCGACCGAACACGAGACCGCCTGACCCCGCTCCCGTTCCGGGTCAGTCGACAGCGTGTTGCCTCCAAGCACGGTGGGATGAATCCCGCGCCAGCCGCTGTTGTCGTTCGACAGCAACGACCCGACATCGCAGCAGAACCTCTGAGGACGCGCGTTTACCGGCGCGAAGGAAGGTCATGGCAATGGCTTCGCACGACAACCAGTCGGCGGCTCCGACCGACAGTCCGACGGCCTGGGTGGCCGAGCACACCAAGCAGTACCTCGAGTCCGGCGGTCAGGAAGGCCACATCTGGGTCAACGACACGCCCACTCTCCTGCTCACGACGGTTGGCCGGCGGAGCGGCCAGCGCCGGCGTACGCCACTCATCTACGGGCGCGACGGTGACGCGTACCTGATCGTCCCGTCCAACGGCGGCTCAGACACCCCGCCGCTGTGGTACCTGAACCTCGAGGCCGACCCTGAGGCGGAGGTCCAGGTGGGAGGCGACGTCTTCAAGGTCCGGGCACGTGACGCCGGGCCTGAGGAGAAGCCGCGCCTGTGGGCGACCATGGCGCAGATCTGGCCGGACTACGACAACTACCAGACCCGGACCGAACGCTCCATCGCCGTGGTGATTCTCGAACCCACCAGCTGAGCCCGACCTTCGAACTCCACGGGCGGCTCCGACACCGACGCCCCATCCAGCCAACCGCGGATGGGGCGTCGCGCTGCCCGGCTCCGCGGAACTGCCTGAGTGAAAAGCCCCCGGCCGCCAATGAGGATGCCTCGAAATTCGTGGACGCTGCGCAAAGCGGATACCGGCCAGGCATGTACCCGCCAGGGTGTACACAACGTGAGATCGGCGGTCGACGTGGGACCCGGCGACCAGGTGGCGACAATGTGGAGGCCCAAAATCAAGGTTTCGCACCGCGACACCTTCAGGCCTGCCCACGATTTAAGCAGGCCTATTCAAAACCGCCGTGCCGCCGAAGTTGATCAACGGTCCCGAATTCCGGCACCCACGCGGGGAGTTCCCGACCTGTGGACCGTTGATCAACTTTGCCAAGCGGGGCAGCCATGGCTCGATGTCTCAGCCGCCGGATGGGTGAGGTGTACGCCATTCGAGACGGGCGGAGGCCATCTGAGATTGTGAAGACTTTGGGGTTCTTACACCCCAAAGTCTTCACGCTCTTGTCGAGGCGGCGTCGGACAGGCTGCTGGATCTGGGCACGGGAGTAGGGCCCGCCCACCAAGGTTGCGATGACTTGGCGGAGGAGTGTCGGCATAGAAGCCGAGACATCTCCGCCAAGTCGGCTCCCGCTACCTTCACGATGCCGCGACCTGTCCGACGCCGGGGGTTTTGAATAAGGCTCAAGACCAGGCGGGCGTTGTCTCACATTGCGTACGCCTTCTGTGGTGCGAGGAAGGGCATTTCCCTACCAGGCAAAGCGAATTTGCCTAGCGAGGTGGGAACTTGGCGCGCGAGGTCCATCAAAGGGTGTACAAAATGCGGGAGGCTTGAGTTGAAGACCTGGATTCTCACTATCTGATACAACCGGGTGTACACCATTCGAGACAGCGCCACCTCACGCGGCATTTCCCCGCGAAGCACGCGCAATTCGCCATGCATGGTGACCGCGTGGCGCAAAGAGAACCCGAACTGGCCTCACCTCCAGCACCTCAGCAAGATGGTGAAAACTCAAGGGGGTCTCCCCAAAATCTTCTCAGCCTGGTGAACCCACCAGCAGCCTGGCGATGGTCGGCTTTGTCTCACGGACCGACGTCTTGCGACTGGACTCCGCCTCCTAACGCCCGCCCGCGGGAATGCCAGGGCCCCGCAGGCCGCGACGTCCCCATCCGCGCGACCTCTAAACTTCAACGGCCAGGCGCACACCCCGCATCCCGGAAGGCGGGTCCACGGTTTGCCCGACGCCCCCGACGCCCCCGACACCCCTGACGCCCGTGGACCGGCCCGCTATCTGTGGTGGCTGGTCACGAGCCAGCCTCGGCGGGTGCTGCTCGGCGCGCTGTGGGGCACCCTGTGGCAGGTCGGGCTGACGGTCCCGCCGTACCTCCTCGCCCGCGCCATCGACGACGGTCTACGGGCCCAGGATCTGCCGGCACTCACCATCTGGACGCTGGCGATCCTCGCCGTTGGCCTGCTCAACGCCATCCTCGGACTCCTCCGGCACCGCACGATGACGTTCGTCCGGCTGGACGCGTCGTACCGCACGGTCCGAGCGGTCCTCCGCCAGGCGGTACGCCTGGGTGCGGCACTCCCGCGCACGGTGTCGGCCGGTGAGGTCGTAAGCGTCACCGCATCCGACATCCTGCGGATCAGCCAGACCCTCACGATGACCGGACCGGGTGTGGGAGGCCTCGTCGCGTACGCCGTGGTGGCGGCCCTGCTGGTGCCCGTTTCGCCGCTGCTGGCGGGCGTGGTGCTCCTTGGCGTACCCCTGCTGGCGGTGCTGCTCAGGCCGTTGTTCCGCCGGCTCGGGTACGCCGAGACGGAGTACCGCGAGCAGCAGGGCGCCCTCACGGCTCGGGTCGGCGACATCGTGGCCGGACTGCGGGTGCTCTGCGGGGTCGGCGGCAAGGAGATGTTCGCCGAGCGCTACCGGAACGCTTCGCGGTCAGTGCGGTTCGTCGGCTACCACGTCGGATCGGTCAACAGCTGGATCCAGGCGTTGGGGATCGGGCTGCCCGCGCTGTTCCTCGCCGCGGTGACCTGGCTCGCCGCGCGGCTGGCCGCGGAGGGGGCCATCACGGTCGGCGATCTGGTCGCCGTGTACGGCTACGTCGCGGTCCTCGTGATCCCGGTGTCGGCCATCATCGAGGGCGCCGGCGATCTGAGTCGCGGGCTGGTCGCGGCCCGCCGGGTGGTGCGCATCCTCAACCTCCGTCCGGACGTGGGGGACGCCGGCGACAGCGGCGGCGTGCCGGGTCCGGACACTCCGGCCGATCTGCGCGATCCCGCCTCCGGCCTGGTGGTGCCGGCCGGGCGGATGACCGCGATCGCCGCGGGGCGACCTGCCGAGGCGGCCGCGATCGTGGACCGGCTCGGCCGCTATGCCGACTCCGACGCCAGCTGGGGCGAGGTGCCGCTCCGCGCGATGCCGCTGGCGGAGGTACGCCGGCGCATCCTGGTCGCCGACAACGACGCCCACCTCTTCGCCGGCCCGCTCCGGGAGGCGATCGCGACGTACGAAGACCACCATGACGCCGCGATCGCCGCGGCCCTCCACACTGCGGCAGCCGACGACGTCGTGGCCGGCCTGTCCGACGGGCTGGCCGCCCGCATCGACTCGCAGGCCCGCAACCTCTCCGGTGGGCAGCGCCAACGCCTGCGTCTCGCCCGTGCCCTGCTCGCGGACCCCGACATTCTCCTCCTGGTAGAGCCGACCTCGGCGGTCGACGCCCACACCGAGGCGCTCATCGCCGGCCGGGTCCACGCCGCCCGGGAGGGGCGTACGACCGTGGTGGTCAGCACCTCGCCATTGCTGCTGGACCAGGCCGATCAGGTGGTCTACGTGGAGGACGGTCAGGTGGTCGGGACGGGTACGCACGCGGAGTTGGTGGGTACGCAGGCCGGATATCGGGCGCTCGTCCTCCGCGGTGACGCGGACGAAGACGACGAACCAGCACCCGCGACGCGGGCGCTGCCAGCGGGAACGGATGCTCGATGAGCGGATCGGTCGTGGACGACCCCGGGCGCCTCCCCGTCGCCGACCCGAAGGCGGTCCGCCGCGCCACGTGGACGCTGGTCCGGGCCGACACCCGCGCTCTCACCGGCGTACTCATCCTGACCTGCCTCGCCGCGGCGGCCGGACTCGCCGGCCCCTGGCTCCTCGGGCGGATCGTGAACCAAGTCCAGTCCGGCGGCGGCGTCACCACCATCGACGTCCTCGCCCTCGCCATCGTGGGCTTCGCGGTGGCCCAACTCCTGCTGACGCGGTTCGCGAGGTACGCCGCGCACCGCGCCGGCGAGCGCGCACTGGCCCGGATGCGCGAGAAGTTCGTGGACCACACCCTGGCACTGCCGACTCCCGTCGTCGAACGCGCGGGTACCGGTGACCTGATGACCCGCGGCTCGAGCGACGTGGCCACGGTCGGGGGCACTCTCCGCGACGCCGGACCCGACGTGTTCCTCGCCGCCGTCCAGGTGGCGTTCATCCTCGGCGCCTGCTTCGTGCTCAGCCCTCTGCTGGGGTTGTGCGGACTCCTCGCGGCTCCCGCCCTGTGGGCTGTCGCCCGGTGGTACCTCCGGCGCGCCCGGACCGCCTACCTCGCCGAAGGTCACGCGACCTCCGAGCTGGCCGAAACCCTCGCGGCGACCGTCGAAGGTGCCCGGACTGTGGAGGCGCTCCGCCTCGGCGAGCGCAGGATCGACGCGGGTGAGGCGCGGATAGCCACGGCGTACGCCACCCGGGTCCGCACGCTCTTTCTCCGCAGCGTGCTGTTTCCCGTCGCCGACTTCGCGCACGCCCTGCCCGTGGCGTTGATGCTGCTCATCGGTGGCGCGCTCTACAGCCAGGATGTGGTGAGCCTGGGTGCGGTGATCGCGGCCAGCCTGTACATGTGGCAGCTGGTGGATCCACTTGACCGGGTGCTGTTCTGGATGGAGCCCCTCCAGCGTGGCGGCGCGTCCTTCGCCCGGATCACGGGGGTCGGCCAGCTGCCACCGGCGCCGAGCGGGCGCGGTGCGCTGCCGGCCGACGACCGTATCGAGGTCGCCGGCGTCCGTTACGCCTACACCGGTGAGAACGACGTCCTCAACAGCGTCGACCTGGTGGTCCGGCCAGGTGAGCGGCTGGCGATCGTGGGCCCGTCAGGCGCGGGCAAGTCGACCCTCGGGCGGCTGCTCGCGGGGGTGGACGCGCCGCGAACCGGCCGCATCACTGTCGGAGGCGTGCCGATCACCGACCTGCCGGCCGAGGAGCTACGCCAGCGGGTGCTGCTCGTCACCCAGGAACACCACGTGTTCCTCGGCACCCTGCGGGACAACCTGGCGATCGCCGCGCCAGCCGCCGATGACGAAACGCTGCTCCGCGCTCTCGCGGCCGTCGGCGCGCACTGGGTCGCCGACCTGCCCGCCGGGCTCGACACCCAACTCGGCCCCGGCCACCGCCAGCTCGATGCGCCGCAGTCCCAGCAGGTGGCTCTCGCCCGGGTGGTGGTGGCCGATCCCCACACGGTGATCCTCGACGAGGCCACCGCCGCGCTGGCCCCGGACACGGCGCGCCAGGCCGAACGCTCGATGGCGGCGGTGCTTCACGGGCGTACCGTCATCGGCATCGCGCATCGCCTCCACACCGCCCACGATGCCGACCGCATCGCGGTCGTCGAAGGCGGCCGGATCACCGAACTCGGCAGCCACCATGAGCTCCTCGCCGCCGATGGCGCGTACGCGGCGCTGTGGCGGTCATGGCACGGAACGCCGTCGCTGCCCGCTCCACCGGCCTGACGTTGGTTGCGTTCACGTCCCACGGACAAAATGCGGTTGACCTGCCGGCGGCGGTGACACCACAATGGCCGGCATGTGATTACCCGACCGGCCTCGTTGACCGGTCTCGCCGCACGTCCGGATGCCGGCGTTCCTCGTCTTGAGGATGGCTCGCCGCCCGGATCCGCGCGCAACTCTCCTGTCAGCTGGGCTCTCCTCGACTTCTGTCCGTTCGCCTTCCTCTGCGTTGGGAGCCCGTCCCTTGTGTATGTTCACGTGTTTCCGAATCCGCCGCCCCGGACTCGGTACGCCGCCCTGCAAGAGTTCCTTGCCACCGCGGGACATCCCGCGTACCGCCTGAGACAGATCCTCCGCGCCGTTCACGAGCGCGGGAGTACGGAGTTCGCGGACCTGAGCGAACTCCCAAAGCCCTTACGCGAAGCGCTCCTTGAGGAGTTCGGTCCGTCCGTTTTGGCGCTACGGCCGATCGCCAGCGAGCACGGCGAACAGGTCGAGAAGGTCCTGTTCGAAAGTCGCCAGGGTGCCCGCATCGAAACCGTCTTCGCGCGCTACCGCACCGGTTGGACCTCGCTCTGCATCTCGACCCAGGTCGGTTGCGGGCTTGGATGTACGTTCTGCGCGACCGGAGCCGTGGGACTCCTCCGCAACCTCACCGCCGACGAGATCTGCGACCAGGTCCTCTATTTCCGGGGACCGCGACAAGAAGAGGTTGACAGCATCGCCTTCATGGGAATGGGGGAGGCGCTCGCCAATCCCCACACGTTCCCAGCACTGGAAATGCTCACCCACAAAGAGCTACACGGGCTCAGCCCGCGCCGGATCACGGTGTCAACGGTAGGTTTCGCGCCCGGAATGCGTCGCCTGGTTGACGAACACCCGCAAGTCAACGTCACCTTGTCAGTGCATTCGCCGTACGACGAGGAACGCCGGTCGCTCATCCCTCTCCAGCAACGTTTCCCGCTGGCGGACTGCCTGGAGATCCTCGACACCCATGTCGCGCGGGCCCGCCGCAAGGTCTACCTCGCCTACCTCCTGATCGACGAGCTCAACGACACCGAGGACCACGCGCGGGCACTCGCCGAGCTCGTCACCCAACTCCGCCGGCCCGGGTTGTTCCACGTCAGCGTGATCCCGTACAACGACGCGGTCGGTGTGAACCCCGCCTACCGGCGACCGCCACCAGCGCGGGTTCGCTCGTTCATCGCCGCCCTGCGCTCGTCCGGCGTCCATGCGACCCGGCGCCAGCAGTTCGGCGGCAACGTGGACGCGGCATGTGGCCAGCTCCACGCGCGCTACCTCTCGACCGCACCCTCGCCGCAGGCGGCGCCGCCGTAGAACCACCGGACGAGCCGGGTCCGGCACCCGGCCCGGCTCGTCCCGGCGGCCCGACTCGTGTGGTGGGCCAGGTCCTGTGGCCCGGGTCGTACGTCCTGTCCCGGATTGCGTGCGTCCTCCGGAACCAAGCATGGTCGTCCGGCTGGTTCGCTACCGTTGCGGCCGCCCGCGTACTAGCCTCGAGATTACTTACGGGTAACCGAAGGAGGGGTCATGTCCGAGGCAGTCATCGTCGCCGCCGCGCGGACGCCGATCGGCCGCGCTGTGAAGGGTTCCCTCAAGGATGCCCGCCCCGACGACCTCGCGGCGTTCGCCGTGGACGCGGCCCTCGCCAAGGTGCCACAACTCGACCGGTCCGAGATCGACGACCTCTACCTCGGCTGCGCCGAGCCGCGCGACGAACATGGCGGCAACATGGCCCGCCGGGTCGCCGTCCAACTCGGTCTCGACACGGTGCCCGCCGTCACCGTCAACCGGTTCTGCGCTTCGAGCGTCCAGACCGCACGGATGGCGTTCCACGCGATCAAGGCCGGCGAGGGCGACGTCTTCGTCTCCGCCGGTGTCGAGTGCGTCTCCCGGTACGCCGGCTTCAGCAGCGCGGGCGTCGATCCCGTCGACACGCACAACCCGTTGTTCGCCGAGGCCGAGGCGCGCACGACGAAGTACGCCGCGAGCAACGAGACCTGGCACGATCCTCGCGAGGATGGTCTGCTCCCCGACATCTACATCGCCATGGGACAGACCGCCGAGAACGTCGCGACCGCGAGAGGCGTGAGCCGCGCGATCCAGGACGAGTTCGGCGTACGTTCACAGAATCTCGCCGAGCAGGCCAGCAGGGCGGGCTTCTTCGCCCGGGAGATCGCACCGTATCCACTCCCCGACGGGCGGGTGGTCGAGGACGACGACGGCCCGAGGTTCGGCACCACGCTGGAGAAGGTCGCGTCGCTCGAGCCGGTCTTTCGGTCAACCGGCACCATCACGGCCGGAAACTGCTGTCCCCTCAACGACGGCGCGGCGGCGGTCGTCATCATGAGCGCCGAGCGGGCCAGGCAACTCCAGATCACGCCCCTCGCCCGGATCGTCGCGACGGCGGCCTCCGCGCTGTCGCCGGAGATCATGGGCCTCGGGCCGGTCGAAGCCAGCCGGCGCGCCCTCGCCCGGGCCGGCATGACCATCGCCGACGTGGACCTGGTGGAGATCAACGAGGCGTTCGCGGCCCAGGTCATCCCCTCCGCGGAGGATCTCGGCATTCCCTGGGACAAGCTCAACGTGCATGGCGGCGCCATCGCGCTCGGGCACCCCTTCGGGATGACCGGCGCCCGGATCATGACGACGCTGATCAACGGACTCGCCTGGCAGGACAAGCAGATCGGCCTGGAGACCATGTGCGTCGGCGGCGGTCAGGGCATGGCCATCCTCCTCGAACGCCTGTCCTGAGGCGTACGACGCGCGCCGTAGGGTGGAGGACCATGAGTCCATCGATCGCCACCGCCCGCACTCCGACCCGCACCGAACTCCTCGACTTCCTGCGTACCCGCCACAACGCCCTTCTCGCGACCACCCGCCGCAACGGCCGGCCGCAGCTGTCACCCGTCACCTGCGGTCTCAACAGCGATGGCCGGATCGTCATCTCCACCTACCCAGACCGGGCCAAGGCGGTGAACGCCCGCCGTGACCCACGCGTGAGCGTCTGCGTCATGTCGGAGGGCTGGAGCGATCCCTACGTCCAGGTTGACGGCATCGCCCGCGTGCTCGACCTGCCCGAGGCGCTGGAGCCTCTGGTGGAGTACTTCCGCTGCATCAGCGGCGAACACCCCGACTGGGACGAATACCGCGCGGCCATGAAACGCCAGGGTAAAAGCCTGATCGAGATCGAGATCGAAAGCTGGGGTCCCATCGCCACGGGCGGCTTCCCGGCCCGAGTGGTCGAGTCCACCGGATCGTGATCGTCAACGTACACAAGCGATCTCGCCGATGGACGGAGATTTTCCGCCCGATTCGCCCCGGTAGGGAATGGGGGGTTGTCTCCAGGGCGAACGTCAGGCAGGCTCGGTGACATGACCCGACTCTGACCCCGCACTCCGGGAGGCTGTCATGGCTCTGCACCACTCCGAAGAGACCCATCAGAATCTCGTCGCCCGCCTGTCCCACGCGACTGGCCGCGATCTCCCAGAGTGGCTCAGAGCTCTCGAAGACGGCCCTGCCTTCCTCAGGTTCGAGGATCGGGTCAAGTGGCTTCGCGCCGAGTACGGCATCGCCCACGGGCACGCCACTGCCATCGTGCACGAGCACGACCTCCAGCGGGCGCAGCGTTACTTCGGCTGAGTTCGTCCGCCCAGCCGGCATCTTCGAGCGGGAGTACGACCGCGCACATGAATCCTGACGAGGCGCGGGCTTTCCTGCGCGACCATCACCACGCCGTGTTGAGCACCTTCCGCGGCGACGGGCTACCGCAGCTCTCGCCCGTCACCGTCGGCGTCGACGCGGAAGGGTTCGCGACGATCAGTACGCGCGAACCCGCCTACAAGGTCCGTAACCTCCGCCGGGACCCCCGAGCGAGTCTCTGCGTCTTCACCGACAGGTTCTACGGCCCATGGGTCCAGGTCGAGGGAGAGGCCAGCATCCTCTCCCTCCCCGACGCGATGGAGCCGCTCGTCGACTACTACCGCGGGATCGCGGGCGAGCACCCGGACTGGGACGACTACCGCGCCGCGATGAGGCGGGAACGCCGGTGTCTCCTCCGGATCCGCATCGACCGGGCAGGTCCGTCCGTAAGCGGCTGACTGGGTCGGGGGCACCCTTGTCCAATAGAGCCGTACCAGGGTGCCCCCGACCCAATCGCTCACATACGACGCGGCGGGTCCCCGACCAAAGATCGGGGACCCGCCGCGTCGTGGAGAAGGCGTCCGCCTCAGGGCCGGCGCGCCTTCAGGAGCATCAGTCTCCGCCGCGCAGGATCGCGATGATCCGCAGAATTTCGATGTAGAGCCAGACGAGCGTCACGGTGAGCCCGAACGCCGCGAACCACGCGTCCTTGCTCGGAGCTCCCTGCGCGATGCCCTGCTCGACGTAGTCGAAGTCGAGCAGGAGGTTGAAGCAGGCGAGGGCGACACCGATCACCGCGAAGAGCAGGCCCATGGCACCGAACCCGCTGGTGCCGAGGGGCATACCGAACATACCCAGCACCAGGTTGGCCAGCACGATGAGGAAGAAGCCCATCGTGGCGGCCACGACGAACCGCTGGAACTTCGGCGTGACCCTGATGACGCGGAACTTGTAGACCGCGAGCATGCCCGCCGACGCGCACAGCGTGCCGAGCACGGCCTGCGCGACGATGCCGGAGTCTCCGGCGTACGCCGACAGCACCTTGCTCGCCAACCCGACAAACACGCCCTCGACGGCGGCGTACGACAGGATCACCACCGGGTTGGTGATGTGCTTGAGCCCAATGACGAAGCCGAGCCCGAGCCCGACCAGCGCGGCACCGAGCAGAAGGCCGAAGTGGGACGGCTGAAGGGGGCCCGCCAGCTGCCACGTCGCGGCGGCCACCACGATGAGGGTGCCGAGCGTCATGGCGGTCCGGGCCACCACGTCGTCGATCGTCATCCGGTCACGACGGGGCCCGTCGTACGCCGGCGCGTTGTACATCTCCTGGAGTTGTTCACTGTTCATGGTCGACGCCGCCGCGGCGTACCCGGTCGACTGGAACGCGTCGCGGCGCCGGAACACCGGGTTCTTGCTCTGCATGCTCTGTCCTCCTCCGCCGAGGCGGATCCGATGGCGTGCGGGGCAGTGGGGTGGCCCTACGGGCGAAGCCCGCGGGACCGGGACCCACAATGGCGGTGGGGGTGGGCCCTACGGGCGAAGCCCGTGGGGGCCGGAACCCACACAGTGACGGCAATGGTAATGAATCGGCAAAGCCGGTGTCGTCACTTCGGAGACGTTTCACCCGGGTCGTGGGTTCCCGGGGAAGTTACTACCGCTCGTCGGTCAGGTCCAGAAGGCGACGGATGCGATCGGCACGCATACCAGAGCCTTGCCCGCCGGATTGCCTCCCTGACCACTCCGGGTCGTCCATCCCTGTTGTGACCAGAGAGGTCCAGCGGCGGGCGGCAGTCCGGCGTGGCCGCCTATCTCGGTGCCCCGTCCGGCTGCCCCTGGACAATGCGTCCATGGATATTCGAGCCGTGCGTCTGGACGAGCTGCCTCGCCTGCAGGACATCGAGCGGGCCGCCGGTCGGTGCTTCCGCGACATCGGCATGCCGGAGATCGCCGACGACGAGCCGCTCCCGCTCGGCGAGCTCGCCCGTTACCACCGGGCCGGGCTGGCCTGGGTCGCGGTCAACGAGGCCGATACCCCGGTCGCCTACCTGATCGCCGACCGTGTCGACGGCAACCTCCATGTCGAACAGGTCTCGGTGCACCCGGGCAGTGCGCATCGCGGTATCGGCCGGGCTCTGCTGAACCATCTGGCGATTCACGCCACCAGCGAGGGGGCGCCCGCCTTGACCCTCACCACGTTCGTCGAGGTCCCGTGGAACGCCCCCTACTATGCGCGCTGCGGCTTCCAGCTCCTGGATGACAGCGAGCTCACCCCGGGCCTGCGGAAGATTCGCGAGCGCGAAGCGACACACGGCCTGGACCGGTGGCCTCGGGGCTGCATGCGCCGGGCGCTGTGACGTCGCAGTGCAGCCGTAAAGCGTCGGCCGCAGCTGAACGGTACCGACAAACGCGGTGCCGGGAAGTGAACCGCCGGCCATTTTGTCCTGAGTGGCGCGCGGCGGTCAGGCCGTGTCGGTGGCCAGGAACCTCAAGGCCGCTTGACCGAAACGACGGTGACAAGATCATTGAGTCCGGTGAAGTCATCCGGGTTGGTGGTATAGAGCGGCAGCCGATGCGCGATCGCGACGGAGGCGATCATGAGATCGGCGACCCGCCGGCGCGGCTTACGTCCAACCTCAAGCACAGCGGCTGAGACCAGCCCATAAGCACGGGCAGCCTCGGTATCGAAGGGCAACGGATCGAAGGTGGCCTCGACGTGTTGGAGGACCGACATTCGTCGTGCCCGTTCCGCGGCATCACCGGCATGGTGGGGCGCCGCGGACAGCTCGGCGAGAGTCACCGCGCTGATCACCATTTCGTCCGGTAGGTGTGACGGGTCGAGAGCCGGCAGGTGGACGACGATGTTCGTGTCGACCAGACCGCGGCTTACCTGGTCACCACTCACGGCGGAAGGGATCCTGGTCAGCGACGGTGTCGATGTCCCGGCGGAACCTTTCCGCGTCGAGAACCGGCGCGGTGGCGAAGGCAGCCAGCACTTCTTCACGAGGGACATACGTGCGCCGACGCAAGGGGATCAGACGTCCTACCGGAGTCCCATTACGAGTAATCGTGAACGATTCGCCCCGCTCAACCGCGCGCATGATCGCGCCCGAGTCGTTGCGGAGTTCCCGCTGGGTAATCTCGTGCGACGCGTGCTCGGTCATGCGGCCGAGGATATCTCGGGTGTGCTACGAAGCGCTACAACCCGATGTCCCGACTGTGGTCACCGTTCGATACGCGCGGAGCTTGGCGATGTGGGTGGTGCCCCCGGTGGGATTCGAACCCACAAAAACTGACACCCATTTTAAGTGGGCCGCCTCGACCAATTGGGCTACGGGGGCTTGCTACTCACGTCCACGTGCTCGGCGCCAGGCTAGAGCCTGCACTCACCAGATGACACTAGAGCGTCCACTCCAATCGGGTGCTCGGCATCCCGGATCGTCCGTCCGACTGGGGCCGGACGGCAAGGAGCTGGTGGACGCTGATCCTCGCCGCCTCGAAGGCCAGGGCAGACACCGCGAGATGCAGATGCCAGACCCGGGCCCGCCCCGGCGAGGTCTGGCGTACGCACGCGGTCCAGGCCTCCTCGAGGTTACTGACCCAGGCCCGCAGGCTCCGCGCGTAGTGCTCCCGGAACGACTCGAGGTCGCGTACCTCGAACCCCGCCCCCTCGAAGGTGCCGACGATCGTCCCCAGTGGCAGCAGCTCGGCGCCCGGGAAGACGTACGCGTCGATGAAGGACCGCTCCTGCACCACCGGGTCGCCGCGCCGGCTGACCTGGTGGACGAGCAACCGGCCGCCCGGGCGCAGGAGCTCGTGGAGGGTTCCGGCGTACTCCGCGAGCCGGGCCGACCCGACGTACTCCATCATCCCGCTGCCGACGATCGCGTCGTACGGACCGTCGATGACCTCCCGCCAGTCGGCCAGGCGAAACTCCACCCGGTCGGCGAGTCCGGCCTCGACCGCCCGCTTGGTCGCCACCTCCACCTGGTCGGGGGACAGCGTGATACCGACGCCGGTCACGCCGTACCTCTCCGCCGCGTGCAGCAGGAACGCACCCCAACCGCAGCCGACGTCCAGCACCCGCATCCCGCTCGTCAACCCGAGCTTGCGGCAGGCGAGCTCCAGACCGGCCCGCTGGGCGTCGTCGAGGGTGTACGACGGATCGGACCAGTACCCGCTGGAGGGCACGAGCGTCTCCCCGAAGACCCGCGCGAGGAGCGCCGGAGTCACCGGCCCGTCATGCGCGCCGCTCAGCGTCTTGTCGCGGACCAGCGCGTGCCGGCGGTCGGCTCCGGTGATCTCCTCGGGCGGAGGCTTCGGCTGCGGGCCGACGGCGCCGAGAAGGACGGCGGTGCGCAACAACTCGCTCCGGTCGGCCGCTGTCAGCTCGGGACGCCGCCCGATGGAACGCCCGAACGGCGCCAGCCGCTCCAGCGCGGTGAGCAGGTCACCTTCGACGTCCACCTCCCCCGCGACGTAGGCGCGCGCCAACCCCAACTCGTCAGGTCGCCACATCAGGCGGCGAAGCGCCCGCCGGGAGTGGACCCGCACGACCGGCGCATCGGCCGGACCGGCCACCGATCCGTCCCACGCGTGGATGCGGACCGGCGCCTCCCGGCCGAACAACCGGCGTAACACGTCATGAAGGCGTTCCGCGACAACTGGTCCGGCCACGCTCACCCCCATTGTTCGTACGACCATCCGTGGACCGGCCACGGATCGCCGCGTCCGACGCTATCTCCTGAGACCGACCCCCGCCCGGGCCGCCCCGCCGACGTGTTCGAGCGGCGTCGCCTGGCGCGGAAGAGCGCTTCGTTCGAACTCCTCCCGTGGCCGCTGCAGGGTGCCGAGCGAGACCAGCTCGCGGTGGAAGAAGAGGGCGAGCGTCCAGTCGAGGATGATGCGGATCTTGCGGTTCAGGGTCGGCATCCGGCTGACGTGGTAGGTGCGGTGCATGAACCACGCGAGCCAGCCCTTGAGCTTGATGCCGTAGACCTGCGCGACGCCCTTGCCCAGGCCGAGGCTCGCGACCGAGCCGACATACTTGTGGCGGTAGTCCCGGATCGGACGACCGTGTAGGGCGCGTGCGACGTTGTCGCCGAGCACCTTGGCCTGGCGCACCGCGTGCTGGGCCGACGGGCCGCACATCGCACCTGGCGGGCCGGTCAGGTCGGGTACGGCGGCACTGTCGCCGGCCGCCCAGGCGTCCTCAGTGTCGACGATCCGCAGGTTGGCCTCAGCCCTGACCCGCGCCTTGTCGTCGAGCGGCAGGTCGGAGGCGGCAAGTACGGGGTTCGCCTTCACACCGGCGGTCCACACGATCGTGTCGGAGTCGAACTCCGTCCCGTCGGAGAGGACGACATGCCCGTCCACGCAGGATTCGAGCCGGGTGTGGAGCTTCACGTCGATGCCGCGTTTGCGGAGTTCGTCGACCGTGTAGCGACCCATCTCCTCCCCCACCTCGGGGAGGATCCGGTCGGCGACCTCCACGAGAACCCAGCGCATCTCGTCAGGGTTCACGTGTTCGTAGTAGCGGCAGGCATACCGGGCCATGTCCTCGAGTTCGCCGAGCGCCTCCACGCCGGCGTACCCACCGCCGACGAAGACGAACGACAGCGCCCGGCGGCGGGCCGCCTCGTCCCGGGTCGACTCGGCGACATCGAGCCGGTCAATGACGTGGTTGCGGAGCCAGATCGCTTCTTCGACCTGCTTGAAGCCGATGCCGACCTGGGCGAGCCCTGGAATGGGGAGCGTCCGGGCAACTGACCCGAGCGCGACAACCAACTCGTCGTAGTGGAGGTCGTATTCGTCGCCCCCGCGGGGTTCGATGCGGGCGGTGCGGTTCGCGTGGTCGATGGCCACGACCCGGCCGGTGATGACCTTCACGTGTGGGAGCACCCGTCGAAGAGCCACCACGACGTGCCGGGGTTCGAGATTTCCGGCGGCCGCTTCGGGCAGGAACGGCTGGTATGTCATGTATGAGCGCGGGTCGACGACCGTGATCTCGACGGCGCCCTTCTTGATGTCCCGGCGGAGAGCTTTCTGGAGCCGGAGCGCGGCGTACATCCCGACGTACCCGCCCCCGACGATGAGGACGTGGCGTTTGTTCACGTCCGTTCACCTCCTCGGTCATCCATCACGTTAGTCCCTCGTGAATACATTCACAAAGTCCCTGAGCCTGTCGGGAACGTCACAACGACCTTCGTCGGACGCTTAAGCTCGAAGGAACGTGGGAGGGAAGCTTTGGGCGCGATCATCGCTGTCATCGTCATTGCCCTCGTCGCCGCGCTCGTCGTGCTGACGGTCCCCCTCGTCATGCTCGCCCAGCGCAGAGAACAACGGCGCCTTGAGTCACTCGCCGCATGGGCGCACTCGATCGGCTGGACGGCATATGCCGGAAGCGTCGAGGTGCCCTGGACGGCCAGGCTCCCCGGTGCCAACCCGCGCGGGGTGCGCTGTCTCTTCACCGGCATCTACCGTGACATGCCCGTGAGCGTCGCGGAGTACACCTACCACACGACGCAGACGACGCATGTGAACGGCCAGACCCAGGTCACCACCGACAGTCACGACTTCGTGGTCTGTGTCGTACATCTGCCCTATACGTACCCCGGCATCGAGGTCAGCAGCCGGGGCTCGGGATCACGGATGTGGCGCTGGCTCAACGGTCCGGACGACACCGAGATCGGCATCGATCAGTTCGACAAGGACTTCCACGTGCGGAGCACCCACCCGGAGATGGTCCGCCAGATCATCGGGCCGGCGTTGGTACGCACCCATCTGGCGGGGCTGACACCGAACTGGAGCCTGCACGGCACTGACCTGCTGGTCTACTGGCAGGGCCGGATGGAGCCCGCGCGGGTCCTGCCGGCACTCGACTCAGTGGTCCGCATCGCGGGGCTACTCGGGCACTGACCGGCGCGACTCGGGGCAGCCGCGCGGAGACAGGCGCACCAAAATTCCCTGGGCTTGCGCAGGTTCCTCGGTCGATACTTCGGCGGTGCTGATCGACCACTGGCCCCTGCTGGGCTTGCGTATCCGGACCGCCCGCCTCGAACTCCGGCTCCCCACCGAGGACGAACTCGGCGAGCTGGCCGACGTGGCGGCGCGCGGGGTCCACGAACCCCACGAACAGCCGTTCCTCACCCCGTGGGCGGACGCTCCTCCCGTGGAGCGGGCGCGCGTGGTCATGCAGCGCCACTGGCATCGGCGCGGCACCTGGACTCCCGGGGCCTGGGCGCTCGACCTCGCGGTCTTCGAGCACGGGCGCCCGGTGGGTATCCAGGACCTGAGGTCGCGCGACTTCCCGACGCTGCGCGAGGTGGTCACGGGATCGTGGCTGGGACTGGAGTACCAAGGCCGCGGTATCGGCACCGAAATGCGCTCCGCGGCCCTACACCTGGCCTTCGCCGGACTCAACGCGGTCGAGGCGACCTCCCTGTCGTTCACAGACAACAGCCCATCAATAGGTGTCTCTCGCAAACTCGGTTACCAGCCCGACGGCATCGACCGCGACGTTTTGAACGGCAAGCCCGTGATCTCCCAACGATTCCGCCTGACCCGCGAGGGATGGGCGGCCACGAACCGGCCTAGCGTCACCATCGAGGGACTCAAGCCCTGCCTGAAGGAGTTCGGCCTGTAGGCGTGTCCTGGAGATCAGGTTTTCCGGTGGAGGCCAGCCCCCTGAATGATCACGTATACGTGGTCATTACGGGCTTCACATGGCATGGACGCCATGCAAAGCAGGTGCTAGCCATGTGAAGTACCCGCCAGGTGTACACAATGTGAGACAACCCCCTGGATTGACCAGAAGGTGAGACAAAAGCTCGAGTAGGTTCCACTCACCCCACCGACCAGCCACCTCACGCGGGATGCGTGCCGCTCGCTGACCGAGCCTGATCTACGGGACACGCCCCAGCCGGCTTGCGGGTAGATCATGCGGATCAACGCACGCCAGATGTCAGTTCCCCGCACAGTGCGGACATCGGCACGTCTGGCGGCCCCTACGCCCCGAATCGAGACGTCGCCCTACGAGAGGCCGCCAAACACACCTGGTAGCGCGTGCGGTCAGTGTGCCTTGATGACCTCGTAGAGAGCGGTCCAGTTGTCGGCACCGTGGCCGGCGGCGATCGCCCTGTCGTAGTGCGCCTTGACCGCCGTGGGCAGCTCGACGTCAATGCCCGCTTGCTGGCTGGTACGCAGGATGTGGTCGGCCGTGGCGCCCATCATCGTTGCCGTACTGAGGTGACCGGGGTGGTCGCCGGATTCCAGTTGGCGGGCGAGTTCGTGCCCGTCGCCGATCATCGCGGGGATGTCGGTCAACGTGGTCAGCGCACCGGGCAGGAACTCCGCGGCCGGGACGCCCGCCGCGGTGACGAGCGCCGTCGCGTGGAGCAGGCTCGACAGCCCGGTGAGGAAGACGTCGAGGTGCGCCTGGTAGAAGAGCTGCGCCAGGCCCGGGTCGGCGCCGAGGTACTTCGGCTCTCCGATCAACCTCAGCACGGGTTCGTACGCGCCGAACACGTCCTTGGGTCCGCTGTAGAACGCGTACGCGCTGGGAGTGCCGACGGCCGGGGCGGGCACCATCAGACCGCCCGTCACGAAGCTCGCTCCCTGTTTGGTCGCCCAGGTCGCAGCGTCGCGGGACACGTCCGGCGTATCCGAGCTGAGATTGACGAGGACCTTGCCAGCAAGGGCATCGGCGTTCCGCGGGTCTTCGACGACCGGGCCGAGGATGTCGTACATCGCCTGGTAGTCCGTGAGGCTGAGGATGGTCAGCTCGCTTGCGGCGACCGCTGCCGCCGGAGTGGGAGCGAGCGTCGCACCCGCGGCGACGAGTTCGTCGGCGCGGCTCGGGGTGCGGTTCCACACCGTGACGGGGTGCCCGCCCGTGAGCAGGGTGTTGGCCATCGCGCGGCCCATCGGACCGAGGCCGATGACGGTGACTGGGATCTGGTTACTTGCGGCGGTCATCGGGTGTTCCTGAGCTCCTCGAAGATGCGGTCAGAACCTTGTTTGCCGAACCCAGCGGCGATCTGGCGGCGTACGAGGTCGCGCACGGGCCGCAACACCTCGACGCTGACCCCCTGGTCGATGCTCGCCTGCAGGATCGAGTCGAGCGCGGCCTGGGTGAACTCCAGACTCTGCTGACCCTCGCCGGCATAGTCCTTGGCGTCGATGATGGCGGCGACGTGCGCGAACGACCCGGTCATGGCGGCGAGGAACGGCGCCTGCCGGCTGGCGAACTCCGTCGCCGGCACCCCCACGGAGTCGACCATCGCCGCTCCGTGCAGGAAGCCGGCGAACATCGCGTACATCCCCGCGAGCATCGCCAGGTCCTGCAGCGAGGCCAGGCCGGCGTCGGTCCCGAAGTAGCTGCTCTCGCCCCACAGATCGAGCAGCGCGCGATGCTCGTCAAAGACCGAGGTCGAGCCGCTGTAGAAGAGCGCCGAACCCGGACCGCCGATCATCGCGGGGACTGCCATGATCGCGCCGTCGAGGTAGTCGATGCCGTGCTCGGCGGCCCAGGCGGCAAGCTCCCGAGCCTGGTTGGGCGTGGTGGTCGTGAGGTTGATGAGAGTACGCCCGGACAGGCGAGCCACGACTGGATCGAGCACCTGGTGCACCGACTCGTGGTCGTACAGGCAGGCGACGATCACTCCGTCGCCGGCCACCGCGTCCTCGACGGTGTCGGCGACCGTGGCACCGCGCTCGCCGAGGACCTGCGCCCGGTGCGGCGTGCGATTCCACCCGACGGTGGGTCGGCCGGCGTCGAGCGCCGCCACCGCGAGCGCGCTGCCCATCGCTCCCAATCCAAGGAACGTGGTTCTGGTGGTCATCGAAGGTTCCTTCTCTTCGCTTGGTGGTTCGTGCGTGGCGCGCCGACCTCCATCCTTCGTCCGTACATCCGTTCCGACAAGTACCTACTTATTTGTTCAATACTTACTTTCTGGTAAGCATTGGGCGTGAGCAGGTACGACGCGGGAGGAGATCTGATGACGTCGAGCACGCGGCGCGGCCCGTACATCTGCGGCATCGACGCTGGGATGGACGTGGTGTCCGGGAAGTGGAAGTCGCTGATCCTCTGGGAGTTGGACAACTACGGCACGCGCCGCTTCGGCGAACTGAAGCGAGGGCTGGTCGGTGTCAGCGAAAAGATGCTTATCCAGCACCTGCGGGAGATGGAGGAGGACGGCCTGGTTCACCGGGAGGTCTACCGCGAAGTCCCGCCGAGGGTTGAGTACTCCCTCACCGAGCACGGCAGGTCCCTCAACGACGCCCTCCGCCCGCTGGGCGCATGGGGCACCAAGCGGATCAAGCGACTCACCACCGAGAAGGCCTCAGCCTCGACCTGACCTCTATGCGCTTGCCCTTTCGGCGACTTGGACAAGGGGGCGGGTAGCGATCTGGCGATGGAAGGCGTCGTTACTGTCGCGCCACCACTGCGGGGAGCGGATGGTCATGTTGACCTCGCGTCCGAGCCGACGGGCGGCGCGCTGACCCGCATCATCGAGTTCGTCTCGGTCCGGTCGGCCAATGACCAGGACGTCGATGTCATTGGGCGCCCTCCCCTGCTCTCCTGCATAGCGGGCCGCCCATGATCCGAAGAGGTAGATCGCCTCGATGTCGTCGACGTCGGCGAGTTCCCCGGCGATGACGTGGAGCGGACCGAATGATCTAACCAACAGCTCGGTAAGGGGTTCGGTGAGTGGGGAGTCCGCCGCCCGAACAAGCCGGACATTGCCGAGTCGACGCGAGGTGACCACCCCGGCCTGCTCAGCGCGGGCGACCTCGCGCTGAGCGGTCGCGACAGAGGTGCCGACAATTCGGGCGAGCTCGGTCAAGGTCCACTCTTGGGCAGGATTGAGCAAGATCAGGGTAAGCAGCTCGGCCTGCAGCCGGGACCGCAGGAGCGGCAGGAGCGGCGGGCCTTGACTTTGCATAACACGCAATATGCCTCGCGTGATACGTAACGTCTCGCCTCTTGGCGTCCGGGACTCCGTGGACTACTCCAGGCCGGCGTAGGTCTTGGCGCGATCAAGGACCGCTTCGAGCATGCCGTGGGTGAGCTTGCCGGTAAAGGTGTTCTGCTGGCTCGGGTGATAGGAGCCCACGAGGAGCACCTCCTGTCCCGGGTGCTCCGGCGGCCCAGCGGTCCGCGGCGCCAGCACCGTCTCGGCTCCGTGTCCGAACTTCGGCCTCGGTCGCGGCACGGAGTAGCCCGCCTCCGCGAACGCTCGGAGGGCGGCGTTCCAGCCGTACATACCGAGCGCGACCACACTGCGCACCGACGGCCGGCACAGCTCGACCTCGCGAACCAGCCAGGGGAAGCAGGCGTCCCGTTCACTCGGCAGGGGTTTGTTGTCGGGCGGCGCGCACCGGACCGCCGCGACCACTCGGGCCTGCGGCAAACCCTGCCCGTCGCCGGCGGACGTACTCGTCGGGGTCGCCGCCAGGCCCACCTCGTGCAGCGCGGCGAAGAGCCAGTCACCGGAACGGTCACCGGTGAAGATCCGGCCGGTCCGGTTGCCGCCGTGCGCGGCCGGCGCCAGTCCCACGATGAGAACCTTCGGGGCGTCGGAACCCCAGCCCGGCACGGGCCGACCCCAGTACGGCTGATCGGCGAAGGCCCGCCGGCGTTCGCCCGCCACCTGCTCACGCCACGCGACCAGTCGCGGGCACGCCCGGCAGACCGACTGCCGGGCGGTGAGTTGGTGAAGGTCCGAGGCCGACACCGCGAGGGATACGACGTCCTCGGCCTGCTCGGCCACCGGCGTCCGCGCCGTCGCCGGGTCGTCGGGCCAGTGGGTGCCCGGGGGTACGGGACTGGGGTAGGCCGCTCCGGTCACCGGATGCGGCAAGGCGGGCTTGACGGTCATCGTCGCCGATCCTCTACTCAGCGCAGGACCAGGCGATCCCGTCGAGAATGTCGTGTTCGCTGACGACCACCTCGTTGATCGCGAGGTGACCGCCGACCCGCCGCAGGATCCGGTCCAGGATCAGCGAGCCCGCCCCGATCACGTCGACCCGGCCGGGATGCATGAACGGCATGGCGCGGCGTTCGTCGTGGTTCATGGTGAGGAGTCGCTCGGTCACCGCGTGGATGTCGTTCGCGGGGATCCGCGCGTGGTGGATGCGGTCAGGCTCGTACGCCGGCAGGTCGAGCGCCATCGCGGCCAAGGTGGTGACGGTGCCGGCAAGCCCGACGAGGGTGTGGGCCTGGTCGAGCGGCACCGTCAAGGCCGCCTTGTCGAGTTGCCGGTCCACCTCCGCGGAAGCCTCAGCCACCTCGTCCGCGGTTGGTGGGTCATCGTGCAGGAAGCGCTCCGTCAGGCGTACACAGCCCATGTCCACCGACACCGCGCGATCGGGTTTGTCGGCGCCGACGACGAACTCCGTCGAGCCGCCGCCGATGTCGACCACGAGGTACGGCCTCGCGAGCCCGTGTCCGGCCAGCTCGCGGGTCGCGCCGGCGAAGGACAGCCGGGCCTCCTCGTCACCGGTGACGACCTCCGGCTCGACGCCGAGCAGGTCGCGGACACCCGCCACGAACTCCCCGCGGTTGTCCGCATCGCGCGAGGCCGAGGTGGCCACGAACCTGATCCGCTCCGCACCAAGCTCCGCGATCCGGTCGGCGTACCGCTTGCACGCGTCGAACGTGCGGGCCAGCGCCTCCGGTGCCAGCCGGCCGGTACGGTCGACGCCCTGGCCGAGGCGGACGATCTCCAGGCGCCGGTCAAGGTCGACGAGCCGGTCGATGCCGGTCTCGGGATCGGGAGTGATGTCCGCGACCAGCAGCCGGATCGAGTTCGTTCCGCAGTCGATCGCCGCAACCCTCACGTCGCACCGTCTCCCTTCACAGCTGGACCCCTGCTACGAACCTATTGCAGCAAGGGCTCCTTCAGGCGAGTGCCCGGGGTGCGCGAGGCCTTCGTCAAGTGATCCCCGCTCCTCCGCCTGACCCGGGCACAGGCATTCCATGTGCGCGGAATCTTCACAATTTCCCTCAGGATGCCTGCACAGCGCGGTCCTAGGCTTCGGCCATGGAAACCGCTCAGCACCGGCGCGTCCTCGTGGTGGAGGACGACGACACGATCGCGCAGGCCATCCAGCACCGCCTGAGGGCTGAGGGCTTCGAGGTGCGGTGCACCGGCGACGGAGAGTCGGCCCTCGCGGCGTACCAGCAGGACGAGCCGGACCTCGTCATTCTGGACCGGATGCTGCCCGGGGTTGACGGGCTGGAGGTCTGCCGCCGGATTCAGGCGACCCGGCCCGTACCCGTCCTCATGGTGACGGCGCTCGGTGAGGAAACCGACCTGCTGGTCGGACTCGGGGTCGGTGCGGACGACTACATGGCCAAGCCGTTCAGCATGCGCGAACTGGTCGCACGGGTGAACGCCCTGCTGCGCCGGGTCGACCGGGCCGCCAGGCTCGCGGTCGACGACCAGGTGGTGCGGATCGGGGCTGTCGCCATTGACCCGGGCGAGCGGAGGGTGTTCGTACGCGACGCCGAAGTCCAGCTCACCAAGACCGAGTTCGACCTACTCAGGCGCCTCGCAGACCGGCCCGGCCAGGTCTTCGAAAGGGAACGCCTGCTCACCGATATCTGGGGCTTCTCGCAACCAGCGGCCACCCGCACGGTCGACAGTCATATCCGCGCACTGCGCCGGAAGCTCGGACCTGGTGTGGTCCGGACCGTGCACGGTGTCGGCTACGCCCTGGTCCGCCCATGAAGGACCGCAGTGTGGATCCAGCCCCGCACGGGCTTCGCCCGTCCGGGCCCACCCGCAGTGTGGATCCGGCCCCGCACGGGCTTCGCCCGTCCGGGCCCACCCCCACCCCCACCCACACCCGTTCGCGGGCGCTCACGAGTCCCCTCGCCGGCCTCGGCCGGATCAAGGTCAAGCTCGGGCTGGTCATCGTGCTCGGAGTGGCGACAGCGTTCGTCGTGAACGAAGTTGGCATCGTCGCCGGCGTACCCGGTCTGATGCGGGCGGCGCTGGCGACGCTCCTCGCCCTGCTCATGGTGCAGGTGCTGACCCGAGGTATGACCAAGCCACTGCGAGACATGGCGGCCGGGGCACAGACGATCGCCATGGGACGGTACGACCTGCGCGTCGAAGCCACGTCTCGCGACGAAGTCGGCGAACTCGCCAGGGCGTTCAACGCGATGGCCGCCGATCTCGGCGAGGTGGACCGGCAACGGCGAGAGCTCGTGGCCAACGTCAGCCACGAGCTCCGCACCCCGATCACCGCACTGCGGGCCGTCCTGGAGAACCTCGTCGACGGAGTTTCCGAGCCGGACCAGGAGACCCTGGGCACAGCCCTGGCCCAGGCCGAACGCCTTGGCCGCCTGGTCGCCCAACTGCTCGACCTGTCGCGACTCGAGTCCGGGATCCGGATCATCGAGTCCAGGTCCGTAGAGCTCCGCGAGCTCTGCGACCAGGCGGTTCGTGAAGCGGGCTTGGCCGGCGACAACATCACCATCAAGGCCAGGGCCGCACCCGGACTGGCCCTTCGCGCCGACCCTGACCTGCTGGCGCAGGTCCTCGCGAACCTGCTCGACAACGCCGTACGCCACAGCCCGCCCGGCGGTGTGGTCACCCTGGCGGCCGTTCCACGCGGCACCGGCGTACGCCTGACCGTGACGGATCAGGGACCCGGTATCCCGCTCGCGGACCGGGCGCGGGTGTTCGAGCGCTTCTCCCGGCTGGACGCCGGACGCGCCGCCGACGACGGCGGCACCGGGCTCGGACTGGCCATCACCAAGGAGATCGTCGAACTCCACAACGGCTCCATCCGCGTCGACGACGGTCCTGGCTGCACGATGACGATCGACCTTCCCGGAAGGATCACCATGAGCGAGGTCTCCCCTGCCGCACCGGTCGCGCCGCCCGCGGAGACACCGAAGCCGCAGCCCGCTTCGCCGTACGTTCCGCCGCCGCTCTTTCCGCGCCCCGACCTACCCAGAACACCAGGCTGGCTCCTGCCCGCCGCCGGGGCGGTCGGCGTCCTGGCGTCGATCGCCCTGCCGTACGGCCCGCCAGGAATCGGACTTCTGTTGGTTGCGGTCGCTCTGGGGGTCGCGGCCGCCCCCGCCCTGCGGGAGCGGATCACCCCCTGGTCAGTGACGTTTCTGGCGCTCGCCTACGGCCTGGTCGCGGTCGCGGTCGTACGGGACGCCGACTGGCTGGTGTCGCTGCTCCTGCTGGCCGCATTTCTGCTGGCCGCGCTCGCCATTTCCGGGAACGGGCGTGGGTGGCTCGGCGTGATCAAAGGCGGGCTGTCGGTGCCGATGGCAGTGCTGCGGCTTCCGTGGTTCCTGGAAGCGCCGTTCAAGCGGATCGCGGCCCCGAGGCGGATGGGACCTGTGTTGGTCGGAGCGGCGCTGACCGGCTTGCTCCTGCTGGTCTTCGGTGCGTTGTTCTCGTCCGCCGACGCGGTGTTCTCCAGCTATCTGAGCCAGCTGTTCAAGGCCTCCGACTGGCTGTCTCCCGCGCCAACGCGGATCTTCGTGTTCGTCGTCTTCGGGGCGCTCCTCGCGGCGGCCGTGCTGGCCGCCCTCCAACCGGCCGTCGAGCCGACTCCGCCACAGATCAGCCTCCGCGTCAGCCGGGCGATGTGGTTCATACCGCTCAGTGCGCTCAACCTGTTGTTCGCGACGTTCGTGGTGGTGCAGATCTCCGTGCTGTTCGGCGGTCAGCGGCAGGTGCTGCGGACGGCCGGGCTGACGTACGCGGAGTACGCCCGGTCAGGCTTCTTCCAGCTGGTGTGGATCAGCGTCTTCGTACTCGCCATCGTGGCGGTAGTCGCCGGAACGCTCGCCCTCCAGGGCCGCGACCGATGGCTGATCGCCGGGCAGCTCGGACTGTTGTGCGGACTGACCCTCGTGGTCCTAGCCTCCGCGCAGCAACGGCTGGCCCTCTACATCGACGTGTATGGGCTGTCGAGGCTGCGGGCCTCGGTCGGGGCCGCCATCTTCTGGCTCGCCGCGATCTTCGCTCTGGTCCTGATCGCGGGCGCGCTGCGGCTGGCCGGCCGTGGCCGGGCGTACTGGCTTCCTCGAACGCTGGTGGCGGTCACCGGTGTGGGGCTGCTCGCGTTCGGTATCTGGAATCCCGACCTTCGCGTGGCGCAGACCCAGCTGAACGTTCGCGAGGCCGGCCGGCTCGACGTGGCGTACCTCGGCGACCTCGCCTCTGAGGCCGTACCCGCTTTGGACCGGCTGGCCGAGCCGACTCGCAGTTGCGTGTTGCGCCAGGTCATTTGGGCCAACCGGCTGGACAAGCCGGACCCGTGGAACAGCTGGAACCTGGCCCGCGTACAGGCTCGGGACCTTCTGAGCAGGACCAGCATCGACCGCACGGGCTTCTGCGAGCCAGTCCAGCGCGGCTAGGGCTTGTCGCGCTGGGCCGCGGGTGCTACGTAGATGGGGCCCCGGTTAGTGGTCCGGGGTCTCCAGGTCCACCTCGACGCAGGGGCCGCCCGCACTCCAGTCGGGAAGCAGCGCGAGCGCCTCGTCGCCCAGTGGGTTGACGCCTGGCCCGGCGGCGAGCGAGTGCGCGACCAGCGCGTGCAGGCACTTCACCCGGTCAGGCATGCCGCCCGCCGAGACGCCAGCGATCTCGGGCACCTCACCGAGTGCGGCGCGGTAGGCGAGGTAGTGCTCATGGGCCCGGTGATACGCCGCGGCCAGGTCAGGGTCGGTCCGCAGCCGCTGCGTCCATTCGCGCATGAGGCCGCTCGACTCCAGCCGGCCGATCTCCGAAGCCAGGCGCGGGCAGGTGAGATAGAACGTCGTGGGGAACGGCGTTCCGTCCGGCAGGCGCGGCTCGGTGGCCACGACGTCGGGCAGGCCGCAGGCGCAGCGGTGGGCCACCCGCCGGACTCCCCGGGCGGGCCGGCCCAGCTGGCGGGACACCGCCGCCAGGTCATCCGGATCAACAGTCGCGTCTGCCGCGGCAGGGGCGGCGTCGTCAGGGAGTTCGGTCATCGCTTGCGTCATTTTAGAGGCCACGCCCTAGCGCTTCGGCTGGGACGGGCTCGTCGCGTTCGGGTCGATGGTCGCGGCGGGGGCCGGACGGCGAGTCGGCTTCGGCTTTGGTTTCGGCGGGTTGCCGGCCTCCTCGACGCTCCCCCACAGCCCGCCCCACCACGGCGGCCGCTGCGCCCGGTCAGACGGGTCCGCCGGTCCGGAGCTCGGAGCCTTGGGAGCGGTGTCACCATCGCCGCCGACGACGACGTACCCCGTCTCGCCCGGCATCACCCAGCCGAATCTCTCCCGCGCCTGCGCCTCGACGTAAGCCGGGTCGCGCCAGCGTTCGAGTTCCTTCTCGAGGTCGGCGACGCGTTCGGTGCGCTGCGCGGACTCGGCCCGGAGTTCGGCGATCCGGGAGCGCTGCTCAGCCCAGGCCCGCAGGCTGGACGCGTACGACACGACCAATGCGGCGAGCACGAGCGCGAGGATCGCGGCCCGGCCGGTCAGGCTCGATCGGCGGCGCTGTTCACCCGCCGGCTGCGCCGGAGCGGCCGACCGGGAGCCTCCGCCCGATCCGCCAGACCGCGCGGAGGTGGCCCGGGCACTCCCGCCAGAGGACCGCGCGGAGCTGCCGCCCCGGCGTACGTCTGCATTGGACGCCGACGACGAGCTGCTGCCGGACGCACCCGACGCGCCCGGGGGCGAACCCTGACGGCGGGGTGCGCGCGCCGGACCCGCACCGCCACGAGCGCCGCGCCCGGCAGCCGGCTTGGAACGGGGACGGCCGCGGCCACCTCCGGGCGGTCGAGCATTACGACCACCGCGCGCGTCTGCCATCAAAGCCCCCTCACGACAGCGGTCACGGGTGCGGGAGATGGCCCGTGCTGGCGGGTACGACGGCCGCCCATACCCGGGCCGCCGTCGTACGCCAGGACCAGCAGCGGGCCGGGCACTCAGCCCTTGTTGTCGGCGAACCTCGGGAACGCCGACCGGCCGGCGTAGCGGGCCGCGTCGTCGAGCTCTTCCTCGATGCGGAGGAGCTGGTTGTACTTCGCCACCCGCTCGCTGCGGGCGGGCGCGCCGGTCTTGATCTGCCCGGCGTTCGTGGCGACCGCGAGGTCGGCGATGGTGGTGTCCTCGGTCTCGCCGGAACGGTGGCTGATCATCGTGCGGAAGCCCGCCCGGTGCGCCATGTCCACCGCGTCGAGGGTCTCCGACAGCGTGCCGATCTGGTTGAGCTTGATCAGCACCGCGTTGGCCGCGGACTCGGCGATCCCGCGCTCGATCCGCTCGGGGTTGGTGACGAACAGGTCGTCGCCGACCAGCTGCACCTTGGACCCGATCGAGGCGTTCAGCCCCGACCAGCCGGCCCAGTCGTCCTCGGCCAGCGGGTCCTCGAGCGAGACGAGAGGGTAGGCCGCGACCAGCTCGCCGTAGTAGGCGGCCATCTGCTCGGCGCTCTTCTGGCCACCCTCGAAGGAGTAGCTGTGGGTCTCGGCGTCGTAGAACTCCGTGGCCGCGGCGTCGATCGCCACCGCGATGTCGGTGCCGAGACGGTAGCCGGCCTTTTCGATCGCGGTCGCGATCAGGTCGAGCGCGGCGCGGTTGGACGGCAGGTTGGGCGCGAACCCGCCCTCGTCACCCAGGCCGGTCGAGAGCCCCTGGCCCTTGAGCACCGACTTCAGAGCGTGGTAAGTCTCCGCACCCCAGCGCAGCGCCTCCGCGAAGGTCGCCGCTCCGATCGGGGCGATCATGAACTCCTGGAAGTCAACGTCGTTGTCGGCGTGCGCACCGCCGTTGACGATGTTGAGCATCGGCACGGGAAGCAGGTGGGCGTGGGGCCCACCGACGTACCGGAACAACGGCAGGTCCACCGACTCGGCGGCCGCGCGCGCCACCGCCAGCGACACGCCCAGGATGGCGTTGGCACCGAGCTTGGCCTTGTTGGGTGTGCCGTCGAGGTCGATCAGCTTGGCGTCGATCAGGCGCTGCTCGCTGGCTTCGTAGCCGACCAGCTCCGGGCCGACCAGGTCGATCACACCCTGGACGGCGTTGTCGACACCCTTGCCGGCGTACCGCTTGTCGTCGCCGTCACGGAGCTCGACCGCCTCGAACGCACCGGTCGACGCGCCGGACGGAACGGCGGCACGGCCGATGGTGCCGTCGTCGAGCCCGACCTCGACCTCGACAGTGGGGTTGCCGCGCGAGTCAAGGATTTCGCGGGCGGTGACGGCATCGATCGTGGCCACGAGGATTCCTCCGAAAAGATCTGCGGCTGTGGTGGACGACCCCGTGCGAGACGAGGCCAGGACAACACAGGCTTGACACCTGAGGGTATCGGCGCCAGCTGAACGTCCGGCGAACCGACCCGCCACTTAGAGGTCGCGCGGCGCCCCTTACTTGCGCGACCTCAGGCCCACCGAGCCCGCTCCACAATGATCACGTATACGTGGTCATTACCCGCCTCACATGGTGTCGGTGCCATGTGAGGCAGGTACGCGCCACGTATACGTGGTCATTGTGGGTGGCGGCGGCTGCTGCTCAGGAACCCGAGCCCGACCCGGATTCGGCGGCGTGGACGGCGGCGATGTAGCGGCGGCAGGCGTCGCGGAGTGCCTGTTCGGGATCCAGGCCGGCCTCCCGTGCGGCGTTCACCAGCCCGAACAACGCCTCGCCCAGCTGCTCGGCCGTCGGCTGGTCAGGCAGCGGCTCCACCCGCGGGAGGGGAAGGTCGAGGCCGGCTCGGGACGTACGTCCGAGGAGCTTCTCGGCGAGCGTGAGTCCGGGCAGGCCGAGGGGTACGCCCTCGACGGCGGACGTACGCCGCTTTTCGGCGAGCTTGAGCTGGTCCCAGACGTTCTCGATCTCGGCCACGTCGGCGGGCGTCGCCTCGCCGAAGACGTGCGGGTTGCGGCGTACCAACTTCTCGACCAGATCACCCGCCACGTCGTCGATCGCCCACGGCGACTCGGCGTGCTCCTCGGCGAGCCGGGCGTGGAACACCACCTGGAAGAGCAGGTCGCCCAGCTCCTCCCGCAGATGCGTGCGGTCACCGGTCTCGATCGCCTCGACCGTTTCGTACGCCTCCTCGATGAGGTACCGCACCAGCGACCGGTGGTCCTGCTGCTTGACCCACGGGCACCGGTCACGGAGCTGGTCCATCACCGAGAGCAGGTCGAGCAGCCGGGAGCCTGGCAGGTCGTACGAACCAGGGAGTACCTCGAGTTCGGGCAGGTCCGGCACGCCCGCTTCGGCCTGGCCGGCGAGCAGTTGGCCGAGCGCGTCGGCCAGCCCAGGGTCCCCGTCGTCGGCCGTGAGCCAGACGAGGGTACGGCCGGCCCGGGCGGCGTCGAGGAGGGTGCGGGCGACGGCGAGCGGCGCGTCCGGTTGATCGAGAGTCTCGACAGCCACGCCCGCCGCGGCGATCGCGGGTAGCTGGGAGTGGTGCGGGTCGCCGGTCAACACCCGGTCAGCGCTACGCAGCAGCTCCCACGCCGGCCAGGCCAGCAGACCGGGAGCCACCCGCGGGGTGGTCAGGAGCAGGACGACACGACCGCTGGTCACGGTACCGACGATGGCACGAGGCTCAATGACACGAGGCTATGGGCCGGCGGGAGCCGGAGCCTCAGGGAGCCCGGTCGCCGGCGCGGTGGGCTCGGTGGTGACGAGCTGGCCACCGGGCCGCAGCTGTGCGCCGCTCCACTCGCCGTAGCGGGGGTTGACCGTCACGCCG
This sequence comes from Actinopolymorpha alba DSM 45243, assembly GCF_000373925.1. Taxonomy (GTDB): domain Bacteria; phylum Actinomycetota; class Actinomycetes; order Propionibacteriales; family Actinopolymorphaceae; genus Actinopolymorpha; species Actinopolymorpha alba. Next base: position 40,946 of record NZ_KB892752.1, on the reverse strand, counting down.
ACCGCCTTGGCGGTCTTGGCCAACTCCTGGGCGATGAGTTCGTCGGCTTTGACCTGCTCATCCTGGGTGGTCGGCGCCACGCCCAGGAGCTTCGTGGCGAGGTCGCGGCGAAGCGCCACCCAGCGGGCGAACCCGTCGAGCATGTCGGCCGGGATCATGACCTGCTGGGCCTTGATCTCGTCCTTCACCTTGTCGACCGCCGACTGGTTCGCCGTGACGCCGAGGCGTTCCCCGGTGGCGACGATCAGGGAGTCCTCGATGAGCTGCTGCAACAGGGCGCGCTGGGTGTCGGCGAGCTCGGTCTGACCGAGGTTGGTACGACCGGCCTGCGCGAGCAGCTCGTCCAGCTGCTTCTGGACATAGCTCACCGAGATCGCCTCGCCGCCCACCTGGGCCGCAGCGCCAGGCTTCGCGGCGGCGGCAGCACCGCAGCCGGAGAGCCCCAGCGCGGCGACGAGTGCGACTCCGGCAAGTCGACGAGTGTGCCTCTGACCGACCACGGGACCTCTTTCCTCTGGGCGTGTGAGCCACTGGATGCCAGCCACGTCGCAGCTGATCGTACGCAAGGACCCCACGGTGCCGGCGGGTAGGGGGCGGGCGCGGGGCTGGGACGCTGGCGCCGGGCGGGACTGAGGGGTGCCGCCGCACGGTCGCCGGCGGGGACGACCCCGGTTGTGCGGCCGGCGAACCAGATCGGCCGATCGGCTGACTGGACGGCGTACGGCGTCTGGCGGGCTCGGCTGTTTGGCGGACGCCGGCCGTCGGTCGCCCTGCCTACCCTCTTCCCATGCGGAAGCAGCGGGAGGCGCGCCTGGTGACCCGGAGCCGGGTCGCCGTGGCCGTCGCCACGAGCACGGTCGCGCTCGGCGTCGTCGCGGCGCCGTTCGCCGGCCCGTTCGTCACCGTGCCCACGGGGGTGGCCGTAGCTGGCCTACTCGGCCTGCTGATCGGTGGCGCCAGACCGGCCCGCCGGGTGATGGCGGTGTCAGCGGCTGTGTCGGCCGTCTCCCTCGGCGTCACGCTGCTGTGGGCCGCACCGAACAGCACACCCATCCAGGTAGCCGGCCTCGCCGAACTCGCAGCGCTCATCTGGCTGATCGTCCTGGTCGTCCGCCATGTGCCGGTTCCGCAGGTGTGGTTCTATGCGGGCCTCGCGAGTGTCGCCCAGGCGACCCTCATCCTCCGCCCGATCAAGGCGCTCCCGCCCATGGACCAGGCCGCCGCGGTGGCGTTCTGGACGACCGGAGCGGTCTGCGCGATCCTCGGCGGAAGCTACCTGCGATCTCTGGACGCCAACCGCGTCCGCGCGGTGCTGGCCGCCCGCCGGTCGCAGCGCCTGGAGTTGGCGCGTGATCTGCACGATTTCGTGGCACACGACGTGAGCGGCATCGTCGTCCAGGCGCAGGCGGCCCAGGTGATCGCGCCGCACGACCCCGATGCGGTGCTGGACGCCCTCAAACGGATCGAGGAGGCCGGCCTTCAGGCGCTGGCCGCCATGGACCGCACCGTGCACATGCTCCACGATGTGGAGGAATCGCCCGCTACCGGCGCTGACGACACTGGCGATGAGCCGGCCGGTGGACCTGAGCTAGGCGGTCCTGCCAGCCGTATGCCGTTGGTCGGAACCGCCGACGTACCCGACCTTGTCGCGCGTTTCGCCGCGAGCGGCCAGAGCACCGTTGACCTCCAGGTGGCGCCGGACGGCGTTCAGATCCCGCGCGAGGTCGACACCACCGTCTACCGGATCATCGTCGAGGCGTTGACGAACGTACGCCGGCACGCGCCGACCGCCTCCCACGTCACCGTGGTCATCGAGCGGTCCGGCACCGCGGGCAACCCCGCGTTGACGGTGACCGTGACGAACGACAGCAGCCCGGCATCGTCGGCTTTGGCCCCAGCGGGCTCAGTGGGCTCAGCGGCCTCGGCGGCCTCGGCGGTCCCGGCGTCGGCGGCGTTCGATGCCGGCGAACGCCGCGGTGGCGGGCTTGGGCTCCTCGGCCTGACCGAACGCGTCGAGGCGCTCGGTGGTCGGCTCAGCGCCGGACCCCATGGCAGCGCCGGTTGGCGTACGACGGCGTCGCTCCCCCTGCCCAGCACGGAATCGGCCTGACAGCATGACCGACGTGACCACCCGCATCCTCATCGCGGACGACCAGGAGAACATCCGCAGCGGATTCCGCCTGATCCTGGACGCCCAACCCGACATGCAGGTCGTCGGCGAAGCAGCGGACGGCGCCTCCGCGCTGGAGCTGGCCCGGCTCCTGCGCCCTGACGTCGTACTCGCCGACATCCGCATGCCCCGCCTCGACGGGCTCGAACTCACCCGCCAGCTCGCCGGCCCCGACGTCGAGGACCCGGTGAAGGTCGTGGTGGTGACGACGTTCGACCTCGACGAGTACGTCCACACGGCTCTGCGGCACGGCGCCTGTGGCTTCCTCCTGAAGCGGTCCGGGCCCACGCTGCTGGTCGAGGCCGTACGCGCGGCGATGGCCGGCGACACGCTCATCAGCCCCTCCGTGACGGTACGGCTGCTGCGGCACCTGACCGCGCAGCGGCCGGCGTCAGGGGCGCGACCGCAGGAGACGCTCACCGACCGCGAGATCGAGGTCGCCCGGCTGGTCGCCACGGGCAGGACGAACGCCGAGATCGGCGCTGAGCTCTTCATCTCGGCTGGTACGACGAAGACGCACATTGCGAACATCCAGCGCAAGCTCGGCGTACGCAACCGGGTTGGCATCGCCGCCTGGGCGTGGGAGTCGGGCCACGCGACGCCCTGAGGCCGGCCTGCCGTCGGCGGGGTGGTTTGTCAGCTGGCCCTGGCGGTCAGCACGCCGGGGGTAAGGTCACCGGCGGTCAGCCCGCTGGCGGGCGGCGGCTCGGGTGGGTCGGCGTCGGAGGGTCGGGCGCGAGCGAACCGTCGGGCGCGATGTGCTCGAAGATCTGCTCGATCAGCGTGAGCACGTGCGGGTCCTCCACCGCGTAGATCTGCCGCCTTCCGTCCCGACGCGCGGTGACCAGGCTGGCGAGGCGGAGCTTGGCGAGGTGCTGGCTCACCGCGGCGACGGTGGCGCCGGTGTGCTCGGCGAGGGTGCCGACGTCGTACTCATGGCGGGCGAGCAGCCACACCAGGTGCAGCCGCGTGGGCGCGGACAGCAGGTCGAACGTGTCGGCGGCGGCCTTGAGCTGCGGAGCCGTCGGAGGCGTAGGTGCCGCGGGCTGGTGCCCAGAGGACGGACCCGCTGAACGGGGTGGTTCGCCAGGGTCGCTCATCACCTCCCGATTCTTCCGTACGACAGCGTTCGGAGGCATCTGGCGGTGTGACGTTCGGCACAACCCTCGAATACTTGCGCAACTGTTTGACAATCAAGCGGGTCCCGGGCCACCCTTGTCAGCGCGAAGGGGAGTAGCCCACAACGCCGTGGTCGACACACTGGCGTCCCCGATGGATGCCCGGCCCGGCGGCCTCCTGTCGAGGCGGGCGAGACCTTCGACCCAGGCGATATGCCGGGTCGAGGTTTTGGCTGCCATCCCAGTTGGGCTAGCCCTCGGTCCGGCACGGATCGAGGAGAAACGCCCGTATGGACGCCCTGACCACCAGCTTCCTCATCAGCTTCGGAGTCATCTTCGTCGCGGAGCTCGGGGACAAGTCACAGCTGATGGCCCTGACCTTCGCCACTCGCTACCGGGCCATGCCGGTACTGATCGGGATCACCGTCGCGACGGCCGTGGTGCATGCCGTCTCGGTCGGCCTCGGTTTCGGTCTCGGCGCGGCCCTGCCCACGGAATGGATCACACTGATCGCGGCGATCGCGTTCCTCGGCTTCGCGGGATGGACACTTCGTGGCGACGTCCTGACCGAGAATGAACGCCAGAAAGCCCAGCGGGCAAAGCGATCCGCGATCATCGCCGTCACCATTGCGTTCTTCCTGGCCGAACTCGGCGACAAGACGATGCTCGCCACGATCACCCTGGCCACCCAGCACGGGTGGTTCGGCACCTGGCTGGGATCCACCGTCGGCATGGTCGTCGCGGACGCGATCGCCATTGTGATCGGGCAGCAGCTGGGGAAGCGACTGCCGGAGAAGGCGGTGCGGTACGGCGCGTCCGCGTTGTTCGCGATCTTCGGGGTCTGGCTTCTGGTCGAGGCGATTACCCAGCTGGTGTGAGGTTCGCGATTCTGCGGACGAGATCGACGTGCGGCGTGGCTACGCCCAGGCTCGGGCGTCGGGGCCCCAGGAGCCTGTGGCCGTGCCGTCGAGGAGCGGATCGAGGAACGGCCGTACGACGGTCAATGCTGCCTCGAGATCGACCGCGCCGAGGCCGACCGTACGGCGGGCCTCGGCGCGGTAACCGCGCTCCCAGATGGTCCGGTCGGGAACGTCGAAGGCGGCTGGCAACTCGAGGTCCCGTCGTACAGCCTCATTTCCCAAGGCCCGTTTCTGGAGATCGGCTTCGACGGTTGCGCCGCGACTGATCGCGACCAGGTCGACAAGGTCCTTGAAGCGGGTCGAGGGCTTGCCGTTATGGCGCTCGAGGATCGCACAGACCTTGTCGGCGACGTGGTCGACCAGCGGGTAGGCCTTCCAGATCGCCCGCTCGCGGTCAATGATGCGGACCTCTGTCAGCGGTGGCACCGGCTCGGGAAGCCCGGTCATCACAACGCCGTCGGCGACGATGTCGATCTGGAAGGCGGCCCAGAGCTTCGCGCCCATGAGGGACCGGACCTTGACCCGGGCCGATTGAGCTCCGTTGGCGGTGATCCTCACGGCTCGGTCTTTCAGCTTGTCGGTGACCGCGCGCCGGGCGGCCTCGGGCGTCTTGTAGCGCTGCTCGTCGGTCGTCACGCGGCACCGCTCTTCCCGCCGTCTGCGTCTGGGTCGGTGGCGGCAGCCTCTTCGAGCCAGGTCTGCCGTTCGAGGTCTCCGGTCAGGTCCAGGAGCCAACGAAGCAGGCCAACGCCGTCACCACGGCGAAGGCCATGTGTAGCGGCGTACGGCGCGATCGCGCGCGCGACGGTGCCGGGGTAGTCATTGCCAGAACGGAGCGCGTCGACGATGAGCTCGCCGACGGCTCCCGGATCCTCTCGCTCGGCGAGGAGATCCGCGGTGATCCGGCGTGGCCGGGTGACCGGAAGACCGTGGAGAGTGAGCCAGCTGCCATCCGGAAGATCTCCGCGATGGAGGCGGACGTCCGGGCGGCGGGTCTGCTTGCGAGCGGGGAGGGTGAACTCGTGGACGTCAGCCGGGAGGTGACCGAGACCGTAGAGCGCGGCCGCGGAGCGATGTGACGGCTCTGACGACGATGGCCGTCAAGGCGATGTTGACGACGAGGGCGTCGGCGAGTGTCAAGCCGATGACGACGCGGCGGCCCGAGACCCGCTGTCGCGCGAGTCCCGAGCCGCCTCAAAGAGCTAGAGAGCAGAGCCTCAGGCGCCGAAGACGTCGGGGTCTCCCCCGGTGCGCTGCCCCTTGTCCAGAGCCGTGATCGCGGCCACGTCATCAGCGGACAGCTCGAAGTCGAACACGTCGATGTTCTCCCTGATCCGCGTCGGCGTCACCGACTTCGGGATCACCACGTTGCCGAGCTGGAGGTGCCAGCGGATGATCACCTGGGCGGGCGTCTTGCCGTACTTCCCTCCGAGCGCGACGACCGCCGGGTCCGTCAGCACGTCACCGCCCTGCGCGAGCGGGCTCCACGCCTCGGTCGCGATGCCGTTCTGCGCGTTGAACTCCCGCAACGGGCCCTGCGCGAGGTACGGATGCAGCTCGATCTGGTTGAGGACCGGCACCGTCTCGGTCTCGTCGAAGAGCCGCTTCAGGTGGTGGGCGTGGAAGTTCGAGACGCCGATCGCCCGGATCCGTCCGTCGGCGTACAGCTTCTCGAACGCCCGCCAGGTGTCGACATACTTGTCCTGGCCAGGCGTCGGCCAGTGGATCAGGTAGAGGTCGACGTAGTCGAGCCCCAGCTTGCGCAGGCTCTCGTCGAACGCCGCGAGCGTGGTGTCATAACCCTGCTCAGAGTTCCACAGCTTGGTGGTGATGAAGAGCTCGTGGCGGGGTACGCCCGACGCGGCGATCGCCCGCCCGGTGCCCTCCTCGTTGCGGTAGATGGCGGCAGTGTCGATGCTGCGGTATCCCGACTCGATGGCGGTCTGGACAGCCGAGGTCGCCTCGTCGTCAGGCACCTGCCAGACGCCGAAGCCAAGCTGGGGAATCTCCACGCTGTTGTTGAGGGTGACGCTGGGGACGCTGGACATGTCCGAGTGATCCTCCGCACGGGAACGAGGTCAGGAGCGAAGCCGGAAACATCAGACCACACCACCGCGGGCGTGCCCAAACGGTCCCCGTGCCGGCGCCGGTCGCGCACCGGCCGGCTACATTCATCGACGTGGAGTTCCGCGCCGTTCCCTACGATCACCCCGACGCTGAGGCACTCATCGAGGATCTGCAGCAGGAGTACGTCCACCGCTACGGCGGCCGGGACACGACGCCGGTCGATCCGGCGGAGTTCGCTCCCCCGGGCGGGATCTTCGTGATCGGGTACGACGACGACGGCAAGCCGCTCGGCTGCGGCGGGTGGCGTACGCACGACGGGAGTGATCCCGACCTGCTCCCCGGCGACGTCGAACTGAAGCGCATGTACGTCGCACCGCGCGCCCGCGGCCAGGGGCACTCCCGCGCCCTGCTGGCCGAACTCGAGCGCACCGCCGCCGTGGCTGGGCTGTGCCGCATGGTCCTCCACACGGGAACCCAACAACCCGAGGCACTCGCGTTGTACGCCTCCTCGGGCTACACACCGATCCCGGGGTTCGGCCACTACCGCGACGCGCCCGACGGCCGCTACTTCAGCAAGCCGCTGCGGCAGGACCTACTGAGCTGACGTACTGAGCTGATTCTCCGCACTCGGCCTACTGCGCGCCCGGTTCGGGTGCCGCTGAGGTGGGCTCGGTGGTGAGCGTGGGCAGCGGCAACGGCGGCAGCGAGAGCGTCGGCGTCGGCAACGGCAGGGTGGGCAGCGGCAACGGCAACGGCGGGCCGGTCTTTGTGGGCGTGGGCGTCGGCGTTGGGGTGGGCGTCGCCGTAGGAGTCGGAGTCGGGGCCGAGGTGGTCGGCCTGGGTGTCGGCTTGGGGCTCGTGGTCCGGCTCGGCGTCGGTGTCGGAGTCGTGGGTGCGGACGTCGGCTTGGGGCTCGTGGTCCGGCTCGGCGTCGGTGCCGGAGTCGTGGGTGCGGACGTCGGCTTGGGACTCGTCGTCCGGCTCTGCGTCGGGGTGGGTGCGGGCTCCGTCGGCACGGGTGCGGCCCGGGTCGGCCCGGGATCTGTCGGCTCAGGCTCCGTCGGCACGGGCGCGGGCGAGGAGGTCGGACGCGGTGCCGGCGCGATGTCGCGCCGCTGCGTCGGCGCCGGAGTACGACCCGTCGAGTCCGGCCCGAAGAACGCCGCGAGGGGAGAAGGGCTCGCTGGCGGCTTGGTCACCGCGATGCCAGTCGGGGACGGCCCCGCTGCCGGCGTACCCGGCGTCAGCCTCGTCGCGCCGGAGACGCGGGCCGACGGGGAGGTCGGTGCGGGGTTCGAGGAGTCCTCACCCGGCGACGGGGTCACCACGGAACTCGGACGCACGACACTCGCCGCGATCTGTCCCCGGCCACCATCAACGGGTGTCGTACCGAAGAGGTACCAGCCCGCGGTCGTCGCGGCCGTACCAACCGCCAGCACGCTGGCCGCGACCCCTGCGATCACCAGCCCACGCCGGGGGCGGCGATGGCGTCCGGGTGGAAGCTGTGGCCTGTGCTCCTGGACGGAGCCGTCGTCAACAGGCAGGTTGTCGAACGGCATGCGCACTCCCTGGTGTTGCGCTCTTCGTCAAACGTGGCGGGCAGCCCGCTGGGTGGTTCCGGCCCCAGTGGAGGGGCCAAAGCCGACGCAACCATAACTGATTGTCACAAAGGCACCCGGCGACCACGTTCCGTGACAATGCGCAGGAGAGCCGACAACGCGGAGAGCCGATCCGCGTCGCCCAGAAGAACGGTCCGCGGCGACCGCGGAGACTGCCTTCCGCCGCGGCCGCCGCGCTCGCCTACCGCGCGGCCGCTGCCGCCGCCTCCAGGAGTACGGCGTCGATGAGGTCGCGGGCCCAGTGCAGCAGCTCCACATCCCGCAGCGGTTGCCCGCCGATCGGCGCGGTGGCGGGCCGAGGAACCAGGATCGTCTTGGTCGGCCGCTTGACGATGGTGCGGGGATACAGCCGCAACAACCGCAGCTCCTGGCTCTCCCGCAGCTCCACCGGACCGAACCGCACCTGGTTGCCCTGCAGGGTGACGTCGGTGAGCCCCGCCTTCTTGGCGTGCAGGCGGAACCTCGCCACCTCGAGGAGGTTCTCCACCGGCTGCGGCAGCGCGCCGTACCGGTCGGTGAGTTCCTCGCCCACCTGCGCCACCTCGTCGAGGTCGCGGACGGCGGCCAGCCGTTGGTACATCTCCAGCCGGAGTCGCTGGCTGTCGACGTAGTCGTGCGGCAGGTGCGCGTCGACCGGCAGCTCGACCTTGACCTCGGCCTCCTCGGTGCCTCCGTCGCCGCGGTACTCCGCGACCGCCTCGCCGACCAGGCGTATGTACAGGTCGAAGCCGACGTCGGCGATGTGGCCGGACTGCTCGCCGCCGAGCATGTTGCCAGCGCCGCGGATCTCCAGGTCCTTCATGGCGACGGCCATGCCGGCGCCCAGCTCGGTGTTCTGGGCGAGCGTGGCGAGCCGGTCGTGGGCGGTCTCGGTCAGCGGGCGCTCGGGCGGGTAGAGGAAGTAGGCGTACGCCCGCTCCCGGCCCCGGCCGACCCGCCCGCGCAGCTGGTGAAGCTGGGAGAGCCCGAACAGATCGGAGCGCTCGACGATCAGCGTGTTGGCGTTGGAGATGTCGAGGCCGGCCTCGACGATCGTCGTACAGACCAGGACGTCGGCCCGCTTCTCCCAGAAGTCGACGATCACCTGCTCGAGCTGGTGTTCGTTCATCTGGCCGTGTCCGACGGAGACCCGGGCTTCCGGGATCAGCTGGCGGATCCGGGCCGCGGCCTTCTCGATCGTGTTGACCCGGTTGTGAACGAAGAAGACCTGGCCCTCACGCAGCAGCTCACGGCGGATCGCCGCGGTCAACTGGCGTTCGTCGTACCCGCCGACGAAGGTCAGCACCGGGTGGCGCTCCTCCGGCGGCGTCATGATCGTCGACATCTCGCGGATGCCGGTGATCGCCATCTCCAGCGTGCGCGGGATGGGCGTCGCCGACATGGTGAGGACGTCGACGCTCGCCCGCAGTGCCTTGAGCTTCTCCTTGTGCTCGACGCCGAACCGCTGCTCCTCGTCGACGACGATCAGCCCGAGATCCTTGAACGCCGTCTCGGTGCTGAGCAGCCGGTGCGTGCCGATCACCACGTCGATCTCGCCGGTCAGGAGACCCCGCAGGACTTCCTCGGCCTCCTTGTCGGTCTGGAACCTCGACAGGGCCTTGACCGTGACCGGGAACGGCGCGAACCGCTCCGCGAAGGTCGAGTGGTGTTGCTGGACGAGCAACGTGGTGGGGACGAGCACCGCCACCTGCTTGCCGTCCTGGACCGCCTTGAACGCCGCCCGGATCGCGATCTCGGTCTTGCCGTATCCGACGTCGCCGCAGACGAGGCGGTCCATCGGGATCGGCTTTTCCATGTCGAGCTTGACGTCCTCGATGGTGGCGAGCTGGTCGGGCGTCTCGATGTAGGGGAACGCGTCCTCGAGCTCGCGCTGCCAGGGCGTGTCGGGTCCGAACGCGTGCCCGTGGGTGGCCTGGCGGGCGGCGTACAGCTTGATGAGTTCGGCGGCGATCTGCTTGACCGCCTTACGGGCGCGGCCCTTGCGCTTGGCCCAGTCGGAGCCGCCCATCTTGTCAAGGCTGGGTTGCTCCCCGCCGACGTAGCGGGTGACCAGGTCGAGCTGGTCGGTGGGTACGAAGAGCCGGTCGCCGGGCTGGCCCCGCTTGGACGGGGCGTACTCCAGGACGAGGTACTCCCGCGTCGTGCGCTGCTGCCCGCTGCCCACCGTGCGCTGGGTCATCTCGATGTAGCGGCCCACGCCGTGCTGGTCGTGAACGACGTAGTCGCCGGGGCGCAGCTCCAGCGGGTCGATGGTGCGGCGCCGCCGGGTCGGCATCCGGCGCATGTCCTTGGTGGACGGACCGCCACGCCCGACCAGGTCGGCCTCGGCGAGGATCGCGACCCGGACCTCCGGCGCGACGAAGCCCTGGTCGAGCCGCCCGCACGTCACGTGGACGACGGACGCCTCGGGGACGGTGTCGAGCCGGTCGGCGAGCCGGGCCGGGATGTCCTGACCGCGCAGGACCTCGACGAGGCGCTCGGCGGGACCGTGGCCTTCGGTGACGAAGACGATCCGCCACCCCTCCCCGAGCCACCGTCCGACGTCGACGAGCGCGCGGGCGGTGTCGCCGCGGTAGGCGTCGGCGCCGTGGGCCACGATGCTGTGCGACTCGACGGCTCCCCGCTCGACGTCCACGTCGAGCTGGACGATCTCACCCATCTCGGTGCGCTGCGGACCGGCCGGCTCGGCCTCCGGCTCCAGGGCGAACGGCGAGACGCTCCACCAGGCGAGGTCCCTGGCCAGGGCATGCGTACGAATCTCGCCGAGCGAGCGGTACGCCGCCGCGCCCAGGTCGATCGGCGCCTCGCCCCCGCCGGCCGCGGCCGCCCAGCTCGCCTCGAGGAACTCCTGGCTGGTTGCCACCAGGTCGTGTGCGCGGCTGCGAACGCGTTCGGGGTCGCACACCACCACGTGGGTGCGGGCCGGCATCAGGTCGACCAGCAGCTCCATCTCGTCGACCAGCACCGGCGCGAGCGATTCCATCCCCTCGACCGCGTGCCCGTTCGCGAGCTTCTCGAACAACTCCGCCAACTCGGGATGGGCGTCGGCGAGCTTGGCGGCGCGGTCCCGCACCTCGTCGGTGAGCAGCAGCTCACGGCACGGTGGGGCGTACAGTCCGTGCTCCAGAGCGCCCAGGGACCGCTGGTCGGCCACCTTGAACGCACGGATCTCCTCCACCTCGTCACCGAAGAACTCCACCCGGATCGGGTGCTCCTCGGTGGGCGAGAAGACGTCGATGATCCCGCCGCGGACGGCGAACTCACCGCGCCGCTCCACCAGGTCGACCCGGTGGTACGCCGCGCCAGCCAGCCGGCGTACGACGTCTTCGAGATCAACCTCGTCACCCACATGCAGCCACACGGGCTCGAGGTCGGCCAGGCCCTTGACCTGCGGCTGCAGCACGCTGCGAACCGGCGCGACCACCACCCGTGGCGCGGGGGTCTCATCGGTGGGGTGGACCAGCCGGCGCAGCACGGCGAGCCGGCGTCCGACCGTGTCAGAACGCGGTGAGAGCCGCTCGTGCGGCAGCGTCTCCCAGGCGGGGTAGTAGACGGCGGCGTTCTCGTCGCCGAGCAGGCTCTGCAACGTGGCGGTGAGGTCCTCGGCCTCCCGGCCGGTCGCCGTGACAGCGAGGACGGTCCGACCGGCGCCGCCGTGCTCGGGGGACGCGGCGAGAGCGGCCACCGCGAACGGCTGCAGGGCCTTGGGTGCGGTGAGATCGAGCGGAGCGGCGGTCGGCGCCTGCGCGGCAGCCACCGCGGCGGTGAGCGCGGGGTCTGCGACGACGAGTTCGACGAGTCCGGTGAGGCTCATGGGATCCTTCGCCTGGAGGGGTTGTGCGTGGGCGCGGGTCCTGCGTACTGGAGCACCACATACAGGCACGACGCACCACAAACGCCCCGATTCGCGGAGCGGACCGGGGTTGTTCGCACCAGGCTAGCGCGCCTCGCCGACAGGGTGGGCGGCGATATTCGTGGCTTCGACGCCCGATCGGGTGCGGCTCGATCACTGCCGGGCGCGGAGGAACTCGTTGAGGAGTGCCTGGACCGACTCCCGGACCGCGGCGAGCGTCAGCCCCCGGTCGGCCAGGATCCGGGCGACCGCCCCCTGCCGGTCGCGGAGGATGCCGAGCAGGAGGTGTTCGGTGCCGACGTAGTTGTGGAGAACTGCTCCAGCGGCAACTCGGCGTACCCAAACTCGGCAGCCAACTCCCCCCGCTCGACTAGGAGGTCGGGCGGATAGGGGCGGGGAACTGTTTGAGCCGGCTGAGCAGCACCTCATGACGTTGCATGCGTTGCTGGTAGATGTCGGCACCCAAGGCGGGCGGGAGATATCCCAATTCTGGGTGCCGCGAGCGTAGTCTGGGGGGGCGCTGCGAGGTATCCGTCTCCCAGCCCGGTCCTATCGATATCGGTTCCGGCACCCTTTCCCTCTCCAAGGTGGGACCAGCCGGTATCGAGTTCACCGTGCGCCTCGACGACGGCGGTGGAGGTTCCGGAACTCTCAGCGGAGCCGGCGCGGTCGTCTGGTTCACAGACACGGGCTCCGGCATAGCGCCACCCTTTCTGAAGGCCGTCCGGCGTGGAGTTGATCAACGGTCCTGAATTCGGACACGTGCCGCTGCCGATGTCCGATTCGGCCGCCGTTGATCAACTCGACAGCCGCTGGCAGTCGGCAAACAGGCAAACGCCCAACAGTCAGCGACGCCAGGTGGGGGTGCGGCCCAGCAGGTTCGTCAGCTCCTCGTCGTACGGCTGGAAATGCTCCTCGAGCCGCCTCCGGACCGAACCCGGCATAGGCTCGCTAGGCCGGGCGTTGTGTTGGTCGAACGACGACGGCAGCCAGCTCGGGAGTCCGAGGAATTCGAGCGCCTCGGCGTAGGAGTCCTCCGGCTTCGTAAAGAACTCCTCGCTTTCGAGAACGTGCACCCGATCGCGGCCGAGGAGGTCGAAGACCCGCCGCAGCTGCTCGGAGTACCGTCCCCGCTCGACATAGGCAAAGTGGCGGTGCGCGTGGCTCTGGTAGCTCGGGTCGGAGGCCAGCCGCTCCTCCTCACCCGCGAGGCGTTCGGGCTCCAACTCCTGAGCCCGCTCGAAAGACTCGGTCTCGAAGCCCCGAGCGACCGCGTGCTTGTACGCCGAGTAGGCCCGTTCGACCGGGTCGCGCAGCATGACGATGAGGCGTACGCCCGGCAGGTCGCGGGCGATCCGCGGCAACGCCAGCGGGTGGTAGAGGTAATAGCCCGTGGATTCCATGGCCTGGGGTTCGCCGGAGCCGACTGACCAGTTACCGGCTCGCCGGCGGGCGGTCGACAGGAGCGGAAAGTGGCCGCGATACCAGGCCGGGCCACGGTCGTAGTTGAGATCGAAGTAGTTGACGCCTTTGTGAAGGACGGGCCCGGCGACGACAGGGTGTGCGATGAGCGCGCGGTGCAACGAGGTGGTGCCACACCGCTGCCCTCCGGCCAGGAGGAAGCTCGGCACCAGCCGACCACCTGAGGTGTAGCGCCCCAGGGTCCGGCTCACCACCCGTCCGGATCGCTTCATCCACGGCGGTGCGGCCGAGCGTAGCCTCGTCACACCTGTGCCGGCCGGACCCGTCCCACTCACTTGGCGCGTACCTCCACTATCAAACGCGTCGGGTTGTGCAGCTCACGCACCCGAAAGGCCGAGCGCTTCTCCAGCCCGACCCCGAAGCCCAGACTGCCCGCGAGGTTACGGGCCAGCAGGATCGACTTGACCAGGGGCTGGTCCGGCGCCAGATCAGGTGGCACCGCCAACCGGCCCCTGGTGTTGGGGTTGGTCAGGGAGAAGCTGACCTCCAGGAAGGCCTTGCCCTCCATCGGAATTGGGTCATCCTCCGGGTGCGCGCGGATGGCGTCAACGTACGCCACGCGGTAGCTCGGCAGGACCTTGGTGTCGGCGAAGGTGAAGGTCACCGTCTCCACACCCTTGCCACGCCCGGCGTCGAGTCCGACCAGGCGGGCCTTCGCCGAACTCTGCTGCTCCAGCGGTTGCTCGGCGAACTCCTTTGGCGAACGTCGCGTCGGCTCACCACCCGCGCCCGGCTGCTCCGTGGCGGCGGGCTTGCCAGCGGTGGCGGTCTGGTCAGCAGACCCAGCTGACCGCCCAGCCGCGTCCTTACCAGCTGGCGTGCTGACCGCCGCACCGTCATCCCCGGCGCCGGCCTTCGCGCATGCCCCGAGGCTCAGCGCCACCAGCACGGCGAGCAGGAGCGCCCGGCTGGCGCGCCCGCGGGCCCTCATGGCGTGGGTCCGATCAGGAACGACCACATCGTGGCCTGCGCGCTGGCGGTGTCGGCGGTGGCGGTCAGGCCGCCGGCCGTGCCGCCGGTGCCGAGCGTACGCCCGCTGTCGGTCAGGAGCGCTGCGATCCGGCCGCTGCCGGTGCCGGTGCCGGTGCGGCGTACGGTCTGGCCGGTCGGAGCGGTCAGCCCGGCCGCGGACGACGACTTCTCGCCCCAGTAGCTCACCAACCATGACGAGGCGTCGCCGGTCAGAGTCGGGGTCTTGTGCGTGGTCTGCGACGTGGTTTCGGCCGCCGACGTGGACGTGCGAAGGATGACGTTGGGACCGCGATACGCGACCAGTGTGAGGTCTCCCTTCGCGTACGCCGACAAGGTGACGTTGACAGTGGCGCCGGCGTCGGTGGCCGAGGCCTTCTTCTGCCAGGCCCGGCTCACCATGCTGGATGTCGACTTCGCCCCCGCACCTGACCATCCGGTCACACCGCTCGGCGCCGAGATCGTCGGTGTCGTCGAGTTGATCGTCAGCAGGAGCAGCAACCGGTCACCGGCCGCGACGCTGGTCGGGATGGTCACCTTGTGCGTCAGCAGGTTGCCGTTGGCGCCGGCTTGGGCGACGAACCGCACGGACGTGCCGCTGGCGGCAACGGAGATCCGGCGTTCGATCTGTCCGATCGCGCCTTCGTTGTCGGTGACCGTCAGACGGACCGTGTAGGCACCGTCGGCGGCGTAGGTGTGGGACGCGGTGGCTCCGCTCCCGGTCGCTCCGTCACCGAAGTTCCAGGCGTACGACGCGATCGTGCCATCGGGGTCCTTCGACCCGCTGCCGTTCACCGAGCAGGCGCGATCGTCACACTCGACGGTGAACGACGCGGTGGGCGCCTGGTTGGGACGGCGGACCGTCACCGGGACCTCGGTGCTGGTCTTAGCGCCGTCGTCGTCGGTCACGGTGAGCCGGACCGGATAGGTGCCGCTCGCCGGATAGGTGTGCGAGGCCGTGGGTCCGCTCGCGGTCGCTCCGTCACCGAAGTCCCAGGCGTACGACGCGATCGTGCCGTCGGGGTCGTACGAACCCGCCGAACCGAACTCGCAGGCGAGGTTGGTGCAGGTGTTGGTGATGGTGGCGACCGGAGGCTGGTTGGGCGGCGGGGTCGCGCGGGTGAAGACGTACATCGCTCGCGAACGCCAGTCGTTGCCGTCGACGGTGGGGCCGCTCAGGACCCGCACGGTGCCGGCGACCGGCTTGCCGTCCACGAAGTCGACCCGGCGGAGGTTGCCGTCGGCGGACGACGCCCAGTAGAGCTTGTCCCCGACGACGAACATGCCCGACACCCGCGAGAAGTCCACGTCGGTGATGCTGGCGCTCGCGGTGAAGCGCTGGGCTCCGACGACATCGCTCTCCACCGTGAAGTAGCGGTAATAAAGCGCACTCGCGCCGCTGCGGGTGTAGTAGAGCCGACCGCCCGACCAGAACATCCCCGTGAGGTTGGCGACGTCCTGGTGCCAGACCGAGTCCGCGACCAGCTGGTCGGCGGTGTTGATGGTCATCGGCGCGTCGTACGTCGTACCGTCGAACCCGCGCCGCGTGAACGTGCCATCAGACCAGCCGGAGTAGAGCTGGTCGCCGAGCATGAAGCCCTGCTTGACGTTCTGCCAGCTGATGCCACCGCTCGGCACCGCACCAGTCGACCCGACGGTGGTGCCGTCGAATGACCGCTTCACCGGGCTGGTGCCCGAAGACGGAACGAGGTGGACGTCGCCCGGCAGCGCGGCGACCGAGGGGTTCGGGACCTCAGTGCCGCCGGCGACCGGGAGGTACGCGATCCGCGCGTGGTACTCCCAGTTGCCGATCCGGTCAGTGTCGCTGCCGACCCAGAGCCCGTCGGGTGTCGCGAGCATGTCGAAGACACCCACGCCGCGGGTGCGGCCGGGGTTCCAACGCAGGGGCAGGCCGGTCGCCGGATCGAGCGCCGCGATGCCCTCCCGGCTCACCGCGCCAGCCGCGGCGCGGTTGTTTCCCGAGGGGTTGTTCTGCCAGCGCATGTGCCCGCCGACGTAGACCGCGGTGCCGGTGATCGCAACGGCGTACGTCGTGTCGCCGCCGGTGTAGTCGACCCAGGTGGCCGACAGACCCGACCCGCGCGCGCCGAGCTCCCAGCGACTGGTCGTGTCACACGGCGACGGTGGTGCCCTGTAGGCACCCGTGGTGGAGACGACGAAGTAGGACCCGTCCGGTGAGATGTCGAGGTCTCGCATGTAAGTGTCGAACGACGCCGAGCAGGCAGCCGCGAAGAAGTCGGTCTGCCAGTCGGCGACCTGCGCCTCGCTACCGGTGAGGTCGAGGACGGCGAGCCGCACGCGGGGCTGCCCCTGCACGGTGGAGAAGTTGCCGATCGCCACCAACCGCGAGCCGTCAGGCGTGATGTCCATCTTCAGCACCTGCAGGACGGAGTCGTTGAGCGGTCCGTCGAAGACAACGCGGTTGAACGTGTCGAACGCACCGGTCGTGGGGTTGAGCGTGACGAGGGCCGGCTGCTTCTTGCCCCCGACGTAGCCGAAGTGTCCGGCCACCCAGAGCCGGCCGGCGGCGAGCTTGAGGTCCTTGACCCGGCCGTCCATGGCCGGCGTGATGAACTCCGGCGTCAGCTGGCCGTTCGAGAGGTCGATCTTGGCCAGGCTCTTGGCCGGCTGGGAGTTGACGGTGTTGAAGAAGCCGCCGGCGAAGACGGACCGGCCGTCGTCGGAGACGACGAGCGCGGTCACCTCGCCGTCGACCTGCGGCGCGAAGGTGGTGCTGATGGCTCCGGTCTTCGCGTTGAAGGCGACGATGTTGGAGCGGTTGAGGATGGTGGCGCCGTCAGCGGAGCTGACCTGTGTGAAGGCACCACCGAGGATGACTGTGTCGCCAGCCTGCACGATTGCCTTCACCCGGCCATCGAGCACGTGCGGCGTCCAGTTGACGGGATCGTCGCTCACGACCTTCGGCTGCGGCGTCTGGACAGCCGATGCCGGGGTCGCGGCCAAGGCCGCCGGCACCAACGCACACACCAAGGCGAGAGCCACGCCGATCCGGCGCAGTAACAAGGGTTCCCCCCAGGAACAGGACACAACCGACCCCCTCAGGATCCGAAGCAAGCAAGTTTTGGGGGGTAGGTGGTAGTAGAGGTTGGAACGCGAAAGCGTAGGCCATAGTTTGCCCTCGGCGTACCCTCGGTGCAAGATGACCCGACCTAAATCGCGAATTGTCGTTCCGGGTCCCACGATCTCTCGTATCCTCGACGAAACCGGGGGCCCACGTCGCGCGGTTCTGGTGCGCGAGCACAGCCTGAGCACGCCCCGTGCAGCGGAGTCAGCGGCCTTGTGAGGGCCGAAGGGGAGGGCGACCCGGTGCGGGCCGTAGATACGCCGAGCCTGCCTGCCATGTCGACGACGGGTAGGCGGCCAGCCGTTCATCCCACGACACCGGCTTCTCCCCCGGCCGCCGCTCCCCGGCCTCGACTGCTCGGCCCTGGCTGGCCCCTCAGTGTGCTCTTCCTCGGCTTCCCGCTCTGGTGGGCGCTTGGTCTTGGCGTGTTCGCCTTCGTCCTCCTGGCCATTCCGATGGCGTTCGAGCTTCTGCGGCACCGACCGCTCCGGGTGCCGCGTGGCTTCGGCCTCTGGGTGCTCTTCCTGCTCTGCGTGGCGGCGAGCGCAACTCTGCTCGAGAGCGACGCGCCGGGAGGCGTGCCCGGTGGCGGCGGCGCGAACCGGCTGATGGTCTTCGGCTACCGGGCCGGGATGTACGTCGCCGCGACGATCGTCCTGCTGTACGTTCTGAACGCCAGTCACCGCGCCCTGCCCACGACCCGGGTGCTGAGGTTGCTCGGCTTCATGTTCGTGGTCACCGTCTGCGGCGGGCTGCTCGGTGTGGCCGCGCCCGGCTTTGAGTTCCGCTCTCTGATGGAGTTGCTGCTGCCGCACGGGATCGCCACGAACGAGTTCGTCAACCGCATGATCCATCCGGCCGCCGCGGATATCCAGGTCGTGCTGGGGTACGCCGAGGCGCGGCCGATCGCACCGTTCTCCTTCGCCAACTCCTGGGGCGCGAACTTCTCGCTCTACCTGCCGTTCTTCCTGCTGGGCTGGTGTGGCCGGACCGCCGGGTGGCGACGCCGGGTGGCGCCGCTCGTCCTCTTCGCCGGCCTCGTGCCGACGGTCTACTCCCTCAACCGCGGTCTGTGGCTCGCCCTCGGTGTCGGCATCTGCTACGTGGCGGTACGCCTGGCGCTGCTCGGCCGTTACTGGCTTGTCCAGGCACTCGCCGTGGCGGCCGTCCTGGGTGCGGTCGCGTTCGTCGCCAGCCCGCTCAGCACGATCGTGCAGCAGCGGCTCGACGCTCCCCACTCGAACGACCGCCGCGCCCAACTCGCCACCGAGACCGTGCGGAACGTCGTCGAGGGCTCGCCGATCCTCGGATACGGCTCGACCCGCGACGTGAAGGGCAGCTTCGCCTCGATCGCCGGCGGATCCACCCCCGACTGCCCGGCCTGTGGCGTGCCGCCCCTGGGTACGCAGGGCCAGATCTGGCTCGTGGTCTTCTCCCAGGGCCTGCTCGGGCTGGGGTTGTTCGTGGCGTTCTTCGCCCGGAGGTTCTTCGCCCACTGGCGCGACCCGTCACCTCTGGCGATCGCGGGCTGTTGTGTCCTTGTGTTCTTCTCCATCGAGCTCTTCGTCTACGACACCCTCGGCGCCCCGATGGTCACGGTCATGATCGCGCTGGGGCTGCTGGCGCGCGGCGGCTCCGACCCGCGCGAGGAGCCAGCCACGGTGGCTGGACAGGTGGGTGGACAGGTGGGTGGACAGGTGGGTGGACAGGTGGGTGGAGCCCGATGACCGGCGGGTCCGGCGCCCAGAACACCCTGGACGCCCTCAACGACACGGCCCGCCTGCTCTGGCCGGCCCCCGCCCACAGCACGATCGGCCGGGACGCCGCCAGGGAACCCGCGACCAGCGAACCCCGGGTCGGGGAATCCGCGACCAGCGAACCCACGGTCGGGGAATCCGCGACCGAGGAACCCGACGAGGAGCGCGCCGTCCTCCGGGAGTTCCTCATCCTTCCCCATCCCCGTCAACCTCGCCTTGCGCTGCCGACGCACACTCCCGCGGTCGCCGCCGAAGCCCTACGGAGATACAGCCAGGGCCTGTCGTTCGTCGAACGCGCCGTCCGGTCCGTGCTGTCCGCGTGCGTACGACAGCCCGCCGGCACGCAGCTCCTCGCCCGGATGATGCCGTACCGCCTGCGGGTGACCGTCCCGCACGGCGCGGCGGTCGACTCGCTGGAAACCCACCTCGGGCGGATCCTCGGTGAAGACGTGGTGGTCAGCATCGGGGTCGGGCCGCCGCGCGCCAACCGCAAGCCCGTCTTGCAGGTGCTCACCCCGGACGGCACGACGCTCGCCTTCGTGAAGGTGGGCACCTCACCGTCGACGACCGCGCTGGTACGTGGAGAGTCCGAGGCCCTCCGCGACTATTGGTCTGCCACCTCCGCCACCTCTGAGACCCCCGCCGCGAGCCGGCTGAAGGTGCCAAGGGTGCTGCACCACGGGCGGTGGCGCGACCTCGAAATCCTCGTACTGTCGCCGGTTCGTCCATCGTCGGGCGGCCGGCAGCGACGGACCATCCCGACCGGCGCGATGCACGAACTCGCGGTGCGGCTCGGCACGTCCCGGCACCCGCTCGCCGTCAGTCCCGCCTGGCGAGCGGCCCGCGCCGCGGTCGGCTCGCTGCAGGACAGTGCCCGGGCGGCGGCGTTCGCGCGCATCGTCGCGGAGGCCGAGGCGAGGTACGGCGACCGCTGCGTCACCGTCGGCACCTGGCACGGGGACTGGACGCCATGGAACATGGCCTGGGACGGCGACCGGGTCCTGCTGTGGGACTTCGAGCGCTTCGCGACCGGCGTACCCCTCGGCTTCGATCTGGCCCACTACCGCCTTCACACCGTGCTGCGGGCGAGGGGCGAACGCGTGGCCGAGCGGCTCGTCCGCCAGCGGTGGGACGGCGGTTCGGACCTGCTCGGCGGCAACCATCCGACCGCCGTGATGGTCAGCTATCTTGTGGAGCTCGCCCGCCGCTACGTTCTCGCCTGCGATCTCGTCGAAGGCGCGCCACTGCACGCCCGGACCGCCTGGTTGTTGCGCCTTCTCGACGACCTCCTGGTCCCGCGATGACCACCCGGACGCCCTCAGCGACGCCGGCCCGGCAGACCCACACCGTCGAACTCGCAAGTCACCTTCGTGTCCTCCGCCGGCACCTGCCGGTGATCGGTGTCCTCACCCTCGCTGGGCTCATGGTCGGCCTGCTTCTCACGGTGTTGTCCCCGCCGATCTATCAGTCGGCCGTCACGGTGTTCGCTCCCGGCACGCCCGCGTACCTTCAGGTGGATCTTCGGTCGGGGACGTCCCAGCGCGCGCCCCGCGAATGGACCCAGGACACCGAGGCCGCGCTGATCACATCAGACACTGTCCTGGGCGCGGTGGCCCGTCAGCTCGGTGCTGCTACGACCGCCGCGGACCTCAGGAAGCGCCTGTCGATCGACGTTCCGACCAGCACCCGCGTCTTCACCATCAGCTTCGACGCCGCCGATCCCGCGGCCGCCCGGCGCGGGGCTGACCTGATCGCCTCGGAGTTCATCCGCCAGCGGTCCGCGATTCTCGCCCAGCGTGCCCAGCACGCCGGTGCCGCCCTGGTCGAACAGCGGGTCCGCCTGCAGGAGATGCTCACCGACGCGTTCGCTCCGGCGAATCAGGATGACCCGCGAAGCCCCACCGTCCCTGTCAACCGTGCCTTGCGCGCACATATCCGGTCGCAGATGGCGCGCATCGACCAGACGCTCGCCACCGCCGCGACCACGACGGCGGCGCCGGCCGAGATCGTGCGACCGGCGACGCTGCCCACCCATCCGCGCGACGACAACGACGAGGTGCCGCCGGTATCCGGGCTCCTTGCCGGGTTGGTCTGCGGGATCGGCGTGGGATGCCTGCGGGATCGTCTCCGGCCTTACGTACCCGACGCGGCGGGCGTGGTCGCGGCCACCGGGTTGGACGTCATCGCGCAGCTGGACGCCCGTCGCCTCGGGTCGACTCCGAACGCCGACCCCGAACTCCGGCGGCTGGTCGAAGGCCTGCACACGAACCGAGACCCGGCCACGTCCGTGTCTGACCCGATGCGGATCCTGGTCACCGGCTGCTGCGCGCAGGCCTTGGTCGAGATGGTCACGCGTCAGCTCCGGCAGGCCCTGGCGGCGGAGCCTCTTCGGGCGCACGGATCCACGATCGAGGACGTCGTCCTCCAGAACGGACGCGCCGAATCGACCAGCACACTGGAGCGCGCACGGACCGCGCACGTCGCACTCCTCCTCGCCCACCTCGAGCACAGCCGGCGGAACGACCTCGTTTGTACGGCCCGGCAGCTGGCCCGAGCCGGCGCGCCCGCCGCGGCCGTCACGATCTCCGCCCACCCCATCGATCTCTCCAACGCCCACCCTGTCGACCTGGCCGCCAAGGAGTCCGCTCCATGACCACGACCAGCATCACCGGCCGCAAGCCACTCGAGGCGATCTGGACCCGGCTGGTCATCGACCCCGTGGCGGACCGGGTCGTCCGGCTCCTCGTCCGCCGGCTCTGGGTCACCCCGAACCGCGTGACGCTCGCCGCGGGGTTCCTCGCGGTCTGCGCCGCCGTGGCGTTCGGCACCGGGCAGCTCGTCGTGGGAGCGGTGGCGTTCCAACTGCGCTTCCTCGTCGACTGCCTCGACGGCCGGCTGGCCCGGCTGCGCGGAACGGCCACGACCTGGGGCGGTGCCCTCGACCTGATCGTCGACGTCGTGGGAATCACCCTGAGCTACGCGGCGCTGGCGACGTATGTGGTGAACGCCGGCGCGGCACCGCCGGTCCTCGCCAGCGCGGTCATCGCCACCAGCGGGGTGTACATGTGGACGCTGACACACCGAAAGTCCCTGCCCGGCGGTAGCCAGCACGACTGGCTCGGCGAGGCCGCGGTGGAGGGTGGAACGCCGGCCAGCCGGTCCTTTCGCGGCCGGATCGTCCAGGCGATGGCACGGCATGGGATGGTTCCCACACCGTACGCCGTCGAGGTGGAGGCCTGCGTTCTGACGCTGGCGCCGCTCTCCGTACTGGTGGTGCCCGGGCACGCGCTCGCCGTCGTGGTGGCCTGCCTGTGGGGGGCCACCGGGTTCTACGTCCTGGCGTCGGCGCTCAATGTCTACCGCACCTGGCGCTGCGCGGATGCGCTCGATGCCCGCCACGTACGTGACCTGCGCAACCTGCACGGCGATGGCACTGACAAGGAGAGCTTGACGTGAACGCAATGGCCCAGGACCCGCTGCCCCTGGTGTCAGTGGTGATCGCCACCAGGAACCGCCCCGAACTCCTCCGCCAAGCGATCGAAGCGGTCCGCCGCCAGACCTACGCGGGTCCGATCGAATGCGTCGTGGTCTTCGACCAGGCACCGGTGGACGATTCGCTCGTCGCGTCCGCGAACGCCGGTGCTGGTGACGGCGCTGACGAGAAGGGCGAGCGTACGCTCGTCGCGATTCCCAACCCACGAACGCCAGGACTCGCCGGCGCCCGGAACGCCGGGATCGACGCGGCACAAGGAGAGCTCATCGCCTTCTGCGATGACGACGACGAGTGGCTCCCGGAGAAGCTGGACCGCCAGGTCGAGCACCTGAGCCGCACTGGCGCCGATGTCGTCGTGTCAGGTATCGAGGTGCGGTACGACGACAAGGTCGTACGCCGGGTGCCGAAGGCCGCGGATCTCGACCTCGCCCAGCTCGCCCGCCGCCGGGTCATGGAGGCGCACCCGTCCACCGTCGTCGTACGCACCAGCGCGCTCCGAGACCGCATCGGCCTGGTCGACGAGGACATCCCCGGCAGCTACGGCGAGGATTTCGACTGGATCCTGCGCGCCGCCCAGGCGGGGCCCATCGCTGTCGTCGAACTCCCGCTGGTCCGGGTGCTCTGGGGGCGCCAGTCGTACTTCTCCACCCGCTGGCGCACCATCATCGAGGCGATCGACTACGGCCTCGCCAAGCACGCGATACTCAGCGCCGACTCCCGTGGGCTGGCGCGGCTGCAGGGCCGGAAGGCGTTCGCGTACGCCGCGCTGGGCGAGAGCCGGACCGCCGTGCGCTGGGCGTTCCAGACCCTGCGGCTGAACTGGCGGGAACAACGCGCGTACGTCGCGATCGTGGTCGCGATGCGGTTGGTTTCCGCGGACCGCGCGCTGCGGCTCGCCCATTCGGTCGGGCGCGGCATCTGAGGGATCGTGTGACCGGCGGCGAAGCTGCCTGAATGATCACGTATACGTGATCATTCAGCGCAGGCGGGGCACCCGGTTGAGTCCAGGTGCCCCGCCTCCGATGGTTCCGTTCGTACGCCCTCTCAACGGAAGAGGTCGGACACCAGGTGCCCGAACCTCTCGACCGCCTCCTCCGTACCGGATTCTCGCTCGACCGGTGGGATGCGGACGAGTTCGGGATCGTCGACCGCTTGGTCGAGGAGCGCTTCGAACTCCTGTTGCGACGTGGCTGTCAGCACGTGCCCCAATTCCGCGAGCCTGCTGGCGAAGCGGTGCTGGTGATCGTCGACATGCTCACCCCAATGCGCCCGCCGCGGTATGACGATCGGGCGGTGCCCACGACGGCGCGCCTCCAGGATGGTCGACGGACCGGCATGGCAGACCAGAATGCCGGCGCTGTCCATCCAGTCACCGACCTCGTCGTGTTCGGCGTAGGCCGTCCCGCCCGCGTGGCGGGGCGGTGCGGCGGTGCCGTACTGGATCAGGCATCCGACCGCTGGTCTCTGCAGGCTCCAGCCGTCCACCCATCGCACGAGTCGTTGGAATGGGTGATAGTCGGTCCCGACCAGAGCCAGAAGGTCGACACGTCCACCTACCAGCCCGCTCACAGGATGGTCCCGATCACGCGGGCGCCTTTGTAGAGGCTGGCTTGTTCCTCCCACTGCACGCAGAACAACGAAGACAGCGGTCGGCACAGCCGGCCAGTGAGCGTACGGGTGTCGAGCCGGTCGTAGACCTCGAGATAGACGGTCCGGATGCCCATCGCGCGGGCGACGAGGAAGAACGGGAAAGCCACGGCCGCGCCGGTGGAGACGACGACGTCGGGCTGGGTCCGGCGGAGTACACCGATCGCAAGGATCAGGTTACGCAGCAGGTTCGGGATGTTTCTCGTGGTGGGGAAATGCGCCCAGATCACGCTCTCTTCACGGAGTCGGGATTTGGCGTCCTGGGTCGCAAAGGTGACCCAGGTCCGGTCCCGGGTCTCCCACCATGGCTTCAACGCGAGTAGCTGCGCGAGATGCCCTCCACTCGATCCGACGAGTAAAAGGCGTCGTGGCGGAGCAAGGTCGAGTCCACCACCACCATTTCCTTTCATAGTCCCCCCAACGATCATGACTCACGGTGATCCGATGCGTGCAAAGTAGTGACGAATCGCCTGTGCTTTCAGGCCTGATGCACAATCGTTGCTCGGCACGACCGGGATCGACCCAGTCTCCCACTCACGCAGGAAAAACAGCGCACATAATGATGGAAAAAGGTCGGCGTCAGGTCACATTCTGGTCTAACGTCTGGTGATCAGCGCTGGAACCGGTTGGGGGGATAATCCATGCGCGACGTCGAGGGTACGTCTGCGCTTGCGACGTTCACGACGAACGCTCTTCGCCGGCACCTCATCCTGCTTCTCGCCCTAGGCGTTCTGGGCGCCGCGGCAGGTGTCGCGTTCGCGCTCTATCAGGGCGTGAGTTATACCGCGACGGCCTCGATCCTGGTCAACCCGCTTCAGGGCAACCCGTACGCACCTGATGGCCGCGGCGAGCAGTTGATGAACCTCGAGACCGAATCCCAACTGGTCCGCACCGAAGGCGTGGCGGCACTCGCGATCCACAAGCTCAAGACCGACCTCACCCCGGACGAGCTCCGGCAGGCCGTCGGGGTGGAGAACCCCACCAACACGCAGGTGCTCAAGATTTCGTTCACCTCCGGCAGCAGGGACGCAGCGATCGCGGGCGCGCAGACCTTCGCCGAGTCCTACCTCAGCTATCGCGCCAGCCGGGCGAAGTCCGTCGTCAGCACCAGGCTCGCGAGGATCCGCAAGCAGCAGTCCGACATCCAGAAGGCACTCGGTGAGGCCACCGCCGAACTCGACGATGCCAGCGCGACCCGCCGTGCGTATCTGGAAGAACGCGTGAGCGCCCTCGCGTCCCAGCTCGCCAGTCTCGAGACCGAGGTCAGCACCCTCACCGCCGCCGACTCCTCACCCGGCCAGGTGATCAGCCCCGCCGCGTTGCCCATGACCGCGGGCGGCACCACGGCCGGTGCCTTCGGCGCGGGTGGGGCCTTGGGTGGGCTCCTGCTCGCCGCCGTCTTCGCCCTGCTCCGAGCCCGCACTGACAACCGGATCCACGACCGGTCCGAGATCGAACGCGCCGGCGTACGAGTCCTCGGCGTCGTACCCAAGGGCGCGCGGTTCAGTGGCCGGGCGGCACCGGCGCGCGGCCGGGTCCGCGAACTCACTGAGGCATATCGTGAGATCCGCACCGCGATCGTGACGTCCGTCGACGCGCCACCCATCGCGCTGGCGGTCGCGAGCGTCTCGCCGCAGATCTCGCCGGCTCCCGAGACGTCGGGCCTGGCCACCGGTCTCGCCCGTGCGGGGTTCAGTGTCGTGGTCGTTGACACCGTAGGCGAGGCCTCCCGGCTGCTCGCGGGCACGGGATCCCTTCCAGGGCTGGCGGAACTCCTCGCGGGCAGCGCCGACCTGCGCCACGTACTCGTCCAGCCCGAAGACAACCTCGTGCTCCTCCCGCTCGGAAAGGCCGACCGGCAGACGATGGACCAACTGCTGTCCCCGCAGATGCGGTCGACCATCAAGCGGCTCCGCGAGTGGTACGACTACGTGATCATCGCCGGCCCGGGCGCGGCCTCTGCCGACGGTCAGGCGCTGGCCTCCCTCACCGATGCGGTGGTGCTGGTCGCGGCCGAGCAGCTGACCACCCGCGGGGAGTTCGAGACCGCGATGGCCGCACTCGAACGCGTCCAGGCGATGCCGGTCGGCGCCGTCATGATCGAAGGCATCCGTGCCGGCCGGGGAGGTGGGCAGGGACCCTCTCAGGACGCCGACGAGCGCACCAGTCGTTCCTCTGTGAGCGGCGCCGCGACGTCCACGCGTTCGGCGGCCGCCGGCACGGCGACCACGACGCGTTCGTCCGCCAGCAGCGAGGCTGCACCGCTCTCGTCCGCGCTGCCAGAATCCCGGTCGCCGCGCGCGAGGACGACAGACACCAGCCAGGCGACCTCAACCACCAACGCCTCCGGCAGCCAGACCGGCCCCAACCCCACCAGTGAGCTGCCTCCGGTAGGGGACGACTCGCCAGAACTACCCCCCGACCTGACACCTCGTCGATCCAGGCGCCTTGATCCGTCCAACGGCACGCAGCGGGCAGCCGGATACGTCCTGGAGATCCCGACCGGAGCCGACCCCACTGACCGCGGCGGCGACGCTCCGCACGGCCGGCGGCGCTCCGCGGAGGGCCGGTGACTGTTAGAGGTCGCGCGGATAGGGGCGCGGCGCCCCGATCCGCGCGACCCCTAAGTCCTTCACTCCAGCGCCTGGCCCGTAGCGGCACCCTCAACCTCGCGGGCACCCTCGCGGGTGGCGCGGCCACCATCGCCCTCGTCGTCGTTGTCACGAACGGGTTTCCGCAGGACGTCGCCGGTACGTTGTTCGCCGCGACGTCGTTCTTCCTCATCGTCTCGGCGATCTCCGGACTCGGCACTGACGTCGGACTCGCCCACACGATCCAGCGGCAGCTGGCCAAGGGAAGCCGGGCCGGCGCGCTCGCCACCGTCCGGATCGCTCTTCGCGCGGTGATCGCGATGAGTTTCGCCGCCGCCATCGCGGTCTGGATCCTCGCGCCGTGGTTGGGCGCGCTGGCCAGCTCTGACGCCGATCCCGCCACGATGACGGCGATGCTGCGGGTGCTCGCCGTCGCCCTGCCCGTGGCATCGGCGTACGACACCGTCCTGGCGGCGACCCGCGCGCACGGCACGATGCGGCCGAACGTCGTTGTGGAGAAGCTCGGCCGGCTACCCGGCCAGATCCTCTGCGTCCTTGTTGTGTGGGCACTCGGCCTTGGCCCGGTCGCCCTCGCGGTGGCCTGGGTGGCGCCGTACTTCCTCGGTCTGATCGGCGTCAGCTGGTGGTACCGCTCGATTGTCGCCTCGCTGAAGCGCGCTGACCTGAACGGCGCTGGTCCGGACGGCGCTGGTCCGGACGGCGCTGGTCCGCATGCCGCGCTGGCCCGGGAGTTCTGGGCGTTCACCATCCCGCGGGCCTTCGGCCGGATCTGCCAGGTCGCGCTGCAGCGAGCCGACATCGTGCTCGTCGCCGCACTGCTCACACCCAGACACGCTGCGGTCTATACGGCGGCGACCCGCTTCCTCGTCTTCGGGCAGCTTGGTATCCAGGCCATCCAGCAGGTCCTGGCGCCGCAGCTGTCTGGGATGTTCGCGCGTGGCGACCTGGCCGGGGTTCGCCGGGTCTTCGCGACGTCGACGGCCTGGCTGATGGCGATCTCCTGGCCGATCTACCTCACCAGCGCCGTGGCCGCGCCGGCGCTGTTGCAGGTGTTCGGTGGTGGCTACGCGGCGGGCCATGCGACGGTGGTCATCCTGGCCATCACCATGCTCGCAACGACCGCGACCGGTTCCGTGGACGTGGTTCTGCTGATGGCCGGACGCAGCCGGCAGAGCCTCGTCAACAACGCGCTGGCGCTGGTCGTCGACGTCGGGCTGGTCGTCCTGCTCGTTCCGTGGCTGGGAATCACCGGCGCGGCAGTCGCCTGGGCGGCGGCGCTGGGCGTACGCAACGTGTTGCCGATGATCCAGGTACGCCGCGCGTTCGGCGTCATGTCGTTGGGTCCGGGCACCGCGTGGGTGGCGGGAAGTGCCGGCCTCTGCTTCGGCGTCATACCCCTCCTCCTCGAACTCGTCCTCCCTGACAGGCTCCCCGTCATCGCGGTGTGGCTGGCGCTCATGTGTGTCACGTACGCCGCACTGCTCTGGCGCGGCCGCCACCTTCTGGAACTCTCAGCGCTGCGGTCGGTCCTGCCCACAGTGTCGCTTGGCCGGAAGGTGCGGCGCCTGGCCCGCGTGGTCGTCGTCAAGTCTGTGGCTCGGCTGCGCCGCCTGCCCCTACCCCACCGGCTGCGGGTCGCGCTCTCCACCCTGCTGCTCCGCAAGCCCGGCTTGACAGAGGTTCCGTTGGACCGGCTGCTGCTGGGTGCCCAGGACGGCGTACCTGTCGCCGACTACGCGCGGGAGTTCGACGACCTGCTGTGGGCGTCGACGCCGGTCCCGCACGGGCCGCACGCCGCGCTGCTCCGGCTGGCCGCCGGGAGTGCTGACACCGGCCCGACGAGCGAGGCCATCCTCGAGTCCGCGTACGGCGCACACGCCCGCCGTTGTGTGCGCCTCACCGGACGGTACTTCTGGGCGTCCGACGACGCCGGCATCGTCGAGGTGGCGCGCACCTTCCTTGCCCGCGGCAATGAGGTCCGCGCCAATGAGGTCCGGACGAATGAGGTCCGGGCGAATGGTGGGGCGCCACGGCGGCCCGATCAGCGCAACGGCCAGAGCACGGCCTCAGACCCCGTTCTCGTCGCCCCCATCCGCGACTCCGACTGCTTTCAGGTACTCGACGGGCACCATCGGCTCGCCATCCTCGCCCATCGTGGGGCGCCCTCGGCGAAGGTCAAGGTCAAACGGGTGCCAGTCACGACACCGCTGCAGGACCTGCTCGGACAGATGAGCTGGATCGGCGGCAAGAAGGAGCTCTACCAGCCCCTCGACGCTCCCGAACTCCAGCGTGGCTGGACCACCGTACGCCGGTGCACCGACCGGATGGAGCTCATGAATCGGCAGCTCGCGACGCTCGGTATCGAGAGGGCCGGCCACAGCTATCTCGATGTGGCGAGTTGCTACGGCTGGTTCGTTCGACAGTTCGCCCGGCGTGGCTTCGCCGCGGAAGGGGTCGAACGTGACCCGCTCGCCCCACGACTCGGCGCGGCCGTCTACGGACTCGACCCGCAGCGGATCAGCGTTGGCGACGCGGTGGAGTTCCTCCGCAACGCCCAGGACACGGGTCACCGCTGGGATGTCGTGTCGTGCTTCAGCCTGCTGCACCATTTCGTCCTCGGTCGGGGCAGCACGACCGCCGAGGAGCTCGCCCGGCTACTCGACGGGGTGAGCGCGCGGGTGCTGTTCCTGGACACCGGCCAGGACCACGAGGCGTGGTTCGCCCGCTCCCTTGCCGGCTGGAACGCCCAGCACATCGGTAATTTCCTGCGTTGCCACACGACGTTCGACGAGATCATCGACCTGGGCCCCGACCAGGACGCGATCCCGCCGTACGCCGACAACTACGGACGCCACCTCTTCGCCTGTGTCCGCACGCCACGCTGATCGGCAAGAGGCTCACGGATTGAAGTACGGCGACTTTCCCGTCTGGCGGTACGCCGTCAGCGACGCCGCCGACGAGTCGACCCGGGTGACGCCGACCGTCCTGCCCGAAGGGCTGTTCCAGTAGACGAACGCCTTGACCTGTGGCCAGTCGGACGCGTCCTGGGCGAGCTGTTTGAAGAAGGTCGCCTTCGCGGCTGGGTTCCCGCTCTCTTCCGAAACACCCCACTCGGCGAGCATCAGCGGTTTGCCGGGCGCGAACCCCGTCGCCCAGCGATAAAAGCCGGGCCAGTTGGGATAGGAGCTGAAGCGCCGGTTGATGAGGTCGGTGACACCACCGCGGTACAACCCGCTCCCGAAGATGTAGGGGTCGTACGCGATCCAGTCAACGACATCATTTCCCGGGTAAAGATCTTGGAACCACGGCTGGGATCCCCAACTCGGCAGGCCCATATAGTTCATGACGGAGACGATGTTCCTGACGCCGCGTTGGCGCAGACGTACGACGACGTGGCGGTACATCGCCTTGTAGTCGCTTGCGGTGAAACCGGATCCCGGCGTCTGGATCACCTCGTCCTCGGGTTCGTGGTGCACCGTGAGGAAGAAGGGTTTGGTGAAGTTGGCGTTGATGTGCGCCGCGAGCCGGTCGATTTCGTCGTTGCTCGACCCACGGGAAACGTCGTACCAGCTGCGACCAGCCTCGGGTTTGTAGTTGATCAGCAGCATGCGGTTCTTGCCGGGTTCGTTAGCTCGGGCGATTTCGCTCGGGGTCGGGAAAAGCTCGCCCGCCCGGTGGTAGAAGTGCGCGATGTTGACCGTGCGCCCGATCTGGCTCTCGAAATTGACGAGCGCTCTGTCCCAGGTCTCACCGCTCAGCGGATTCGCCGCCACTCCCCACCAGGCTCCGCAGGTCGGCACGAGTTTCGGCCCGACTCCGCAGCCGCCCACCACCTGCGGTTTACCCGGGTCCGATTCTGATTCCGCGGACGGACCCTGGCACGAAGCAAACAGCAGAGCGAACGCGACCGCGAAGGCCGCGCCGAGTTTCAGCCGCATGACGGGCCTCCCCCCCTCAAGGCCGGTGACCACACGATATGCGGGCACCGTCGACACAGGAGGCAAACGCGGCCGGCTTCCAGAAAATAAGGAAGGCGTCGACTCCGCGCACCCCCCAGGCGCGAAGTCGACGCTTCAGGAGGTGGAACCCACCAGCCGCGGGGGCGGTTGCGGGCGAGACCAAACCGTGATCAAACGTTGAACGGCGACCATGAGGAGCCTCGAACTGATGCCGTTCGGGGCGAGAATCCGGCGCCGGGCCCAGGGACGCGCCCTAGCCGTGGTAAGCGTTCTGTGCGTACTCGAGACCGTCGACAAGCAGCGCCTCACACGCGTCTGCCGCCCGATCGACGAAGAGCGGCAGCTCCTTGCGTTCAGAACTCGAGAAAGGCGACAGAACGAAATCGGCCGGATCCTGGCGGCCGGGTGGTCGGCCAACACCGCATCGAACGCGGTAATAGTCACCGGTCGAGAGGGACCTGCGGATCGAACGAAGCCCGTTGTGCCCGTTGTCGCCGCCACCGAGCTTCAGTCGCAACGTCGCGTACGGGATGTCGAGTTCGTCGTGCACGACGACCAGGCGGTCGGGACTCAGTTTGTAGAACGACGCAAGGCTCGCCACCGGCCCGCCGGACTCGTTCATGTAGGAGCGCGGCTTGGCCGCCACCACACGGACGCCCGGCACGCCGCCGAGACGTCCCTCGACCACCTCGGCACGCCCGCGCGGGTGTTGGCGGAACTTCCCGCCCATGCGTTCGGCGAGCAGGTCGAGGACCATCTGTCCGACGTTGTGTCGGTGTCCCGCGTAGGTGGGCCCGGGATTGCCCAGGCCCACAATCAGCCAGGCGTTCTCGGTCATGAGAGTGCCGGACGCCGTGACGTCCGCCTCTACTCCTTCTCGGCGCCCTCGGCACCCTCAGCGGCAGCGCCCTCGGCCGCTCCAGCGGCTTCGGTGGCCGCCTCGGCGACCTCGCCCTCAACCTCAGCGGCCGTCGGAGCGGCGGCGACGTTGACGACCAGGGCCTCGGGGTCGACCTGGAGGGTCACACCCCGCGGCAGGGCGATGTCGCGCGCAAGGATCTGGGTGCCCACCGCGACGTCCTCGATCGAAACCTCGATCTGGGCCGGAATGTGGGTCGCCTCAGCCTCGACCGACAACGTGGTGTGCTCCACCGCGACGAGCGAGCCCGGCGCCGGGTCGCCGACGGTTACCACCGGGACGTCGACGACGACCTTCTCGCCGCGCTTGACGATGAGCAGGTCGACGTGCTCGAGGAAACCCTTGATCGGGTCGCGCTGAATCTGCTTGGGGATCGCCAACTCGCTCCGGTCGCCCAGGTCGATGTCGAACAGCGCGTTGGGCGTCTTGAGCGCGAGCATGAGCTCGTGACCAGGCAGCGTCACATGGACGGGAGCGCTGCCGTGGCCGTACAACACCGCGGGCACCAGGCCCGCGCGTCGGATCCGTCGTGCCGCACCCTTGCCAAACTCGGTGCGGGACTCGGCCTTGATCTTGACCTCGGACACGGAAACTACTCCTCGAAAGAATCTGAGCGGTGTCGGCTGCGGCGATGGCTGCTCGGCGGCGCACCAGGCCGACACCGCGTCGATCACGGAGCCGTAGTCCGAGCGTCCCTCGCCGAGGCAACCGGGTAAGAATACCGGCCCCCTCTTGGACGTGAGTACCAGGGGCCGTAACCACCGCGCAACGGGCGGCGGGACCGTCCGCTCAGCTGGCTCCGCCGAAGAGGCTGGTGACCGAACCGTCCTCGAAGACCTCCTGGATCGCCCGGGCGATCAACGGCGCGATCGAGAGCACGGTCAGCGTGTCGAACCGGCGTTCCGGCGGGATCGGCAGCGTGTTGGTGACCACGACCTCGCGGATCCGGGCGTTCTTGAGCCGGTCGACGGCGGGGTCGGAGAGGATGCCGTGGGTCGCCGCGACCATGACGTCCGCGGCGCCCGCCTGCAACAGCGCATCGGCGGCCTTCACGACGGTGCCGCCGGTGTCGATCATGTCGTCGACGACGATGCAGGTGCGCCCCTCGACCTCTCCCACCACCCGGTTGGCGACCACCTGGTTGGGGACGTTGATGTCGCGGGTCTTGTGGATGAAGGCCAGCGGGCATCCGCCGAGCCGGTCAGCCCACTGCTCGGCGACCCGCACCCGGCCGGAGTCGGGCGCGACCACGGTGATCTGGGAGGCGTCGACCCGGGACTGGATGTAGCTCGACAGGACCGGCAGCGCGAGCAGGTGGTCGACGGGACCGTCGAAGAACCCCTGTGTCTGCGCGGTGTGCAGGTCGACCGTCATCAACCGGTCGGCGC
Organism: Actinopolymorpha alba DSM 45243; assembly: GCF_000373925.1. GTDB lineage: Bacteria > Actinomycetota > Actinomycetes > Propionibacteriales > Actinopolymorphaceae > Actinopolymorpha > Actinopolymorpha alba. The sequence continues at coordinate 7,867 of NZ_KB892752.1, read as the reverse complement.
CGGCGGTCTGGAGCAGGTCAGCCATCAGGCGGGCGGAGATCGGCTCCCGGCCGCGATGCTTCTTGTCCTGCCGGGCGTACCCGTAGAACGGCGTCACCACCGTGATCCGCTTGGCGGACGCGCGTTTGAGCGCGTCCACCATGATCAGCTGCTCCATGATCCACTCGTTGATGGGCGCCGGGTGGCTCTGGATCACGAAGGCGTCGGAGCCGCGTACCGACTCCTCGAAGCGGACGTAGATCTCGCCGTTGGCGAAGTTGTACGCCGTCGTCGGGACGATCTCGACCCCGAGGAGTTCGGCCACCTCGCGGGCAAGCTCCGGGTGGGCCCGCCCGGAGAAAAGCATGAGGTTCTTCTGGGTGGTGCGCTTGAGCCCGCTCACTGACCGCTCCTCCCGGGGACATCCTCGACGCTGCCAGTGTCTCTCGGCGGACCGTCAGGTGGGCCACCAGGCTCCGCGGGCGTACCGCCGCTAGCGTCCACGGCACGCGCCGCAGCCTCCGCGGTGCGAGTGCCGGCCCGCTTGCGCGCCACCCAGCCGGCGATGTTGCGCTGCTGGCCGCGGGCGACCGCGAGTTCGCCGGGCTCGACGTCCTTGACCACGGTGGAGCCGGCCGCGACGTAGGCGCCGTCGGCGATCTGTCTCGGCGCGACCAGCACCGAGTCACTGCCGACGAAACTGTGGCTGCCGACGTGAGTGTGGTGTTTCGCGACGCCGTCGTAGTTGGCGAAGATCGTGCCGGCGCCGATGTTGGTGCCCTCGCCGATGGTGGCGTCACCGACGTACGTCAGGTGCGGGACCTTGGCGCCGGGGCCGATCTCGGCGTTCTTCGTCTCGACGAACGTACCGATCTTGCCGCCCGCGTCGAGCCGGGTGCCGGGCCGGAGGTAGGCGAAGGGACCCACGGTCGCACCCGCGCCGACCTGGGCGCCCTCGCCGTGGGTACGGATCACCTGGGCGTCGGCGCCGATGCGGGTGTCGATGAGGGTCGTGTCGGGGCCGATCTGGGTGCCGGCGGCGACGGTCGTCGTACCCCGCAACTGGGTGTTCGGGTGGATCGTGGCGTCCGGCTCCAGCGTCACCGTGGTGTCGACCCAGGTGGTCGCCGGGTCGACGACGGTGACGCCGGACCGCATCCAGTGCGCGAGGATGCGATCGTTGAGGATCCGTCGGAGCTCGGCCAGCTGCAACTGGTCGTTGACGCCCAGAATGTCCTGGTAATCCCCGGCGACCACCGCGCTGACGGTGTGGCCGTCCTCGCGCAGGATCCCGAGCACGTCCGTGAGGTACTCCTCGCCCTGGCTATTGTCTGCCTTGACCCGCCCGAGGGCGTCGGTCAGCAGGCGGGCGTCGAACGCGTAGATGCCGGAGTTGATCTCGGCGATCGCGGCCTGCTCGGGGGTCGCGTCCTTGTGTTCGACAATGCCGCTGACCCCCTTCTCGTCGCGCAGGATCCGGCCGTAACCGCTCGGATCGGGAACGACGGCGGACAGCACCGTCGCGGCCGCGCCGGCCTGGCGGTGGCCCTCGAGCAGTTGGCGGAGCGTCTCGACCGGCAGCAGCGGCACATCGGCGTACGTCACCACCACGGTGCCGTCGAGCGCCGGGAGGGCCTCCAGCGCCGTACGGACGGCGTGCCCGGTGCCGCGCTGCTCCTCCTGGACCACCGGCTGCGCGCCCTCGTCGAGCTGAGCCAGATGTGGGACGACCTGGTCACGGCCATGCCCCACCACCACCGCGAGGTAGGTGGGTTCGAGGGCACGGGCCGAACGCACGACGTGGCCGAGGAGGCTCAGGCCACCGATCTCGTGCATGAACTTGGGGGTACGGGACTTCATCCGGGTGCTCTTGCCGGCGGCAAGGACGAGGACGGCGGCTGGATTCATGGACGCGATCACGCGGGCAGACTCCTCGGCGTCGCGGGGCATGTTCGGGGCGAGCATAACCGTGCCGGGCCGTCGCCGTGGCCAGGCCCGGCCAGCTCACCCGGCCCGGGATGCCCTGTAACGTCCTCTTCTCTGCCCTGCTCCCCGCTGGGTCCTGTCCCCCGCCTGGTGCTGTCCCTGTTCGTTGTGGTCCGACCGACGGCGTACGCGCACCGGATCGTCGCGCTTGGCGGGAGCGCCGCCGCTCAGCCGTGATCTTCTTTCGGTGCGGGTTGTGGAATTCGCCGACAATGTCCGGGCTGGAATTTGTCCGCGATATCGCCATTCCGGGCCGCGGCACCGGGCGGCCAGAGGCGCCAATATGGCCTTGACGTGCTGGCGAAGGGGTTGGGAGCATGACGCGAGTCATCAAAGACGAGCGCGAGAGGAGACCAGAACCCATGCCAGTCGCATCCTCTATGGTCACCTCCGCGGCTTCCCGCAGCTGACGTAATCTCCCAGCACGTGGGGTCCTGCCGCTGAGGTTTCTCACGTCCGCGGCCAACTGCCGCCGACGCCCTATCTGCGGCCCTTGCACCGACACGTCTCCACTCACTTCACCGACTGACGCGTCGTCGCGATTCCTGCTGTTCCCTCACCTCACCATTGCCTGGCCTGCGCCGAGGCCGTCTCCTAGGACGCCGCCGCGCCGCGATGGCGAGGCATGAGGTCCAGCCCGCATGTACACGCGCTTCGTACAGGAGGAAGGAACCCGTCATGCGAGCCCTTACGGTCCATCCCACCCTCCGGTGCGGTGTCGGACCGACGGGATTCTGCCTTATTTCATAGGCGATCCCGGCTAGCCCACTCATCTGTCGAAGCTGCCGCACGGGCCTTAACCAGGCGCCGGAGGGACTCCGCCCCTTCCCTCCTGACGCTTCAGGGAGACGCCTACCGTGCGTACGTACGCGCGGCGCTGCGCCCTACCCGCATTCCGTGGGCAGGCGTGAGATGCGCCCGGCGAAGACAAAGATCATGAAGTTTCGCATGAACACCAAGTACGTCCACCACCGGTCCGAGGGCCTCACCCGTCGACAGAACGGTGGTACCAGGCAGCTCATCCTCGACGAACCGGAACCGCGCCGGTCTCCGTCCGACCTCGGGGATGAGCTGGATCGCGATCAAGGCCGTACGTCCACGGCCGAGGACGCGACCTCTGCGTGACGAGGACTACGCAACCTCTCTATGGATCCGTGCGGGACCGCCTGCACCCTTGGGCGTTTCCCGCACGGACACCCTGATCGCCAACCCTGGACGCTGGTCCATTCAACGGTCCATGGTTCGCGGAATAGGCCACCCGCAGATGCGTTGGTGTAAACGCACTCCGTCAGCGTTTGGCGAGGTAACGGAGATAAGCCACGCCATTGCCGAAACGGGGTTCGTCAAGGAGTTCGAGCTGCGTCCAGACACCGGCCGGCAGAGCCGGTTTACCGCCACCGACCATGATCGGTATGAGGAACAGGTGGTACTCATCGACCAAGCCTGCCTTGATCGCATGGGCGGCGAGGCTGGGCCCACCGACGGCGATGTCATGACTGGTCTTCGCCTCCAACTCCCGGACCGCTTCGGGGTCGAAGGCGCGTTCGATGCATGTCCTGGTCGTGGACACTTCCTGCAGCGTCGTGGAATACACGATCTTGTCTGCCGCCTGCCAGATCTGCGCGAAATCCGCCGCGAGCGCTGACTGGGCAGCGATGCCGGGGTCGGTTTCCCACCCGTTCATCGTTTCGTACATCCGTCGCCCATAGAGGTACGTGCCGGCCCCCCGCTCGAGGTCGTTGACGAACGCGTGTACCTCCTCGTCTGGCACAGCCCAGTCGAACTTCCCATCCTCGTCTTCGATGTAGCCGTCCAGCGACATGATCGCGGCATAGATCAAGTTGCCCACCGCGAACCCTCCTCACATGGTCAATGGCAGTAAGGCGAACGTCATACTGAGACGGCGCCGAGCCGCAAAACTCATCGGTCCGGCGAGGCAGGGCCAACGTCACACGGTCGGCCCGGAAGCGCAGCAGGGCGATCAGAGCGGTCGATCCAGGAGAGTGGCTGTACCGTACATCGTCGCCTGCGCTCCGCCGGAAGCGAGCGACTGGCGAACGTGCGGCTCAGCTAGCCGGGAGGGGTCTTGCAGTGAGTGTGTTGTTGATCATCTTCTTTATGAGCACCCAGGTCATAACGATCATGTACCTGCGGGACATCCTGGGCGAGCTGAGGAAACGCCCCCGCCCGGCGGAGGAAGAGGAGCGTCGGTGACCTCCATGGAGGCGGATCGGTGCGCCTCCATGGAGGACCTCAGGCAGTCGCGGCAATGCAACGAAGGTAAAGCAGGTTCGGAACCCCTCGCCCAGCAGGCGGCTCATCCGACGGCTCGACCATCTTCGCGATCGACATGCCCGCGCTCGAAAGGGCGTTGACGTATGTGCTGAGCGATCGATGGTAGGCGTGCGGTGGCAACCAGTCCGGACCGTCAACCTTCTCGTATGGGCCATCGGCCAGATAATCGTCAACCGCATCGACGTGCGGTCTGTAACAGGGGTGAACGACCGACAGCACAAAGTACCCACCCGGTCGGAGAACCCTTGCGACAGCTCCTACCGTGGGTGCGAGCCCCGGAATGTCCATCAACGCCATATGGCAGACCACGCCGTCGAAGCTCGCACTTTCGAACGCCGCAAGGTCCTGAGCGTCCCCTTGGACGTACCGGATAGCGCGCGGACTCACCTGCTCGAGTTGACGGGCGTACGCCAACAAACGTTCGGAAATATCCACGCCAACGACATCGGCACCAAGATCAGCCAACCACCTGGCATCTCTCCCCTGCCCACAGGCCAAGGTGAGCACCTGCTGGCCTTGCACGTTGCCGACCAGGTCCTCCAGGATCGGGTCGCGTGGACGCGCCCCCTCCGGATCAAACGTCTGGTGGTAGACCACAGCCACGTCGTCGTACGCCGCCCTCATAGAAGCCATGCAACAGTCCTACCAGAGACTATGCGTAATGCAACGTCCACCAGGACGGGAGACGTCACGATGATCCGTGCGGCCGTGGTCAACCACAACACGTCCACCTGGACCGAACTCGCGGTGCGGTCGCTGTTCGCGCAACACCCCGGGCTCGACATCACGCTGACGATCTACGACAACGCTTCCGGTGACGACATGACGGGCCTGCGGCAGGCGGCCGATCAACTCGATGTCCCCATCGTCCAGTCAGGCTTCAGCACGGATTCCACCCACAACTCCCATGGCGAAGTTCTGCGCCAATTCGTGCTCGACCCCGCGAACGCCGACTGTTCCTATTTTCTGTTCCTCGACACCGACGTCTGCTTCACCCGCCAGGACACAGTTAACCAGCTCATCGACGCTTTGAACGCTGACGAGCGAGCATTTGGAGCCGGACCACGTATGTCCTGGGATGGCGAGACAGTCACACCGGCCGAGCGGGAGCAGTGGGTGAAGAACCGGTGCTTGTACGAGGCTCGGCTACACCCGTGCTGCGCTCTGATCCGCAACACACCAGCGTTTCGGCGAGTTGTCGAAGAAGTCGGCCTGTCGTGCGCAACCCTCATGGAGGGCGACGAAAGTCAGTACCTCGACACTTGCGAACTGATGACCCGGATCATGCGTACCCACGGTCTACACCACGTGATCGTCGAGACGCTTGTGCTGCACGCGTTCGGAGTGTCATACCCCAACGCATGGCAAAACCTCCTTGCAGCAAAACAGGAACGCCGAGATGCCTGGCTGAATCGATTCCGTTCCCAGGATGCCGGTGAAGTAAGATCCGCCGAAACCTCCCGTCATTTTCCTGAATAGCGGTGGTCGAGGAGTTCGGCGAAAGCTGCTGCCGCGGCGTCGACGCGGGCGGGATCGGTCGTGACGAGTCGATCGAGTGCCAGTCCGTCGAGCGTGTCCAGGATGCCTGGGTCGCGTCGTGGTCGGCGTGCTCGCCGCGGCCGTCGTACTGGTGGCGGTCGGGGTGGTCCTGCCGGCGAGCACCGACCCGATTCCGGGCAACCGCGGCGTCGCGGAACTCACCACCATCGCCAGTGGCGCTCATCGGCTCGGCCTGATGATTCGTGGTGTCGACACGACCAAACCCATTCTGCTGTTCGTGCGCGGCGCTCCGGGCGCCGCCGAACGAGGCGCGGTCCGTGCACACCTGTCCGAGTTGGAGAGACACTTTGTCGTCGCCACCGTGGACCGGCGCGGCGGAGGGAGTTCGTACCCTTCGATCGAACCAACCGCCACCCTGAGTCTGAACGACGAGATCGACAACACCCTCGCCGCTGCGAACTACCTGCGGCAGCGGTTTCGCGCCAACCGGATCTATCTTCTGGCCCACTCCGGGGGAACGATCCCGGCCGTGTTCGCCGCGCAACGGCAACCAGAGCTGTTTCGGGCGTACGTCGGAGTCGGGCAGGCCGTCGATCTCGCAGAAGCCGACCGGGCGCAGTACGCCGAGACCCTCGCCTGGGCGCGTCGTCACCACCGCACCGACCTCGTAGTGGCTTTGACGGCAGCGGGCCCGCCGCCGTACTCAACCATTTATGGGTACGAGCCAATGGTGCTCGCCGAAAACGAGGTCTTCTCGCAAGGCGGCGGGCAGGGCGGGATTGACGAGAGCATCGCCGCCCGACAATACACGCTGCTTGAAAAAGTTCATCCTTTCTCGGAGTTTCTCGACACCTACAGCATCTATTATCCGCGGGTGCAGGACGTCGACCTGCGCACCCAGGTCGCTCGACTCAAGATACCCGCCTATTTCGTCGACGGTGAGAACGAAGTGCCCGCGAGGCTGCGGCTTATGCGAGAGTGGCTCGCCGAACTTCGGGCGCCGCGCAAGGAACACATCGTCCTCGCCGACAGCGCGCATCGATCGATGTACGAACGACCCGCGGAGTTCACCGACATCCTGGTGCGTCGGGTACTCGCCGACACTTTGAACTAACGCCTCTGAATGCCGAACCCGCCGGGTACTACAGCCGTAGATCGTGATCTTGGCTGGCCCCTTTGTGGGTAACGGCTCTGCGGTCCGCGCCGCCGCGATCCTGGGCATCCGACCCGACCCGGCTCGCGGGAGCCGCAGGATATCCGGCGAAGCAGTGGAAACTTTTCCGCGTCCCGACCGGAAAAGTCTCCACTGTCTACCCCAAGCCCAGTGACGGTTTACTCAATGGGATTGTGGATCGCTTAGTGAACCTTCACGGGTTACGGAAAGCGATTCATAGCTACACAAAATTACATTCCGGGGAGCCTTCGAATGGGGATTTTGGGCGGGGTTTTGTCGGTGGTCGCCGATAGTGTTCCGGTTATGGAGATCACGACTGGCGCCCCACCCACGCACCCGGTGCTGGGCTTGATGGGTGCGGTCGATTCCATGCTCGCTGACATTCTGGAATCCCCCATCTGGTCGTATACGGATGCTGAGCGGGCCGAGGCTGTGGAGCTGGCGCATAAGATCGTTGGTCGGTCTGAAGCGCTGCGGCTTCGGACCATCCACGACGTTGACACCCACGAGCTTGCCTCCCAGGCGGGGGCGACTGAATCGCCCCGGAGTGTCCGGAGAGCTCATTCCTTGGAAGGATGACTCTCATGGCACGTTCGTCTTCGTATCCCGCTGAGCTGCGTGAACGCGCGGTGCGGATGGTGGCTGAGCACCGGGATGACTATGGATCTGAGTTCGAGGCGATCAAGTCGATCGCTTCGAAGTTGGGGATCGGGTCGGCGGAAACCCTGCGGAAGTGGGTCCGGCAGTCCGAGATCGATGCCGGGCAGCGGCCGGGTGTCAGCAGTGAGGAGAACACGGAGATCAAGCGGCTGAAGCGGGAGAACGCCGAGCTGCGGCGGGCGAACGAGATCTTGAAGGCGGCGTCGGCTTTCTTCGCGGCGGAGCTCGACCGCCCACACCGGTTCTAGTGGACTTCATCACCTGCCATCGGGG
>NZ_KB892751.1 GCF_000373925.1 Actinopolymorpha alba DSM 45243 | reverse complement strand
ACCGTCCGCGCGATACGCCTCATAGAAAGCCGACAGGTCCGCCTCGCCGACCAGCGACACAATCTCCCACGCCACATGGTCATCGGGCAGCCATTCCCGCATGTCCGAGGAGATCGAAAACAATTCCCCATCACTGTGGTCAACGTCCACAAAAACCATAAACAGACTATGCCCGAAGATCAACCCGAAGTAAATCAGGATCGGACGAAAGAAGCCCGCGAAACCCGAACCAGGAAATGCTTCCGCACCCCAATCGGCGAACCCAAGACACCGCCGTCAATCGTCCTCCGACCGCGGCTCCCGGCCGACAAGCCGACGGAACACGCCGGCCCAACATCCTTGACAGCCCGCAACCCCCAGTTACGCGACAGGCTCTATGACCCCCTAAAGTTTCACGATCTTACTGAATACAGCACCGTCTCAAATGGCGTACACCTGAGCGTCTCGGCTATTGAGAAACCGGGCTTCTGTCTCACATTGCGTACGCCACTTGCTGGATCTCACGCGCCAAGTCCCCACCTCACGCGGCAAATTTCCCTTGCCTGGTAGGGATATGCCCCGCCTCGCACCGCAGAAGGTGTACACAATGTGAGACGCCACCCGCGGCACGCCCCAACTGGCGAAGGTGTGGCGCCTTCTTCGCCGAGACACCGCCACCAAGCCGGCTCCCGCTCCTTTTCACGATGCCGCAAGCTATCGGTGCGACGGGTTTTACTGGCCTGACCGACGACTACTGGCCTGACCGACGACTACTGGCCTGACCGACGACTACTGGCCTGACCGACGACTACTGGTCTGACCAGCGACTACTGGCCTGACCGGCGACGGCCGGCCCAGGTCCAGGCGTACTCCCCGTCATCACTGGCGAGGCCTGCTTCGCCGAGTTCGAGCGGGCGGAACGTGTCGACCATGACCGCCAGTTCGTCGAAGGACTCCGCACCCAGCGCCGCCTCCACCGCACTCGGCTGCGGCCCGTGCGCGTACCCGCCAGGATGCAGGGAGATCGAGCCGAGGGTGATCCCAGAACCCTTGCGCGCCTCGTAGTCGCCGCCGCAGTAGAACATCACCTCGTCGCTGTCGACGTTCGAGTGGTAGTACGGCACCGGAATGGCGAGCGGATGGTAGTCGACCTTGCGCGGGCAGAAGTTGCAGACGACGAAGTTGGTGCCCTCCCACACCTGGTGCACCGGAGGCGGCTGGTGGATCCGCCCGGTGATCGGCTCGAAGTCGGCGACGTTGAAGGTGAACGGGTAGAGGCAGCCGTCCCATCCGACCACGTCGAAGGGGTGGCTGGCGTAGACCATGCGACTCCCGACGACGCCCGACGGCCCGTCGCCACGGTGTTTGACGTACACCTCGACGTCCTCGCCGGTGCAGACGTACGGCTCGTCCGGACCGTGGAGGTCCCGCTCGCAGTACGGCGCATGCTCGAGGAACTGCCCGTACCTCGAGAGGTACTTCTTCGGCGGAGAAATGTGCGAGTTGGCTTCGATGACGTACGCCCGCAGCGGCGCGTCACCCAACGGGATCCACCGGTGGGTCGTCGCCCGCGGCAGCATCACGTAGTCACCGGTGCGGGCCTCGAGCACACCGAACACCGTCTCGACCCGTGCGGAGCCGGCCTCGACGTAGACACACTCGTCACCGATGGCGTTCCGGTAGTACGGCGACTCCTCCCCCGCCCACACGTAGGAGATGCGTACGTCGGCATTCCCGAGGAGCAGCCGGCGGCCGGTGACCACGTCGTAGGCCTTCCAGTCCAGGCCGTCGAACAGACCGTGCAACTTCAGGTGCCGCGGCACCAGGGGATGGTTGGGGCGGGTCGAGAGGTCGGACACCTCCCACACCGTCGAGTCGACGATCGCGGAGGGTACGCCGACGTGGTAGAGCAGCGACGAGTCGGAGGAGAACCCCTCCTCGCCCATGAGCTCCTCGCGATAGAGCGTGCCGTCGGGCTGGCGGAACTGCGTGTGACGCTTGGGCGGTACCTCGCCGACCCTGCGGTAATAGGTCATCTTGGACACCCCTTCCAGGCCGACCCAGGCTCGTGACCGGGCCTCCCTACCCGTCTGTTTCCCCGTCGCGCGCGGGCAGCCGGTGAGCCTTCGCAGCGGCGCGGTGGCGCAGCGTCCGGCGTACCGCCTCGATGTCTCGCGGCGACGTCCTGGACGCCAACCAGTACATCACTCCGGTGGGTATGAAGAAGAGCTGAAACAGCGCCAGGCCCAGCGCGTAGTTGATCGGCGGCGGGAACGCCGACGCCAGCGCGCGGAAGGTCACGCCGACCAGTCCGTTGCCTATCGCCCGACCAATCCCGTTGGCGAGGTTGCCCGCGCTGTAGACCGTGCCGCGGTGCTCCGGTGGGTTGACGTCGGCGATGAGGGCGAACCAGTTCGGTGAGTTCGCCGAGGTCAGCGCGAGCGCGAGCATGGCGGTGAGGAAGCTGGCCGCGACCGTTGGCTCGGTGACGAGGCTGGACAGGACCGCTGCCGCGACCGCACCCGTGCCCGCACCGCTCGGCACGTCGATCCGCAGCGGAAGGAAGAAGAGTACGGCGTAGAACGGCACTCCTCCGAGAATCCCCACCGCCGCGACGAGCGCACGCGCCCGCGGGGTCCGGCGGGCCAGCCGATCACCGAGCAGGCCACCCGCGATCGACAGGACGCCGCCGAGTTGGAAGAGCGTCGCGACGAGGCTGCCGATCACGATGGCGACCTCCTCGCTGTGTCCCTGCGCCTCCGCCTTCGCCTGGAACAGCCGCGGCAACCAGACGAGGGACCCGAACACGACCTGCGCGGTGACCCCCTGCAGGATCAGCCAGAGGTTGGTCCGCCGGGCCAGGATGCCGGGCATGTCGGCGCGGCCGATCCGGTGGTCGTACTCCCCGCCGGCGTCGAAGAGCGCGGCGAGTTCGGGTTCGCTCTGCCCGCGCCGGATGTCGTACGTCAGGAGGTACGCCAGCGCCGCCGCCACGCCGACCACGGTCAGTACGAGGAACGGTTGGCGCCAGTTCGCGGCACCGAGCAGGCCCGCGAGGAGCGTTCCCGCGAGCGTGCCGACGCCCTGCGACAGGCCCCAGAAACTCATCACGAGGCCGCGACGCCTGGGTGAGATCAGGTCACTCACGACCGAGAAGCCGACCGAGGCGACCGCGCCCAGCCCGGCAGCGGCCAGCATCTGGGCGGCGAAGAAGGCGGGATAGTTACCGGCGGCCGCGGTGGCGGCGGTGCCGACCGCCCACACCAGGGTGCCGATCATGAGCATCGGCTTGCGGCGAGTGCGGTCGCCGGCGTACGCCCACCCGACGGCGGCGAACGCCGCGACGAGGAAGCTGACCGCCGTGACCAGCCCGACCGCGCTCTCCCGCACGCCGAGGTCACGGGCGATCGGGCTGTAGAGCGGTGGGACGAGGACGGCGGCCACGTTGTCGACCGACGCCAGGATGATGAACACCACCACGCTGTAAATGCGGTGCGCGGCGCTTCCCCGCAGGTGGGCCAGCCGGCCGACAACCCTCGTCACGCGCACATCCAACCAGGAGTGGCCCCGCAGTGGCGTGCTGCGCCGCTCGGCTGGTGTGCTACGGCTTCAGAACCACCTTCGTCCAACCCGGCTCGCGGGCGTCGAAGTGTTTGTACGCGGCCGGCGCCTCGTTCAGCGGAAGCTGATGGGACACCACGAACGACGGCTGGGCCTTACCAGCGTGGATCAGGTCGCGCAGCTTGCGGTTGTACCGCTTGACCGGGCACTGTCCGGTCCCCATCTGCTGCCCCTTGGACCAGAACAGCCCGTAGTCGAAGACGGCCTCGCCCTTCCTGCTCAGGTCGTCCGCCGCGCCCGGGTCCTGTGGTACGAAGTCACCCACGACACCCATCCGGCCCGCGATCCGGACCGACTTGACGAGGTTGTTCAGGGTGAGGTCGATGTGCTCGTGCCCCTCGGGGTCATGCGCCTGGTAGCCGACGCACTCGCACCCGCAGTCGGCGCCTTCCCCACCGGTCTGGTCGAGCACCTGCTCGACCGGTGACGCCTTGGAGTCGTCGATCGGGATAGCGCCGATCTTTTCCGCGAGGGTGAGCCGGTCGGGGTGCCGATCGACGACCATCACCGTCGCGGCGCTCCTGAGGATCGCGGAGTACGCCGCCATCTGCCCCACCGGGCCCCCGCCGTAGACCACCACCGAGTCGCCGGGGCGTACGCCGGCCATCACCGTGGAGTGATAGCCGGTCGGGAAGATGTCGGCCACCATCACGTAGTCGTTCTCCTTCTCCCGGGCGTCGGGTGGGAGCCGGAGGCAGTTGAAGTCCGCCCACGGGACCCGGAGGAACTCCGCCTGCGCACCCTGCCAGGGGCCCATGTCGGCGAACCCGTAGGCGCCGCCGGCGATGTCCGGATCCGGGTTCGCGATCACGCAGTAGTTGGTGAGGCCGCGCTCGCAGTTCTTACAGAATCCGCAGGCCACATTGAACGGCATACAGACCAGGTCGCCGACGCGTACCCGCTCCACCGCGGATCCGACCTCGACCACCTCGCCGAGCGGTTCATGGCCGAGTACGCGGCCGGCCTCCATGTCGGTGCGACCTTCGTACATGTGCAGATCCGAGCCGCAGATGTTCGTCGTGGTGATCCGTACCAACGCGTCCTTCGGGTGCTCGATCCTCGGATCCGGAACATCGGTGACGGTGACGTTGCGAGGGCCGTTGTATATCAGTGCCTTCATGATCCCGTCCTTCCTGGCGTTCGACCGGCAATGCGACGCGTGGCGCGTCGCGCACGGCACGGCGGTAGGCCAGGCGGTGACCCCTGAGGTCCGCCCAGTCTTCGGATACGTACGCGCACCGGGCCAGGGCGCCATTCCGGCGAGTTGGCACCAAACCGCCCCGGTGCTGAAGCTCTCTCGGCGCAACCGATCGTGGCGCCGGCCCACCCGCGCACTCTGGAGCGCCTGCCCACAATTGACGGGCACAAACGCCCCAGCGGTCGATGCTGTGCCAGACCACCGCCGCCCGCCCGGATGATCGGAGCCGGTGTTTCCGACAGTTGGCTTCCAACCTCGTCAAGCGAACGGACCAACCGGTCTCTGTCGGTTCCCGGTGTTACGGTCGCGACCTCTCACCAGACGCCGGGAGGCACCATGAAACCACCCGTCAAGAACCACATCGGCGCGATCTTCGTGCCTGTCCGTGACGTCGTGAAGGCCCGTGAGTGGTACACCCGGCTCCTTGGGCTCCCCATCGGGGACGAGTTGCCGCACGGACACCTTTATGTCGTCCCGATGGACGGCGGCAGCGGGCTCATCCTCGACGAGATGCCGAGGTGGGGAGGCGACCGTCCGGGCGGACCGCCCACCTACCAGACCCCGGCGTTCATGTTCGACACCGACGACGTGCGCGCCGCCTACGCCCACGTACGCGACTACGGCGCGGAGCTGGTGACGGAGGTAGAACCGGGCGGTTGGTTCACCTTCCGCGACCCCGACGGCAACCTCCTCATGGTGTGCGGCGCCGACCCCGAGGCTCCTTCGGCCGCGGGAGACTAGAGGGGTGACGAGCACCGCCAGCCGGCGCGGGATTCCGGCGCACCTTTCTGGGCTGGTCGACGACGCCGCGATGTTCCCGCCGTCCAGTACGCCCCTTGACGAGGCACTGGCCGCTCACGTCGAGCACCAGAGCGGGTGGTACGCCGACCTCGTGGGGCCCTTCCTCTGCCCTGACCTGAAGCTGCCCGATCTTGCCGGCGCGTTGGGAAGCCTGGCGGGCCACTCACCCGACGCCACGCCGCTCCCCGTCGGGCTGATCGTCACTGGCGGGGCTGGCGCGATCGGCCCGGCGCTCACCTGGGCCGGCCGCGACGAGCGGATCCGGCTTGCTGGCGTCGAGATCGCCCTGCGCGACGAGCCGGACCTCGCCCGCAACGTGGCCCGGATCGCGCTCGCGTTCGACGCCGCCGGTCTCGACGAGGATGTGCCGGCCGCCATCGAGATCCCGCGCACCGAGGGCTGGCAAGGCGCCCTTGACGCGCTCGCCGAGACCGGACACCGCGCGAAGCTCCGCACGGGCGGGGTGTCCGCGGACGCGTTCCCGACTGAGCGGGAGGTCGCGGCGTTCATCCTCGCCTGCCTCGACCGCGAGGTCGCGTTCAAATGCACGGCCGGTCTCCATCATGCGGTGCGTACGACCGCGCCCGGCGACGGGCCGGGCGGGAGCACCACCGCAGACCAGCCCCTGGAGCAGCACGGATTCCTCAACATCCTGCTGGCGACCCGCCGCGCCCTCGACGGTGCGGGCGCGGGCGCGCTCGTCCAGGTCCTCGCCGAGCGTGACACCGCCGCCGTCAGCGACCAGGTGCGGGCCTGCGGCCCGGCTGGCCTCGCCTCGTCCCGCCGGTGGTTCACGTCCTTCGGATCGTGCAGCGTGTCTCTGCCACTTGACGGCCTGTTACGGCTCGGTTTCCTGCAGGATTGACCTGTGGCATTGACAACCTGGGTGCACGTACCCGAAGGTTCCGCGTTCGGCGTACACAGCCTGCCCTACGGCGTGTTCTCCCACGGCGACGAGGATCCCCGCATCGGTGTCGCCATCGGGTCCTACGTCCTCGACCTCGCCCCGCTCGCCGCCAGCGAGTGGGCCGACTTCGCGAGCGTGTTCACCGCACCGACGCTCAACCCCTTCCTGGGGCTCGGGCGGCAGGCGTGGCACGCCGTACGCCAGTGGATCACCGAACGCCTCACTGACGAGAGCTACCGCGCCCTTGTCGAGCCCGAGCTTCTCCCCCTCGACCAGGTCCGGCTGCACATGCCGTTCGAGGTGGCTGACTATGTGGACTTCTACGCCTCCGAGCACCATGCGGCCAACCTCGGTCGGTTGTTCCGGCCAGACGAGCCCCCGCTGCCTCCCAACTGGAAGCATCTGCCGGTCGGCTATCACGGCCGGGCGGGCACGGTGTCGGTGTCGGGTACGCCGCTGGTGCGGCCATGCGGCCAGCGCAAGGCCCCCGACGACGCCGCGCCCACGTTCGGTCCCAGTGCCCGGCTCGACTACGAGGTCGAGGTCGGTTTCGTGGTCGGCACGCCCACCCGGCTCGGTCAACGTGTCAGCGTCGACCAGGTTCGCGACCACGTGTTCGGCGTCGTTCTCGTCAACGACTGGTCCGCCCGCGACCTGCAGGTCTGGGAGACCCGTCCGCTCGGACCATTCCTCGGCAAGTCCTTCTTGACATCCATCTCACCGTGGGTCGTCCCGCTCGAGGCGCTCGAAGCCGCGATGATCGATCCGCCCGCGCAGGACCCACGACCACTCCCCTACCTGGCCGGCAAGGACAACTTCGGCCTCGACGTCGACCTCGAGGTCCGCCTCAACGGCCAGGTCATCGCGCGACCGCGGTACTCCGAGATGTACTGGACGCCCGCGCAGATGCTCGCCCACCTGACCGTCAACGGCGCGGCGCTGCGCACCGGCGACCTCTTCGCGTCCGGCACGGTGTCGGGTCCCGAGCCGGCGGCGTACGGCTCACTGATCGAGCTCACCTCGGCCGGTGCCGAGCCGCTCACCCTCGCCGACGGGACGACCCGAGCCTTCCTCCACGACGGTGACCAGGTGACGATCAGTGCCACCGCGCCCGGCCCCGACGGCACCCGCATCGGGCTCGGCGAGGTCACCGGCACCGTCTGTCCCTGCCTCCCCGCGAGCCCGCCCACGTGAGAGGTCGCGCTCAGTAGAGCGCGGCGGCGAATCCGACGAACACCAACGCGAGTACGCCGGTCAGCACCCGCACCGCCCGGGACATGCCACTCCACGGTGCGTCGAACCTTCGCGTCACCGCGACCACCCCGGCCAGGACCACACCCATCACCGGCAGCCAGCCGATTCGGGCCAGCACCCAGGCGAGGTCGGTCGGCGCGGTCGTCAGCCCCGCCACGTCACCCACGGCCGCACCCGCCATGGAGACGAGCACCATGGGTACCTGATGCCAGCAGAAGATCGTCATCGCGCTGAGGTTCACCAGCGCCACGCCCGCCCACAGTCCCGGGCGCCGCAGCACCTGGTTGAGCCGGCGGTGGAGCAGGATCGCGAGGCCGGACTGGACCGCTGCCAGCGCGGGGACGAGGAGGGAGGGCGGGTGGGAGTTGGTCCGGTCCGCACCCGGCACGCCCACCATGCTGAGCGGATAGTCGAACGCCGTGATCAACAGGACGAACACCGCCGCGCCGCCCAGCACGAGCAGCCACGCGCCGCGCCGCGCAATCCGGCCTTGCGCCCACGACACACCAAGCTGGTAAGCGAAAAGCCAGCCAGGGACCAGGTTGATCATTCCGATCCAGCCCGGCATCGAGTCCTGCCAGGGGCCGTACCGCAGCAGATCCGCGAGCGCGACCACGCCGATCAGGGGTAGGGCCGCCCACCCACCGAGCCTCCGGTCAGCGGCCATGGCGTACTTCGTGAGGGCTGTCAAGGCGAGGTAGACAGCGACGAACCAGAACGGCTGGATGAGCAGGACCACCCAGGTGCGCAGTGTCCCGGAGGGTACGCCGATCGCCCCGAGCACCATCAGGCTCGCCGCCGACAGGGCCACCGCCCCCACCACGGGCCGGCCGAGCCGCACGAACCGCTGGCCGAGCCAACCGGCGTACGACTCTCCGCGTTCCCCCGAGCGCCGCAGGCTCAGCGCGGACGAGTATCCCCCGACGAGGAAGAAGAGGCCCAGCATCTGGAGGAACCAGCTGGCCGGGGCCAGACCTTCGAGGGTGCGCAGCGGGCTGGAGATCCGCAGCGCACCGTCGCTCTGCGGGATCAAGGCGCCTACGAGCCAGTGGCCCACGATGACGCCGACGGTGGCGAGGGCCCGCAGTCCGTCGATGGCGCGGTCTCGGTGAGCCGGCGTGGCCGCCGTTACCTGGTGGGTGAAGGTATTCCAGCCGCGGGCGGCCGGGCGGGAATTCTCGATGGTCGCGAGACTGGTCATGAAAGGTCCCCCGAATTCGTACGTACCGGCGTCACGTCGCCCGGCTGGTCCATGACAATGCGGGCGATATTCACCAGCGATTCACTGCCTGGCTGGAAATAGCGGTCGTGGCCACGAATCGACCCGGTGGAAAAGGAATTCGCGCCAAACTTTCGAGCCACTGGGCTGGTGCCGTGGCCGATTCCGTTCACGCGGACCGCCGGAACCATCCTGATCGGATCATCGGCGGCCCGCGCCGCCCAGACCCGCGCGGTGGTTCGCAGCTCGGCGGCGGAGTCGACGTCCATGCCAGGGCTGCCCAGCGCGATCAGATGGTCGGCGCGGGCTTGCGGAGCGGCCCGCCCGAGGACCACGGTGCCGTAGCTGTGGCCGATCAGGGTGATCGTCGCGCGCGAGGGAAGCAGGTGCGTGAACCGCGCCAGGTCCCGGCCGCCCGCCGCCGCCCGATCCGACCGGGCCGCGACGACATCGATCCGTTCCGGCGCGTCGTACCCCATCCACACCACGACGGCGACCCGCCGGTGCGGCGCCTGCCGCCGGAGTTCCCGGAGCAGCGCCACGCCATTACGGCGCGGTGCGGCCGCGGAAGTGCTCGTCCAGAAATTGCCCAACCGGTGACCCGAGCCGGGCACCACGACGGCGATATGGTCAGCGGTGGCCAGGTCGCCCAGGACCTCGACCACCCGGCCGTCACCCTTGGGGTCATAGGCGAGCAACTGGTGCCCGTCGACAACCCGGCTGCGGTACTCCAACGGACCAAGGGCCGGATGCGTGTCGATGGTATTACCAGCGACACCTGGACCGACCGCTAATGTCGCCGCCAGCGCCGCGACGCTCAGAAATCCCTTCACATCAAATGACGTTAGGGAAATGCGACTCCGGCAACCATCGGGCTGATACCCGAGCTTGCGGTGGGGCCAACCCCACCCCTAGGGGAATTCCCCTGAGTTCCCCCAGAGGCCTATTCAAATTACCTGCGTGACCTGCCTACCGTCCAATATCTTGCTTGTCCGCAATCTGAGACGGCCCGCCCATCACGAGGCTGGCGGTGGGTTCACCAGGCTCCTGCGCCTGGTGATCCCGATACCGGCCTGGTGATGTGACGCCGCCTGCGGCAAATCGTCACCGTACACAGTCCAGGGTGCGGCGATCCTGTCAGCGCGAGGGGTTCTGAAAATGCGCGGTTGATATCACGGCGGGGCAGGTCTGGTGTTAGTCCACCCCGCGGAAACGATGACCACCATAACGTCCTTGAGAATTCCCTTGTCGTTCTCCGTCGTGGTTCTGGTCTCCAGCAGCTGGCCAGAATCGGGGTCGATGAGGAGTACGGCGGTCGACGACACGCCTTTCTCGCGACGGGTCCGCTCTATCGCCACGCCCTCCCGGCCGAGCTGATCACGCACGCCGCGACGACTCGCGACGCTGGGCAGGTCGGCGAGTAGTTCGAACGTCGCCGCGCGCACGCCCGGCGCCAGGGGCGCCCTGGCCAGCAACTGCCCCGCGACGGAGAAGAGCCAGTCCTCCGGCGACGTTTCGACGTCGGCTTGACGCCGCAGGTCCAGCAACCGGGTGCGCAGAGCGTGCGAATCCGCTGGCAGGCCCTGCAGTTCAGTGAGCGTCAGTGATACCTCGCCGATCTGGAGGACCGCACCTCTCCGCGCCGTAACCGGCTCGAGTGTCGCCGCGCCAGGTCGGATCGACACAGTCGAATCCCGGGTGCCGCCGTCACCCGTCTCCCAGGTGGTCGGCTTGCCGTCTCGTCGCCACGCGTCCTCGTCCTGCGCCGTCAACGGCTTCGCGCCGAGGTTACGCATCCCGACCAGCGAGTGCGCGCCCTGCACCCGCTCCGCCGGCGTCCAGGTCTCCTCCAGCCAGCGGCGTGCGATGGTGTATCTCCGCGTCGTACCAACCGTCAGGGGTACGACGGTCTGCGAACGGACCCGCCAGAAGAGTCCCGTGGAGGTCACGCCCCCACGTGCCGCCTGGGCCGCGGCGAGCAGCGGCTGCCGGGTGTCGGACGCCTCGGAGTCCCGCGACGGTGCCGGCGTCCCGGCCGTTGCCGCCGGCTGCTCCTGGAGTCCACCCCCGAGGAGGCTCCCGGAGAGCGCTGGAGGAACGAGGATCAGAGCCGCCACCGCCACTGCGGCGACCGTCGCCGCACCAAGGCCGAGTACCCCGAGGCGGCCCGCCCGCCTGGCGTTCGCGCCCCGCACGGCGTGGTCGTGGCGGACGGCGTTCATCAGTCGCGCCCGCGCCTGCGCGACCGCCTCCGGCGCCGGCTCCGGCCGCTCTGGAAGGAGTTCGCCGACCCGCTCCAGCTCATCCATGTCCGACCTCCCCCGTCGGATCGATGCCACCCAACGCCTCCCGCAGCCGGCGCCGCGCCCGACTCAACCGCGAGCAGACGGTGCCGTACGCGATCCCCAACGCGAGCGCGACCTCGTCATAGGTCAGCCCGGCCAGCGCGACCAGCAGGAGCACATCCCGGTCACCCGCCGAGAGCCGGGCGAGGGCGGCGGCGAGTTCACCCTGGACCCGCAACGCCCCGACCCGGGCGACCGCCCGCTCCTCGTGGCTGTCCACCAGCGGCGTGGCCGGAACCCGGGTGAGGGCGCGGTAGGCGCGGATCTCCTGGCGGCGGTGGCGGCGGATCAGGTTGGTCGCGATGCCGTACAACCAGGCGCGCGGATCGCCTCGCTCGGCGTCGAACCGCGCCCGCTGCCGGAACGCCGTCAGGAAGGTGTCGGAGGCCACGTCGTCCGCGACATCAGACCCGAGCCGGCGGGCGGCGTACCCGTGGATCTCGACGTAGTAGCGGTCGAAGACCTCGGCGAAGCGTTCCGGCTCCTGGCAGGACGCGACCAACGCACTGGCCGCGGCCGCGGCCGCGGTCGACCCGGCGTCTGCTCGGCGGACCACGGCGTCGGGTGGAGCGGTCATGGCGGGCCCCTCCTGGCGGCTTCGCACGGGCCACTCTCCTCGCCAGCGACCCCTGTCGTCACATCCTCTTGCCCTTCCCCGGCCGGACCCTTCTCGCCGAGCTACGGCGTCGCCAGCGCCTCGGTCGGAGTGAGCCGCGCCGCCCTGATCGCGGGGTAAAGACCCGCGAGCGCGCCCACGCACAGGGTCACGAGGAATCCTCCCAACGTCGCCCAGGCGGGCACGAGCGTAGGCCACCCCTGCACCACGGCATAGCCGGCCGTCGTCACCACCCCGAGAAGCACACCGCTGATCCCGCCGAGAGCGGACAGTACGGCGGACTCGGCGAGGAACTGCGCCCGGATGTGACCGCGGGTCGCGCCGAGGGAACGCCGCAGCCCGATCTCCGCCCGGCGTTCGAGCACCGAGATCACCATCGTGTTGGCGACGCCCACACCTCCGACCAGCAGCGCCACCGCGCCCAGACCGAGCAGGAGCCGGTCGAGGGCGGCGTTCGCGGCCCGCTTCGCCGCCAACGCGTCGGAGGGTCTGGAGACCGTCACCTCATGCGGTGCCGAGGGGTTCGCAGAGGCACCGAGCACCGACCGCACCGCCTCCACCTGGCTCTCAGCGGCCCGGGCGTACACCTTCGCCGGATGCCCGTCGAACCCGAGGTACTGTCCGGCCGCACCCCACCCGACCAGGACCGCGGAGTCGAGTTCCTTGGCCAGCGGCACCGGATCCAGGATCCCGACCACACCGAACCATTGGCCGCCGAGCCAGACCCGCCCGCCGACAGCTCGGATGTCGAGGCGCTCCGCCGCCGCCGAGCCGAGCACCACTCCTGGGTACGTCGCGGTCGCCGGGTCGAGCCACGCGCCGACACCGACGGTCGCCCCGACGGTTCGCGGAAGGTCCAACTCGGCCGCGAACACCGCGATGCCGCCGGTCCGGCCGACCGCGATGTGGTCGTTCCGGTAGACCGAGGCCGCCACCTTGCCGATGGCGGCGGCGTCGTGGACGGGGCCGATCCGGCCGACCATCGCCGACGCGGAGTCAGGCAGGGTGGTCTCGTCACCGGCCACCGTGACGCCAGGAGCCACCGTCAACAGGTTGGTGCCAAGCCGCGCCAGGGTCGCGTCGAGTTCCGCCCGGCTGGACGCGGAGATGCCGACCACCGCGACCATCGCGGCGATCCCGATCGCGATCCCCAACGCGGACAGGAAGACCCGCAACGGCCGGCCGCGTACGCCCACCAGGCCGAGCCGGAGGAGTTCGACCGGTCGCAGGCGGGCCGGACGCAGGGCGGCCTTCGGCAGGGTCATCTCCGGCGCTGCCACGCCCGTCATCGCGACCGCCCCGAGTCACCGACGATCGACCCGTCGCGCATTTGGACCTGCCGGGGAAGAGCCGCGGCGATCTCCTTGTCGTGGGTGATGACGAGGACCGTCGTTCCCGCGAGATGCAGCTCACTCAACAACGCCAGAACGCCCGCTCCGGCGGCGGAGTCGAGGTTGCCGGTGGGTTCGTCGGCGAGCAGCAGCGTGGGCTCCCCCACCACCGCGCGGGCGACGGCCACCCGCTGCCGTTCACCACCGGAGAGCTCCTGCGGTAGATGGCCGAGCCGATGGGCGAGGCCCACCCGGTCGAGTGCCGCCTCCGCCCGCCGGCGGCGGATCCGGCGGGGTACGCCGGCATACAGCAGGCCGTCCGCCACGTTGTCGAGGACGGTCACTCCGGTCGCGAGGTGGAACTGCTGGAACACGAAGCCGATGTGGGCCGACCGCAACGCCGACAGCTCCCGATCGGAAAGCCGGTCAACGTCGTAACCCACCAGCCTGACCCGTCCCGTCGTCGGCCGGTCGAGAGTCCCGATGACGTGGAGCATGGTGGACTTCCCCGACCCGGACGGCCCCGCGATCGCGACGAACTCCCCCCGCTCGATCGTGAGACCGACCTCGTGGAGGGCGCGGACGCCGCCGGGGTACGTCTTGGAAACGCCGTCGAGGGCCACAGCCACCGTCGTTCCGGTATCCGGTATCCCCGGCTCCATGTCGGCATCCACCTTCAGTTTGGCGCCCGCCTTCACTTCGGCATCCCCACCGTCACGCCCGCTCGGATGCCGTCACCGCGCACCTCGACCCGGCCGTCGGCGAACATGCCGGTACGCACCGCCACGAGCCGGGTCGTGCCGCCGGTCACCACCTCCACGGCATACCCACCCTCGCTGAGGGCGAGCAGTGCGGGCACCGGCACTGTCAAGACGTCCTTGCGTTCCTCGATGACGTGGCGTACGTCGACCGGAGCCGTCTCGAAGCGACCAAGCGCCCGCTGGTCGTGCACGCCGATCACGACCGGCACCGTGGCCTCCTCGCCCATGCCGCCCGCTTCCGCCGGCTGCTCGCCATCAGTGGACGTAGCACCCCCGGCCACCGGCGCGGCCTGAGCGCCCACCTTCAGGACCGTACCCGGCACGGTCCCGCCATCCGGCAGCGTCAAGGTCACCTTGACGCCCGGTCGGGCCCAGGCAAGCTCCGACGTACCAGCCGCGACCGAGACGACCTTCGTACTACCGCTGTAGGTGAGGACCTCGGCCGTCGCCGCGGCACCGGGGCGCACCTGGTGGGTGGCGATGCGTACCGGCCCCGGCGCGTAGATCACCTGCCCCACTGCCACCTTGCCGGTTTCTTCCAGCCCGAGGTCGGCCTGCCACCGTTTGACCGCTCGGGCCGTCGCATCGGTGAACCTCTCGTCGACGGTGAACCAGCGGTAGCCCAGGGCGCGCAGATTGCGCTCGAACTGCACGACATCCGTTCCCTCGACGCCTTCGGAAAGCTCGCGGAACATCGGCACCTGCCCGTAGAGAAGGGCGACGGGCCGCTCGTCCGCCCTCAGCAACACCCCGCCCCGGCGGACGACCGAACCAACCGGTGCCAGCCACGTCACGGTCCCGGCGGCCTTGGAGTCAAGCGGCCGCGCCTCGCCGTAAGTCAGCTCACCGGTCGCCGTCGCGGTTCGTACCAACGTCTGCCTGGTGACCTGGGCGGTCGCGGCGGGGGTCGTACGCCGCGGTGGCGGCTCGGCCTCACGTCCGCCGAAGCCGACCGCGGCCACCGCCGCCGCCGCGACCGCCAGCACCGTGCCACCCACCGCGAGAAGGACGCCCGCGCTTCGCGGGGTCATCCCTTCGCCTTCACTGAGGGGTCGTACTCCGGGTCGATGATCCCGTAGCAGGCACGGAACGCGCGGTCCCAGGTTGCCGCACTCGCACCGTAGGGCACGTCCGGCCCGTCCTCAGGAAAACGCCCCTCCGCATCAGGGTCAGGAAAACCGCTCACCCCCTTGTCCCGCATGCAGTCCGCGTACCGTTGGCTGTTCCTGATCTGCTCGGCCGAGAGCGGCGGCAGGTCGCGAGCCTCGATCGGAGGCAGGTCCTTCGTGCACTCGTTGCTGGCCGCGGCGTACTTCGGGTCCTTCTTCAACGCGCGGTTCTGCTCGGCGCCCATCTCGAGGTCACCGTCCGGGCCCGGGTCAGGCAGGTCGAAACCCTCGGCACGCATGCAGGTGACCCAGGCCAGTTGGCGTTCCGGCAACGACATGGGGGTCGCGGTGCCACCGGTCGACGGCGAAGACCCTGGCGCCGTCCGCACGCTGGCCACTCGGGGCACTGGCTCCTCGCCAGCGCAGGCGACCAGGCCGACGGTCGCCAGTGCGAGTCCGGACAGCAACCAACCCACAGCTCTCGACATGTACCCGTGCACTCCTCGTCAGGCGGGTGAACTCTTCTATGGAGTTGTTCACCGAACGCCGACAAACCCTTCTCGGGCTCCCGTCAAGCATCTGCTTACCCGCCGAACTGCCGGCCGGTGGCGGCGCCGACGGACGACGGGGGACAGGCCCGTGAAGGGAGCCGGAGCCGACTTGGCGGAGGCGTCTCGGCTTCCTTGCCGAAATTCCTCCGCCAAGTCGCCGCAACTTCGCGACCGATCTCGCATAGTGGCGCCTCGAACCCGTTCAAGATCCTTTTCGGGGAAGTGGCCCACGGTCCGCGCGAAAGATGGGCCACTTCCCCGAAAAGGATCTTGAACGAATCCCAAGCCGTCCGGTATCCGAGACATGAGGCTGAGCCTTCAAAGATCGTGAAGGATCTTGGTCATATAGCGACGAAAACCCTTCACGATCACGGCCCGCGGCTTCAGGCGAGAGGTCCTGAACAGGCCTCGCACCGCAAAAGGCGTACTCAATGTGAGACAGCTGGGCCCTCGCGCGGCGAGTCGTCACTATGCAAGGCGAATTGAGCATGCTTCGTCGGGCAAGCCGGGTGAGTCGCGGCCATCTCGAATGGCGTACACCCGACTGTTTCGGATGCTGAGAAATCAGGGGGCAAACCCGAGTTGTCACAGGTTTCTCGGTCTCTTAGCCGAGGAACCTATGACAACTCCGCAAGCTCACCTGTGGCGGCTCGGCGGACCCGTGGCACCTGGCTTGCTAGCCGAGGGTGGTGTCGTGGAGGCGGGGTACGTCGGCCAGCAACCGCTGGGTGTATTCATGCCGCGGGTTGAAGATCACCTCGTCGGTCGGCCCCTGCTCGACAAGGCGACCTTGACACATGACGAGGACGCGGTCGCTCACATAGCAGGCCTGGCCGATGTCGTGGGTGATGAAGAGGATCGTCATGTCGTAGTCGCGCCGCAGATCCCCCAGAACGTTGAGGATGTTGGCGCGCAGCGACGCGTCGAGCATCGAGGTGGCCTCGTCGGCGACCAGCACCCGCGGCTGCAGCATCAACGCGCGCGCGATCATCACCCGCTGCCGCTGCCCGCCGGAGAGCTGGTGCGGCCACTTGTCGAGCACGTCGCGGGCCGACAGACCCACGTGGTCGAGCGCCTGGCCCATCAACGCCTCACCGCGGTCCTCGGTCGCACCCGAGAGCCGCAGGGAGCGCGCGAGCAGCCGGCGTACCGTGAAGAACTGGTTGAACGCGCTGAACGGATCCTGGAAAACCGCCTGGACGTCCCGCCAGTACGCCCGCAGCGCACTTCCCTTCAACGCCGTGATGTCCCGGCCGTCGAGCGCCAGCGTCCCAGCTGTCGGGTCGAGGAGGCGAAGGACGAGCCGGGCAAGCGTCGACTTCCCGCTGCCGCTCTCGCCCACGATGGTGACGACCTCCTGCCGGCCGAGCGTGAACGACACGTCGTCGACCGCGTGTACGGCGTTCCTGCCGTGGCCGAAGACCCGGGTGAGCCCGCTCGCAGTGAGCAGTGGCGCGCTCATCGCTCACACCTCCCGTGCGCGGCTGGGGTTCTGGCTGGGATTCTGGCCAGGGTTCTGCTCCGCCCACCAGCAGCTGGCGAAGCGACGCTCGTCGCCCACCTTCGGCGGGGCCTGGTCGCGGCAGACGTCCATCACCAGACCACACCGCGGATGGAATCGGCAGCCACCCGGTGGATGCATGAGGCTGGGTGGCGCCCCGGGAATCCCCTGAACGCGGGTACGCCGCATCGCCGGCTCCGGCACGAGCACCGACGAAAGCAGCGCCGCGCTGTAGGGGTGGCGCGGCTGGTTGATGATGTCGCGCGCGGTACCGACCTCCGCGATCTGCCCGGCGTACATGATCGCGATCCGGTCGGCGACGATGTTGAGCACCGGCAGGTCGTGAGTGATGAAGATGACGCCCCCGATGA
The DNA here is from genome assembly GCF_000373925.1 of Actinopolymorpha alba DSM 45243. Classification (GTDB taxonomy): domain Bacteria; phylum Actinomycetota; class Actinomycetes; order Propionibacteriales; family Actinopolymorphaceae; genus Actinopolymorpha; species Actinopolymorpha alba. Next base: position 86,118 of record NZ_KB892751.1, on the reverse strand, counting down.
TCTCCTCGGACAGCATCTCCTTCAGCATCTCGATGAGGACCCGCTGGGACGACACGTCGAGCGCGGAGGTCGGCTCGTCGGCGATGAGCAGCCGCGGATTGAGCAGGGTGGAGATGACGGTGACCACCCGCTGCTTCATTCCCCCGCTGAGCTGGTGGGGGTAGTAGTCGAGTACCCGCCGGGGAAGGTCGAGGTGCTCCAGCCGCTGCCGGGTCCGCTCGATCGCGTCGTCCCTTCGCACCCCCGACTGGTGCGCCCGGATCACGTCGTACGCGAAGTCCCGGATCCTGACCGTGGGGCTCAGGGAGTTCATGGCGCCCTGCGGCAGCAGGGAAACGACCTCGCCGCGCCAGCTGCGGGGCGGCTTCTGGTGCGGGCCCAGGTCGAGCCGCCGCCCGTCCACCTCGAGCTCGCCACTGCGTACGAACAGCGGCGGCCGGAGGGTGAGCGACAGCACCGCGCCCAGCGTCGACTTGCCGCAGCCGGACTCGCCAGCCACGCCGAGGACCTCGCCTCGCCGCATGTCGATCGACACGTCGTCGACCGCGACCACCTCGCCGCCGTCCACGGTGTACGCCGCCGTCAGGCCGGTTGCCCGCAACAGCGAGTCGGTCGTGGTCAGTACGTCGCTCGTGGCGTTGCGCTTGACTATTCGCTCGCTCATGCCCCGGGCGACCCTTCCTTCGAGCGTGCATCGACAGCGGGCGCGCCCACCTGCGTGAGCACACTCGCCGGGCGGCCGGCGCGTTGCCGTCCACGCCGGAGCCGGGGATTGAACACCTCGTCCAGGCTCGACTGCAGCATCAGCAGCGTGAAGGCGACGAACGTCAACAGCAGCGTCGGCGGCACGAACGCCCACCAGGCGCCGGTGCGGACCGACTCGCCGACGAGGGCCCAGTTGAGCATGATGCCGAGCGAGACGCTGTCGCTTGGGCCAAGACCCAGCAGGGAGAGTCCGGCCTCGGCGAGGATCGCACTCGACACCTGGAGCACGAACGCCATACAGATGTACGACATGAGGTACGGCAGGACGTCCCAGAGCAGGATGTTCAGCGTGCTGGCGCCCGACAGCCTGGCTACGTCGAGGTGCTCGCGGGTCTTGACGCTGCTGGCCTGCGCCCGCACGGCCCGGGCGGTCCAGGGCCAGCTGGTGATCGCGATGACGATCGCCATCGCGACGATCGAGCGGAAGTCGAGCGCGACCGACAGCAGGATGAGCACGACGATGCCGGGGATCGCGAGGGCGACGTTCGTGATGCCCATGAGGGCTTCCTCGACGACACCGCCGTGGTAGCCCGCGATCAGGCCTAGGACGACGCCGATGACGGTGGCCACCGCACCGGCCACCAGCCCGATGATCAGCGACGTGCGGGTACCGAACACCAGGTTCGTGAAGATGTCGTGGCCGAGGTCGTCGGTGCCGAGCCAGGCGGCACCGGACGGCGGGTCGTAGAGCCCGCCCACACCCTCACCCAGCTTGTCGCCCACGAAGATCGGGCCCAACAGGGCGAACGCGGCGACGAGGAGGAAGACGCCGGCCGAGATCCAGAAGCGTGGGGTGAACCGCACCATCCGCATCAGCGCTCACCCGCCCGGGCCGCACGGATCCGGGGATCGACGAATCCGTAGGCGATCTCGACCAGGAAGTTGGAGGCGAGAACGGCGATCGCGATGATCAGCGTGATCGCCTGGATGACCGGATAGTCGTTCTGGCTGATCGCGCTGAACAACAATGAACCGATTCCTGGGTAGGAAAAGACGATCTCGGTGATCAGCGCGCCACCGACGAGCGTACCGATCGAGAGCGCGAGCCCGGTCACCTGCGGCAGCATGGCGTTCCGGAAGATGTAGCGCACGATCCGCTTGTCCGGCAGACCGAGCCCGCGCCCGTAGTTGACGTAGTCGGAGTTCAGCTCATAGATCGCCATCGAGCGCATGCCGACCGCCTGGCCGCCGATGAAAATGATGACAAGCGAGAAGAATGGTAGCCAGTAATGTCGGAGAACGTCGGTGGCGAAGAGCAGCGACCAGTCCGGCATGAGACCCGGCTCATAACCACCACCGGGCGGCAGCATGCGTAAGGCGACCGCGAAGAGATAGAGCAGGATGATCGCCAGGCAGTAATAGGGCATGCTCGACAGGAACAACGAACTCAGAAAGGCGCCCCGGTCAAACCACCCACCCTTGAACGCCGCGAGCGCGCCCAGCCCGTTGCCGACCAACCACCCGATGAGGATGGCCGGCAACTGCAGGCCGAGCGTCCAGGGGAGGGCCTCGGCGATCAGGTCCCCCACCTTGGCGGGACTTTGCGCGAACGACGTTCCAAGGTCGAAGTGGAGCAGGTTACCCACGTAGGTGAAGAACTGCGCCCACATGGGTTGGTTGAGGCCGAACTCCGCGACGTAATGCTCGTGAATTCGCTTGAGCTGCTCGGCCTGCGCCCCCGAACGTCCAAGCTGCGCGACGATGGCGTCGACCGGATTGCCCGGCACCAGACGCGGCAGAAGGAAGTTCAGGACGAGTGCCACGATCAGGGCGCCGACGTACCAGAGCGCCTTGCCCACGAGGTACTTTCGTAGCCGCATGGCGAGTCCTCACCTGCTCCGATCTGGGGTTCTCCTTCGCTGGACGAATGCCGCCTCAGCTCTCATGCCTCGGAGATCCGCTTGATCTTGTAGAGCCAGGTGATGCCGGCGCCGGAGAACATCGGCGGCGCGTAGGGGTTCTTCTCGCTGGGGAAGTTCTTCCAGTTGGTTTCGTTGAACTCGAAGAACTCCAGCGGACGGTACATCAGCGGGATCATCGGAGCGTTCTTCATGAAGATCGTGTCGAGCTGGTTGTAGATCTCCTGGAGCTCGGAGTCCTTGGCCGCCGCGGCCTGGTCGAGAAGCTTGGCGACACTCGGATCCTTGAACCTGCCGTAGTTCCAGAACGCGGGCTTGCCGGGCTTGGCGACACCACGGTCGTCGAGCACGTCGCGGAAGCGCTGCCACGGCGTCGCGACGTTCGTCGACGCGACTCCCCAGCACGCGAGGTCGAAGTCGCCGGCCTGCACCGAACTCGTGACGTTCGGGGCCTGCGGGAACTTCGTACGAATCTCGATGCCGACCTCTTTGGCATTGGCCGCCACGATCCGGAGCGCGTTCTGCCAGTCGCTCCAGCCGGTGGGGGTCTGCGCGGTGTAGGGCCCGAGCCGAGTGCCGTCGGAAAGGACGTAAATACCGTCCGAACCCTTCTTGGCGCCGAGCTCCTCCTCGAGGATCTTCGTAGCCTGCGCGGGGTCGTACTTCCAGCCGTTGGCGGCGACGTTCTCCTTGTTGAAGAACTTCTGCTCGGCGCCGGTCGGCAGGATGACGCTGGAGTTCGCCGGCTGCGAATACCGCGACATCGCCTTGTCGGCGATATCCGCGTAGTTGATGGCGAACCCGAGAGCACGCCGGACCTTGGGGTTGTCCAGGCCCTTCTTGGTGGTGTTGATGACCAGCATCGGCATGCCGCCGGGTACGTGGTACGGCGCCTTCTTGTACCACGTCGAAACAGCGAGTTTCTTTACCTCCCACATCTTCCAGATCTGGGGAGTGAACTGCTGCATGACATCGACGCCACCGCGCTCGAACCGCAGGTCGCCGTCCTGGTTGCCCTTGAAGATCGGATGGACGATGGTCTTGGGCTTTGCCAGACCGCCAGTGATCTCCTTGCCCCAGTAGTCATCGTGCCGGGTGAGGGCGAGCTGCTGCTGGTTGTAGGACCCGACGGTGTAGGGGCCCGAGCCCACGGGGTTGATGTTTTCGTGCTGCCCCATGGGTTTGCCCTGCTTCTCCAGCGGCTCCCAGATGTGCTTGGGCAGGATGAATGTCGAAGCCAGGCTGTTCTTGACCAGGGCGGGGTTGTATGGCTCGCGCCCGAGCGTCACCTTCACCGTGGCGTCGTCGGTCTTCTCGATTTTTTCGACGTAATCCCAGAAGGTCGCGTACGAAAGCTCGCTGTGCCGCTCGGCGAGTTCGAAGGTGAAGACAACGTCGTCGGCGGTCAGCGGTTTGCCGTCCTGCCACGTGGCACCCTCCTGCAGCGGCACCACCAACGAGCTGTCGTCCGGCTCCTGAATCTCCTTGCCCAGACCGGGTTGGAGACTTCCGTCGAGCAGGTTGAAGCGTACGAGCGTTTCGTAGACGAGTTGCATGCTGCCCTGGCCGCATGGCCAGGCGGCGCTTTGTCCCAACGGATTGAAGTGGTTGGGTGGCCCCCACTGAAATCCCGCGATAAAGAGCGTCTCACCCTCTTTACCGGTTCGACCGCGGGTTTTACCTCCCTCTCCACTGGGGCCCTGACCACAAGCGGTCAGGGTACTTCCCCCGATTCCCGCCGCCGCACTCAACAATGCGGCATTGAGCAGGAACTTCCGGCGCGACTGTCGCGCGCCACCGAAACCGGACATCGCTGCGCTTCCCTCCTCGCGGGCGAGGCTGTACAACGCTCCGAACGCCGCAGACGCGGTCATCGGGGCGACGGTTGCCCAGCAGGTTACGGGGTCCCTCATTCGGAAACCAGAAGGAAGCGGCATTGAAATTCTTTTGTTGTGTTCGGCCGACGGAGGCAACTCTCGTAGTCCGATTGCACTGCGCACAGGCAGCGATCAGCACCATGCCCTGAGTAAAGGAATGGCCGCGTTCGGTCAGCTCCGCGTTCAATTCTTGAATGCGATAACTGCCGCTGGCCTTTTACGAATACCGCTCGCGACCGACTTCGAACGAAGTCACGGACGGGGTGGGGCGTCGGCGATTTCGGTGGCCAGAACCTTGCCGGGATTCAGGATCCCCTGCGGGTCGAAGAGCCGCTTGAGCTCGTGGTGGACGCGGAGCGAGACCGGTCCGAGTTCGCGAGCCAGCCACTCCCGCTTGAGCAGTCCGACGCCATGCTCACCCGTCACGGTGCCGCCCATCTCCAGGCCGATCCGCATGATCTCGTCAAAGGCATGCTGGGCCCGGCGTACCTGATCGGCGTCATCGGCATCGAACATGACGTTCGGGTGCAGGTTGCCGTCTCCCGCGTGGCCCACCACCGCGACGGTGAGGCCGACGTCGGCGGCGACCTTCTCCACCCGTTGGACGAAGTCGGCGAGCAGGGACAGCGGGACGCACACGTCGTCGGTGAGGCGGGAGCCCAGCGCCTCGAGCGCGAAGTGGGAGTCCCGGCGCGCGGCCAGCAGGAGATCGCCTTCGGCCGCGTTCTCGGCCTCCACCACGTCGAACCCGCCGGCTCCGGAGAACACCGCGGCAATGGCGGCGATGTCCGCACCCGCCTGGTCAGAATGCGCGTCAGACTGGGCGATGAGCATCGCGGCGGCGTGCTCGGGCAGGCCCATGTTGCGGTAGGCGTTCGCCGCCCGCAGCGACCGCTGGTCCATGAACTCCAGCAGACTCGGCACCAGGCCGCTGGCCACCACGCGCGCCACGGCGTCACCGGCGGCGGCGAGGGTCGGAAAGAGCGCCGCGACCGTGCGCGGCTCCTGACTGGCGGGCCGCAGGGCGAGGGTCGCCTGCGTGATCACCCCGAGCGTCCCTTCCGAACCGACGAACAACCGGGTGAGGTCGTACCCCGCGACCCCCTTCGCGGTCCGGCGTCCGGTCCGCAGCACCTCACCGTCAGCGAGCACGACCTCGAGACCGCGGACGAAGTCGGTGGTGACGCCGTACTTCACGCAGCACAGGCCACCGGCGTTCGTCGCGAGGTTGCCGCCGATCGTCGAGATCTCCCAACTCGACGGGTCGGGTGGATAGAACAGCCCGACCTCGGCGACCGCCCGGGAGAGAACGGCGTTGACCACACCGGGCTCGACCACGGCGATCCGGTTGGCCGGGTCGATCTCGATGATGCGGTCCATCTTCTCCAGCGAAAGCACGACGCATCCGTCGACGGCGTTCGCGCCACCGGACAGGCCGGTCCGCCCACCCTGGGGCACCACCGGAACTCCGAGTCGCGACGCGACCCGCAGTGCGTGCTGGACGTGCGCGGTCTCTCTGGCCAGCACCCCGACAGCCGGCGTACCGGCGGGGCAGAAGGTGGCCATGTCCTGGCGGTACGACGCCAGCCGGTCGGGGTCGGTGACGACCGCCTCGTCGGGCAGGCCGGCACGGAGTTCCGCGATCAGAACATCAGAAGAGTCCGCCGTCATGGGACCTACCGTAGAGGGCCGTCGCCGACGGGATCTCGACGGCAGGAACTGATTGCCCAGGCTTGCGGATACTCCGGACGCGCCGCCGTCGGCGGACTTCGTTGACCGTGACCGGGCCCTTGAGCATGCGGATCACATGGCGACGCCCTGGTTGGGTGTGAAGTTTGCCTGCAATAGGGTCCTGAATGCTGAGGGCGACAGAATCAACCCAATCGGACAAAGGCGGGGCATGGACGAGTTGCTGGTTGAATTCTGTCGAAGCGGCACACTGGGGCCAGTGGTCTTGGGCATGTCTCCGACGACGTGGTCGAACGGATCGGGAAGCCCAGCAGGATCAAGAACGCGCAAGGCGACGATTGCTTCCAGCGGTACGGCTATTCTGCAGTCGAACTCACGATGAGATGTTTCGCCAGGGACCCCGGGATCCGGCGTGGGGCCGGGCGTGACCTGGCACTGGCCTCCATCAGGATCAGACTCGGCGGCAAACCGCTGGTCCTCCCTGACGCCATCGCCCGCAGGCCCATCGCCGCCCCGCTGCTGCAGCTTGTGGACGCACATCGCCTCCTCAATGACTGCGGCGTTGAGATGATCCGCGACCACCACCTGGTGCTGAAGCGGACCCTCGATGAAGCAAGCGTCCGGATGGTCAGTGCTGATGACGGGTTCGTACTCGAGATGTCCGCCGGGTGGCGGCCCCGGCCCGGCGGCCGGTTCTACTCCGAGGAGAACGAAACGGGCGTCTGGGTGACCGGTAACCCAGACCGACGCAACACCAGCGGATCTTGAACGAGCGCGGGAGCTCAGGGCAGGAGCAGAAGCTTGCCGGTGGTACGGCGTCCCTGCAGATCCTCGTGCGCCCGCGCGGCGTCGGCGAGCGGATAGCGTCCACCGAGGTGGACCTTCACGCGGCCGTCGCGGATCCACCCGAACAACTCCTCGGCGCGGCCCAACAACTCCGCCCGGTCGCGGGTGTAGTGAGCAAGGCTCGGCCGGGTGATGAACAACCCGCCCTTGGCGTTCAGCACCTGGAGGTCGAACGGCGGCACCGGCCCGCTGGACGCCCCGAAGAGCACCATCATCCCGCGGATGCGCAGCGCGTCGAGGCTCGCGTCGAACGTCGTCCGCCCCACCCCGTCATAGACCACCGGAAACCCCTCGCCGCCGGTAAGGTCGCGGGCGCGTTGGGCGAAGTCGTCGTACGACGCGATCTCGTCGGCGCCGGTCTCGCGGGCGAGCTTTGCCTTGTCGGGAGTCGACACGGTGCCGAGGACGTGACCGCCGCGCAGCTTGGCGATCTGGGTGAGCAGCAGCCCCACTCCCCCGGCCGCGGCGTGGACCAGCGCCCAGTCACCGGGCTGGATGGCGTACGTCGAGGTGGCGAGATAATGCGCGGTCATGCCCTGGAGAAGGGCCGCCGCGGCATCTTCCGCCGTCACGCCGTCCGGTAGCGGGACGAGCCGATCGGCCGGCACCACGGCCTGTTCGGCGTACGAACCCAGCACACCGGTCCAGGCCACCCGGTCCCCGACGGCCACCTCGCTGACACCCTCGCCCACCGCGCGGACGGTCCCCGCACCTTCGCTGCCCGGGATGAACGGCAGGGGGACGGGATAGAGCCCGCTGCGGTGGTAGGTGTCGATGTAGTTGACGCCGGCCGCGGCCACCTCGACCAGGGCCTGGCCGGGAGCGGGTTCGGGCGGGGCCACCTCCCTGAACTCCAGCACCTCCGGGCCACCCGGCTCTCGAACCTGGATTGCACGCACGCGATCACCCCTGGCCTACCGGATTGGAGTCGGCTTGGTACGAAAGGCTCCTCCCGCGAACCCTCGTTGCCAGCTTTTCATCCGTGCCCGTACGCCTGGGTGGGGGGCACCCGGGTACGGCTCTATTGGCCAAGGGTGCCCCCGACCCAACTCGCCGCGCCGAGCGCGTGCTCGGCTGCGGAACGGCCGGCTCCACTCAGAACAGCTGACGGCGTTGTGACGCGGCGCGGCTGACTCAGAACAGTTGCCCGCGGACCGCCCCCGCCGGGAAGCTCGCGGTGTGGACGTTGACGTAGAAGTCGGCGGGCTTCGCGAGAATCGCCGCCAACTCGCTCCTCGTCAGCGTCATCTGAGAGTTCTGATCGTCCGGCACCGCGGTGATGCAGTCGGCCGACCAGCCACCGACTGGCGACTTCAGCCCGACCACGATGCCGCCGGCGACTCCGAACGGCGCACCGTGGATGTGGGCGGCCATCGGTGTCTCGATCTTGCGAGCACTGAGTGCGTAGCAGAGAGTGTCGCCCTTCACCTTCGCGACAAAGACTCCCCTCCCGTCCTCGTCGCCGGGCCCAGGCACCTCCTGCCCGCCGGTGAGTACGGCGACCAACACCTGCGGCTTCTTCCAGGCGTTCGCGGCCGCCGTTTCACTGGCGTTCGCCGGCGCCGTTACGGCTGTGAGGACGCCTGCCATCGTTGCGAGAAAGACGGTCAACCGGATACACCACGCGCGCATCCTGCCCTCCCTTTGTGCGAACAAGAGGTCACGCCGGGAGCGGCGTGACCGCCCGGCCCAGTCCGGGCCGGTTACGGGAGGAGCACGTGCCCAGCGGCAGGCAGGTTCATACCTGCCCAGAACCGGCCACACCCACTGCGGAGAGTGCTGGATTCGCAGGCCGTTGAGCAACTTGACCGAGGCGCAGGGCCAGGATGTCGCCGACCGAGGTCGCCGAGGTGGTGCGGTCCGGCTCCGGGATGCTGACGATGATTGAGGTGGTGGGTTCACCAGGCATAGGAGCCTGATGAACCCACCGGCAGCCTCATGATGGCCAGGCCATCTCAGGATCGTGAAGACTTTGGGGTGCTATAACCCCCTCAAGTTTTCACGGTCTTACTGAGATGCAGCAGATGTGAGGCCAGTTCGGGTTCTCGTTGCGGCGAGTCGTCACCAAGCAAGGCGAATTGAGCGTGCTTCGTGGGGGCATGCCGCGTGAGGTGGCGGCTGTCTCGAATGGCGTACACCCGGGTGTATCGGATAATGAGAAACCAGGGTTCTGTCTCACATTGCGTACACCCTTTGGTAGACCTCACGCGGCAAGTCCCAACGCCACGCGGCAAATTTGCCTTGCCTGGTGGGGACATGCCGCGCCTCGCACCGGAGAAGGTGTACACGACGTGAGACAATGCCCGCCTTGTCTCACATTGCGGCCAAACCTGAAGCTGTCGCGGCGCGAGGTGGGAATCACACAACCCGGCGGCGGACCGACCAAGGAGAGCAGCGCGGGGCGGCTCAGAGATTTCCGCGGCGTTCCTGCTCCCGCTCGATCGCCTCGAAGAGCGCCTTGAAATTACCCTTTCCAAACCCCAGCGAGCCATGGCGTTCGATCAACTCGTAGAACACCGTCGGGCGGTCGCCTATCGGTTTGGTGAAGATCTGCAGGAGATAACCGTCCTCGTCACGGTCGACGAGAATGCCACGCCTTTGGAGTTCCTCGATCGGCACCCGCACCTTACCGATCCGCGCTCGCAGCTCCGGGTCCTCGTAATAGGACGCGGGCGTCGGCAGGAATTCGACGCCGTTCTCCCGGAGGAGATCGACGGCGCCGAGGATGTCGGAGGTGGCGAGAGCTATGTGCTGGCAACCCGGCCCGTTGTAGAACTCAAGGTACTCGTCGATCTGGCTCTTCTTCTTGGCGATGGCGGGCTCGTTGAGCGGGAATTTCACCCGGTGGTTGCCGTTGGCGACGACCTTGCTCATCAACGCCGAATACTCGGTCGCGATGTCGTCACCGACGAACTCCGCCAGGTTCACAAAACCCATGACCCGGTTGTAGAACTCCACCCAGTAGTCCATCCTGCCGAGCTCGACGTTGCCGACGCAGTGGTCGACGGCCTGGAAGATCCGCTTCGGGTGGCCGGCCGGTCGGGTGACGGTCGCCGCCCGCTCGGCGAACCCCGGCAGGTAGGGGCCGTGATACCGCGACCGGTCGACGAGGGTGTGCCGGGTGTCGCCGTACGCCGCGATCGCCGCGCGGCGTACCGTCCCGTGCTCGTCGGTTTCGTCGTACGGCTCCTCGAGGATCGTCGCGCCCTGCGCGCGGGCGTGTGCGACGCACCGGTCGACGTCCGGCACCTCCAGCGCGAGGTCCACCACACCGTCGCCGTGGCGGCGGTGATGATCGAGGATCGGACTGTCGGGAGACGCACCGCCTTCGAGCACGAACCTCGCCGAGCCCGACCGCAGGACGTACGACCGCCGATCGCGCACCCCGGTCTCCGGGCCCGCGTAGGCCACCAGGTCCATGCCGAAGGCGAGCTGGTAGTACGCGGCGGCCTGGGTGGCGTTGCCGACCCAGAAGACGATGGCGTCCATACCCGTGACGGGGAACGGGTCACGCGAGACGTCGTAGTCGACCAGTCCGACGAGTTGGCGGAGCTGGTCCAGACGGAGGTCGGCGGTCCGCTCGTCCTCGGTCAGGTGGGCTCGCATGGGATCCGTGACAGACATCTCGGCGACCTCCTGGTCCTCCCCAGACCTTCCGTTGCCTCGAGCCTGGTCGATGTCATACAGGATGCGCAACTGATACCGATTGGCTTGGACAAGATGCCTAGCAATCGGGCTGTCCTGCTCGCCATACTGCCCAGACAGCACAGAGCCCACACCCGGTGGAGGGGAATGCCATGGCGTCGCCCGTCGACCCACTCGACGCCCGTATCGTCGACGTCTTCACTCGCGAGCCACGGGTCGGCGTGCTCGAGGCTTCGCGTCGGCTCGGTGTCGCCCGCGGCACCGTGCAGGCCAGGCTCGATCGGATGGTCCGCACGGGAGTCATCCGGGGGTTCGGGCCCGAGCTGGACCCCGCCGCACTCGGCTATGACGTCTCGGCGTTCGCAACGTTGGAGCTACGGCAGGGCGTGGGGCACAAATCGGTGGCCGACCACCTCGCGCGGATCCCGGAGGTGCACGAGGCCTACACGATCACCGGACCAGCCGACATGATGGTGCGCCTGGTCGCGCGCTCTAACGCCGACCTGCAACGCGTGATCGACGACGTGCTCGCGTTCGAAGGCATCGTCCGCACCTCCACCGTGATCGCGCTGGCCACTCAGGTCGCTCCCCGGGTCCTTCCGCTGCTCGCCAAGGTCGCGAACGACGCCGCGGGCGGGGTCACACTGTGAAGGCCGCGCCATGAACGCCGGGCCCCGGCGGCCACGCTAGGAACGCCGGGCCACCGCCCACGAGCGGATCATGTCGATGCGCGCCTGCAACTGCTCGGCCGACGCGGCAACCGCGGGCGGCCCACCGCATGCCCGGCGCAGCTCCGCGTGGATGACGCCGTGCGGCTGCCCGGTACGGTGGTGCCAGGCGGCGACGAGGCCGTTGAGCTCGCGCCGGAGCACGCCGAGCCGTTCGTACGCCGTCTCGTTCACGTCCGCCGCCGGTGGCGCCGCCTCCCGCGCGGGCTCGGCGGAGATCCGGGCGGACCGCGGCGCCTCGCTGCCGTTGGTGTCGCGGCGCCGGCGAAGTAGTTCGGTCACCTGGTCTGGCTCCAGCAGGCCGGGAATCCCGAGGAACTCCGTCTCGTCTTCGCCAAGCTCCCCGCCAAACTCGTTGCCGTCGTAGACCAGCCGGTCGAACGCCGCGTCAGACTCCAGCGCCTTGAACTTCTTCTCCTCCAGCAGGTCGGCGGAGGAGTCGCTGCGGTTGGCTTCGGCGAGGAGCTGGTCTTCGGCCGCGAAGATGTCCTCGTCGTCGCGCACCGGCCGCCCGAGGGCGTGGTCGCGTACGACCTCCATCTCGGCGGCATGCCGGAGCAGCACGGGCACGGTCGGCAGGAACAGCGAGGCCGTCTCACCGCGGCGCCGGGCCCGCACGAAACGTCCGACCGCCTGGGCGAAGAACAACGGCGTCTGGGTGGCCGTCGCGTAGACACCGACGGACAGCCTGGGCACGTCGACGCCCTCACTCACCATCCGGACGGCGACCATCCAGCGACTGTCAGATTCGGCGAACTCCCCGATCCGCTTGCTGGCGGTGGCTTCGTCGGACAGAACGACGGTGGGACCTTCCCCGGTGATCTGCCGGATGATCTTGGCGTACGCCCGGGCCGTGTCCTGGTCGGTGGCGATCACTAGGCCGCCGGCGTCGGGCACGTGCCGGCGTACCTCGGTCAGGCGGGTGTCGGCCGCCCGCAGCACCTTCTGGATCCAGTCGCCGGCCGGGTCGAGGGCGGTCCGCCAGGCCTGTGCCGCCATGTCCTTGGTGAGCGGGGTGCCGAGCCGCGCCGCCACCTCGTCGCCGGCGCTGGTGCGCCACCGCACGCCGCCGGAGTAGGCCATGAAGAGCACCGGCCGGACCACCCCGTCGGCCAGCGCCCGGCCGTAGCCGTAGCTGTAGTCGGAGAGGCTGCGCGGGACGCCGTCGTCATCGGGCGCGTACGTCACGAACGGGATCGGGTTGGCGTCACTGCGAAACGGGGTGCCGGTCAGGGAGAGTCGACGCGTCGCCGGCTCGAACGCCTCCCGCACCGCGTCGCCCCAGGTGAGCGCGTCGGCAGCATGGTGGATCTCGTCGAGGATCACCATCGTCTTGAACCGCTCGCACCGGACCCGCAGCGCGAGGGTGGCGGCGGCCACACCGGCGTAGGTCACCACCACGCCGTCGTAGTCACGGCTCGTGCGTCCCTTACGTCCGGAGAACGCCGGATCGAGCGCGATCCCGCCCCGGTCCGCGGCGTCGGCCCACTGTCGCTTGAGGTGCTCCGTGGGCGTCACGACGATCACGCGCTCGACGACCCTGCGGGCCAGGAGGTCGGCCGCGATCGTGAGGGCGAACGTCGTCTTGCCCGCTCCGGGCGTCGCGACCGCGAGGAAGTCGCGGGGGCTGGTGGACGTATAGCTCTCGAGGGCTTCCTGCTGCCAGGCACGCAGGATGCCCCACGCACTCGCAGCTCGGCGTTGACGGAGCTCACTCGTCGACGCAGGCGTACTCACACACGTCCTTCCGGTCAACTGGTCTGGGCAGGACTCGAGATCATCAACGGCGATCACTGGCGGGCCGGACGCGAGCCTAACCCGAACCCCTGACAAAGGGATCCATCACCACGCGGTCGGTACAGAGTCGGCACACAGTCAGTACGCGATTGCCCAACAGTCGGTAGGCAGTCGGCCTGTGGCCGGGCCGTCCCACCAACCTTGGCCAGGCTTGACCATTCCGTAACCGTCGGGCAACACAGAGTGGGGAATATCGAGCTTGGACCGACCGGGCAGCACGCTGCGGCCGGGGGGGACTCATGAGGAGTAGCGATGGTCGACGATGCCGCATCGACGCCTGGATCCACGCCGTCAACGCCCGCGCCGTACGGCCTGATGGAGACCGCCAGGCGAGTTCTCGGGCAGGTGGCGGCCCGGGTACCCGGCTTCGATGGCGGTGCCGCGCAGCGCAATGCCTGGGAGGCCGTGTGCGCTGACCTCCAGCGGCGGCAGCAGTGGAACGACGTGGTTGACCTCGCGGTGAACGTGACCAGGCGCCCGACCCGGCGTCGCGCGAGCACCGCCCGCCGTGCTCCGGTCGCGAGCCAGGTCAAGTCTGAGGCGCGTACGCGGGCACAATCACCCGGTCAACCCTGAATGGGCCTTGTTGTCGAGCAGGATTGACCAGCGCGCAACGAGCCGGCAACACGGCGCGGGAACCATCGCCAGGAGAGGCACCCGTCGGTAGGTGCTGCCGGTGATACCGGCGGCGTGCTTCACCCTCGACGGAGGTTCCCATGAGGAGTCGCCATGGCCCGCTCTGCCGTGTATGGACCGGTGAAGGACTTCCGGTCACCGCTCCCGTCGTCCCCGCACCGTACCCTGGCCGACACCGCGCGCACGGTGGTCAGACACGTGACCGCACGCGTTCCCGGCTTCGACGTGAATGCCGCCCGTCGCAACGCCTGGGAAGCTGTCTGCGCCGATCAGGAACGCCGCCGCCAGTGGGAGGAGGCGGCGTAGGGCCGAAGGGCTCAGGCGTCGCCGCCGCCGTCCCCGTCACCGCCGCCGCCACCCTTGGGGAGGCCGTCCCAGATCTCCTTGCACTCGGGGCAGACGGGGTATTTTTCCGGGTCTCGACTGGGCACCCAGACCTTGCCGCAGAGCGCGATCACCGGGGTGCCGGTGACCATCGCCTCGACAAGCTTCTCCTTGGGTACGTAGTGGGAGAACCGCTCGTGGTCACCGTCATCACCGTGTGACGGAACCGTGCGGGTTTCCTCGATCGTCTCGGCACCGGGACTCAGCTGGGTACTCACGCCGCAAAGTCTAGTGTCAGGCCCGCTTGGCCCGTCGCTCCAAGCCCCGGCCCCGCTCGCCTGACCAACTGCCGGTTAGTTCATCAGGGGGTCGTCCGGGAAGGTCGCGACCAGGGCGAGCTCGTCCCGCTGGCGCCGGAGAACCCGCCGCCAGAGTCCGGGCGGGTCAAGGGTGAAGACGTCGCCTGGCTCGGATTCCACGACGTACCATCCGCCGTCTTTGACCTCGGCCTCGAGCTGGCCCGGTGACCAGCCGGAGTATCCCGCGAAGACCCGCATGCCCCGCACTCCCCCGGCCAGTAGCTCCGGCGGCGCGTCGAGGTCGACCAGGCCGAGCCGGCCGTAGAGCCGGCGCCATCCGAGCGGCTCGGCATCGACCTCCGCGGGCACCTCCGCGAGCGCGAGCGCGGAGTCAGTCGCCACCGGACCGCCCTGGAACAGCACGTCGGGCTCGCACACGAGGTCGTTCCACGGCGCGAGCACGGACGTCACGGGGAGTTCGGTCGGACGGTTGACCACCACCCCGAGCGCCCCGTCGCCGTCGTGGTCGAGGATGAGTACGACGGTCCGGGTGAAGTTGGGATCGCGGAGGGCAGGAGTCGCTACGAGCAACTGCCCGGTGTAGGAAACCCGGCTCATATCCTCATGATCCCGCGTCCAGCGACTTGTCACGAGGTTCTGGGCCGGTTGGCCGCCATCGGGTTGTGAGGGTGGCGGCGCCAAGGCCCAGCGCGATACCCACGAGGTCGGCCACGAGATCACCAACCTCCCCGGAGCGTTGCGGCAGGAGCGCGCCCTGGATGATCTCGCTGGTCACCGCGTGGACCACCAGGACGCCGCCCAACAGCCATCCGTTCAGGCGTACCTGACGACCGGTCCACGCGACGGCGCCGAAGATCATCAGGTGCGCCAGCTTGTCGGCGTGCGGTAGTACGAACATCGCCGGACCGGGTTGGGTGGGCGCATAGAGGCCGAAGAGGTTGAGCCCGCAGGCGAGGACGAACGCCGCCCACCAAGCCACCCGGGCCATCACAGGATCCCTCGCGCCAGCAGGGGTCGCGCCCGCGCGCTCAGCTCGCCGTCGCGGCGACCGCGTCGCGCACGGCGGCGGCGACCGCGTTGTGGACGTCTGGGTGGAACACGCTCGGGATGATGTAGTTGGCGTTGAGTTCGTCCTCGGTCACAACATTGGCGATCGCCTGCGCGGCCGCGACCAGCATCCCCTCGTCGACGTGGTGGCTGTGCGCGTCGAGGAGGCCGCGGAAGACGCCGGGGAAGGCGAGGACGTTGTTGATCTGGTTGGGGAAGTCGCTCCGGCCGGTGGCGACCACGGTCGCGTGTTCGCGGGCCTCGGCGGGATCGACCTCGGGCTCGGGATTGGCCAGGGCGAAGACAATCGCGCCGGGGCTCATGGTCGCGATGTCGGCGCCGGTGAGGATGCTGGGTGCCGAGACCCCGATGAAGACGTCGGCGCCCGCGACCGCACCGTGCAGGTCACCGGCGTACTGCGCATGGTTGGTCCGCTCGGCGATCCACCGCAGCTCCGGCGACAGGCCGTCGCGGCCGGCATGGATCACGCCCTGGACGTCGGCCACCACGACGTCCTTCGCCCCTGCCCGGAACAGCAACCGCAGGATCGCGCTGCCCGCGGCGCCCGCGCCCGACAGGACGATGCGCGTCTGGGCGAGGTCCTTGCCGACGATGCGGAGGGCGTTGGTGAGGGCGGCCAGGACGACGATCGCGGTGCCGTGCTGGTCGTCGTGGAAGACCGGGATGTCGAGCAGATCCCGCAGCCGGCGTTCGACCTCGAAGCAGCGCGGCGCGGAGATGTCCTCGAGGTTGATGCCGGCGAATCCCGGCGCGATGGCGCGGACGACCTCGACGATCGTGTCGACGTCCTGCGTGTCGAGGCAGATCGGCCAGGCATCGATGCCGGCGAACCGCTTGAACAACGCGGCCTTGCCCTCCATCACCGGCAACGCCGCCCGCGGACCGATGTTGCCGAGCCCGAGCACCGCCGAGCCGTCGGTGACGACGGCGACGCTGTTGCGCTTGATCGTGAGCCGGCGGGCGTCGTCGGGGTTGGCGGCGATCGCCTGCGAGACCCGCGCGACACCCGGCGTGTAGATCATCGAAAGGTCGTCGCGGTTGCGGATCGGGTGCTTGGCCTGCATCTCGATCTTGCCGCCGAGGTGCATGAGGAACGTCCGGTCGGACACCTTGTGGATGGTGACCCCGGTGACGCCGCGCAGCACCTCGACGAGCCGGTCGGCGTGGGCGGTGTCGGTGGCCGCGCAGGTGACGTCGATGCGCAGCCGCTCGTGCCCGGACGCGGTGACGTCGAGGGCGGTAACGATGCCGGCCGCGTGCTCGACCGCAGCGGTGAGCTCGCTCACCGCCCGACCGCCCGCGGGCACTTCGAGTCGCACGGTGATGGAGTACGAGACGCTCGGCACCGACGTCACTGTCGCCTCCGAATCAGATCAACGCTGGTCAGATGCGCATCGATCGTCTCACTCTTTGGTCCCGAGAACGACGGGACCCCTGCGTCCAGCCACGATCGGCGTGGATCAAGACGCAGGGGTCCTCGTGAGTTTCCTGATCCGGCGGGGCCCCTCAGGCGTCCCGCTTGTGGAAGAGCGCGGTCGCCGACCCCAGGACGAGCACGACCCATGCGGTGAACGTCAGCCCGCTGGTCAGCCGGCTCGGAACGGCTGGCATGCCGGTCTCCTGGCCACCCGTGATCGCGTCCATGTCGAACGTCTGTGCCATCGCCTTGCCCGCGTTGAACGGCAGGTAGTAGACGTACTCGCGAATGGGCTCCAACGCCGGCAGCATGCTGAGGGCGCTGATCAGGGGTTCGACGACCAGCGGAACGACGAACAGCAGGACCATCGCGGCCGGCAGGTTGCGGAGCAGGCTTCCGAGCCCGAGCCCGAGCAGTCCCCACAGCGCGACGAAGCAGAGGTAACCCACCAGCGCGGGGCGCACGGGGTCTTCGGTCAGCGGAAGCGACTGGCCGGACAGCACCCGCGCGAGCGTCCAGTTCAGAGCGACGCCCACGACGGCCACGACCAACGACCACACGACGACCATCACGACTTTGGCGAGCACCAGCACTCCCCGGCGCGGCACGGCCGCCAGCGTCGGGAGGATCAGGCCGTGGCGGTATTCGTGGCCGAAGGCGAAGACGCCGAAGATTCCCATGAAGAGCGCTGTGAACGGCAGCGGGCTGAAGGACGTGCCGCCGGTCAGGATGACGCCGGCAAGCTCGCCGCTGATCCGGTCGTCCCGGGAGAAGTAGGCCACGAGTCCTGCCACGGCGGCACTCAGGACCAGCGCGAGTCCGGTGAGCCAGTAGGTCGAACGCAGGGTGCGCAGGCGGACCCACTCAAAGCGCAGGGCGTCGATCATCGGTCGCCTCCAGCGGGCGTCGAAGGAGCAGAGCCCTGGTGCGGGCCGGGCGGAAGGTCAGAAGGCTGGCCGCCGTGGAAGTTGGGCGGCGCGGCATAGGTGCCGGGTGGTGCCACACCCGGTCCTGGTGCGTACGGCCCGCCTGGTGGAGTCGCGTAGGGTCCGCCGGCCGGCCCGGCGTATGGCCCGCCGGGTGGGATGCCTGGTCCGCCGGGTGGTGGTGCGGCTCCCCAACCCACCTGCGCGACGTACTCCTGCGCCCCGCCGGTCGCCTCGAGGAACGCCTCCTCGAGCGTGGCCGTGCGGGTCGTGAGCTCGTGAAGGACGACCCCCGCGGAGAACGCCAGCTCCCCCACCTTCGCCTGGTCGGGTCCGGTGACGAGGAGGGCGCCGTCAGGCTGCGGCTGCACCTCGGCCCGCTCCTCCAGCAGGACCCGGGCGAGTTGGTCGGTCTGGGGTGTGCGCACCAGGACGGTCGTGCTCGACACGGAACGACGGAAGTCGTCGACGCTGCCGGCGGCGATGAGCCGGCCCCGCCCGATCACGACAAGCCGGTCGGCCATCAACGCCATCTCCTGCAGGAGGTGGCTCGACACGAACACCGACTTGCCGAGGGACGCGTAGTTCTTGAGGAAGGTGCGGAGCCAGGTGATGCCCTGCGGGTCGAGACCGTTCGCCGGCTCGTCGAGGATCAGGGTGTGCGGGTCGCCGAGGAGCGCGGACGCGAGACCGAGTCGCTGGGCCATCCCGAGGGAGAAAGTCTTGGGCTTCTTGCCGGCGACGTCCGAGAGCCCGACATACCCCAGCACCTCGTCGACCCGCTGGCGCGGGATGCCGTTGGCCGACGCGAGCATCAGCAGGTGGTTGCGCGCCGTGCGCGTCGGGTGGAACGCCTTCGCCTCCAGGACGGCACCCACCTGGCGCATCGGGTGGCGGAGGTCGCGGTAGAGCTTCCCGTCGAACAGTGTCCGGCCCGCGCCATGGTCGAGCTCGAGCATCAGCCGCATCGTCGTCGACTTGCCCGCGCCATTCGGGCCGAGGAAGCCGGTCACGACACCGGGCTCGACCGTGAATGAGAGGTCGTCGACGGCGAGCTTCGAGCCGTATCGTTTACCGAGGTTGGTCGCCTCGATCCGTGCCATGCGCTCCTCCAGTCGCCAGATCCGTGACCTTCCTCACCGTAGGGGACGGCGCGGACAAACCCATGGACCGGCAGGCGGAGTTTCGCCGCGCGTGGGTCCGCCTCAAGGATGAGTCCGGCTCAGGGACGAGGCCGCCCGCCGAGCTGGCCGGATCCGTGAGTCTCCCCTAGGGTGGAACTCGTGGGTTGTCTCAGTCGGCGATTTCGTCGCCCCGGCCGGCACAGCGGTGCCGTCGGGGTGAGTCGTCGACGCCTGGTGGCCTGAGCACGTCTGCTCGAACGCCGTTCCCACCTCTCACCAGCCAGGTCTTGGCGCCGTTCCTCTCCTCGCGAGTTCTCCGCGGCCGGCCGGGGTGTGTAAGCCCCGGTTCTTTCACCCCGCCGTGCAGCTCTTCGAGGAGAATCCCCATGCCCACCGTGCTTTCTGACGACGAGCTCCGCCAGTGCCTCGCCGTCCGTGACCTGAGCGACCCCGCCCAGGGGCCCCATGCCATGCAAGCCGTCCTTGACAACCTCGTCGCCGCCCTGGCGGACGCCTGGAAGTGTCAGACCCGGGTGGTACGCGACCATCCGGCCGTCCACGTGGCGGACAACTACGACCATCTCGGCTACGCATCCGACGCGGTGACGCGGGAGGAGCGTTACACGAGGTACGTCGACGACACCCATGTCCTGCGTAGCCACAGCTCGGCCCTCATACCGGGGGCGCTGCGGACCCTCGCCCGCGACACCAGCGCCGCCGGCGCCGACGGTTCCCCGGGCGACATGGACGGCTTGGGCGACGTGGACGACGTAGTCCTTGCCTGCTCGGGCGTCTGCTACCGGCGCGACAGCGTCGACTGGCAGCACACGGGTACGCCGCAACAGCTGGACCTGTGGCGGATTCGCCGGGGACCTGCCTGTGACGACGCCGATCTGGACGAGATGATCGGGCTGGTCGTCGACGCGGTGCTGCCCGGCAGTCGATGGCGGACGATCCCGAAGGTGCATCCGTACACCCGCAACGGCCGCGAGATCAACGTCTGGTGGCACGAGCAGTGGATCGAGATCGGCGAGTGTGGGTTGGCGGCGCCGACCGTTCTCGCCGGCGCCGGGCTCGCCGTCCCTCCGTGGAGCGGTCTGGCGATGGGACTCGGCCTGGATCGTCTTCTGATGTTGGCGAAGGGCATCCCCGACATCAGGCTGCTCCGGTCGGCAGACCCGCGGGTGGCGGCCCAGATGCTCGACCTGTCGGCGTACCACACCGTGTCGCACATGCCGCCCGTTCGTCGTGACCTTTCCGTCGTCGTCGGCTCGGACGTCGACGTCTCGGTGGAACTCCTGGGCGACCGGGTGCGTGCGGCGTTGGGTGCTGACGCGGATGTCGCGGAGTCGGTGGACCTGATCTCCGAGACGGGGTACGACGACCTGCCGGCGGGCGCGCGGTCCCGGCTCGGCATCGCACCCGGCCAGCGGAACATCCTTGTCAGGCTGGTGTTGCGCGCCCTCGACAGGACACTGACGGACGTCGAAGCCAACCAGTTGCGCGACCGGGTGTACGCGGCGCTGCACGAGGGCGCCGAGTCTGAGTGGGCCGCCCGCATCTGAGTGCACCGCCGCATCTGAGGCCTGATGATGCCCGCGTCCCACAATCGAGGCTCTATGCAAACTCGCATTCCCCAGGCGTCTGCTCGCGATGGCGGGCGCTCTGTGAGAGGGGGCCCGGACCATGGGCTCGCAGATTGAACCTTGAGTAGATGACCACTTTCGAACCGAACCTGGTCATCTACTCAAGGCTCGGTGGAACTCACCCTTGAGCCGTCTACATTTTCGGATGGCTTACCGGACGACTCTCAGCTCGTTCATGATCAACTTGCGGAAATCGCCCACGCTTCGCGCAAGCGGTGGGCGTTTTTCGCTGTCCGGAGCTTCTCCGCGTGGAGGGGGTGTCGATCCTTCGGACAAGTCCCACGATCCCTTACCGCGACGGTCCCAGCTGTCTCACAGACCGGACGGTTTGCATTCATGTCAGCATCCGGGCTGTTGGGTGTACACGATGTGAGACAGCTGGGACCTCGCGCGGCAAGTCGTCACCATGCAAGGAAAATTGAGCGTGCTTCGTGGGGAAATGCCGCGCGAGGTTCGGCCCGTCTCACATGGCGTACACCCAATCGTTTCGGATGCTGAGAAACCAGGCGCCAACTCCGGGTTGTCATAGGTTTCTCGGCTAAGAAACCGAGAAACCTATGACAACCAGGCAAGGCCAGCGGCCCTGTCCCAGATCGCGAGCAGATCTGAAGAACCCCTCGCGTCGAACCTTGCGTGCATGTGCAACGAGCACGGGTGCCTGTTCGCCACCGCGCTCTGGCAACGCTGATCGACGGTCCTCTGTCCGCGCACGCGGCCTCGCGGGCCCGCGGAGGTCAGCCGTCGGCGTTCGCGGGCCCGTGCGCGGACATGGCGATGTCGGGGTTGAGTTCCTCCTGGCTGCTCCCCGCGCCACTCCCGAGCAGACCCGCGGCGAAGAAGATCAGGACGACGAACGCCAGCGGAATCGCCAGCGCCCAGGTCAACCCGACGTGCTGGGCGATCGCGCCGATCGCCACCGGCCCGACAACAGAGCCGACGTACCCGGCCGAGACCACGGGTCCGAGCACGGACGCCCGCCGGGCGGTGCGGGTGTTGCCCGCGGCGCTGAAGACCACCGGCACCGCGGGGCCGATCCCGAAGCCCGCGATCGCGAACCCCACCAGCGCCATCTCCGCGGACGGCACCAGCAGGAAGATGACGTACCCCACCGCACCGAGCGCCGCACCCACCCGGGCGACGAAGACCGGGCCGAACTTCGCGCCCACCCGGTCAGCGATCAGGCGGGACACGGTCATGGCACCGGAGAAGACTGACAGCCCCAGCGCGGCCATCGCGACCGACGCGTCCCGGCTCTCGTGCAGGAACACCGCGCTCCAGTCCGCGATCGCGCCCTCGCCGACGAAGGAGCCGAAGCCCATCAGGGCCAGCATCACCACAACGAGAATCCCGACGGGAGGTCGCCCGCTCTGTGGCTGCTCGACATGATGTCCGGTGATGGCGGCTTCGCGGTCACCCTTCAGCAGGCCGGTGAGGAACGGCGCGCTCAGGATCGCGCACACGATCCCCGCCACGACGAAGTGGATGTGGACGTCGACACCGGCGCGGGCGACGAGCGCGGCCACCGCCGATCCGCCCATCGCGCCCATGCTCCACAGTCCGTGGAAGCCGGACATGATCGGCCGGCCGTACAACCGCTCGACCGCGACCGCGTGGGCGTTCATCGCGACATCGAGCATCCCGCCGAGCAGTCCGAGGAACGCCAGTGCCGCGGTGAGCGTGACGAGGTCGGTGGCGAACGCCGGGCCGATCAGCGCGACCGCCTGGACCGGCAGGAGAATGCGGATCGCCACGCCCGTGCGTCCCCGCTTCTCGATCCGGCCGGTCAGGCGGGTGCCCACCAGCAGGCCGATCGCAAGCCCGCCGAGCGCGATGCCGAGGTCCTCATGGTCGAGGTTGAGGGCCTGCTTGATCGACGGGATCCGCGGCGCCCAGGTGGCGAAGATCGCCGCGTGCACGAGGAAGGTGACACTTACCGCGAGCCGGGCCCGGCGGAGTTGTCGGGTCACAGGGATCACGCGCATCACGCAGCGACCCTAATGGGTGCGCGGTGTTCGTACGACCGTGCGTCCAGAGTTTCGCCGCCGCGACCACTTAGAGGTCGCGCGGAGCGGACGCGCTCAGCCGAGCAGGCGGACGTTCCAGGGATAGCGCCAGCGGTTGCCGGCGGCGGCCGACAAGCCCCCGACCCCCATCAGCACCAGCCACACGAACAGCAGCGGGACGAACAACAGGCCGGCGATCCCGAACGTGATCGCGGTGCCCACCCCCACCGCGATGTTGGCACCCACGAAGGCGAGGTTGAAGTTCGCCGCCTCCCACGCCTGCTCGCGGACGAACGCCGACTCCTTGCCCTTCGTCACCGCGATCAGTGCGGGTACGACGAACAGCGTGAACAGCCCCGACCAGTGGGCAATGAGCGCCCAGGTGCGCTCGTCCGCGGACGGCGTCGGGCCACCGGCACCCGGCGTCTGGACAGCGCTGGTCGCATTGTGCGGCATCCCCGTGGACAACGGCAGACCGCGCAAGGCATGGGAGAGGTCGGCCCGATCGCGGGCGGCGAGGGCGCCTTCGATCCGGCGGTCGAGTTCGGTGTGGTCGATCCGCCCCTCCGCGAAGGCGTTCTGGAGCAGTTCGACCGCCTGCTCGCGTTCGGCGTCCGAGACCCGGAGCGCGGTCGCTGGCGGCACACCCGGTGCGGGAAAACCTGGTCCTCCGGTCATGTCCCGATCCTGTCCCGCCCGGGGCCACGCCGGCCATCGGGTAAGACCCTGGCCCATCCCCGATGGGAACTGAGCGCCCCGAATTACACCGGTGTATCGGACGGGCCGGCCAGGGTGACGGCATGCGCGTCACCGAGCGCGATCCGGGCGAAGTTGCGCAGCGACTCCGTACCCGGCGCGAAGTACGCACTGTGACCGCTGGCCCCCGAGGTCACGACAACCCGGGCACCGAACGACGGATCGACCGGGTTGGTGCCATGCCCGTAGTCACCGAGGCGTATCGGCGGAAGCCAGCGGATCGGGTCCCCGTCGGCCAGCGCCGCCCACACCCGCGCCGAGGGTGCCAGCTCCTTCGCGCTCCGCGCGCGGACCCCAGGGCTGCCGAGTACCACGATGTCACGCACCTGCCTGGGCAGCGGAGTCATACCGCAGACGACAGAACCGTAACTGTGACAGAACAGGCTGATCGGCGCGGACGTGTATCCAGACAGCCCGGCCAGGAACCGCTCCAGCCGCGCCGCCCCCGCGCGGGCGAGGCCTCCCTCCATCGCGGCCAGCCCGGGATCGACCGGCGTGGCGTAGCCGGCCCACGCGATCACGGCGAGCCGGGTCCCCGGCCACTGGCGCCCGGCCTCCTCGAGAAGTGCCTGGGCACCAGCCGCCACTCCCCCTTCACCGTCGAGGTGATGCAGGTCTGATCCGGCACCGGGCACGATCACCGCGACCCTGGTGGCGGTCCGCAGATCTCCGAAGACCTCGACGGCCAGGCCACGATCACGCGGATCCAGGGCCAGCACCTGCCGGCGCCCGAGTTCCGAGCCGCTGAGGCCAGAGCGGGCCGCTGCCAGTTGGTTCGCGGCGTACCGGAGCAGCAACGGCGCGCCGTCGAGGTTTCCGACGACGTCCGGGAAGCGCTGGAGCAGGTTCTGCTGACCGGTGGGTGGCACCTGGGTGAAGAACCGCGCCACCGTCTCGGGCGTCGCCGCCGGGTCCGGGAGCCGAAGGCCCTCCCACCGGGCCGCGCGCCAGGCGGCCGACCCGGGCAGGTCATGGACGACCGCGGTGGACGCGAGCGAGGGTTCGACGGCGGGAGCTGCGCCGGTCGCCAGGAGGAGTGCCACCAGCGACGCGAGCACCGTTCGGGGGGTACGCGGCATCCGTTGCGTGTCCTTCCACTCCGAGCCGGCCATCGAGTACGGCCCGCATCGGGGCGGAACGGTACGTACGAGACTGGCGCCTTCGTGTCCCCCTGCAGTGCTGTCATGGGGCCTGGCTCCCAGGTAGGCCCTGGTCCGCCAGAGTAAGCGACCTGGCCGAGGATGGCGCCAGAGGGACCTGCCCCCAGGCCGTCCGTAACCGGCACGTCCCGGCCGGCCCGATCACGCGAGGCGTTCAGGCAGGCTCAGGGCTGGTCGGCTCCCGCGGTGACCAGGCCGCTTTCGTACGCGAAAACCACCGCCTGCGCCCGGTCACGTAGGTCCACCTTGGTGAAGATCCGCCCGATGTGGGTCTTGACCGTCTGCTCGGCGACGACGAGCTGGTCGGCGATCTCGGCGTTCGACAGTCCCCGGGCGATGAGGGTGAGCACCTCCAGCTCCCGGGCGGTCAGGGCGTTGAGCTTCGGTGATCGGGCTCGCACGGCCGGCCGGGCGCGCGCGAACTCCTCGATGAGCCGCCTCGTCACCGAGGGCGCCAGCAACGCGTCCCCCGCGGCGACGACGCGGACCGCCGCGATCAGGTCAGCCGGCGGCGCGTCCTTGAGGAGGAACCCGCTCGCGCCCGCGCGCAGCGCTTCGTACACGTAGTCGTCGATGTCGAACGTCGTGAGCATGAGCACCCGCGGCCGGTGCTCCACTCCGGGTGGCGGGCGGAGAAGCTGCCGGGCCGCCTCCAGACCGTCCATCTCGGGCATGCGTACGTCCATGAGGACCACGTCGGGGTGCAGCCGGCGGGACGCGGCGACCCCGGCGCGCCCGTTGTCCGCGTCGCCGACCACCTCGATGTCGGGCTGGGCGGCGAGCAACGCGGCGAACCCGGCCCGCACCATCGCCTGGTCATCGACCACGAGCACCCGGATCCTCACGAGCCTTCCTCCTCTTCCGCCTCCGCCGCCGCACCGGCAGGGCCGGCCGACGCTCCGGCCTCCACCGGCCCGTCGGCCCGCAGCGGCAAGCGTGCCTTGACAGTGAAGCCGCCATCAGCGCGCGGCCCGGCGCTCACCTCGCCACCGACGATTGCCGCGCGCTCGCGCATGCCGGCGAGCCCGTGCCCCGGACCGGTCGGCTCCAGCGGTGCCCGGAAGCCGGGCGCCTGGTCGTTGTCGACGACGATGCGAAGGTCGGTGCGGTCAGCACGCACCTCGACTCGGGTCTGCGCGCCAGAAGCGTGGCGTACGACGTTGCTGAGTGCCTCCTGCACGACCCGGAACGCGGTGAGCCCCACGAGTTCCGGCACTTCATCGGGAAGGTCGACGGTGCTGAGCGTCACCGGCGTACCCGCGCGCACAGTGCCATCCACCAGGGAGGCGAGGCGTTCCAGTCCAGGCTGGGGTGCCCGCGGCGCGTCGTCGACCTCGTTACGCAGCACCTTCAGCAGGCGCCGCATCTCGGTGAGCGACTCGCGGGCCGCGCCGCCGATCGCCGCGAACTCCTCCACGGCCGCCGGCGGGAGATCCGGGAGACGGTACGCGGCGGTGGATGCCTGGACGGCGATCATCGACATGTGGTGGGCCACGATGTCGTGCATCTCCCGGGCGATCCGGGCACGTTCCTCGAGCAGCTCCCGGCGGGACCGTTCCTCCGCGGTCAGCCGCTCCTCAGCGGCCAGCCGTGCCCGCGCCTGCGACCACACCCGCAGGCCCGCGCCCACCGCGAGCGCCAGCGCGGACAGGAGCGCGAACAGCGTGAAGTCCGGCCCGGTGTCCCACCGGGGCTCGCCGGTGTCCGCGACCAGCATGTAGCCCACGACCATCACGAACCAGCACGGCACCACCACCAACAACCGCCGGCTTCGCGCGAGGGCGAACTGCACGACCAGGTAGGCGATCAGGGCGGTCGGAAGTAGCGGCCATGGTTCTGACGGGTGGATCGGCCGCACCACGAGTGGCACCAGTAACGACGGGGCGTAGATCAACCAGGCGGTGAGCGGCCGGAAGACCGCGATCACAAGGGGGATGGTCTGCCAGGCCGAGAACCACAGCGCGAACTCCGGTGCGTACCCGACGACCCGGTAGTTGGTGTTGGTGAACACCGCGCCGGAGGCCCCGAGGATCAGCGTCAGAGCGACCGCGCCCGCGATCAGGAGCCACCTTGCCCTGGGCCTGGCCCTGGGTCTGGGTCTGGTCTCGGCGCGGGCGGCGCCGGTGTCCTGCTGGCACATCGGCGTTCAGCCTAGACGCCGAGGGCGCCGCGACCCGTCACCCCAGGGACGGAGATCACGGTCGCTCGCTGGCTCTGTGGTACGACAGCGCGGGTCATACCGGCGGGGTCGCTCCACGGTATGACCCCGAATGTCACGCCGTCGTACGACGTGCGCGGCCCTTCCTCCCACCTAGCGTCCAGCGGCATGACGCCATCCCGACGCCTTCCAGGAGGAGCCGTGCGCGACCTCACCGTGCCGTTCGTGACGAAGCTGTACGACAGGTACCTCGACGAACTCCAGCTGGTCCGCAAGGAGCAGCGCGAACTCCATGAGATCAACGCCAACGCCGGTATGAAGGCGCAGCTGGACGATCTCGAGGCCGAGATCACCTACCTACTGCTGCGGGAGTACCGCCCCGACACCGTGGTCGAGATCGGCTCACTGCACGGCTGGTCCACCAGCTGGATCCTGCGGGCGCTCCGGGACAACGGGAGCGGGGAGCTCCACACGTTCGACCGGATCAACAACGCCACGAGGTACGTCCCGCCGGACCTCTCGGCCGGCCGGTGGACGTTCGTCCACGGCGACGTACGCCGGAACCTCCCCCGCATCCCCGCCACTGTCGACTACCTCTTCATCGACGCGGCGCACTCGGCGCGGTTCGCGCGGTGGTATCTCGCGGCGCTGCTGCCCACCCTCCCGAGCGGCACTCCGGTGAGCGTGCACGACGTCTTCCACGGCCGGTCTCCGCTGCCCTTCACCGAGGGTTCCGTGCTGCTCGACTGGCTGGGCTCCCGCCAGATTCCGTACCTCACCGCCTCCCCCGCGAAGTCACCCGAGGTGTACCGCGAGCTGATGCGGGTACGCACGGACCTCGGACTGGTTGAACCCATCCATCGCGGCAAGGACAATCCGATGGCGTTCTTCAACCTGGCCTAGTGAGGTCGTGTCGCGTCGATTCGGCCTCCGACTCCATCAGGGGGCACACGTGCGCGTACTCGTCGTCGGAGGTTCGGGTCTGGTCGGGACCCTCGTCCTCCCCTATCTCGCGGAGCACCACGAGTTGCGGGTGTTCGACCTCAAGCCGCCTCGCGCCGCCGTACCCGTCGATCACGCTGCCGGTGACCTCCGCGACGTCGCCGCCGTGCAAGGTGCGGTTGACGGCATGGACGCCCTGTTGTTCATGGCGATGGGCCCGACGGCCGGCTGGGGTAGCCCCGACAACGCGCGGGCGCACCTCGAGGTGGCGGTCGCCGGGTTGCACGTCGCGCTGGAGGCCGCCCACCGCGCCGGCATCACCCACGCGGTCTACACGAGCAGCATGTCGGTCTATCGCGAGCCCGGCGACGCGGACGCCGGTCGCGACCGCTACCCCGCCGAGTCGGTGCCGCCCGACGCTACGAACTTCTACGGCCTGGCGAAGCGACTCGGCGAGGAGGTCTGCCGCAACGCCGTGGACGCCTGGGACCTGAGCGTGGTCGCGCTGCGGCTGTGCCACCCCACGCCGGACGCGGAGTTCCCGCGTACCGACTTTCCGCGGGCGCGGGCGATCTGTACGTCGGCCCGCGACACCGCACGCGCCCTGCTGGCCGGGCTCGCCTACCAGGGCGGGGGGTTCGAGGCGTTCGCCATCAGCGGCGACGGTGCCGAGCGATTCGTCCCGCTCCAGAAGGCGCGCGAGGTCCTGGGCTGGGAACCCCTCGACCGCACCGACCAGATGTGACTGGCAGCTGTGACTGACCGCTCTGACGTGCAGATGTGACTGACCGGGGTTGGCGATGACGGGGGATGAGACGGGCGCGCGTCGCCGGGACGCGCTCGTCGTCGCGCTCAGCTTCGCCTCGGGCGCCGTCGACGCGGTCGGGTTCCTCGCCCTCGGCGGGGTGTTCCTCGCCAATATGACGGGCAATTTCGTCCTGTTGGGACTCGCTGCGGGGCAGGGGCGTGGCGTGGAGACGCTGGGCCACGCGGTTGCCTTCGCGGGTTTCGTGGGTGGCCAGCTGGCTGGATTCCGGCTCGTCCGACAGCCTGCTGACGAGACCACGATCTGGCCCGCGCGGGTGAGGTACCTGCTGGGGCTTGAACTCCTCCTACTCGTCGCGGCGCTGTCCGGTTGGATCGTGACCCGGGGTGAGCCGGCTGGCGACTGGCGGTTCCTCTTTGTCGCCGTCCTGGCCGCGGCCATGGACATGCAGAACGCCGGAGTCCACCGGCTGTCCGCCGGCCTCGCAACCGGCTACATCACCGGGGCCCTCACCGCCCTGATGGGGCAGTTCATGCTTCCGGCGCATCGGGATGGCCGGGCGGTGAGCAGGATCGCGGTCATCCTCGCCCTCGGGATCGGGGCCGCGGCAGCCGCACTGCTCCTTACGTACGCCCGGCCCATCGCCCTCGTGCTGCCCGTCGTCACCGTCCTGGCGGTCGTGACGGCGGTCAGCGGACCGCCACGGCGATGAGCTGGTTCACCTGCGTGGGGTTGAAGTTGTCGTCGGTGACGAAGACCAGCGTGCGTTCGCCGGTCGGCAGGGTGGGGCCCCAGCTCACGCCCTCGACGTTGTCCACGTGCGAGAGTCCCAGCGTCGCGAAGTCGACGACGAGCCGCTTCCGGACTGCTCGGACGCCGCCGTCGGCGAGGCTGCGGTCCTGCAGGACGTTGGTCGCCCCGCGGACGTCGATCTCGTACACCCGGATGCTGTTGCCGACCCCGGACGCGAAGGACCGCTCGACCACGAGGTAGCGGTGCCGGTCGAGGGAGAGGAGTTCGCTGACGCCGTTGTCCGCCGCCGCTGTTGGCGGGTTGGGCGGCACGGGAATCGGATCCAGCAGGTAGGCGAACTGGCGCACGGGCCTGCCGCTGCGCTTGTCGTACCACGTCAACCTGGTGATCGCCCCGGCGCTCGTGGTCGGCAGGGGTCCGTCCTGGTAGAGCGGGCCTTCCATCGATGTCACGAGTTCCCGACCATCGGTGGTCAGCGTGAGGCCCTCGAACGTCGCGTTGCGGCGGGGCCCGACCTCCCCGGCGCTCATCCGCAGGAGGCTGGGCTGGCGGAACTCGCGAAGGTGCGTCCCATCCACCGTCATCTGGCGTACCCACGGATCGACGAGCGCCGGCGCCGAACCATCGGCGGGCACGTCCCGCTTGCCCTCGCTGGACCAGTACACCGTGCCGTCGACCGGATCGAGCCGGATCGACTCGGGGTCGGCGACCTCGGGATCGCGGGTCGCGAGCCTTGGGAACATCGTGCCGTCCGTGCGCAGGATGTCCGTCGAGCCAGTGAACGTCACACCGGTCAGGCCGGTCCCGTCGAGACCGATGTCGGCGGTGTAGAAGCGCGCCGGTCCGTCCTCGGAGTCGTCCGAAATGAGAAACCACTTGTTGGTACGCCGGTCAAAATCGATGCCCGAAAGCTCCCCGACGGGTACGCCACGCATCGTCAGGCCCTTCGGGATGACCTGCTCACCGAGCAGCCGTACCTGCCGGAGGCCACAGGCGCCTGAGCCGACGCCGCAGCCCGGGGCCACCGCGTCGTCGACGCTTGCCGTCGCTGGTGACGCCGCGACACCGCACACGCTGGCGACGAGCGCCGCGGCGAGGGCGCTCAGGCGGGATCTCGGGGACAGGGCCGATCTCAGGGAAGGGCGGGATCTTGGGGAAAGGCGGGATCTTGGGGAAAGGCGGGATCTGCGCGACCCGCGGGAGGCGACCGGCGTACCAGGAAATGGCGTAGAAGCACCCATGGTTGCCCATCCAACCGGACGGCCCGGACGTCCCACCACCTTCCGCCCAGAAACAGGCCAGAGCGTTCACCTGGTGCATCCGCGTCATTCACTCCAGCGGCGGCCCGGGGCCCCAGCCGCCTGACAACCGCGGCTTTCATGCCTACCGGGTGATTTCGAACCGCCCGGTGCGGCGCAGTCTTCTCGGCAGGACGTTGTCGTTCGCCGGACGGCGTGGACATGTCGTGACAAGGAGGCCCGATGTCGAGCGGAATCTCGCCGGCCACGCCTGGCGAGCAGCCGGCCGTCACGGGCGTCGCCCTCGCTCCTCCCCGGCTCTGGTGGGTCTATCTGCTGGCCGGCATTGTGTGGTTGCTCTACGGGATGCTGGTGCTCAGCCTGCGCCCGGCCACCGTCGCCTCGCTGGCGATCCTCGCTGGTGTGGCGTTCATTCTCGGCGGGATCTCGCAGTTCTCCATGGCGAGCCGGGCGGAGAACTGGCGGTGGCTGTGGATCGTCGGCGGGATCCTCGGGATCGCGGCCGGCATCGCCGCATTCGTGTGGCCGGGCATCACGCTGTTCGCCCTGGCGGTCTTCGTCGCGTGGTACCTCGCGATCAGCGGCATCTTCCTCGTGATCGCCACCCTGGCCGGGCCCAAGGAACCCATGTGGTGGGTCGGTCTGATCATCGGCGTACTGGAGTTCCTGCTGGGGATCTGGGCCATCGGCTCGCCTGGCCGGGAACTCCTGCTCCTCGTCAACCTGGTCGGCATTGCCATGGTGCTCTACGGCATCATCGAGATCTTCGCGGCGTTCACGTTGCGCGCGCGCCTACCAGCTATCCACGCCCGGCACGCCTAACCACCGCGTTGCGCTGGGGACGTCGGGGAAGACGGTCGTTATCCGACACAACCCCGCCCGAAAGAGCCCATTCGAAGGCTCCCCGGAATGTAATTTTGGGTAGCCATGAATCGCCTTCTGTGACCCCTTGTGAAGGTTTACTAAACGATCCACGGTCCCATTGAATAGACCGCCGCCCAGGTGGACTGATACCCAAATCAACAACCGAGGGAGGCAGTGGAGACTTTTCCGGGTCAGGACACGGAAAAGTCTCCACTGCTTCGCCGGATAAGCCTGCGGCTCCAGCCCGCCGGTCCAGGTCGGATGTCCAGGATCGCGGGAGATACAGCTCGACATCGATCAACGTGTGCCCGACTGCGGTGGCCAGGTTCGCGAGCACCACGAACGCGTCGATCTCGGCGCGGACCGCCGGGCCATCCCACTCCGCGCGCAACCCCCCACGCCCAGAGTCAGCTAAGAGGTCGCGCGACGCGAGCCAGCCAGATCTTAATCAATTCGTGACCATCTCGATGTATCTGCGGAGGCCACGAGATCCCTTAATCAATGAGGGCCAGCGCATCGGCGGCCATGGCGGGATGGAGAGCGGCATGAAGGTGCGGTTCCGCACTCAGGGCCCCTCGGGGGACGAACAACCACGTGATCAGGCGGCCCCGTTGCCGCCCAATACGGTGACGGGCGCAATCCCGTTTACACCGGCCCTGCTCGACCGGCACCGGGCCCGGACTCTGCGCGCCACCGAGGCCGCCCTCGCACCCGGGCAGGAGGCGCCGCGGTCGACTGCCTACCGGTCCGACGTTCTACTCGTGCCACGAGACGTCCTCGAGGACGCCGAAACCATGCGAGCGTTCGAGCAGGTTCTGTCCGGCGTCGGATTCCGTGCGGTCCCGGCGCCAGATGTTGAACGGCTTCTCGATCGCCAACTGTCTGACTCCCGCTTCCTCAAGACGGTGCCTCGGCCCGTACGCCTGCGGCCGCTCGACGGTGGGCCGCCGAGGGTGCTGGACGCATGGACCGCACTCCAGGCATTGCGGGCCGCGGCTGTTGAGGGCAAGCTACCCGGCGAAATCGTCGCCCGGGTCGGTCCCGAACACCTGCTGGTCGGCTCGGCCTGTGTCGGCGCGGGCGGCGTGCCGATCGGTGGCGTGAACGTCGCGACCGAAGGCAGTGCGCCGCCAGGCGGCATTGTTTCGTACTCCCGCGCGGGCTTTGGCGGGCGTATTCCAGTGGACGTCGTCCTCCGCGCGCCGACCCGACGCGACCGCAAGGAACTCCCGGACGGACGACGGATCGTCGTCGCCGTCTTGGACAGCGGCCTGCAACCACACCTTGACGACTGGATCGACATCGCGGAACGCGCAGCGTTTCAGGACGAGTTCGCGACCGTGGACACGCCGCTCCAGCAGGCGATCGCCGCGGTTTCGGCGGCTGACCCAGATGCGGGCGTACCTGTCATCGACAGTCCTTGGGACAGTCCGTACACCGAAGAACCCCTTGTCGGCGAGCTTACGACCCACTTCGGGCACGGCACGTTCATCGCCGGCATCGTCCGTCAAGTCGCACCTGACGCGGAGGTACGCTCGATCCGCGTCATGCACAGTGACGGTGTGGTGGAAGAGAGTACGTTGCTCGCCGCTCTCCATCTGCTGGCCGCCGAGGTGGAAGAGGCCCTGCGGGCAGGGAAACCCCGGCCCATCGACGTACTCTCCCTCTCACTCGGCTATTTCGACGAAGGTCCCGCCGACCCTGTGACCTCACTTTTGGCAAGCATTCTTGGCGATCTCGCAGCCATGGGTGTCGCGGTCGTGGCCGCGGCCGGCAATTACGCGACCAGCCGGCGCTTCTATCCGGCGGCGTTCAGCGACCTCATCGCGATCGACGGGGCGGTGCCCATTCTCGGCGTCGGTGCGCTCAACCCCAACGGCACGGTGGCGTTGTTCAGTGACGACGGCCCCTGGGTCAACTGCTGGGCGACCGGCTCCTGCGTGGTGAGCACCTTTCCAACCATCCGGTCTGGATCAGAGCAGGCCGCCACCACGCCAGAGCAGGCCAGCGCCGGGCTGGTACGCCAGACGGTCGACCCCGACGATTTCAGCAGCGGCTTCGCGGTGTGGAGCGGTACGTCGTTCGCGGCACCGTTGGTCGCGGCGAAGGTGGCCTTGGCGTTGCGGCATGGCGTGGCCGATGCGTCGGTGGGTCTCGACGTTCACGACCCCGCGGGTGTCCTGGAGAAGGTGATCGCCGCAGTGCGGGCACACAACGGAGGCACACCATGACCGCCGAACCCGCCCCACCAGCTTCCCCTGCCCCCCTCGTTGCCTCAGTTCCACCGATCGCGAATCTCCAGGTGGGGCAGCCGGTCCCGACCGAGGCCACACCGAGTGGCCCGGCGGCGACCGGCGACAACCGTCCCGTGCGGTGGGCGGGCCTGCTGACCCGTGCGCAGGCGGGCGAACGGGAGGCGCTGAGCGCCATCGTCGCCGACCTGACACCGGTGCTCTGGCAGGTCGCGAGGTCGCACCAGCTCGACACCACGTCCAGTGAGGATGTTGTCCAGACAACCTGGCTGCAGTTGGTCAGGCATCTCGACGAGATTCGTACGCCGGAGGCACTGGTGGGTTGGCTGGTCACGGTGACCCGGCGCGAAGCCCGACGGGTACGCGATCGCCAGCGTCGAGAGCAGACGAGCGCCGACCCCGCGCCCGAGTGGCTGTCCGACAGCGTGCCCCTGCCCGATGATCAGGTTCTCCGCGGCGAACGCGATCGGACACTGTGGTCAGCATTCACCCGCCTGCCAGAAAGGTGCCGGGAACTCCTCCGCGTGGTCGCCTTCGTCGATCGACCCGACTACGACGTGGTGTCGACAGCCTTGGGGATGCCCCGCGGAAGTATCGGACCCACCCGTGGTCGTTGCCTGGCCAAACTACGCACCCTCCTGCTGGCGGACCCTTCCTGGAGCGAACGATGAACCACCCAGACCGGTCCACCCCGCCGCGTTCCACCGAGCCGCTCGACGAACTCGACACCGAGGTCCTGGGCAGCCTGCGCCGGCTCGTCACCGCCGCCGATCCGGTGCCACCTGGGCTGGTCGACCGGATCCAGTTCGCCCTTGCGCTGGAAGACCTCGACGCCGAGGTCATGCGACTCCGGGAGGAGCCAGCGCTGGCCGGCGTCCGTGGTGCCGAACCCACGCGCACGGTGACGTTCGACAGCGAGAGCCTCACCATCATGATCAGCATCCGCTCGTCGGGCGACGACATCGTCCGTCTGGACGGTTGGATCGCCCCGGCCGCGCCGCACCGGGTGGAGTTGCGTCTCGTGGGTGACCGGCGGGTGGTGATCGCGGACGAGCAGGGCCGTTTCGTGCTCGAAGGAGTGCCTCGAGGGCTCATGCAGATGGTCGTACGAAACGCTTCTGGCTCCCCAGAGTCGGTCGTGACGCCGTCGATCGTCGTGTGAACGCGGTCAGGGGTACGCCCTCGGACGCCGAGGCCAGCGCCCGGGAGTCGCATGCCGCCGGCGTCGCGGCGACTGCCGGCGGTCGGCCTGACGTGGGTGGACGCGATCTGCGTACCGGCCTTCGCCTGCTCGGCTGGACGGCCGGCAGGACCGGCGACGTCCAGCCCCCTGCCCGGCTGGGCTCCGAGCAGGACGCTCTCGCCGCGCGCCTGCTCATCAGCCTCGCCCATGCCGAAGCCGAACAGGGACGCGGGTCGCTGGGCTTCCGGCTACTCGACCTCGCCGAGACAGTGGTGGACCCGCCCGACGAGGGTGTCCTGTTGCAGCAGCGGGGACTCCTGCTGCTGCGGGCGGGCCGGCTGGACGAGGCGCTCGGCTACCTCAACCGGGCCGAGCCGAAACTGGCGGCGTTCGGACACGACGTGATCCTGGCGCGCACCCTGCTCAACCGAGCGGCACTCAACCTCTACACCGGGCGGGTCCGTGTCTCTCGCCAGGACGCCGCGAAATGTGCCGACCTGGCTGGCTCCCTCAGCCTTCCCCTTCTCGCCGGCAAGGCCGCCCACAACGCTGGCTACTGCGATCTGCTGAACGGCGACATCCCCGCGGCCCTGGCGGGATTCGCAACGGCCGAACAGCTCTACACCCAACACGGACCAGGGTTCCTTCCCGTCCTCGCCGCGGCGAAGGCCCGCGCCCTGCTCGCCGCCGGACTCGCCACCGAGGCCGGCCGCCTCCTCGACACCGCGATCGCCGACTTCGGTCGGCAGCGCCTCGGACACGATGTCGCCGAAGCCGAACTATGGAGAGCGCACGCCGCACTGGAGTCGGGCGACCTGGCGGCGGCCCGGCTCTGGTCAGCGACTGCTCAACGGCACTTCCGGAAACGGGGTAACCCGGCCTGGACCGCGATCGCCGGGTTGATGCGCCTGCGAGCCGAATTCCCCGCGCTGGTCTTGGCTGGACGCTCGGCGGCGACGTACGTCCAGCGCGCGAACCAGGTGGGTGCCAACCTTCGTCAAGCTGGCCTTGCTCGAGATGCGGAGATGGCCGACCTGTTGGCGATCCGCGCGCTGGCGGCGTCGGGGCGGGTGGATCAGGCCACCGCTCGCCTGTCGAGCGTACGTCGAACTCGCGCGGCCCTCGACACGATGCTGATGCGCCGGATCACCCGGGCCGAACTCGCGGAGCGATCAGGTCGAAGGGGCGCGGCGTTCGCCGAGATCCGGGCAGGGCTGGCCGCACTGCACGTACACCGCGGCACCCTCGGCAGTCCCGATCTGCAGGTGGGCGCGGCCTCGCTGGGGCGCGAGCTGGCGTTCGCCGGGCTCGACCTGGCCCTTGCGGACGGATCACCGCGACTGGTGTTCGCATGGTCAGAACGCTCCCGCGCACAGGCGTTCCGTATCCCGCCGGTGCGACCGCCGGAGGATCCGGAGTTGTCTGAAAGTCTTGCCGAGCTACGCCAACTCAGGAATCTGATGCGGACCGCCGAGTTGGAAGGACGGCGCGAGCCAGGATTACTCAACCGGTGCGTCGAGCTGGAGCGGACCGTACGCGAAGCACGGTGGAGGCTTCGCGGTCCGGGTGCGAGCAAACCGGTGGTGGGGACCGGGCCGGTGCTGGAAGAGCTCGCCAAGTCCGACCGGCTCATGCTCTGCTATCTGGTCCAGCGGGGTCGGGTCTATGCCCTTGTCGTCCGGTCGACCGGCATCCGTCTGCATGGTCTGGGCGACCATGCGCTCGCCGAGGAAGCGACGCACCGGTTGCTCGCCGACCTCGACGCACTCGCTGGGCGCAGGCTCCCGGAGCGGCTCGCGACCGTTATCCGGGGTTCCATTCAACGGCAGCTGGAGGTTCTTACCGAGCACCTTGTCGCGGGATTGCGAACCGAGATCGGTGACGCTGACCTGGTTGTCGTACCAACCCAGGCGCTTTCCTCGCTGCCATGGAGTCTGCTGCCAGACTTCCATGGCCGCGCCGTCACGGTTTCGGCGTCCGCGTCGGCCTGGTATTCCGCGGCAACGGCGGCGACGCCACCGCCATCGCGACCGCCGCTGCTGGTCGCTGGCCCAGACATCGCCAACGCCGAAGCCGAGATCGAACAGATCGGGAAGGTCTACCCTGGCAGCCTTCTGCTGTCTGGTGAGCGCGCCACCGTGTCGGCAACCTTGCGGGCGATCGACGGCACGCCGACGGCTCACCTCGCCGCGCACGGACACCACGAACCAGAGAGCGCGCTCTTTTCGCGGCTGGACCTCGCGGATGGTCCGCTGATGGCGTACGACATCCACGGTCTGCGCCGGCCGCCTCGACACGTCACCCTCTCGGCCTGCGATGTGGGTCGAACGACGGTGAGTGCGGGCGATGAGATCCTCGGCTTCACCGCGGCCCTGCTCTATGGCGGTACGTCGAGCGTCGTCGCCAGCGTCGCCCGCGTCACCCACGAGGTCGCGGTCGCGGTCATGAGTACCTACCATCGCGCGGTCGCGTCGGGTACATCGCCGGCCCGTGCCCTGGCCAGTGCCACCGCGCAGCAGCCACTCGCCTCGTTCGTCTGCTTCGGCGCCGGCTGAGTTCAAAGGGGCCGAGCGCTCCGCGCCGGCTGAATTCGATTGCGCCCACACCTCGCGAACAAATCCGCCCATTGACGTATCTGGACGGCAGGTCGCGCCCCTTATCGAGCAACAGAACACATCGTGGAGCCGTACCCACGGCACACGTCTTCTAAGGGGAAAGCCATGGGCAACCTCGACTCTCTGTTCACGATCACCAGCCTCGTGACGTTGCAGGGTGCGGCCGGGATCGCGTGGTTCGTACCGAACACGCTGGGCTGGCTGATCGGCAGCGGTTTCGACAAGGCACGCAAGTGGGTCGCGCTCGTCGTCGCGCTGGGACTGGCCTTCCTGGCGGCCGGGCTGGTTCCTGACTCGGACGTGCTGACGTGGGTGATCGCCCCCATCAACGGACTGCTGATCTTCGCGACCGCGATGGGGATCAACCAGTTCCCGGCGCAGAACCGTCAGCCCAGCCAGACCACTGTCGCGCAGAACCAGCAGCGGTTCATCAACTCCTGGGCGTAGCGGGCCTGATAATTCCAGGAAGGGCGACTGACCATGGGTGCTTCCCGCCAGAGCCTTGCGGGGGCGCCGCCCGCATCCGCGGGCGGCCCTTTCGCCGGCGCGACAGCGCTTCTCCTCGACTGGCTTGCCCAGGTCACCGATACGCCGGTCACCCTCGGTCCGCCCGTGGACGATCCCTCGGAGTCGGCAGGCCTGCGCGTCTGGCCACTGGAACTCCAACCAGAACAGGAGTTTCGGGGAGTCTGGCAGCGGGAGCCCTTCAGGTTCAGGGTGCGGTACCTGGTGACGGTCGCCGGCACCGACGAGGCCGCACCCGTCCTGGACCCGGTGCTGGTCGCTGCCGTGGCCGCGCGCGAGGTCACGCTCGTGGTCGATCCGTTGGTCCCCGCACTGTGGCAGGCGTTGCGGGCCCGGCCGCGTACCGCGCTCATCCTCGACGTACCCGCCCAGGTCGCAAGGACCACCGCCGAGGCGCCGGCCGTTCGTACCCCGCTGCAGGTGCGCGAGGTCACGATGCGGTCGATACGGGGGCGCCTCGTCGGTCCGGGTGATGTCCCGATGGCCGGTGTCGACGTCGAAGACCTGGCGACCGGCAAGACGACCCGCACCCGAAACGACGGCACGTTCACGATCGCTGGCATTCCTGCCGCGGACCGGTCGAAGCTCCGCCTCACCGTCAAGGGACGCCGGCTGGTGGCGGAGGTCGATACCCAGCCGGCCGACCAGGCCACCGGAACCAGTCCGGGCACCGACACCGATCCGGTCGTCATTCACTGCGATCTCGAGGAGAACTGACTATGCCCACCTATGCCGCACCCGGTGTTTATGTCGAAGAGGTGCCGGGCGGTTCCCACCCCATTGGTGCGGTCGGCACCAGCACGGTCGGCTTTGTTGGTACGGCACCGAACCGATCCGTCGCCCGGGATCGGGCCGTCCCGGTGAACAACTGGACGGAGTTCGCCGCCACCTTCCTTGTCGAGGGCGAATCGATGAGCACCCCGCTCGTCCGGGCGGTGTACGGCTTCTTCGCCAACGGTGGTGGTCGCTGCTACATCGTCAACGTCGAGGAAGGCGAACCAATCGCTGGCGGCGGCCGGAAACGTTCGGGACTCCAGCTGCTGGAACCCATCGACGAGATCGCCATCGTGGCTGCACCTGGCTACACCGATGCCCTGGCGTACGAGGCTCTGCTCACCCACTGCGAGCCGCCGCGTGGTGACCGGGTCGCGATCCTGGACGGGCCGGCCGAAGTCGAGGATGTCGAACGCCTGACAAGAGTCATGGGCTCCGATCCACGCCCGGTCCGGCGTACGACCACGACAAGCGCATCGAGCGCGCCGAGTGGTTCGGACGAGGAAACCGACGCCGGCACCGAAACTCCACCAGGCGACGACAACTCGGGTCTTCGGCCGCGGCAGTCGGCGTACGGCGCGCTCTATGTTCCGTGGTTGGTGGCCTACGACCCGGTCACCGGGACGACGGTGCCCACTCCGCCGAGTGGTCACGTCGCTGGCGTCTGGGCACGCAACGACACCCAGCGCGGCGTTCACAAAGCACCGGCGAACGAACCCATCGCCGGCGGGGTTGTCGACCTCACCTACCAGGTCACGCGGCAGGAACAGGAACTGCTCAACCCCAAGGGGGTGAACTGCATCCGGGCGTTCGCCGACTCAGGCATCCGTATCTGGGGAGCTCGCACCCTCGCGGCAGAAGCAAGCGAGTGGCGCTATCTCAACGTACGCAGATTGTTCAACATGCTGAAGGAGTCAATCGAAGAGGGCACCAACTGGATCGTCTTCGAACCCAACGATCACACCCTCTGGACCTCCATCCGCTGTGAGATCAGGGCCTTCCTCACCCGGGTCTGGAACGACGGCGCGTTGTTTGGTCGTACGCCGGCTGAGGCGTTCTTCGTCAAGTGCGACGAGGAAACCAATCCCCCGCATGTGCGGGACGCGGGCCAGGTGGTGGCACTGATCGGGGTCGCGCCGGTCAAACCCGCGGAATTCGTGGTGTTCAAGCTCAGCCAGTCGATGGCCGGAGCCGAATCCGAGAACCAAGGAGCCTGAGATGGCCGAGACCACAGCCCGCCCGGCCGCTTCGCCGGGCACCACCATAGATCCCTACCGCGACTACAACTTCAAGCTCATCATCGACGGCATTACCGTGGGCCATTTCACCCGGATCATAGACCTCGAGGCGCGCGTCGAGCGGCTGTCGTATCGCGAGGCCGGCAACAACGCGGTTGTCCGCGCCATACCCGGCCGGGTGACCTACGGGCCCGTCGTCCTGGAAGCCGGCCTCACTTCCTCACGCGCGATGTGGGAGTGGCTGATGTCCGCCGTCAACCACCAGCAGTTCCGACGCAGCGTCTACCTCCTCGTCCTCGATCCATCCGGCTCGCAGGAAGTGATGCGCTGGCACCTGCGCAACGCCTGGCCGCAGGCATGGAAGGCACCCACATTCGACGCCATGGGCAACGGCATCGCGATCGAGGCGCTCGTCATCGCCCATGAAGGGATTGTTCGCGAAGAAGGTGGCGGTGGTGCTACGCCTGCTGCGTAACGTGGTCGCCCGCTGGCTGGAAACCCTGGCCCAGCACGCTTCCCGGCTCGAGCACGCGCTGGTCGTGGAGCCGCCATCGGACCGGTCAGCAGCCGGTCGGCCGGAAAGCGACCCCGTGCGAACTGAACCCGCGGAAAACAACTGCCCCGAAAACAACTGGGCGAAAGGCGAATGGGCAGACAGCCGCGACTGGGCTGAGGACGGAGTACCGGACAGCGAGGTCCAGGGCACCAACGGCCCGGGAAACGTCAACGAAGGTGCGGATTCCGTTCGTCAGCCACCGGCGCATTGGTTAGCGCTTGTCCGCAGGGATCCGCCGACTCACTGGTCGCCAGCACCGTTCGAGCGCCAGAGTCCGACAGAGCTCCCGGTCCAACCGACGCCAACCAGAGACACCTCCGACATACCGCCGGTCGAGGTGGCCGCGCCCCCGGTCGAGGTGGCCGCGCCCCCGGTCGAGGTGGCCGCGCCCCCGGTCGAGGTGGCCGAACCGCCCGTCGAGGTTGCCGAACCGCCCGCCGAAGCGGCCGCACCGTCGCCAGTGCATCGCGCCCGTCCCACCGTCGCAGAGCCCGCGTACGCACCTAGGTCGGTACGAGCCCTTTCCGTGAACCGAACTGAGCGCCCACCAACGTCCGTCTCACCCGGGTCCGCCTCATCGGCGTGGTCCTCCACCGCACCGATCGATCCAGCTTTGGGAGCTCGGCTTCGCGACACCTCGCCATCCGTCCCGAGCCCATTCGACCCACGGCCATCGGCCCCATGGCCATCCGCCCCGTGGGCATCGGACCCGCAACCGTCCCGCCAGTCTTCGTTCGATCCGTCGCCACTCGATCCGTCGCCACTCGATCCCTCGCCGTTCGATCCCTCGCCGTTCGATCCGTGGCCGGCACTGCTGGATGACTCCGTGCTGTGGACCCCACCCCACCCGGCATTCACCGACCCTGACCACGTCCGCCGCCTCGACGACGAGCAGCGAGGTGCGTGATGGAACGCGTTGCCTTCCTGGTTGACGAGACCGGCGAACGGATCGACTGCCTGCTCAACCCCGAGACGGTTGAGGTCACCCGGCTCGCCGGCATTCGTCCTCGCGGCTCAGAGCGCGGCCAGTTGGTCGGCGCCGGCCTCGCCGATGATCCG
The DNA here is from genome assembly GCF_000373925.1 of Actinopolymorpha alba DSM 45243. Taxonomy (GTDB): domain Bacteria; phylum Actinomycetota; class Actinomycetes; order Propionibacteriales; family Actinopolymorphaceae; genus Actinopolymorpha; species Actinopolymorpha alba. The sequence continues at coordinate 44,588 of NZ_KB892751.1, read as the reverse complement.
TTGCAGTTCACGGGCGGCGGCCGTACCGAGATCCGCCTCGACCTGCTCTTCGACGTGGATTTCGTCGAGACGAAGGCCGCACCCACTGACGTGCGTACCCTGACCCGCCGGCTGTGGCTGCTCGCCGAGAACTCCGCCGAGGAACGCGGATCGGTCCGTCCTCCCCGGGTGCGGTTGGTGTGGGGCAAGACCTGGAACGTCCCCGGAGTCATCGCCTCGGTCGCCGAACGGTTCGACGCCTTCGATGGGTACGGAAGTCCGCGTCGTTCGTGGCTGCGGATGAAGCTGGTCAGGGTCGCTGACTCCGCAGCCCTTGCCCACAACAGTTTCGAAGAAGAGCTCGCCCGGGGACAAACCGCTCCTGTCGCCGGCGCGGTGCCCGGCCAGACGACCACCCCAGCCGCCGTCAAAGCCGTCGGTGATGGTTCGGCCGGGCCGGGCTTTTCCGGCGTCCGCTTTGACCTGCTGGCCACTGACGGGCTCGGCAATCCCTTCCTGTGGCGTCTCCTCGCCAAGCACAACGACATCGCCAACCCCTTCGAGGTCCTGCCGGGCACCGTCCTCGCCGTTCCACCGCTGGAGACGACCGCGGAAGTGAGGCGACCATGACCACTCTCGACGAAGCGTTCCCCGCGGCAGGAAGCCGATCCAGCGCGGTGGGGGTCAGCGCGGTCATGCCCAGCGCGGCCATACCCAGCGTCGATCTGCGGGTGGACGGCCGTCCCGTCGCGGAGTCGGTCCGCCGTTCTCTTGTCTCGCTGCGGATCGCGTCCCGGCTGTCGCTGCCGACGCAGTGCGAGCTCGCGTTCGCGACCTGGCAAGGATCAGCGGCCGAGTACGACAGCATCCCGATCGGCGCGCGCATCGAAGTGTCAGTGCCCGGGCGCGTCACCACTCCGACGACCGCGGGCTTCGACGGTGAGGTGAGCGCGGTCGAGCTGGTCCATGGGCCTGACGGCGAGGCCCTGCTCCGGATCCGGGCGTACGACGTTCTGCATCGGCTGCGCCGGCAGCAACAGCTGCGGGTGTTCGAGGACGTCACAGTCGCCGACCTCGCGAGCACACTGACCAGTGACCTCGGTATCCAGGTGAACGCCGACGAACCAGGACCGCGCAGCGACCGGATTGTCCAGCACAGCCAGTCCGACTTCGAGCTGCTCGCCGCGACCGCCAATCACGCGGGACTCCACCTGGTCCTGGTCGACGGCGAACTCCGGCTCGTCACGCTTGCCGGAAACGGCGACCCCGTGCCGCTCGACCTCGGTACCTCCCTGCTCGAGGCCCGGATCGCGGTCAACGCCTCCAGGGCACGCCATCGCATCCGCGCGTTGGGATGGCATGCCCAACGGGCCGAGGTGATGGACGAACGCGCAACAACCGCACGAGGTGGAGCCCGGGTCGGCCTCGACGTCGCCTCCTTGACCGCCGGCGTGGCCGAGGAGTGGGCGGACACTGACCTGACGGGACGTGGTGTGGACGAACTCACCGGGTTCGCCCAGGCACGACTCGACGCGAGTGCCGGGCAGGTCGTGACGCTTCACGGTGTGGCCGAGGGGGACACATCGCTTCGCGCTGGCACTCGCGTCGACCTGCGCGGTGTTGCCACCGCTTTCCAAGGGACGTACGTCCTGACCGAGGCAATCCACACGCTGGATGGCACCGGCTTTCGTACGGCGTTCTCGACCGAACCACCCACACCAGCCCACGCGCCAACGGACTCAACGATCACCCTCGGTCGGGTCACGAACGTCGATGACCCGGAAGGTCTCGGCCGAGTCCGCGTGAACCTTCCAGCGCAAGGCGACCTTGACGCCGGCTGGCTCGCGGTGCTCTGCCCAGGAGCCGGCCGCGACAAGGGAATCGTGGCGCTCCCCGATGTCGATGACACGGTGCTCGTGGCTTTGCCGCATGGGATATCAGCGGACGGCATTGTGATCGGCTCGATTTTCGGACAGATCGCTCCACCTGACAACGGAATCGTCGACGGCGCGGTCCGCCGCTGGTCGTTCTCCACACCGTCCGGCCATTCGATCCTGCTCGACGACGACCAGCGCCGGATTCGAATCGCGGACGGCTCCGGCAGTTTCGTCGAACTCGGACCCGATCTGGTGCGCCTGCATGCTCAGACCGACCTGGTGGTTGAAGCGCCTGGTCGGAAGCTGACCATCCGGGCCGCAACCGTCGACTTCGCGCACGCACCCGAACCGGAAGACCAGGAGGTGCGGTCATGAGATGGGTAACCGCCGCAGCGGTCATCACGTGCGGGCATGACGGTCGGGTCAAGAACAAGCCGTCGCAGGGCTGGGTGACCATCGGCGGGGTTCCGGTGCTCGTCGCCGCTGACCCTGAAGGCCGGACCATCACCGCGTGCCCGAACGCCGGCCCGACGATGAAGCCCTGCGCCACTACTTTGCGGGTGGCCAAGGGTTACAGCACCTGGCTCACGATTGGCACGCACCGCATCGTTCTCGACAACCTCGACGGACTTACCGACGGCACGGTTCCCGGCACCATCCACTACCAGGTCCGTCAGTCGGGCCAGGCGTATGTGGGGGCGGACCGATGACCGCCTCCTACCGTGCTCTCCACTTCGCCGGCGTCGGCGCCGGAGCGCCGGCCGGCACTGCCTCGCCGGCCGGGACGACCATGGGCCTCAACGTCACGGCCACCGGCGGGTTGGCGATGGTCGAGGGCGACGACTCGATCCGCCAGGCGATCCTGCTGCTGCTCTCGACGCGTCCGGGTGAGCGACTGATGCGGCCGACCTACGGCTCTCAGCTCCACCGCCTGGTCTTCGCGCCGAACGACCAGACCACCGCTGGGCTTGCCATCCACTACGTACGCGACGCGGTCCAGCGATGGGAACCCCGGGTCGACGTTCTGACCGTGGACGCGGACGCCGACCCGCGGGTACCCGAACGCCTCAATGTCGAGCTGCACTACCTGGTCCGCTCGAGTCTGGCCACCGATGTCGTCCATTTCCAGCTCGACCTCGAGCCCGTTCCCGGTGAGGTGGCGCCATGACCCTGCCCGTCCCCGACCTCGACGACCGCACCTTCGTCGATCTCGTGCTGGAGGCGCGCGAGCGGATCGCGCGGACGTGTCCGACCTGGACCGACCTGTCGATCCACGACCCGGGCATGGTGTTGGTCGAGGTGTTCGCGCACCTCATGGAGGTGATGCTCTACCGGCTGAACCGCGTGCCAGAGAAGGCGTACGTCGAGTTCCTCAACCTGCTCAGGGTCCCTCGCCATCCGCCGGCCGCCGCCTGGGCCGACCTCACCTTCAGCCGCAACGGGCGGGCGGGCGCGGCGGCACCGAAGCCGCCGATCGCGATCCCTGTCGGCACCAAGGTACGCGCCGAGCGTGACGCCAACGAGCCGATCGTGTTCGTCACCACCGAGGCGGGCGAAATCCCCGCTGGGCAGGACGAGACCACTGTCCGCGCGTACCACTGCACTGTGGTCGAGGGCGAGTTGCTCGGGATCGGGACCGGCCTGCCGGGCCAGAGCCTGCGGGCCTCGAAGGCTCCACTCACGACCACCACTGAGCCGTACGACCTGATGCTCGGAGTCGAGATCCGCCGAGGGACGGCCGGCGAGGGGGCGGTCGTACGGGAGTTCGCCGGTAAGACCTTCGAGATCTGGCAGCCGGTGGCGACCTTCGCGGGAGTCGAACCGGGCGCGCGGGTCTACCTGCTCGACCGGGCGTCGGGGACCGTGACGTTCGCGCCCGCTCTCGATCTGCGGTCTGCTGGGAATGCGGGATCGGGCGTGCTGACGACCATCGCCGCTGTTCCACCGGCGAACACAGAGGTACGTCTGTGGTACCGCACGGGCGGCGGGGCAAGCGGCAATGTCGCGGCCGGAGTCCTTACGAGGCTGCTTGATCCGCTGCCAGGCGTACGCGTCACCAACCAGGCGCCAGCACGCGGCGGGTGTGCGCTGGAGTCGATCGACTCGGTCCTCGCGCGTGGTCCCGCCGAGGTGCTCTCCCAGCAGCGCGCTGTGACCGCCCGCGATTTCGAGTTGCTCGCGACGGCCAACGCCGGCGCGGTCGCCCGCGCCAAGGCGTTCACCCGGGCGGCGATGTGGTCGTTCGCCTCGCCAGGTGAGGTGGAAGTTGTCCTCGTGCCCGCGGTCGATGACACTGCCCGGCCGGGCTGGCGGCTTCCGGCCGGCGTCCTGCTCGACCACCAGGTCGAGGCGGCCCGGGCCCGGGTCGAGGACGACCTGCGGCGCCGTCAGGCGCTGGGGACCAGCTGCCTGGCGGCCTGGGCCCGTTGCAAGGCGGTGTCGGTGATCGGCCGGGTTGTGGTACGCCGGGACGAGGACCTCGCCGCGGTCCGGCGACGCTTGCACGACCGGCTCTACGAGGCGATCAGCCCATTGCCGACACCGCGGAACCCAACCGGATGGCGGTTCGGTGAACCACTCCGGGCGTCGAACGTCTACCGGATGCTCGAAGAGTCCGAGCCAGGCGTCCGGTACGTCGACGACGTGCGGTTCGTCGTGGAGGACGCACCGGATGCCTCTGTGCGGGCGGTCGCGGCCGACCAGTTCCAACCAGAGACGTGGTACGCCGGGTGCGGTGAGTTGCTGTGCCGCTCCACCAATGGCGGACGCGGTTGGGAGCCCGTCGGGCGATTCCCCGGCGAGGAGGTACGCCGGATCGTGCCGGCGCCCGCGGCGCTCCGGCCGGGCATGACCGCCAGGGCCGGCCGGGTCGCGGCACTGACGAGGCGGCAGGACGGGACCGCGTCCGGTGTCTACGTGTCGAGCGACCTCGGCGAGACCTGGCACCGGGTGGCCGAACTCGAACCAGCGATCACCGACCTGGCCTGGACCGACCGGGACGCCACAGATGGTCTCCTCCTGGCAACCGACGCCGGACTCTACGAACTTCCGCTGCTCCCTGGTTCGGTCCCTCTCCAGGTGCTCGTCGAGCCCTCCGATCCCGATCGCGGTTTCGCCGCTGTCGCGACGTTCGTGTCTGAGCGTGGCGTTCCCGGCGTCGCGGTGGCCGCGCAGGCACAGTACGGCGTCTACATCTCCACTGCCGGTGGACAGCCCGGAACCTTCGTCAACGCTGGCTTGCAGGGCGTCGACATCCGCACCCTCGCGGTGCAGTTCGACGGGCCGGCGACGCTGCTGTGGGTGGGTGCTGGTGAACCCGACCCGAACCGCCCGGGTCCCGGCTGCTTTCGTGCCCGGCTGTTCGAGACCGGCGTGCATTGGGAGGCGGTCCGGGCGGGGTGGGTGGGTGGCACCTGCTGGGATGTGGCGTTCGCCGCTGGGCGGGTCCTTGCCGCGACCCAGAGCGGTGGCGTTCTCATCGCGGACACGAGGTCTGGTCGGCTGAACTGGCAGGCGCCCGATGTCAACTGCGGCTTGCCTCTTCGAGACCGGCTGCGATTCGAGCCGGTGGCGGCGGTCGCTGCCATCGCGTCATCGGACGGCGCGGGCCTGGTCCTCGCGGGTGGCACCCGCGGTGTCCACCGCAGCGACGACGCGAGTCGGTGGGTTGCTGCCGCCAACCGCGAGACCCGGGAGGTCGTGACGATTCCCGGCACCTGGTTGCTCTGCTCAGGAAACCACGACATCGAGGTGGTGTATCACGATGCGACGCCCCGCGATTGACCGGCTGCTGCCCTCGGCCTACCAGCAAGCGGTGGTGCCCGGCAGCGTTCTCGACGCCCTCCTCGACGTGATGGAGGGAATGCACGCACCAGAAGAGGAGATCCTCGCGCGGATCGAGGACATTTCCTCCGCATACCGCGCACCGGACCGGTTCGTGCCGTTCCTTGCCCACTGGGTTGGACTGGACCACCTGGTGCCTGGGTTCGACCGTACGCCCGCTGACCGTACGTCCGTTGACGGTACGCCTGCTGGGCGTATCCCGGTGGGCCGACTGCGTGACCTGGTCGCCCACGGCGCGGAACTGGCGCAGTGGCGGGGCACCTCGCGAGGGCTCTGTCTACTGCTGGAGATCGCGACCGGCGCGACCGGCTTCGTGATCGAGGAACCCCGCCCGTTCGCGTTCGTGGTCAGGGTTCCGGCAGCCGCTGTTCCGCAGGTCGACCTGGTCCGCCAACTGATCGCGGTCGAGAAACCGGCCGCCACGACGTTCGACGTGATTGCCGATCACCAGTAGGAGAAGGGATTCCGTCATGACCTGGGTGATCAGTCCGATACCCGAGCGAACGGAGCTGGGACCGTCCGGCTCCGGCGAGGTGAGTTTCCCGGTGACCAACGAGGGTCCCGTCGCCGACGATGCGGTCTTCGAGGCCGTACCCGGCGAGGGCGCGGTGAAGACCTGGTTCACCGTCCCTTCGCCACAGAAGCGGGTCGACGCGGGCACGTCGGTGGAGTTCGTCCTCACCGTGGAGATTCCGCCGGGAAGTCCAGCAGGTACGTACTGGCTGCAGGGCCGGGTGTATTCAGCCAACACCGCGCCCGAGGAGAGCTCGACACTGAGCAACCGGGTGACGTTCGAGGTGAAGCCGACCCCTCCCAAGCCGAAACCATGGTGGTTGCTCGCGGTCGCCGGCCTCGTGATCGTCGTCGCCGCCGTTGCCGCGTTCCTCCTCCTCCGGTCCGACGAGGTCACCATGCCCGACCTCGCTGCCGGAAAGACGACACCTGCCCAGGCGAAGAAGGACCTCGAGGCCCGCGGGCTCAAGGTCGGCACGGTGCGGTACCGCCACCAACCCAGCGAGGCAGGCACGGTCGTTCGACAGTCGGTGTCGCCCAACACCGAAGTGTCACCAGGGACGAGAGTCGACCTGATCGTCGCGGTGACGTTGGCCGCCCCGGCCCTGGAGTCGCCAGCATCTGGAACCACGATCGGGGTGGCCGACAACGTGCCGGCACTTACGTGGCAGAAGGTCGAGTACGCCGCGAGCTACCAGGTGGACGTACGCAAGGAATCCTGCACCTTCCGGCTTGTCGTCAGAGGATCTGCCGAAACCCGCTGCGACTTCGGCGGGCCGGCACCGCAGACCACGAAGGAGACGAGCTTCACCCCGGCGTTGACGTTCAACGGCGGTATCAACGACCGGTTGATCCTCCGGCTTTTCAACGACACGGGCAGAGTGCAGTGGCGGGTCACGGCGGTCGATGCGTTCGGCAACTCCGGACCGTCGAGTGAGTTCATCACCTTCAAGAAGCTGCTCAAATGACGCTCATCAAACAATGAGGGAGGCGACGGCATGGGTAACGGTCAGAAAGCCGCCGTGCTCGGCCTCGCGGTGCTGGTCGTCCTGTTCGGGCTTGTCGTCGCGAACCAACGACGGATGGCTGGTAATACGAGTGGTCCTGACGTCGACAAGGTCCAACGCCTTGTAGAGCGGGCTTTTGACCGGTGGGTGGACGATCCGGCGACCGTCGACCGGAGCCAACTCGACGCCGACTGCTTCGCCGCCGAACGGCCTGACCGCCTGGTGGTCCGAGGATCATGCACACTCTGGGTCGCGGCGAGCGACACGCGGATCCGGATGGTACGTCTACACATCCACAACGCGATCACAGTCTCGAGCCGGGCGCCACAGAGCGATGTGGTCGTCGATGACGAGATCGGTGCGGACAAGGACGTGTCCATCGCGGTCGACGGCAAGCGGGAAAGCATCGCATTGGTCTGCGGATTCGGAAAGACCTGTCTGATCACGCTGTCAGGGAGGTCGTAGATGGCCCGCCTCCGCATCCCGTTCTTCGTCATCAGTCTGGTAGCGATCGGGCTGGTCGTGCTCGTCGAGCTCGGCTCTCCCCTCCTGCTCGGCGGCCGCTCCGCTGCCGGTGGGCTGCTGCAGGAGGCTGCCCGGCGCGATCTGGAGCTCTCTGAGGTCTCCGGTGTAAGTGAGCCGCCGGGACGAGCGATCGGCTACCTCGCCCTCGTCGATGTGATCCTGCTCTACAGCATCGCACTGATGGCCGTCGGTCTGGTCGTGCCTGACCGGCTTCACGGTCGACTGCAGGGAATTCTCACGCTGGTTGGCTCGATCGTGCTCATCCTCGTCGCGATCGTCCTGCTGCTCATCACCATTGTCGAGCTGTCCATCATGGTGAGCTTGTTCCTCGCGACGCCGTTCGGGACGATCGCCTACCTCGCGGTCTGGGGCTACTTCCCGCGCTCCGATGCCAGCATCGTGCTGTCACTGCTGATGGCGTTGAAACTGATCTTCGCCCTGGCGCTCGTCCTCGCTCACCAGCGATTCCTTCAGAACAAGGGACTCGTCCTGCTGGTGCTGACATCCTTTCTGTGCAACGTGATTGTTGCCTTCCTGCATGGCTTCGTCCCGATCGTGGTCGTGAGCATCGTCGACGATCTGGCCGCCGCCGTCCTCGCGGTTGTGGCGATCGTCTGGGCGCTGGTTCTCCTGATCGGCTCGATCCCGGCGATCGTCAAAGCCGCCCGCGTCACCCTCGCCACCGTCAGTTCGGCTAGCGCACCAACGACGCGAAGCTAATCCGTACCACCGCAGCGACCGTGTCCTTCTACACAACATGGACCCGGCCGCGGCGCGGGAGCGAGCATCAGTGCAGGAAGATGACTTCCAGCAGGACGATCAAGAGGCCCAGACCGAGATTTATGAACGCCGAGGCGACGACAGTCGGGCGGGGAGCCCGCGCCCGCACCGTCGCGGCCACGGCCCAGCTCACCTGCCCCACCAGGGCCACGACGAGCGCCAGCCACGCGACGCCGTCGCGAGACAGCCCGGCCGACCAGCCAACCAGCGCTGCGAACGCTGGCGGGATGGCCGCCTCCACCAACGGCCACTCGCGCCGCGCCACCACGCGTACCCTGCTTCGGTACGGATGAGCGGTCGCACCGCGCTCACCCACGAGCCGGGCATAGACGTGGGCGACCCAGAAGATCAGCCCGGTAGAGAGAACCGCCGCGGCGAGATCCAGCGGATGCGGCGTACCACCAGCGCTCGCGCCCGCCACGACGGACGCCGCGAGCAGCGAACCGTACACCGCCCCTACATAGTCGCGCCGCGGCTCGTCTCTCACGCGGACGCGGCCGGTGCTGCCTTCCGCCGGTTGTTCTCACGGCGTACGGCGTTGCGCATCTGGTACGCCGTAGCCGCGGTCAGGGCTCCGAACACCACCAGCCAGATCCCGAGGACGGTGACAAGCACGCCCAGAGAAATGCTCGGGTACACGAGGACGACGATGCCGGCCGCCATCCCGAGCAGACCGGTGATGACCGTCAGCCCACGGCCGGTACGAGCCCGCCCCACGAACGCCGACATCACCGCGATCGCCCCGCCGACCAGCCAGAACAACCCCAGGATGACGGCGAGCACCATGATCGTCCCGGTGATGTTCCGGAGAGCCAGAACGCCGGCGATGACGGCCAGGACCCCGAGCAGGGCGTGGAGTAACCGTCGCCCGCCCTCAGCCTCGCTGAAGGCGATGGTCTGGACGAACGAGAAAAACCCGTACACGAGCAACTGCAGCCCGAGCACCACCGCGACGACCTGCAGCGTCGCCGCCGGCCACGCCAGTACGACGAAGCCGAGCACGATGCTCGCGCAGGCAAACGCCAGGACAGAACCCCACGTGTCCCCGGCCGCGACGAGCACCGAGGCGGTGCCTCGACTGATCGCGCCTTCCCGGGGCGGTTCGGACGGCGGTGGTGCGCCAGCCTCCTCCCGGGCCTGAGCAGGCATCCTGGCTTCGGCCTCAGCCTTGCCCGGTGCTTCTGGCGGAGCCTCACCCTCCACTGGCGGTTTGGCCTGCGGGGGAACCCTCGACGCGGTCTCCTGCTCAGACGGTGGCTTGCCACCACCCGGGCCGGCCGCGAGCGGATCAGATGGCATTCCTCTCGCCCCCTTCACGCGCTGCGCTGGGAGCAGGTCCGGCCACAGCCGCACGACCGCAGGCGAACCCGCATCACCTCAGAGTGACCCGACCAAGCCAACGGCGGCACCACCCTCTAAGGGTGATTGTGGTGGGCACCTTGGCGGGCACCGGCGGTGCGTAGGGCCCTCCACAAATGAGCCGAGAGCCGGGCGGACCGTACGTTTCGACCACGCGGGCTACGTCAGACCATGACGGCGCAGCTCCTCGGCGGTCGCCAGAGTCTCCGCCAGGCGTTCCCGATCGTCGTCAGTCAACGGGATCGCGGCCAGCTCCCCCAGCGCCTCGGCCGCCCGACCCCGATCCTCAAGGCTGAGGGCCAGCTCGGCGCGGTAGGCGAGCGCCTCCACGCGTTCCGCGGGGCTGGCATCGGTGACCCTGGCGAGGGCACCATCGAGGATCTTGGCGGCCTGCTCGAGGTCTCCGTGACTGTCGGCCTGCACGACGGCGTTCTCGAGGGTTCGGGCCAGCCGTCCGGTAGCCGCGGGAGGCGTGGACGCCTGCGCGGGAGGACCAGGGGGCTCCGGAAACACCCGGATCCAGTTCCCGCCCGGGTCGACCACCGAGAAGCCTGACAGGCCACCGACGTTCTTGCGCGGTCGTGGGCGGGTCATCCGCGGGATGCCGGCCAGCGGCACCTTGCCGTAGGCCGCCCGCAGCCCGTCGGCGAACGCGCGGTGCAGTGCCCCGACATCTGGTACGCGGACGATGCAGCTGCCGTAGGACTCCTGCGGATCGAAGCCGGGCATACCGAAGAAGTGCAGCTCGACCTCGGGGCGGCGCATCGCGAGATAGGGATTCGGCTTCGCCTGCCGGTAGGTGCGTTCGAAGCCCAATGCCGAATAGAACTCGAGCATGTCGTCGATCGAGGCGCACGGAAGCAGCGGAATGACTGTCATGAACCCTCCAGAAGGTCGCCGAGATCGCGCAGGGTGCCGCTGACCGCGCAGAGCTCGGCAAGCGGAAGGCGAGCGGCCAGCGCGTTCGCCCACGCCGCTTGGCGGCGTTCGACCTGACGCAGCGCTGACCGGCCGCGCGGGGTGAGCACCAGAAGGCGGGCGCGAAGGTCGCCGGGGTTGTCCTGGTACGCCAGCATGCCGTCGCGGACCAGGCTGGTCGCGGTTTGTCGTACGGTCTGGCGGGCCAGACCCATCGCCCGCGCTACCTGCGCCACCGTGCTCGGACCGTGGTCGACCACGCCGAGCACCTGCCACCGTGCACTGGTGAGGCCCGCCGGCCGCGCGAGCTCGTCGCCCGCGGCGAGCAGGAGGCCGTTCACACGGAACACCTCCACCAGCAGCGTCGAAAACTCCCGGCCCTGCTCAGTCAACGCGGTCACACCGACAAACCTGTCAGCTTTGACAGGTACCTGTCAAAGCTGACGGGCGGCAGATGCGAGTCCCGATAGGTGAATCCTCAGTGGGCGCCGAGTTCGACGAGCAGTACGCCGCCGGCGATGAGGACGATGCCCAGACCCATGGTCTTGGTCAGCGGTTCCTTGAAGGCGGCGCGGGCAATGACGGCGGTGGCGGCGATGCCAGTGGCCGCCCAGATGCCGTAGGCCACGCCGATGGCCATGCCCTCGCGCAACGCGAAGGACAGGCACACAAAGGACACGACGTAACCGGCGACCACCGCGGGGATCCACGCCCTGCGACGCAGTCCGTCGGACGCGCGAAGGGCTGTGGTGGCGCCGATTTCCAGGGCAATAGCCAGAACTAGATAGGTCCAGCTCATTGGGTAACTCCCGCGTGGGTGGCGCCGCCGGCGTGAGAGGTGCGGCGCTCGGGCGGGTGGGAGCCAAGCTCGATCAGTAGGACGCCGGCGATGATGGCGGCGAAGCCGGCCCCCATCGTCCAGGTCAGGGGGTCACTGAAGAGTGCGGCGGCGGCCACGGCAGTGGTGGCGACACCGCAGGCGGCCCAGACGCCGTACGCGACACCAACGGGCATGCCCCGACGCAGGACGGCGGCGATGAGGATGAAGGAAGCGGTGTAGCCGACCGCGACCAGCGCGTACCACAGGGGTGCGTCGACGGCGGCACGCAAGGCGAGGCTGGCACTGACTTCCGAGGCGATGGCGGCGCTCAGGTACAGCCACGTCACTGGGCAACTCCTCCTTGCCGCGTGGACCTGTTGTGGTCATCGGTGAGTTGGTCGATGAGGGCCAGTACGGCCGTCCGGTCGGCGGGGTCTGGGGGAAACACGCCGGTGGCTTCGGCAGCCCACAATCCGTCGGCGGCAAGGCGGGCGAGCGTCAAGCGGGCTCGTTGTGACTCGGGCAGAGCGGTGGGGAGGTCGAACCACGCGGCCATGCATTCGGTCCACGGCGCGGTGAGCGCGGGCCGGTAGGCGGCTTCGGTGAACACCGCGTACTCGGCGCGACTGGTGTGCCCGCTGGCGGCCACGCGGGCGTAGGCGCGCACGCGCTGGGCGGGAGTCGCGGCCTCGAAGGTTAGCCCGTCTTCGCTGAGGGCCTCGTGCATCGCGGCCTCGACGCGGGTGGCCGCGTGCTCGACGATCGCCAGCAGCAGGGCCTCACGGGTGGGGAAGTGATACATCAGCCCGGGCTTGGTGATCCCGGCGCGTCGGGCTACCGCGTCCAGGGTGATATCGGCGCCTTCCTGGGCGGAGACCACGGCCAGGGCGGCGTCGAGGATGGCGGTCTTCTGACTGGCACGCATGCCATTACTTTACCTTCCGGAAGGCAAAGTTTCGAGGCGGCGCCGGTGCGGCGCGCGGCTTCGGCTGCCACTGACCTGGCGGCGGACCTTTCCAGGCTCAGCTCTCTGAGATAGTTCTGGGATGGATCATCGCTCCCGGACCTGGATCCGGGGACGGCTACGATCGCTGGCTTCGCTGGAACTCCTCAACGTCCCACTACAAGCCGTGATCTGGTTCGGCATCGTCGGCTTCCCGGTGACCCCCACGAACGTCATCGGCTTCGCGTTGTTCGCGTTCCTTCTCCTGGAGGGCGCCGGATACTGGCTGGCCAAGGTTCGCCAGATCGCGGTGCCTGGATCGCCCCTTCCCGGAGCCGGAGCTTTCGCGGTTGCCCGCGTGGTCAACCTGCCCGCACTCATCGCGGGCTTGCTGTTCATCATCTGGGCGGTGGTCATCGACCCAGGCGCCGGCAGTTTGCCAGGTCTCGGGTTCGCGGTGTTCGCCGTCCTCGAGCATGTGAACTACTTCCACACACAGCTCATGTACGACAACGCCGACGACCTCCGCTACCTGTTCACGCATGGTCTGCGGCGCGCGCATCTGGCCCGCGATCTCGCTCTTCACAGGAAGACAGGTCGTCGCGCCCGCCGACGCCTCATCAGCTTGGGAATCTGATGCGGGACACGCTCAACCAGCCGTCGGACGCTCAGGACGGTGGTCCATGGGTACCCGTGACTGCCCCCTTGGGCCCGTGGCGAATAGCACACAGATAGCACAGTCGTTATCTGGTTGGGCTGACTCGCTGACGGTCGGCGGCGAACGGGCCGCTGTGCGATTCGTGCCTTGGATGCTCGCCACGGTCGTCGCCGGTGGCCAGCGCGAACGGGTCGCCCTCGACACCATCCAGGAGGAGGAGGCCTGGCTCATGGGGCGAGTGGTCGAAGACTGGAACCTCAACGAAGAGCGTGTAGGCCCTCCCGTCACGGTTCCCGCGGATCCACTCCAGGCATTCGTCGAGGGTTGCACCCGTGATCACGTACTCATTGCTCGACATTGCTCTGTAGAAGTACACCCGAAATGTTGGAGTCCACTCCCACATGGTGTCGCGCGGGTCGACTGGTCTGACCTCCATAGGACCAGGCTAAGCGGGCCACCGGCAGCTGCAGCGCGAGCAAGAAGGCATCATCGCCCAGCTGGGTAGGTTCATCTCATGGCCCAGGTGCCGAGGAAGGATCTCGACCCACCCGACAATCGCCCCGTCTACGTGGTCGTCTTCGAAGGCGACTTTCGGACGCGGGCTTATGGTCGACGCGGATGCTGGCTAGCAATCGACGTCACACCCGCGTTTGGCGTACGAGGGTTTCGGCTCGCACCACCCGAGGCCAAAAGAATTGTGAACCTCGACCTCAACGAGCTTGGTCGCGTGCACAGCATCGATCTCGGTGGGAGGTCGGACACATGACCGGGGTCCCAAGGGAGGAGATTTCTCCGGACGACCTCGAGCGCGTTCGCCAAGCAGCCGAGGAGCACTTTCGACAGTACTTCGACGGCTCCCTACGCAGCATGCGCGTGGTCCTCACCACCTACCACGCCGCCAGGACGGCCATCCAACGTATGCCCGGAGCTCCGGAGTTGCCGCCCGACCCTCGCCCGGTTTACCTCGTCGTGGTCGAAGGTGAGTTCCTTAGGAGGCCTGACCAGCGAAGCGGCACCTGGCTGGCGATCTACGTCACGCCGGCATTCCAGGCCCGTGGCCACTCCGGGCCGGCATCGCCCGGTCACCCGATTCCGGACAGAGTGATCAACCTCGATCTCAACCAGCTTGGTCGGGTGTACCAAATCGCGCCGTAGGGGCGCCCCACCAGAGCGTTGAAGGAGCACCGGGCTTTGGCCGGTGGCCTGCATCGGGTCGCGGAGACCGGGGGGCCGTAAGCTGCCGCGGCTCGGGCGGTGCATAGTTCGGTCCGAGGATCAGTCAGCAATACGACGTCGAGTGGCCAACCGCACTCGTCCAAGCCGTGCGCTCCCGACTGGCCCGCGACCTCGGCGTGGAACTCAAAGAGGATCGAGACACGGCCTTCTGATCCGTAGGCCTCTGAAGATCATCTACGAGCGTCCGCCGCTCAACTGACCGGCACGCTACACCGGCAGGGTCGAACCGAGGGCCGGCGTCGGGCTCAGCGGTTGTCGCCGCTGCCCGCCAGCACGCCACGGTCCTGGCGGCTGGCCAGCTTGGCGAGGTTGGCCGTCGCGATGTCGTCCAGCGACAGGTCGAGGTAGTCGGCGAGCACCGCCACGTACCAGAGCACGTCGCCGAGTTCCTTGGCGACGTCGGCCCGGTCGATCCGCGACTCGTCGCTGTCGAGGTCGCGGACCCACTTCTTGAACTTCTCGGCGATCTCACCCGACTCGCCAACCAGCCCGAGCACCAGGTGGAGCAGCTCGTTCCTCTTGTCACGTGGAGCGGCGGTACGGAGGGCGCCGCGCTGGTACTCGTTCAGGTCCATGGCGGACCAGTATGGTCGAATCCTCCCTCTCGGCAGCGCCGGATCAATGTCAGCCCGCCGCCCACACCGCATCGAGCGGCACCGCCGACAGCAGATCCCCTAGGACTGACGGGTCGTCGGATCGCGCTGGAGCAGGCTTACAACTCCTCGCACAAAAGGGAAAGAGCAGCATGAGCGTTCTAACCCGATGTGCTCGGCTCGGGAAACACGCGTCCTCGCGTGCGAGAGAGGAGACCTGGCCAGACCGCCTCTTCCTGCGGGCGCCGCGGTCCGACGTCGCCGACGGCACCGTGCCCGCATAAAGTGGTCGCACCGATGCGAAACCCCTGGCCAGACCGCTCTGACCAGGGGTTTCGTTGATCGTGGAGGTGGCGGGAATCGAACCCGCGTCCTTCGTCGATGTTTCAGGACTTCTCCGGGCGCAGCCTGCTAGGCGTTCTACTCGGCCCCGGCGCTCTCACAGGCAAGTCGCCGACAGGCCCAGCCGCAGTTAGTGTTCCCGCACGGCCCCGCGGCCGTTCCGTACGGGTGATCCTCCTTCATGAGGCCAGGATCCGGGTCGGAGGAACTCCCGGGCTGACCCTTCGCTTAGCTCGCCTCAGGCGGCGAGAGCGAAGTCAGTGCGCTTAGAGTTGGCACTTATTGGTTTCCAGGGATCGTTAACGAGATAACCCTGGGTCCTCGGCCCGCTTCTCCTGAAGCGATCGTCCGAAGTCGAAACCGATCACCCCCATGTTGAGTTGTCAAACGTACGCCGGGCTCACCGCCCGGAGCCGGGCATACCCGCCCGACCCGCACCACTCTACTGCCAACGCCATGGCAGGTCACCTGCATTCCCCGCCACCGGCTCGGGGCGCGCGATCGACGGCGCCTGAACCGGCACGTATCCCCGCACTACGGACTTAAGAGCCAGCCCAACCTCGACCAGGCCGGCTCGTCACGGCCGGGGGTGTCACGACCGTCGGTAGTCGCGCGGGGGCAGGCCAAAGTGGGCGCGGAACCTCCGGGAGAAGTGAAACTCGTCGGTGAATCCGAGCGTCCGGGCGATCTCGCGGGTGGTCATGTCGGTCAGGCGGAGCAGGGTTGCCGCCCTCTGGAGCCGCCGGCCATTACGGAAGGCGAGCGGAGACGTTCCGACCTCGCCGGTGAAGCGGCGACGGAACGTGTCATAGGGCAGGCCCACCTCGGCCGCGACTGTACGCAGGGAGATCGGTGCGGCAAGGTCGGCCGCCAGCCGGTCGACGGCGGTCGCGATGGCGGGGCTGAGGCCCGAGGCGCCGCCCGGCTCGGCGGTGTCGACCAGCCAGTCCGCCAACGCCAGCAGCTGGTGCTCTGCCGCCAGCTGAGACCGTGGCGTGGCGCTCAGCACCGTGCGCAGCGCGGCCGCCGAAGGAGCGGATCGTGGGTGCCGGGGCCCGACCCCCTTGATCACGCCGACCTCGGCGAGAGTGTCGAAGAGCGGTCCGCTGAAGACCGCGAACAACTCGGTCCAACGCTCCCCCGGTGCCGTGCCGTACCAATGCGGCTGGCCGGGTTCGACCACCGTCAGCGCGCCCGGCGTGATCGGCTGCTCGTGTCCGTCGGCATGCCGGTAGCTGCCGTACCCGTCGACGACGAACGAGATGACGAAGGCGTCCATCACCCGGAGGGACGACGGCATGACGGGTTCCTCGTCGACCACCTCGCCAGCGAGTACGAGCTGGCCGAGCCTGGTCACGGGCGCGTCTGACACGACGATCCGGGTGCGGGCGTCCACTCGCCAGAACGTACATGTGCCGGTCAGGAAAGCCATTCCGGGCAACGATGTGGGCGTTCTAGCGTCGTGACGCACGGCGGAGGATCCGCCGCGGACTCATCGTTGGGAACACCCGCTGGGAGGCAGGCCCCCATGACCTCGACCGACGAGCCCACGACCGGCCTGGTCACCGCGCAGCTGCGCGAGCAGTACCACTCGGAGGGCTATTTCGTTCTCGAGCGTGCGCTCACCGACGAGCAGCTGGAGCTGTTGCGCGGCGGTGCGCAGTTCTCGATGGACAAGTTGGATGCCGCGTTCGACGCCGGCGGAGTCGACCGGATCGGCATCAACGCCCGCGGCAAGCGCTATTTCAGCAACATGATCTACAAGGATCGGCCGGAGCTGCGGCAGTTCCTCTTCAGCGACCTGATGGCCGAGATCTGCAAGGCGACGTTGGGCGAGGACGCCTACCTGTTCTGGGAGCAGTACGTCATCAAGGCGGCGGACCCCGACACCTCCTTCGCCTGGCACCAGGACTCCGGCTACGTGCACGAGGACCACACGCCGTACCTCACCTGCTGGATCGCGCTCGACGATGTCACGGAGGAGAACGGTTCGGTCTACCTGCTGCCGTACTCCCGCTCGGGCATCAGGTCGTACGTCAAGCACATCGAGGACCCGGAGGTCAACGACCGGGTCTGCTACTTCGGCTCCGACCCGGGCGTGCCCATGACCGGTCCGGCCGGCACGATCGTGGTCTTCTCCAGCGTCGTGATGCATCGCAGCGGGCCCAACCTCACCGACCGGCTGCGCCGCGTCTACCTCGCGCAGTACTCCGGCGAGGTCATCATGTCCAAGGACGGCAAGGAACCCTGGGGATCCTTCGAGCACTTCCTCGACGGCGGCGCGATAGTCGCCCAGCCCTGACCGCACGTTGGTTCGGTCCGGCGGCGCGCTCCGTCAGCTCGCGTGGGTACGGTCGTGGACGCGGTGCGCCGCCTCGCCCGGATCGCCATCAGCGAACGAAAGCGGGGCGAAGGTGCTCTCCACCAGGTGGTGGGTGCCGTCCCGGCCGGACTCGATGGCGTTCAGCATGATGTCGAGGACGTGGTACGCGTGCTCGGGGGTGACCAGCGGGCGGGTTCCGGCGGCGATCGACTCGATGAGGTGCTCGAGCCCGGAGGTCCACGGCCAGGAGGGGTTCGGGCTGCCGTAGAGCTTCCAGGCTCCTTCGGAGTTCTGCCACAGCTCGTGGCCTTCGGGCGCCCAGTCGTCGCCGAGCATCTGGATGGTGCCTTCCGTGCCGTAGATCTCCAGCGCGGGCGAGCGGTACTTCTGCATCGAGAATCCGGTCGTCACGGTGGCGAAGACGGAGTTGTCGAAATCGAGCAGGATCTGGAAGTTGTCCTCGGTCTCGACGTCGATCAGCTGGCCGTCAACGACGCGTTGCGGGTGGACCCGGCCAGCGAACGCCGACACCCGACGTACCGGCCCGAGCAGCCCGGTGAGCGCGGTGACGTTGTAGACGCCGAGATCGAACAGCGGGCCACCGCCGGCCTGGTAGAACCACGGCCCCCAGTCCGGTCCGGCCCAGCCGTAGCGCCCACGGGCGAGGGTTGGCCGGCCGATGTCGCCCGCCGTCACGTGCCGCCACATCGCCTGGAACGTCGGGCTGAGGATGACGAACGGCGCGCACACCAGATGCCCGGCACTTGTCCTCGCCAACTCCACCAGCTCGGCCGCCTCGGGAAGCGTGATGGCCATCGGCTTTTCGACCAGCACGTGCTTGCCGGCCAGCAGGGCGTCCTTCGCGATCGAACCATGCTCGGGCATCGAGGTGAGGACGAGTACGACGTCCACCTCCGGGTCGTCGAGGACCTCGCGGTGATCGGTCGTGAACGCGGCAACGCCGGGCTCGCCAGCCACCACGCCACCGACCGCCGGGTTGGAGTCGCACGCGACGATGTCACCGACCAGGCCGCGAGTGCGCAACGGCTGGATCAACGACAGGTAAGGGCCGCGGAACACCCGGCCGCAGCCGATGACGCCGAGCTTGACGGGTTGCTCCATGACGTACTTCACCGCGACCTCCGGTCGACTCTCATCCGCGCCTTGTCGCGAACGGATTGGGAATGGCGTCCAGCAACTGCCGGGTGTAGGCGTCCCGCGCACCCCGGATCACCTCGAGAGTCGCGCCAGACTCCACCAACTTGCCGTTGTGGAGCACGAGAACCTCGTCGGCGAGCACCCGCGCACTCAACAGGTCGTGGGTGATGTAGAGCATCGCGATCCCGCGTTCGCGTACGAGCGTGTCGAGGAGCTCCAGGATCTCCGCGCGGATCGAGACGTCCAGCATCGAGATCGGCTCGTCCGCCACGATGATCTCCGGATCGGGGGCGAGCGCCCGCGCCACCACGACCCGCTGCTGCTGGCCGCCGGACAGCTGGTGTGGGTACTTCTCGATGTACGTCGACGCGGGCGACAACCCGACCCGCTCCAGCAACTCCTCGATCGCTGGTCGCAGTGCCGCACCCGTGACGTCCTGGTGGTTGATCAGCGGGCGGCTCAACGTGTAGCCGATGGTGTGGGCCGGGTTGAGTGCCGCGAAGGGGTCCTGGAAGACCAGCTGGACATGCCGGCGGTACGCCTTCAGCCCGCGCCCGCGTAACCGGTCGACCCGCAGCTCGCCGAAGGTCACCGAGCCGGTGTCGGGTCGCTCGACCCCGGTCACCATCCGCGCCAAGGTGGTCTTGCCGCTGCCACTTTGTCCCACGAGTGCCGTGACTGTCCCGGCTCGGAGGACGAATGACACGTCCTGGACGGCATCGACCTCCGTGACCTTCAGGCCGCGCCGACTGCGATACCGCTTGTGGACGCCGGCGACCGCAAGGACCTCTTGACGGCGTTCGACCCGCGGTCCCCGGTCGGTGCGGCCGGCCGGCGCGGTGAAGACCTCACCGGCGCGCGCCGACTGATCCCGCCGCCCGTCCCCAGCCGCGTACGCCGCTTCCGCGACGTGGCACGCCGCCTCGCCCTGACCCATGGCCGAAAGCACCGGCTCCTCTGCCCGGCAGACGTCAATCGCTTCTTGACAGCGCGGGGCGAACAGGCAACCACGCTGCCCTGGACGGGAAAGGTCTGGCGGGCGGCCGGGAATGTAGGCGATCTCGACCTCTCGGGCGCGCGGATCGGCGTACGCCCCGAGCAACCCACGGGTGTAGGGATGCATCGGCTCCGCGATCATCGTCGACGCCCGCTGATCCTCGACGATCTTTCCGGCGTACATCACCATGACCCGGTCGGAGACCTCCATCACCGTCCCCAGGTCGTGGCTGATGAGGAGGACCGCGAAGCCCTGCTCGCGTTGCAGGGCGCGCACGTTGTCGAGGATCGACCGCTGCACGATCACATCGAGCCCGGTCGTCGGCTCGTCGAGCAGGACGAACCTTGGCCGCAGCGCGAGCGCCAACGCCAGCGCGACGCGCTGCTTCATCCCGCCGGAAAGCTCGTGTGGATAGAACCTCATGTACGACGGGTCGAGCATGACCATCTCGAGGAGCTGCCCGATCCGCTGGCGGGCGGGCGCGCCACGCATCGCGGTGTGCTCCTCGATCACGTCGCGGAACTGCGTCTCGATGGTGAGAACGGGATTGAGGGAGTTCATGCTGCTCTGGAACACCGTCGACATCTCCCGCCACCGGAGCCGGCGCAGGTCCTCCTGGCCGATGGTGGTGAGATCCCTGCCGGCGCGGTGTGGTTCCGGCCCCTCACGGGCTTCGCCCGTCCGGGCCGACCCCCACCACATCACCCGTCCCTCGCTGATCCGGCCCGGCGGAGGAAGCAGCCGCAGGAGTGCGTTGCCGAGGGTCGTCTTGCCACTCCCCGACTCCCCAAGGAGGCCGACGAACTCGCCGTCGTGAAGCTGGAACGACACGTCGCGGACGGCGCGCGTCGCGGCGTAGGAAACCGAGAGGTTCTCGACCGAAAGTAGGGGACTGCCCGCGCCTTCGGGCGAAACCGCGCCCGGCTCCAACGAAGCTCGCTCTGTCATGGCTCACCTCTCCCGCAGGTGCGGGTTGCTCAACGCGTCGACACCGAAGTTGATGAGGGTCAGGGAACTCAGAAGCAGTGCGATGGCAAGACCCGGCGCCCCGAGCCAGATCCACTGGCCGGTCAACATCGCGCCGCTGTTGTTGGCCCAGTAGAGCATCGTCCCCCAACTGACGGTCGTCGGATCGCCGAGGCCGAGGAACTCAAGGCCCGCCTCCGCACCGATCGCACCCGCCGCGGCGCCCAGGAAGCCCGCCACCACGAGCGACATCATGTTGGGCATGATCTCCGCGAAGATGATCCGCAGCCTGCCTTCACCGGCGAACCTCGCCGCCGTGATGTAGTCACGGGACCGCAGCGTCAGGATCTGCGCGCGTTTGACGCGAGCGCCCCAGGCCCACCCAGTGATGCTGATGACGAAGATGATCAGAAACAGTCCCCGCACCGGGGAGTACGCCGCGATGGTGATCATCAGCGGCAGCACCGGCACCACCAGGGCGAGGTTGATGAGGAACGACAGCACCTCGTCAACCCAGCCTTGCAGGTAGCCCGCGGTGAGCCCGACGAGCAGGGCGATGAACGTCACGACTGTGCCCGCCACCAGGCCGACCACGATGGAGGTCCGGGCGCCGTAGACGAGCTGGGAGAGGATGTCCTGTCCCGAGGCGGTCGTACCCAGCGGGTGGGCCCCACCCGGCGGGAGCGACTGCGCGAAGTCGGTCACCTTCGGATCGTGCGTGGCCAGCAGCGGCGCGAACACCGCGACGAAGATGAAGAGGCCGAGCATGATCAGGCCGATCCGGCTCTTGCGGTTGGCCCACAGGATCACCACCCACGAAGGCAGTCGGGACCGCCTGACCGCGGCCGCAACGTCGCCTGGCGCCGGCTCGGAGTCGATTGGCTTGGCGACCTGGCCGATCGGTGTGCTCACGTCTGCGCCTCCCTTCGCACCCGGGGATCGAGAACGCCGTAGAGGATGTCCGCGCAGAGATTCGCCAGCAGGACGCCGATCGTGGTGAACAGGAAGATCGTCTGCATCAGCGGATAGTCGCGGTTGGAGATCGCGTCGAACATCAGCTTGCCCATCCCGGGATAGCCGAAGATCATCTCGACCATGACCGTGCCGCCGAGGATGGTGCCGAGCCCCAGCGCGAATCCCGTGACGTTCGGCAGGATCGCGACCCGGGCGCTGTAGGTGAGCGCAACCCGGCGTTGACGCAGACCCTTGGCCAGGGCCAGACGCGTGTAGTCCTCGCCAAGCGTGTGCACCATGTTGTTACGCATGCCCATGATCCAGCCGATCGGCGCGGTGATGAGCAGGGACAGCGCCGGCAGGATCCCGTGATAGATGGCGTCACCGAAGAACGCCCACGACCACGCAGGGTCGATCTCGCCGCTGTAACCGCCCGCCTCGGGAAACCACCGCAACGTGAACGCCAGGACGTAGATGAGGATCAGCGCGATCCAGAAGAACGGCAGGGTGCCGATGAACGTCGACCCCAGGCTGACGACCGTGTCGAACTTCCCGTTCCGCTTCCACGCCGCGGCAGCACCCAGCAGGGTGCCGATCACGAAGCCGAGCACATGGGTGACACCGACGAGGACGATCGTCCAGGGCAGCGCCTCGGCGATCATGTGCGTGACGGTGTAAGGGAAGTAGGTGTAGGAAATGCCGAAGTCGCCGCGGACGACCGCCTGCAGATAGTCGACGTACTGCTCGAAGATACTTCCCGTCGGAAGGCCGAGCATGATCTGGACCGCCCTGATGGCGGCCGGGTCGATCGCCTCGCTCTGACCCGCCAGGCGTTGCACCATGGTCTGTGCGGGGTCACCGGGTTGCAGCCGCGGGATGATGAAGTTCAACGTCACCGCGGCCCAGAGCGTCAGGACGAAGAACATCACCCGGCTGACGAAGTAGCGCATGATCCGGCGCTCCCTTGGCGTCTGTTTCTGGGGGCTGTTCTGGATGTCTTTCTGGGCTGTTTTCTGGACCCCTATTTTCTGGGGCGTTTCTTCTGGGCTGTTCTATTTGTCTGGGCGTGCTTTGGGGCTGGAGGCCGCACGGTTGTCACACACGTGCGGCCCCCAGAGCATCGCTAGGATTACTTGCCGCGGTAGTCCGGGTTGGGCCGGAGCTTGGTCATGATGATGAGCTGGTTACCCGGGCCGGCGTACGGGTCCTTGGCGTTGGGCCAACCGATCGCCTTCTCGCTGCGGTACTCGAACCACTGCGCGCCGTACCACAGCGGCACCACCGGGACCTGGTCGACCATGATCTGCTCGAGTTGGTGGACAACCGTCTTCTGGGCGGCCTCGTCTGGCGCCTTGGCCAACTCCTCCAGCAGGGCGTCGGTCTTGGCGTCCTTCCAGCGGATGAAGTTGGTCGGGGCGACCTTGCCGATCGGTGCGGTCTGGCTACTACCCAACGGGTGTTGGAACGCCTGGTAGATGTTGCACCCGCCACCATGCACACCGAAGAACATGTCGAAGTTGCCGATGCCGCGGTCCTTGTCGTGCACCTCCGCCGACGGCGTCTGCACGTCGACCGTGATACCGAGGTCGGCGAGGTTCTTCTGGATGACCTGCGCGGCCTGGATCCAGTCGACCCAGCCGTTGGGCACCTTGTAGGAGAAGTCGGGCAGTGGCTTGCCGTCCTTGCCCAGCAGCTTGCCGTCCGGGCCGGTCTTGTATCCGGCGTCCGCGAGAACCTTCTTCGCCTGCGCCGCGTCGTAGGGAACCTTGCCGTCGTTGGCGATTCCGGGCGCCAGCCACGCCTTCTGGCCGGGCATCACGAGCCCGGTCTGGCTCGCGGTCTCGACGTACCCGAACTGTGCTTTGTTCTTGATCTCGTCCCGGTCGATCGCGAAGGTCATCGCGCGCCGGAACTCCACGTCGTTGAACGGCGCCTTGGTGAGATTCATGAACAAGCTGATCGACGCGCCGGGCGGGAACCAGTAGTGGTTGTGCTCGGGATCCTTGGCCACATAGGTCTTCTCGATGTCAGGCACGAACATCGCGTTCCAGTCGTACTCACCCCGGCTCAGCCGGAGCTTGTCGACCTCGGCCCCACCAGTGGCCTTCTTGAACATCATCCGCTGGACCTTGATCTTGTCCGCCTGCCAGTACTTCGGGTTGCGTTCGAGCACCAGCTGCTGGGTGTTCTGGCTCTTGACGGTGTAGGGCCCGGTGCCCACGGCTTCGTTGTTGGTGAACTTCGCGACGTCGGTCACCGCTGACCAGATGTGCTCCGGAACCATCCGGACGTCGGAGACCTGGGTGAACGTCGGAACCGACGCCTCCTTGAAGGCGAAGGTCACCTGGTCGGCACCCTCGGCCGTCACACTGGTGAGCTTCGACCAGAGTCCGTTCGTGTCCAGGGCAGGAGCCGTCTTGAGCAGGTTGTAGGTGAACGCGACATCCTTGGCGGAGAAGGGTTTTCCGTCAGACCAGGTGACCCCGGAGCGCGTCTTGACGACCAGCTTCGCGGGATTCTCCCAGGTGTACGACGTACCCAGCCATGGCGTGACCGTGCAGTCGTAAGCGTTCACGACGAACAACGGCTCGAAGGTGAAGTCGGTGACCAGCCTGGTCGGTGAGAACGGGTTGAAGTTGCGCTGCGGCGCGTTTCCGCCGCCGAAGTCGCCCATGTTGAGCTGGCTGACCATCCCCTGTGCCTTGGGCGTCCCCTTGTTGCCTTCCTCCGTGGGGCTTCCGCTCTGACAGGCGGCCGCACCGGTGGCGAGGACCAACAGGGACGCGAGTGCCACGGTCCGTCGGCGCCACGGAGACTTCAGGGGGTCATCCGCCTGAACGGGCACTTCCTTGACGATCTTCACGTCGTACCTCCTGGTGAGGAGTGGGTGCTGACGACGGCGTCTTGCTCCCCAACATCTCCACATCCGCAGCTCCCCCGTATCACGACCTGCGTTTCGAGAACGCGGTCGAGTGAGGCATCGATCTGCCCCTCCACGTGGCGAAGAAGGAGGCGCGCGGTTTCGGCGCCAAGCTCCCGCATGGGTTGGTGAACGGTCGTGAGGCCGGACGCCAAGAGCCCGGCCATCGGAATATCGTCGAAACCTGTAACAGCAATGTCCTGTGGAACCCGATAACCACGGTCCATGAGCGCGACCACCGCGCCCAGCGCCGTTTCATCGTTGGCACACACAATCGCCCGGGGTGGGTCGGAGGACTCCAGCAGCCGTGCCGCCGCGATGAATCCGTCGGACTGTTGGAGTCCGACCCTGATCGGCTCGGCGGGGGGTTCGACCCCTGCCTGCCGGTGTGCCCGCAGAAAGCCCCGCCAGCGGTACGTCGCGTCGGGTGACCCGTCGGGATTGCCGACGAACTCCAGCCGCTCATAGCCGTGGTCACGCAGCAGATGGGTGGTTAGTTTCGCCACCGCCGCGGTGTTTTCGGTCCGCATCGTCGGAACGCCGACGAGCGGCCGGCTCGCCAGCAGGATGACGGGATCGCCGCGGGCCTCCAGCCGTCGAACAGCGTCGTCAGGGAGGACACCTCCCATCACGGCGATGCCGTCAACCCGGTCTGCCATGTCGAGCACGAGATCAACGGATTCCCGCAGCAGATGCGTGCCCATGATGAGGACGCTCACCCGCGCGTTCACCGCCTCTTCCTCAAAGCCGTTGATGACTTCGGAGTAATAGGGACCAGACAGGCCTGGGAAAACGATGCCGAGCGCTGCGTGCCGGCGCTCGACGAGCGCCCGGCCGAAGTGGCTCGGCCGGAAGTTGTGCTTGTCGATCGCCTCCTGGACCTTGCGCCGGGTCTCTTCCGAGACCTGACCGACACCGCGCGCGACCCGCGACACGGTCGCGATGGAGACGCCCGCGTCGCGCGCGATCTCGTGCAGAGTCGGCCCTCGCTTGCTCATCGAATTCCCGTCGGCAAAGGGTTTGGAGAAGGGTGTAACGTGTTGCGGTAAACGTTTGCAGAACGAGTTTTCAGGATCGTAACGATGCCGGCACCCGCTCGCAAGAGGCGATGAAGAGGGAGTCCCCGTGATCGAAATCCGTCGCAAGCGCATCCTCGTGGATGGTTCGCCCCGCATCCTGCTCAGCGGGGAGATCCACTACTTCCGTCTCGAGCGCGACGACTGGCCTGACCGGCTGGACAAGCTCCTCGCCGCCGGCTGTGACACGGTCGCGTCCTATATCCCGTGGCTCTGCCATGAGAAGAAGGACGGGACGTTCGACCTCGATGGCCGGACCCGGCCAGAACTCGACCTGGGCGCCTTCATCGACTCCTGCCGTGAGCGTGGGCTCTATTTCCTCGCCAGACCCGGACCTTTCATCATGGCGGAGCTCAAGAACGAAGGCCTGCCCTATCGCCTGTACGACGAGCACCCCGAGATTCACCCCGTCACCTGGGATGGCGCGACCGTCGCCACGCGTACCGTCGACTACCTCGCGCCGGCATTCCTCGCCGAGATCCGGAAGTGGTACGCCGCGGTGATGCCGGTTCTGGCCGAACGCCTCATCACCCGTGGTGGCAACGTGCTGGCCGTCCAACTCGACAACGAGGTCGGCATGCTGTCGTGGGTCTCCAACTCCCCGGACCTCACCGACAACGTCCTGGCCGACTTCGCTCGGTGGTTGACCCACCAACACTCCGGAGCGGCGCTGTCCGCGCGGTACCCCTTCTCACTCGATGACCCGCAGGCGCGCGCCGAAGGGATCCGCTCGCCCCGTGAGGAGTACGCGCCCGCGCTGATGCACGACCTCGGCTCTTACATGCGCGACCGGTTCGCCAGGTATTTCGGCGCACTCCGGGAGTACGCCGAGGAGCAGGGCGTGACCGGCGTTCCGTTCGTCGTCAACATCCACGGCACCAGCGACGGCCGCGGTACGCCGTACCCCATCGGGATCAGCCAACTGATGGACAGCTACGCCGGCATCCCCGGCATGCTCGCCGGCTCCGACCACTATCTCGGCGACCTCACCACCCGCAACGCCGCCGACCTGTATCTGATGAACGCGTTCATGGATGCCGTGCAGGACGCCGACCAGCCACTCACCTCGGTGGAGTTCGAGGCCGGTGACGGCGACTACGGCCGCGACCTCACCCACGTCCACGACCCGTCGACCATCGATCTCAAGACCCGGCTCTGCGTGGCGCAGGGCAATCGGCTACTCAACTACTACCTGTTCACCGGAGGCATCAATCCCCGGCTCGACACCCCGGTCGGCGACGGAAACGACCGGATC
Organism: Actinopolymorpha alba DSM 45243; assembly: GCF_000373925.1. Classification (GTDB taxonomy): domain Bacteria; phylum Actinomycetota; class Actinomycetes; order Propionibacteriales; family Actinopolymorphaceae; genus Actinopolymorpha; species Actinopolymorpha alba. The sequence goes on along the minus strand of NZ_KB892751.1, from coordinate 17,546 downwards.
AGCTTCACGGGTGAACGCCATGGTGTCGGCGCCCCGGTCGGCCCCGAGGGCCAGCTCAACCTCACCTATCCGCGGACGTCCGAGGTGGTCCACGCGGTCCGTGCCGTCAGCGCGAAACTCGCGACCATGGACGAGGAGCACGACGATCTCGCGATCGCGTTCCTGCCCGACTATTTCATGACCGAGTCCGTCTATCCCGCGAGCTCGACCATGCGGGAGATCGTCGACAATCTCGAACGCCACCGGTTCGGTGGTCCCGGCCAGATGATGGCGCGCGCGATGCTGCTCGCCGGCTATCGCTTCGGTGCCGTCGACCCGCAACGCCGCCCGATCGACCCCGGCGACGTTCCGGTGCTTGCCGTCGCCTCCGCGCGGTACATGGACGCCGGTGTGCAAGGCGGACTTGCGGACTACCTGCGGGCCGGTGGTCGCCTGCTGCTGTGCGGTGAGGTCCCGGCGTACGACCTGGAAGCGCGACCATGCACGGTCCTGCGAGACGCGTTCGGCCTCCGCCCGCGCGGGGAGCGGTACGGCGACCACGCCTTCTTCCTGTCGGTATGCGCGGCCGGCTGGGCGGCGCCCCGACCCGAAACCCGCGTGAGCTATGCGCAACTCTTCGACCTGGACGCGGGCGCGGGCTCGGGCTCCGGCGATCTCCTGCTGTACGACTACGACTCAGGCGCTGGCTGCGGCTTCGACCTGCGCGTGGGCAACGGGCGGGCCGTCGTTCTCACCACCGACTACCCGGGCAGCGATGTCGCCCTCTACCGCTCGGCGCTGGAGACCCTGGGCGTCAAGGCAGGCTTGCGGCATGACGCCGACCGCTCCAGCCTGCTCATCACCTCGACGGCGAACGCCGACGGCGAGCGGTTCGTGCACGCCCTGAACCTCGCCGGCTACGACGCGGCGTTCCGGCTCCACGAGGGCGACGACGTGGGACCGCTGTTCGGTGGTCACGAGATCGTGCTGCCGGGCCGCCGCGGTGTCATGCTGCCATTGCGGTTGCGCTTCGACGGCGCCATGCTCGCCTACGCGACCGGCGAGATAGCGAGCTTCGGCAGCGACTCGGTGACGTTCCGCTGGTGTCAAGGCGCTCTTGTCGCGGCGTTCGAGACCGACCGGGAGCTCCAGACCGACCTCCCCGTCGAGCGTTCCGTGGTTGACGACCTGCAGGTGGTGCGGGCACCCGGCGGCCCGGATGGAGGACACCTCACCGTGCGCTGGAGCTGAACGACGGAGGCGACTTGGCGGAGGTGTGTCGGCTTCTTTGCCGACACACCTCCGCCAAGTCACCGCAACCTCGGTGGGCGATCTCGCATAGTGAGCAGCTCTCGAACCAGATCAGGTGTTGCGACGACCCCTTGAACCCGGGAGCGAATCCTGGGCGATTTCTGCAAGTTGATCATGATCCCGTTCCCCTATCCGACTGCCAGAGGTAATGAATAAGGCTCTCGGCAAGCTGTCAGAGGTTTCTCGGCTAAGAGACCGAGAAATTTCTGACAACTCGGGGCCCTGCCTTGCGTGGTGGCGACCTTCCGCGCGAGGTCCCGGCCGCCTCACATCCCTCCAGGGCCAGTCACCGGCAGGGCTTACCGTTAAGGCTGCATTCCGCGACAGATGCCTGGTTGGTGCCGGTCGCCCGGAATCCGAACTCCACCCGCTGGCCGGGCTTGATGCGCTTGTTGTAGTCCTCCCCGCGCGCGTCCATCCGGCCACCGCCGGCCTGGTGGATGGCGGCACCCCACACCTGGTCGAGATGGACCTTCGCTGGCAGGCGGAAACTCAGCGTCCACCGCAGCGGCTCTTCGGTGTGGTTGGTGATCCGGACGATGGTGACGAAGCCGTTCTGCCAGCGGCGGGTCGAGCGGAAGTCGACGGCGGGTATCGCCTCGCGCGCCGACGGTGTGCCGCTGACGTGCGCGGACGCGGACTTCGACGGTGAACTCGCGGTCCGCGGGTCACGGCCAGGCCGCTGCTCCTGGCAGCCCACGAGGAGAACCGCGGCTACCAGGATTGTCGCGAGCGTTGCCGTCGCGGAAGCGAAGAATGTCAGGCGCCGGCCCATGTTTCCTCCCCCCGCGCCCAGCCTCCCCCGGGGGTCCCCCAGATTTCCATGAGTCTAGGAAGCCCGTACCCCTGGCCGCAGGTACTCGCGACGACTTCACCCTCACCGGCTACGGTGAGCACATGCCTAGTCGCACACGGGGTTTGACTGCGGTTTGGCTGCTGGTGTTGGCTCTCGCCCAGGTAGGTGCGCTGGCCGCCGTATGGTGGATTTTTGTCCGTACGGCGCACGGACAGGTTCTCGACGGGATCGCGCTCGAGGGCAACGCCATCGGCCGGAGCCATGTTCACGTACTCGTCACCAGGGTGCTCGACGCGATCACGGTGCTCTCCTTGGCGGTCGCCACGGCGGTGATCGGATTCATCGCCCTCGCCCGCCGGCGGATCGTGCTCGCTGTCGTCGCGACCCTGCTCGTCGCCGGCGCCAACGTCACCACCCAGATCCTGAAATTTGACGTCATCCATCGCCCGGACCTCGGTATCCCCGGAGCCCGGATCGAGGTCAACAGCCTGCCGAGCGGCCACACAACCGTGGCGGCTTCCGTCGCCGTTGCTCTGGTCCTCGTGCTCCCGCCGCGGCTGCGCGGGCTCGCCGCCATGCTTGGCGCGGGCTATGCCGGCCTCACCGGCATCGCCACTTTGGCCGCCGGATGGCATCGGCCCAGCGATTCGCTGGCGGCTCTCCTGGTCGTCGGCGCGTGGGCAGCCGGGGCCGGCGTGATCCTCGTCCTCACCCAGCGCCGGAACGCGGCGAGCACGTCTGCGGACGCGCATCCGTACGCCGTCACCCTGCTGGCGCTCATCGGAGTGGGGCTCCTCGTGATCGCGGTGGTCGGACTCGGGCTCGCCGACCCGCCGCAGCTGGTCCTGACGGGAGTCAGTCGTCGGCGGCTGTTCGCCGCGTACGCCGGCGGTGCGGCCGGTATCGCGGGCACGGCCTGCCTGGTCATGACGGTGTTCCTGGCAACGGTGCACCGTGTGGTACCGCGCTGGGGAGGGCCGCCGCGGCCCAATTCGCCGATCCGGATTCCGGTGACGACCGGGCCGCGCTGAATTCCGGGACAGAACGCCAGACAATTTCCATCCAGTACGGGACCGGCAAAACACCAACAATTCGCGAATCCGTACGTCACGGATTTTCTGTCAACCCTGCCCTTCTGCTGCCAGAAAAGGGCCGTGGGTGCGATTTTCAAAAGGGCTTGGCAGCTGGCTACTCGCGAGTAACACTGATGAGAAGCTGGCGGTGGGAGTGGGCCTGGGCGGGCGAAGCCTGATCAGGTTCGGAACCACACTGCGCTTACGGCGAAAGGGTTGAGCCATGAGCAAGACCGCACCGGTTACCGAAGTCGAAGCACGCGCGGTCGCCGAGGCTGCTCGGGAAACCACCTGGGCCAAGCCGAGCTTCGCCAAGGACCTGTACCTCGGCAAGTTCCGCCTCGACCTCGTCCACCCGCATCCGCGTGTTCCGGACGAGAAGGCGGCCAAGGGCGCCGCGTTCCTCCAACGCCTGAAGGCCTACTGCGAAACCCTCGACGGCCAGGTCATCGAGCGCGAGGCGCGCATTCCAGACGAATACGTCAAAGGCTTCGCCAGCCTCGGGGCGTTCGGCATGAAGATCCCCGAGGAGTACGGCGGCCTCGGCCTGTCGATGGTCGACTACGGCAGAGGGCTCATGCTCGCCGGCTCAGTCCACCCGAGCATCGGTGCGCTCCTGTCCGCGCACCAGTCGATCGGCGTACCCGAGCCCGTCAAGATGTTCGGCACCGAAGAACAGAAGCGGGAGTTCCTGCCTCGCTGCGCCCGCGGCGCGATCAGCGCGTTCCTGCTCACTGAGCCCGACGTCGGATCCGACCCGGCGCGGCTTTCGATGTCGGCCATCCCCACTGAGGACGGATCGGCGTACGTCCTCGACGGGGTGAAACTCTGGACCACGAACGGCGTCGTGGCCGAACTCCTCGTCGTGATGGCGCGGGTGCCCGAAAGCGAGGGCCACCGAGGCGGCGTCAGCGCGTTCGTGGTCGAAGCCGACGCGCCCGGCATCACCGTCGAGAACCGCAACAGCTTCATGGGTCTACGCGGGATCGAGAACGGCGTCACCCGCTTCCACCAGGTGGTGGTGCCAGCCGCGAACCGCCTCGGCAGAGAGGGCCAGGGACTCAAGATCGCCCTGACGACCCTCAACACCGGACGGCTCTCCATCCCGGCCATGTGCGCCGGCGCCGGCAAGTGGTGCCTCAAGGTCGCGCGCGAATGGTCGAAGGAACGCGAACAATGGGGCCGACCGATCGGCCGGCACGCGGCGATCGCCCACAAGATCTCGTTCATCGCGGCGACGTCGTACGCGCTCGAAAGCATCCTCGAGCTATCCGCCAACATAGCCGACGAGGGTGAGCTGGACATCCGGCTGGAGGCGGCGATCGCGAAGCTGTTCGCCAGCGAGATGTCCTGGCAGATGGCCGACGAACTCGTCCAGATCAGGGGTGGGCGAGGGTACGAAACGGCCGAGTCCCTGGCGGCCCGCGGCGAGCGGGGAGTTCCCGTCGAGCAGATGCTGCGGGACCTGCGGATCAACCGGATCTTCGAAGGATCGACGGAGATCATGCATCTGTTCATCGCGCGCGAGGCGGTGGACACGCACCTGCAGGCCGCGGGTGAGCTCGCCAACGTGCACGCGAGCATGGGCGCCAAGGCGAAGTCCGCGGTGAAGGCGAGCGACTTCTACGCCTCGTGGCTGCCGCGCCTTGCCGTGGGCAAGGGGCAGGTACCGCGGTCGTACTCCGAATTCGGCGACCTCGCGCGGCACCTGCGGTTCGTCGAGCGGTCCTCGCGCAAGCTCGCCCGCAACACCTTCTACGGAATGGCCCGCTGGCAGGCGAAGCTGGAGTTCCGTCAAGGCTTCCTTGCGCGGGTCGTCGACATCGGGGCTGAGCTCTTCGCGATGACGGCCGCCTGCGTCCGCGCCGAGCGGCTGCGCCAGGAAGACCCCGAGCGTGGTGCTGCGGCGTACGATCTCGCGGCGGCGTTCTGCGAACAGTCGCGGGTCCGCGTCAAGGACAAGTTCACCCGGCTGTGGCACAACTCCGACTCCAGCGACGACGCGATGGCCAGGCGAGTCCTGGACGGTAAGTACGTCTGGCTGGAGGACGGCGTGCTGCACCTCTACCCCGAGGCGCCGTGGATCGCGCACTGGGAGCCAGGTCCGGCGCAGAAGGACAACCTGGCCCGCCGGATGATCTGAGCGCGCCCCGCTTTGTGGGTCGGGGGCACCCTGGTTCGGAATCTGTCGGCCAAGGGTGCCCCCGACCCAACTCCGAGCGTGCCCTCAATGATCACGTATACGTGGTCATTGAGGCAGGACCGGTCGGCGTGCGCATCTTCCGGGACAGGGCGCCCGAGCGTGGGAGGCCCCCGGCCCAACGCGGCCAGCCGTACCAAGCTCGGGCGGGTTCGGGGGCCTGATGGCCTACGCTGGCGGATCAACATGCCCACGATCTATGACGTCGCCCGCCTGGCCAAGGTGTCGCCCTCGACCGTCTCCCGCGTACTCAACGGCAAGCTGACCGTTGACGAGGCCCTGGCCAAGCGCGTCCGCAAGGCCGCCAGCGACCTCGACTACCGCCCGAACGCCCTGGCCCGCAGCCTGCGCCGCAGCCAGACCAACCTGTGGGCGGTCCTCGTCTCCGACATCAACAACCCGTTCTTCACCGCGCTCGTACGCGGTGTCGAGGATGTCGCGCAACAGGCGAAGTACTCCGTGGTGCTCTGCAACAGCGACGAGAATCCCGACAAGGAAGCCGACTACATCGCCGCGATCCTTGCCGAGCAGATGGCCGGCGTCATCATCTCCCCCACCAATCGCAGCATCTCCTCCAGCAGCCGCAGCGCGCCCATGCGGCAGCTCCTCGCCGCATCAGTCCCGCTGGTGGCGATCGACCGACAGTTGCGCGGCGCCACGGTCGACATCGTGACGGTCGACAACACCCATGCCGCGCAGCTTGCGACCGACCATCTGGTGAGCGAGGGCTTCAGCCGGATCGCGTGCATCACCGGGCCGCGCGACATCAGTACTGCGCAGCAGCGGCTCGAAGGCTACCGCCGCGCGCTGCGGGCGAGCGGTCGCGACGTCGATTCCCGACTGATCAGGTACGCCGACTTCCGCGAGGCCGGCGGGCATGCCGCGATGGGTGACCTGCTCGACCACACCCCGAGGCCCGACGCGGTCTTCGCGACCAACAACCTCATGACCGTCGGCGCCCTGGAATGCCTGGTCGACCGGGGCGTCAGCATTCCCGCGGACGTCGGAGTGTTCGGCTTCGACGACGTACCCTCCGCGACGCTCATCCGGCCGCCGCTGTCCACCATCACCCAACCGACGTATGACATCGGACGTACGGCCGCGGAGTTGCTCCTCCAACGAATCGCGGACCCCTCCCGGCCGCCGTCGCGGGCAGTCCTGCCGACGGAGTTGCACGTACGGGCCAGCTCTCTCAAACGCCGGGCCAACACGTCAAGCCGAGATTGACGAGCCAAACTCCACTCCCTGCTCCGCAGCACCGTCAAAACGCGAAGCTAGGCGCCCACCCGCCCGTCGATGCGTTCTCTCAACAGGTCCGCGTGCCCGTTGTGCCGGGCGTACTCATTGATCATGTGCTGGTAGAGCCAGCGCAACGACATCTCGCCCCAACCTTCGGTGATGAACGTCTCGTCGAGTGCGGCGCCGGCTACCGCGCGACGACACAGCGACCATTCGGCCATGAGGCAGTCGAAGTCGGCCTCGGCGCGGCTCGGATCGACCTCGCTGAAGGCAACACCCGGCACTCCTTCGCGCGAGAACAGCGGCTCGACCGCCTCACCACGGAAGCGGCGGCGGAACCAATGCCGCTCCACTGAGGCGAGATGGCGCACCAGCCCGAGAAGGGAGAGCGTCGACGGCGCGACTGGACGCAGGGCGAGTTGCTCGCCGGTGAGCCCGGCGCACTTGTGTAAGAGGGTGGCGCGTTCCCATTCGAGAAAGCCCTCGAGCATGGCGCGCTCGTCCGCGACGAAAGGCTCGTCAATGCGGGTGATCGCAGGTGCGGTCCACGTCATCGCCCCATCATTCCGGAGCGGCGCGGCGGTCAGGTCAGGTCAGGTCAGGCAGGGTCAGGTCGTGCCGCGGAACGTACGCCGGTACGCCAGCGGTGCAACGCCCAGTGCCTCGCGAAGGTGCTGGCGCATCGACGCCGCCGTACCGAAGCCCGCGTCTCGCGCCACCCGGTCAATCGGCAGGTCCGTCGCCTCGAGCAGGTGACGGGCGCGTTCGACGCGCTGCCTCAGCAGCCAGGTACCCGGACTCATCCCCGTCTCATCCCGGAACCGGCGGGTGAACGACCGGACACTCATCCGCGCATGGGCCGCCATCTCCGCCAGGTCCAGGCGTTCATCCAGACGTTCCAGCAGCCACCGGCGGGTCGGCTCGGTCGTCGCGCCGGTGACCGAGGGCAGCGGCCGCTCGATGTACTGCGACTGACCGCCGTCACGCCAGGGCGGCACCACGCAACGGCGGGCCGTCTGGTTGGCGATCTCGCTGCCGTGGTCGCGGCGTACGACGTGAAGGCAGAGATCGATACCGGCACCGATGCCGGCTGAGGTCAAGACGTCACCGTCGTCGACGAACAGCACGTCCGGGTCGAGCCGCACCCGCGGATACAGCTGGCGGAACCGCGCGGCGTGCGCCCAGTGGGTCGTCGCCGGACGGCCGTCGAGGATGCCGATGGCGGCGAGCACGAACGCGCCCGTGCAGATCGACATCAGACGGGTGCCGGTCGCCGCCACCTCTCGCAAAGCCTCGGCGATCTTTGGTTCGAGCGTGCCCTCGTACATCGCCGGACCGCCGTGGACGCCCGCGACGACCACCGTGTCCGCTGCATGGAGGGCCTCGAGACCGTGCTCGGGCCGCAACTCGAAGCCGGCGCTCGTACGGACAGGCGCACCGTCGGGCGTGCAGACCTGGACGGCGTACAAACGACGATCGTCACTGTCGCGCGCGGTCCTGAAGACCTGGGTCGCGGTGCCGATGTCGAACGGCACCGCGTCCTCCAGCGCCAGGACGGCCACCCGATGCCGCGTATCGAGGGGAGCAGCCATGGCCGGATCCTTTCACACCATGGCCGTCGGGCCACTCGCCGCCGAACCGTCCAGACGGAATGCTGGTCCGAGTGCGGATACCCACCATTCACCGGGCCTGGATCGTCGCCGGCGTCGCTCTGCTCGCGCTGGTCGGAGCCGCGGCGTTCGGAGCGGCGCCTGGCGTCATGGTCACACCCCTGCAGGAGGAGTTCGGCTGGTCCCGCGGGACGATCTCGCTGGCGATCTCGGTCAACCTGGTGTTGTACGGCGTGACCGCGCCGTTCGCGGCCGCACTCATGGAGCGGTTCGGCATACGTCAGGTCCTGAGCGTCGCGCTCGCCCTCATCGCACTCGGCAGCGGTCTGACAGTTCTCATGACGCGGAGCTGGCAGCTGGTGCTGTTCTGGGGAATCCTGGTCGGGCTCGGCACCGGGTCGATGGCGCTGGCGTTCGTCGCCACCATCACCGGCCGGTGGTTCGCCAGTCGCCGCGGCCTCGTCACCGGCGTGCTGACCGCGGGCGGAGCCGCCGGACGGTTGGTGTTCCTGCCGGTCCTCGCCACCCTGGTGGTCGGCACGGGTTGGCGTACGGCGTCCTGGGTGGTCGCCGGGGCCGCGGTGCTCGTCATACCCTTCGTGCTGGCGTTCCTCCGCAACCACCCGCGCGACGTCGGCACCCGACCCTACGGCGCCACCGACGACGAGGCCGACGAAACCGACGCGCCCGGCGAGCCGACCCCACCCTCCGGACCGCAGGCCCGGCGTTCGGGTCGAGCCCTCAGCGTCCTCGCCAGCGCGGCCCGGACCAGGGCGTTCTGGCTGCTCGCGATCGGGTTCGCGATCTGCGGTATCTCGACCAACGGCCTGATCCAGATCCACTTCATCCCCGCCGCGCATGACCACGGCATGGCCGAGCCGATCGCGGCCTCCCTGCTCGCCGTTATCGGGATCCTCGACGTGGTGGGGACGATCGCGTCCGGGTGGCTCACCGACAGGTTCTCCGCTCCGGCGCTCCTCGGCATGTATTACGCGTTGCGTGGTGGGTCGCTGCTGGTGCTCCCCTACCTACTGGACGCGACCGCGCATCCGAGTCTGCTGATCTTCATCATCTTCTACGGGCTGGACTGGGTGGCCACGGTCCCGCCGACCATCGCCCTGTGCCGGTTGCACTTCGGAGCGTCCGGGCCGATCGTCTTCGGCTGGGTCTTCGCGTCCCACCAGATCGGAGCCGCCATCGCCGCCACCGCGGCCGGAGTGCTCCGCGACAACCTCGGCAGCTACACCGTCGCGTTCACCGGCGCGGGGCTCCTCTGCTTCCTCGCCGCGGCGCTCTCCCTGCGCCTGGCGCCGCGGCAGCCGACCGATGGCGACCAGGCCGGCGGCACCCAGCAGACTTCCGGCGGCGCAGATGAACATGACGGGCGTGTAGCTGCCGGCAGCGGTGCGTAGCCAGGCCGCGCCGAGCGGGCTGAGCGCCTTGGCCACCATGAGGAACGCCGCGAGCAGTCCGGCCAGCGTCGCGTACCCCTCGACGCCGTACCGCTCGGCCAGCATCGCCGGGCGGGCGATGGTGCTGACCCCGAAGCCGAGGCCGAACGCAAGCACGCAGGCGACCGCGCCGACCGGGCCGGCCCCGACGAACGGCAACAGGAACGCACCCACCGCCTGCAGGACGAAGACCGCGGCCACCACCGAGGTGGCCCGGATCCGCCGTTGCGCGGCCGTGGTCACGATCCGGCCCGTGACCGACAGGACCCCCAGCAGTCCGGCCACGGTGGCGGCGGTGGTCGGCGGGTGGCCAAGCTCGCCGAGGTAGGCGACCAGGTGCACGCCGATCACGAAAACGCCGATGCCCTGGGCGACGAAGACGGCGCCGATCAGCCAGTACGCCCGATCACGGAACGCCGCTGTGTGGTTTCCAGCCCCACGCGGGCTTCGCCCGCCTGGGCCCACCCCCACCCTCAGCGCCGCCGGCCGTGGCGCCTCCGGACTGCGCCCCTCTGGACGGTGCCCGCCAACAGACCCCTGAGCCTCCCTGCCGGTGGCATCCGCAGGGCGCCGAACGAGCAGGTGCAGCGGAACCGTGACGAGGCCGTAGATCAGGGCGAGGACGACGAGCGCCAGGCGCCAGCCGTACGTCTCCACCAGCACCGCGGTGAGCGGCAGGAAGATCGTCGACGCGAAGCCGCCGACGATCGTGATCGCCAGCATCGCGGTCCCCAACCGGCTCCGATCCGCCCGGCCGCCCTCCCCCGGGCGCGGGTCCCGGAACCAGAGCACCACCACGGCGAACGCCGCCTCGTAGAGCACCCCGGCGGCCGCGATGCCGAGGAGCACCGACACGGCGTAGAACTGCATGACGTTCTCGACGCGTGACCACGCCAGCAGGCCGAGGGTGGCCAGCAGCGAACTCCCGACCATCAGTGCCCGGCCGCCGTGCCGGTCCAGCCAGCGCCCCACTGGTACGGCAGTGGCCGCGGAGGTGAGCAGGCTCACCGCCGGTGCCGCGGTGACCGCCATCCGGCTCGCCCCGAGGTCGTGCTGCAGGGGGACGAGGAAGACCGCGAACGCGTATGCCAGAACGCCGTAGCCCGCGGTCGTCGTGACCGCCAGCGCCGCCACCATCCACCAGCCGTACGACATCCGCCTGGGGCGCGGCAATGAACCTCTCACAGGCGGTCGAGCCCCTCCCACTGTGCTGATGAGCTCTTCGGGTGCGGCCAGTTGGCGCGTTCCGATGCGTTGCCACGGTCGAGATCCGAGGCGAGGCAGGCCCGGTCGGCAGCCGGCAGCCAGCCACGCGCCGGGTCGGCGGCGAACGCCCACTGCTCGGCCAGGTCATCGACCATGCTCGCCACCAGCCGGTCGATCACCTGGTCGGGGATGCGGCGGCGCCACATCGCCCACCACGCGAACACCGGCGCCGGCGGGCCGAGCGGGACGACCCGTAGCCGGCTGTCCGGCGGTGCCGGCATGCCGGACGCGTAGAAGGTCCCCCGGCGATCGCCGGTACGGATCCGATCGATGAAGAGTTCCATGCCCATCGTCGATCCGGAGTAGTCGATGTCGAGCCCGAACGCCCCGGCGAACTCCCGGAGATAGCTGATCCACTCCTCCGGTGCCCCGATCGCCGGAAACCACAGGGGAACGCCCCGCAGCTCGGCCAGCGGGATCTCCGCCCGCGCGGCCAGCGGGTCGGTGGCGGCGAGCAGCAGCGCGACCCGTTCGAGGAAGAGCGGTCGCCGGCGTACGTCGGCCGGCCACGGCTGATCCACCGCCCCGGCCCGCCCCAAGGCGACGTCGAAGTCACCCGCGCGCAACCCCTCGACGACGGAGCGCCGGTGCTCCCGCATGGTGACGTGGACGGTCAGCTCTGGATCGTGCTCGAGCGCCCGGCGTACGAGCTGGAGCGCGGTCAGGTGTTCGTCCAAGACGTCGACGGTGAGCGGGAGGTCCGGCGTGATCAGCGCGGCGGCAGCGGCGTCGACCGCGTCGACGGCTTCTCGCGCGTACGGCAGGAAGCGGATGCCGGCCGCCGTCAGCTCGACCCGCCGCCGCGTACGGTCGAACAACCGGATGCCGAGCAGGCTCTCCAGCCGGGCGATCCGCTTGGACAGGGCTTGCTGGCTCAGGACCAGGCGGTGCGCCGCCCGCCCGAAGTGGCATTCCTCCGCGGTGGTCACGAAGGCGCGCAGCAGGGCGGTGTCGACGTCCATCGCCGTCCATCCTCACTGACAACCAGCGGTTGTCAATCGGGTTCGGATCGCTGTTGGACGTGGTGGTACGTACGCGATGTCCTGGACTGGGCTCTGCGATGGACACGGCGGATGGGGTACGGACATGGCGCGCGGCATTCTCCTGGCACTGCACATCGCCTGCGGGGCCGCCGGGCTGCTCCTTATCCCGGTGATCGCGCTGCGGGAGAAGGGCACCCGGGCACACGTGCTGACCGGACGTGCGTTCGTCTACGCGCTCCGCGGCGTGGCTCTGACCGCTGTCGGGCTGGTGCTGCTCGAACCGCGGCGGTTGTGGCCGTTCCTGCTGGTCGCGGTCTTCTCAGTAGGTCTGGGTGAAACGGGCCGGCTCGCCATCCGTGGCCGGATTGGCGGCGGAACAACCCGCCATGTCGGGATGATGGGCGGCGCCTGCATTGCCTTCGTCACCGCGGTGACGGCTGTCAACGTACCCAGTCCATTCGCCTGGATCGGGGTCGTGGTGATCGGGTCCGTCCTCGTCCGCGTCGCTGTCCGCCGCGCTGCCGTCCGCCGCGTCGCTGTGCCGTCGTCCGCCGGTCCGCGCCCGGCGGATGAGCCGTGACGGGCCCCGGCACCCCGACCCGGGTGTGGTGTTCGGCGAACGAGGGGGCACCATCGTGTGCATGGCCCCGATCGGAGACGACAAGATCAACGTCCTGTTGCTGGAGAACATCCACCCCGACGCCACCGATGTGCTGTCGAGCGCCGGCTTCAAGGTCGAGACGTACGACGGCGCGCTCGGTGAGGGGGAGCTGGCGGAGCGGATCCCCGGCGTCCACCTGCTCGGGATCCGATCGACCACCCAGCTCACGGCGGCGGTCCTCGACAAGGCCACGGACCTGGTCAGCGTCGGTGCGTTCTGCATCGGCACCAACCAGATCGACCTGCAAGCGGCGACCAAGCGCGGCATCGCGGTCTTCAACGCGCCGTTCTCCAACACCCGCAGCGTCGTCGAGCTTGCGATCGCCGAGATCATCGCGCTGACCCGCCGGCTCACCGACAAGAGCCGCGACATGCATGCCGGGATCTGGGACAAGTCGGCCGCCGGCAGTCACGAGATACGCGGACGCCGGCTGGGCATCGTGGGGTACGGCAACATCGGGAGCCAGCTGTCGGTGCTGGCCGAGACGCTCGGCATGTCTGTGTACTTCTTCGACATCGCCGACAAACTCGCCCTCGGCAACGCGGTGCGCTGCTCCTCGATCGAGGAACTGCTCGAGAGCGTGGACGTCGTCACCTTGCACGTGGACGGCCGGCCCGGTAACAGCGGGATGTTCGGGGAGGCGGAGTTCGGGCGGATGCGGCCGGGTTCGATCTTCCTCAACCTCTCCCGGGGATTCCTGGTCGACCACGTGGCGCTGCGCAAGCACATCGAGTCCGGCCACGTCGCCGGCGCCGCCGTCGACGTGTTCCCGCAGGAGCCGAAGCGCCGCGGCGAGCCGTTCGAGTCGGAGCTGCGCGGACTCCCGAACGTCATCCTGACGCCGCACGTCGGTGGCTCGACCGAGGAGGCACAGCAGGACATCGGGCGCTTCGTCGCCTCCAAGCTGCGCCACTACGCCAACGACGGCAACACCTCGCTGAGCGTCAACCTGCCCGAGCTCGCCCTGCCGGAGCGGGCGGGGACACACCGCCTGGCGCACACCCACGTCAACACCCCGGGCGTGCTGGCCACCATCAACGGCGTCCTCGCCGAGCACGGGGTCAACATCGAGGGGCAGTTCCTCGGCACCCGGGGCGAGGTCGGCTACGTGATCACCGACATCGGCGCACCGGCCGAGGCCGACGTGGTGCGGGTCCTCCTGGACATGCCGGAGACGATCCGGCTCCGCCAGCTCTCCTGACCTGCGCGCCTGATCACCGGGGCTGGTACCAGCGGACGGGGTACGGCAGCGTTTCCGCTGGACCGGTGTAGTCGATGACCGGCTCACCGTCTGGCCCGAACCTGATGGTGAACCGCTCCTCGACTGGTTCGGCGTACCCGTCGCCGCGGTCTGTCACCAGGACCCCGCCCGTGCCGGGCTCGCCCTCCGAAGCGTCCTCGGGGAGGTACGCCTCCAGCGACAGCTGCCCGTCCTTTTCGACCGGGAGCACGGTGCCCGCCCGGACCAGGACCGGCGTCACGTCCAGCGGTGCCGGGATGGTCACGTGCCCCGGTCCGTCGTAGACCTCGCCGGTACGCCGGTCGTACCACCGCCCTTGCGGCAGTCGGACGATGCGTTCGCGTGCGCCCTCCTCCAGCACCGGCGCGATGAGGAGCGCGTCCCCGAGGAGGAACTCGTCGTCGACCCAGCGCAGCGCCGCGTCGGCCGGATCCGCCCACAGCAGCGGACGGACGTAGGGAGCGCCGGTGCGGTGCGCCTCCCAGGCGAGGGTGTACCAGTACGGCAGCAGCTCGTACCGCTCACGCAAAGCCGGGCGTACCCGCTCCAGCACCTCCGGCCCGAGCGCCCACGGCTCGCGGGCGGGCAGGGCGGCGGCGCAGTGGACCCGGAAGAACGGGAGGTACGCGCCCAGCTGGAACCACCGGACGTACAGCTCATCAGACGGGTGCCCGTCGAAGCCGCCGATGTCAGGACCGGAGTACGGCACACCGGAGGTCCCGAGCCCCAGGGTGAAGGTCAGGCTGATCCGCAGTCCGTCCCAGGACGTACCAATGTCACCCGACCAGGTGCCGGCGTACCGCTGCAGACCGGCGAAGCCGGCTCGCGAGAGCAGGAACGGCCGCTCGTCGGGGCGGAACCTTCGGACCCCCTCGAACCCCGCGTGGTTGAGCAACAGGGCGAAGACGTTGTGCGCCTCGCGATGGTCGCCGCCCCGGCCGTCGAGGTCGTGCCGGGTCGAGAGGGGCAAGGTCCCGTCACCCCAGGCGGCGAAGACGGAGGGTTCGTTCATGTCGTGCCAGAACCCCGCGACGCCGAGCTTGACGTATCCCTCGTAGAGCCCGCTCCACCAGCTACGCGCGCGCTCGGCGGTGAAATCGGGGAACACCGTCCAGCCCGGCCAGACCACCCCGGTCACGGGCCGCCCGCGGTCGTCCCGGCAGTAGGCGTCGGCCGCGCGGCCGCTTTCGTACGTTGGTTCGCCCCGCACCTTGCCGATGCCCGGGTCCGCGATCACTACGACGTGGACGTTCCGCTCGGCGAGGTCGGCCGTGAGACCACCGAGGTCGGGATACCGCGCCTCATCGACCGCGAACGGGCGGTGCTCGACCAGGTGGTCGATATCGAGCCAGATCGCCGACAGCGGCAGGTCGTGCTCGGCGAACTGCTCCACGATCCGACGGACCGCAGCCTCACTGCCGTACCCCCAGCGGCACTGCTGGTAGCCAAGCGCCCACCGCGGCGGCAGGGCGGGCCGGCCGGTGAGCGTGGTGTACTGCTCGAGCGCCGCCGCCGGCGTGCCGGTGAAGACGTAGTAGCGCAGGTCCCCGTCGTTCAGCCGCGCCACAACCTCCTCGCCGACCTCGACCGTCCCGGCGTGGCTGTTGTCATAGAACGCCAGATGGCAGCCGGCGTCTGACACCACCAGGTAAACCGGGATCGACAGGCACAGCGGGTCGTCGCCCACGGTGTAGGTGCCACCCGGGTCGGTGTTCCACAGGTGGTACGTATGGCCACGGCGGTCCAGCGGGGTGCTCCGCCCACCGAGTCCCATGACGGCGGCGTCGCTGTCGAGCACGCTGCGATGGGCCCAGGCACTGCCGTCCCACTGCGGCGGTGGGTCGTATCGGACCGCCACCCCTGCCTCCGCGAGCGAGCCGTCGGCGTGGCCGGCCTCCTCGGAGCGGGTACGAAACGTCAGGCCGCCGCTCCGGTCGACGACCACCGTGAGATCACCCGCGCTGACCGACCAACTGTCCCCCTCGTGGGCGAGCCGGCTGTCGGACGCTGGGTCAGGCTCCGCCCCGCCGGCGTTCCCGCCGAACGCTCCGAGGGCGTACGACGGGGTGGGAGGGGCGCCGTCCCAGCCGACAAAGACGCCGCCATGGGCGAGGAAGCGGATGTCGAGGGATGCGTTCGCGAACGAGAACCGCGCCCCGCCCGGGATCTCCTCGGCGTTCCGGAGATCGCCGGGGGTACGGGAGGTGGGTGCGCCGGGCTGCGGCAGCCGCCGGTCGATGCGCGCCCGATAGAGCGCGTACAAGATCGCGCGGACGCTGTTACGCCAGCCGATCAGTTGGAACGACTTGTAGAGGGCCCGGATCCGGTCGAAGACGTTCTCGCGGGCACGCAGGCGAAGGTGCCGCCACCAACCGGTGAGGAGCGAAGGCGCCGCGTCGCCTGATTCTGACTCCACTCGGCTCGGCTGCATGACTTCTCCGTTCCGGACGAGAATGGCTGGCGGAGGCGTGAGTGTGTGCCGGACAGTTTCCAACCCCCTCGTCCTGCTGGCATCTGCCGCAGGCTGGAGGTCAGCCTAATGATCAGGGGCCGATCAGGCATGGCTCCACGCCCGAGTGAGGCCCGCATCGCGTTCGGCGAGTTCTCTGGGAGCCACCGGGCGCAGCGACGCCAGGATCTGCGCCGCCTTGACGTCATCGGGGCCTCCGTGATCGAACTCCAGGCGCACCACCTGGTCGTCGACCCTGGCCAGATAACGCGACGATGCCTCCGAACTCCTTGTCTCCCCTGTTCCCAGTCTGGGTAGTCGCTCCGCCGTGGCGCCGTCGACCCTGAGCAGGTCGACCGACAGCGAGTTGTCGGCGGCCGCGTTCTCATAACCCACGCTGATGGAGCGCCGGTCGGGTGACACGTAGACGTAGTCGAGTTCCCAGGACGGATCATCGACCAGCAACGGGCGCAGGCCGGTCGAGACAATCTCCCGGTGCTTGACGGCCACGTCCAGGGAGGTGGCGAAGATCCGCTCCACAAGAGCGAGGGACACCAGGACCACCACGCCGGCGAGCCGGCGCCGCCAGGACTGCCCCGGCGCCGTCGCGCACGCCCACCATCCGGCGGCCACCGCCGCGGCGATGAGGGCGACCAACGACTCCGAAAGGCCGGTCATCGCCGCCGACAGCCAGAACAGCCGCTCCGCCAGGAGGTTGACGAAGGTCAGCGTCACACCGGCCAGCAGCGGGGCAAGCCAGGGGCTCGGCTCCTGCAGCCACCACAACATCAGCGTGGCGGCCAGCCACCTCGCGGGCGGAGTCAGAAGAGCTCTGGCCAGCGCATGATCGAGCCCGGCGACATACCGGTTGGTGCCGGCGACGCGTTCGAACGCGGCCCACCAGCACGACACAACCGCGACCGCTCCGCAGTACGCGACAGCGGCCAGAATCGCACCCCGCATCGGTGACCTCTTCCGTTTACCTTGTCCGGTGGAGGCTCCGCACGCGAACCAGCATCGGCCGTGGTCGTGGCGGCGAGCATGAGTACGCCAACCCAATCCGGTGGGGAGGTCGTACTCATCTCGCCTAGGGCGTGTCCCGTAGATCAGGCTCGGTCAGCGAGCGGCACGCATCCCGCGTGAGGTGGCTGGTCGGCGAGCGCCTTCTCTCACCTTCTGGTCAATCCAGGAGGTTGTCTCACATTGCGTACACCTGGCGGGTACTTCACATGGCTAGCACCTGCCTTGCATGGCGTCCATGCCATGTGAAGCCCCTAATGACCACGTA
>NZ_KB892750.1 GCF_000373925.1 Actinopolymorpha alba DSM 45243 | reverse complement strand
ACCGATCGACGCCAGCGAGCACGGCCACCAACTCCGGACCGGGAAGCATGTCGCCAAACCCGGGCGGGAGCGGAGAGATCCGCACACCATCGCCGTCGCTCGTACGTTCGATCTTACCCCACCAAGATCGTCACTGCAACGGGCGACGACCACAAGAGCCCTTATTTACAAAGCGATTCTGAGCGAGGAAGCATGGTCCCCTGTCACGTGGAGATAGATAGGCAGGCCCTGAATCCGCAGCCCGCTCCTATAGTCCTCACCATGGACCTCGTCTACCTCTACGGACCTCCGGCCGTGGGCAAGCTGACCGTCGCGACCGTGATCGCGGAACGCACGGGCTACCCGCTGTTCCACAACCACCTGAGTATTGACTGCGTCCGACCGGTCTTTGACTTTGGTAGCGAGCCGTTCTGGCGTCAGGTACACGCGATCCGCGAAGGCATCATTGCCGAGGCCGCCCGCGAGGGCCGCGACCTGGTTTTCACGACGGTCTACAACCACCCCGACTCCGCCCCACAGACCAATCGCCGCTTCGAGGCCGTCGAAAGCAACGGCGGCCGGGTCTGCCTCGTCCAGCTCACCTGCTCGAGGGAGGCACTGGAGGCGCGGGTACGAGCAGAGCATCGGTCCGCGATGGGCAAGGTCGCCACGGTGGAGCATCTGCGAAGGATGCTCGGGCAGTACGACATGTTCGCGCCGATCCCGGGACGGGACAGCCTGCACCTCGACACCAGCGACTTCAGCGCGACCGACGCGGCGGAGCGCGTCATCGAGCACTACCAGCTGTCGAGAGCCAGCCTGCCGCCCATCGGAGTACCGACTCGTCAGCCCGCGCGGTAGAACGCCTTCGCGGACGATCCGCTGAACCGAGCCGACGAACCCCGCGAGGTGCTCGTACACATGATCGAGGAGTACACCGGCACAACGGCCACGCCGACTTCCTGCGCGAACGCATCGACGGGACGGGTGGGGCAGTAACTCCGGGACCCCCGGCAAAATCGCCCCAGATCCGCCGATGAGTTCGGGCCGAGGGCCCAGTCTCTATTGACGTCACCCCACCTGAGAAGACCTGAGGAGCATCACTGTGAACGCCACCAACCGGGCATCTGCCGCCGAGGGCACCGGCCGGTACGTCGACGTCAACGGCATCAACCTCTACGTCGAGACCCACGGAGCAGGGCGCCCCATCATCCTGCTGCACGGTGGTCTCGGGTCGGGCGAGATGTTCGGGCCGATCCTTCCCGCGCTGGTCGACCACCACCAGGTCATCCTGGTCGACCTGCAGGGACACGGCCGGACCGCCGACATCGACCGTCCGCTCGACATCCGCCTCATGGCCGACGACATCGCGGCGCTCATCGACCACCTTGAGCTGGACAGGCCGGACCTCGTGGGCTACTCGCTCGGTGGCGGGGTCGCCCTGCAGACCGCGGTGAAGTACCCCACCAAGGTCGGTCGGCTCGTCGTGGTGTCGGCGCAGGTCCGCTCGGACGCGGTCTACCCGGAGATGCGGGCCCAGCAAGGCCAGATGGGCGCGGCCGCCGCCGAGTTCCTGAAGGACACCCCGATGTACGAGCTCTACCAGCGGGTCGCGCCGCGCCCCGAAGATTTCCCTCGCCTGCTGGACAAGATCGGCGAGGCGATGTCGAAGGGCTACGACTTCACCGAGGAGGTCCGCGGTCTCCAGGTGCCGACCCTCATCGTCGCCGCGGACGCCGACATGGCGCCGCCCAGCCACTACACCGAGGCGTTCAGCCTTCTCGACGGCGGCCTCCGCGACGGTGGCTGGATGGGCGAGGGACGACCGAAGGGCGGCCACGCGCTCGCGATCCTGCCCGGCCTGACCCACTACAACACCTTCAGCTCGCCGCTTCTCACCGCGACCGCCCTCGCCTTCCTCGACGAGTAGTCAAGCAGAGTGGCGTTCAACGGGTCCGATCTCGTAACGTCGGGCTGGACAGTGCGGGTCCGTCCAGCCCGACGTTACGCGTTCGACGACCACGACGATGGCCGCGACCTCTGGCTTGAGCGAGGTCGACCAGGCTGCAGTTCCTCGCCAACCTTCAGTGACACCTCAATGCGACTGCCAGACGATGCTCCAGGTCGGAGCGCAGCGTCGCCAACTGAAGGGGCTCGGACGGAAGGCCGAGGGATGCCGCGACCAACGCCTTCTTCGCGTTGAACGCCCGAACCCAGACGCCGGCCGCCCACGCCACGCCGCTCTCGGTTGGGGTGAAGCCGCGCGGCAACCGTTCGCTGTAGGCGTCGAGGAACGCCGCTGTCTGCTCGAAGGTGGCGGCCTGCCCGGGTCCTCCTCGCGCGACGTAGACCGCCGCCGCGGCGCCGGCCAGTGCTGCTTCGGGCTCGTAAACCAAGCTGTCCCAGTCGTACACACAGTGCAAGGCAGACGACATCCAGCGGAGATTCTGCGACTCCCAGTCCCCGTGACCGATCACGCGGTCGAGCGAGGCCGACAGAATCAGCTCGCGCGCATGTCGAGCCGCATCGTCGAGCCAGGACACTGCCGTGTGTTCATTCAGGTCGGCATCGAAGTCGTCGGGTGGTGGCCACAGGTCGGTCCCGTCATGGCGCCAGCCAACCCACGGAAGTGGTGCGCCAGCCAGCCGATCGGATCCGCAGCCACGCAGTGCTTCGACGAGATCGCGCAACCCCGCGGCAAAGCGGGACGCATGGGCGCGCGTGGCGGCCAGTTGCCGGCCCCCGCCGATCCATTCCTCCGCGGAGTACGCCTGACCTGCAACGTGTTCTGGCCCGGCAAGGACCCGCGGGCACGCGATCCCCTCGGCTGCGGCGGCTGACTGAGCCCGGCCGCAGTCGAGCAGCCGGTCGGCCCACGGCCTGACTTTCAGTACCACCCGTCGCCCGTCAGACAGCTCGACAAGCGACACCCTCGACAGATGCCCGCGCGACCACCGCAGCCGGCGGACGGATGAGCCGAGACTCATCTCGAGCCAGGCGTGGCCGTCCCGAGCGAGGTCGCCGCTCACTGGGCTACCTCGGCGGGGTGACCAAACGGGCCTGCTCGAAACCGACGCGGCATTGGATGTTGTCACTGCGACACTGTCCCGCATGCCTGAGCCGGAGTACAGCGACGACTACACCGACCCGCGCCTCGCGATCTTCTATGACCAGCTCAACCCGTGGGGGCCGGATCGCGACTTCTACCTCGATCTCGTCATGGCGGCCGATTCCGTGCTGGATGTCGGCTGTGGCACGGGCAGTGTGCTCCGGAAGGCCCGCCCGGCCGGACACACCGGGCGACTGGTCGGACTGGACCCTGCGGCGGCGATGCTGAACCAGGCCAAGGCCAGCACCGATGTCGACTGGATCCACGGCGACCTCGGCTCTGTTCCCTTCGACCAGGAGTTCGAGCTGGTCATCATGACCGGCCACGTCTTCCAGGTTTTCCTTACTGACAACGAGATCGCGGCGGCACTCACGGCGGTCCGGGCAGCGCTCGCCGACGGCGGCCGGTTCGCGTTCGAGACGTTGAACCCGCGGCTGCGTCCATGGGAGAGGTGGACTAACCAGGCAGAGGTCGTCGCCGCCGACGGCACCGTGGTCAGCACCGCGAACACCAACCCGCGGCTGGTGGAGCGCGGGATAGTCGAGGTGGTCGGCAGGTTCTCCAGCCCAAACTGGGAGCGGGAGGTGCTGTGCCCAAGCCGCTTCAGGTTCGTCGAGGTCGAGGAGCTCGACGCGTTCCTGTCGGAGGCGGGATTGGCGGTCGTGGAGCGTTACGGCCTCTGGGATCGGCGTCCGTTCACCGAGCAGCTGCCTGAGATCATCACCATCGCGACGGGCGTTTGATCGCCGAGCACTCTCAGCCTGAGCCTCTAGGGCGCCTCGGCGCAAGCCGGCCTGTCACTGCCCGGTTTCAGCCCAAACGCGATCAAGCGTCTGGACTAGCGTTGGTGAGGAACCGTCGAATCAGCTCGGCCACCTCGTCGACCGCGCTTTCGAGCAGGAAGTGGCCGCCGTCAAGCAGATGAATCTCGGCGTCGGGCTGATCCTGGGCGAAGGCGCGGGCTCCGTCGGGGCCGAAGATCTGGTCTCCGCGGCCCCATACCGCGAGCAGCGGCACTCGACTGGCGCGCAGGTAATCGTGCAGGAGTGGGTAGAGAGGAGGGTTGGTTGCATAGTCGAGAAACAGTTTGAGTTGGATTTTGTCATTGCCGGGGCGGGAGAGCAGCGCGAAATCATGGTGCCAGGTGTCCGGGCTGATCAGCGTCTGGTCCGGGACGCCCGTGACGTACTGCCACCTGATGGCATCGAGTGTGAACGCTTGCCTGATCGCGCTCTCGGTCCTCGGTGTCTGCTCGCGCTGATAGTCCCAAACCGTCTGCCAAAAGCTGGGGACGAACCCTGCGTCGTAGCCGTTTCCGTTCTGGCTGATGACCGCCGCGATCGCCTCGGGGTGTTTCAGAGCCAGGCGCCACCCGATTGGTGCACCGTAGTCCTGGACGTAGATGGCGTACCGGGCAACGCCGAGTTCACTGAGCAGGCCTTCGATGAGCTCGGACAGCGCGTCAAAGGTGTAGTCGAACTCCTCGACCGGCGGCATGTCGGACAGGCCGAAACCGAGATAGTCCGGAGCGATGACGTGATAGCTGTCGGACAGTCGCGGGATGAGGTTACGGAACATGAACGAACTGGCGGGGAAGCCGTGCAGCAGCACGATCGCGGGGGCGTCGGCGACGCCTGCCTCCCGGTAGAAGAGCTGCCGGCCGCGGACAGTGCCGTAGCGGTGGTGAACGGCAGTCATGGCCATACGTGCACGATAACCGCAAGACAGCATTGACGACGGTCGAAGCGGTGCGATTGCCTCCCAATGCGTTCCGCAGGAGCGGTCGGCCGGCCAGCATTGTCACCTACGCGTAAGCAGTTGCTCCCACAGTTGGGACAATTCTTCGGTTCGGACCGCCGACTCGGGAAGCTCGGCTTCCTCGCCACCTTCGACCCATTCGGGACCATTACCCAACAGCCGCCGGACATAGGAGCCATCGGCAAGGATGATGTGGTCGAGGGTGGCGCGGATGCTTCATCGACGCACTCTCCCCCGGGCCGTGCTCTTCGCTCAGAAAAGCTGCGGGTCCTGGCCAAGGGGCAGGTCGAAATCTGATGGCATCGCTTCCCTGGCTCTGCGATCCTGCGGCAATGGCCGAGGTACCCGCGCTACCTATGACGACCCTGCTCATGCTCACCGGGCCGGCTGGCTCGGGAAAGTCAACCGCGGCCGCCGCATGGGCGTCACGCGGAACTTCGCCTCGGTCCCTGATCGATACGGACGCATTGAGATGGTTGATCCGCGCTGGTGTTGCTCATCCGGAGCACGGCTGGACACAGGAGACTCAGCGTCAATGGGACGTTGCGATGGACCTCTGGAAGGCCATGGTCCGCGTCTACAAGCTCCACGGGATCGACTGCGTGGTCGACATCTACGCTCCACCGTGCCCGCCCGAGACAGGCGACGACATCATGACCGAGTTGGGTATTCGGCGGATCGTCTTACTCCCCAGCTTGGAGGTTTGCTTGGCACGGAACCTCGCACGTAACAGGAATCCGCTCCTGGAGGACAGCGACCTGCGCTCGAACTACGAAGACTTCGCATGGTGTGTTCGTCGACACAATCCCCACAACGTGATCGACAACAGTGCTCTCACGGTGGACGAGACTGTCGAGGCCATCGACGCGGTGCTGCGCGAGTCGGCAACCTCCTGATCCGGACGACCGCTCGCCGCTGCCCACTCCGACGCACCGCGAGCAGTTCGTAACGACGGACTATGCGGACAGCGCTTCGGGGTGCTCGAGCAGCCAACTGCTCAGCCGGATGGCGGCCAGGTTGTTGTGGAGCCACTCGCCCGGGTCGTTCCCGAAGCCAGCGTATGCAGCATGGTAGATCCGTGCAGCGGCGGTGTAGGGGGCAAGCGCACCGCGTTCCCTGGGAGTAAGCGGCCGGCCAGTGGCGATCTCGTAGTCCTTCACAAGTTGTCGTGCTCTATCCCACGGGAACAAGCAGGGATCCGCGGCCGTCCGCTCGTTCAGCATGAGCACCGAATGTGTGAAGGAGAACGCCAGGTCGTGAATACGCGGCCGCAGTGCAACGAATCCGAAGTCGAGATACACCGTCTCACCTGCTGGCGCGCTGCCGAAGTTCGCTAGCTTGACGTCCCCATGCACAAGCTGGGCTGGAAGCTGCGCGGGCGATACCCAATGACGCCGGAGTCTAGAAACCACTCTTCGGAGACTGCGTGCGATCTCCCTGGCCTCGCGGTCGTCGTCCACAGCCGCCTCGGTGGTTGGTAGCCACTTCGACAATGTGCTTGGTGCGGCGAAGATCGACGTTGGTGGGCGAGGAACCGCGACCCCGAGGGACGCCAAGCAACGGTGAAGCCTGCCCATGGCTCGGAACATCCACGCGTGCGAGGACCACGTGTCGGCGAGTTCGTCGTGCGGGATGTATGGCTCAAGTTCGGCCCACCGATCAGCGCAGCGGAAGACAGTCAGGCCATTTCGGCTGACGGCTACCGGGACAGTGAGCCCATGCTCGGATACCAAGCGCCGCACACGCTGTATCGACATCAGCCGCCTCCGGGAGACGAACGCCGGATGCACCCGCAGCACTAACCCGGCGGGCTCAAGCCGGAGGTTGCGGCTCATCCAGCCGCCGAGATCAGTGACCCGGCTGCCGGGAGCAATCTCGCCAGCCAGTCGTCGCACCACCAGATCGTCGGGCGGCGTGGAGCGAAGAAGGGGCGGCGAGGACGGAGGGGGTGGGCCAGCTCGGACACGATCCGTTTGCGGCATCGAGCCAGTATGAAGGGGCTCCTTGGTGCGCCTCAAACCCGTTTGGCGCCCGGGACTGCCCGAGGGGCACATGATCGACAGCGCCCAGCGCCTGGTCGCGGCAGTGCATCACACGTGCAACGACGAGAGGCGATAAGGGTCAGGAACGGGCGGTCGTCTCGTTACGCTCCTTACCCGCTGACCCATCCAGATCACTAACCTCCCCCTATGAACGCTCCCGAGCCAGTCGACGAAGATCCGTCAGACCGCCATCAGAGACGTTACGCATGGCGGGTTCTGGCCTTGAACGTCGTGGCGGTGTCGCCGCCCGCACTTACGGCCGGGATGCTCAATCTGGCTCTGCCAGATATCGTGCGGCGTACCGGCGCGAGCAGTACCGAGATCACGTTGGCGGTGTCGGTCTACTGGTTGGTTAGCACCCGTGCTGCTGCTCAGCTTCGGACGGCTCGCTGACATCTTGGGGCGACGCCGCCTCTACATTGCTGGCATCGCCTTGTTTACCCTCGCCAGTGGAGGCTGCGCACTGGCGACGTCCCCCGAAGTGCTTATCGGCATGAGAATAGGCCAAGCCATCGGCGCCGCAGCCATCTTCGCCAACTCGATGATCTTGCTCGCAGATGCGTTTCCACCGGACCTGCTGAGCACTGGCCTGGGAATCAGCGCATCCGTCTTGTTACGGTCGGCGCGCTCGTTGCAGCGCCCATCGCCGGGCGAATCGCCAGGAGGTACAGGTCTCAGGTGTTGAGCACGTGGGGCCTCGGGGTCCACACACTCGCGCTTCTGGTCCTCACGGTCGCTCTCAATGCCCCGTCGGACATTGTGATGATCGGATGCCTGGCGGCGATCGGGGCCGGCGCCGCGCTGTTCACGACACCCAACAACCACGCCATCCTGTCCAGCGTCGCCGCAGACCAACGCGGCATCGCCAATGCAGTCCGCTCGACAGTCCAGAATGCCAGCGGACTTACCGGCACCGCTATCGTCTCGCGATCGTGGCCGCGCCCGCAGTGACCGCCCAGCCGTTTGCTTCCGCAGTCTCGTCGTTCCAGCTCGCCAGCGTGGTCCTCGCGGTGCTGTGCGGGACCGGAACGATCTTCTCGCTCACCCGCGGATCTCTGCGCGACCCGTAGTGACAAGGAGGGCCGGTTGATCGGGCTCGTCTCACGGCAGCGAGCCGGGCGGGCCCACGCCAGACGCCCGTGCGAGGATTCCCTCCCGTGAACCGCCTGGAGAAGATCGACCCGCAGACGTGGCACCGTCGTGAGCACTTCGAGCACTACCGAACCCGCGTTCCCTGCACCTACGCGATCACCACCGAGATCGACGTCACCGCGATGAGGTCAGCTCTCAAGCGTTCCTCTCGCAAGACCTACATCGCGCAGGTGTGGGCCCTCGCCTCGGTCGTCAACCAGCGTCAGGAGTTCCGGCTCAGCCTCGACGACGATGGCGAGCCCGCGATCTGGGACGGCCTGCACCCGGCCTTCACCGTGTTCAATGACGCCAATGAGACGTTCTCGTGCGTATGGGCGCGGTTCGATGACGACTTCGGGCGCTTCCACGACGAAGCGGCCGAACTCCTCCTGAAGCACCGCTATGCGACGTCGATGTTTCCGCAGGGCTCGCTGCCACCGAACGTCTTCGACGTGTCGAGCCTGCCGTGGACGGACTTCACCGGCTTCACGCTCCAGATCGCCAAAGGCTGGGCCCATTTCCAGCCGATCTTCACCCTCGGCCGATACATCGAGCGTGCCGGCCGGACGCTGCTGCCGCTCGCGGTGCAGATCCACCACGCAGCCGCCGACGGGTTCCACACCGCGCGCCTCATCAACGACCTTCGGGCCCTCGTGGCCGAGCCGGACTGGATCGACTAACCGGAAGGCCGACGACTCACAAGGTGCTGGCAGTACGCCCAGCCGCTGCAGCCGCCGGCTTTCCGGGCTGTTGCGGTACTGCGGCGGAATGGCTTCCAGCGTGATCAGGTCCCCGGTACGCCAGCGTGCCGGGGACCTGATCACCACAAATGGCCGCGGCCCGGGCCCGGTCTCGATCCACTGCCGCAAACGTCGTCTCCACGTCGCAGACGGGATGAGTGTCTTGAGTCAAGAAAGTGGCAGGACGGACGTGGTCCCGCGATCGGATCGCTAGTTGGGCGTCCCCTCGCGCTCTCCTTTTCGGGCGAGCTGCTGTAGCTGCCATTCATAGACGCCGGGCAGCCAATCCTTGCCGAACGTGGCCGATGGCCCGATGCGCGGGTCGTCGGGTGCATGGCCGTCACGCAGGGCTTGCACGTACGCGCGATCCAGTTCGATCCGTGCGCGTACCTGATCAGCTCCGCCGACGGACCCGTGACCGGGGATGAGGACATCGACGTCGTTCGCCACGTCCTCGAGCAGCCGCAGCCCAACGAGGTAGTCCTCGATCGGATTCGCGGTGTCCAGGTCGGGGAACGGCATCAGGATGTCAGAAAGCATGTCGCCGGCGACAAGAACGCCGCGCCCCTCGATCAACAGCGCCGCATGGCCCGGAGCATGCGCCGGATGCTCGATGATCCGGACTTGAGGGCCATCCCAAGGAATCTGCGCAGTTTCGGCAGGCAGACCGGTAATGAGGCCGAACAGGTCCAGCGGTATCTCCTCGGCGATTTCCGGCGGCAACCCCTCGGCGACGCGGGCCTTCCAGTCCGCGTGCGACAGCAGATCTCGCATAGAAGCCGCGCAGCGGGCTGTGCCGTAACGGGGCGCTTCGCCGAGCTCGGCGTGCCAGAGCACGTGATCCCAATCAGGATGCGTCGAGAAGCCTGCCACCACGGGCTGGCCCAACTCGCGAAGGTCGTTCGCGAGGCAGGCCATTTCGGAGCCTTGTATCCCGGGGTCGATGAGCAACACGCCGGCCCGGCCTTGCACGACAACGGCGTTGTTCTGGAGTAATTCGCTCTGGTGAATCAGTACACCCTCCGCGACCTGCGTCAGCAAGGGGCTTCCTTCCGCTTGTGGTTTGCAACCGCTTGTCGAGACGGTATTACCTAGCGATGGTAGATTGCAAGCACTATGGGCCAAGTGGATGAGCCGCGGTCGGGGTGCCCGATCAACGCGGCGGTCGAGGTGTTCGGCGATCGCTGGACCCTGATCGTGCTCCGCGACATCATCTTCGGAGATAAGCGCTACTTCCGAGAGCTATACGCCGGCTCACTCGAGGGCATCGCCTCGAATATTCTCGCGGACCGACTCAAGAAGCTCGTCGCTCTGGGGTTGCTTACCCGAGAGGACACGCGACCCGGCCAGCGAGCTGGCTACAGCCTGACCGAACCCGCGATCCAACTCGTACCCGTGTTCGCGCAACTCGGCAGCTGGGGATCTCGCCACCGGCCCACGAACCCGACGCTGCGCGCGGGCGCCGAGCTGCTCGAACAAGGCGGCCCCGCGCTATGGCAAGAGATCATGACCGAGCTTCGCCACTCGCACCTTGGCCCCAAATCCCCAGCGTAATCACCGAGCGTTCGCGAGCGCCTGAACGCGGCCTACCTCGCTGCTACCCACCCCTCGTAGCTGCCCTCGCGGGTACCACCGCTGGCTCCGCTCCTGGGCGGAGCCAGCCCGGGTTGACACCTCACTGACTGAGTTGGATGGCGGTCTGTGCGAGCTGCGGCAGCACCCGGTTCCGCCATCCGGGGCCCATGCGGTCGAAGGCATCCCTTTCGGACTTCTGGTCGAAGTCGAATCCGCTGTGCTCGAAGAACAGGCGAGTGCCGTGACCTTCGGCGGCGAGACGCCAGGTCAGCGTCCAGGTCTCGTTGAAGGTGTAGACGAGCTTCTGTTCGGGGGTGACCTCGAGCACTTCACAGGGAACCGATCCCCAGCCGGGCATCTGGAGGTGGAAGCGGTGGCCGACGATGGCGGCGATGTCGCCGGGCACCCACCAGCGGGCGTGCAGTTCGGGCTCGGTGAGCGTGCGCCAGACCTTGCTCGGTGGGGCGTCGATGAACTGGTCGATAGCGATGGTGTCGGTGCTGGTTGCGGTCATTGGTCCTCCTCGGCGACGTCAGCGAGCGAGCGCAGCCGTTGGCGCCAGAATCGTTCGAACGGGTGGAGCCAGTCGCCGACCTGGGCGAGTGGCTCTGCGGTCAGGTAGTAGTGCCGATGCCGGCCCTTGGGTTCGTCGCGTACGAGTGCGGCGTGTCGGAGCACCTGCAGGTGCTCGGCGACCGCAGGCCGGCTCAGCTCGAACTGGTCGGCGAGTTCGCCGGCCGTTCGTGGACCCTCCGTGAGTAGCTGCAGCAGCCGGCGGCGGACCGGGTTGGCCAGCGCGAGGAACACGTCTTCTTGGGGCACCCACCCAAAATACGTCGGAAGTTTCCGACACGTCAATGATTTCCGACGCATTGGCAGGACAGGCCCCAGCCCGCCCGCGGTCGCCGAGCTACTCGGCTTCGACCAGGCGTAGGCGCCGGGAAATCTCGACACCGATCCCGTACGTCACGAGCTGACCGCCGAGGGATCGCTGCGAGGATCTGGCAGCGACCCGGAGGTCGACCTGGCTCAGCGGCGGGGTCGACCCGACGCAGGTCGCTGCGTGGGCCGGCCCAGCGCAGCCCGCGGCCTTGGATACGGCGCTCGCACTCACGGATCAGTGCCGAGCCGATGCCGCACGATTGCAAGGGCTCGAGCACGGCGAACTGCCATAACGCCCCGGCGCCGGGAACGGGCTCGTAGTCGACACCACCCTTGCCGATCACTTGACCGGACGGCAGACAGGCGACGAGGTAATCCGCCATACCGGCCCGCGCCCGAGCCAGCTGGTCGACAAGCTGCTTCACGTGCCCTGGCGTACCGGACCATCCCATCCCTGATAGGTCACCGTCGCGCATGTCGCGAATCGTCACGTTCAGTCTCATCAGCACGGGTGTGGACGTCGGCATCTCCGGAGGCTAGCAATCGCGTCGAAGCAATATCAGCGCCGTCATCGCCGGCTTCCTCGTCTGGGGGCTTCACTTGGGGCACGCGGAGGGCGCGTCGACCTTCATATCCGTATGGGCATCGTGATCACGAGCTGCTCGTCGGCGCTCGGGAGGTCGGCGACCTGGTGCTCATCGTCGCCCGGTGTTGCAGCTCGTTGGGGTCAGCGTGGGGGTACTCAGGGCCGCCGGCGATATCCTGTGGCACCACTAACGCGCCACCACTACCGTGCCCGGCTATGGACCGAACCGGCGTCTACCTGGAGATCACCGATCCAAAGCAATTGCGCGCCGCACCCGAAGTTCCGGAGCTTGTCCTCGATGAGGTGTCCGCGTCGGCTGCCCCCACGATCTGCAGGCTGTACAACGAGATCTGGGAGGACAGCGGCCGAAGCGGGTGGTCGCCCGAGCGGTGGGCCGGGGAACTGAGCCCTCCGCATATCCGCACCTGGATAGCCAAGATCGGCGAACAACCTGTTGGGTTCGCTGAGATCGGCTGGCAGGGCAACGGCCATGTCGCCATCGTTGTTATCGGTGTGATCCCCTCCTTCCAAGGCCGCGGCATCGGCGGAGACTTCCTCTCCCGTTTGACGCGTCTGGCTTGGAAGACACCCTCTTCGGAGGGAAGGTCAACCACCCGAGTGTGGTTGTGGACTGTTCCTGATGAGCATCCGCACACCATCCCGAACTACCTCAGTCGAGGCTTCCGCGAGACACAGCGGGGTAACGAAGCGGACTAGCGGCTTCGCTTACTTCGAAGGCCAGCGCAAGGGACGAGGAGTGCTGGCTCGCTCACCGCGCGTCTCGTCCGCGTCCTCAGCTTTACGAGACGCCGCCCTCACGTTCCTCCGTGTCGTCGTCGCCGTCTGGCTGCCCCACGGACGCTTTCCCACGTCCTCCTCGTCCCAAGCCATCATCGGGTGGAACGGAGCGGGTCAAGGGCGATCGAAGATCATCACGAGGTAACGGCGATAGCCGCCCGAAGACTGGCGAACGAGGAGGACGGGCCCCCGCGCGCTTGTTGAGCGCGGTCGTTGACGCCTCCTATCAAGCACCGCGCCTCTCGGGACAGCTCGCGTCCTTCCGTGCGGACGACCCACGAGACGGGTGGAGGCTCGAAGGCAGCGCACCGAGTTTTCAGAGGAACATCACTTAAAGCGCCGGCGGCGGAGGGCGACGCTTCCTCGGCTACTACAGCACGGGTGATGTGGAGTTTCGACTCAGCACCGTAGCTCGTCTTGCGCCTGGTCAAGTGTTCATACAGAACCCTCGGGAAGAGGGCCTGCCCGACCGAATGGTGACCATGCGCGAGTTCGTTGGAATCGTCCACGATTCGTGTTGATGGTGGACCATGCATGGAGGCTCATGCAGGAATGCACGCGCACCCGAAGTGGTAAATCTTGGCGAGTGGTGTGAGCCGTAGTCGCTGGCCGACGGTCTCCTCATCCACGCGTCGAGAGCCGGTGCTGTTCGGACGTGCCCCTGCGGTGGCCTGACAGACCGAGTTCATCTGCCCAGTCGGCCAGAATGTTCGCCTCGTCCATTCATTCCCGCCGTATATATGCCCACCATTCGCTATCATCTGCACGTAGAGCGATCGGCATTGGAGTGGCCTGAGCCAGGAATTCAGTGGTGAGACTTTTGTCGAAGTCCGCCAAAACCTCGGTCTCAACCTCCGAGACTATCTTCTCGACATCCTCATCCACGTCTTCCATGTCGTATAGGAATCTCGCCTTGATGTAATTCCGATCCCACGACACCGCAACGCCACGCAGTTCCGGGGTTACCATGCCCCATAGGGCTCTCTGCATCGACAACAGAGTACTTATGCGCATGTCTATCTGGTCGTAGGTCAGTTCGGCCTCGCTGGAATTATATGAATAGGGCCATTATTGTGGGTGTCTCGTTCGGAGAATGTCAGCGCTGAGGCGGGTCGTTCAGTAGCCGCTCTAATTCATCTGCTGGCGCGCTGCATCGCGTACGCCTGCATGCAGTGCGCGGCATGCTCCGCAGTGACCCGGCAGGTCCAGTCCAGAGTCCCGGCCGGGATCTGCCAGTCCTGGTCTGTTCCCGGCCGGAGCGCGGTGACCACGCTGTCGACTGCTCCATCGAGATACTCGGCTGGTCGCAAAGCGACTCCTCCATCGGTTGGTTGGCCCACACGGTAAGGAGCCTCACGCTTTTGCACAACGGCTTTAGTCCAGGCCGAGCCGCAGCGAAGGGGATGAATGAGACGGGAACTGAGACGGAGCGTCGGTGCCTCCAGTTGCTGGCCTTCGCACGCAGAACCAGCTTGGAAGATGTGCCACGTACGGCGGATCGCGTCACGCGGGCGGTACGCCTGGGTGAGCTGCCCCCTCCCTGCGCCGGCTACTCGACCGTGAGTGACCGAGATTCGCCGCGTCGGTCCGCACGATCGAGCACGTGGCGGGCACGCCGACCTTCCTATCCGTAGGAACGGGCACCGTGCTCACGACATGCTCGTCCGTGCTCCGCAGGTCGTCGACCAGGTGCTCGGCGTCGTCGGGCGTTGCAGGTCGTTGGGGTCACGCTGGGGTCAGGGCGAGCGAGGCATTACGAGTCTAGGTCGGGCATCTGGGAGGTGGTCGCGGTCTTCGTCATGGGCTCCTCCGGGTGGTCCGCGATTGGGGCAGTCCCCCTCGCGCTGGCTGAGCACCTTGAGGGAGGAAGGTCTCGAGCTGCAAGGGGCAGTCGCCAATCGACCTTCTCGGTCGTGATCACCTGGGCTCGGTCGTGCGCGAGAACGGGTCCCGTACGAAATCAGGTCGAGGGTTTCCAGCTTCGTGCGTAGGCTGCTGGGCCATGTCGAACTGGTACGACGCCTGGGCGGACAGATACGCGGACTGGACCGAGAGCGTCACTGCTGACGTCCCGTTCTACGTCGGGCTTGCCCGTGATGCTGACGGGCCACTAGTCGAGCTTGCAGTTGGGGATGGACGGGTCGCGATCCCGGTCGCACTGACAACGGGCAAGCGCGTCATAGGGATCGACGCTTCGCCCGCGATGCTCGCGCAGGCTCGAATCCGCGCATCTGAGGTGGGGGTCGAACTTGACCTGCGCGAAGGAGACATGCGGGAGTTCCAACTCGATGAGGCTGCCGCCCTGATCTACTGCCCCGGCCGGTCCCTTCTGCATCTGCCCACCTGGGCTGACCGCCGTCGCTGCTTTGAGCGGATCGCGGCATCGCTTCGGCCGGGCGGCCGCTTCGCCTGGAACGCCTTCACCTTTGACCATCACGTCGCATCCGCCATCGACGGCCAGCACGGCGACGCACCGCTGCCGCACACGACCCACTACAGCGTTGGCGACAACCGAGTGGACATCGCCCTGGACGATGGCGGAACCAGTTCGCTGTGGTGGGCAACGAAGAACGAATGGCTGGGTCTCCTCGACGTCGCTGGCCTGCAGCTCGAAGCTCTCTATGGCGGATTCGCCGGGGAACCGCTCGATGACCACAGCTCCGAGTACGTCTTTGTGGCCCGTCGCTGAGCATCGTCGTAGGTGCCGCCCGGGCCTGACGGTTGGAGCGGTTCTGGTCAGCCGAGGGTCACGATGACCAACGTGAGAAGGAGTCGTGTCGATGAACGATGCCCCGGCGGAGCCAGGACGCAGCATCATCGTCACTGGGCTGTCCGGGTCCGGGAAATCCACGTTCTCACACGCGCTTGAGGCCAGGTCCGGCTTGCCCCTCATTCATCTCGACATCCAGTTCTGGAAGCCCGGCTGGGTTGAACCGTCGGAAGCCGAATGGCGCGAGAAGCAACGTCGCGTCCTTGCGGGTGACGCGTGGATCGCCGATGGCAACTACACGGAGACGCTCGATCTCCGTCTCGAACGCGCCGACACCGTGGTGGTCCTCGCCACGCCGTGGTGGCGGTGCGCGGGACGAGCGTTCCTGCGCGGCTTCCGAAAGCCGGGCCAGCTACCAGAAGGATGTGAGTACTCGGCCTGGCAACGGTTGCGCGATGAATGGCGCCTGATCCCGGCCATCTGGCGGGTCCGGCGCACGAAACTCGAACGCGAGCTCGCGATCATTGCCCAGCACGGGCAACACGCGACTCGGCACGTGCTCAAGTCCAAGCGGGCGATCAGGGAGTTCCTCGACGGATTCGGCGCAGACCATCGCCCTACGCCGTGCTGTTCGCTCCTGGCGAGGAGGCCGTGCGGGTGCTCGCGCCGGACGCCATGATCGTCCTCGGCGCCAAAGCTGGCGAGCACCATGCCTGGTTCGCCTTGGTGAAGGATGGCGAGGCGGCTCCGAGACGACTAGAGCGGCCCGAGATCTCCAAGGTGACTGGCCCGCGTGGCATGCCGCCACCCTAGGCGGTGGGGGGCTCCTCTCCCGGAGTGAGGTCTGGGGTTCGGGGCGGAGCCCTCTGAGGTCTTCGATGAGTGCAAGTCCCGCGCTGGACGCTGGCCGTCCGAGGACGGCCCCCCAGGGCCGCCCGCAAGGGCGGCCGGCGAGCGCCCGCGTCAGCGGCGTCTTGACTCCATAGAGCCTGAACCAGCAACCCAGAGATCGGCATGTTTCGAGTGAAGGGCACAGGGGTGGGCGCGCCGTTCAAGATCTACGCCAAGTTCCTGGTTGGACAGTACGAGGCCCGTCAACGCCGCGTCCCCGCCGCACTCCGCCCGACCTGATCCGGGGCACGTATGGGGCACAGACAGCCGGAAAAGGCCGGTTAGAGCCGTCTACAGCCGGACACCGAGCCTCATGAAAAAGGGCCTCTCACCTGGTGTTTTAGCAGGTGAGAGGCCCTTTTCCTTTTTGCTCGATCTGTGGAGCTGAGGGGATTTGAACCCCTGACCCCCTCGATGCGAACGAGGTGCGCTACCGGACTGCGCTACAGCCCCAAATGGGTGCCGCCGCCGTGGAACCACCCGGCGCCGACCGTCGAAGACGATAGCACGCTGACCGCCCAGATCGACGCGGAGCCCGCCCGTGCACGGCCGTGTCGGCGCCGTCCGGATTGCCGGACTCCTGGTGATCCGGTTTTGGGTCGGGGGCACCCTTGGCCAATAGAGCCGTACAAAGGTGCCCCCGGCCCAAAACCAATAGCAACGAGAACGGAACTACGGGGGCAAGCGGGACCGGCAGCAGGGCAGTGGACGTTCAGTCGCCGACGGCCCGGCGGTGCTCCTGCTCGGGCATCGCGGCGTCGTCGTCATAGGAGTCGCTCGCCACGGCGTCGGTGCCCACCGTCTCGTCCAGCAGCACCCGCGGGGCCTCCGGATCGAGTTCCTGCTCCGACTCCGCGCTGTGCCCGGGCGTCCAGGTGCCGGGTTCGCCGATCTC
Organism: Actinopolymorpha alba DSM 45243; assembly: GCF_000373925.1. GTDB lineage: Bacteria > Actinomycetota > Actinomycetes > Propionibacteriales > Actinopolymorphaceae > Actinopolymorpha > Actinopolymorpha alba. The sequence continues at coordinate 90,400 of NZ_KB892750.1, read as the reverse complement.
CACCGTGCGGACCGTGCGGGTCGCCTTGGCCTTGTTGACGTACGTCGGCAGCGGGACCTCGACCGGATCCCACAGCTCTTCGTTCCCGGCGCGGTCGGAGGACTGGTCCTCGTCGCGGTCAGGCAGGACCGCCCAGATGATCTTCTCCTCGCCCGCACCGTCGCCTGCGCCGTCGCCCGTCGCCGAGCCCGGCGCCATCGAGCCCGCCGTCCCCGACTCAGCCGCGCCGGACCTGGCAGGCGCCGCCTGCCGCGAGGTCCCCGTCACACCGCTCGTACGCCTGGCCCGCCGAGCAGCAACCGCCCGCCGGCGTTCGCCCCGTGCGACCGACGTGGAGATCATCAGGAAGGTGAGCACGATCCCACCGGGGATGCCCAGCGCCCACCACGGAACGAGTTCGAGAGCGGCCAGCATCGCGACAACAGTCGCGAGGGCCAGGAGCACCACCAGAACCCGCCGGCGCCGCACCGCCGCCGAAGCACGCGGCAGGACCCGCGGCGCAACGCCAGCGACCTCACCGTCATCATGGGTCGCGGTCACGACGTCCTCGTCGTACTGCTCTCCGGCATCGTCACCCTCGTGCGGACGGCGCGCCAGCACCCGCACAGCGGTCGAGAAGCGGTCCATCGATCGCGCCGTGGCCGCCTCGTCGTACCGGCGAAGCCACAGGGGGACGAGGTAGGCAGCCCAGGCCGCGACGATCGCCGCGTAGATCAGGCCTGTACCCACGGGTACGAAAGTACGCAAGGTTCACAGCTTTATGGCGCAGGTCATCCGGTGTGTCGTCAGAGCGGCACCCGATTTCCTGATCAGGGCTGTCAACCTGATGTTGCGGTACGTCATCTAGCCGCTGCGTTCTGTGCCATACAGGGCAGTTCGGCGATGCGTCATCCAGGCGAGGCAGAACTCCCCCGCCGCTGCTGCCCGAACGCCTGGCTCCGCCGCCACCGGGCGAGCAGTCCCTCGGGTACCTCTTCGGAATTGAGCGCGAACGCCAGATGGTCGCGCCAGTCCCCGTCGATATGGAGATAGCGCGGCCGGAGTCCTTCCCGACGGAACCCGAGCTTCTCGACGACCCGGAGGCTGGCGGCGTTCTCGGGCCGGATATTGACCTCGATCCGGTGCAGCCCGAGGACGAAGAAGCAGTGGTCGGTCGCCAACGCCACCGCGGTCGGCATGATGCCGCGCCCGGCGTACGCCTGGTCCATCCAGTAGCCGATCTGCGCCCAGCGCGCCGAGCCCAGCGTGATCCCGCTGACCGTCAACTGCCCGACCAACCGCTCGACACCACCGACTGAACCCGCCCTTCCCGTCGGCTCGGTGTATGTCACGACGAACGGCAGGCACAAACCCGCCCGCGCCTGGGCCCGCAACAGCCGCACCATGGCGCCGAAGCTCCGGGGTCGCGGGTCGGTCCCGGCGGGCGGCGTCGCCTCCCACGGCTGCAGCCAGGCGGAGTTTCGGGCGCGGACCTCACGCCACGCCCGAGCATCCCGAACCCGGATCGGCCGCAGCCCGACCGGGCCCTCGGAAAGTCGTACCGGCCAGCCCCTGGTCAGGAGGCACCTCCTGGGTGATCACCACCGTGAACCTGCTCCACGGCGTGCACAAGCACCTGCTCGAGCACCGCCATCCCGTCGCGCGCCCCGCCCGTCGAGCCGGGGAGGTTGACGATGAGCGTGCCTCCAGCGAGTCCGGCGAGCCCACGCGACAGCACCGCGGAGGGCACACCGTGGGCGACACCGTACGCCCGAATCGCCTCCGCTATCCCCGGAACCTCACGGTCCAGGACCCGACTGGTCATCTCCGGCGTCAGGTCGTTCGGACTCAGGCCGGTACCCCCAGTGGTGAGGACGACGTCGTACGCCACAGAAATCGCCTCCCGCAGCTCCTTCACGACCGGCTCGCCATCGGGCACCACGACCGGCCCGTCGACCTCGAACCCGAGGCCGCGCAACCCTTCGACGAGGATCGGACCCGCCCGGTCGCTGTAAATCCCCGCTGCTGCCCGGTTGGACACGGTGACCACCACGGCTCTCATGCCCGCCGCCAGTCGCCCGACTTGCCGCCGGTCTTCTCGTCCACGCGTATGTCACTGATGACCGCGGCGGGGTCGACGGCCTTGACCATGTCGACCACCGCGAGCGCCGCGGTCGTGACAGCCGTCAACGCCTCCATCTCGACCCCGGTCCGGTCGGTGGTTCGGACCGTGGCCGCGATCGTCACGGCGTCGTCGGCGACCGCGAGCTCCACGTCGACGCCCGTGATGGCGATCGGGTGGCAGAGCGGCACCAGATCGGGGGTTCGCTTCGCTCCCATGATCCCGGCGATCCGCGCCACGCCCAGCGCGTCCCCCTTGGGCATACCGCGCCCCCGGAGCAGCTCCACCACCTCGGGTGAGACGAGGACCCGTCCGCTCGCCCGGGCCGCCCGCGCGCTGGTCGGCTTCGCCGACACGTCCACCATCCGGGCCGCACCTGTCTCGTCGAGGTGGGTGAGCCCGCGTCCCCGTGCGACACCAGGCGCTTCCCGCGCCGCCTCTTCGGGCATCGCCCGCCTTCTTTCTCCGCTGTCGGGTATGTGAGGGTCGCGGCTGCTCAGCTGCTCAGCTGTCGAGAACCATCACTTCCAGCGTCGCGCCTTCTGGCACCTCATGCACACCCTCGGGTATGACAGCCAGCGCGTTCGCCCGGGCGAGCCCCGCCACCAGGTGGGAGCCGGGCCCGCTGACCGGGGTCACCCGCGCCCGGCCGTCCTCGCCGACGGCGTACTCCACGCGGGCGTACTGCCGGCGACCCACCGACGACCGCCAGCCGCTCGTGGCCGTCGCCATCACCGTCGGCAGGATGTACGGCGTCACGCCCAGCATCTTGCGGATGGCCGGCAGGACGAAGACCTGAAACGAGACGTACGCGCTGACCGGATTGCCCGGTAACGTGAAGATCGGAGTGCTGTCCTCGCCGACCACGCCGAAGCCCTGCGGCATGCCCGGCTGCATCGCCACCTGGGTGAACTCCACCGTGCCGAGACGGCTCAGCACCTGCTTCACGATGTCGTACGCTCCGACGCTCACGCCGCCGCTGGTCACCACCACGTCGGCCCGGACCAGCTGGTCCTCCAGCACACGAATGAACTCCCGCTCGTCGTCGGGAACCACGCCCACTCGGTACGCGATCGCGCCAGCCTCACGGGCGGCCGCCGCGAGCGCGAAGCTGTTGGCGTCATAGATCGTGCCCTCGCCCAGCTGCTCGCCCGGCTCGCGCAGCTCCGACCCGGTGGACAGCACCACCACCCGGGGGCGCGGGCGTACCCACACCTCGTCCCGTCCCACCGAGGCGAGCACCGCGAGCTGCTTGGCGTCCAGGTGCGTACCCGCCCGCACCAGCAACTGGCCGGCGACGACGTCTTCACCACGGCGGCGGATGAAGCGGTTGTCGCCGGGCGCGTGGTTGATCGCCACCTTGGCGACGCCGCCGTCGGTCCACTCGACCGGGATCACCGTGTCGGCGCCGTGCGGGATCGGCGCGCCGGTCATGATCCGCAGGGCGAGCCCGGGCGCGAGCGCGTGGGTTTCGGTACCCCCGGCCGGAACGTCACCCACCACCGGCAGCACGACCGGATTCGTCTCGGTCGCCGACGCGACGTCCTCGAAGCGGACGGCGTACCCGTCCATCGCGGAGTTGTCGAACAACGGGAGGTCGAACCCGGCCACGACGTCCTCGCACAGTGCGCTGCCGTGCGCGTCCATCAACTGCTGCTGGAACGGCGGCAGCTCACGGACGCCGGAAAGGACCGTCCCCAGATGTTCCTCAACCGTCTTCACCCGGTGGCCTCTCGTACCGCGCTGTTTTCGGCGACGCTGCGTGCCGCTACGAACTGGCGCAGCCACGCCAGGAACTCCGGGCCGAGGTCGTCCCGGTCGCAGGCCAGCCGCACGATCGTCCGGAGGTAGTCGGCCTTGTCTCCAGTGTCGTACCTTCGCCCACGGAAGAGTACGCCGTGCACGGGCCCGCCCTCGTCCCTGGACCGACCGGCGAGCGTCCGGAGAGCGTCGGTCAGCTGGATCTCTCCACCGCGCCCCGGCGGGGTGTCCCGGAGGACGTCGAACACCTCGGGTGCGAGCACATACCGGCCGATGATCGCGAGGTTGCTCGGCGCGTCGGCGGCGTCCGGCTTCTCCACCAGGTCAGTGACCCGCACGACGCCTTCCTGGTCGGACGGCTCGACCGCGGCACAACCGTAGAGGTGCACCTGTGCCGGGTCGACCTCGATCAGCGCGACGACGCTGCCGCCCTTCGCCTTCTGGACCTCGATCATGGCGGGGAGGAGCGGGTCACGCTCGTCGATCAGGTCGTCGCCGAGCAGGACCGCGAACGGCGCGGGGCCGACGTGCGGCGCGGCGCACAGCACCGCGTGGCCAAGACCCTTGGGCACACCCTGGCGTACGTAGTGGACGTCTGCCAGCTCGCTGGAGCGTTGGACCTCGGCCAGCCGCTCGCTGTCCCCCTTCTCGCGGAGCGCCTCCTCCAGCTCGTACGCACGGTCGAAGTGGTCCTCGAGCGGCCTCTTGCCCCGGCCGGTGACCATCAGAACGTCGCTGAGGCCGGCCGCGACGGCCTCCTCCACGACGTACTGGATCGCTGGCTTGTCGACGACCGGAAGCATCTCCTTGGGCGTCGCCTTCGTGGCGGGCAGGAAGCGCGTGCCGAGGCCCGCCGCCGGGATCACTGCCTTGCGGACGATGGAATCGTGTGCACCGGAATGGCCCATGCGCCGACCCTAGTAGGTGACATGCGGCACGGGTCCGGATACTGCGGGCAAAGACGGACAGGTCACTCAATGTAGACGCTGACTCGGAGGGATTGCTCACGATCGGTCGCTCCGCCGACGATTTTGCATACGGAACGTCAACTTGACCGTGCCATCTCCTGGAACCCGCCCGCTCCCCGCGAAGGTTGAGAGAAGATAACGGACCATGCGGAGTCCGCGCTTCGAACCACGGGACGTCCACGAGGAGAAGCAACGCCTGCGCCGGCGGATACTTCTCCAGCGAAGCAAGCTGCGGCCAGAAGACCTTCACGCCGCGGCGGTCGCATTGTGTGACGTGCTGCTCAGCGTGCCCGAGGTGAGCCGGGCCGCGGTGGTCGCCGCGTACGTCGGCGTCGGCACCGAACCCGGCACCGGCCTGCTGCTCGACGCGCTCCAACGGCGCGGAATCCGGGTCCTCCTTCCCGTCCTGGAGCGGGACTTCGATCTCGACTGGGCCGTCTATACGGGCCCGGGCGATCTGGTCAGCGCACCACTCGGACTCCTCGAACCCACCGGCGGCCGCCTCGGTCCGCAGGCCGTCGCGACCGCCGACGCCGTGCTGCTTCCCGGTGTGGCCGCCGATCGCACCGGAATGCGGCTCGGTCGCGGCGGCGGCAGCTACGACCGGGTGCTTCCCCGGATCGCTCCCGAAGCGTTCAGCTGTGTGCTCCTCCACGAGGGCGAACTGCTCGAGGGGCCGATCCCGAGTGATCGGTACGACTGGCGGGTCAGGGCGGCGGCCCTCCCCTCCGGGTTGGTCCGCTTCCCCGCGCCGTGAGCGCCAAGCCGGCTAGGCGCGAAGTTGATCAACGGCGGGCAATTCGGAGACTCGCAGCGGTGGGCGTCCGATTTCGGGACCGTTGATCAACTTCGGGCGCCGGCAGCCGCTCCTTGCGAGCAAGCACATAGGCCACGATCTCGTCTGCCACCTCGTCGAGACGTTCCGCTAGATCCTCCACGGCGTACTGCGCCAGTTCCCACCCGAGTTCCAGGGTCACGGCGTTGGCCCGCCGGCGGCCGATGGCGAAGCGACGCATGTGGGTGAGGAAACCATCGATCTCGACGCCCAACCGAACCTCGGGAAAACCGAGATCGAGGTAGCACCGCCGACCTGACGGAGCGACCAACGACAGCTGGGGTCGCGGGCGCAATCCTCGCCTCACCAGGGCGTCGTGGAGGCGGCGCTCCCACACCGATTGGAATGCCGGATCGACCTCCTCCAGGATCTGTCGAAGGGCAGCCGAACCGGAGAGACCGCGACCCAGCACTCCCGACAGACGCTCCAGCGTGGTGCGCTGCTCCAACACCAGATGCTGAACCAGCGCGCGAAGATCGCGACGTGTCAGATGTGCCGCAAGATCCCGCACCGTGACCTCGAGTGGCGTGACCGGCCAGCCTCTTCGTACGACGGATCTGAACGCTGTGACCGCCACCCGTCGCACCCGCACGTACGCGAGATGAGTGAACCGACGGTTCCCCGGAACCACCAGCTCGGGGTAATCCACCCGCTCGGAGCCAGGCAGTGTCCACACCCAGGCAGCCGAGGCACCCGCGAGCGCGCAGTCACCCCCGACTGCCAGCAGCGCGGCTTGGCACTCAGACGCGGTGGTGGAGGGTTGCGTGGCGGCAAGGAAAATACCGGGATGTCGCTCAACCCACCGGCGCTCAGCCGTGAGCCGAATCAGGTCAGCGGGTGAGAGACCGCGCGCCAGCGCATCGCTCCGCGTGATCACGCCATGCTGGCGATGAGCGAGCCGGATGAGGTCAACGTCCGCCTGGCGCGGGCTTCGGCGGATCACAGCCTTCTTCATGCGCCGAGGATCGCCCGTCCGCTCGGTCCCGCGAGCTCCCGCGCACAGACCTGGGGACAAACCCGCCGTACGGTCCCCTGTGGACAGAAAACGGGCACACGTACGGCAAGCGAAGTTGATCAACGGTCTCCGAATCGGACATGCCACACGCCAAGCGTCCGACTTCGGGACCGTTGATCAACTTCGCCGAGGGCGTACCGTTACGGGACGAGGGTCAGGGTGTTCTCGGTCGCGCGTTCGACCGCCGCGGGCCTGAACGGCCAGCGCATGGTCCGGCCACGGCTCCATGCCTCGGTCTGGTCGTTGTAGTGATCTGACCCCGGATGGCCCGACACCCCGGCGACGTTGACCCAACGGGACCGGTCGAAGTCGGCGAGGTCGACCACCATCCGCATGCTCGGGACGGCGGTCACGTCATAACCTCCGGAAGCGGCGTTCCAGCTCGTGGCGAGCACCGCGTCAGTGCCGCCCGGGAGCTCGTACGGTCCGCGGTTGAAGAGGCGTTCCAGCGGCCCGATGTCACTCTGCCCGAACGACTGGTTGACCAGCTCCAGCTTGTGCAGCTTCCCCCAGCGCCAGCGCTTCGGGTCCTTCGCCAGCAGCCGGGTGAGCTCCTTACGCGCCTCGACCATCGCCTGACGCAGGATCGTGTCGCGGTCCTCGCGCACGCCCTTGGTCCTGACGTCGTCCCACCACAGGTTCCTGGGGTCCTTCATCAGATCTCGGACGACCTCGTACCACCGGTCGCCGCCGCTCGGCCAGGCATCCTTGGGGATCTGGTCGTGGAACGTCGCGGCGAGGAGGTTCTTCCAGACGGCGTTGAAGTACGCGGCCGGTGCCGAATCCACGCCCTGGGTGAAGTCCCAGCCGTCAAGGAGTGCTTGCCCCTCCGCGGTGAAGGCATCCACCTTGATCCGGCGAAGATGCGGCACGAGGAAGGCCGCGTTGGCGTTGTACGTGTCGAGCTGGATCCGCTCCATCGCCGCGACGTCAAGCTTGCCTTGCGCACGGATCAGGTCCGTGATCCGGTCACTGCGGTAGCCGTACGACCAGTGATCGGCCAGGCGATAGGGGTACGACGGTGGCGCGACCGCCTGGTTGGCCGTGACGATGTAGCCCTCCGACGGGTCGAACGCCGACGGGAGCTGGTCGAACGGCACCCACCCGGTCCATTCGAACCTGCTGGACCATCCAGGCACCGGCCACTCGCCCGTACTCCCGCGCCGGATCGGGATCCGGCCGGGTGCCTGGTAACCAATGTGTCCGTCCACGTCGGCGTACACCAGATTCTGTGCGGGCACCTCGAACCTCGCGGCCGCCGCCCGGAACTCCGACCAGTTCCGCGCGGTGTTGAGGTCGAAGATCGCCTCAGCGGTGGTGCCGGCGTCCAGAGCCGTCCAGCGCAGCGACACACCGGCCTTCCAGCCGCCGGCCCGCGCCTCGCGGCCGGTCGCCGCACCCGTCACCGCTGCCCGCAGCTGCGGATCCACGTCAGACAGCAACGGTCCGTGCCGGGTGGAGCGTACGACGATCTCGACCGAGGGCTGGTCCTTGACCTGGATGATCTCCCGCCGGCTCGACAGCGGGAGCCGGCTGCCGTCGTACATGTAGGTATCGCCGTCCAGGCGTTCGACGTAGAGGTCCATGACGTCCGGGCCGAGGTTGGTGAAACCCCACGCGATCCGGGTGTTGTGCCCGATGACGATGCCGGGTACGCCGGCGAAGCCGAAGCCCGCAACGTCGTATTGGCAGTCCGTCGAGGGGTCCTTGCAGTGCAGGCCCTGCTGGTACCAGATGGACGGCATCTGCGGCGACAGGTGCGGGTCGTTCGCCAGCATCGGCTTGCCCGTGGTGGTGCGCGAGCCAGCCACGACCCAGGAGTTGGAGCCGATGCCGTCCCCCTCACCGAGGCCACGCGGGGACGGGATGGTGTCGAGGAGCCGCTGGACCTGGCGAAGGGCCTGCGTGGTCCCCTCGGGAAACACGGCCCGGCGGTTCTGTCGTCCCGCATCCGCACCGGCCGTGGCCAGCCTGGTGACGATCGGCGGGTGCCGGTCGAACGGATAGGCGGGATAGAGGTCGGCGACCCGGGTGGCCGGGACCTTCGTGGAGGTGAGCGCGCGGGCGATCTCGTCGTCCATGTTGCCGCGCAGATTCCACGCCATCGCCTTCAACCAGGCGAGTGAGTCCACCGGAGTCCAGGGTTCTGGGCGGTCGTCCGGGCCGAGCAGCCCCATGGTGTACTCCACCGAGAGCCGCGAACCGCTGTGGGTGGCGAGGTAGGCGTTCACACCGTCGGCGTACGCCTGCAGGTAGCTCCGCGTCTGCGCCGAAAGGCGGGGGTACTCCTGCGAGGCGACCCGGCGCCACCCGAGGGTGCGCACGAACGCATCGGTCTCGACCATGCTCGGACCGAACCACTCGGCCAGCCGGCCGCTGGTCAGGTGGCGACCGAAGTCCATCTCATAGAAGCGATCCTGGGCATGGACGTAGCCCTGCGCCCGGAAAAGATCCTCGGGACTGCCCGCGGATATCTGTGGGACACCGGACGCGTCTCTGCGCACCAAGGCCTGCGAGCCGAGGCCAGCCAGGACCTCCCGGCCGTCGTACTCCGGAAAGGACCGGCGTACGCCCATTATCAGGCCCGCTGTCGTAGCGATCAGAGTGAGGCCGAGAAGGATCGCCAGCACCGTGCCGAGCCGCGTCAGGAGTGGTCTTTGCACCCTCCGCAGCCTAATCGCTACGGCGCGCCCCCGGATCATGATCGGCGATGCGGTCGTACAGTCTCACCACCGCGCCCCACCCGCAAGGTCGAGTTGCGAGGACCCGGGGGCTAAGGAGTGCTCGGGAGGAGAAATCCTCAACCGAGCGGCACGACCGCGATCAAAGCGAACCAGCGGGTTTTCCCGATCGGGATCAGGCGATGCCGCCTGCCTGAACGTAACACCTGAATTCCGCAAAGAATGAGGGCAATTAATCGACGCCCCCAATTTACGCGCGCGCGAATTCTCAAGAATTAGCCGGCCCGCCGCTCGGCCACCCGCCCATCAGCGGCCTTCAGCGGGTCCACGGACCTCCGACGGTGACGGACAGCAATTCCGGACCCGAGCCGGGACCTCTCCAGGCCGCGACCGGGATTGGCCATTCTCGTACGCCGACCCTCTTGCCTCGCGACCCTCTCATGTGCTGCTCGACGCGCCCTCCTTCCGTGACCGCACCTGGCGGCGTTCCCCTGCACACACAAGCGTCCCCGCTGCCAGCGACCGGCACGCGGGGCGTTGGCCGCCGAGTATGGCATCGGTACCAGCTCAGGTAAACCACCCACCTGGACTCGGTGGGTCGCGCCGCCCCGACCCTTGCGAGAAGTCAACCTCGGGCTCAGGTACGCACAAATCAGGTACGCATTGCGATATGTCGCTGACCCCCCGTAGTTCTCTTAGTGCAACTCTGATTTATCTTGATCCAGGGCCTTGGAACGTTGGCCTACCCGGCATTAACATGCCCGAAATTGTGCACGGGCTTCCCAGCCTCGGAGGCCCGGCATGACGGTGCCCGAAACAGGTAACGAGACGGTCGCAAAACGATGACGATTCAAGCGCAAGCCACCCGCCGGGGCCTCTGGAGGAGCGCTCTCGGGCGAAGCCTTGCCATTTCTCGCCAGCCACGGGCATCGCTCCGGGGTCGCACCTCGCTTACGTTCGTGAGCCGGGCATGACACCCGTCACGGCGCCGGCTTCGCGGCCAGCCACCCCGCGTGGCCGCTGCGGCGTCGCGACACCGTCTATCCGCGTCGTCGCCACTCCCGGCGCGACGAAGTATCCGCACCAACGTGACCGGGGCGTCCAACTCGTCTCCGCGGTGGGGTCGCGTGGTGCCAGTTCACTCGGAGCTGTGGGGTTACGACCTGCCACGGGCGTCCCCCGTCGGGTCCACGCCCACCTCGCACTCGCCGGCGACGTCCGGGAGTACTTGATGGCAGCTCCAAGCCCGTTGATGGAAAGGGCAAGACATCGATGAGTGAAAAGGCGACACTCAAACGGCGGACTTTTCTCTACACGTCCGCCGCCACCGCCGGCGCTGTGATGCTCGGAGCCTGCTCCAGCAATGAACAGTCGCCGACGTCTCCAGGCAGCACCAAGAAGCCCGGCGGCGGCCCGAGCGACGCGCCCAAGGGTTCGGAGACCAAGCCGCTCACCAAGCCGGCCAAGTTCAACGAGTCTCCGATGCTGGCTGAGCAGGTGAAGGCAGGGTCGCTCCCGGCGATCGAGCAGCGCCTTCCCGAGAACCCCTACGTCATCCCGCACAAGTGGGTGAAGCCGGGTAAGTTCGGCGGCAACCTCATGATGATCAGCGATGTCGCGACAGGTGGCGCGATCGCTGCTTCCAACAAGGAGTACAGCTACGGCCACTCGCTCCTTCGGTGGCTCAACGACGGCCTCAACATCGGCCCCGGACTCGTCGAGAGCTGGGAGTCCAACGACGACGCCTCGGAGTGGACACTCCACTTCCGCAAGGGTCTCAAGTGGTCGGACGGCGAGCCCTGGACCACCGCCGACATCATGTTCTGGTGGGAGGACCTCGTCCTCAACCAGGACCACACCGACGTGCCCCCGGACGAGTGCAAGTCCGGCACCGGCAAGGTGGCCACGCTGACAGCGCCTGACGAGGTCACGCTCGTCATGAAGTTCGACGTGCCGGCTCCGCTGACCGCCGACCGCCTCGCCATGTGGGTCAACGGCACAGTCGGTAACGGCCCCAAGTGGATGGTGCCGCGCCACTACGCCCAGCAGTTCCACCCGAAGTACAACAAGAAGGTGCCCAAGAACTGGGCCGCGGTGGGCGGGCTGTTCGAGCGTAAGGTCGACTACTCCCGCGAGCCGGCGTGCCCGACGATGACGGGCTGGAAGCTGAAGTCCCTCAAGGAGGGGCGCACCATCAGCTGGGAGCGCAACCCGTTTTACTACTGCGTGATGCCCAACGGTGACCAGCTGCCCTACGTCGACACCCTCACGATGTCGATCGTCCAGGACAAGCAGGTCGGCAAGCTGCAGATGACGCAGGGCAAGCTCGACTACGTCCACGGTGCGTTCTACTCCGTCGACCTGCCCGACATCTCGACGATGAAGCAGTCGGAAAGCACGTCGGGCCTGGACGTCGTCCTCTGGGACGGTGGATCCGGCACGGGCTCCATCTTCTTCTTCAACTACGACCACCCCGACGAGAACTTCCGCGCTCTCATCCGCGAGCCGAAGTTCCGCAAGGCCCTGTCGATGGCGGTCAACCGAAGCGAGATCCAGAAGGCGGTCTACTTCAACACCGGTGAGCAGACCACCGGCACGCTGAGCCCGAAGGCCAAGGAGTACCTCGCCAGCGACGAGGGCAAGCAGGTCTACAAGGACTGGCGCGACATGGCCGTCAAGTACGACCCGGAGGCTGCCAAGAAGCTGCTCGACGAGCTGGGCGTCGTCGACAAGGACGGCGACGGGATGCGGGAGTTCCCGAACGGCCAGAAGCTGACCGTTCGCCTCGACTACCCCGCTGACACCAGCGACGAGCACAAGAAGAAGAACAACTACCTCGAGCGCGACTGGAAAGCGATTGGCATCAACGCCAAGCAGAACCCCGTCGCACCTGACGGTTGGTCCGACAGCTGGAAGGCCGGAAAGCTCACGTCCCACACCGCGTGGGAGGTCGGCGACGGCCCCAACCACCTGGTTTATCCGCAGTGGCTGGTGCCGATCGAGCCCGAGCGTTACTGCCCGCTCGAAGGTCAGTGGTACAACGTGCGCGGTACGCCCGACGAGGGCAAGCAGCTCAACGTCGACCCGTACAAGCGGACTCCGCCTCGGATGGAGCCCGAGAAGGGCGGCCCAGTCGAGCAGCTGTGGAAGCTCTACGACCAGACCAAGGTCGAGCCGGACGAGATGAAGCGGCACGCGCTGGTCTGGGAGATGATCAAGATCCACATCGAGCATGGTCCGTTCTTCATGGGCACGGTCGCCAACACGCCACGCGTGGTGCTGGCGAAGAAGGAGCTGAAGAACATCCCGCGGAAGGAAAACCTCGCGCTGGGAGGCTTTGCCAACCCGTGGATCCACCCGACGCCAGCGGTTTATGACCCGGAGACCTTCTACTGGGAGAACCCCGACCAGCACACGGTCTAGGAGTTCATCAGCGTTGGGGGGCTCTCGGGCCCCCCAACGCACGAACGGCCCCGCCGCTCGCAAAGCCAGGCGAGCTGGCTCGACCGACCGGGAGACACTGCGATGCTTGCGTTCATTGTCCGGCGATGCCTCTACATGATTCTCACGTTGTTCATCATTTCGATCGTCAGCTTCGTCCTCATCGAGGCACCGCCTGGTAACGCGCTGACCGCGGAGATCCAGCGGTTGCGGAGCATCGGCAACAACGTCTCCCAGGACCAGATCGACGCGCTCGAAAAGCGCTACGGCATCAACGACCCGGTGCTGGTGAAGTACCAGAAGTGGATCATCGGCGACTTCCAGGACGGGAAGTACTCCGGTGGCTTCATCACTGGCAACTTCGGCCAGTCGTTCACCAACCGCCAGCCCGTCGCCGACCTCGTCTGGGGCCGGCTCGGCTTCTCGGTCATGCTGGCAGGTGGTGCGACCCTCCTCGCCTGGCTCATCGCCGTACCCATAGGTGTGTATTCGGCAACCCATCGATATTCGTTACCCGACTACATCATCACGTTGTTGCAGTTCATTGGCGTCGCGATTCCGGAGTTCCTGCTCGCGCTCATCGTGCTCGTCCTGGCGGCGAGATTCATGGGCGCTGATATCGGCGGGCTGTTCTCGGTGCCGTACCAGGACGCCCCGTGGAGCTTCGGTAAGGTTGTCGACCTTCTCCAGCATCTGTGGATTCCCATGTTGGTCATCTCGGCCAGTAGCACGGCCTGGCTCACCCGCGTCATGCGCGCCAACCTGCTCGACGTGCTCAACCAGCAGTACGTCCAGACGGCCCGCGCCAAGGGTGTGCTCGAGCGCAGGGTGATCTGGAAGCACGCGGTCCGTAACGCGATCCACCCGCTGATCATGGCGCTCGGCACGACGCTTCCAGTCATCATCGGCGGCGAGGCGATCGTCGGCATCGTGCTCAACCTGCCAACCATCGGACCGCTGTTCCTGAACGCACTCCTCAACCAGGACATGTATCTCGCGGGCAGTGTCCTGATGCTCCTGTCCATGCTGTTGGTCATCGGCAACCTGCTGGCCGATATCGCGCTGGCCTGGGTCGACCCCCGGGCGCGTTCGGCGGAGTGAGAGGGACGTACTGATGTCGATCGTTCAGGAACCAACTCACGATGTGACCGCCACGCCGCTGGAAAAGGGCAGCGATGTCGGCGACATTCCTCAGTGGCGCCTCATGGCGCGGAGGTTCAAGCAGAGCAAGCTCGCCGTAGGTGGCGGGATCGTTCTGCTCGTGATGTACGTCATCGCGATCTTCGCGCCGTTCCTCGCCTCCAACGACCCGAACGCGGTCGACTCCAACATGGCCAACGCCGCTCCCTCGAAGATCATCTGGAAGGGCGGGCTCGCGCTGTGTGGCCAGAGCCAGAAGCTCAATGAGGAGACCTTCACCTGGGAGTACACCACCGACTGCAACAAGGCGGTCAAGCTCCAGTGGTTCGGTCAGGGTTACGAACACCGGTTGCTCGGACTGATCCCCACCAAGACCCACCTGCTTACGGCCGGCAAGGGCACGAAGTTCTACCTCTGGGGTGGTGACGACCAGGGGCGCGACGTCTTCAGCCGTACCCTCGCCGGCTCGCGGGTCTCGCTGACGATCGGACTCTTCGGGGTCGGCATCGCCACCATTCTCGGCGCGGTCATCGGCACGATCTCCGGCTACTTCGGCGGCATCGTCGACAATCTGGTGCAGCGGGTCATCGAGATCATTCTCTCGGTGCCGACACTGCCTCTATGGGCGACCATGGCGGCGGTCCTGCCCCGAGATATGTCAGTGACCCGCCGATATCTGCTCATCTCGATTCTGCTGTCCCTGATCGCCTGGGCCGGCCTCGCCCGCCAGGTGCGCGGCAAGGTGATGGCGTACGCCGGATCCGACTACGTCGCCGCGGCCCGAGCCGCGGGGAGCGGCCATTCACGGATCATCCTCACCCACATGGTCCCCAACTCCGTCAGTCACCTCGTTGTCGTCACCATGCTGGCGATTCCGGGCACGATCATCGCCGAGACGTCCCTGTCGTTCCTGGGCATCGGTATGTTGCCCCCCGCGGTCAGCTGGGGCGTCCTTCTCCAGGACGCACAGAAGATCCAGGTGGTCACCCAGTACCCCTGGATGCTCATCCCCGCGCTCGCGGTGATCCTCGCGGTGACCTGCTACCAGCTGCTGGGTGACGGTGTGCGCGACGCGGTGGACCCCTATGGCTGATGCCCCTCCCACACCAACGGCCGGAACGACCAACCAGGCAGGGGTCCCCATGACCGAGGCAACGATCAGCACACCTGACGCGGAGATAGCGGGCGACAGTGTCATCAGCATCCGGAATCTGCAGGTGGAGTTCCCCACCCAGCTCGGAACCGTCAGCGCCCTCAACGGCGTGAGCTTCGACGTACCCCGAGGCCGCGTTCTCGGCATTGTCGGCGAGAGCGGTTGTGGCAAGAGCGTGACGGCCCGCGCGATCCTGCGGATCGTGGAACGGCCCGGTCGGATTGTCAGCGGCGACATTCTGTTCAAGCCCGGACGTCGCAAGCGCGGCGGCGCGGCCGCCACCAAACCGGGTCGCGCCGGCTCCGCCGCCCCGGACTCCGCCAACGGGTCCGTGGAAGGCGCGGGCGAGGTCGTCGAACTCACTGCCCTGGACCCAACCGGAGACAGGATCCGCAAGATTCGCGGCCAGGAGATCTCGATGATCTTCCAGGAGCCGATGACGTCACTGAATCCGGTTTACCCGGTGGGCGACCAGATTCAGGAAGCGATTCTCCTCCACCAGACGCCGGATCGCGCCGAAGCGCACAAGCGGGCCGTCGAGATGCTGCGCCGGGTCGGCATGCCCAACCCCGAACGCATCGCCAAGAGCTATCCCCACCAACTCAGTGGCGGAATGCGGCAACGCGCGATGATCGCGATGGCGCTCTCGTGCACACCGACGCTCCTCATCGCCGACGAGCCGACCACTGCGCTCGACGTCACGACCGAGGCACAGATTCTCGAACTCATGCGTGAACTCCAGGAGGAGTTCGGCATGTCGATCATGTTCATCACGCACAGCATGGGCGTCGTGGCTCAGTTGTGCGACGAGGTCGTGGTCATGTATCTCGGCCGGGTCGTCGAGCGGGCCTCGGTCGACGACCTCTTCCACGATCCCAAACACCCTTACACGGTGTCTCTTCTGCGTTCGATCCCACGCATTGGCGTCAACCGCGGAATCCCTCTGGAAGTCATCAAGGGATCGGTTCCCGACCCGTATTCCAGCGTCTCAGGGTGCCCTTTCCACCCACGCTGCCCAAGCGCCATGAAGGGCCTGTGCGACACGGTGCTGCCAGAGGAGACGACGATCGCCGGAAAGCCCGACCACACCGTCCGTTGCCACCTCTACCCCGGTAGCACCCCGGCGCAGGTGGCGAGCTCGGGCGCGGGCGAGTAGGAGGAATCGTGGACGACACGTTGCTCGAGGTCACTGACCTCAAGAAGTATTTCCCGATCAAGCAGGGCTTCCTCAAACGCACTGTCGGACATGTCCGCGCCGTCGATGGCGTCAACCTTTCGGTCAAGCGCGGCGAGACCTTCGCGGTGGTGGGCGAGAGCGGCTGCGGCAAGAGCACGACCGGCCGCACCATCCTGAGGCTGGAAGAACCCACCGGAGGTGAGGTCGTCTTCCAGCATTCCGAACTCGGCAAGATCAACGTCGAGACAGCGAGCGCCAAGGTGCTCAGGCGGATCCGGCCGGAGATGCAGATCATCTTCCAGGATCCGTTCTCCTCGCTGGACTCACGGATGACCGTCGGCCGGATCATCGCCGAGCCGATGATCATCAACAACACGTTGAGCGGGCGGGCGTTGAGGGACCGGATCGCCGAGCTGCTCACGGTCGTCGGTCTACGCCCCGAGCACGCCAGCCGTTATCCGCACGCGTTCAGTGGTGGACAGCGGCAGCGCATCGGTATCGCCCGGGCGCTCGCCCTCAACCCGAAGCTGATCGTCTGTGACGAGCCGGTGTCCGCGCTGGACGTCTCCGTGCAGGCGCAGGTGCTCAACCTGCTCGAGGACCTTCAGGACCGCTTCGACCTGACGTACCTCTTCATCTCCCACGACCTGAGCGTCGTCGAGCACATCGCCGACCGGGTCGCGGTGATGTACGTCGGCCAGGTAGTCGAGGTCGGCACCACGGACCAGCTCTTCTACAGCCCGAAGATGCCTTACACGGAAGCGTTGCTCTCCTCGCTTCCGACGCCCGACCCGCGCAAGCGCACCCGGCCGACGCTGCTGATGGGCGACGTACCCAGCCCGGCCAACCCGCCGAGCGGTTGCTACTTCCACACCCGCTGCCCGTACGCGCAGGATATCTGCAAGCAGGAGGCTCCACCGCTGCGCGACATCGGCGACAACCACCTGGCCGCCTGCCACTTCTCCGACGAGCTCCAGCTCAAGGGCGCGAGCCGCCTGAGCGAGGTCTCGGCGACGCTGGCGGCCACACCGCAATCGGCGGCGGCACCGCAGCCCGGAGGGCAGGACTCCGCGGCGTCGACAGCTTCAGCGCAGGAGGCAACGAAATGAGCACCACCACCCGCGAAGGACGGCCCCGGTTCACCGGGGTGAGCACCTACCAGGACTCCCTCGGACGCTTCTCGTTCCGGTTTCCTTCTGACTGGCAGCAGTTTGACCTTGCCGAGGATCTCGAAGGGGTGATGTTCTCCCCCGAGGCAGACGATCCCCAGACATACTTCGCGGTCTGGGTCAGCAAGCTGGACGACCAGGTGGTGGCCGAGGACCTCGACACCCTCCGGGAGGGCACCGAGGCCGGGCTGGAGCAGCTCGCCAACTGCGAGGTGGAGGCCAGGAAGGACGACCTGCTCGGCAATCTCGTGAAGCTCGAGCGGATCTACACCTTCGACGAGGGCGGGGTTACCCGGAAGCGCCGCGTCTGGACGTTGTACGTCGACACGTGGCGGATCGTGCTGGTCTGGCAGGGCTCCACGCCGCAGGAGTACGCGTACTGGCTCCCGATGGGCAACTACTCGTTCGCGACGTTCGAGATTCCCGAAGCGCTGTGGTTCGCGACCGACCGGGACCTGCAAGCGTTCGGCTGACGAATCGCCGCCTGCCGGCGCGTTGGGTCGGGGGACCCCTTGTCCAGTGTTGGGTCGGGGGACCCCTGGTCCAATAGAGCCGTACGAGGGTGCCCCCGACGCAAACGCAGCGGGCGGCGGGCAGGCGATCAGTCCGGGGGCGAAGACTTAGCAGTCCCACGAGTGGAGTGCTAACCTGTCCTGGGTTTCCGCCGTCTCGTGAGGCGGTGACGCTGACATGGAGGGGCCGTGCCGACTTATCAGTACGCCTGCGTCGACTGCGATGAGCAACTCGAGGTCGTCCAGAAGTTCACCGATGACCCGCTGACCCAGTGCCCGAGCTGCCAGGGTCATCTGCGCAAGGTGTTCAGCGCCGTGGGCGTGGTGTTCAAGGGTTCGGGCTTCTACCGCAACGACAGCCGCAGCGGCTCCAACGGCAGCTCCAGCTCCTCGAGCAAGTCCGAGAGCTCGTCTGGCTCCAGCAAGGACTCGAGCACTGACTCGGGCAAGGCTTCGAGCAGCGCGAGCAAGGACAGCGGATCGGGTTCGTCGACCACCTCGAGCAAGCCCAAGCCCAAGACCGAGTCCGCCGCCTGAAGGTCAAGGCGTCGTAGCGGGTCAACCTAGGCGACAGCGGCCTCGCGAACGGCTGGTTTCATCCACAGGCCGCGATTCGGCTGTCTCTGTGGACAACGCGGGCGAGGGTACGCGGTCTTCTCTAATCTCTCGGCATGACCCAATCGCCACCGTCCCGCTCCCAACCCACACGTGCCGAGATCGGTGTGATCGGCGGCTCCGGCCTCTATGCGTTCCTCGAGGACGCCACCGAGGTCCCGGTCTCGACGCCCTACGGTGATCCGTCCGACCCGCTGGTCGTGGGCACCGTCGCCGGCCGCCAGGTCGCGTTCGTCCCACGCCACGGGCGCGACCACCAGCATCCGCCTCATCGCATCAACTACCGCGCCAACCTCTGGGCGTTGCGCTCGCTGGGCGTCCGGCAGGTGCTCGCGCCCTGCGCCGTCGGGTCACTGCACGCCGATCTGGGGCCTGGCAGCCTGGTGGTTCCTGATCAGCTGGTCGACCGTACGTCGGGGCGGGTGCAAAACTTCTACGACCTCGGCGCTGTCCACGTGAGCTTCGCCGACCCCTACTGCCCCGACGGGCGCAAGGTGGTCCTCCAGACCGCCCGCGCCGCCGGCTGGCCACCGGTGGATAGCGGCACGATGGTGGTGG
Source organism: Actinopolymorpha alba DSM 45243 (assembly GCF_000373925.1). Taxonomy (GTDB): domain Bacteria; phylum Actinomycetota; class Actinomycetes; order Propionibacteriales; family Actinopolymorphaceae; genus Actinopolymorpha; species Actinopolymorpha alba. Next base: position 71,274 of record NZ_KB892750.1, on the reverse strand, counting down.
TCGAGGGCCCGAGGTTCTCCACGCGGGCGGAATCGCGGTGGTACGCCGAGCAGGGGTGGACGTTGGTCAACATGACCGGCCATCCCGAGGCCATCCTCGCTCGGGAGCTTGGTCTGTGTTACACCTCGATCGCCCTGGTCACCGACCTCGACGCGGGCGTGGCCCAGGGTGAGGGGGTGACCCAGGCGGAGGTCTTCGCGATCTTCGCGCGCCACGTCGAGCGGCTGCGTGAGCTGCTGTACGCGGCCGTGCCCGCCCTGCCGGTCGAGCGTTCCTGCCCCTGCACCTCAGCACTTGACGGACTTCCGTTGCCGTTCGAGTTGCCGGAGTGAGCCGGTCATGAGCACCTGGCGCGGGCTCTCGCGTGATCTGATGCGGGCGGTGTCGTGGCATCGCCGGCTACTCGCCGCCGCCCTCGCCGCGGCCAGCGTCGCGGTGGGTCTTCACCTCCTCCAACCCAACCCGGCGCCGACGGTTCTGGTTCTCGCCGCCGCCCGCGATCTTCCGGGCGGAGCCGCCTTGACCAGATCAGACGTACGCCAGGTCGCCCTTCCCCGGGACGTCGTGCCGAGGGGGGTGCTGCGTCCCGGGGACCCGTTGGCGACCCGGACTCTGGCGGGGCCGGTGCGAGCCGGCGAACCTCTCACCGACGCGCGGATGCTCTCGCCATCGCTGCTGGCCCACTTGTCTGAGGGCAAGGACACCCCCGACGATCTGGTGGCCGCGCCCGTACGCATCGCGGACGCGGAGACCGTCGGAATGGTGCGGGTAGGTGACCGGATCGACGTCCTGGCCGCACATACGGGAGTCGAGACGGCATCGCGGCCGGCCGAACTCATCGCCCGCGCCGTCGAGGTCGTCTCCCTGCCCGGCCGGCACGAGCCGTCAGACGCGGCGGCCGGCGGTCTGCCAGACCTCGACGAGCTCGGGTCCATCAGCGGTGACGGCGCCTCCGGCGACGGTGGGCTGGTCGTCGTGGCGGTCCCGGCGACCGTGGCGGCCGACCTCGCACGGGCCACGGTGACATCGCGGCTGTCGTTGGTCCTGCGTCCCAGCGATTAGCTGCCTTTGGCAAACTACGCATTCAGCTAAATTCGGACGGGGTCGGCACCCGCCGCCTCCGAGAGGGGACCAGCGTGATCCAAGGGTTCAAGCAGTTCCTCATGCGCGGCAACGTCGTCGACCTGGCCGTGGCGGTGGTCATCGGAGCCGCGTTCGGCAAGATCGTCACGGCCGTCCTCGACGGATTCATCAACCCACTCATCGCGGCGATCTTCGGCAAGCCCGACCTCACCGGCGTCGGACGCTTCACGATCAACAACGCCCACTTCAGCATCGGGCTGATCCTCGACGCCGTTCTCAACTTCGTCATCATCGCGGCGGCGGTCTACTTCCTGGTGGTGGTGCCCATCAACAAGCTCATGGAGCTCCGCCGGCGCGGACAGGTGATCGAGGACCCCGAGCCCACTCCGCCCACGGAGGACGTCGTCCTTCTCCGGGACATCCGCGACCTCCTCGCCCGCAGCGACCGCCCCACCTCAAGCGATCGGCCCACCTGAGAGGTCAAGGGATGGCCGCGCGGCCGTCAGCTGCCGTGGTGCGGCGGCATCTCGTTCAGGTACCACGCGTCGGAGTCCTCGGCACGGTCGCCCCAGCGTTCGGGCTCGTCCTCGGCGGCGCGTTCGGGCAACAGCGATCCGATCCGGTCTGCCCGCTGGTCAGTCCGCCGTGCCTCGTGCCGGGCTTGGTCGGGCGCGCCGCCCGCCGGCGGGTCACGGTCGACGTCCGGCCGCTCGTGCTCGTTCGGCTTCCCGCCTGGCTGCTTGGATTCCATGCCGTCGATGATGCCTCGCCTCCGTGCAAGCGGGCGAGGTGGAGTCGGGTCGGCGTGGGTGGACCGGGGCTGGTGTGGTGGAGAGGGCTGGTGTGGTGGAGGTGGGCCGGAGTGGTGGAGGTACGCCGGCGGGCGGCTACCGTCGGGTTCCCGGCACGTCTACGATCGACGAATGCGCCGTCGGCTGGTTCGTCCCCTGATCTTCCTCGGCATGCTCGCCCTCGCACTCACCGGCTGCGGCTCAGCCGGCAGCGGGAGCCCCGGCTCGACCGAGCCGGCCTCCCGAGCAGCGTCCCCCTCCCCCAGGATCAGTGGGACAGTCACGGTGCTGGCGGCCGCGTCGCTCACCGAATCGTTCGGCGTACTCGCGGACGAGTTCGAGCGGGCCCACCCCGGCACGACGGTGCGGACGAGCTTCGGCGCCAGTTCCGCCCTCGCCAGCCAGATCACCAACGGCGCACCAGCCGACATCTTCGCCGCCGCCAGTCCTGAGACGATGCGCCAGGTGGTCGACGCGCGGGCGGCCCGGTCGTCGTCGGTGTTCGCCCGTAACCACCTGCAGATCGCCGTACCCCGCGGAAACCCGGGCAAGGTCACCGGCCTCGCGGACTTCGGCCGGACCGAACTCCGGATCGCCGTCTGCGCACCCCAGGTGCCCTGCGGCGCCGCCGCGACCAAGGCGTTCTCGGCGGCAGACATCAGCGCCAAACCCGACACCTACGGCAACGACGTCAAGGCCGTCTTGACGGCCGTACGCACGGGCGAGGTCGACGCCGGCCTTGTCTACCGGACAGACGTGCGGGCCGCCGGCAACGCGGTCACCGGCATCAGCTTCCCGGAGTCCGCCCAGGCGATCAACGACTACCCCATCGCTGTCCTCGCGAACGCGCCAAACCCCAGTGCCGCCAAGGCCTTCGTCGCCTACGTACGCTCCGAGGCCGGCAGGCGGGCACTCAGCGCCGCCGGTTTCGACGTACCGTGACCCGATCGCGTCCCTTCTCGACCCGGATCCCGGTCGTTCTTGGCATTCCGGCGCTGTTCGGCATCGCGTTCCTCGTCATCCCGCTGCTCGGCCTCCTGGTGCGGGCGCCGTGGGGCAGCCTGATCACCCACCTGCACGAGCCGGGCGTGTGGGAGGCGCTCCGCCTTTCCCTCCTCTGCGCGACCCTCGCCACTCTGGTGTCCGTCGCCTTCGGTGTCCCGCTGGCCTGGGCGCTCGCGCGGAGTGAGATTCCGGGCCGGGCGTTGATCAGGGCGCTGGTCACCGTTCCGCTGGTGCTGCCTCCCGTGGTCGGAGGCGTCGCGCTCCTCCTCGTGCTGGGGCGACGCGGGTTGGTGGGCCAGTGGCTGGACCAGTGGTTCGGCATCTCCCTGCCGTTCAGCACGACGGCGGTCGTGCTCGCGGAGTCGTTCGTCGCGATGCCGTTCCTGGTCCTCAGCGTCGAGGGTGCGCTGCGCGGGGCCGACCGGAGGTACGACGAGGCCGCGGCGACGCTCGGCGCCTCGAGCTGGCTGACGTTCCGCCGGGTGACCCTGCCGCTGGTCGCTCCGGGGGTCGCGGCCGGCGCGGTGCTCGCCTGGGCGCGGGCGCTCGGGGAGTTCGGCGCGACGATCACGTTCGCCGGCAACTTCCCGGGCACCACCCAGACGATGCCGCTCGCGGTGTACGTCGCGCTGGAGACCAGCCCCGACGCCGCCATCGTCCTGAGCCTGCTGCTGCTCGCGGTCTCCGTCGGCGTCCTCGTGGCGCTCCGCCATCGGTGGGTGCCGACCGCATGAGCGAGCGAAGCGAGGGAACCGCTCAACACAGCGAGCGAAGCGAACGAACTGTCCAGCAGGGCGAGCGAACGATCCAGAAGGGCGGGCGGTCGCTGAGTCTGGACGCGGCGCTTCGGGTCGAGCGGCCGGGGTTCGTCCTCGACATCCAGCTGACGGCCCGGCCGGGCGAGGTGGTGGCGCTGATCGGCCCGAACGGCGCGGGCAAGTCGACCGCCCTGCGTGCTCTCGCCGGTCTGGAGCCGCTCAGCGCGGGCGTCGTACACCTCGACGGCGAGACTCTCGACGACCCGGCCGCACGGGTCCGCCTGCGTCCGGAGCAACGCCCGGTCGGTGTGGTGTTCCAGGACTACCTGCTGTTCCCGCACCTCTCGGCTTTGGAGAACGTCGCGTTCGGCCCGCGGGCACACGGCGTGGCGAAGCGTCAGGCACGGACCCTCGCCCAGGAATGGCTGCGCCGCGTCGGCCTCGGGGACCTGGCGAGCGCGAAGCCGGGCCAACTCTCCGGCGGGCAGGCCCAGCGGGTGGCGCTCGCTCGGGCGCTCGCCGTCGAACCCCGACTGCTGCTGCTCGACGAACCACTCGCCGCTCTGGACGCCGCGACCCGGGTCGACGTTCGCGCGGACCTGCGCCGGCACCTGTCCGCGTACGACGGGAGCTGCGTCCTGGTGACACACGACCCGTTGGACGCGATGGTCCTGGCCGACCGGATCGTGGTCCTCGAAGCCGGCCAGATCACCCAGGAGGGCCGCCCCGCCGAGGTGGCGCGGGCGCCTCGTACCACCTACGTCGCGCGACTTGTCGGGCTGAACCTCTACCGGGGGTACGCGGATGGTCCGGTCGTACGCCTGGCCGGCAGCGGCGAGGTCACGGTCGCCCAACCGTCCACCGGCGAGGTTTTCGTGGCGTTCCAACCGTCCGCGGTCGCGCTCCACCCCGAGCGGCCCGCCGGGAGCCCGCGCAACTGCTGGCCGGTCACCGTCTCGACCGTCGAACGCCACGGTGACCTGATGCGGGTGCGGCTGGCCGGCGTACCCCCTGTGCTCGCCGACGTCACCGCCGGTGCCGTCGCGGATCTCGGGCTCACCCCCGGCACCCAGTTGTGGGCCGCCGTCAAGGCCGCCGAAACCCGCGTCTACCCGGCCTGAACGCACCCCGCGCAGCTGCCAAAGGTCCCTCGTGGGGAGACGTTGGGCCCGGGCGGCTCCGGGCGCGCACCCAACTTAGGTTCGGCGTGCTCTTGTGGGCGCTGTGACCGCGAGCCGCGAGCCCTTCGTCGAGCATCAGGAACGCTTCGGCCGACCTGGCACCGAGGTGTTGGACGAGCTTCGCCGCGCTCGACTTCGGCAGGGTGAGGTGACGGACGCCGACCTGGTCCGGATCGCCGACCAGGAACGGGAGCCGGTCGCCAGGTGACGGTCGTCGCCCTGAGCCCCGCCTGAGCGTGTCGCGAGCTGCGCTGCTGCGTGGGGAGCCAAATGATCACGTATACGTGGTCATNGCATGCCTTGCATGGCATCGACACCATGTGAGGCAGGTAATGACCACCTATACGTGATCATTCGGCTCCCCACCCGAGGGGGCAGGGCAGGATTGGTCCGAAGGACCGACAGCGCTCTGAGCGAAAGAATTTTGGTGCCGCATTGTCAGGCGAAGCGGGCGCCGAAGCCGCCGTCGACGTTCCATTCCGAACCCGTGACGTACGACGCGGCCGATGAAGCAAGGAAGCACACGACTTCGGCGACTTCTTCCGGCGTGCCGATCCGGCCGAGCGGATGGACGTCGAGCACCTTCTGTTCCACACTCGGGTCGTCCTTGAGCGCGAAATACTCGTCAACCAAGCGGGTCCGCACATATCCGGGACTCACCGCGTTGACCCGGATCCCATGCGGTGCCATGTCGAGGGCGAGGCTCCGCGTCATTCCGACCAGGCCCGACTTGCAGGCGGCGTACGGAAACATCCCTTGGGTAGTGAGCTTCGAGTGCACCGAGGCAATGTTGACAATGCTGCCTTGACGGCGTTCGATCATCGCCGGCAGCACCGCGCGCGCCATCAGCCAGGCGCCCTTGAGGTCGACCGCGAAAACGTCGTCCCATTCCTTGACCGTCATCGCCACCGGGTCGGCGTACGAATTCCGCCCGGCGTTGTTGACGAGCACGCTGGCCGCGCCGAGTTGCCCAGCGAGACCCGAGACGGCGCTCGCCACCTGCGCCTCGTCGGTGATGTCGGTGCGGACGAAGGCGGCGTTCACACCGTCGACCGCGAGCTCGGCGACCGTGGCCCGGCCACCCTCCTCGTCGATGTCGAGCAGCCCGACCGATGCGCCTTCCCGGGCCGCGACCGCCGCGATCGCCCGACCGATGCCCTGCGCCGCGCCGGTGACGAAGACCACCTCACCGGCAAGCCGTCCTTGCCCCATTGATCGTTCCTCCTCGCGCGAGAGGAACGAGCCTGTCAGACCGCGTTCCGCACGTCTTCCACGACATCCTCCGACAGCGACGCTCGGACGCATCCGGCCACCAGCCGCACCACGTCGGGTGGGTCAACGAGCGCCGCGAGGTCGACGGCAGTGGTGGGAAGCCCCAGGCGTTCGGCGCCGAGCAGGGTCCGCTGGTCGACGTACGGCGCGAGGTCCGGCCACACGCCCTGCACCTCGCGGCAGAAGATCGACGCACCCACCGGCCCGATACCCGGAAACTCCCGCAGGAGCCGGGTGATCCCGTCGACGTCGCGGCCCTCCTGATGCAGCCGCCGCAGGTCGCCCGCCCAGCGTTCGAGAAGCAGGGTGGCGCCGTTACCCAGCATCGTGGAGGTCCGGAAGTCATACCGGACGTAGCCCGCACGGTCCAGCGCTTCGACCCGGTCCTCCCAGGCCGCATCGCTCATGGTGCGCGCTGACTGGTACCCCGCGGCGAACAGCTCGGCAGCCGACGCGACCGCGATGGCGGTGCTGATCCGGGCCGACAGCAGGGTCGCGAGCACCAGGAGCTGGTACAACGGCTCGGGCGCGTCCCCCAGGCGGATGCCCGCCTGCTCCGCGTACGTCGTGCCGTGCCGTTCGATCAGGGCGCGGGCGATGGCGCGCGAGGAGGCCACGCCGGCAGCCTGCCCAACGCCGGTCGGCTCACACCCAGGCCTTGGCCAGGAGGTCAAAGCTGCGGAGCCGGGCGTCCACGCCGTACGTCATCGTCGTCACCATCAGCTCGTCCGCACCGGTCGTGGCGACCAGCTCAGCGAGTTCGGCGCGTACGCTCGCCGGATCTCCGATCGTCGGGCGACCCGGGGACGCGGCGAGGATCTCGAGTTCGAGGTCGGTCCACTCGTGTGCCGCCGCCTCCTCCGGACTCGGGAGCGCTCGCGGGCGGCCGGTCCGCAGGGAGACCTGGACCAGCCGGCCGGGCAGGGCCTGCCGCTCCGCCTCCTCGTACGTGTCGGCGACGATCACAGACTGCGTCACCATCGCGTACGGCTCGTCGAGCACCGCCGAGGGGCGGAACCTACTGCGGTAGAGCTCCAGCGCGGGAATGGTGTTCTTGGCGCTGAAATGGTGGGCGAACGCGAACGGCAACCCCAGCAGGCCCGCCACCTGGGCGCTGTAGCCGCTGGAGCCGAGCAGCCACACGGCGGGCGACGACTCGGCGGCGGGCGTTGCCACCAGGCCGCTCGTACGCGACGGCGGGCTGGTCGGGCCGGTCGGGCCGTGCGGGTCCTGGCGTTCCGCCGCGCCGAACAGCCCGTCCTGTTCAGCAGGCTCGGGGCGCTCGAGCAGGGTCAGGAGGTCGTCCAACTCGCGCGGGAAGTCCTCGGCGTTCAGCCCTTCTGGCGTACGCCGTAACGCCAGGGCCGTCCTCTGGTCGGTGCCCGGCGCGCGGCCGATGCCGAGATCCACGCGGCCCGGATGCAGCGCCTCCAACATGGCGAACTGCTCGGCGACCACCAGCGGGGCGTGGTTGGGCAGCATGACTCCACCCGAGCCGACCCGGATGGTGGACGTCTGCGCCGCCACGTGCGCGATCAGGACCGCCGGGCTGGTCGAGGCGACGCCCGGCATGTTGTGATGCTCCGCCACCCAGAACCTGCGGTAGCCCAGCTGCTCGACCCGCTGCGCGACGGCGGCCGTGGAGCGGAGCGCGTCGGCGCTTGACTGGCCGGAGCCGACGGGAGCGAGTTCGAGGGCGGACAGGGGTACCCGCGCGTAGTCGTTGGACACGTTCAGCCCAACGCCGTACCCCCACCACGGTCTTCCCGTCCGCGGGGACGGCGTTGGGTTCAGGCCGGGGCTGGGGGTCGGGCGCGGCGAGGTCAGAGCCAAGCAGGACCGCATCTGGCCGGCCGTCCACGGTGCGCGACGGTTGGTTCTGGAAGCCGATCAGGGTAGGACCGGACGCATGACGAACATCGGGCTTGCTTCAGACCTCGTGGTCCCTCTGAACGACGGCCGCCGGATCCCCCTCCTCGGCTTCGGCACCTGGCAGCTGCGCGGCAACGAGGCCCGCCAGGCGGTGAGCCGGGCGCTCGAGGCGGGATACCGGCACATCGACTCCGCGACCGGGTACGCCAACGAGACGGAGGTCGGTGCGGCATTGCGCGAGAGCGGGCTCCCGCGTGAGGAGGTGTTCGTCACCACCAAGCTGCCGCCGGACCACGTCGGACGCGAACGCCGCACGTTGGAGGAGAGCCTGGCGAAGCTCGACGCCGACCACCTCGACCTGTGGCTCATCCACTGGCCGCCCGGGGGTACGGCGGGCGTGGAGTCCTGGCGGGTGTTCGTCCAGGCGCAGGCCGAGGGCCTGGTTCGTTCGATCGGCGTGAGCAACTACTCCCTCGACCAGATCGACGAGCTCACCTCCGCCACGGGAGTCACGCCGGCGGTGAACCAGATCAAGTGGAGCCCGTTCCTGTTCGACCGTTCGCTGGTGGAGGCGAGCAGGGAGCGCGGCGTGGTGATCGAGGGATATAGCCCCTTCCGGGCCGCCCGGCTCAATGACCCGGTGCTCACCGAGATCGCCGGGAGGTACGCCATGACCCCGGCGCAGGTGATCATCCGCTGGCACCTCCAGCACGGCATCGTGGTGATTCCCAAGTCGGCGCAACGCGAGCGGATCGAGGCCAACATCGATGTCCTCGGCTTCGAGCTCACCCCGGAGGAGGTGGCCGCGCTCGACGGCCTGTCCGGCCACTAGCCAGCGACCAGGTGAGGACGCCCGCCAACAAGAACCCCCGGAGCTCAGTGACTAAACGTAGATACTTGACTACTAATTGTCTACGAACTGTTCAGCAGAGCCCTATCACCAAAAAATCACCTCGATTCACCCGTTTTCATCCCACAAGGCGTAACCCGTGCCACAACAGCTCGTTCGTCCAGGGCACAAGGAGAACGCGAGGCACCGGGCGCCTTCGGGGGGCGGATGCGTTCTCCATAGGTGAAGGGATGTACAGCGTCGATGGTGATGCGAGGCCCGGGATCCTCCCCGGAAAAGCTCACTCGAGCTGGAACATGGATCGGACGTACCGCCGTGGTCGGTACGGGAGTGGCTCTGCTCGCGACGCTCACCGCGTCTCCCGGCGTAGCGGCCACCGATAACGACGGGATCGTTGACGGCAGCTGGACCAGCCGCGCATCGGCCCATTCGCTCAACCTCAGGGCCGGCGGGCAGATCGCCGACAGCGGCGCGTACGTCGCGGTCAACGACGGCGTGCTCGAATCGGTCACCGGGGCGAACGCCCCGAAGCTCCCGCTGATCGGCGACCAGCAGGTCGCGGTCGCTGGCGCGCTTGGTCAGGACGCCCTGGCCACGTCCAATGGGTACGCCGCGGCGTGTGCCGGTGTGGTCGGCAGCACCGGCACCGTACAGCTCGGCGTCGACAACACCTGCCTGGCCTCCGACGGGGGCGGCGTCCAGGTCTCCCTCGGCACGCTTGACCAGCTTGGCCTCAGCACGCTCCTCGACGGCGACCTGTCGCTCCTCTCCGACCTCGGACTTCCGGCACTACCGCTCCCCGACGTGTCGGTGGACGGACTGCCCAACGTCGAGCTGCGGGTGGTCGGCGACTCGCTCACCGCCGAGTGCCAGGCCACACCAGGCGAGCTGGAGGGCAGGGCCAACCTCGCGCAGGCCAAGGTCGTCGCGGTCGTCGACGACCAGCAGGTCGCGCTGGCCAACCTGAGCCCGGCGGGCGTCAACCTCAACCTGGGTGACGTTCTCGGTGCGGTTCGCAGTCAGCTGTCGGTGAACGCGAGCGGAACCCTCGACCGGGTGCTCGCCGCGGTCCCGACGTCGAAGCTGGACGCGGTTCCCCTGGCCAGCCTCACGGTGGGCGGGAAGTCCACCTCCGCCGGCCAGATCAGTGTGACCGCGCTCGGGGTCGAGACGGCCTACCCCGGCCTGCTCGACCTGCAGCTCGGCAAGGTGAACTGCGCCTCCGCCACCACGGTCAAGTTCCCGAAGGGGCCGCAGTCGGCAGGCATCAAGGCCGGTGCGCCTGACGTCAAGACCAGCGCTCCGCAGGGTCAGGCGGCCGCACCCAACACCGGCGTCAAGGGCGGCACCAACGCCGAGGCGCAGGCTCCGAACACCGGCGCGGACAACGCCGCCGACAACGCCGAAGCGGTGACCACCACTGACCGCGCGGCCAAGGGAGCGGACTCCGCCAAGGGCGACACGGTGGCCTCGGGCAGCGTCCAGCCCGCGGCCAACTCCACCCCGCTCGCTCCTTGGGGATGGGCTGCCCTCGGTATGGCGATGCTGGTCGGCCTCGGCCTCGCCGGCTTCAAGGTGCGCCAGCTCCGTCGTAACTAACCGGCTGGCCGCCCACCACTCCGCACCGGTCGGCCGGCTGACACCGGCTCTGCCCGACGCTCGACCCGCGATCCAGGTCGGGCCGCGGAGATAACAAGGCGCGCCGGGGGTTCGGGCCCAGGCTTTCCACCCCACCCCGAACCCCCGGCGCGCCCTCTCTTCTCATCCGGGCCTTCCACGTAGCCGTCCCGGTGACGTACCAGTCGCCGCCTTCACGTGCCGGCTCAGGTGACTCACCGAGTCGTACCCCGTGAGGTCGGCGATCGCCTGCAGTGTCAAGGTCGAGTTACGCAGGTGGCCGAGCGCGTGCCGCAGACGTACGCCGTGAAGATGCGCGCGCAGCGAGGTACGCCGATACTTCGCGAAGTACGCCCGGAGAGTCGAAGGCGAGACGCCGAGTTCGTCCGCGAGATCACTGATCCGGATGCAGGATGCGAAGCGGGCTTCGACAATCCGCTCGGCCTCGGCGACGATCCGTTCCCCCGTTGGGAGATCCGCGCGCGCCGCTGCCCGGCGGAGCAGGATGTCGAGTTCGGCCAGCAACAGCCTCGCCAACTCACCGCTGTCAACCACGGGTTGCGCGACCTCCCGCGCCAGCCCGTCGAAGACCCGCCCCATCGAGCGATCGCCGTCGTCGAAACAGACCCGGGGCCACGGCCAGCCCGCCGGCGCCGCGACCTGCACGTGGCGGTTGGTATAGCCGCCGGTGGTGTATTCGGCATGCGGAGTCTGCGGCGGGGTGAGCAGCACTGTGCCGGGGGTTGCGTCGTACCACTCCTCGCCCACCGGACAACGCGCCCGCCCGCTCACGTAATAGACCAGCTCCCAGGATCCGTGTGAGTGCAGGGGAAAGTCCCGTCGTGGTGGCGCGACATGGATGCCCGCACCGAGCAACCGCGGCTGCGGCTGCGGCTGCGGTTGCGGTTGCGCATCCTGCGGACTGCCGCTGCCGTCCATCAGTCTTGACGCAGACCTGACTCGCGGACGGTGATGTTGAGCCGGCCCTGGCTCATGCCGATGTCCGGTCCGGTGCCGGGGAGCGTGCGGGGTACGCCGTGGAAAGCCAGCCTTGACGGTCCACCGAAGACGAAGAGGTCACCGGACTCGAGTTCGACATCGGTCCAGGGGCGCTGGCGGTGCTCGGTGTTGCCGAACCTGAACACGCAGGTGTCACCGAGGCTCAACGACACCACGGGGGCCAGGCTGCGTTCGTCGCGGTCCTGGTGCATGCCCATCCGGGCCTTCGCGTCGTAGAAGTTCACCAGCGCGATGTCGGGCTGGTACGCCGCACCCGCGTCGGGATCGTCGTACGCCTCCGCGACCGCACGCCGCGCCAGCTCACCCAACCAGTCGGGGAACTCCTTGACCGGCACACCGTCCCCGTCATCGACGCTACGCGAATAGTGGTACGGGACCCAGTGCCATCCAAGGCACACCGTGCGCACCGACATCACGCCGCCGCTGGGCAGGCGGGTCGCCCGCATTCCGGCCGGCGGGGCCGCCCACTCCCGGCAGGCCCGGACCAGACGGCGCTGCTCCGCGAGGGACAACCAGCCCGGCAGTTGGACCGCTCCGGGAGGGAGGTCGACCGGTGGCCGGGGAATGAGTGCCGCCATAGCGGTCCACTGTGCCACCCGCGGACTTTGCTCGCACGCCCTGGTCTCGTCGGCGTTCTGTGCAACGGTCTCGTCGTGTCCTGCATCGCAACCCTCCCAGAAACCTGGGAGGTTCGGGATCGAGACGCTCCTCGCCCGTGCCGTTCCATGCAAGCTCGTGCCGCTCCATGAAAGCCCGTGCCGGTCCATGCAAACTCATGTCGTTCCAATGCGAAGGGAGCTTCGACCCGTGGACATGCTCAGCGCCCTGGCCGACCTCGGGGTCGCCGCCGACACCCTGTCCGCTGCGGAGAATCAGCGGTTGGATCGCGACGGTTTCCTGCCACTGCCCGGGATCCTGCGCCAATCCGAGGTTGACAGTCTCAACGCCAGGCTGGCCGCGCTCACCGACGCCGAAGGCGATCGTGCCGGACTCGAGGTGCACCAGGAGACGGGCACCGACCGGCTCGCCGATCTCGTCAACAAGGACCCCATATTTTACGTGTGTTTCTCCCACCCACGGGTGCTGGCCGCGATGCGGCATGTCCTCGGCGAATTCAAGCTGTCCTCACTCAACAGCCGAGCCGCGCTGCCCGGCCAGGGCCACCAGTCGCTCCACGCCGACTTCGGCGAGCCCGTCTCGGCGGGTGCGTACCGCGTGTGCAACTCGATCTGGCTGCTCGACGACTTCACGGCCGACAACGGCGCCACCCGCGTCGTACCCGGCTCCCACCGGCGTGCCACCATGCCGGCCCAGGAGATGCCCGACCCGGCCGGTTCCCACCCCGAGGAGGTCCAACTCATCGCGCCCGCGGGCACCGTCGTGATCTTCAACAGCCACCTCTGGCACGGCGGGACCCTGAACCGCTCCGACCGGCCCCGGCGAGCCATGCACGGGTACTTCTGCCAGCGGGACCTGCCGCAGCAGCTTGACCAGAACGCCTACCTCCGGCGTACGACGTACGAACGGTTGAGCCCGGCACAGCGGTTCGTCCTCGGAGTGACGGAGCCGCCCACGTCGTGAGACCGGCCCCGTGCCAGGGCCTCGCTTCGCCGGGTGGTGGGGATAATGCTCCGATGAATCACGACACGTCCACGCCCAACGTCTTTGTGGGCCCGCAGGCCCTGCCCGAACTCGTCGAGGCCGTCGTCGCCTCGGGCGGCAAGGTCGTCGATGAGGTCGCGGACGCCGAGGCGATCGTGTGGTTCGGCGGGCCGCCGCGGGATCTCGCGGACCTTGACCATGACGGCATCCGCTGGATCCAGCTCCCGTCCGCCGGGGTCGAGTCGTGGTTCGAGGCGGACGTCTTCCGCGGCGGCAAGGTCTACACGTGCGCGGTGGGCAGCTACGCCGAGCCGGTCGCCGAGCACGCGCTGGCGCTCATGCTGGCCGGCGCGCGCCAGCTCGCCACGCTCGCCCGGCGTACCACCTGGGACCACGTCACGTCGGGCACCCTCCTCGACTCCACCGTCGGGATCATCGGATGCGGCGGGATCGGGCGCGCGCTCATCCCGCTGCTGGCGCCGTTCCGGGCCCGCATCCTCGCGATCACGCGCTCCGGTACGCCAGTGCCCGGCGCCGCCCTGACCACGACGCCGGACCAGCTGGACGCCGTACTCTCCGAGTGCGACTTCGTCGTCATCGGCGCCCCCGCCACGTCGGCGACCCAGCACCTCATCGGGCGGCGCGAGCTCGACCTGTTGCGCCCGCACGCGTGGCTGATCAACATCGCGCGGGGCTCGCTGGTCGACTCCGACGCCCTGGTCGAGGCGCTGCGAGCCGGCATCATCGGCGGCGCGGCGCTCGACGTCACCGACCCCGAGCCGCTCCCCGACGGCCACCCGCTGTGGACCGAGCCGCGCGCCCTGATCACCCCGCACTCGGCCAACCCCGCCTCTCTGCTGTTCCCCCGGCTCGCCGCGCGGGTGGCCGAGAACGTACGCAGGTACGCCGAGGGCCGGGAGCTGCTCGGCTTGATCGACGTCACGCGGGGGTACTGACCTCGGGTTCTGGGCGCGCTGAGGCGGGTTTCGGACGCTCTGTCCTGCCTTGGCGCGACCTGGGCGGCACCGCCGTCTGCGTGCCGAGGGCTGGTGTCGGTACGCTGGGCCCGCTGATCCAGCCCTCGTAGCTCAGGGGATAGAGCAACGGTTTCCTAAACCGTGTGTCGCAGGTTCGAATCCTGCCGGGGGCACCCAGTCTCACCACCCGAAACATGCCTCTGAGCTGCAGTTTTGCGGGTTCCGCGCGATCTTGGTCGTCCGGCTGTGTCCGGCTGGCGGCGACGCTTTCCGGCAGTCTGTGCCCGTACCGTGCCCGTGAGCGGGCACATTGGCTGCCGGCGGCGATGCGGGTAGTCCGAGCTGCTGCGGCAGTCCAGCGCACCCGACGAAGGTGCACTCCGGTTCGGTGTATAGCGCCGAGCCTGCTGGAGCCATTGCCTGCCATCCTCACCGGCCGGACCAGAACCACCGGCGTCGCCTCCGCGGGCGCGGCCTTCGATGCCTCTGACTTCCTTGGCGCCCTGTCATCGCACCTCTCCGTGCACGTCCCGCTCGACACACGCGGCTGACCGGCGCCCCGTGCCGGGACCCAGACCAGGAGCCGGACGCCGCGGCGGCGGTCTACACCGAGTCCTGAACGTCCACCAGCTCCGCGAGGTGGGCCCGGTAGTTCGGGCAGGTCGCGATGTCCTCGTGCGAGCAGTTCAGCCCGGCCTCGAGGAGATCGAGCGCCGAGCGCAGCGTCGCCATCCTGGCCTGCAGCGCGCGGTGGTTGCGGCGTAGCACGTCCTTGCGTGCGGCGGTGTGGATCGAGGTGAGGAACTCGCCGATGTCCGGCAGTGGCAGGCCGGCCTGCTTCATACGCACGATCGACGCCACCCTGACCAGGTCGTCGCGGGTGTAGCGGCGGCGGCCGCCCTCGGCGCGGGCGGGAGCGAGCAGGCCCACCGACTCCCAGTGCCGCAGTACGTGCGCCGGCAGGCCGAAGTGGTCGGCCACCTGGCCGATCGTCATCGGGCTTGACTTCATGTCGACATTAAGTCAGACCATGGCGGGCATGTACAGCCTGCTTACTGTCCTCGATGCCGTAGACACGCAGCCCTGGGCCGTGGCGCTGCGCGCACGTTCCTACGAGTTGCTCGGCGACCTCACCGGCCGAACCGTGGTCGACGCCGGCTGCGGCCCTGGCCGCGCGGTCGCCGAGCTGGCCGAGCACGGGGCCCGCGCGATCGGCGTCGATCTCGACCCCGCGATGATCGCCGCGGCCCGGAAGCGCTGGCCGGCCGGCGAGTTCCACGTCGGCGACGCCTGCGAGCTACCGCTGGAGACCGAGTCGGTTTCCTGCTACCGCGCGGACAAGGTGTTGCACACGCTCGACGACCCGGCGCGAGCCGTGGCCGAGGCCCGCCGGGTGCTCGCGCCGGGCGGGCGGGCCGTGCTGCTCGGCCAGGACTGGGACACGTTCGTCATCGACTCGGACGAGCCGGAGATTACCCGCCGGCTGGTCCACGCGAAGGCGGACTCGCTCCCGTCGCCGCGCGTCGCCCGCAGGTACCGCAACCTGCTGCTCGACGCCGGGTTCACCGACCCAGTCGTCGAGGTGCGCACCGGTGTGTTCACCGACGACACCGCGCTCGGCCTGCTGCACCGGATCACCGACGAGGAGAGTTGGCTCGCCGAGCAGGCCGAGCGCGCCCGCACGAACCGGATCTTCGTCGCGGTGCCGATGTTCCTCGTCGCCGCACAGGGATAGCGTCAAGCTCGGAGATGCCGTCCTCATCGTTGATGTCTCCTGTGGCGGCTAAGGCCGAGGAAGCGCCTAGGACTACAGCCGTAGATCGTGATCTGAGGTTGTCCCCTTGCGGGTAAGGGCTCTGGGGCGTGGGCGTCCTCGCCTATAGGGTGACCAAACTTCTCGGAGGTCTTTAAGTCAAAACCTCCGGAGTGCGAGAGTTGCCCGGTGATTGTGCAGACGAAGATCTTGGGGGACACGTCGTCGCCGGATATCCAAGAGGTGTCGGTTGTCGAGGAGGTGGTCACACTTCGCCAACTGCTCGAAGTCCTGGTGAGTCATGAACTCGCGAGCTATGAGGAGCGGCGGGTGAGGAGTCGCACCCTGTGGGTGCTCACCCCTGGCGACGTGGCTCGCGGCGTCGAGACGGGACGGTTCGGGCGGGAGTCACGCGCGGTTCCGGCCGCACCGCCGCTGGATGTGGCGCTGGTCCGCGCCATCGAGGCGTTCACCGACGGGCTCTACTTCGTTTTCCTCGATGACATACAGGTCGAGGATCTCGACGCGGTCCTACGGATCGAGTCCGACTCCCGGCTGCGGCTGGTGCGGCTCGTGGCTTTGGCGGGTGGCTGACGTGCTGTCGGCGGAGCAGGCTGATCTCGAGCTGAGGAAGTATGCCGCACCGGAGGCCGAACGAAGGCGCGGGGTCTGTGTGCGGAAGCGGCTCGCGCCTCCGCTCGCAGCGCGGATCGCAGGCGCCCTGGCCGATCGCCGGCTTGCTTGGTCCGACCTCGCTTCGGAGCTGGATGGCCTTTCGACCCAGAAGCGCGCGAAGGTTCTTTCCGCCTTGTGCCCATCGCTGGGCGCCGACCTCTCGGTCTGGTGGGAGTGGTCGCGATCCGCGCCGTACCAGCGGGGCTGGGATCGTCGTGCCTACCGCTCCGGGAACCCGCGCGACTCCCTTGCTGGGCGCTGGGAGGAGCTGGTCCAGCTGCTGAACCATGGCACGTGGTATCCCCAGCCGCTGTCCTGGCATGCATCGTGGCTGCTGTACCTGGGCAGCTACGTGCCGCTTGGAGGACTCCTTGCTGCCGCCGTCGACGCCGGGAACACCGAGATCAAGAGGATCCTCTTGGACAGCGTGCGCGGGCGCCACCCCATCGGCGGGCCGTCGCAGCAGGCGTTCGTCGCCTTGCTGGCCTGCACGAGCTCGGACTGTTGGGAAGCAGTCGAGGACCTGCTGGTCAGTGCGCAGCGAGCCGAGGGCCTGCGACAGACGATCCTCGAAGCCAGCGACCTGGGTCATCCCGACGCGTTCGCACGCATGCTCGCGGTCATCGGCCAGCACGATCTGGTTCGCTTCGCTGGAACCGTGCGTGCGATGGGGGTGTGGCTGGGCGAGGAGCTCGAGGTCCGGCAACCGCTCGCCCAAGCCATTGCCACCCTTCAGATGTACCTCAGGCGCCCGCCCGCGGCCGAAGAACTCCTCGAGGCCGACCCCGCCACGGCATACCTCGGCCTCTGGGCGCACGCGGTTCGCGACGCGAACGCGGCGGCCGCCGTCGCCGCCTGGGTCCTCAACAGCCCTGACGGCGGGCATCGTCTAGCCGCTGCCCGGCTGCTCACTGATCTTGCCCTCCCTGAAGCCAGCGAGCACCTTGCGTTGGCCCTGGAGGACGAATCCCTACCGGTGTTCGCCGCCGCGGTTGCTGCCTGGCCGGTGTCTGTGTGGGGCAAGGAGACGAGCACGGATCTGCACCCGAGAGTCCGAGAAGAGCTTCAGCGACGGGTAGGTCAGCTCGGCAGACAACAAGACGTACAGACCGGAATCTTGGGATCACGGACGCAGAAGGTGAGCGCGGCTTTGGCTGCCGACGTGATCGTCGCATACAGTCCCGCGCGCGCCGTCGATCTCCGCATTGTCGAAGCCGCATCCACAGATGGACGCCAGATCGCCGTAGGTCGGTACGCCCGCGAACCAGATGTGAACCGTAAGGTCCTCTTCTCATTTCTCACCGACCGATCCTCGACGGTCCGTGGGCTGGCCGCCAACGCTCTCGAGGGACTTCCCACCATCACCTCGGAGGAGGCGGTCGGGCTGGAGAAGATGCTCACCCGAAAGGCTGCTGACTTGAGGACGGCCGCGCTGTTATTGCTGCGGAAGCAAGACGCCGCCTCGCTCGCGGGATCAATAGGGCGGCTCTCGGCTGGTGTGCCGGAACAACAGCGTGCTGCTAGGGAACTCGAAGGTCTGCTGGGCACGGGGGCCGAGTCCGGCAGTTCCGACGACGTGCCTGCCGAGGTCCGGTTCATGCCAGAGGAGCGAACACAGGCAGCGCGTCCGGTGGCACGGCCGGCGCATGTCTGGAAGAAGTACCACCGGGGCGTCGCCCTGGCCTGGACGTCGCTTGGTGCCTGGCTCGACGAACATGCAGACGTTGAGGTTCAGACCTACAGCGGCGTGGAGTTGCTGGCCAACCTCCGCTGGATCCCGAACGCCGCAGACGGCTCGATGCCCCTGGCGTCGTTGATCGACCCGTGGTGGGAGCGGACGCAAGGCCACTTGACCGACGGCGGAGTCGAGGTCGCGCTCCTCCACTGGATGGGTTCGAGCAATCGGCCATGGGTGCGGGGGGTGAATAACGCTGTAGTGGGTCCGATAGGAGACTGGGACCGCCCCGATAATCTGAACCGGTTGCGCGCCCAGCTGATCGGGCATGTCGCTCGTCGAGAATGGCGTCCCAGTTGGGCAGGTCCGCTTCTGGACATGCTCGAGACGGCCGCGGCGGCGCTGCCGGCAGACGGACTCATGGGCGCCCCCGAGATTATGGCCAAGCGCGGACGCAAGATCGAACGGGACGACTGGGGCAACATCATCGGAACCGACGACCGCGTCACGACCTTCGGAGGGCTCTTCCGCGGCGCACCGGACGTTGTTGATCCCACCGACCTCACCGACGACCAACTTGCACGTCTGTGGCGCGCAGTACGGTTCCTGGACGAACCGGAGGGAACCTTCGACCGGTGGCACGGACCGATGCTCGAGGTCGCGGTCACGCAGTCGTATGGACAGGTCCAGGACAGCCGAATCCTCGTCCCCGACCAGCCTGAACGTCTGACACCAGAACCGCTCATCATCGTCGAGGCCTTCGAACGTGGCATCGCCTCAGAAGCAGACCTCATCGACAGTCTCATCATGGCGCCCCGTCGCGCGACCTACATCCGCCACTTCGGGGGCCGCGGTCGAGACGCCGTCTGGACCCTCACTGCCCTCAATCCGCCGTCATGGGTTGCACGAGAGCGGACCCAGACCATCGTGGAGAAGGTTCGCCGGGCCGCCATCGCCCAAGAAGCCGATCGAGGCGACCTTCCTACCCGTCTATCGGAGACATCGAAAGCCCTGCGATCGGCGTACGGAGCCGACAGCCTCATCAGGGTGCTTGCCGCGCTGGGAAAGCGACCGTTCGCCCGCGGCTACGCGTGGACAGACACACGCGAGAGCGGGCTCTCCCATCTCGTACGGATCCACCAACCACGCCAATCCGACACCGCCGACGAGCTTGGTCGTCTCGCCAAGCAAGCTCGCATCACCAACGCGCGCCTCATCGAAACCGCCGTCTACGCGCCCCAATGGGCCCAGCTGATTGAAGAACACCTCGGCTGGACCGGCCTCGAGTCGGCCGTATGGTGGGTTCACGCCCACACCAAGGACGACAGCTGGTCCGTTGACCAGGAGATCCGCGCACAATGGGCCAGCGAGGTGAGCCAACGCACGCCGCTGGACAGCACCGACCTGGTCCGTGGCGCAGCCGACGTGGCGTGGTACCGCGACGTCGTGTCCACTCTGGGCCCGCAACGATTCGCCACAATCCTCAAGGCGGCCAAGTACGCCTCCTCCGCCGGCGGTCACAAGCGAGCAGAGCTTTTCGCCTCAGCGCTCATCGGCGATGCCGACGAGCCTTCCCTGATGACCCGGATCCAGGACAAGCGCCATCAGGACTCCGTACGAGCCGTCGGGCTGCTGCCTCTGTCACCCCAAGGAGGCGACGGAGTCCTCTACCGGCGGTACGAGACCCTTCGAGGGTTCGTCGCGTCCGACCGCACATCCGGCTCGCAGCGACGCGCATCAGAATCGACCGCAGTCGAGGTCGGACTCGAGAATCTTGCTCGGACGGCCGGCTACCGCGATCCCCAACGCCTGATCTGGGCAATGGAGGCAGCTGCGGTTCGAGACCTCGCCGAGGGCCCCGTCGTCGCGGCAGGCGGCGATTTGGTCGTGAGCCTCCAAATTGATGACGCCGGCGTTCCGCTCATCGAGGTCAAGCGAGCCGGGAAGCCGCTGAAGACCCTTCCAGCCAAGAGCGCCAAGCTCCCCGAGATCGCTGCCATTGCCGACCGCGCGAAGGATCTGCGCAAGCAGGCACGCAGGATGCGCACCTCGCTTGAGGCTTCCTGTGTCTTGGGCGACACGTTCGATGTCGACGAGGTATCCAGGCTGCTCCAACACCCGATCCTGGCTCCAATGCTTCGCGAGGTCGTCCTCGTGGACGTTGAGGGGATCGCCGGCTACCCGTCATCGGAGAGCCCAGGAACTCTGCTGGCCCCCGACGGAACAGGCCGGCAGGCACGCGGCGAGTTGCGGATCGCGCACCCACTCGATCTTCTGGAATCGGGTGAATGGCCTGACTTCCAGCACGCCGTAATGACTCGAGAACGGCCGCAACCATTTAAGCAGGTGTTCCGTGAGCTCTACACTCTGAACACCACCGAGCGCGACGAACGCGGCGCCGGTTCGCGCCGATACGCCGGTCACCAGCTGGAGGCCCGGCGTGCCGGCGGGATCTTCACCTCCCGCGGCTGGGTCGCCGACTTCGAGACCGGCTTCTCCCGAACCTTCCACCAGGAAAAGCTGACCGTCTGGTGCCACCTGCTCAACGGCTGGGGATCGCCCACCGACGTCGAGGACGCGACCATCACCGATGTCACCTTCCACCCAGCCGGTTCATGGCAGCCAATGCCACTCGAGGACGTTCCGCGACGGCTCTTCTCCGAGGCCATGCGAGACCTCGATCTGGTCGTATCCGTTGCCCACGCCAGCGGCGTCGACCCGGAAGTGTCCGAGTCATCGGTCGAGATGCGGACCCGCCTCGTCGACGAGACCGCGACCTTGCTCGGACTCAGCAACGTCGAAGTCGGTGGCCACCACGCGAGAATCAAAGGCACGCTCGGCACCTACTCCATCCACCTCGGCTCAGGTGTCGTACATCGGAGCCCCGGAAACGCGGTGTGCATTGTGCCAGTCAGCGCCCAGCACCGCGGACGCATCTTCCTCCCGTTCGCAGACGACGATCCGCGTACCGCTGAGATCGTGGCCAAGGTCGTACTACTTGCCCGCGACGACAAGATCAAAGACCCAACGATCCTCGAGCAACTGGTCCGCTGAGCCGCAGAGTTGCCCGCCGGCGTCGATCGTGGACTCACGAAAGGCGATCATTAATCCAAACGGATCTCCGCGTACCGCCTATCCAAGGTGATGGCAATGGATGAATTATCAATGCATTGGAAGATGCATCCGCCCGGCTCAGCCGACCTCGTTCTACACCTTCCACGAGAGGTCATCGAAATACACACCACATACATAGGGAATGGTCTTGGTTCCGTAGTGCAATCGGCAATTGACCTGCGACTGGGGTCGAGCTCGGCAATCGCCTTCCTGCCTGCCGAGCCCGGGGGTACCTGCCTGTTCTTTTCAAGCGCCGACGAAGAGGCTTACCTGCAGGTCGTCCAGTTTACGGATATGGCATCAGAGTCCGGCCGCTGGCGCGGTGGCAGTCTGCGATGGCACGGTCGGGTTGGCGTCAGAACATTTATTCGCAGCGTGGTGCTTATGGCTGGCGAAGTGCTGGTTCAGTGTGGGGGCAGTGACGCGTATTCAAGGGCTTGGGGTGGCATCCCCTTCCCGATTCGTGAACTGGAGACTCTCCGGCAAGGATCGTGATCCTGGTGCGCCCAGCAGTCAGACCTGAGAAAGGTCTCTGAGTGGGTGCGCTCGACGAGTGGTTCGGGCGGCGCACGTTTCGGGCGTTACTTGTCCTGGGCGGCAAGTTCAGCGATCTGGCCGGCGGCCTCGGCGAGGGTGGCGACGCTCTCGCCGGTCCAAGGCCCGGTTGTGATGACGGTGGCGTGGTCGATACCCAGCTCGGCGAACGCCGAGCAGCGGGCCACGAACGACTGAGTTGACTCGCCGGGCTGCAGCCGGGTGGAGATCACCTTCTCGATCTGCTCGTACGGCCGTCCGATCTCAACGCACAGCCCACGCAGCACGCCCAGCTTGTGCTGTAACGTCGCGCCGCCGTCCGGGATGTCGAACACGTTGCATGCGTCCGCGTAGCGCGCGACCAGCGGCAGGGTCCGCTTCTCCCCCGTGCCGCCGACCAGGATGGGCGGGTGCGGACGGGCGACCGGCGCGGGACTGCCTACCGGAGCCTCGAGGGTGTAGTGCCGGCCGCGGTAGGGCGAGGTGTCTCCGGTCCACATTCGCAGCGCGATCTGCAGCGTCTCCTCCAGCCGGTCGAACCGTTCCGGCACCGGCGGCAGGGCCAAGCCCATCGCCGCGGCCTCCTCGACCTGGTATCCGGCGCCGATACCGAACATGGCGCGGCCGCCCGAGAGCACGTCGAGGGTGGTGACGGCTTTGATCAGCAACGCGGGCGGGCGGAAGGTCACCGCGGTCACCAGCGCACCGAGCCGGACACGCGAGGTCCGCGCGGCAAGGTAGCCGAGCGTGGTGTACGCCTCGAGCATCTCGGTCTCGCCGGGGCGGGCGCCGTACGGGTCGACCTGCAGCAGATGGTCGGAGACCCAGACCCCGTAGAGGCCGCCGCGGTCGGCCGCCTCCACGATCTCTGCGAGCTGCTCTCCCAGCCCGCGGCGCCCGTCCCGCCACGAGAAGTTGGTGATGCTCATGCTCAACCGCATGACAGTTCTCCTTCGACAACGCGGTAGCGGATGCCGCTAGCGACGCGAGCGGCGTTCACGCAGCGCCTCCACGGTCTGCTCCAGCCGGCGCTGACGGGTATCGTCCCTTTTGGCTTGCTCGATCCATTCGGTGTAACCCCGCTGCTGGCTCGACGTGAGTCCATCGAAGAAGGCGTGCGCCTCGGGTTCGGCGGCGAGAGCCGCACGCAGATCCTCGGGGACGGCGACCCGCGCAGGCTCTGTCGCGAGCTCGACCTCAACGTCGAGCCGGTCACCGGCCGCGACGCCTGCAGCGCTCCGGATCCCAGCGCTGACCGGGATCATGACCTCGCCGGACATCGTGCCCAGGCTCGTCTGGAAGGCGTAACCATTAAGCGTGACGTTGACCCGTGGCCTGCGGCCTCCGCCCAGGCCATCGATGACATCCTCCGGAACGGGCACGCCCGTTGCCGTCATCCCGTTGAGGCGCAGTTCCGCATCGAACCTCATCACGCACCACCAATCAACTCGTCGTCTTGCCGGCCGCTGAGCCAGCCGCAACCGGCCTCGCTGGAATCCGGGTCAGCCGATCAACGTCGAGCAATGGCAGGGTGTGGGATCGCGCGGTAGGCGGCGATCGAGGTCATCGCCAGCCAGCCCCAGGCGACCAGCACCGTGATCCAGAGGAGCCCGACGCCGCCGGGAAGTGCGGACAATGCTCCGCCAGCGAGGAAGGCCACAATGATGACCACGCCCGCGACCCTCGACCATGTCGTTCCGCGCGATTGGCGTCGACCGAGCCAGGAGCCGGCGATGATCGCTGCGATGCCAACGCCGACGAACCCCACGCCGCCGAACACGAAGTGGAGGATGCCCGCGGTGGTGAACTCCCCGCCGCCGGCGCCGGGTGGGAAGTTCTCGGTCGCGTCCGGTGGGAAGATCGCGCTGAGCACGAAACATGCGCCGTACACGCCGACCAGCAACCCCGCTGCGCGCGACCACTCGGGGGTACGCAACAGCCCGATCGCGGCGACGATCGACATCAGGCCGGACAGGACGAGGTTCAGCCATTGCAGCCAGCCGAGGTCTCCGATGAGCAACAGACTCAGCGCATCACGGGTCAGGTCGAATCCCGGCCGGGTGAGAGCGAGGGTGATCCCGAAGAGAAGATAGAACGGGCCGGCCACGACTCCCCATCCCAGCATCGAGCGGGTAACAGCCGCGCCACGGTCGCAGCCAAGCTCGGTCTGCGTATCTGCCATTTCATGCTCCAATCTTGGTTCGGCGAGTCCGGCGAGTCCGGCGAACGTCACTCTGAGGGCACAGGACTGGATCGACCCGTCCCTCGTCGTAGCGGCAGTGTTCTCTGTCGCGACCGCCGGCCATGCCTGCCGGTGCACGGCCGCGATCACGACCTGCTCTGCTGTGCTGAGCAGCGCCGCAGCCGCGGGCGCTTCAGTTCGTTCCCGTCAGAGCCCAGCTGCAGGCGGATAGGGACACCGTCGAGGATCCGTCGCCCATCCGGCCATAGGTACGGATTTACCCAGAACCAGAACTCGTCGACCTCAGTCCAGTTTGGGGATCTCGATATTGGAGTAGTGCGGGTTGGTGAACGGGAATGCGTTGGTCGCCCAGTGCTGCAGCGCCTGATACAGCGTCTGGTAGTGACCGGCCTCGTACGCGTCGGGAGTGACCCACCAGCTGACGTCTACGTCATGCTGGAGCAGAGCCTCGGTGAGTGGGCTCCGGACGCCGACGGGATACAGGTAACAGCAGCCGAGGTAGAGACCGTCGTCGTCGTAGACAGCGTAGGTAAACGACTTTCTGTCCCGGAACTCGCACTCGTGCCAGACCAGATCGATGTAGTTGCCGTCCGCGGTGACCAATTCGGTGGGCCAGCGTCCGCCCCGGGTACGGCGGATGAGGTCCAGGCTGGCGTTGATGCCCGCGACGTCGTCCTCGAGATCGACCCGGCTGATCGCCCGGGCGTGCAGGTCAGCGTGGCGCAGTTCGGTGGGAGCCTCGAATCCCTCGGGCAGCCCGAGCCGCTTGATGAGTCCAGCGAGGTCGACCGGGTCCACCCCGTCTCGTGGAGAGCTCCTCGAAGCCTGTTTCCGTGCTGCGCGGGCGATCGACGAGGCCAACGCGTCGAGCATCGACTGGGCGCCGTGGACGTCGTCGCCGTTGCCGTACGGCTTGTGGTAACTGACTCTCGTGAGCCCCCGGGTCATCGGCTGCACGTCGAGGGTGACCGCTTCGTCTGGTTCGGTGAAGGTGAACTGGGCCAGGCGGGGCGGATCGACTCGTCCGTAGCGGATGTCGAATGGGATGCGGGTGGAACCGTCGTCGCTGACCATCACGCCAGTGACGGCGCCGCCGGGTCGCGGGTCAAGCCGGATCTCCTCCGCAGGGGTGGTGTACCCGTCGACGACGAACCAGTGGGCGAAGAGGTCGGGTTCGGTGAAGTACGCGAAGACCGCGTCCGGCGTGGCCGGCACCGAGACGGTCGCGGTGAATCCGGCGTGGTCCGCCGCGGACTCAACCACGACACCGCTGGCGAGGGTGGCGTCGGTCATGCTGACCCTTCCTGCCGAGCGGCCTGGGTGCGGTAGGTGAGGATCACCACTCCGGAGCCGAGGGTTCTCGTACCCTCAAGCTGCAGGACCTGGTTCAGGCCTTCGTGCAGCAGGAGATCATCGCCGGAGCCGACGCCGGCCAGGACGGGATGCAACCACAGGTGGAGTTCATCGAGGACGCCCTCCGCCAGCAGGTTCTTCGCGAGCGGCCCATAGCCGTGCATCAGTATCTGCGGCCCGTCTTCCTCCTTGAGCGCGCGGATCGCGGAGACCGGGTCCTCGGAGATGACGGTGGTGTTGTTCCACGTCGCGTCGGTGAGCGTACTCGACACCACGTACTTGGGCAGCCGGTTGATCAGGTCGGGGTACTCGCCCTCACGGTTCGGCCACGCGCTGGCGTACACCTCATAGGTCTGTCGTCCCATGAGCAGGGCGCCGCTGGATTGCAGCTGCTCCAGCGCGAGGGTTTGAGATTCGGCATCGCTGTAGGCGAAGTGCCACCGTTCCATGTGGTTGATGACGCCGTCGAGGCTGACGAACGTATGACAACTGATGGGGCGCATGAGGTTTCTCCAGGTTGGTGTAGCGGGTCGTGTGATGGTTTCTGAGTGAGTGGTCCGCCGCACCGTGCGGCGGAGCGGCCACGGGATAGGCCTCGGTGACGAAGAAGCGTGTGAAGTTTGACTACGGTGGCTCTCCTCATGGATCGGTGATTGGTTCAGCGGGGTCCGGCGGAGCGACCTGTGCTGTGAGCGGAGCCAGATGACGCAAGCCGCAGCCGATCATGATTGCGAGGACTGCGGCGATCCCTGCGGCGATAACCGCCATCAGCCGCACACCGTCGAGAAACGCGGTATTCGCGTACTGAATGAGCTCGGACTTGGCAGGCCCAGGCATGCCCTCGGCAGCGGCGTACGCGGAAGCGATGCCCGCTTGTGCGCGCGCCGCGACATCCGGAGCCAGCCCCGCCCGCTGCAGCGAAGCTACGTAGACGGCGGCGCCGACACTGCCGAGCGTCGCGGTGCCGAGCGCTGCGCCGAACTCGTTCGCCAACTGCGGCAGCGCTGCCGCGGCGCCTGCCTTCTCGGGCGGAGCCGCGCCGAGGACGAGATTGACACCGAGCGCGAGCAACGGCCCGCCGCCAAGTGCCTGCACGGCGAACGCGACGATAAGCACCACGGGTTGGTCGACGACGATCACGATCGCGACTTGCGAGACCACCACCACCAGCAGGCCCACTGCGATCAGCCGAGCTTGAGGTACATGGCGGGCGAGAGTAGGAGCCGTGGTGACGCTGATCGCTCCGGCGAGCAGGCACGGAAGCAGCGCTAGGCTCGCCAACGGCGGCGAGAGGCCCGCGACGGTCTGCAGATACGTGGTCAGGTAATACAGGCCGGCAGCGCCGACCGCGGTGTAGCAAAGCAGCGCCACTAACGGCAGGCTCAATGCTCGATCGGCGAAAAGAGACAGGTCGAGCATTGGCTCGGCGAGCCTCTTCTGCCGCCTTATGAACAAACCTCCGAGAACGAAACCGACCAGGAAAGCAAGCGCGATCACGGGATGCCATCCCTCGGTTGCGGCCTGCTTGACGCCAAAGACGATCACGAGGATTGCCATCAGCGACAGTGCGGCACTCACCACGTCGATGCGGCCGCCACCAATGTCGGACTCGGGAAGAAGCGCCCTAGCCGTCGCGATGATGACCACCGACACTGGCACCGCCAGGAGAAACACCGAGCCCCACCAAAAACTGGTGAGCATCAGGCCACCGATGAACGGGCCGACGATGGCTCCGACCGTGAAGGCGGCAGCCCAGATGCCGATTGCCTGCGCACGTTGAGCCTCATTGCGGAACATGACGCTGATCAAGCCCAAGGTGGTCGGCCCTAACGTGGCGCCCGCGACACCGAGCAGCGCGCGCGCGATAAGCAGCATCTCAGGGCTTGTCGAGAGAGCCGCCAATATCGATGCGGCACCGAATCCGGCGGCGCCGAGGACGAGCAACCTGCGGCGGCCGATCCGGTCGCCAACCGAGCCCATGGTCAGCAGCAAGCCGCCGACCATGAAGCCATAGATGTCGACGATCCACAACTGTTCAGAGGCGGTGGTACCGAGATCGGCGGCCAGGTGAGGTAGCGCGAGCAGGAGGACGAAGAAGTCGAACGCGACGAACAGCATTCCGGCCGCGAGAATGGCGAGCCCAATCCATTCCTTCCTACCCGCACTCGCGGGTATGGGATTAGCGGTCACTGTGGGCCCCGGGCGAGAACATCAGTTCCTTCTCCTTCGTTGTGTGCTCATCGGTCGCTGCCTTCGGCCGCGGTGCGCCTGCGCCGGCGTGTTCGAACGTCTCGCTGCCGCTCGGAGCTTCGTTGACACCGTCGACGGAGATGTACTCGGTGGCTACGATCCTGCCCATCGGAATCCTCGTTACCTTGAGTCGTGTCCGGGCCCTGATTGAACGAACGTAACGACCGGTTACCCCCGGCGGGCAAGCCGCGACGAGACTCATGGCCGGAATCCTGGGAAACGTGTCAGACAGCCGCCACCGCGCCGATGTCGTCATGCCTCACGTTGCGGGCATGACCACCACCGAGAACGAGATCCGCGAGCTTGAGCAGGCGTGGGCGGCCGCCGAGCAGGCCGCCGACGCCGACGCGTTAGAGGAGCTGTCCGTGCCGGAGTCCCACCTGCACCGAAATGCGTATTTGCAGCTCAAATGGCATTTGAGTGTGGCCGGCCGATAACCGCCGTCAGTAAATTCCTAAACCGTGTGTCGCAGGTTCTAATCCTGCCGGGACGCACCCACAAAGCCGCAGGTCAGGCGCATCGTCCTGCTTGCCGCAGCTCGCGCTTGTAGATCAGATGCAGGAACGTGAGGACCGCCGTGAAAGCATCGACTGCCGACGTTGGTCCATCCATCCACAGTGCCGGGACGTCGGCGACTGCCTGCCAGCCGGTTTGCAGGTTTTGGTGATTGATGTTGGTATAGCGACCTCGGTCTGGCTGGGGGGGCGATGGATGCGGAGACGTTGGTCGGGGTGGTCAACGAGCGGTGCGGCTACGGACTGACACTGGTGGGTGTGGCCGAGCACGGCGAGACCTCCGGTGCGGTCTACGTGCGCTGGCCCGGGGGCCGCGAAGGGGTGATCACCAGGACGAACATGCCAGTGGAGCGGATGCAGCAGACCGCTGAGGTGGTGGAGTCGCTGCGTCGGAGCGGTCTTCCGGTGCCGCAGCAGGAGCCGATCCGGCTCGACGACGTGTACTGGACCGTCCTGGTCCTGCAGGAGCGCCTTCCCGGCAGCCCACCGAAGGTCGCCAACGCTGCGGTCATCGAGGCCATGCTGGCGATGAACGAACACTTCGAAGGAGCGCTCGCCGACCGCCCCGACGTACCCATACGACAGCTGTGGCTGCAGCGCAGTAACCCTGACTACACGCCGCCGAACGTGCTCTTCGACAACTCCGGGCAGATCAGCGGCATCGTCGACTGGAACGGCGGGGTCGCTCGCGGCGACCGATGCTTCGCCCTCGTCGGGCTCCGCGCCGACCTCACCCTGGGCGCATGGATGCAGGCGAATCATCCACAGGTCCTCCAAGAAGCCATCGATCGCCTCGACGAATACCTCACCAACTTGCTCGATCCGACCCTGCTGCGGCGCTACTGGGCACACTGCACACTCCATCGCCTGCATTGGACGATCACCTTCAACGACGCCGAAGGGATCGACATGGGCCTGCGTCTGGGCAACGTCTACCTCCGCTGAACCGAAAGCCGACAGGCGCGAGTGACCGGATGCCATGCCGAGGTCCCACCCCTTGTGATGCACACGCCAATCTGTCGCCGCCGCTACTCCTGTCTTGATCCACGATGCGCGCGGAAGACAAGAACTCGGGAGTCGGCCGTGACTGGCTCGTTGTGCCAGCCGCCGCGCACGTCAACATCGCTGAATCCGGCACGTTCAAGGTCAGCGGTGATGTCCTCAGCGGTGCGGAAGTACAGAGCGGTTGTGGTGCGCGCCGAACGCCACACGAGCCACTCGCGGAGGTGACCGGACGAGGTGTCGCGCTCGGTATAGGTCTCATCCGGGTTCCAGCGCTCCCACTCTTTGGCCCGCGGATTGCGGGTTTCGAAGCTGATCACTCCTCCGAGCCTGAGCGCGTCCCTAAGGGAGCCCAGGACCGTTGGATAGGCCTTGGGGCTTATGTGCATCATCGTGTTCCCGCTGCTCACGGCCAGATCCGCGTCGCCGGCGCCGGCGATAGTTGCGTCGCCGTGGATCCAGGTAACGGCTTCGGCGCCCGGCTGGCGGCGTGCGTAGCCCAGCATCGTTGCGCTCGGGTCAACACCGATAACCACCCGGCCCGGCGTCGCGAGCGCACGAGTGAGAAGCCCGGTGCCGCAGCCTAGGTCGATAATCTTCTCTGCTTCGATCGCGTCGGCGAGCGCCCGATAATACGCGTGGTCGTCGCTGGCAGCATTGTCGAAGTCATACCGCGCGACGAACTGCTCATCCCGATACGGGTCCCCAGCCATGCCGCTGCACGCTAGCGAGACCGTACAGCGCACGCGACGGGTTTCCCCTCTCCTCCAACAACAAGGACCCGGCCACGGTCAAATGCGGCCGGGTCAAGGGCCGCACGAAAACCCACTCGTAATCCGTAGGTGGGCGTGCAACCCGCGTGCAATGGGCGGCTGGACGAGCCTGGACTGACTACCACCAGTTGCGTAGCCGTCTACGTCGAGGAGCGCGGTCCGCACGAGTTGCCTACGTCGAACTTCGTATCCGCTGCCGCCTGCGGACGGAGGACGCCCCGGTCTCAAGACGCGACGATCGTTTGTGTCCATTCAACGACGGAGGCCCTCCATGAGCACCCGTCGTTCGACCGAAGGGATCCTCATGTCGATCCTTCACCTGCTTGTCGCACCGGCGGTCGCGCACGTCACCGTCGCCGCCGGTGGTTACGGCCCTGGCTCCGGGCGATTCGGCGCCATCGTGGCCGGCGTGGTGGGGCTGATCAGCTTGGTCATCGGTGGGCTGGCTCTGGCCCGCTCCGCTGGTCGTTTCGGCACCGGCAACGGGCGGGCCGGGGCGATCGCGGCCGCCGGGGTGGGGCTGAGCGGCATGGTCCTCAGTGTGCTGCACCTGGCCGGCTCCGCCGGTGGTTTCGGTACCGGCAACGGGCGGGCCGGGGCCATTGTGGCCCTGGTGGTGGGGCTGATCGGCGTGAACCTCGGTGGGCTGACTCTGGCCCGCTCCCGCCGCACCGGCTGACCCGGCTGACCCGGCTGACCCGGCCATGGTGTACCCGAAAGGATCCTCAATGTCCTTCCGTCACTTGCTTGCCGCACCGGCGGTCGCGCACGTCACCGTCGCCGCCGGTGCTTACGACCCAGGCTCCGGACGCCTCGTGGCCACCGTGGCCGCCGTAGTTGGGCTGATCAGCTTGGTCATCGGTGGGCTTGCTCTGGCCCGCTCCGCCGGTCGTTTCGGCACCGGCAACAGGCGGGCCGGTGCCATCGCGGCCCTGGTGGTGGGGCTGATCGGCACAGCCCTCAGCGTGCTGCATCTGGGCAGCTACACCGGTGCTGTCGGCACTGGCAACGGGCAGGCCCGCGCCATCGTGACTCTGCTGGCGGGGCTGATCGGCATGAACCTCGGTGGGCTAGCTCTGGCCCGCTCCCGCCGGCAGCCCGAATGACGCGGCCGGCATAGGTTGGACGCCGTGCGGATCACGAAGTACACCCACGCGTGTGTACGGCTCGAACACGATGGCCGGGTGCTGGTCATCGATCCCGGGACGTGGAGCGAGCCAACTGCCCTGACCGGTGCGGATGCCGTGCTGGTGACTCACGAACACGCCGATCACATCGATGTCCTTCGCCTGGCTGGGCTCGGCGTACCGGTCTATGCCCCGGCCGAAGCGGACATTCCACTGCTGGAGGTCACCGGGGTGTCCTCCGGTCAGGAGTTCACCGCCGCCGGCTTCCAGGTAGGCGCGGTCGGCGGGCGGCACGCGTTCATCTACGGCGGCCAACCGGACTGCGCCAACCTCGGCTACATCGTCGACGAGGCGATCTACCACCCCGGTGATTCGCTGCACGTCCCCGAGCAGCCGATCGAGACGCTCCTGGTTCCAGCCCAGGGATCGTGGATGAAGATGGCTGAGGCGATCGATTTCGTCAAGGCGATCAAACCGCAGCGGGCGTTCGCGATCCACGACGCCCAGATCAACGATCGCGGCCTCAGCAGCGTGAACGGCTGGCTCGCCGAGGAGACCGTCAGCGGCTACCGGTATCTAACGCCCGGCGAATCGGTTTGAGATGAGTCGCTGGCTTGTGGGGCGTGTCCTGCCGGCAGCTTGAGGGTGACGGTCAGCCCGCCGCCGGTGTTCGGCGCCGCCGTGACCGTGCCGCCGTGGGCGTGCACGATGGACCTGACGATGGCAAGGCCCAGGCCCGTTGATCTGGAGCCCGCGGTGCGGTCAGACGCGAGCCGCTGGAACGGCTCGAACAGCCGGTCGACCTCGGTCGGGGAGATGCGGTCGCCACTGTTGCGTACCGTGACGACTGCTTCCCCGCCGCCGTGACCGGTCACCACCTCGACCCAACCGCCTGGCTGGTTGTGCCGGATCGCGTTGTCGACGAGGTTGCTCACCAGGCGGTCCAGCAGGACCGGGTCGCCGTTGACCGGCGCCGGGCGCAGGTCGGTGGTGATGGTCAACCCGGCGCGCTCGGCTTCGCCGTCCGCCTCGCTCAGCGCCCCGGCTGCTGCGACCGCCAGGTCATGCGGCTCGCGAACGATGACGCCGCTGTCGCTGCGGGCCAATGCCAGCAGGCCATCCAGCATGCGTTCGGCTCGACCAGTCGCAACAAGCACGCGATGGGCTGTGGCCTCCCACTGTTCGGAGGTGCTGTGCCGCTTGGCCAACTGGACCTCGGCGCCGGTACGCACGATCGACAGGGGCGTACGCAGCTCGTGTGCGGCGTCGGCGATGAACCTTCGCTGGCTCTTGAACGAGGCTTCCAGTCTGGTCACCATCTGGTCGAAGGTGTCGGCCAGTTCCTTGAGCTCGTCGCGCGGCCCGGAGAGCGCGATGCGCTCGTGCAGCCGGTCCTGGGAGATCCGCCGGGTGGCGGCGGTGAGTGTACGCAGCGGCCGAAGCATGCGGCCAGCGACCACCCAGGAGACCCCGAGCCCCACCATGGCTGTGATCGCGAGCGCGATCGCGGAGGTTCCGGCGGTGCTCAGCAGCATGTCGTCCCGGAGCCGGGCGATCTCGGCCTGCTTGGTCTGGTAGGCCCTGAGCTTCTCGCCCGTCAGCCACGCGTCTCCTTCTGGCGGAGCGCTTGCTATCGCTTCCATCTCGGCCAGCGTCGGGGCGTCGATGTCGCTGTAGAGACTCTGATACAGCAGTGCGTAATTGAGCGCGAGAAGGGCCGCGCAGGTCGCCACGAGCACGACCGCGTACACAAGGGCCAGCCGCAGCCGGATCGACGGGTGCTTCCAGCGCGGCTTCACAGCCGGTACCCCGCGCCGACAGCGGTCTCGATCAGCGGCGGGTCGCCCAGCTTGCGGCGCAGCCGGGCGATGGTGACCCGGACGGTCGCGGTGAACGGGTCGGCGTGCTCGTCCCACGCCCGTTCCAGCAGATCCTCGGCACTGACGACGGCACCGTCGGCGACCATCAGGATCTCCAGCACGGCGAGCTCCTTCGTGGTCAGCGGGATGATGCGGCCGTCGCGGGTGACGACGCGCCGCGCGGTGTCGAAGGTCAGGCCGGCGCTCCGCAGGACCCGGGGCGCGTTGTTGGCCCGGCGAGCCAGCGCGCGGATGCGCAGCACCAGTTCGTCGAAGACGAACGGCTTGGGCAGGTAGTCGTCGGCGCCGAGGATCAGGCCGGCGACCCGGTCAGCCGCCTCGCCCGCCGCCGTGAGCATGAGGATCCGGGCGTCGCTGCCACTCGCGGCCAACGCCGTGCACACCTGGTCGCCGTGGACGAGCGGCAGGTCGCGGTCGAGCACGATTACGTCGTACCGGTTCGCGCCGGCCTTGTGCAGGCCGTCGATCCCGTCGGCGGCGAGGTCGACCGCCATGCCCTGGTCGCGCAGCCCGTCGGCGACCTG
Organism: Actinopolymorpha alba DSM 45243; assembly: GCF_000373925.1. Taxonomy (GTDB): domain Bacteria; phylum Actinomycetota; class Actinomycetes; order Propionibacteriales; family Actinopolymorphaceae; genus Actinopolymorpha; species Actinopolymorpha alba. The sequence goes on along the minus strand of NZ_KB892750.1, from coordinate 37,868 downwards.
CTCGGCCAACAGCACCTCGTCCTCGATCAGCAGCACCCGCACCCGCACATCCTCCTTGACCGGCAGTCTCCGCGGTCGGGCATTACACCGGCGTTACAGGCGCGGTAACGGTGCTGTTGCGGGCCCGCGGCTGCACTGAAGCAATGAGAAAACGTGTCCTGGCCGCCTGCCTGCTACCGCTCCTGCTGGTCATGGCGGCCGGCTGTTCGAAAGCAGATGACGGCGAGGGCGTGGCCTCGGTGGGTAGCTCCGGACCGGCGCCGAGCCCGACATCGAGTCTCAGCGTGCTGGAGCAGGGAATCAAGTATGCGCAATGCATGCGGGCGGAGGGCCTGCCGTGGCCCGACCCAGAAGTAGACGGCGACACCGTCCGGCTTCGGGGGCTCGACAGCAGCAAGGGTGCGGTGGACGCAGACACGCTGCACAAGGCGGAAGAAGCGTGCAAGCAGGACCGCCCTGTCCTGAACGCCCCCGATATGGAACTGAAGCTGGAGGGGGCGCTCGAGTACGCGCGGTGCATGCGGGCCCACGGGGTGGAGAACTTCCCCGACCCGGACGCCAACGGCGGCTTTCAGCTCCCGCAGGAACAAACTGACCCGGACTACGACCAGGCGAGGGCGACCTGCCGGCAGCCTCGCACGCAGAGCCCGAGCCCGGGAGCGACGCGGAGGTGACGAGCCCATCCACAGTGCGTCGCAGGCGGCGCGGCCGGGGCATCGCGGTAGCTGGTGCGGTCGTGCTCGCGGCGGGGGTGGTGACCGTCGCCGCCGTGGGCTTCGGCGGAGGCGGCACGCGTACGCCGAACCCCACGGCGGACCTGCCGCCGGCCGCCGCGCAGGTGACCCGCCACACGATGCTGGACACCGACGAGGTGTCCGGCGATCTGGGCTACGGCGTCGAGACCACGCTGCCGGGCCGGATCGCCGGTGTGATCACCAAGGTGCCGCTGGCCGGCGACGTCATCGGCCGGGGCCGACCGATCTACCGGGTGGACAACGCGCCGGTCGTACTGATGTACGGCAACGTCGCCGCTTACCGGACGCTCGCCCCGGGCGTCACCGGTGCGGACGTACGACAGCTCGAAGCCAACCTGAAGGCCCTTGGCTATGGCGGGTTCACTGTCGACCGCACGTACACGTGGGCCACCGCGAGAGCGGTGCGGCGATGGCAAAAGGATCTGGGCCTGCCGCGGACCGGCCGGGTCGAGCTGGGCCGGGTGCTGTTCGCCCCGGGCGCGATCCGGGTCGACACCGTCACTGCCGGGGTGAACCAGTCCACCGGTGGCGGGCAGGAGGTGTTGCGCTACACCGGGACCGGCCGCCAGGTGACGGCCCGGCTCGAGGTGTCCCAGCAACGGCTGGCCCGCAAGGGGGTCGAGGTGCAGATCCAGATGCCCGACGGCAAGCAGGTGGCCGGCCGGGTGGAGCGGGTCTACACCGTGGTCGAGCAGTCGACCGACCCGGGTGGCGGCCAGGCCGAGACCCGAATCGAGGCGATCGTCTCGCTGGGCGACCCCGCGGAGGCGGCGGGGATCGAGGCGGCCGCGGTCACTGTGGTCTTCACCGCGTCCGAGCGCAAGGACGTGCTCACCGTGCCGGTGGCGGCGCTGGTGGCACTGGCAGGGGGCGGGTACGGCGTCGAGGTCGTCGAGGGATCGACCACGCACTACCTCAAGGTGGAGACCGGTCTTTTCGCGAGCGGCCGGGTCGAGGTCACCGGCGACGGGTTGACGGAGGGCATGACCGTGGGGATGCCGCGATGATCGAGTTGACCGACGTGACGAAGGTGTACCCCGGGAACGTCCACGCGCTCGCCGGCGTCACCCTGACCATCGGCCCCGGCGAACTCGTCGCGGTGGTCGGCCCGTCCGGCTCGGGCAAGTCCACCATGCTGCACATGCTGGGCACGCTCGACCGGCCCACGTCTGGCCGGGTGGTCATCGACGGGTACGACGTATCGAGGCTGTCCGACCGGCAGCTGTCAGCCCTGCGCGCGAGCCGGATCGGCTTCGTGTTCCAGCAGTTCCACCTCGCCGCCGGCGTACCAGCTCTGGACAACGTGGCCGACGGCCTGCTCTACGCGGGCGTACCGATGAAAGAGCGCCGGCAACGGGCGGCGGCCGCGTTGGAGCGGGTGGGGCTCGGACATCGGCTCGACCACGAGCCGCACGAGCTGTCCGGTGGTGAGCGGCAGCGGGTGGCGATCGCTCGGGCGGTGGTCGGCGGCCCCGCGCTGCTGCTCGCCGACGAGCCGACCGGCAACCTCGACTCCGCCTCAGGCGAGGGCGTCATGGCCGTGCTGCGGGAGCTGCACGCCGCTGGTACCACCGTGGCGGTCATCACCCACGACCGTGAGGTCGCCGGGGGCCTCGACCGGCAGGTGCACATGCGCGACGGCCAGGTGGTCGGCGACAGTGCGACCACGCCGCAGGCGGCCGGGATGGCGCAATGGTGACCGCGCTGCAAGACGGGCGCCGGCTCTCGCCCGCCCGGATGGCCCCTCGGGACGTGGCCCGGGTCGGCGCGGACGGCCTGCGCACCCGCCCGACCCGGGCGCTGCTGTCCGCGCTCGGTATCGCGATCGGCATCGCCGCGATGGTCGCCGTCGTGGGCATCTCGTCCTCCTCCCGCGAGGAGCTGAACCGCCAGCTTGCCGCGCTCGGCACGAACCTGCTCACCGTCTCCCCCGGACAGACAGTGGAGGGCCAGAACGCCAAGCTGCCGGCCGAGGCCGAGGCGATGATCGCGCGGATCGGCCCGGTCACCGCCACGTCGGCGACCGGGGCGATCACGAGCGCCAAGGCGTACCGGTCGGACAGGATCCCCAAGGTGGAGACCAACGGGCTGACCGTGGTGGCCGCCCGGGTGAGCCTGCCGCAGACCGTGGGCGCGACCGTACGCAGCGGCGTCTGGCTCAACGGCGTGACCGGCCGGTACCCAGCGGCGGTGCTCGGCGCCGACACGGCCGACCGGCTCGGCATCGGCCGGCCCAGCCCGCAGACGGAGATTCTGGTCGGCGGCGCACGCTTCACCGTGATCGGCATACTCAACCCGGTCACGCTCGCGCCCGAGCTGGACACGGCCGTCCTGATCGGCTGGGACATCGCCACCGACGCGTTCCGCTTCGACGGACGGGCGACGACCGTCTACACCAGGTCGCGGGACAGCAAGATCGAGGCGGTACGCGGCGTTCTGGCCACCACCGCCAACCCGCAAGCACCCGGCGATGTGAACGTGTCCCGACCATCCGACATCCTGGCCGCGCGCCGAGCGGCCGACGCCACCCTGAACGGGTTGCTGCTCGGCCTGGGGTCGGTGGCGCTGCTGGTAGGCGGAGTCGGGGTGGCGAACACGATGGTCATCTCGGTTCTGGAGCGCCGGGCCGAGATCGGGTTACGCCGCTCGCTCGGCGCGACCCGAGGACAGATCCGGCTGCAGTTCCTCGCCGAATCGCTCCTGCTGTCCACGCTCGGCGGCGTGGGCGGGGTGCTGCTTGGTGTCGCCGTCACCACCGGGTACGCCGCGTACCAGTCGTGGCCGGCGGTGGTGCCAGCGTGGGCGACCGCGGGTGCCCTCGCGGCCACCACGCTCATCGGTGGCGTCGCGGGGCTCTACCCCGCGATCCGTGCGGCCCGGCTGTCCCCGACGGAAGCGCTGGCCACACCCTGACCCTGGCGACGGATGCCGCGTGGGGGCCTGCGTGAGGGGTACTGACAGTAACTCCCACGCGCGGTCCGTGCCGGTTTAACGTCGACGGCATGGACAACCCGCGGTGGGCCGGATGAGGGCAGAACGCGCCACGCCGCACACCGTCCGATCGTGGGCGCCGTTCCGTCGCCGGGCGTTCTTCTGGCTCTGGCTGGGGGTGGTGATCTCCAGCGTCGGGACGTGGGCGCAGACCGTGGGTGCGCAGTGGTTGTTCGTGAACGACCCGCGAGCGGCCACGATCGTGCCGCTGGTGCAGACCGCGAGCACGCTGCCGATGATGCTGCTCGCGCTTCCCGCTGGGGCACTGGCGGATGCGTTCGACCGGCGCGGGCTGCTGTTCGTCGTCCAGGTGTACTTCATCGGGGTCGCGGTCCTGCTCGCCGTACTCACCGCGCTGGGGATGATGCCGCCGGCGCTGTTGCTGACGTTCACGTTCCTGGTCGGGGCCGGCCAGGCGATGTCGTCGCCCACCTGGCAGGCCCTGATCACCGAACTTGTGCCGCGGAACGAGCTGGCAGCCGCGACCCGGCTGGACATGGTCAGCGTCAACGTCGCCCGAGCCGCCGGGCCGGCCCTGGCCGGATTCGTGATCGCCTACTGGGGTGTCCCACCCGTCTTCGCTCTGAATGCCGTCGCCACTACCGTCCTCGCCGTCGTCCTGCTCGCCTGGCGCCGGCCCAGGGTCACCAGGGGTGAGCGCGAACGGTTCATCCCCGCCCTGCGGGCCGGTAGCCGTTACGTACGACACGAACCGGTCGTCCGAACGATCCTGCTCCGCTTCGCCACCTTCGTCTTTCCTGCCGGCGCGGTGTGGGCGCTGCTGCCGCTGATCGCGAGCCGACAGCTCGGACTCGCGGCCGACGGCTACGGAGTCCTGTTCGCGGCACTCGGCGTCGGTGCCGTTGTCGGCGCGCTCGGGCTCGGCCGAGTCAAGCAACGGCTGTCGTCGAACACCGTGCTCGCTGTGGCCGGGGCGGCGTTCGCACTCGCCTTCGCCGCTGTCGCCGTCACCTCCTCGATGTCTGTGGCGATGCCGCTGCTCGTGGTGTGTGGAATCGGTTGGACGGCGACCGTGGCCACTGTCATCTCCGAGCTGCAGCTGTTCCTGCCCGGCTGGGTCCGTGCCCGGGTGATCGCGGTCTACCTCATGGTGTTCCTTGGTACCCAAGCTGTCGCCGCCCCGATCTGGGGGCTGGTCACCCAACTCACCAGCCTGAGAGTGGCGCTGCTCGCGGCGGCCGCCCTCGTCGGGTTCAGCGCCGCGGCCGGTCGCGTCCTCCGGGTGCCCGACAGCCACCAGCTCGACCGCTCGCCGCTCGCGTACTGGGACACCCCCCGCCTCGCTGTCGATCCCGACCCGACCGTCGGCCCGGTCGTGGTGTCCATTCAGTACGAAGTCGACGACGACCACCAGCCCGCCTTCCTCGCCGCCATGCGGGCAATGCGTCGATCGAGGCTTCGCAGCGGCGCGACCCGGTGGCGCCTCTACCGGGTCGGCGAGGACGTCCGTCTGTTCATCGAGCAGTTCGAAGTGTCCACCTGGCAGGAACACCAACGCCAACACGACGGACGTCTCACTGCCGAAGACAAGGCCATCGAGGACGCCGCCTTCTCTCACATCGCCGGGACCCCGCGTACCCACCATCTGCTGCCCTCAACGCCCGAGTGACGAAAGCCGCGCCCGCCTGCGGTAAGGATCTGCCTGACTCCGGACATTCATGAGGTATGAGGGGCGGATCTGTGGCGGACCGGAAGGCGGAGGCGCGGTTCATCGGGCTCTACCGCGACAACTACGGCCGCGTGCTCCGGTTCGTGATGCGGCGGGTCGGCGACGAGAGCGAGGCGGAGGACCTCGCCGCCGAGGTCTTCAAGATCGCGTGGGCGCGGACCGTTGACGGGTCCTCCCCGTTGTCGCCTGGTTGGCTGTTCGTGACGGCGCAGAATCTGCTCAGAAACCATCACCGATCGCTGTTCCGCTCGGAGCGGTTGCTCCAAGCGGCTGAAGCGGAGTTGAAGACCCGCCAGACGACTCCGTCCTCGGTGGAGATCGTGCAAGCCGTCGTGTCCAGTCTCGACGAGCATCACCGACAGGTCCTTGTACTGGCGTACTGGGACGGGTTGAGCGCACGGGAGATCGCCGAGGTCATGCAGGTGTCGGTGTCCGCCGTGTGGGTCAGGATGCACCGGGCACGTCGCGCCTTTCGTGATTCCTTTCAAGGTCAGGTCGGGAGAACAGAATGACCACGATCAAGCGACTGATGCGTACCTCGAACCCGGTTCCCGGACCGTGGACGACCGAACTTTCGGAGCGTGCCCGCAATGAATTGAAGGAACTTGTGGAAACGACAGCCCAGGAACAAGCGCCGCGAACGGTTGCTCGCCGGCGACGCCTCGTCATGGTGCTGGCCGCGTCTTCGGCTGTGGTGGTAGCTGTCATCATCGGCTGGACAGCGATCCGGACCGGCGGCGGAGGCACCGCCGAGCCGCCGATGGTCGACGAGCCGGTCTACGAGAATTCGAGAGCTTTGGAGGATCGCGCCGACCTCATTCTGCGGGGAACTGTCGTCTCCACGCGGGAACAGGACAGCAATGGCTTTCCTGAGACCATCGCGAGAGTGGAAGTCGAGAAGGTGGCAAAGGGACAGGTCGCCGCGGGTCGGCAGATCGAGGTCGCGTACGTGACGCCAGGCTCGGGGCCCGAGACGCCGACTGGGATGTCCGTCGGTGGCCGGTACGTACTCCTGTTGGCTTCGTACACCGACGCTCCGGCCAGCCTGGTCAACACTTTTCAGGGGTACTACACGATCTCCGGCGGTCGAGCTGTCCCTGCTCCCGACAACGACGTGGCGCTGAGTCCGGCCGTGAAGCAGACGCTTGGCGTCCAGTAGGTGCCACGTGCCGCCGATGAGCCGACATCCTGCTTCCTCCAGACGAGCTCGAAAGCATCGCGTGATATCTCGAACGGCTCGAACTCGGCGACCTCCAAGGGCGCCTCGGCCAAGCAACCGTACTCATCCTCCGAGTGCCCCCAAGCGATCGTGCTCATCGCCGCGGGACTCGTCCCAACGGCGGCAGAAATAGCGCATCATGCGGCAACGATCCCACGCGAACGTCGGGTTAGGTGCGGATGGGGTGTTGGTTGATGTCGATCCAGGGTGGGGGTATGTATTCGGGTCTGCTGTTTGGTCCCATGCGGACTTGCCAGTCGCTGTTGTGGATGAGGTTGTGGTGGGCGCTGCATAACAGGACGCCGTTGTTGAGGTCGGTTCGGCCTCCGTCTACCCAATGGGTTATGTGATGTGCATCGCACCATTTGGCGGGGCGGTCGCAGCTTGGGAAGTTGCATTCCATGCCGTCGCGGATGCCTAGTGCGTGGCGTTGGGCGGCGGTGAAGAAGCGGGTGGTGCGGCCGAGGTCGAGTACTTGGCCTTTGCTGTTGAGGACGGCGGGAATGACGTCGGCGTCGCAGGCCAGCAGTCTCGCGGTCTCTGCGGAGATCTGTTCACCGCTGTCCAATGTNGCGTACCCGATTCCGGTGACGAGTTGGGCAAGCGTCATGGTGAGGATGATCTGCGGCCTCGTCCCACCACGCGTGGGCGCTTCACCGGCGGCGAGGGCAAGGTCGAGGAGTTCGACGAAGGCGTCGCCCAGGCGGCGGGAGGCGGTGCGGGTGTCGGGTGTCGGGTCCGTTCGCGTCGGTCTTTCGTGGTCTGGCTAGCGGGTCGAGGAGTGCTTTGAGGCGTGCCATCTCGTCAACGGGCAGTTGAATGCGGGCGCTGTGAAGTCCGGGCCCTGCTTGGGAGAACGTGATCGACCGCTTCTGCTCGGCCCGTTTGCGTTCCCGTTCCAACTGCTCACCCAGCCGCCGCTCAGCATCCTCCGGGGCGATCGCTTCGTACAGCTGGACCCCCAACTGCCGAAGCTCCTTCGGGTCATGTTGGGTTGCCAACTCCAGCAGGCGCCTCTCACCTTCCCGNTTGAGTTCGTCGCTGATGTCGTTGGGGAGCAGGTTGATCGACTCGCGGATGATTTTCGCGTGCAGGAGAGAGATCCTGCCCGCGGCAAGAGCTTGGCCGGTGGCTTGGAGGTTGGTCTCTAATGCCTTGGCGAGTTTGACGTCCGCGCCGATCGCGCCGGGGTGGAGGTGCAGCTTGTGCCGTAGCCACGCCGCGGTGGAGGTCGCTCCTGCTTGCGAGGCAAGCTCGTGGGTGTCGACGTCGTGGATGGTTCGGAGCCGAACCGCNTCGAACTTCCCAGCGAGCTTATGCGCCAGCTCCACAGCCTCGGCCAGATCAGCGTCCGTACACGACCAGGTTGGAAACCCCAGAATGTCGTCGAGCATGGAATCGACCGCACCCATCAAGCCCAACACCGGATGCGTGGGCGGGGAACCAGTCGTGACATCCATAGGTAGAACGCTATCGGCGACCACCGACAAAACCCCGCCCAAATGAGCCCATTCCAAGGCTCCCGGAAATGTAATTTTCTGTGGCTACGAGTAACCGATTGTGAACGGATCATTGGACCAATGAATGAACCGAATAATACTCCCCCGCAATGAGGGCAGCGTTCAGAGCCTTCTTGCTGCTGGGCTTACGTGCGATAGAGGGTGAAAGCGTCTCGATGGCGACCGCGGCGGCGCCACGCGCCAGCTACCATGGCCAACTCGATCGCGGGACCGGTCCGGTCGAAGACCGCCCTGACGGCGGGGTTCCGCATGGGCGGTCTTACAGTAACTGCCCCCGTCGAGCGTGGCCCTGCTCGAGGCAGTCCTCGATTCGGCAACCAGCGACTCCAAGGTCGCCGTCGTGGAGAACCAATGAATCCGCTTGCTAAGCGAGGAATCTTCTGACAGTGTCTCTCTCCGTGTCCGCCGTGGATGATCTGCCGAGCGATGCCGCTCAGCGTCCCCTTGTGCGGGCGGCCGGGCTGGTGAAGGAGTTCCGCCGGGTCAAGCGGGTTAGCGGCCGCCTGGGCGGGCTGCGCACGCTCTTCAGCCGGGACTATGACGTGATCCGGGCTGTGAACGACGTGTCTTTCGACATTCACAGCGGCGAGCTGGTCGGGTATCTCGGACCCAACGGTGCCGGGAAGTCGACGACGATCAAGATGCTCACAGGGATTCTCACGCCCACCGCCGGCGCGGTGTCAGTCGCGGACCGCGATCCATCGCGTGAACGCAAGGCGAACGCACTCAACATCGGTGTCGTCTTCGGGCAGCGCAGCCAACTGTGGTGGGATCTGCCGCTGCGCGAGTCGTTTCGCGCGGTGCGCGACCTCTATGGCGTACCAACAATGGAGGGCGACCGCAGACAGCACGAGCTCGTGAAGCTCCTCGACATGGACGAATTCCTCGACGCGCCGGTACGCCAACTCTCGTTGGGACAGCGGATGCGTGGTGACATCGCCGCGGCCATGCTCTACCAACCACGGCTGCTCTACCTCGACGAGCCGACCGTTGGGCTGGATGTGGTCGCGAAGCAACGCATTCGCGAGTTCATCGCACACGTGAACGCCGAACGCGGAACCACCGTCGTCCTCACGACCCACGATCTCGAGGACGTCGAACAGTTGTGCCGCCGCATCGTCCTCATCGACCACGGCAGGGTTCTCTACGACGGCGCCCTGACTGAACTCATGGCCCGCTACGCGCCATACCGCGACCTGGTTGTCACGCTAGCCAGTCCGGCAGATGTCGCGGTCAACGGCGCGGAGCAGATCGGCCGGGATGGTCCGGTCGTGACCCTGCGGTTTCGGTCTGATCGGGTGAAAGCACCGGAGATCATCGGGGCGGTCACCGCGGCACACGAGGTCGTCGACCTTTCTGTCGCCGAGCCGCGCCTCGAGGCGGTCATTGGTCGTATCTACACCCAGCGAGGTTTGCCGGAGAGTCCGGCATGACACTGGTGCGGCAGGTGCTGAGCCAGGTGCGGATCGGCTGCCTCACGCCGTGGGCGTATCGGGCGTCCATGCTGCTTTCGTTCCTGGTTCTTGCGCTTCAGGTTGCGCTCTTCAGCGTGGTGTGGCGTGCCATCTACGCGGGTCACAGCGGGCCGGTCGCAGGTGTCGACGTCGATACGGCGGTCGGCTATGCCGTGCTGAGTCTCACCGTCGCTACCGTCCTCAACACCTCGCCGTACAGCTCCATCGAATCACGCGTACGAGACGGCCTCATTGGGGTAGACCTGACCCGCCCGATCGGCCTCCTCACCCAGAGCCTTGCGGTCCAGGCAGGCTATGTCGTCGCCACTTTGCCAGCCGCCGCGGTCGGTCTCGGCACGGGACTGGCCGTGCGGGGACTCGCGCCTCCCCCTGACGTTAGCGACACGGTCCGCTTCGCGGTCAGTCTGCTTCTCGCATTCGGGGTCTCCCAACTGATCACCTTGCTGATGTCGCTCACCTCGTTCTGGACGTTGGAAGTGGGCGGCGTGGGCATGGCGTTCTTCGTCGTACGCACGTTCATGTCAGGCGCCGTCGTACCGCTGTGGTTCATGCCCGACTGGCTGCAGGCGATCGCCGTTGCCCTGCCGTTCCAAGCGTCGACGTACACACCGATCGCGGTCTATTTTGGACGGCCGCCGGGCGGCTTTGTCAGCGCCGTCGGCCTGCAGGCACTGTGGATAGTCATCCTGACTGGGCTCTGCCTGTGGCTGTGGTCGCGAGCGAAGCATCGGGTGGTTGTTCAGGGTGGCTGAGCTCACCAAACCGCCCTCGGCGATGCGCCAGTACGCCATCCTGCTGCGCGTCGGTCTCGCGTCCGCGATGCAATACCGTGCGGATTTCGTGATGACCGCGGTCGGGGCCATCTGCTACGAAGCGGTGTCATTGGCCTTCGTCGGAGTCATCGTGTATGCGTTCGGCAGCATCGGCGGATGGAGCCTTGTTGAGGTCGCCTTCGTGTACGGGATCCGATCCATGGGCCACGCACTGCACGGGATTCTTTCCGGCCAGCTGTGGACAGCCGATGGCGTGGTGCGCCGCGGGGAGTTCGACCGATACCTGTTGCGACCGGTCAACCCGCTGATTCAGTTGCTGGCCCGTCGATTCCAGGTGACTGCGGTGGGCGACATCGTGTTCGGCGCCGTGGTCCTGGCCGTTACCGCGGTGGCCGCCCCGATTTCGTGGTCCCTCGCCTCGGTCGTGTTCCTCATTGCTGCCGTCATTGGCAGCGCGCTTGTCGAGTCCGCGGTCATGCTGGCGATAGCGTCGCTGACCTTCCGGCTGCTTGCCAGCTCCCCCATTCTCAGCGTGGCCGACACGGTCTTCGTGACGTTCGGGCCTTATCCACTCAGCGTGTTGCCGCGGACGGTGGCGCACCTGCTGACGTTCGTGTTGCCGCTGGCGTACGCGGCCTTCTTTCCGGCCGCAGTGCTACTCGATCGAACGACCGAGCTGTTCGTGCCGACCTGGCTGGCGTTCGCATCTCCAGTGGTTGGGCTGTTGCTCTATGCCGCAGCAGTGCTCTTCTTTCATCGGCAGATGCGGCACTACTCCAGCCCCGGCCACTAACTGGCGAGGGCGGATTCGTCAGGTCGGACTTTGACGGACCCCTGACCGGTCGCTGGAGGTGGCGTCGGTCCCGTGCGTAACGATGAGATCGTTGGGCGAACAGCCGAAGATGTCACACAATGCCGCAAGAGTAGGAAGTGAAAGACGGGTGGGGTTGTGGTTGACCAATCGCCAGGCAGCGACGGCGGACAACCTGACTCCTCGCGCGGTCAGTGGTTTCAGGAGTTCGGTCGCGGCGACCATCTCGTGTGCCGCCATGACTTCTCGAAGTTTCCATTGATAACCGATGGAGCGGGAACGGCTGGTCATTCGCGTTCCCCGAAAGCACTAAGCGAGATCACGTCATTACCCTATGACCTTCACGCAAGAATGAAGACTTCGATAGGTTCACCCGCCGATGGACTCGTCAACGACTGCGAAAACCTTGCATTCATACTCGAAGTGCGGGTGTCGTCCACAGTTGTGGCAGGCATCGCGCTGGGTCATGGCGTTAGCAGGTTCCACGGCGCCGGCGGGCGAGAGCTGAGGAACTGGAAGACGTGGATGAGCCGCGCCAGAGGCTGCGCGCTCCAGTGAGAAGCGTGACTCGGTGGACGGTCTACACCAAGTGCCCAGTTCAGGTGGTGCCAGATGATCTGTGCGGCCATCCCTTCCGGCTCCGCGGTGGGGCGCTCGTTGAGATAGCCCTCGAGGGTGGCGGGCAGGTGCCACAAAGGGACCTTGGCGAAGTCCACGGCTGGGTCTGCCCACGCTGCGTCGCCCCAATCGATGAGGGCAACCAGGGTTAGGTCGGTCGGATCAACGAGGACGTTCTGAGGGGCTACGTCGCCGTGGATGAGCGTTGGGGTTATCGCCTGGGTCAGATGGGGCTCGAGGCGCTGGAAGAGACTTCGGAGCCAGTCGGCGTTCTGCTGATTGATGAGGCCGGCGGCAACCAGTTGTTCGATGGCCGGGAACGGGCTGGTCTGTGGGTCCGGTTCGACGAGGTCGGGTGGGCTGCTGAGGTCCGAGGAATGTAATCTCGCCAGCTGCCGACCGACCTCACGATAGGACTTGGCCAAAGCATCGGCCGGCTCGTCGATCGTGTCGAGATCAGCGCCGGCGACTCGGGTGATCACCATGTGCGGTACATCCCGGCTGTCCTTGTCGGCACAGGATCCGTCGAACAGCAAGAGCTCCGGAGTGGCGACGCCGAGCGTCCTGGCCACTGGGATGACCATTGCCTCTCGGCACAGGTCCCGTTTGGTGTCTTGGTGCGCAATCCGTAGTACGAGCTGATCGCCGAGGAAGTACACGTCGTTCGCCACCCCTTGGCGTGCGGCTGGCGTAACCGCAGCAGCTGGCACGCCGTATGTCTCGGCGATCGCAACTGCCTTCGAGTATGTCGTGACGGTGGTTCGCGTCACAGATAGTCCTTACTTGGTCTCATGTGGTGCCACCCCGGCGAACCACGATGTCGTGCACGGCGCAAGTATGCAGACGGTCGCGGTAGCGCACTCACCGCGGTTCGACCGCCACCTCCGCGGGCTCGGCGACCCGGCGGCGGGCGACAACGGCATACAGCAGCGCCGCTACGACAATCGTGAGCGGAAATGCCGTACCCACAAGGAGGCCGATCCGGAGTCCGGAGCCATCGTCGTCGGGGAGTACGCCGGCAAGATCGTGCAGGACCCCGTTGGTCCCAGCGGAAACGTCCGCGACAGCTCCGGCGATCCACGGCCCGCCCGCGCCGCCGGCATCACCGAATACGGCCAGGATTCCAAACATCGCGGCTCCACCGAACGGGAATCGCGCAGCGGCCAAGCTGAACGTCCCCGGCCACAACAGGCTCACCGCCAGCCCGCACACCGCACATCCGACGAGGCTGATCACGGGATGCTGCGAGAGTACGGCGACCAGGTAGCACACGGTCGCGAGCACACCGCAACCCGCCAGGGCGGGCACCAGCGGAACCCTCTCGCCCCATAGCCCGTACGCGATCCGTCCGATGCCCATGAGCACCGCGAACAGACACGGCCCGGCCAGGTCTCCCCACACCTTCGACACGCCGAGGCCCTGCTCAGCGAACAGCGAAGACCACTGCGACATGGTCAGCTCCGCTGCGCCCGCACCCAACATCAGCACCATCGCGAGCGCGAATGTTGGCGCACCGAACAGCGCCCGAAGCGGCGTACGATGCTCGTCGGGCACCGTCGCTGGCAACGGTACGCGAAGGAATGCGAACAGGTTCACCAGTGGTACGAGCGCCCAGATCAGCGGCAGGACCTGCCACGATGCCTGCCCGATCTGCGCGAGCAGCACGGTCGTGACGGCGACGACACCCACCTGGCCCCAGCAGTAGAAGGAATGCAGGAGGCTCATCTGCGCCGCCTTGCCCTCCTGCGGACTAGGCAGGGCATCGACGACCGGACTCACCAGCACCTCGAGCAACCCACCGCCGACCGCGTACACAATGACGGCGCAACTGAGGCCGACGTACGGCGACGGCAGCACAGCCGGGGCAACGGCGAGCATCACCAGCCCCAGCGCAGCGAGGATGTGGGCCAGCACCAGCAGCCCGCGATAGCCGACGCGGTCCACCACTTTGACGGCGACGATGTCCGTGAGCAGTTGGGTGGCGAAGTTCAGCAGCACCAGGCGGCCCAGCATCTCCAGCGGCACGGCGTACCGCGTCTGGAAGACGATGAACAACAGGGGCGCGAGGTTGTTGACGATTGCCTGGGTGATGTAGCCGGTGTAGCAGGCGCGACGGGTGGAGTTGAAGGTCATGGCACCCGCGGCTGGACGGCGCCCTCGCAGCTGCCGGTCTGGGGTTGTTTGGCGTCGACGACGAGCGTGTGCCGCAGGTCGTTGTAGCCGGTCCGCGGCTGCCAGACCCCCTGATTGGCAAGCTGGATGGCGTACGCCGCGTTGTAGCTGGTCTGGGTTCCGGGAAGCGGTGCCTGTGAGCGAAGCGACGGCGCGGGGTCCGGGAGGTTGAGCAGCAGCTGGTATCGGCCGGGCGGGAGGGCGGCGCAGGCCCGCACGGACAGGTTGGCCGTCGTACCAGCCTCCCAACGCCTGGGGTCGGCCTTCACCGAGAAGGCGTACGAACGCCGCTCGCCCTGGAGAACAAGCTCGACTCCCCGCCGACTGAACGGCGCGGCCCATCCGTCGTTGCGCAAGGCGAGGTTGACGGTGAACGACCTGCCCGGCCGCACGCCGTCGGTGAAACTCCCCTGGGTCAGCCGGAACCGATAACCCAACCGGCGCTTCGCTTCGACGAGGCCCTCACCCCAGCTATTCAGTACGGCACGGTTGTAGTCGGCGTTGAGATAGCTGTAGTGGTAGCGGGCCAGCTCCGCCGCTGCGGACGGCCATTCCGACCGCGGCGGATTGACATTGCAGGTCTCACCTCCAGCCGGGACGAACCTCGTCTCCTGCGCGAGGTACTCCTGGTCGAGGGTGATCGGATCCGACAAGAACGTGCCGAAGTCGTCGGGGCTGGCCAGGAAGCAGTCGTTGTGATGGCCGATCCTGGCGGCCGGACCGCCGGTGAACGCCTCCTCCGCGGTGAGCGCACCCTCCACACCGCTGGGCCGGCCCAATGCCTTCTGCTTCATCTGCATGGTGCGTACCTGGATCATCCGGTCCGCCGGCAGCGCCTTGAGGAGCGCGAGGTAAACCTCCCGCCGGTTCGCCCAGTCCTGCTCGGTCACCGTTCCCGGATCGCTCGGGTCAGCCACGAAGTGATCGGTGTAATAACCCTCGCCCCACAGCCCGATGAACCCGGCCTGCACCACCTCGATGACATCTGCGTTGCCACGCAGGACCGGCGCGAGCTGGGCGATGTGCTTGAGCACCCGGGACTTCGGCGCATCGCCGTACGGCGGCTGGTAAGGCCAGTCATCGCGCGGCTGCGCATAGGCGAAACGCAGGATCAGCTTGACACCCGCGGCCCGGGCGGACGCGAAGTCAGCGCGCATCAGGTCGAGATAGCGTGAATCGATCCGGTCGGTGGTGGCGAACTTCTCCAGATAGAAGACCCGCAGGACCTGCGTGACCTTGTCCTGCTCCCGCCACGTCCGCAAGGTCGCGGCGTCCAGCGGCGCATACCCAGAACCATCAGGCCTGTAATGGGTTTCGGTGTGGTGGTAGAAGCCGCGCTGCGGGTTGGCCAGCACCTCATCGCTCGGTGCGTACGTGCGGACAGCGCCGTCAGCGGTGGTCCGCGCCGGCGAGGTCGACGGCGGCGCGCTCGCCGACGTGCCCGCCGCACCAGCGAATACCAGCGCCGGGACCAACGCCGCAAAGACAACCAGCCGCCTCAAGACCCGCTCCCCTCCGCCCCTGGCCGGGCACGTGGATCCGCATCAGGACCAGGGTCACCGCACACCCGACCCCGCATCCTAGGATGCGCTTTCAGGCCATCACAATGGCACCGCCCTGGCAGGTGTCAGGATCCGGCCGTTCTCACCTCCGCCCCACGAAACACCGGAGAGGAAGCACGTGAACACCATCCCGGCTCTGTTTGGTCCGTACGGCAGCGCTGCCGTGGAATTCATTGACCAGTTTGAGCGATACGGCGCGAATGCCCTGTGGTTTCACGGCTTCGACCCCACCGCGTTCGAGGCCTGCCAGAAGCATCAGCTTTCCGCGTGCGTGGAGCTCAAGACCTTCCGGGCCGACTTTGCTTCCCATCCGGAACTCATCCCCATCGGCGCGGACGGTCACCCGATCCGCTACGGCGAGTTGGTACAAGGCGTCTGCCTTTCTCAGACGGCGTTCCTGGAGGAGATCGAAGCCGACCTCATCGACGCCCTGCGACAGTACGCACCTGCCGGCATCTGGCTGGACTACCTGACCTATGCGGGCTGGTTCGAAGTACCCGAGCCAGATCTGCAAGAGAGCTGTTTCTGCCCCGCCTGCATCGCCGACTTCTGTGAATCGACCGGCCTGGACGCGACCTCGCCGGACGAGATTCTCGGCACGGCTGCCGCGCAGTGGGAGCAGCACAAGTGCCAGCGTATCGCCGGCTTCGCCCGCCGATACGCGGACCTGATCCACGCCCACCTTCCCGAATGCATCGTGGGCGCGTACATGTGCCCTTGGCAGCCGCACGAGTTCGACCGGGCCAGCACGCGAATCTTCGCCCAGGACTACACCTTGCTCGCTCCGGCGATCGACGTGTTCACACCATTGATCTACTGCGCCAAAAGCGGCCGAGGTCCGGCCTGGGGACGTGAGTTTCTGGAGGCTTCGCCAGCCTTCATTCCGCACGATCGGCCGGTGCAACTCATCCTTGACGCGCTCGATTTTCCGGCCAGCTTGCACGAAACGGCCGCGTCCACCCACCCAAGCTGGGGATTGCAGATCTTTTCCGGCGCGCAGGTCTTCCGCGATCCGCAACCTGCTCTCGAGTTCGCGGCCGCGGTCGAACAGATCCGCGAGGCTCAGACGGGTTCGAGCCGGCCTTCGTAGAGCAGCACGACGGCGTGGTTGTCGTTGTACGGCGCGTTCTGGTAGATCGGGTCGCCGTCCGGCGGCCACTCCTTGACGCGTACGCCTTCGAGCGCGGCGTTGTTGCCGAGCCGTTCGAAGATCGGGATCTTCGGGAGCAGCTCGTTGAAGATCAACGCGAGCCTCGCGACCTTCGCCTTCTGCGCTTCGATGTCGAGGCCGGCGCCGGACTCCGCGAGGAGTTTCTGAATGTCGACCTTGCCGAAGGCCTCGGTGTTCTGAGTGAGTTCGAACGCCATACCGCGGCCGAGTTGGGCCGCCGTCCGGGGGATGTTCTGCGTAATGAGATCCTGCTCCAGGGCGAAGTAGGGGTGCGGACTTCCGACGCTCCACTGCTGGATCGCGAGCTCGAACTCCCCGGTCGGGATCAGCGGAACGACCTCGGGGTTGACGATCGCCTTCTCCTCGATCGCGAAGCCGAAATCGATCAGCTGTTCCATGACGTTCTGGGCCGCGCCGGCCCAGTCGAGCAGATCGCTGGGATAGAGGAGCTCGAACTTCGCGGGGCGGCCGTCTGGTGTCATCCAGCGCGAACCCGACTTCCGCCAGCCGGCTTCGACCAGCAACTGCTCGGCTTTCCCGGGGTTGTGTTCGTACCGCTCGAGCTTGGCGAGCTCCGCCTCGGTGAGCCATTCGCGCACCTGAATGTCGAAGAATCCGGCCATGAACTCTGACACCCGCGCCGACTCCCCCAGAGCCACCCTCGCCGCCTTGGCCCGGTCGATCGCGAAGGCGAGCGCCTGCCGCGCCTTGACGTCCTTGAACATCGGTACCTTGTCGAGGCTGAAGGTGATCGACGGTCCGGTGTAGGTGAGCGGCTTGAGGATGCGGAATCCGCCCTGCTCGAAGCGCTGCTGGGTCTCGAGGGGAAAGCCGTGCGTGGCGAAGTCAATGGTCTTGCTCAGGACCAGCGGTGTGATGTCGGCGGTCTCGCCCTTGTAGACGACGATCTGGTCGAACTTCACCTGCTTGGCGAGGACCCCGTTGTCCTGCTTTCGCAGGACGAGCCGCTTGTTGTCGTAGGCGTCGAAGTCGTAGCGGTACGGACCTGACGTGATCACCTCCGAAGCGTCGTCCTTGGGGTCCTTCGGACGCCAACTCTGCAGGTCGTCGCTCAGCTTGCCGCCTTCCGGCTCATCCATCGAACCGCCGGATTCGAAGAGTTCCTTCGCTCGCTGGGCCCACCTGCCGTAGATCCGCTCGGGAAAGACGTTCGCGCGGATGATGAACCGCTCAAGAACGTTGGCTGGGCTCTTCAGCTGAAACGTCACCTGATGCTCACCGGTCACCCGCATGGATTCGATGAACGTCCACTCCTGCAGGCGCATGATCCAGCGGCACCAGAACGTCGCCTCAACGTCCCTGGCCGTGATCGGATCGCCGGTGTTCCAGGTCAGGCCCTTGGCGACGTTGTAGACGAAAGTGCTCTCGTTGAACTCGAAGCTCTCGCACACCAGGTTGAGCCACTTTTCCTCAGCCCAATACCACAGGCCGCCGGGCGCGACGATGAGGTCGAGGTAGGCACCCAGGTCGACGCGGTTCTGGACGTCGGTGAAGAGGTTGAAGTGTCCACCTTCGGCCGGCATGAGGTAGGGCCAGCCGCCGTGGAACGCCTTGCCGTCATCGGTCGCGCTCGCCTTGGCAGCGTCGAGTCGGGTTTCGTCCCGGGCACACGCCGCCAGGCCGGAGACGCCGACCGCACCAAGACCGAGAATCTCGAGTACGCGACGACGGGAGATATCCCGATCGAACGCACCCAAGGGACCCGTTGTCGACGCCATACCAGTGCCGTCCTCTCCAGCCAGAGACTCAGAGCGCGCCAAATCTACGCGATCCGGATCAGGTCCGTGCGCCGAACCCAGATGTGCTTTCCGCATTCGAAAGGTGACGTTCTGTCGCGAGATGCGGAGATGATTGCCTGGCTTCCCGGCCTCTTGGGTTTACTTATTGCTCTCTCTCGGTGGGTTCGTCGACACTTAGCCCCGAAATACTTCTCGGGTACGTGAGGAGACCGCGCATGGGCGTGACCGGGAGCCAGTAGGTTGACGAGCACTTCGGCGCGGGGTGAGCGACCCAGGTAGGTCCGCAAGGCGTGACCACACCGCGATACGGGCCGTACCCACGGGCGCTCGCCGGGGACCGACTGTCAGGGGGTAGCTGCTGAGGAGGAATGGGCCGGATGAGTCGATGCGCCGACGCCGAGTGCACCGGTGAGGTCGAGGACGGCTACTGCAACGTCTGCGGCCTCGCGCCCGCGCAGGTGAGCGCGCGGGCGCAGCCTTCCCCTGCCTCCCCGCAGCCTGTGACGCCATCGGCACCGCCGGTTGTCGAGACGTCCGAAGCGCAGGTCCCGGCGACCGAGACCACGAACCCCGGGCTCTCGACGGCTTCGCACGCGCCCAGCGTCTCGAGCGGGTCGAGCCCCTCGACCCCATCGAGTCCGTCGACCCCATCCAGTCCGTCGAGTCCATCCAGTCCGTCGAGTCCATCAAGCCGCAGCACGTCCCTGGGGTCGCTCTCCACCCGGGTGAGTAGCCGGACGCGGACAGCCTCCAGCCGTACGTCGCGCTCCTCCAAACGTGGCACGCTCGGCGCGGGCCTGCTCGACGTCACGCCGGTGCCCGTCCGTGATCCCGCCGACGCGGTGCTCGACAAGCCGGAGGTCCGGGAGAAGGACCGCTTCTGCAGCGGCTGCAACGAACCCGTCGGCCGCAGCCGAGCAGGCGTGGCCGGCCGGCTGGAAGGCTACTGCCGCAAGTGCGGTCGCAGGTACTCCTTCGTCCCACGCCTGAAACCCGGCGACCTCGTGGGCGGCCAGTACGAAATGCTGGGGTGTCTGGCGTACGGCGGATTCGGCTGGATCTACCTCGCGCGCGACCGGAACGTGAACGACCGGTGGGTCGTCCTCAAGGGTCTGCTGAACGCCGGCGACACCGAGGCCATCATCGCCGCGGCGGCCGAGCGCGCGTTCCTGGCCGAGGTCGAGCACCCGAACATCGTCAAGATCTACAACTTCGTCCACCACTTCGACCCGTCGACGCAGTCGATGGTCGGCTACATCGTCATGGAGTACGTCGGTGGTCGCTCACTCAAGGACCGCCTCGTGGAGTTGCGTCAGGAGCAAGGCGACCACACGTCCATCCCGCTCGTCGAGGCCATCGCGTACACCCTCGAGGTGCTCAGGGCGTTCAGCTATCTGCACGATCGCGGCCTGCTCTACTGCGATTTCAAGCCGGAGAACGCCATCCAGTCAGAGGAGCAGCTGAAGCTCATCGACCTCGGTGGCGTCCGCCGCCTGGGTGACATGGGCGACGTCTACGGCAGCGTCGGCTACCAGGCGCCGGAGATCGCCAGTGAGGGTGCGACGATCCCGTCCGACCTCTACACCGTCGGCCGCACGCTGGCAGTTCTCAGCTTTCCGTTCAGGGGCTTCTCGACGAGACTCACCGACCGGCTCCCACCGCAGGAGGAAGTCCCGCTGCTCCAGCGGTACGACTCGCTGGATCGCTTCCTGCGACGCGCTACCCACACGGACGTGAGCGCGCGCTTCCAGGATGCCGCGGAGATGGCCGACCAGCTCACCGGAGTTCTGCGCGAGGTGCTGGCGTCCGAGGACGGTCAGCCCCGCCCCGGGCAGTCCCAGCTGTTCGGCGGCGAGACCGACCCGGCCGGCACTGAGATTCCTGGTCTGGAGGGGGCGCGCGGCCCGGCGCTCGGTGTTCTCGATCCCGTGCGGGCCGCGGCGGCACTGCCGGTGCCGCTGGTCGACAAGGCGGACCCGGCCGCACCGTTCCTCGCCGGCCTCACGACCCGCGATCCGCGCGAGGTCCTGCCCGCACTTTTGGCGAGCCCGCTGCAGTCGCCCGAAGTCTCGTTGATGATGGCGCGCACCCACATCCAGCTCGACGATCTGGAGCGCGCCCGAGCGTTGCTCGCCGACGTCGCGGCGAAGCTGCCGGGCGACTGGAGGGTGTTCTGGTACGAATCTGTGGCCGCACTCGCCGGCCGCGAGTTCGGCGTCGCGGTGCAGCGCTTCGAAGACCTCTACTCCCTCTTGCCGGGCGAGGCGGCCACGAAGCTCGCCCTGGCCTTCGCCTACGAATGTGCCGGCGACCTGGCCGCGGCGGCCCGCCACTACGACACCGTCTGGCGTACGGACCACACCTATGTGAGCGCGGCGTTCGGACTGGCCCGGACCCTCGTCGCCCGGGAGGACCGCGACGGCGCGATCCGGGTGCTCAACTCGGTGTCCAACGTCTCCAGCCGCTACATCTCCGCCCAGGTGGCGGCCATCGCCTGC
This sequence comes from Actinopolymorpha alba DSM 45243, assembly GCF_000373925.1. Classification (GTDB taxonomy): domain Bacteria; phylum Actinomycetota; class Actinomycetes; order Propionibacteriales; family Actinopolymorphaceae; genus Actinopolymorpha; species Actinopolymorpha alba. Next base: position 16,853 of record NZ_KB892750.1, on the reverse strand, counting down.
GGGGTACGCGGTCGACCACCGGCGAACCTCACCGAGCTCGACATCACCAGCGCAGCCGAACGTCTGGAGGCCCTCCAACTCGATGCCGTACGCCACAGCCTGCTCTCGATCGAGATCATCGATGCCGCCCGGGCCTATGTGCGGGCCGACCGACCGGTCCGACCCGGCGTCGGCGTGCTCGGTGCGCCGATGACCGATACCGGTCTGGGCCGCGCGCTCGACCGGATCTATCGCAGCCTGGCACACCACTCCCCCGACAAGGATGAGCGGCGCGAGTACGTCAACCTCGCGAACGCCGTACGACCGAGAACGTGGGTGTAGGTGTGCTGACCTGTCCGTCCTGCGAGATCCTCGTCCACGAGGACGATGGCTTCTGCGAAGGCTGCGGCTACCAACTGCTCCCCCGGCGGTCGCAGCCTCGTGACCACGTGGAGGTCGACCTGGGCAGTGTCGGTGGGATCACCAACCGCGGCCTGCACCACTACCGCAACGAGGACGCGCTGGGCGTCGTTGGCTACACGTTCGGTTTCAGGCGGGGAATCGCTGCCGTGGTCTGCGACGGCATCTCGAACTCTCCGCGTCCCGACGTCGCCGCCCAGACAGCCGCGGACGTCGGCTCGGAGGTACTCGTCCAACACCTCGAGGCCGGCTTCCGGCCGGACTTCGCGACCCAGGCCGCGGTGGCCAGCGCCGGGAGAGCGGTGGCAGCCCTCGCCACCTCGGCCGACGACGCGCCTGCCTGCACGTACGTCTCGGCCGTTGTAGCACCGGATTCGGTCACCGTCGGCTGGTTGGGCGACAGCCGGGCGTACTGGCTCGCGACCAATGAAAGTGCGCGCTCGATGGTGCTCACCGAGGACGACACCTTGCTCAACCACCTGTCCGAGTCGGGAGAGATGACTCGTGAGGAGGCGCAGCGGCAGCCGCAGGCCGGTGCCCTGGTCAAGTGGCTGGGCGCGGATGCCACGGACATCCAGCCCCGCATCGTGAGCTTCGGGCCCGGCACCCCAGGTGCCGTGCTGATCTGCAGTGACGGCCTGTGGAATTACCTTCCTCAAGCCGAAACCCTCGCCGCGGCCGTTCCTGACGCAGCCAAGGCGCCGATGGCGGCGGCGCGCACGTTGGTGAACATCGCGCTCGACGCTGGTGGTCATGACAACGTCACGGTGGTCGTGATTCCGTTCCCATCTGAGGGAGTGCACAGAAGATGAATGCTGAGTCCGGCTTCACGTTGAAGGTCTCCCAGAACAAGTTTCTCGTCGGTGGAGCCCGGGAGGTCAACGCCGTGGTGACCGTCGAGTCCACCGGGCTCGACGATGGGCCGGGCCAGGCGCCCGCCACCGAAGCGGTCGAGGTCATCATCCTGGACACCTCGGCCTCGATGGAGTGGCCGATCCTCAAGATCGTGGCCGCGCGGCAGGCCGCGATGAAGGCCGTGGACAACCTGCGGGACGGCGTTTCCTTCGCGGTAATCGCCGGCAACCACCTCGCCAGCATGGTCTATCCACGGGGCGAGCACACCGTCGAAGCCAACTGGAGTACGAAGATCGAGGCGAAGGCCGCGCTCGGCGGCCTGATCACCAGCGGCGGCACCGCGATGGGAACGTGGCTCCAACTCGCCGATCGACTGTTCGCCCCGCACAAGGACGCCATCCGGCATGCGATCTTGTTGACCGACGGCAAGAACGAGCACGAGACGCCGGAGCAGTTCGGCGAGACACTCGCGAAGGTCGCCGGGAGGTTCGTGTGTGACTGCCGCGGGATTGGTACTGACTGGGAGCCCGACGAGCTGCGACGGGTGTCGTCCGCCCTCCTCGGGACCGTCGACATCATCCCCGACCCCAATGACCTCGAAGCCGACTTCCGTGCGATGACCGAGCACGCGATGAACAAATCGGTCGCTGACGTCGGGTTGCGAATCTGGCGACCGCAGGCAGCCCGCCTGAAGTTCGTCAAGCAGGTGCTCCCGACCGTTGAGGACCTGACGCACCTGGGTGTGGAGTCCGGTCGCCTGATCCGCGACTTCCCGACCGGCTCATGGGGGAACGAAAGTCGTGACTACCACATCTGTATAGAGGTGCCGCCCGGCGAGGTAGGTCAGGAGATGCGGGCCGGGTGGGTACGCCTGGTCACGTCCGGAGATGCGCCCGAGGTCCTGGCGTCGGCCAACATCCTCGCGGAGTGGACCGACGAAGAGCGGTTCTACACCCAGATCGACGCTCAGGTCGCTCACTACACAGGACAGCAGGAGCTCGCGAATGTCATCCAGGCCGGCTTGCACGCCAAGCGGGCCGGTGACCTCGACACGGCGACGACCCGGTTCGGGCGGGCGGTCGCCCTGGCACGACAGACGGGGAACGAAGCCACCGCAGCACTCCTCGACAAAGTCGTCGACGTCATCGACTACGAGTCTGGAACAGTCCGGCTGAAGTCAATGGTCGAGAAGGTCGACGAGATGTCACTTGATACCAGATCGACTCGTACCGTGCGCACCCGCAAGGAGTGACATGCCGACGTGTCCTGCCGGTCACCCGTCCGACGACGCTGAGTACTGCGAGACCTGCGGTGCCCGCATCGCCAGCAGTTCCACGCCCAGTACCTCAGCGCCAAGTATTTCCACGCAAAATGTTTTCGAGCCAAGTATTTCGGCGCCCAGCATTTCGGGGCCCAGCATGTCCGCGACCACGGTGTTGGGCGTCACCTCACCGGATCCAGTCCAGGTCTGTCCGGAATGTGGTGATCGGCTCACGGACCGATTTTGTGAAGGCTGTGGATTCGACGCCCTCCACCGGCAGGTACGAAGGCCCGCATCGCCCGTGCCGCGGAACGCCAATCCGACGCCGGGTGGTTGGGCCGGGTCGACCACGAGTGGCCGCAGCTGGACAGGCGGCGGGATCGACTGGATCGCGGTGGTCAGCGCCGAGCGCGCCTACTACGAGCGGCTGATGGCCGAAACGGGGTCGGACCCGGCCACGCTGCCCTACCCGTCACGCCTTCCGGAGCGGCAGTATCCCCTTACGTCGCAGTTCCTCCGGATCGGTCGGCGCAGCGTCGGGCGGGGCATCCAGCCGGACATCGATCTCAGCCTGCCCCCTGAAGACCCGGCCGTCTCCCACGAGCACGCGTTGCTGCTCGCCAAGCCTGACGGCACCTGGTCACTGGTCGACCTCGGCGCCACGAACGGCACGCTCCTCAACGACGAGCCCGAGCCGGTTCCGGCGCATCTCGAAGTCCCACTGCAGAACGGCGACCGGATCTACGTCGGCGCCTGGACCGTCATCACCCTCCGGAAGGGATGAACGCGAGGTGCCTGTAAAGACCGCGGCCCGACAACGACGCACGGCCGTGATCCTGCGAAACGTGCGTACGACACCGGGCCGGGTGCGGATGCTCACCGCACTCGTTCTGGTCACCATCGCTGGCCTGGCGACGCTCGGCAGCCTGGCGATCGACAACGCCCGCAGCGGGGTCCGGGTCATCGGCCATGGTGCGGGACCGCAGGTCGTCGCCACCAGCGACCTCTACTACGCGCTCAGCGACATGAACGCCCAGGTCGCCAACGTGCTGCTGGCGCGCGGTGAGGAGAATCTCGGCATCAGCCAGAAGGCCGCACTGGAGCGTTACGAGAATCGGCGCACACAGGCCAGCCGCGCACTCATGCAGGCCACCAGCCTCGCGGGCGGTGAGCGCGCTCAGGACAACACGATCCGGGAAGTGCTCGACGGCATCGGTAAGTACGAGCGGCTGGCGTCCCAGGCGATGATCCTGGCCGGGCGGGCGCAGGGCACGGGGCCGTTGCCGCAGCAGGCACTCGAGTTGTACCGGCAAGCCAACACTCTGATGACTCGCGACCTCCTGCCCAAGGCGGAGAAGGTCACCCTGGAGAGCGACGGGGCCGTTCAGGGTAGCTACGAGCACGCGCAGTCGCAGGTGAGCACGCTCCCACTCTGGATCGCCGTGGGCGGGGTCTGCGCGGTCCTCGCCCTGATCGGGCTGCAGGTCTATCTGGCCGCGCGGTTCCGGCGCATCCTCAATCTCGCGCTCGTGCTCGCGACTGTCGCGACATTCGTACTCGCCGTCGCGAGCCTGCTCGTCCTGTCTATCGCACAGGAGAACCTCACCACGGCCAAGGACGAAGGCCACGACAAGATCCTCTCGGTGTCGCGTTCGAGAGCCGCCAACAACACCTTGCAGGCCAACGAGGCGGGCTACCGTCTCGACGTACGCCAGAACGTCACCTCGAAGGAGACGCTGCGCGGCATCGAAGCGCGGATGGGCCCGCTGCTCGACGGCTTCGCGAGCACCGACCGCACGATGGTCGCGCTCATCGACGATCACCGGCAGGTCTTCGAGCAGGCGATCGCGGGCAGCGACCGAGCCCTGAATGGCTGGCACCTGATCTTCCCCGGCGCCGCCGGAGGGATTGCCCTGCTCGTCCTGCTGGGGGTTCGACCGCGGCTCGGCGAATATCGTTGACAGCCAGTAACAGGCTCTAATCTGGTGTCTGTCCGGGTGCCCACAATGAGCGGACGTCCTCCCCGCGAGCGTCGCGCCTCTGAAGGTCGGTCAGGAATTCAACGATTCCGTACCTTGGCTTCCAGTCGAGCAGCCGTTCGGCCTCGGTGAGGTCATGCTGCTCCACTTGAGCAGGCAAGGCGATCTCGTACCGATCGAGCAGCGCCGCTGAGCCGGGCACCCGCTCCTCACACCAGTCCCTGCCCTTGCTCGCGAAATCTTTGGCGACCTCGTCCGGCATGGCGTGGTTGGTGTGCACGATCGTCCGGAACAGGTCGACTTTGTGGTCAACGACACCGCGCAGAGCCGCGACCGTAGCCGAAGCCACGTCCCGCCGATCGACGCCGTTGCGCAACAACATCGACCCCCACGCAAGATATTGCTTGGGAACGAAGTCGTGGTAGCGCAGCTGCACAACGGATGCACCGGTGACCTCGTGGTACATCCGCCACAGGTCCTCGCCGATGACCTTCGTCACGCCGTAGACGCTGCCCCAGCCGTAGGCCATGGACGATGCGAAGACCACCGATGACACGCCATACCTGCGGCAGGCCTGCACGACGTTGAAGGTCCCATCCACGTTGACGGCGAAGATGGTCTCGTCACTGACCGGCGGCTCGTGCGCGCAATGCCACGCCGCCAAATGGACGACCGCGTCACAACCGCGGACCGCGCGGTCGACGTCAGACGCTGTCCGCGTGTCGCAACGGAAGAACTCTGCGCCGCGAAGATCGTGATCGGCGGGTGGTGCGATGTCAGCCATGCGCACGTCAAAGCCTGCGTCCAGGGCCATCCGGGCGACAACGCTGCCGGCATTGCCCGCGGCGCCGGTGATCAGCACGCGGCGTCTTTCCTGCGAACTCGTCATGGAAACAAGTATTCCAGGGCGGCGAAGTTGATCAACGGTGCCGTTCTTGGGCGCTTGCCGCTGTCGGTGTCCGATTCACCCACCGTTGATCAACTCCACCCCACCAGACAACTCACCATATCGAGCCGTCTGCGGCCAGTTCGCTGAGCCGATTCACCCTCTGAGGTTTCACCGCACGCTGAACTCCACCTTGTGTAGTTCGCTGATACCGCCGCCGACCGCGTCGGTGCCGGCATAGAGCTCGCCGGCGCTGTCCACGCCGAAGGTCGTGATCCGGCCGGGCAGCTGACCAATCTCCGCGGTCCGATAGGAATCATTGGTCGTACGCTGGATACCCCAGGTCTTTGCGGTGCAGTAGTCGGTCGCAACGTAAATGCCGGCCGCGATGTCCGCGAACTCCTTGCCGCGGTAGACGAACCCGCCGGTGACCGAGCATTCCGGCGCGCTTCCGCCACTCTGGTACGAGAACACGGGGGCGACGTACTTCTCCCCGGCGATGCAGCGGCTGCTGTTGAAGACGTCCGGTCCTTCCATGCAGGACCAGCCGAGGTTGGCGGCCCGCTGGGTGGATCGAAGACGGTCGACCTCCTCGGTCTGATTCTGGCCGACGTCACCGATCCAGAGCGACCCGTCGGCCGGGTCGAAGGAGAACCGCCACGGGTTCCGTAGCCCGTACGCCCAAATCTCGGGCCGGGCGTTCCTGCTCTTCGCGAACGGGTTGTCCGGCGGGATGCAGTAGAGCCGGCCACCGCAGATGTGCATGACGTCGAGGCGGAGAATCTTGCCGAGCAGCTGAGTCAGATCCTGCGCCGTGTTGAACGGGTCACCCGCACCACCACCGTCCCCCAGGCTCCAGTACAGGTAGCCGTCCGGACCGAATGCGATCTGGCCGCCGTTGTGGTTACTGAACTGCGCGTGCTGCTGAGTGATCAGCACCTCCTCGGTACCAGCCGGCACGGAGGCCTGCGTCGCATCGGCGAGCTTGAACCGGGACAGCGTGAGTGCTCCGTCGGGCAGCCTGGTGTAGACGACGAACAGGGTGCGGGTCTCGCTGAAGCGGGGTGAGGTAGCGATACCGAGCAGGCCCCGCTCATTGCCGTTGATGTTCACCCGGTTGGTGATGTCGAGGTACGCCTGCGCGGCCACTCCTTCGTTCGGTCGGAAGACGCGGACCACGCCGCTCTTGTCGACCACGAACATCCGTTTGCTGCTGTCGTCGGGAGCGACCATGGCGCTGATCCGCCCCAGGTCAGACGCGACGACGGTGGTGCTCACTGTGAGCTTGGACGGATCCGGGCCCGCCACCGGAGCGACTGCCACCGACGTGGACGGATTGATCGGCGAAGCCTGCGCCACCAGGGTCGAACTCCCCGCCAGCGGCACGATGAGGGCGGCGAGGACCGCTGCCATTCGCGTACGTCCCGATAACCGGCGAGATGCAGAGCTGTTTGCCATGCTGCCTCCAGAACTGGGGACCTTGCGAGATACGGGATCTGCTCCGTCCATCACGATCAGCGATCGCGAATGGTTCAGGACACGGCCGGAACTGGACTCAAAGCCGTGCCATCTCCCGCGACCAGCACCGAGCCGAACGGCTCGTCACCTACGTCGAGCGCCTGGGCCGCCAGCTCGACGCAACGCCGCAGGTGCCTCATCTCCACCGCGCCGATCATCAGCACCTTCCTGAAGGAGAACGACTCGTCGAATCAGGTTACCCACCTAGGTTGCAATCCAACCTAGGTGGGTCTACCGTCTAGATCGCATCGAACACTTCTTGGGGCCGTTCGGCCGTGTGAAGGGACGTGACATGGGAATCGCGCCGGAGTTCTCCACGCTGGCTGTGGTGCTGTCCATCCCGTTGCTCGCTGTCCTGGTCGTCGATCCGCTGCTGGGTAGGCGGATGTACGACCGGCTCCAGCGCCACAGGGAGCACGACAGCCAGGCGCTGAAACGGGTCTACCGCCGCATCCTCATCGCGGAATGGAGTTGTGCCGCGGTCGTCGTGCTGATCATCACGGTGTCGCCCGGCGCCGCGCTCGCCGACTTCGGGCTCGCGCTTCCGGACACGTGGTTCGACGTGGATGTCCTGCCCCGTGAGTCGTCGGAGATCGCCGGTGCGGTGGTGGGCTTGCTGGTTGTCGGCACCGTTCTGTTACTCCTCTCCCGCAGGCTGGCCAAGGTGAACGCCAGACCGGCCGGCGGGATCAAGGTTCTGCAACAGGCCGGCCTGGACACCTTCAATGCGATCATTCCTCGCACAGCCACGGAACGGCGGCTGGCGATCGCGGTCTCGGTGACAGCCGGGGTCTGTGAGGAGCTGATCTACCGCGGCTTTCTGATCGCGTTCGGAGTCGGGGTGCTCAACCTGAACGTGTACGTCGCGGCCGGTCTTGCGGCGTTGCTCTTCGGCGCCGCCCACCTTTACCAAGGCTGGCTGGGAATGATCCGAGTAACCTTCTTCGGCGTTCTCATGACGGCTCTCTACCTGAGCACCGGCAGCCTCGTTCTCCCGATCGTCATTCACGCGGTCGGCGACATCGTAAGCCTGGTAGTGATGCCCAGCGTTTCACGTACCAATCGGACTACCGTGCAAGAAGAATCCGCGCGGATCGCGGAGGTGAGCTAGGCGTGGCGACCGACCGGCGGGCCAGTTGGCTCAAGGGAGTGCTCGACCTGCTCGTACTCGCGGCGCTGACCAACGGCGAAAGCTACGGCTACAAAATCGCCAAGACCCTGGACAGTGCCGGGCTCGGCCAGATCCGCGGCGGCACCCTCTATCCGGTGCTCAACCGGCTGGAGGAGGCCGGACTCGTGGCCGCGGAGTTTCGCGCCTCCGAACGCGGGCCCGGCCGCCGCTACTACAGCCTGACACCGCGAGGGCTCGAAACCCTCAGAGAACAAGGCGAACTCTGGCTGGCGTTCGACGCGTCCGTGCGGAATGTGCTGGCCAAAGGAGGAATCGGATGACCGGCTATTTCGATCACCTCGCCGAACGCCTGCGCGGGCAAGGCATTCCTGAAGACCAGGTAGCGGAAACGCTCGACGACCTCACGACGTACCTCAGTGAAAACGGCGGGGACCCGGAGGTCGAATTCGGGCCGGTCTCTGAATTCGCTGCACAACTCGTACCCCCACCGGCCGGGAACGGCGGCGATGGCCCGGCCGGGCGGGCCGGGCGGGCCGGGCGGGTCAGGCGGGTCGACCAAGCTGGGCCAGCCAACCCACCCGACGGCGAGGTCTGGCGGTGGCGGGCAGCCGCGTTCAACGAACTGCGCTGGCTGGAAACGTTCGGGGATCAGGGCTGGGAAGTGGAGCGAGTCGACACTGCGGGTAGGTTCGTCTGCCGGCGAGACGCACAGGATCCGCAGCAGTGGGCGTACCGTCGAGAGCTCGTCAGCCGCAAGAATCTCCAGGCCGATACCGCCGCACTCGAGGACCAGCTGGCACCAGATGACTGGGAGCCCTGCGGCACCTGGGTGTGCTACGCGTACTTCAAACGGTCCAAGGCCGCGCTCATCGGGCCGAAGGCGATGATCGATGCCCCAGAGCGCCAGCCGGGACGGAAGTCCTTCTACAGCAGGCGGTTCTATCTGTTTCTGATCGCCTTACTGGCGCCCGTCGCCGTTGCGGTCGCTGTCCTGATGGCTGTCGGGGACCGCTACGCGGGTGGCAACTTCGCTACAGGCGCCCTGATCGGCGCGATCGTCGCGGGCATAGGACTCGTCGTACTCTGCGGCCTTCTGATCAGGCGGGCCGAAGCCCGCGCCGACCGCGAATAGACCCGGCCTCGCGCTCGGGGGTCTATTTGTCCCCGGCGTTCACGGCATAGATGGCCAGCTGGACGCGGTTGGCGCTACCCGTTTTGGTCATCAGGTTCGCCACATGCGTCTTGACGGTGGTGACACCAAGGTGCAGGCGTTCGGCGATCTCCGGATTGGAGAGCCCGATCGCGACCAGCGCGAGGACGTCGCGCTCGCGCCCGGTGATGTCGGCCGGCGTCTGGGGTGGCGGGGGCGGTGCCTGCACCGCCTGCGTTCGTACCGCATGCTCAACCAGCCGGCGCAGCACAACCTGACTGAACGGACTGTCGCCGCCGGATGCCCGCCGTATCCCATCGAGGAGTTCGTTCGGGGCGGCATCCTTGACCAGGAAACCGAAGGCACCCGCCGCCAGCGCGGGGTACAGGTGATCGTCGTCATCAAAGGTCGTCAGCACCACGACCCTGGTCGACGGGCGCCGCGCCATGATGCGCGAGGTCGCTGTGGTGCCGTCGACACCGGGCATCCGCAGATCCATGAGTACGACGTCGGGGGTCACCTCGTCGACGAGGCGGACCGCCGTCGCGCCTTCGGCTGCCTCACCCACCACCTCCATGTCGGGAACGGATTCGCACAACATGCGCAGGCCGGCACGGACCAGTTGTTGGTCGTCGACGAGCAGGACCCGGATCACGTCGCGGCCCCCGTCGGCACCAGCGCGGTCACGCGCCAGCCGGAGCCGGTCGCACCGGCCTGCAGGCTGCCGCCCAGGACCTCCACACGTTCGCGCAGGCCGATGAGGCCGTGCCCACCGCTGTGATGCCCGCCGTTGTGATGCGCGCCGTTGTGATGCCCGCTGTTGTGGTGACCGGCGGCGGCTGCGGCCGCTCCGCCGAAGTCGCGCAGATCGAACTCGACCCGGTCCTCACTGAGCCGGATCGACAGCTGTGCCTTGGCATTGGTGCCAGCGTGCTTGGCCACGTTCGCCAATCCTTCCTGGGTGAGGCGCAGCATGGCGAGGGCGGTACGCGCGTCGACCTGGGAGATCTCCGGATCAATGTCCGCCTGAACTGTCAGGCCGAGCTGCTGGCTGCGTTCGACCACGGACGCGAGGGCGACCGGTAGGCTCGTCGGATCGACAACGGGCGACGGCTGCGCAGACCCGGGGTCGCGGAGTACGGCCACCAGGCGGCGCAGATCGGCAAGTGCCCCGGATCCGGTCGCGTGGACGTCGTCGAGCACCTGCCGTACCCGTGGATCGTCGAGCGGCAACACGTTGCGTGCCACAGCCACCCGCAGCACGATCGAGGCCACGTGATGCGCCACCAGGTCATGCAGCTCGCGGGCGATCGTGGTGCGCTCCTCGGCGCGCACCCGCGCCGCCTCCTGCTGGGCACGGTCGGCGGCCTGGCGGTTCAGCTCACCAAGCGTCCGCACGTGCAGGCCCAGCAGAAGCGGCCCAGCCACTCCGGCAGCGAGGCGATAGATCACGGTCAGCGCCACCTCGCGAACGCCGGCGTAGTCCGACAGCATGGTCCCCGCGATCCCGACGATCAGGCCGCACCACACCTGCCAGCCGAACCTTCGCGCGCCCAGCTCGAACATCGCCCAGGCCAGCGCGACCGCGGGAACCGCGTCGTTCTCCACTCCGAGGAGATGACCAACCCCCAGCCCCGCGGAGATGCCACCCACGACCGCGAGCGGCGACCAGATTCCAACAAATCCAAAGACAAGAGCACCGACCGCGAGGATCCATTCGAGGCCGCTCTGCGTACGTGCCTCGGGCACCATCGCGAGATAGGCGACACCGGTGAGGCTCACAATGCTGAGCCTGAGGGCCGTGAGGCGCTCCTCGAACAGTCGCCCCACCCAGAGCATGACCGTCATCCTATCGACCAGCAGCCTGCAGGGGGCGGAGCCACGAGACGGTCGCCGCCAGCGCCGTCGCCGCTGCGAGGGCGAGGAGTGCCGTGATCGTCGCCGAGTCGGGGGCGAGCAGCGGCTGAGCCCGAAGCGCCTGCCAGGTCACGAGAACGAACAACCCGCCATAGGCGAAGGCGAACACGAACACCAGGTGGGTACGGCGTACCGCGTCCTTCACCAACCAGGTCACCAGCATGGTGAACAACAGGATCGCCTGAAGCCCATGGAGTCCCACGAAGTGGCCGATACGAAGATCTCCGCCGGTCGTGCTCCAACCGGTCAGCGGCATCCCCGGGCCACCATCGGGTACGCCGACAGCATGGGCGCCCATGTTTGTGGTCAGCCCGCGTTCGGCGAGTGCGATTTGGTCAGGCGTCGGAATCACCATCAGGAACGCTTCCAGGAACCCTCCCATCAGCAGGACGATTCCCAGCCGGATGGCCCACGTGCCGGCACGATCCGGCATCCCGTGACGCCAGAGCAGGACCGCGATCACGATCGTCCCCAGCGACAACGCCACAGTGAGGCCACCGAGGGAACGCCACAACACCATGTCGAGCAGCGTGGCCTCGTTGAAATGGCTGACCCGCCCCCGAATCACCTGGCCGACGATAATGGCCATCTCGAGATAGGTTGCGGCGGCAATGACGATCCCCGACCACTGGGCGACCCGCCTTCCCCGGCGCAGGTAGGCCATCAGCCAGGCCAGGGTGAATCCATAGACCCCCAAGGAAACCGAGAACTTCGCCGGCTTGAGCCAGATGGGCTGCCCGCCGAGCAGGCGGTCGTCGGCGACGAGCCCGACGATGCTGATCAGGAAGATGGCGGACATGACACCGGCGAGGATGGTGAGTGCTCTGCTGCCCTGGAGCGCTGTGCGCAGTGGCGTAGTAGTCGTCATGTCCTCGAGGATCACGGCTGGCGCGGGCGCGCACCTCCTGCCGGAAGGCCGGATTCGCCTCCTACGACCGGCCGCCGCCTCCTCCTATCGGAGGAGCCCGCCCTTTGCGCGTCGACATTTCCGTCACGCCGTCGCAGTCAATCAGCGTAGGCGGCGAGCTGGTCGCTGACCGGGGTGAACCCGGGTCGGCGTACGCGCGAGAAGTACTCCGCCTTGGCCGTACGCAGCAACTCCTCACCGTCGCGGGTCCAGTCGAACCGCGGTCGCTTCAGCAGGCGTCGGAACAGCACCCTGGCCATGTCCGGGTTTCGGTCGGCCAGCCGCCGCAACACCATTGGTTCGACGCTGTCGTCGTGTAGATATGACAGCACCTGTTCGCGATATCGCCGGCGCCGCACCAGATCCGGGTCGGTGAAGGCGTCCTCGACCAGACCGAACTCCGCGTAGAAACCGAGCCCGTCTTCTTCGTCGTGAATCAACGCCACTGTTTCGGAGTCGACGAATTCCAGGGGAGTTCCGTCAGTGGCTCCGGAGTGCTCGCGCTACGACGCCTTGCCCCCGAATTCGTACGAAGCACGTCCTCATGGCAGAACGCGTCAAACGCGTCGAGTTTATCCTGCGCCTGATCACCCGGCACGACCACGAGGTCGGCGCCGAAGAACCGGATAAACCGTTCCCGGTTTGCTCGCTGGAGCTCCCACGCCTGGGCCAGCTTCTCCGGATTTCGGTACACGGCCTCCGGGTTACGCACCGACATCTCGAGCGCCAACTTGTAGGCGAAATCTCGATTGGCTCGCCTTATCACGTTGGTCGGCCCGCTCAACATCCATTCGTCGCCGACCGCTACCAGGCGGGTGATCAGAAAGGACCGGCGCGGCATCTGCCGAAACATCGAGGAGCCCCTGTTGGACCGTACGCGGTAGGTCAACTCGTCCACAAGATTGACAGTGATCAGTGCCGGTCCGTCGCGCCGCTGGACCTCGAATGGCCCCTGCACTACATCGCGCCATCCGAGCAACATCTGCCGCTCCTGCTCGGGAAACTCCGGATGCGCGTCGACGAACTCCTCGACGACAGTCCGGCCATTGCGCAGACGGTACTCCAGCACGAAATAGTCCCACAGCGCGATCAACTGCTGCTCGTCGAGTGCCTCTGTTCCATCACCGTGTTGGGCCAGCACCTGGCGGACCGCCTTCTCGTACCGAGCACCCTGGGTCTATGCCACCAGCTCGGCCTTCAGGTCGCCAGCACGCTCAAGAAGTGCGGCATCCACTGCCATCCACTGCTCCATTCACCCGACGGGTTGACCTCCGACCCCGGTCACAGCCCACCCTATCGTGATCGTCTGCGCGTCGACGCCGCCCGGCGAATCGCTCGAAGGTCGGACGTCGACCACGACCAGGGTAATCGAATCTAGCGATATCCCCGCGCTTGCAGTCCATACAATTCGGCGTAGTGGCCGCCCGCCTTGAGTAACTCGTGGTGGGTTCCCTGCTCTGTGATCCGGCCGTTGTCCATCACGATGACGCGATCAGCGGCGGCAACTGTCGAGAACCTATGCGTGATGAGGATGGTGACGGCTCCCCTGCTCCTACTCGTCTGAGTGGCAGCCGCGTAACGCTCGAAAAGGCTGTGTTCGGTGCTCGCGTCGAGCGCCGCCGTGGGTTCGTCCAGAACGCGGAGAAGCGAGTTGTCGCGCATCATTCCTCGGGCGAGCGCAAGGCGCTGCCACTGACCGCCCGACAGTCCCACAACGTCCGGCCAGGTGGTGCCGAGCTGCGTTTCCAGACCGCGAGGCAGCGAGGAGACCACCTCGTCGGCGGCGCCAGCCGTGACCGCGGCTGTGATGCGAGCGTCGTCGTCGATGCACTCAAGATCACCCACGCCGACAGTTTCTCTGGCCAGCACCTCGAGTTTCGCGTAGTCCTGGAAGGCGGCAGAAATCCGGCTACGCCAGGCGGCAATGTCGAACTCGAAAAGATCAACGCCATCGAAGTATTCGACCACCTGTCGGCCGATAGAGACCGGTCAGCAGCTTGACCAGGGTCGACTTTCCGGCGCCGTTCTCTCCGACGATCGCGACGACCGATCCTGGCGCCAGCTCGAGAGAGAGGGGAATCACGACGAACAGGACTGCGGTCGCCCCGAACCAACGCCATACGCTGTCGGCCGCGGGCGTACCCAAACCGGCCCGCACCGCGGCCGGCATCGCACCGACCAGACGTCCCGTCGTCACCAACGCTGCCTACTCGCGGCCGCCATCAGCACGGTCAGGGTTAGACAGAGCAGCGAGAGTCCTGGCGCGGAACGCCACAGGAGCCTCGCGTGCAGGGCGTATCGACGCAGCGTCGGAACGAAAATGAGCGCAGCATGCCGTCACCTTTCGATTCGGTGTACGGCCGCCACTCGGAGAGCCCACGGCATCGCTCCGCATCGGATGGGAGCGACAGGTACGCCGGTGAGTCGGGCACGACATCCGCACCTCGGCAAGCTCCCGCCGTTGTTGCCCGTCCGCCGTCAATCGGCGGTTCGGTCGCGCTCTGCTGCTCCTGACCTGTCAGGTTCGGAGGCGGTTGTTGCGGATGGGGTTGCGGTTGGGGTCGATCCATTCGGGTGGGGTGAATTCGGGTACGCCGTCGGCTGCTAGCTGGACTTTCCAGGTGCCTTGGTGGATGAGCCTGTGGTGGTAGCCACACAGCAGTGCCCCGTTGGCCACCGTCGTCGGTCCGCCGTTCAGCCACGACTGGACATGATGGCCGTGACACCACGCCGGTGGCCGATCGCAGCCAGGGAACGCACATCCCCGATCCCGTAGCTCCAGCAGTTTGCGGAGCCTGCCGGTGAAGAACCGGGTCCCGTCCGATAGTGCGACTTCGCCGTCGCGGATGCCGAACCAGCTGACCTTCGCATCACACGCCCACTCCTGCACGGTGCGGGCCGACACATAGGTGCCGGTGCGCAGGAGCCGGCCGAGTCCTGTGCCGTTGACCAGATCCTCATCTGTGATCGTCACGACGATGTGCGGCTTCTCCCCACCCTGGGAGGGGGACGCACCGGAGTCGAGGTAGCGGCGGACGAGCTCGTCGAACGCGTCGCCTCTGCGCTGGGCCGGACTGCGGGGGTCCAACCCGTCGGCGGTGGTGGGTAGCGGCTTGGAGAGTGGCTCGATGGCGGTGCGGAACCGGTCGGCCGCAATTGGGTCCAGCTTGCCGCGGATGTGGGTGCCGGATCCGTCTGGGTCGTCGTACAGCGACAGCTCGCTCTGCCGGGCAGCCTTGGCTTCTTCCTCGGCGAGCTTCTTGGCGAGTACCTTGTCGGCCAGGTCGGGGTCGACGGCGTTCAACACGGCTCTGCCCAGACCGGCGAGGTCTTTGGGATCGAAGACCCGGGCGTGCTCGACCAGCACCTGTTCGGCCTCAGCCCGTGTCTCCTGGCCGGCTTCCTTCGGCAGGTCGCGGATCGCCTTCGCGATCACCCTCGCGTGATCAGCGCTGATCTCACCAGCGTTCAACGCCAACTGAACCAACGGCAAAGCCGTATCGAGATCGTTCGCCAGGCGCACCGCCGCCCGCGCGTGTTCGGGACGCATCCGCAGCAGCGACGACAGCAAGGCGGCTGTGCTGGTCGCGCCAGCGGTGCGGCCGAGGTCCTGTCGGTCGGCCTCGCGAATCACTTGGAGCTGGACCGCCTCGATCTGTGCCGAGAGAGCTTCAAGACTGATTAGGAGGTCGGTGAGTTCGTCCCCTGGAGTCGACCACAACGGCGCACCGGACTCCTCGGCGAACCGGGCCCGCGCCCGGTCCGCCAGCACCGAGAACGGGTGCCGGCCCGCATCCGTCGAGGTCGAATCCATGCCCAAACACTAGCGGCGACCACCGACAAGACCTCAGCCCCGAAAGCCCAACAAAACAAGGGCATCCAGCGACCCAGACTGACAGCGTCTGTACGAGTTAAGAGGTCCGTCGGCGCCCGCCTTGACCGCAGGTAACATTGACACGATGGCTACTGCTTCACAGGCCGGATCTAGCCCGTCCGACAGGATCAGCCCGGCCGAGGCCGACCGCCTTACTCAGATCGCCACAGCGTTCGCTGCAGTCAACGGCGATAAGAACCCCAAGGCGACTCAGGTCGTACGTGCCAGCGGGGCGACAGTCCTACGTCACCTGCTCGGCGCGGATGCCGTCACAGATGCGAAGGCAACGGAAGTGGTGGCTGAGGTGCTCGGTGCAGAGTGGTCTGCCCCGCGTTTTCCGGACAGCGGATTCAAGTGGTTCTACGCTGCCTGACGCTGGTTTAGGTACTCGTTGTAGACCTCGTGTGGGGTCTTGTAGCCGAGTCCCGAGTGGAGCCTTCGGGAATTATAGCGGAGCTCGATGTACCGAGCAATATCCGCGATAGCTTGTTCCCGGGTCGGATAAGCGGTCCGGTAGACCAACTCGACTTTCACGACGGCATTGAACGATTCCGCCATCGCATTGTCATAGCAGATTCCGGTCCGCCCGACCGACGCCCTGATCTCGCAGGACCGCAGATACTTCCTGAACTCGGCAGAAGTATATTGGCTGCCGCGGTCGGAGTGGAAGATCGCACCAGGTGGAATCTTGTGATTTCTGACCGCCATGGCCATCGCGGCGATTACCAGATCGGCGCGCATGTGGTCGGCCATCGCATAGCCGAGAACGGCTTTGGAATAGCAGTCGATGACCGTGGCCAGAAACACCCAGCCAGACCAGGTGCGAATGTAGGTAATATCGCCNACCATCTTCTGTCCGGGCGCGTCCGCGGTGAAGTCACGCCCCACCAGGTCCGGGACATCCTCGGCCTCGGGGTCGGCCACGGTGGTCGTCGGCCGGTACGGGCGCGGCTGACAGGACACCAAGCCCAGCTC
>NZ_KB892749.1 GCF_000373925.1 Actinopolymorpha alba DSM 45243 | reverse complement strand
GCCGGGGAACGCGCATCCCCGATCTCGTAGCTCCAGCAGTTTGCGGAGGCGTCCGGTGAAGAATCTGGTGCCGTCGGAGAGGGCGACTTCGCCGTCGCGGATGCCGAACCAGCTGACTTTGGCATCACACGCCCACTCCTGAACCGTGCGTGCCGACACGTAGGTGCCGGTACGCAGCAGCCGGCCCAACCCGGTGCCGTTGACCAGATCCTCGTCGGTGATCGTCACAACGATGTGCGGCTTCTCCCCATCCTGCGACGGGGAGGCTCCGGAGTCGAGGTAGCGGCGGACGAGCTCGTCCAACGCCTCGCCTCGACGCTGGGCGGCGCTTCGGGGGTCCAGCCCGTCCGCGGTGGTGGGCAGGGGTTTGGACAGGGGCTCGATGGCGGTGCGGAATCGGTCCGCCGCGATCGGGTCGAGCTTCCCGCGAAGATAGGTGCCGGAGCGTCCGGGGCGTCGTACAGCGACAGTTCGCACCGAAACGGGCAGCGTTCGCCTCTTCGTCGGCGAGCTTCTTCGCCAACACCTTGTCCGCCAGATCCGGGTCGACCGCTCCACCAACACCCAGAACCGGTGCCGGCCCCGCGTCCGTCGAGGTCGGATCCATACCCGAACACTAGCGGCGACCACCGACAACCCCGGCCCTGAAAGTCCAACAAAACAAGGCCATACCGCGACCAAGACCGACCCCGTCTGTACCAGCTCAGAGATCCACCGGCACCTGCGTTCATGATCATGAAGCCAGAAAGGGCCATACATCCCGAAACCCTTCATGAAGAAGATCATGATCACGGACATGATCACCGGTGGGGCGTCGTGGGGTGGACCGCCGTTCCTCTGTCGGTCATTTCTGGTGGAATGCGGGGCGTGCCCGTATCGCCTGCCCCGTCCGTGACGCCGGCCTACCGTCTGGTCCGCCGACCGCGACTGACCCCGTCGACCCACACGAGCGCCCCGCGGCTCGACGAGGCGCAGGAACGCGTCGTCCACCACCGTGGCGGTCCGCTGCTGGTGCTCGCCGGCCCCGGCACTGGCAAGACGACGACCATGGTCGAGGCAGCGGTCCACCGGATCGAACACGACGGACTCGACCCCGCCCAGGTCCTCCTGCTGACGTTCGGCCGCCGGGCCGCCGCGGAGCTTCGCGACCGTATCGCGGCCCGGCTCGGCCGTACCATCCGCGAGCCGATGGCCCGCACCTTCCATTCCTATGCGTTCGGCCTGCTACGCAGTGAGGCGGTGCTCCGCGACCGGCCGATGCCTCGCCTGCTGTCCGGACCCGAGCAGGACCTGCTGATCCGCGACCTGCTGCAGGGGGACGTCGATGAGTTCGGTGCGCGTGGATGGCCGGCCCGGCTGCGTCCAGCGCTGCTGACCCGGGGATTCGCGCAGGAGCTGCGTGACCTGCTGCTGCGGGCCGCGGAACGCGGACTCGACCCCAAGGCCCTCGGCGGTCTGGGGCGCCGACACAAGCGTGACGACTGGGTGGCGGCCGCGCGGTTCGCCCGCCAGTACGCCGCGATCACCGCCCTGCGCCCGGAGGCTCCGGCGTATGACCCCGCGGAGCTGGTCCGGGCCGCTGTCGACCTCTTGCGCGTCGACCCGGAGCTCCTCGAGCGCGAGCGGGCCAGCCGCGCCGTGGTGTTCGTGGATGAGTACCAAGATGCCGACCCCGCCCAGGAGGACCTGCTGCGACTGCTGGCCGGCGGGGGGCGCGACCTCGTGGTGGTGGGTGATCCTGACCAGTCCATCTACGCCTTCCGCGGAGCGGAGGTGGAGGGGATCCGGCGGTTCCCGGACCGGTTCCAGCGGGTCGACGGGCAGGACGCGGAGGTGATCGCGTTGACCCGCAGCCGGCGGGCCGGGCCAATCCTGCTCACGGCGTCGCGCCGGGTGGCGGCTCGGCTCGGCGGACCACCGACCCACCGGCGTCTGAGCTCGGTCCAGGGCACCCCTTCCGGGGAGCTCGAGGTGCACCTGCTCCGCTCCCAAAACCAGGAGGCAGCCTTCGTCGCCCAGCGGATGCGCGAGGCGCACCTGGTCGACGGCGTGCCCTGGTCGCGGATGGCCGTGCTGGTCAGGGCCGCGTCGTACGTCCCGCTGCTGCGGCGGGCGCTCACCGTGGCAGGCGTTCCGGCGACCGTACGCCTGGAGGAGATGCCGCTGGTCGACCAGCCCGCGGTCCGCCCCCTCCTCACCCTTCTCGAGGTCGCCGCCGGACGCCGCGAACTCGACGCCCAGCTTGCCCTCGACCTGTTGTCGAGCCCGTACGGCGGTGCTGACGCGCTGGCCCTGCGGCGCCTGAGACAGGAGCTACGCAGGTACGAACTCCTCGCCGGTGGCGGCCGCTCGTCGTCGGCATTGCTGGTCGAGGCGCTCGACAAGCCGGCCGCGCTCCTGCAACTCGAAGCCACCGCGGCCGCGCCAGCCCAGCGGATCGCCAACCTGCTCGACAGCGCCCGGGAGGCCGTGGCGGCCTCGGGATCCACCGCGGAGACAGTGCTCTGGGCGATGTGGTCGACCAGCCGGGTCGCCGACCGGTGGGCCCGGCTCGCGGCGTCTGGCGGGCCCGGCTCGGCCGCCTCCGACCGCGACCTCGACGCGGTGACGGCGTTGTTCGACGCGGTGGCGAGGTTCGTCGACCGGCTGCCGGCGGCTGGTCCCGCGGTGTTCCTCGACCACCTGCTCGGGCAGGAGATTCCAGCGGACACGCTCGCGCCACGGGCGCCCGAAGGGGAGACCGTCGCAGTGCTCACCGCGCACGCGTCCAAGGGGCTCGAATGGGATGTCGTCGCGGTCGCCGGTGTTCAGGAAGGCGGGTGGCCCGACCTGCGGCTGCGGGGTTCGCTGCTCGGGTCGGAGTTCCTCGTCGACCTGGTCGCCGGGCGTGATCCGTCCCCGGTGATGACGGTGAGCCATCTGCTGGCCGAGGAACGCCGACTCTTCTACGTCGCCGTCACCCGGGCTCGCCGGCGGCTCATCGTCACGGCGGTGTCGAGCGAGGAAGCCCATCCCTCCCGTTTCCTGGACGAGATCGCACCCTGGACCGGTCCGGGCGACGAACGCCCGTTCACCCGCGTGCCCCGCGGTCTGGAGTTGGCGGCGGTCGTGGCTGAGTTGCGTTCGGTCGTGTGCGAACCCGCCGCGGCGCCAGCGAACGGCGATGGCCCAGCGAACGACGAAGCCCCAGCGAATGGCAGTGGCCCAACGAACGACGAAGCCCCAGCGAATGGCAGTGGCCCAACGAACGACGAAGCCCCAGCGAACGCCTCTGCCGACCCGCGACGGATGGCCGCCGCCCACCAGCTCGCCCGACTGGCTGCGGCCCGCGTCCGTGGCGCGGACCCGAGCGAGTGGTACGCCGTCGCCCCGCTGTCTGACGACCAGCCCCTGCGCGCGCTGGACGAACAGGTCCGGGTCTCACCGAGCAAGGTGGAGGCGTTCACCCGCTGCGCGTTGCGCTGGCTGCTCGAAAGCTGTGGCGGCACCGCCGGTGATGCGCTGAGCCAGGGCGTCGGCACGCTCGTACACGGGCTCGCGTTCGAGGTCGCAGTCGGGGCGATCGAGCCCGACGCGATCCTTCCCGCGTTCGAGGACCGCTGGAGCCGTCTCGACCTCGGCACTGGCTGGTACGCGCGCAAGCAGCACGACCAGGCGGAGGCCGTGGTCGAACGCCTGGCAACCTGGCTGAGGAGCAACCCGCGGGCGTACGTCACGGCCGAGGAGGCGTTCGAGGTGGAGGTCGGCCGGGCCCGGCTCACCGGACGCGTCGACCGGCTCGAACGCGACGCCGATGGCCGCCTCGTCGTGGTCGACCTCAAGACCGGCCGGAGCAAGCCGGCGGCGGCGGAGCTGGCGGAACACCCGCAGCTCGGGGCGTACCAACTCGCGGTGGAGCGGGGCGCCTTCGCCGGCTCGGCGGGAGCCGATCCACGCGAGAGTGGCGGTCCGCAAGAAGCCGACGCCGGCGCAAGGGACGCGGGCGAAGGGAACGCTGGCGCAAGGGACGCGGGCGAAGGGAACGCTGGCGCGGGCGAGGGTGACGCGGGCAGTGCCACAGAGCCGCCGGAAGGCCCTACCGGCCGCTCGGGCGGGGCGGTCCTCGTCCAGCTCGGGAGCGGCGCCAAGGTGTCCGAGCAGCACCAACCGCCGCTGGCAGAAGCCGAGGATCCGGCCTGGGCCGAACGCCTGGTCCGCGAGACCGCCGAGGGCATGGCCGGCGCGACGTTCGACGCGAGCGAGAACCGCTGGTGTGGCGTGTGTGTCGTCCGCCGTTCCTGCCCCATCCACACCGAGGGCGGGCAGGTGACCCCGTGACCGATCCGCTTTTGACGACACAGCTTGCGCTCCCGCTGGTCCGCGAGGATGGCGTCCGGTACTCCGCGCCCGAGTTGGCCCGCCTCCTCGGCCTCCCGACACCGACGCCAGAGCAGGCCGCGGTCATCGAGGCCCCGCTCGAACCCAGCGTGATCGTGGCCGGTGCGGGGTCGGGCAAGACCGAGACGATGTCCGCGCGGGTGGTGTGGCTCGTCGCGAACGGTCTCGTCCTGCCCGAGCAGGTGCTGGGTCTCACCTTCACCCGCAAGGCGGCACGGGAGCTCGCGGCCCGGATCCGGCGCCGGCTCGCGCAGTTGCGGGCCCGCGGGCACGTGGGGCTTGACGGCGATCCGGATGGCTCCCCGGGGGACGTCACCGTCTCGACGTACGACGCATACGCCCAACGCATCGTCGCCGAACACGCCCTCAGGCTGGGCCGCGAGCCCGCTGCCCGGCTGGTGACGCCGGCGATGGCCTGGCAGTACGCCACCCGGGTCGCGGAGGCTTACGACGGCCCGATGGACGCGGTCGATCTGGCGTTCTCGACCGTCGTGGACGCGGTTTTGGCGCTGCACGGGGAGCTGAGTGGGCACCTGGTGAGCCCGGGGCAGTTGGTGGAGTTCACCGAACGCCTGGCCGCGACGGTGACCGCCAAGCCGGCTGTCGCCCGCACCCGTAAGGCGTTGTACAGCAACGTCGAGGAGGTCCTTGCCCGGCAGCGATCCCGGCTGCAGCTGCTGCCGTTGGTGGAGGCGTTCGACGCGGAGAAGCGCCGCCGGGAGGCCGTCGACTTCTCCGACCAGTCGGCGCTGGCGGCGGAGCTGGCCGAGCGGTTCCCCGAAGTCGGGCAGCGCGAGCGGGAGCGGTACACCGTCGTACTCCTGGACGAGTACCAAGACACCAGCCATGCCCAGCTGGTCATGCTGCGCGGGCTCTTCGGCGGCACCACGGGCCACCCGATCACGGCCGTCGGCGACCCGTGCCAGTCGATCTACGGCTGGCGGGGGGCGAGCGCCGCCACGTTGGCGGCCTTCGGCGAGCATTTTCGTACGTCTGACGGTACGCCGGGCGCGACCCGCTCGCTCACGACGAGCTTCCGTAACGGCTCGGCCATCCTCGAGGTCGCGAACGTCCTCTCCGCACCGATGCGTCAAGGCGGCCTTGACGTACCCGAGTTGAGTGCGCACTCCTCCAACGGGCGCGGCAAGGTGATCGCGGCGCTGCACCACACCGTCGAGGACGAGGCCCACGACGTCGCCGAGCGCGCCCTCGCGGTCTGGAACACGGACGCGGCGGCGCGCGGCCGCGGGAAGGCCGGCCGCACCGTGGCCGTTCTGGTTCGCAAACGCAGCCAGATCGACCGGCTCGCCTATGCCCTGCGTTCGGCCGGTCTTCCGGTCGAGATCGTCGGTGTTGGTGGTTTGCTCGCGACGCCCGCCGTGTCCGATGTCGTGGCGACCCTGCGGGTGCTGGCCGACCCGGGGCGCGGCGACGCCCTGATGCGGTTGCTCACCGGATCGCGCTGGCGGATCGGCCCCCGCGACCTGGACGCGCTCGGCCGGTGGGCCAGGCGGCTGGCCGCGACGGCGACGGCCGCGCCGGCCGATGCGGCCCCCGAAAGCCGCGGTCCCTCCACGGACAGCGGCGATCCCACCCAGGAGAACGCGGCGGGACAGGAGCCTGAGCCGGACGAGGTCGACAACGCCAGCATCGTGGACGCGCTGGATTCCCTTCCAGGTGAGGGATGGTTATCCCCCGAGGGCGCCCGCCGGCTCGCCGCCCTCGCCGAGGAGTTGCGTGCGTTGCGCCGCCGGGTCGGACAGCCGCTGGTCGACCTGATCGCCGACGTGATCCGCACGCTCGGCCTTGATGTCGAGATCGCCGCGCGCACTGGCGACGTCGCGCTCAGCCGGGCTGACCTCGACGCGTTCCTCGACGCCGCGGTGACGTTCTCCGACAGCGGGGAAGGCGCTTCGTTGACGGCGTTCCTCGCCTACCTCGACGCGGCTGACGCAGAGGAGCGCGGCCTCGAACCCGGACAGGTGGAGGTCGCCGAGGAACGCATCCAGATCCTCACCGTCCACGGTGCCAAGGGCCTGGAGTGGGACGTCGTGTTCGTGCCCGGTGTCGTCGAGGGCGTGTTTCCCGCCGCAGGCGCACGCGACAAGGCGTGGCTGTCTGACCTCGGTGCTCTGCCGTTCCCGTTGCGTGGTGACCGTGGCGCACTACCTGACCTCGAGGTCGACAAGGCCGCCGACCAGAAGGAGGTCAAGGAGGCCGTCGAACGCTTCGTCGAGGACTGCGGTGAGCGTGCCCGCATCGAGGAACGCCGGCTCGCCTACGTCGCGGCGACCCGGGCCCGGCACCTGCTGGTCTGGTCGGGCTACCGCTGGGACGAGACGCAGAAACCCCGCGAGCCGGGGGAGTATCTCCTCGAGGTGGCCGAGGCCTGCCGGGCCGGAGCGGGCCGGATCGCGGCGTGGCACGACAAGGTCGACCTCGCGGCGGGCAACCCGATCACCGCGGAGCCACCCCGGCACGCCTGGCCCTACGACCCGCTCACCCCTGAACGCCGGCGCGACCTGGAGTCCGGCGTAGGGCTGGTCGCCGCGGCGGAGGCCGCCCTGGCCGCCGACGAGCCGCTCGCACCAGCCGTGGTCGAAGCGGCCCAGGAATGGCAGCGTGATGTCGACCTGCTGTTGGCGGAGCGCGCCCGGCGTACCTCCCGGCACGAGGTGGTCGTCGAGCTGCCCGAACGCCTGTCCGTGAGCCAACTCGTGCAGTTGCGCCGGGAGCCCGGGCTGCTCGCTCGGTCGATCCGCCGGCCGGTGCCGAGGCCGCCGAACCCGCTGGCGCGCAGGGGTACGGCGTTCCACGCCTGGCTCGAGGCCAGGTATGGCCGCCCCCAGCTGCTCGACATCGACGAACTCCCGGGCGCGGCCGACGGTCAGGCGGCTCCCGATGAGGAGTTGTCCCTTCTCCAGGAGGCGTTCCTCACCTCCGAGTGGGCCGACCGGCAACCGATCGAGGTCGAGGTGCCGTTCGAGTTGGTGGTCGCGGGAGTGGTCGTACGCGGTCGCGCGGACGCGGTGTTCGCCGCGACGTTCGACGCGGATCCTCGCACCGGCCCGGCAGCGGAGGAGCGGGGCATCGAGGTGGTCGACTGGAAGACCGGACGTCCTCCGAAGGATCCGGAGGACGAGGCGGCCCGGGCGGTGCAGTTGGCCGCCTATCGCCTGGCCTGGGCGCAGCTCACGGGCCTACCTCTCGAACGCGTACGGGCGGCGTTCCACTACGTACGCCAAGGCCTCACCGTCCGGCCGGTCGACCTGCTGGATGCGGCTGGATTGGAGGAGCTCATCACCTCCGTACCCGAAGGCGACGACGACTGACCGCCCAAGGCGGCCTAGAGCGACCCTCGAGGCGGACCATGGTCAACGTGCGGGGGCGCCGACGGGGCAAGGCGGAGAGCCTTCGGACAGCTCGCGCACCGCCTGCGATCCTGAGCCGCCGAACTGAACGTTCAGTCGTTCTTTCGCGGTGTCGCACGGAATTCGGGTGGGTGGCGCTCCTGCTCAACCGCGTTCATTTCTTGACGTTCTGTCCACGTGAGGACGAGCCGCTTGGTCGGCCCGGGCTCGCCGGCTATGGTCCAAGGCCAAGCAATTCCCTGAACGTTCATTGAAACGGAGGGGGTGCGAACGTGGGCGCGCGCCAGCGATCTACGTTGCGGGACGTGGCATTACGCGCCGGCGTCTCGATCGGCACCGCTTCCGGTGTGTTCCGCAGCAATTCGTCGGTCTCCGACAAAGCACGGGCCGCGGTACTCGCCGCGGCCTCCGAAATCGGCTACCACCCACGACGAAGGGTCACGCGAACGCTTCCCAACGGCGTCACGGCCATCGGTCTCCTTGCCCGGGCGCAGCATTACGTGGGCCCGTCGAATCCCTTCTATGGACCGGTTTTGTACGGCGCCCAGGTCGCCACCGGCGAACTCGGCCTCTCGCTTGTCCTGGAAACTCTCCGCGACGACGTGGAGGCCGGTGAGCTGCCGCTTTCGGTCGAGCGTCGACAGGTGCAGGGATTGTTGGTGGTGGGAACCGTCAGCGACGACTATCTGCACGCCCTGCTGAAATCCCGTGTTCCCTGTGTCCTGGTCGATCATCAACCTGACACGTCCCCGATCGACTCCGTATGTGCTGACGACCATCGTGGCGGATATCTCGCTACCAAACACCTGATCCAGCTCGGTCATCGAACTCCACCACCTGCCATGATCTCCGGCCCGCCCTGGTCGACTTCGGTCAGCTCTCGCCTTGCCGGCTACCGCCGGGCGCTCGTCGAGGAAGGGCTGAGCATTGATCCGGCGTACATCCGGGAAGGGCATTTCACCGCCGACAGTGGCCGGCAGGAGATGGCCGCGCTGCTGGATCTTCCAGTGCCACCGACCGCGATCTTCTGCTGCAACGACAACCTCGCTCTTGGCGTTATTGATCTGCTGCGAGAGCGTGGCGTGGTGGTGCCCGACGAGTGTTCTGTCGTGGGGTACGACGACATCGCGATGGCGGCCCACAGCGTGCCGCAGCTCACGACGATCGCAGTCGACAAGGAGTTGCTGGGCATGCAGGCGGTCTGGAACCTGATCCAACGGATTGGTAGCCCACGACTCGGAATCCGCGAGACCCGGATCGGCGTCGAGTTGGTCGAGCGCCATTCCGCTTCCCTCAAACGAATCCCGGCCTGACGAAGAGACGAAGGCGACCCACGCGATGCAGCTGACACGTGCCCAGCAGGAGTCCCTCTATACGCACGGACTGGTGCGGTTTCCCGAGATCGTCCCCAAGGAGGTCGTCAACACCGCCTTGCGGGCAGTCAACAGCTCGCTCGGGACGGCCGGCATCGACCCGGAGCAGCTGGTGACGTTCCGGTCCCAGTCGTACTGCCCAGAGCTCCAGCGTTCGCAGGAAATCACCGACCTGCTCACGGCGAGCCCGTTGTGGGAACTCGCCGAATCCGCTGTCGGTGCGGGTGCCGTCGCGCCGGTCAGGAGCGGGCAGATCGCGCTGCGCTTTCCCTCGACGGAACCCCCGCATGATCCGCATCCCCATATCGACGGGATGTACAGCCCACACAACGGAGTGCCGGAGGGCACGATCCAGAATTTCACCGCGCTCATCGGTGTCTTTCTGAGCGACGTGCCCGCGGCGTACTCCGGCAACTTCACCGTGTGGCCTGGTACGCACCGGGCGTACGAGACCTATTTCCGCGAGCACGGTCCGCAAAGCCTGCTCGACGGTATGCCGGCGGTCGAACTCCCAGAACCCGAGCAGGTGACCGCCAAGGCAGGCGACGCGGTTCTCTGCCATTACCAGATCGGGCATGGCATCGCCGGAAACGCCTCACCGAACACCCGGTACGCGGTGTTCTTCCGCCTCTCCCATGTCGACCACGACTCCCAGCGGTGGGAATGCATGACCGACATCTGGCGGGAGTGGGCCGGTATGCGGGACGTCGTCACGCGGGCGGCGACAGGCGGCGAAGGAGGTAAGGGTGCCTGGGCTTGAGGTGCGTGGTCTGGTCAAGCGGCTCGGTGACCACCAGGCCGTCGATGATCTGTCCTTCAGTGTCCGCGACGGTGAGTTCCTTGTTCTGTTGGGGCCGTCGGGCTGCGGCAAGACCACCGCTCTGCGCATCATCTGCGGGCTGGAGCAGCCCGACGCCGGTGAGGTGATCATCGCGGACCGGCCGGTGACGTCCCTGCCGGCCAGGGATCGCAACCTCGGCATGGTGTTCCAGGAGTACGGCCTGTATCCGAGCATGGACGTCTTCGGCAACCTCGCCTACGGCCTGCAGGCCAGGGGAAACGTCGCTCGCGAGGAGATCGACCGCCGGGTCCGCGCGGCGGCCGGCAAGCTCGACCTCACGGACCTTCTCAAGGCGCCGATCACCGATCTGTCCGGCGGTGAGCAACAACGGGTCGCGCTCGGTCGCGCGCTGGTGAAGGACGCCGACGCCTACCTTTTCGACGAGCCGCTGTCGAACCTCGACCCGAAGCTGCGGCATCGGGTACGCCGGGATATCACCGCTCTCCACCGGGAGAAGGGGAAACCGACCGTCTACGTCACCCACGACCAGACGGAGGCGTTCTCGATGGGCGATGTGGTCGCGGTGATGGCCAACGGCCGGGTCCAGCAGGTCGGCCCGCCGGACGAGCTCGTCGAGCGCCCGGCGAACACCTTCGTCGCCGGCTTCGTCGGCTCACCGCCGATGAACCTGCTGAGGGCGCGACTGCGGGCCGTCGATGGTGCGTACGCCGCGGTCGTGGGCGAGGCCGTACTCCCACTGCCGGAGGCGTGGACGCCCGCGCTGGCCGGCTACGACAAGGAAGAGGTCACGCTCGGCGTCCGGCCGGATGCCGTGACCCTGGCCGGCCCGGGCGGTGCGGACACGCTCGCCGCAGAGGTCATCGACATCGAACCCCTCATCGGCGAGGCGGTGGTACGCCTGCGGCTGAAGGCCCAGGACGCCGTGGTGTCCGCCGAGCGCGCCCCAGTCGAGCTGGGATCGGCCGGACCTGAGGCAGCCGGGCCGGCTGAGGGGCTGGCGGCGGTGTTCCGGTCAGGCGAGGAGGGAGGGCTCGCGCCAGGCGACGTCGTACGCCTTGGCGCGCGTCCCGACGGGCTGCGGGTCTTTGACCGCGACAGCGGACAGGCGCTCCTGCCATGACCGAGACGATGGCCCGGCTGTTGGCGGCGACGCTCGGCCCGGTGGGCGGCGTGGTCCTCAACGACACGGGACGCGGCGTCGCCGAGCACCTGACCGACTCGGCGACCATCGCCCGGCGACTCACCTCCCTGGCCGAGCAGCGGCAGCCGCAGCAGCCGCGGCAGCCGCGGGCACAGCGGGCCGGCACGGCGCTGCTCCGCGAGATGGTGCGCCGGGTGGGCGAACGCCACGGCGACGGCGGAGCGACCGCTGCCGTCCTGCTGCGTGGGATCCTGCGTCCGGCCGTACGCGTGGTGGCGGGCGGAGCGAACCCGGTGCTGGTTCGCCGCGGGATCCAGCGCGGCACCGCGACCGTCTGCCACGCGCTCGAGGACCAGGCCGAGCCGGTCAAGAGTGCGGCGGCACTGGTCGGTATGGCGACGGCGGTGACCGCCGACCCCGCTCTGGGTGCCGTGCTGGGCGAGATGCTCGACGCCCTCGGGCCCGACGGTGCCGTACGGATCGAGGAGCATCCCGCGACTGACCTGGCGTACGACTATCTGGAAGGCGCCGAGTGGCGGGCCCGGCCCGCCGACTCCCGGCTCCTCCCGCTGGGCAAGGCGGAGTTGACCCTCGCCGATCCCGCGGTCGTGGTGGTGGCCGACGAGATCACTGGGATCGAGCAGGTCCGCCCGCTGCTCGAGGCCGCCCTCCGGCTGCCCGGTCGGCCGCCGCTGCTCGTCGTGGCCACGGAGATCAGCGAGGCGGCGTTGGCGGTGTTCAGCCTGAACGAACTCCGGGGCGCGGTCGTGAGCGCTCCGGTGGTCCTGTCGACCGCGCGGACGCACGCCCTGGATGACCTCGCCGACCTCGCCCTCCTCACCGGCGCCGAGGTGGTGTCGAAGGACCTGGGCCGGCCGCTGTCGACGTTCCGGCCTGAATACGCCGGCCGGGCGCGCCGCGCCCTCGTCCAGCACGGAGCCGTCACGCTGGTGGGAGGTGGCGGCAAGCCGGCCGCGACCAGGGACGCGGCGGAGCGGCTGCGCGCCCGGGCCTGGGAGCTCGATCCCGCGTCCGGAGCCGCCGCCCGCAGCGCACGGGACCGGCTCTGGCTCCGGCAGGCCCGGCTGCTCGGGCGGGTCGGAGTACTCCGGGTGGGCGCCCCGACCAGCCAGGAGAAGGAGGAGCGCAAGGCCAACGCCCGCAAGGCGGTACGACTGTTGCGGACGGCCCTGCGGACCGGTGCCGTACCTGGTGGCGGCGTCGCATACCTGGACTGCCTCCCGGCGGTCGCCGCGGCGCGCGAGGCCTGCACGCACCCGGACGAGGCGCTCGGGGTGGAGGCCGTCCGCGCGGGGCTTGAGGCGCCGTTCCTCCAGATCGTCGGGAACGCTGGCCAGCGGGAGCCGCGGGTGGCGCTCCACACCGTGCGCGCACGGGGGCACGGGTACGGCGTTGATGTCGTGGCGAACGCCGTCGTGGAGATGCGTGCGGCTGGCATCGTGGACGTCGCTGGCGTGGCGTCGGGGGCGTTGGCCGCGGCCGGCGAGACCGCGGGGCTCCTCGTCTCCGCCGAGGTGGTGGCCGCCCGTGGCTAGCGCCCTTCCTGACCTTGACCGCTGGATGCCGTACCCGCCAGCGACTCCGTCCACGCCGATCCTCGCGGTGACCCCGGACAGGGGTGGGCTCTGGCTGGGTGGTGCCGGCGGCGTCGCCTTCCTCGCTGACCACCAGGCGGACGCTGACCACCAGGCGGATTTTGAGTACGAGTTGGGCTCTGAGTACGTGGATTCTGGGCGGCGGCTTGGGCGCGGTCCCCTGTCCACGGTCGCGGCGCTGAGCGTGCTGGATGGCTGGCTCCTGGCCGGTGGGGCCGAGGGCATCGCTCGTGCACGCGACTCCGACTGGGAGCTCGGGGAGGTCCAGTCCGGTGGTGCTCCGCTGGCGGCGCTGCTCGCGCTGCCCGGTGCCGGGCCGGATGGCGGCGACGTCGTCCTCGCCGCGACCATCGGCGACGGCGTACTCCGGAGCGCCGACCGCGGGCGTACCTGGCTGCCGGCCGCCTTCGGGCTCGGCGACCCCGAGGTCTCCGCGCTACTCGCCGCACCTGGGGGCGTGGCGTTCGCCGGCACGATGAACGGCGTCTACCTGACGACGAACGCCGGCCGTAGCTGGCGGGCCTGCTCCGACACCAGTGGCCTCGCGGTCGCCGCCCTGGCATGCGTACCTGACGGCGTGGTCGTGGCGGCGTCGGAGGACGGCCGGACGCTGCGCTCGAAGGACAGTGGGCACGACTGGTCGCCCGGTGGAGGCGTGCCGGCCGGGGTCACCAGCCTGGTCGTGGCGCCTGACGGCGGCCTGATCCTTGGCACGGCCGGCGCCGGCATCTGGCGTTCGATCGACGGCGGCTGCTCGTGGCGACCAGTTGGCGAGGACGCGTGCGCCCGCACGATCTTCTGCCTCGCGCGCGCCGGCGTCCGGTTGTACGCCGGGACGAGCGAAGGTCTCGCGGCCAGCGACGACCACGGGCTCACCTGGCAGCCGGTGCGGGTGCCGCCCACGCACGACCTTGACCGGCTCCTCCTCTGGCGCGACCGTCCGCTCCTCGCCGGTGGCTGGACCGGCGTCCACTGGTACGACGAGGAGGCGCGCTGGCAGGCGCTGCCGGACCCGCCGTTCCCGCTGTCGGGCGCATGGGTCACGCCAGCCGAGGTGCTGCTGGGCTCAGGGCCCGCTGGGTTGTTCCGGTGGGGCGGCGCGGAGTGGGAACCCGTCGTGGACGGCGAACCCGGCCACGTGGGCCGGATGACCTTCGGGGAGGACGGCTCGGGCTGGGCCGCGCCCGCGGGGCGTGGCGACTCCCTCCTGCGCACCCGGGACGGGGGTGCGAGCTGGGAGGTCCTGCCGGCACCCTTCGGCTTCCGCCCGCTCGCTGCCCTGGAGAGCGGCGACGGTGCGCTGATCGCCGCGACCTTCGATCCCCGACAGGGTGCGGTGGCGCTGTGGGCGTCGGCGGACGACGGTGCGACCTGGGAGCTGGAGGGGCGCGCCGACACACCGTGGCCGATCGTCGCCTCCGTGCCGCTCGGCGGCGAGGTCGGGCTGAGCCTCGGCCGTTGCCTCTTCGTCCGCGACCGGAGTGGGCGGTGGACGCGGGCGCATGCGTTCGACGACGGCGTACGCGCCCTGGCGGCTGGGCCGGACGGCGTTGTCGCGCTGACGGTGGATGGGCTGTGGTCGGCTTCGCCTGACGGGGCGGCCTGGCAGCGCATCAGCGACGGGCCGCCGGTCGAGGAGACGGTCGATCTCTGCGTCGGCCCCGCTGGACCCGTCGTCCTGCTCAACGGCGGCCGGGTCTGGGCACGGGGGACGAAAGAACTCGTGCAAGGCAAGACCTCATCGAGCACAGGAGGGGACGACGATGTCCGATCGTGACACCACGGGTACGGCGGCGGCCGGACCGGCGGGCACCACCGGTGCGACGGGTACGACCACCCGGCGGCGGCTGCTCACGATGATGGCCGGCGGGGCCTTCGCCGCGGCCGGCGGCGGATTCCTGAGCGCCTGCAGCAAGGGTTCCGGTGCTGCCAACATCACCTTGACAACGAACAACGGCTGGCCCTACGGCCCGATGCCGAACGCAAAGGATCAGAAGGCCAACCCGGGCACGAAGGCGTACGCCGACGTGCTGAAGGCATGGCTGGACGAGAACCCCGGCGTCACCATCAAGAACTCCACCCTCGACGTCTGGAACCAGCAGACCCTCACGACGGCCCTCACGGGTGGGACCGCGCCGTCGATGTTCCCCGGTGACGTGATCGGTGGCTGGAACCGCGCGAACGTCCGGGCGGCGATGTCGCAGGGGTTGGCCGCCGAGGTGACCGAACACCTGAAGACGTACAAGGTGGAGGAGAAACTCGCCGACTACGTCAAGCCCATCTGGGAGAAGTGGGCGATCGACGGGAAGTTCTACGCGGCCCCGTGGATCTACAACGTAGGGACCGGCCTGCACTACCGGATCGACCTGATCCGCGAACTCGGCCTGAAAGAACCCACGCCCGACTGGACCTGGGACGACGTACGCGAACTCGCCAAGGGCCTCAGTCAGGGCAAGCGCAAGGGAATCGCCTTGCAGGGTTGGGGTCTGAACGCTGGACTCAGCGCCGACGGCATGGACTTCCACAGCACCATCCCCGCACCGGATACCGGCTGGAACTGGCGCTGGGACTACACCTCCCGCGCCGATACCTGGGTACCGCTGATCGAGCGGATGCGGGCGATGATCTTCGAGGACAAGTCCGTGCTCGCCGACGTGAGCCTGGGCGACGGTGACCTTCTGGCCGCGTTCTTCCGCGGCGACGTCGCGATGCACAACAACACGGTGATCTTCTTCGCCTCGGCACCAGGTGGCGACAACGCACCCGCCGACCTCGCCAAGAAGCTCGACAAGCCGATCGAGGAGGTGGTCGGCTGGATGACGCAGCCGGTCGGCGGCAACGGCCGGAGCACCAGCACGCAGGGACAATGTGACCTGGTGGGGTTCTCGCCGGACCTCGACGACGAGCAACTCGACAAGGCGATCAGCCTGCTCACCTACATGCAGGGACCAGGGTGGGTCAAGCAACGGACCGCGACGTACGAACACACCAAGGATCCCAAGCACGTCTTCGACGGGGCCAACATCATGCCGTTGTACAAGGATCTGGTCGACCAGGCGCCGAGTTCTCCGGACGAGGCATGGGGCAAGCCGTTCATGGATCAGGTCCGTCGGGCGGCGCAGATCCCGATCGCACCCAACGAGGCGTTCTACTTCTCACCCGAGAACAACACCGGGCCGACCACCACCGCCCGCGACGACATGAGCTCCCGGTGGGCAAACGAGCGCGGCAACCTCGACCTGCGCGCTGATCTGGCCAAGCTCGACCAGACCCGCAACCAGCAGGCGAAGAGCTTCACCTCGAGCAGGTCGGATGAGGAGTTCGTGAAGAGCGCCCGTAACTACTACGAGGCTCACGACGCCTACTGGAAGGCGAACGCGCCGGAATACCACCAGAACGTCTTCCGTGATTGGTACGACAACACCGTGCTCCCAGCGCTGAAGGGGTGAGTCGCGCCCATGACGGAGCGGCAGGTCGTGACAGAGGACGTCCCCACCGCGGACGCGGCGGGCGGGCGGGCGCCGGATAAACCGGCGCCCCGCCTGAGCCGGCGGCGCCGCCTTGAAGGTGTGTTGTTCGTGATCCCGGCCTTTCTCTTCCAGCTGTCGTGGGGCTGGTATCCGCTGGTGATGGCGTTCGTGATCAGCCTGACGAACGCCCGTTTCCGTGGCCCGGTGGAGTTCACCGGGCTGGAGAGCTACCAGCGGCTGTGGAGCGATCCGCTCGTCGGGCAGGCGTTCAAGGTCACCGCGATCTACGCGGCCCTGAGCATCGGGCTCACGTTCATGATTCCGATCCTGGTCGCCATCTTGTTGATGGAGATGCCACGACGGCACATCCGCTGGATGATGCTGTTGTGGTTCCTTCCCCTCTCGGGCATCGCCAGCACGCTGCTCTTCAGGTACATGTTCAACGCGCAGTACGGCCTGTTCCAGTGGATCGCCACCGAAGTGCTGCACCTGCCGCCACAGCCGTTTCTCAACAGCAGTGACCAGGTGCTCTTCTGGCTGGTGTTTCCGGGAATTCTCTTCTTCGGTCCCGGTCTGATCTACATGGCAACCCTGCAAGGGATTCCGGCCTCCTACTACGAGGCCGCCGAGATCGAGGGCGCGGGCTTTTGGCGCAAGGTGTGGACGATCTCGCTGCCACGACTGCGACCGGTCATTTCGATGCTGTTGATCTTCGCGGTGATCGGATCCTCGCAGGCGTTCGAGTTTCCGCTGATCATGACCGGTGGCGCGCCGGGCGGTGCGAGCCGCACCGTGGTGATGTACCTCTACGACCTGCTGCGCGGCCTGCGCTACGCGGACGCGACCGCCCTGGGCGTCTACTTGTTCCTGGTCACGATGGCGCTCGTCATCATCCAGCGCAGGTTCTTCCGTGAAGACCCGGACCGGTGAGGAGACCGCATGCTGTTTCCACAAGTGGGACGTAGGCAGCCGGCGCTCCGGATCGCGTGGTGGCTGGTCGTCGCGTTCTTGTGTCTGGGGATCACCCTGCACCTGTTCCCCTTCTATTTCATGCTGGTCACGTCTTTCAAGTCGGGCGAGGAGGTGCTGGCCTTCCCGCCCACGTGGTGGCCGCACGAGGGGACACTGGCCGGCTGGCGGTTGGTGGTGAGCCTGGTGCAGGGCAGCAACTCCGCCGCCGCGCGGTTGATGGACGGGCCGTTCTGGATGTTCTTCCTGAACTCCGTGCAGATCACCTTCTGGGTGCTCGTACTCGGAATCCCGATCACCTCGCTGGCGGCGTACGCCAACAGCAAGCTCCAGCGCGGCCCGCTCGCCCGCTGGTCGTTCCTGTTCTTCATCGGCACACTGATGATGCCGGCGGCGTTGACGTTGATCCCCAACTATCTCCTGACCAGGAACTTCCCGTTCGCGTTGCCGTCGGTGCCGGGGATCCCCGGCACGGACCTTGAGTTTCCGAGCGTGCGGATCTGGGACACGCACTGGGCGGTGATCCTGCCGATCGTGTTCCAGGCGTTCAACTTCCTGCTTTTCAAGGGGTTCTTCGACACTATTCCCGATTCGGTCATCCAGGCCGCACGGGTCGACGGCGGTTCGGAGTTCAACATCTTCCGGCGGATCGTGTTGCCGATGAGCGTGCCGGTGTACGCGGTCGCGATCTGGACGGCGTTCAGTGGGGCGTGGGACCAGTTCCTGTGGCCGCTGGTGGTGCTCCAGAGTCCGGAGAAGATGCCCGCGTCGGTGGAGATCTACCTACTACTGCAGAGATTCACCCAGGCAGGAGCAACGAACGCCGACCAGGCGAGCGCGCAGGCCCAACAGATGCAGGACATCCTCTCCGCGGGAATGTCGTGGAACGGCCTGATGGTGCTGGGCATCCTGCAGTCGCTGCCGGTCTTCATCGCGTTCATCGTCTGCCGTGAGTATCTCCTGCGCGGTATCCGCCTGCGTGGTCTCAAGTGAGCCGGCCTTCGGCGAGAAGGGAGGGGTAACCGTGGCACGGATCGAGGTCGACCAGGTGGTGAAGCGCTACGCGAGCGACACGATCGTCGATCGGGAGGCGTCCCGCACGAGACCCGCACTCAACTCCGTCAGCATGGCGGTCGCCGACGGCGAGACGGTCAGCGTGGTGGGCGCGTCGGGCTGCGGCAAGAGCACCTTGCTCAAGGTCGTGGCCGGTTTGGAGTATCCCGACGCAGGACGCGTCCTCTACAACGGCACCGACGTCACCTATGTCCGCCCGCAGGAACGCGGCGTGGGCATGGTGTTCCAGGACTACGCGCTCTATCCCTCGATGAAGGGGCAGGGCAACCTTGCCTACTACTTCCAGGTCCACGACCGCACCGAGGAGGAAGCCGAGCAGCGGGTCCGCGAGACGGCCGACCGTATGGGGGTGGGGTTCGAACACCTGCTGGGGCGGGTCCCGACGACGCTGTCGGGCGGTGAGCAACAACGGGTGGCGATCGCACGCTGCATCGTCCGCGACCCCCAGCTCTTCCTGATGGACGAGCCGATCTCCAACCTCGACGCCAAACTCCGCGAGCAGACCCGGATCGAGATTCGCAAGCTGCTCAGGAAGTTCGCGATCACCACGCTCTATGTCACACATGACCAGCAGGAAGCGGTCTTCATGGGCGACCGGATCGCGGTGATGCGCGACGGCGACATCCAACAACTCGGCAGCTTCGACGAGCTCTATTACACGCCGGCGAATCTCTTCGTCGCGACGTTCATCGGCTCGCCGCCGATGGCGGTGCTCCCGGTGGTTGTGGCCGGTGGCGAGGTGGTCGTCGGCGACCTGCGCTGGCGGCTGCCGGACGACGTCCGGCCCGCGGTGCCGGACGGCCCGGTACGCCTGGGAGTGCGCCCGGAAGGTTGGATCGTCGATGCCGGCGACGGTGCGGTGCTGCGGGTCCGGCATCGCGAGCGGATTCCCACCGAGCGGGCGAGTTTTCTCTACGGCAGCGTGGGTGGCGCGGCGGTCGCGGTCGCCACGGCGATCGACTTTCCTGATCGGTCGGAGGTACGCGTCACCCCGGAATGGTCCCGGGCGTACTTCTTCGCCGCTGACACTGAAGACCCGATCCATCTGCCCGGCGTACTCGAACTCTTCTGATGCGGTCGTACGAAACGAGGAGGCGCGGTGAACGCGATCACGGTCGACAACCTGGTGAAGGAGTTCGATCGCAAGCGGGCCGTCGACCGGGTGAGCTTCGAGATCCAGGAGGGTGAGCTCCTGGTCCTGGTCGGCCCGTCGGGATGCGGAAAGACCACGACACTGAGGCTTCTCGGCGGACTCGAGCCTGTCTCCGCAGGGGAGATCAGGTTCGGCGAGCGGGTGGTCAACGACATCCGGCCGAAGGACCGCAACGTCGCGATGGTGTTCCAGGACTACGCGATCTTTCCGCACCTCACTGTCTTCGAGAACATCGCCTACGGCCTGCGGTCGCGGCGTACGCCCCGGCAGGTCGTCCGGGACCGCGTCCCCGAGGCGGCCAAGACGTTCCGCATCGAGCACCTGCTCGCCCGCAAACCCCGGCAGCTGTCCGGCGGCGAACGCCAGCGGGTCGCGTTGTCGCGGGCGATGGTGCGTGACGCCTCGCTTTATCTGTACGACGAACCCCTGTCGAACCTCGATGCCCAGTTGCGCTACCAAGCACGCGAGGACATCCTCACGCTGCACCGGGAGAAGGGCCGGCCGACGATCTACGTCACCCACGACCAGTCGGAGGCGATGGCGCTCGGCGACCGGATCGCGGTGATGAACGCCGGACGCATCCAGCAGGTCGGCTCCGGCGCCGACCTCTACGACCGGCCGGTCAACGTCTTTGTCGCCTACTTCATCGGCACGCCGAGCATCAACCTCTTCGAGTTGCAGGTCGAGGTTGACGGCGACCGGGTCCTCGCCACCGGAAGTGGGTTGCGCCTCGAACTCCATCCGAGCATGGCGGGGGAGGCACGCCGCTACGCCGGCAGGAAGATCAAGCTCGGTGTCCGCCCCGAACACCTCCACGTGCCCCGGATGGCGCCGTTCGAGGTCACCGACGACACCACGATCCACGGGATCGTCAACCTGGTCGAGCCCACGTCGGCCGGAAGCACCGTCTACCTGGCTCTGTCCGGTGACGGCGCGGGGTCAGAGCCGCAGGACTTCGTGGCGACGTTCAAGGTCCGGCTGCCGGCGCGCTATCTCGACCAGGAGATCCCGCTTGGTGTCGACATGAGCAAGGTCCACCTGTTCGACGCCGAGACCGGCGTCTCGCTCCTGCACGGAGGTGAGACTGCTGCCGTTCCTCGATGACGTCAGCCCGCGCGACGAACGCCGCGGCCTGGTCTGGGCGGCGTTCGCCACCGTCGCCGGCCAGGTCGAGCGGGTGGTCATGGCGAACGTCGTCTGGGCGTTCCAACTCGCCCCGGGCCTGGCAGCGCTGGCGTTCCCCGAGCTCCCGGGCTGGCTCCGGATCCTGCTCGGGTTGTACTCCGCGACGGCTCTGCCCCCGGCGACGGCGGTGTTGTACGGCCTGGCGGCGCAGGCCTGCCGGGGCCAGCACGTCGACGCCGGACTGGCGGTCGAGTTGTTCCGTGCGATGGCAGCCCGGAGTCTGCGGATCCTCGCACCGCTCTACGGCACGTTCGGGGTTCTCGGGTGGTTGGCGGTCGCCGCGGGCGGGATCGGGCCGCTCGCCACGGTCCTCACGCTCGCGATCCTCGGCTGGTCGGTCTGCGCGACGTACTGGGGGCCGATCTTCGCGGCGGAGCCGGGACGCTCGTTCGCCGGGATCGCCCGCGAGTCCGTGCGGCTGGCCTGGCGGCACCCCGAACGCACACTGCTCATCTGGGTCGTCGCCGGTCTCGCCGTGCTGGTCGGCGTGGTGTCGGTCGGCGGGCTCGTGCTGATCGTGCCCGCGCTCGTGAGCATCCTCCAGACGCATCTGTACGAGGCTGCGCGGACCTCCCCACCCCGGACGTGACCAGACTCCCGGGTCGGGCCCGGACTGTCGGCACCCCCACCTAGTATTCGTCCACGCGTTCGAACCCACCCTCGTCGCGGGGGCACGGCACTGGTCGAGATGGTCGCGGCCGGTGACGCCGCCCGGTGGTGGGTGCGGACGCACTGGGGTTGGCGCCTTGAGTTCCCGACGGGGAGGAGCTTCGTCATGCGTCGCCTCGACCGATTCCGCGAATACCTGTTGTGGTTCGAGCCCGAGGGGGAGCGTTGGGTCGCTGTCCCGATGCTCCGGCACGGCGCGATCTTCGACACCGACTACTCCGAGCACGTGGTGCTTGACATGGACGGCGTCGACTGACGCTCCAGGAGCAGGCCCTCCGGCACCGTGACTTCTCAGCGCGGCATGGTCATGCCCGCCGGGTCACGGTGTCGAGGGCCAGCTCCGCCATGGTCGTGAAGGTCCGCTCGCGTTCCTCGGCGGAGGTCTCCTCGCCGGTCTGCAGGTGGTCGCTCACGGTCAGGACCGTCAGGGCGCGTGCCCCGAACTTCGCCGCGAGCGTATACAGCATGTTGGTCTCCATATCGATCGCGAGCACGCCGTACTCACCCAACCGTTTGAGCAGCTCCGGACGTTCTGAGTAGAACGCGTCGACCGACACGATCGGCCCGACGTGCGCGTCCATGCCGGTGCTCGTCGCGAGGTCGTACGCCGTCCGCAGCAGGTCGAAGTCGGCCGCCGGCGCATAGTCGAAGCCCTCGAACCGCGCGCGGTTCATCGCCGAGTCAGTGGACGCGGTGATCGCGAGGACGATCGAGCGGATCGCGAGCCGGTCGCTGAGAGCGCCGCAGGAGCCGACCCGCACCAGCGTGCGAACGCCGTACTCCGCCATCAGCTCGTGTGCGTAGATCGCGAGGGAGGGGTGGCCCATGCCGGTGCCCTGGACCGAGATCCGCTGCCCGGCGTAGGTGCCGGTGTAGCCGAGCATGTTGCGCACGGTCGAGTAGCACTCGGCATCGCTCAGGTAGGTCTCGGCGATCCATCGGGCGCGCAGCGGGTCACCCGGTAGGAGGACGGTTTCGGCGATCTGGCCCGGCGCTGCGCCGATGTGGGTACTCATGGTCGGGGATCCTGCCAGACCAGCTGGGTCCGGCCAGCCCAGCTCCCGGCGTCACCTTGCTGCCAGAGGTATGGAGAGGCGGGTCCCCGGTTGATCGCGAACCCGAAGGCCGCTGCGGGCCATCCGTGGTTCACGGCGACTGTCGGCCCGCGGCGCGGGCTACAGTGCTCAGCGTGCCGCGCCTCTCCCAGCTCGCACTCGCCCGCTCCACCCTCGACCGCGCGACCGAACGCCGCGCCAACGCCGCATGGGTGGCGGAGCGCTGGTCTGATCCACGCTGCCGGGTCCTCGTGATCGTCGACGGCAAGGCGCCGGCCAGCGAGGACGGTTCCGCGCTGGTCTACGTCTCGCCGGCCTCTGTCGAGGCGGCCGGCGCGCCGTCCGATGAGCGCTATCTTCTCGGGCTCGAC
The DNA here is from genome assembly GCF_000373925.1 of Actinopolymorpha alba DSM 45243. Taxonomy (GTDB): domain Bacteria; phylum Actinomycetota; class Actinomycetes; order Propionibacteriales; family Actinopolymorphaceae; genus Actinopolymorpha; species Actinopolymorpha alba. Next base: position 88,903 of record NZ_KB892749.1, on the reverse strand, counting down.
ACCGACGGGGTCCCGTACTTCGCGGTGCACGGGACCGGGGAGGCCGACGGCGAAGGCCAGGACGGCCGCCGGCTCATCGGGCTCCGGGAGGCGGGCGGTCTCGTCTCCGACCGGGACGCCGGTGTGTTCGTCCACGCGATGGCGCTCGTCAACTGGCACGCCGCCCACCCGCGCTGCGCCCGGTGTGGCACCGCGACCGAGCCAACCGACGGTGGTCACGTACGCCGGTGCCCGTCGTGCGGCACGCAGCACTTTCCGCGGACCGACCCGGCGATCATCGTCCTGGTTTCCGACGACGCGGACCGCTGCCTGCTCGGACGGCAACCCAGCTGGCCCACGGGCCGGTTCTCCACCCTCGCCGGCTTCGTCGAGCCGGGCGAACCCCTCGAGCACGCGGTCGTCCGGGAGGTACGCGAGGAGACCGGCATCGAGGTCGTGGATCCGGTCTACGCCGGCAGCCAGCCGTGGCCGTTCCCGTCGAGCCTGATGCTGGGGTTCTTCGCCCGGGCGGTGACGACGGAGATCAAGGTCGACGAGGAGGAGATCGCCGAGGCCCGGTGGCTCTCCCGCGCGGAGCTGCGGGCGGCGGTCGAGTCGGGTGAGCTGCTGCTTCCCGGCCGGGTCTCGATCGCGCGCCGCCTCATCGAGGCGTGGTACGGCGAGGAGCTTCCAGGCGACTGGTGACCCGGGCCGTGCGGGCCGTCCGCGGTAGGACGGCCCGGGTGTATCTAAGCTCGACAAGTCCGACTCGCCACCCACGACCCACTGGCCGTCCATGGCCGACGCACGCGACAAAGCTCGATCCGGGAAGAACGCGCGGTCCGAGGCCGTTACACCGGTGTCCGCGAGGGTCCGGCGCTCATTGGAAGGATCGCCCGATGTCGAACACGATCACGATGTACAGCACGCCGTGGTGCGGTTACTGCCGCCGTCTCAAGGGGCAGCTGGACCGGGCTGGCATCGCCTACGTCGAGGTTGACATCGAGCAGAACCCCGACGCGGCCGACCTGGTCGCGAAGGTCAACGGCGGCAACAAGACGGTGCCGACCGTGGTCTTCCCCGACGGCAGCGCCCTCACGAACCCCTCCCTCGCGCAGGTCCAGGCGCGGCTGGTCGCGGCCCAGTAGGCGCGCCGTTCTGAGCCGCGATTTCGTCCACAGCGGCCCATCCGGCGGCCCTGTCCACAGGTGGGGCAGGTGCCCGCCGGGTGTCCGCCGGTGGTGCCATGATGGGCCAGGTGACTGACGTACTCGCCGCCACCGTGTCCGAAGCCGCGCGAGCGCTGCGGCCGGCCCCGACCGCCGACGACGTGCTCGCGGCGCTCGATCCCGAGCAGCGGGCGGCGGCGACGTCCCTTGACGGTCCGCTCTGCATCCTCGCCGGTGCGGGCACCGGCAAGACCCGGGCCATCACGCACCGGATTGCTTACGCCGTGCTGGCCGGGCGCTGGCAGCCGCGGCGCGTCCTGGCCGTGACGTTCACCACCCGGGCCGCGGGGGAGATGCGGACCCGGCTACGCGAGCTCGGGGTCGCCGGCGTTCAGGCCCGCACGTTCCACTCCGCCGCCCTGCGGCAGGCACGTTACTTCTGGCCGCAGGTCTATCGCTCGGAGTTGCCACCGATCGTCGAGAGCAAGCTGCGGTACGTCGCGGAGGCGGCCGCCCGCTGCCGGGTCTCCGCCGACCTCGCGGGCCGTCGTGACCTTGCCAGCGAGATCGAGTGGGCCAAGGTCAGCAACGTCCGCCCCGACGACTACCCCACCCTTGCCGCGAAGGCGGGCCGGCAGGCCGGGGGCTTTGACGCCGCCACGATCGCCCACGTCTTCGCCGCCTACGAGGAGGTACGCCGCGAGCGGGGCCACCTCGACCTCGAAGACGTCCTCCTCTGCGCGGTGGCGCTCCTCGCCGACAGTCCGAAGGTCGCCGCCGCCGTCCGCGCTCAATACCACCACTTCGTCGTGGACGAGTACCAGGACGTGAGCCCGGTCCAGCAGACGCTGCTCGACCTGTGGTTGGGCGACCGTTCCGATGTGTGTGTCGTGGGCGACGCGAGCCAGACGATCTATTCCTTCGCCGGAGCCAGCCCGGCATACCTCTTGGAGTTCACCCGCCGGCATCCCGGCGCGTCCGTCGTACGCCTGGAGCGCGACTACCGCTCGACGCCCCAGGTGGTGAGGGTGGCCAACTCCCTCCTCGCCGACGCCCGGGGTCCGGCGAGCAAGCATCGGTTGACGTTGCGCGCGCAGCGCCCCGACGGCCCGGAGCCGACCTTCACCGAATACCCCGACGAGGTGGCCGAGGCCGAAGGCGTCGCCCGCGCCGTCGAACGCCTTCGCCAGCAGGGCGTCCCGCTGCGGGAGATGGCGGTGCTCTTCCGGGTCAACGCCCAGTCCGAGGCGTTCGAGCAGGCCCTGGCCGAGCGGGGGATCCCCTATCTCCTGAGGGGCGCCGAACGCTTCTTCGACCGTCCGGAGGTCCGTGAGGCCGTGGTGCTGTTGCGCGGGGCTGCCCGGGCCGCCGAGGTCTCCGATGCCGGACTGGTCTCAGAGGTGCACGCCGTCCTGGCCGCGACGGGATGGACATCGGAGCCGCCGAGTGGCACCGGCGCGGTCCGCGAACGCTGGGAGTCGCTCGCGGCGCTCGCCTCCCTGGCCGCTGACGTGGCCCGCGAGCAGCCCGAGACCGACCTCGCGGCGTTCGTCGGAGTCGTGGACGACCGCATCGCGGCCCAGCACGCGCCCGCGGCCGACGGTGTGACGCTCGCGACGCTCCACGCGGCGAAGGGGCTCGAGTGGGACGCGGTCTTCCTTGTGGGGATCCACGAAGGCACCGTCCCCATCACCTACGCCGAGACGCCGGAGCAGATCGAGGAGGAACGCCGGCTGCTCTACGTCGGGGTCACCCGGGCCCGCAGCCACCTCGGCATTTCCTGGTCCCTGAGCCGCACGCCGGGTGGGCGTGGTCGGCGCTCGCCATCACGGTTCCTCTCCTCCGTACGCCCGAAGGGCAGCGCCACCGCCGATCGGCCGAGCACGGCTGATCGCGCCGGGCGCCGGTCGCCCGCCCGTGGTCTCGCCCGTTGCCGCCAGTGTGATCGACCTCTTCACGACGCGACCGAGCGGAAGGTCGGCCGGTGCGCGGATTGCCCCGCGAGCTACGACGAGGAGATGTTCGAACGCCTGCGCGCATGGCGGCTCGAACGCGCCCAGGAGCAGCGGGTGCCGGCGTACTGCGTCTTCACCGACGCGACCCTGGTCGCGATCGCCGAGGCCAGGCCGACCAGTCCCTCGCAGCTGGCGACCATCCCAGGTGTCGGAGCCAGCAAGTTGTCCCGGTACGCCGACGACGTGCTCGGCATCTGCGCGGCGGGTGAGGGCGGAGCCGGCGGAGCGTCGGCCACGGATCGGTAACGTTGAAAACCAGCCACAATAATTCGTTGCCCTGCCCAGGGCCGACCGCGTAGTCTCTCCACGTCCCCAAATCCGCCGCTGCGTGTTTGGCATGTCTGAGTCAGAGGAGGTGCGTCGACGATGATCACAATTGACAGCTCGCGTGAGCTGCTGACCGGCGCCCCCTGCTCGGAGATGCTTTCCACCAGGCGTGGCGCTTCACCTCGTCAGCGCACGCACCAGGGGAGCAGTGTGCCCAGCGGCCGATTCGGTGTCCTCGCGCGCGGTCCGGTGTTCTACCGCGACGGTGTCGTCACCCCGATCACCCCGGCCACTCCGTCGGGAGTTTCTGCTCCGTCCAACAAGGCCCCATTGTCGGGTGTTCCAGCCTGGAGCCCACCGGTCACTTAAGATCTGGCCGGCGCCTCCGAGGCCGCGGAATCCCGACTCCGGGATCCGCGGCCTTTTTGTTTGCACCAGCGAAATGGCAGGCCCATGAACCAGCCAGCAGTTCACCTGGCACCAGCAGGTCAGTTCACGGCACAGCAGTTCGGTCCATCGCGCAAACCCAGGACACAAGGAGGTGACTGGAAGTGAGCCTGAGCGTCCTCGACATACCTGAGGTCGCCACGGAGGTACAGCTTCCGTGTCGGACGTTCGATCCGGAACTCTTCTTCGCCGAGTCTCCGGCGGATGTGGAGTTCGCCAAGACCATCTGCCACGACTGCCCGATCAGGCGGGAGTGCCTCGATGGCGCGCTTGCCCGGCGGGAGCCGTGGGGCGTATGGGGCGGCGAGTTGTTCATCGCCGGCGTCGTCGTACCGCGTAAGCGTCCGCGTGGACGTCCTCGCAAGAACGAAGTCGCGGCATGACCACCATCCGACCGAGGCAGGCCCGAGCGATCCGGCCCTTCACCTCCCTGACCACCGAGATCCCGATGACCAATCGTCACGCCGCCGACCAGTCCACGACCGTCACGGTCCGGACGGACTCGGCACGCAATATCGCAATGAGGAGCACCGCAATGCATCTTCTCCACGAAGATCTGGCCCGCGCACAGATACATGAGCGGGTGAATACCACCAAGGAAGGACGACGGGCGGCCCAGCTGGTGCGCGCCCGCCGGCTGAGCCGTAAAGCACAGGAGGCCGCGATTCGCGCGCGGCTCATCAGGGCGCGGTTCAACTAGTTCGAGCAGGAATGACGGTGCGACCTCCAGCTCCGCCGGCCTCCGGCGTTCGGGCCGGGGCATCTCAGTCGAGGTGTCCCGGCCCGTTTCCATGCCTGGAGCCTTTGGTGCCCTGGGCCCGGGCCGTTATCGGAGGTTGGTGTTGGTCACCACAAGTTCGATGCATTGGTAACAAAAGAGTGTCGTACCGTGTGCGTTGCGTGGTCGAAACACGGCTGGGTCACCATGATGCGTGGAACGAGGACGCGGCCGCCTCCAGCGGCCCAGGTCTACAGAAAGCGACCGACGGCGATGATTGAGTGCGATCTCTGCGGCACTTCCGCACCCGGTGACCAGACTCCGATCACCTGGGCGGTGTCGTTCGAGCGAGGCGCGACGACGCGCTACTGCGAGGGTTGCGCTCGAAGCAACCTGCACAACATCGAGGCACGGTTCGACCGAGCCGTCTGGTAAGCCCAGCCGGCCGACAGTCCCGCGAGCAGCGGCTCGCGGCGGCCCGGCCCACTCACCCCTCAGCGATCTCGTCGACGTCTTCAGCCAGAACATCGTCGTCGGGGTGCAGGTCGACGAGCTGCCGCACCTCAGCCCGACCGAGGTCGGGCTGAAAGCCGGGGAGCCAACGCTCGAGTTCGGATCGGAACGGCGCCTCCGCGCCCAGCTGGGCGAGCACGCCGATGCCGCCGCTCCACACCCGGTGGATGAGGAGGTACGACGGCGGAAGGTTCAGCTTGAACGCGGTCTTGGCGCCGGCCCCGCGGACGTCGCTGATCCGTTGGAACTGCGAGCGCATCCATTCGCGGGAGAAGGCGAAGGTCTCGTCCCGAGCCGGCTCGATGAACGGCTGGAGGTAGTCGTACAACTCCTGCGCGTCGATCTCGACGTGCGGTTTGATGAAGCCCTCCTCGCGCAGGCCGTCGACCACGCTGTCGAAGTCGCCGTCGAGACCGATCCGCAGCAGGCGCCCGATCTGCGGTGGGAAGCCGCCGGGTAGCCGGGCGACCAGGCCGTAGTCGACCACGCCGAGCCGGCCGTCGGGCGTGATCCGGTAGTTGCCGGGGTGCGGGTCGGCATGCAGGAGGCCGGCACGTTCGGGGCCGGAGAAGAGGAAGCGGACGAAGAGCCGGCCGGCCCGGTCGCGTTCGTCCTGGGTGCCGTCGGCGATCACCTGGTGGAGAGGGATGCCGTCGAGCCAGTCGGTGACGAGGACCCGCGGCGTGTGGAACCGCACGTGCGGCACGGCGATCTCGGGATCACCGTCGTACGCCGCCGCGAAGCCCGCCTGTGCCTCGGCCTCGAGCTGGTAGTTGAGCTCCTCTCCGATCCGAGCCTTGAGCTCCTCGACCAGGGGCCGGACCTCCAGGCCAGGCATCCAGGACCCGAGCAACCGGCTGACACGCCCGAGTTGGTTGAGGTCGGACCGGAGGGCCTCGGCCGCACCGGGGTACTGGATCTTGACCGCGACGTCGCGGCCGTCTGGCCACTGTGCCCGGTGGACCTGGCCGATCGAGGCCGCGGCGGCGGGCTTGTCGTCGAAGTGTCGAAGCCGTCGCCGCCAGTTGGCGCCCAACTCCTGCTCCAGGACCCGATGGACCGTGGCGGGTGGCATGGGCGGCGCGGCGTCCTGGAGTTTGGTGAGGGTCGCACGGTAGGGCGACGCCAGGTGCTCGGGAAGGGCCGCCTCGAAGATCGAGAGCGCCTGGCCGAACTTCATGGCGCCGCCCTTGAGCTCGCCGAGCACCTTGAACAGCTGCTCCGCGGTGCGCCTCTGAACGTCGGAGACCACCGCCTCGGCTGGCCGGCCGCCCAGCCGCTTGCCGAGGCCGAGGGCAGTGCGGCCGGCGATGCCGAGGGGCAGGCTGGCCAGCCGCGCGGTCCGGGCGACTGCATTGCGAGGAAGATCGCTCACAGGTCCATTGTCCAGGTTGGGCGCAACCCGAGCGTGCTGACTGGCCGGGATCGGGCGGTCTGGTCCCATCAGTGGTCGACTCGGGGCGGACCAGCACGAAGCCGGCGTTCGGAGGCTTCCCGGACGCGCGCCGGGTCCATGCTTGACCAGTCGGCGTCGAGCCACCAGGTGGCCCCGGCTTGTGCCCACGGGCGTACCTGCTCCGCCGCGGCCTTCGGATCGTCGGCCGGGGTGGCGCCCTCCATGATCAGGTCATAGCCCGCCATCGGCAGGCCCTCGGTGGCGCGTTGCTCCCGAATCCAGATCGCCCCCTCGCCGAAGATCTCCGGCGTCAGCTGCCCGTCGGCCGAAGCGTCGACCGGCTGGTAGTGGGGAATCCAACCGTCCCAGCGGGCGGACCTGCGCATGGACTTGGGAAACGGCCAGGCGCCGACCACCCAGGTCGGGATCCGTGGCTTCTGCACCGGCGCCGGAGGAGCGGGCGGCACCAGCGAGTCGATCAGCCGGGACGTGAAATGCCGGCCCTCGAACTCGAAGGGCTCCTCGCGCCACAACCGCTCGAGCATCGCCAGGCCCTCGTCGAGCATCTGCGCGCGGGCCGCCCGGCCCGGGTCATCCTCGAACAACCACCAGCGATCCTCACCGGCGACCCCGAGGCCGACGGAGAGGATGACCCGACCTCCGGACAGGTTGTCCAGAGTGGATGTCTGGCCGGCGAGTTCCCATGGCCTTCGCCGCGGCAGCGGGGTCAGCATGGTGCCCAGCCGGATTCGCTCCGTGCGGACGGCCGCGGCCGCGAGCGACACCCACGGGTCGATGGCCCAGATCCCCTCCCAGACGAAGAAGCCGTCCCATCCGTGGTCTTCGGCGACAACGGCCAGATCGGCCGTGGTGTGCGCGTCTCCGTAGGGCAGCACGAATCCGTATCTCATGATCGGACCATAATCCCGGCCACTGACAACCCACCTACGCCGCAGCGGCCGGCAAGGGCTCGGGGTCCCACTGGCAGCCGCACGAGGGATGGGACGACCACGAGCGGCGGCGTTGGGCGCCGAGCGGGAGGTCCATCTCAAGCGTCGCGTCGACTGACGGCGGTCGGACGCCGTTGAGGAACGCGAGCACATGGAGCGTCGCCTGGGCCGCGAGACTCGTGGCGAGTACGACGTCGCAGGCAGGGGTCCGGGTGGGCTCCGAGAGCACCTGCGCGAGGACGTGCGGCCACTGCGGATCCCGGGCCGCGCGATGCAGGTCGTGGCAGCGGATGCACGAGGACTCACCGGGAAGCACGAACGGCCCCAGGATCGCGCGCGCCTCCCGCATGCGTACGACCAGGTGCGGGACACCGGCCCGGACGAGCGTGTCGGCAACCCTGCGGTCAGGTTCGTCGTCGGGCGCCAGGATCGCGACGTGCGGTCGGACCGTGGTCTGACCTTCCCCGATCGCCGCGACGTCGGTCGAGGGCGCACTGCCGGCGACCGCACGGCTCGCGCCGAGCGCCCGGGAGGATCCGACGTCGCCCAAGGCCAGCCCAGCGGGAGCGAGGTCGGCCGGTCGGACCAACGATCGGTCGATGATGGTGAGCCGCCCCACTCCGGCCGAGGCCAGCAGCGAGGTCATCGACGCGCCGACCCGGCCAGCGCCGTAGACCGCGACGCAGGCGTCCCGGCGGACGGCGAGCTCGGCTGCCCCGCCGTCTGGGGACCGGCTGCTCACCGATCGAGCCGCGAGGTCGGGGGAGAGGCGTTCGCGCTCGGTGGGTGTGAGGTCTCGCAGTGCGAGGTGGGTGGACTCGGCGTCATCGAGGACGCCGCCATCGGAAAGCAGCTGGAGGAGTCGGCGGGCGCGTACGCCGTCGATGCCCCGGGAGAGTGCCTGGGTGACGATCGCCTCGGTGGTACGGATGCCGGTGAGACCGTCGACGACCTCTGTGAGGGCGGGGTCGAGGTCGGTGAGGACAAGCGCGTGCTCGGGGTCGAGACCGATCTGGACCGTGCGGCGGTCGCGCCACACCCTCCGCAGTCCCGGCTTGAGCTGTGGTCGCATCAAGTGACCTCCCCGTGCGAGTCCGACCACGAGCGGATTCTGGAAGGAGTGAAGCCTGCCACGTCTCCTCGCGGCCCCGCCGGTTTCATCCACAGGCGGTGTTAGTGTCGGCCTACGAGCCGGAGGGAACGAGGAGTCGAACGCGACCATGAACCCCCCACAGGCCGCGGTGGGCGGCGCGACCATGTCGAGGGCCAGGCGACTGCTGACGCCGCGATGGGCGGCTTTCACCGTGTTCGTCGTACTCGCCGTCGGGGCGTTCCTGTTCCTCGCGTGGTGGCAGCTGCGGAGGTTCGAGTCGTCGACCGGCAACTGGCAGAACCTCGGCTACACCCTGCAGTGGCCGTTCTTCGCGGCGTTCGCCGTGTATCTGTGGTGGAAGCTGCTCGGCGACGCTGACGCGCCTCCCTCGGAGCCCTCTGACAGCGTGTCCGAGGTCCAGACGGACGGCGCGCTGACCGGGACGTCCGTGGCCAAGACCCAGCGAGACGGCGACGATCTCCTTCCGCCTCTCCCGCCCAAGCGGGTCGGTGCGGCGATCGGGTCGCGCCTCGACGAGGCCGGTGAGGCGGAGGATCCCGAGCTGGCCGCCTACAACAAGTACCTCGCCGCTCTGCACCGCCGATCGCAGGAGTCCGTGTGACCGAGACGCCCGTCGACGCCACGACCCAGCCGCTCGCTCCCAGCCTCCGGGGACGCCTGACCCGCTACCGCGTCATCGCGTACGTCGTGGGGGTGTTCCTGCTCGTGCTGGTGCTGGTCGCGATGCCGCTCAAGTACGCCGCCCAGAATGCCGGGCTCGTGGCGGTTGTCGGACCCTTGCACGGATTTTTGTACATGCTTTACCTGGTGCTGGCCGCCGACCTCGCGCTGAGGGCACGGTGGTCGCTCCGCGGAACGCTGCTCGTGCTGGTTGCCGGCACGGTGCCGTTCCTGTCGTTCGTGGCGGAGCGGGTGGTGGTCGGACGGGTTCGCCGCGGAGAGCGGCTCTAGGGCGTGTTTCTCGAATGGCGCCGGTGAAGCGAGCCAACACGCCCTAGGAGGCTTCACCGGGAGGCGTCGCCCACTCCCGGCCAGCGGTTAGTGGTGCCTGGCCGGGAGTGGGAGGGGCGGCCGGAGGTGACCGGCCGCCCGACGTTGGTGCGTGCTCAGGCCTTGCCGAGGATCCGGTTGAGGTTGGTGCCGCACTCGGGGCAGGTGGCCTTGGCCATCCGGGTGCCCTTGTCGTTCACCTTGATCTCGCCGGTCGCGTTGCGCTTGGCCTTGCACTTCACGCAGTAGAACTCGCCTGTGTAGGTCTCCGCCATGACGGCCCTCCTCTGTGCTGGGTCGGGGCAGGGCGGACCCGCCCGGGCCGCCCGATCTCGGGTCACCTTATGCCAGCGCTGTCCTCGCCTGGGTGCTCGGCACGCGCATGGCTGATGTCCTGCCCATGGTGCCCACCTTTATACCCGTGCGTGCTGGAAGGACGCGCGAGGCGGACAACCGGGTGCGGCCGTGTCGACCGTACCCCCTCCCGAGGGGATGCGGGGCACCCCGCGCCGGCGGCCATCAGAACCGGCTACGGAGCGTATGTCGAAGCCCCCGAACCGGTGGGTCCGCACGCCTTCCCCATGCGAGCGGACGCTCCGTGTCCGGGGGCTTCCTGATCGTCGAACCTACGAGCCGGCATCCGTCGCGTCAACGTCTTATCCCCGAATGTGGACAAGATTGTGGACGAGCTGTGCAAAGAGTGCCCTCTCGCGGTGGATTTCCTGGGGCAGGTTGTGGGAATGCTGCCGGGCAGAGCCCGAAAAGTCACGATCACGACACATTTCCCCGAGGTGCCAGCCTGTGGAAAAGAGACACCCTTGTGGAAGACGAGAGGCCCCAGTCGGCGCGGGGAGGTAGTTTTCTGGGGTGGCCGCACCGGCACCGAGGCAACGGACTGAGGCGCGCCCGGGCTTACGCACCGCCCAGGCGCGCGAGGAGCCCTGCCAGGTTGAGGTGCGGCGGAGCCAGCGGAGGCGCCGCACGGTCAGCGCCTACCGCGAGGGCGATCGGGTCATCGTCCTCCTTCCCGCCCGGATGAGCAGGGCCGAGGAGCGCCGCTGGGTCGGTGTCATGCTCGACCGGCTCGCCGCGCAGGAACGCCGGCGCAGCCCCAGCGACGGGGAGCTTCTCGACCGGGCCCGCGCCCTGAGCCGCCGCTACCTCGGCGACGGTGTGGAGCCGGCCAGCGTGCGGTGGGTGACCAACCAGGGCATGCGGTGGGGGTCCTGTACGCCGAGCGACGGCAGTGTCCGGCTCTCCACCCGACTGCGTGGCATGCCCGCATGGGTCGTCGATTACGTCCTCGTCCACGAGCTGGCACATCTCGTCGAGGCCGGACACACCCCTCGTTTCTGGTCGTTGGTACGCCGTTATCCACAAGCCGACCGCGCTCGCGGTTACCTCGAAGGGGTCGCGGCCACCGCGCATCTCCCGCTGTCGGAGTGCGAGGACTGACGGCTGACCAGCCCCGTCGACGGGTGAGCCGGCCAGGCGCACTGAACCACGGGTGACCCGACACGCCAGCCAGTATCGACACGCCGGCCGGCCAGGCGGGGCGGGGGCATTTCATCCGCTGGGGGTGTGGTCGATGCCCCGGGCCTCTTCGAACCTGAGCGTGGGTGAGCCGTGCGCGCGGGGAGGTGTCGGTGTGATGCTATGGGTGCCGAGTCTTGTCACAGTCGTGGTGATATGTCTTGCGGTCGCTGTCTTGTGGCGGCGCCGCCGGATCAAGAGCGCACCAGGGATCTTTCGGTGCCGGCTAAGGAGTTCGTCGTGGGGGCTCGAGTCGCTGCCACAGCGCTGGTCGCGGCGCTCCGCGTACGCCTCCTGGGTGCATGACGTTCTGGTGGTCTACCGCGGGGTGGCACTGAGCCGCGTCCTGCTCCTGGCCTGCCGGTTCGCCGAGGACCTCGAGGACGCGCCGGCCAATCTCCGGCATCTGGGGCCATATCCCCTTCTGCTCCGGCTCCGGCTCGACGACGGCGCGATCGTCGAGGTGGCGGCTCCCAGGCGGGAGTGCTCGGAGCTCGTCGGTCCCTACGTCGCGGCCCAACTCCATCCGTCCGAACGCAGATCAGGACGCTGAACGGCGCGCGTGCTGGGTTCGCCCGATCAGGGTGAGGCCGGAGGCCGGCCGGGTCGCGGAGACTCATCAGGGACCTGGAGAACATCACTTTGCTGGGGAGAGCGATGCTTCTCGACGACGTGTACTCGCTGGCGCGCCGGGTGGCGCCGCGCCGGGGGGCATCACCGGAAGCGCCACCACATGGGGCGCCGCCACACGGGGCGCCACCGCACGCCACCGCACCGCGGGGGGTGGGGTCTCGCCTGGTCCGCCGGGCCCGGGACCGGCTGCTGCCAGCCGTTCCGGCGCCCGAGCGGCGACCAGCCTCGATCAGCCGCGACCTCATCTGCTTGCAGCCCACGGGCCGGCTCGACGCGGGCACGGCGGCCACCCTCGTGAGCACCGTGATCGGGTGTGTGACGGCGTGCGACCCGCTTCCGGTCGCTGTCGTACTGGCGCTGGAGGCCACGCCGGAGATCGACGACGCGGGCTGTGAAGCACTCCTCGAACTCCACCACAAACTTCGCGCCAGCGGCCCGCGGTTGTACGTCGGCGCGGTGGAGCGGGCCGTGCTTGACCGGTTGAACCGGTCGGGAGCCCTGAACCACCTGGGTGCGGACGTCGTCCGGCCGAGCCTGCGGACGGCGCTGCTCGCCGCGTACGAACAGCTTTCTGGCCCCGCCGTCGTCACGAGAGGAGTCGTCGCCGCGCTCGAAAACCGCCTCATACCGCTGCCGCTGACCTGACGGGTGGCCGCAGGCGGCGGTGGTGCGGCGGGGGGTCCCTAGCTGCCGGCCGGCCACTCCGGTCCGAACTCGTCGGCGACGTCTTCCGCTTCGGCGAACAACCGGCGCCTGACCCGCTTGGGCAGCCGATCGGCGAACACCGTGCCCTCGAGGTGGTCGGTCTCGTGCTGGAGACAGCGGGCCAGCAGGCCCGTTCCGTGCACCTCGACCGGAGCGCCGAACTGATCGACTCCGCGTACGACGGCCGTGTCGGGACGGGCGCAGAGCACGAAAGCACCGGGGAGCGAAAGGCATCCCTCGTCAGACTCCTCCAGCCGCCGGTCTTGTCCGGTTGGTAGCTCGAGGACCGGGTTGCAGACCACGCCTTCGTGGACAATCTCGTCGGCGTCGGTGCAGCGGAAGACGAACACCCGCAGGTCAACGCCGATCTGGTTGGCGGCCAGGCCCACACCGTCGGCCGCCTCCATGGTCGCCACCATGTCGGCCACGAGGTCGGACAGGTGCTCGTCGAAGGCATCCACGGGCCGGCAGGGATGGTGCATGACGGGCTGGCCCCACCGGGTGATCGGGCGTACGTTGCCTCCGCTGGGCAGGGTGCCCACGGCTTCTCCTTCCGGTCCTGCGTTCTCAGCAGCACCTCACGGTATAGGCATTCACACCGGCCGGTTGTCCGCGGCAAATGTCGTCTGCCGGACGTGTCGTCACCGACAGTGGGGTGGCGCGTAGCAGTGGGTGACTCAGCCGTGGTCTCTCGTGAAATGAACGCCGCTGAGGCGGTCGAGCGGGGACTGGGCCGGTAAGGTTTCGCGGCATGTCGGACATGAACAAGGCCGAAGAGGACCCCAGTGCCAGCACCGTGATGTTCCAGAAGTTCGTCGAGGACGGCAGCGGTGGACCATCCCGTCGGAGTATCCCGCCGCTCGCGCTGGTCGTGGGCGGGATCCTCGTCGTCGCGTTCCTGGTCGTCGTGGTGGTCCTGGCGTTCACCTGAGCATGGGGGCCGGCGCCTGAGCATGGGGCGGGCGAGGACTCCCGGTCAGCCCTCGATGAGCCCCGTCAGCGCCGCACGAGTGCGGCCACCGCGGTCGCGACGCTCTCGGCGACCCCCGAGGCCAGCTCGCCCGGGAGCGCGCTCACCGGAAACCATCGGACGTCGTGCGACTCGTCGCTGACCACCGGGGCAGCGCCCGCGGGTGACGTACCCAGATACTGCACATCCAGATGAGTCTCGGCGCCACAGGGTGAGCGATGGCGGGACAACGCGATCGGCTTCGCGTCGAGGACGAGCTCCGCGAGCCCGGTCTCCTCCCGCGCCTCACGCTCGGCGACCTCCATGAGTGACCGGTCGCCCGGCTCGCAGTGACCTCCGGGCTGCACCCACAGGTTGATCCGCCCGTGCAGCACCAGCAGGGTGTGTCGCCCATCGTGGTCGAGGATGATCATCCCCGCGGTGAGATGCGAGGGGCGACAGCTCCGCCACACTCCGTCGGCATTCTGGGCCAGATACTCGAGGTAGTGCCGCCGCAGAGCTTCCTGGTGGTCGTTCGGTGCTTCCCATGCGGACAAAACCGTCACGGCGTCGGCGTGCAGGCCGCTCACCGTGCAGGTCCGTCGTCGCCGCTCTCCCCAGCTGGCTTGTCGCCGGGCGTGCCGGGCTCATCTGGAGTGCCCGGCGTGCCGGGCTCGCCTGGTAGGTCAAAGCCCAGGTCACCGAGGTCGAGGCTCTCCGGTGCGCCGGCGTGTGCGGCGAAGCCACGTGGGTCGTCGAGGTCGTCACCGGACGGCAACAGGTCTGGGTGCGCCCACAGGGACTCCCGGGCCGTGATGCCGTGCTCCTCCCGGAGTGCGGCCCACAGCGTCGCGGCGTCCCGCATCCGGCGTGGCCGCAGCTCGAGTCCGACCAGCGTCCCGAACGTCTGCTCGGCCGGGCCGCCTTCGGCTCGACGCCGGCGTACCGCCTCGTGGAGCTGGACCGCCGACGGCATGCGCGGCGCGGCCGCGACCGTCACCACGTCGTCGACCCAGCCCTCGACGAGGGCGAGCGCGGTCTCCAGCCGTGCGAGGGCGGCCTTCTGGCGAGGCGTCTCCTCGGGTTCGAACAGGCCACCGCCGAGCGCCTCCTGCAGCGCCTCGGGGTTGGTCATGTCGATCTGACCCACGGCGTCCTCGAGCTTCCTGACGTCCACGTGCATCCCGCGCGCGTAGTCCTCGACCGCCGAGAACAGGTGCGCGGACAACCACGGCGCATGGTGGAAAAGGCGCTGATGGGCGCATTCGCGCAGGACCAGGTAGAGGCGTACGTCCTCGGCGGGGAGGCCGAGACCCTCGCCGAACTTCGCGACGTTCGCCGGAAGCAGGACCGGTTGGCCCGCCGGACCCAGGGGTAGCCCGACGTCGGTGGCGCCGAACACCTCGGTGGCCAGCTGCCCGAGGCCCTGCCCGACCTGAGCACCGAACATCATGCCGCCGACCTGCGTCAGGACACCGGTGAGCGGAGTGCCCATCGGACCGGGCTGCTCCGGCAGTGCCTTCTCCATCGCGCCCACGACGTGGGTGGCGAGGGGTTCGACGAGCTTCTGCCAGGCGGGCAGCGTGCCCTCGAGCCAGTCGCTGCGGTTCCAGGCGAGGGCCGCGCCGGCCGATCCGGCCGGAAGGGTCGTAGCCTCGTCAAGCCAGTGCTCGGCCAGCCGGACGGTCTGGTCGACCGCCGCGCGTTCGGCACCGGTCAACGAAGCGTCGCCGGCTTCGCGAATCGTCTGCCGAGCCGTCTCTTTGGCGAGGTTCCAGTTGATGGGGCCGCCCTGCCACGAGAACATGCTCTGCAGCTGTCCGAAAATCGCGCCGAGGTCGAACCCCGCGAACGGGTTGTCCTGGCCGCCGGGTGGACGCTTCTCGGGCTCGCCGCCCTCGCGTCCGGCGCCGGGCTCGTCGTTGCTCACGGTTGGACCTCCGGCAGGATGAGGGGAAGCTGCGTGCGGATGGTCTCGTGCATGGGGCTTGCCGACCGGCGCGACCCAGCCGTACGAAGCGAGCAGTTCATATCGTCCAACCTAGCCCGGGAGTTTCCCTCTGAACGACGAACCCACCCGTGTTCGTGCCCGGCGCAGCCGACGCACGACGCGTCGCCCTGCGCTTCTGGGCCGCCGCGGCGGAGGTCTCGTTGTGGCCGTCACCGGCGCATCGTCCGGTATCGGGCGCGCTCTCGCCGAACGCCTCGTCGCACTCGACGAGGTGAAGCGGGTCATCGGCGTCGACGAACACCGAGGTGACGTCGACGGAGTGGAGTGGCGGGTCCTTGATGTCCGTGATCCGGCGATCGCCCAGCGCATCGCGAGGTGTGACGTCGTCGTCCACCTCGACGTTGAGGTCTCACCCGACTCCGACCCGCGCCAGCGCAGCGAACGCAATGTCAGGGGCGCGCAGACGGTCCTGACCGCGGCGGCGGCCGCCGGCGTACCCCGGGTCGTGGTGTGTACGAGTGCCATGGTCTACGGCGCCTTCCCCGACAACCCCGTCCCGCTCGAGGACGACGGGCCGCTGCGGGCGCGCCCGGAAGGGGTCGTCGCGGATCTGCTGGAGATCGAGTGGCTCGCGCGCCGGGCACCCAAGACGCATCCCGGGCTTTCGGTCACCGTCGTACGCCCGTCGATGCTGGTCGGCCCGGGCATCGACACGTTCCTGACCCGGCACTTCGAGGCGGCCCGCCTGCTGGTCATCCGGGGCAGCCGGCCCAGCTGGCAGTTCTGCCACGTCGATGACCTGGTGAGTGCGCTGGAGTACGCGGTGCTCGGTCGTGTCGAGGGGCCGGTCACGGTGGGCTGTGAAGGGTTCCTCGAGCAGGACGAGATCGAGACGTTGTTCGGCCTGCCGCGCCTCGAGCTTCCCGAGAGCCTGGCGCTGGGGGCGGCGGAGCGACTTCACCGGTTGGGTCTCACACCCGCGCCGGCCAGTGACCTCGCCTATGTCAGTCACCCGTGGGTAGTGTCGTCGGCGAAACTCACCGCGGCCGGCTGGCGGCCGACGTACGACAATGCCACCGCGTGTGAGGTTCTGGCCACCGAAGTCGCTGGGCGGCACGCGGCCTTCGGGCGGCGGATCGGCCGCCGGGAGACGGCGACCCTCGGTGCGGCCGGGGCCACCGTGGCGTTGCTGGGCACGGCGGCCGTGGTCCGCCGGGCTCGCCGTAGGAGAACGCGAGGGGGAACGTGACCGACATCTCGGTTGAACAGGCGGTGCGACTACTCGCCATCCGGGACACGCCGTTGTCCGTGGACGAGGTGCTCGCGGCGATCGCCGACCCGCGCATTGGCGGGACCTGCGTGTTCGTCGGTACGGTCCGCGATCACGATGCCGGGCGCGGCGTCAACGAGCTGGGGTACGACGCGCATCCGAACGCGCTCAAGGAGCTGCGCCGGGTGGCCGAAGGTGTGGTCGCGGCCCACCCCGGGTCGGTCGTCGCGGCGGTGCACCGGGTCGGAGACCTCTCGGTGGGTGAGATCGCCGTCGTCGTGGGGGCCGCGGCCCCGCACCGGGCGGAGGCGTTCGCCGCCTGCCGGCAGCTGATCGACGACCTCAAGGCCGAGGTTCCGCTGTGGAAGCATCAGAGGTTCGCCGACGGGTCCGCGGAGTGGGTCGGCGCCGAGTGAGCGGAGTGGCCGGCGCCGCGAGCTAACGAGAGCGCAGACCGCGGGCGACGACCGTAATGATCACGTATACGTGGTCATTGCGTGCCTCGCACGGCATCGGCACCATGCGAGGCACCTAATGACCACGTATACGTGATCATTTTGGCGGCCCACGCAGGGGCTTCCCGGTCACGTCACCTACTCTGGCCACATGTCCCGCCGTGCCGCGACGATGGCCCTGACCGCCGTCCTGCTTGTCGCTCTCGTCGCGATTGCCTGGCTGGTTCCGGTTCCGTACGTCGCGATGAGCCCGGGGCCGACTGAGAACACCCTCGGCACGGTTGACGGAAAGCCGATCATCCGGATCGCCGGTCACAAGACCTACCCCACGGACGGCCGGCTCGACCTCACCACGGTGGCGGTCACGAGTCCTGACCAGAGCTTGGACCTCATCGGGGTGATCTCCGGGTGGCTCGACCCGACCGTGGCGGTGGTCCCGCGCGACTACGTCTATCCGCCCAACCAGACTGCCCAGCAGGTTGAGCAGCAGAACGCCGAGGACATGCAGAACTCCCAGGAGACGGCGATCGCGGCCGGGCTCCGCGAGGTCGGCGTGAAGGTGCCATCCGCGGTGGTGGTGCAGTCGGTGGTCAAGGGTGCCCCCGCGGTCGGCAAGCTCAGGGCGGGCGACGTGATCATGTCGGTGGACGGCCAGGCGGTGTCCAACCGGGATCAGGTCGTCGAGCTCGTCCGTAAGCACCGGCCGGGCAGCGCGGTTCGGTTCGACGTACGCCGCGACGGCAAGCCGCTCGAGGTCAGCGTCACCGCGGCGAAAGCACCGGACGACCCCAACCGTGCGTTCGTCGGGATCGGGCCACGGGACGGGTTCGAGTTCCCGTTCAAGGTGACGGTCAACCTCGGCCAGGACATCGGCGGCCCCAGTGCGGGCACGATGTTCGCGCTGGCGATCGTCGACAAGTTGACGCCGGGCAGCCTCACTGACGGCAAGCACATCGCCGGTACGGGCGAGATCACGGCTGACGGCAAGGTCGGCCCGATCGGTGGGATCCAGCAGAAGATCGCGGGGGCGAAGAAGGACGGCGCGACGACGTTCCTCGTTCCGGCCGACAACTGCCCGGCGGCCGCCGGCGCGGACGTCTCAGGCATCCGGTTGGTGAAGATCGCCACGCTGAAGGACGCGGTCCACGCGCTCGAGATCCTGGCCAAGGACGCCGACGCGAAGGTCCCGAGCTGCGTGGGTTGACCCACGGTGTGTAGCCATCGCCGTTCCCGGGGTAAAGGTGGGAACTCGCAAAGGCTTCGCTAAGTTGCCCCTTTAACGACGGGTTGCCCCACGCCGCAGCCCGGACTTACCCATGGACCTGCGAGGAGCGTGCATCAGTGAGCAGCTATTCGGCCCCGCGCGATCCGTTCCGGCGCGGGTTCAGAGGGGGCAACGTCCGCAGCCGCGCGTTGGTTCCGACGCTGATCGTGCTCGTGGTGCTGGTGGGGTTACTCGCTGTCTTCACCAACTTCTGGACCGAGCGTCTGTGGTTCGTCTCCGTCGACTACTCCAAGGTCTTCACGACCACGCTCCTCACCCGCATCGGGATGTTCGCGGTCTTCGGGGCCGTGCTCGGTCTGGTGGTCTTCGCCAACCTCGCGCTCGCCTACCGGCTGCGACCTCGCTACCGCGCGATCTCCAGCGAGCAGCAGACGCTCGACCGCTACCGCGACGTCGTCGACCCGCACCGGATCCTCATCGCTGGCGTGGTGTCCGGCGTACTCGCCCTGGTCGCGGGTTCGAGTGCCTCGTCGCGCTGGCAGACGTTCCTGGAATGGCGCAACGCCACGCCCTTCGGCACCCAGGACCCGCAGTTCGGAAACGACGTGGCGTTCTACGTCTTCGGCTATCCGTGGTACCGCTTCCTCATCGGCTACGGGTTCGCGGTGATCCTCCTGTCGCTCGTCGCCGCTCTCGTCGCGCATTACCTGTACGGCGGAATCCGGCTGCAGACGCAGGGCCAGAAGGCTTCGGCCGCGGCGCAGGCGCACATCTCGGTGCTGCTCGGCCTGTTCGTGCTGCTCAAGGCGGTCGCGTACTGGTTCGACAGGTACGGCCTGGTGGTCGGCGCCCACCAGATGTCCAACCAGAGTTTCACCGGCATCACCTACACCGACGCGCATGCCGTCCTACCCGCCAAGACCATCTTGACGATCATCGCCGCCATCTGCGCGGTGCTGTTCTTCGCCAATGTCGTACGCCGCACCTGGCTGCTGCCCGGGCTCGGGCTCGGGTTGCTCGTGCTGTCGGCGGTCCTGCTCGGATGGGCGTGGCCGGCCATCGTCCAGCAGGTGCAGGTGCGCCCGAACGAGCCGGTCCGCGAGTCGGCGTACATCCAGCGGAACATCGACGCGACGCGGGAGGCGTTCGGAGTCGCCGACGCGGAGGTGAATCCGTACAAAGCGGAGACCGACACGAGCGAGGGTCAGCTGGCTGACGACGCCGAAACGCTGCCGGGCGTGCGCCTGATCGACCCGGCCATCGTGGGGGAGACGTTCGAGCAGCAGCAACAGGTGCGTGGCTTCTATTCTTTCGCCAAGCCGTCGCTCGACGTCGACCGTTACCCGGTCGACGGCAAGGTACGCGACGCCGTGGTCGCGGTACGTGAGGTCAACCTCGACGGTGTGCCCGCGGACCAGCGCAACTGGAACAACGACCACACCGTCTACACCCACGGCTACGGCATGGTCGCGGCCTACGGCAACCGGCGAACCAGCGAGGGCAGCCCCGAATGGATCCAGGGCGGCATCCCGTCGCAGGGAGAGCTCGGGAAGTACGAACCCCGCATCTACTTCGGTGAGTTCTCCCCGCCGTACTCCATCGTCGGCGCGCCCAAGGGCACCCCGCCGGTCGAGCTCGACGTCCCCGGTGCGAGCGGTGACGCCAAGTCCACCAACACCTATGAGGGCAAGGGCGGCGTGCCGGTGGGCTCCTTCGTCAACCGCTCGCTGTATGCCGCGAAGTTCCAGGACTTC
This sequence comes from Actinopolymorpha alba DSM 45243, assembly GCF_000373925.1. Taxonomy (GTDB): domain Bacteria; phylum Actinomycetota; class Actinomycetes; order Propionibacteriales; family Actinopolymorphaceae; genus Actinopolymorpha; species Actinopolymorpha alba. Next base: position 68,870 of record NZ_KB892749.1, on the reverse strand, counting down.
AACATCCTGCTGAACCAGTCGCGGATCAACTCCGAGTCCAAGATTCTCTACGACCGCAACCCTCGCGAGCGGGTCCAGAAGGTCGCACCCTGGCTCACCCTCGACTCCGATCCCTACCCCGCGGTGGTGGACGGCCGGGTCGTCTGGATCGTCGATGGCTACACGATGTCTGACAACTACCCGTTGGCGCAGCGGACTCTGCTCAACGACGCCACGTCCACCTCGCTGACGCCGGAGCCGGCGATCGTCGGGCAGCCGAGCGAACGCCTCAACTACATCCGCAACTCCGTCAAGGCGACGGTCGACGGCTATGACGGGACGGTCTCGTTGTACGCCTGGGACGAGACTGACCCGCTTCTGCGTACCTGGATGAAGGCGTTCCCCGGCACCGTGCAGCCGAAGTCGAAGATGCCCGACGCGTTGATCGACCACGTGCGCTACCCCGGTGACCTGATGAAGATCCAGCGGGAGGTGCTCGCTCAGTACCACGTCACTGAGGCGGGCGCGTTCTACCAGGGCACCGAGCGGTGGCGGGTGCCGGCGGACCCGACCCGTGAGACCCAGACGAAGCAGCCGGCCTACTACCTGTCGGTGCGGATGCCGGGACAGTCGGAGCCGGAGTTCTCGCTGACGTCGACGTACATCTACTTCAACCGCGAGAACCTCGCCGCCTTCGTTGCCGTCAACGCCGACGCGCGCTCGAAGGACTACGGCAAGATCCGCGTCCTGCAGTTGGACGACAAGACGCAGATCGACGGGCCGAGCCAGATCGCGAACAAGCTCGAGTCCGACACCAGGGTCGCCGACGCGATGCTGCCGCTGAACCGCGGCGAGAGCCGTTCGGTCAAGGGCAATCTGCTGACGCTCCCGGTGGGTGGCGGTTTGCTGTACGTCCAGCCTGTGTACGTACAGCGAGGTTCCGGCGACGCATCGTACCCACTTCTCCGGCTGGTGCTCGCGTCGTTCGGTGGCGGCATCGGTGTCGGTCCGACGCTCCAGGACGCGCTCAACATGGTCTTCGAGGGCAACGCGGGTGCCACGACCGGTGAGGGCCCCGGCGACGGCCAGGAACAGCCTCCGCCGGGCGACGGTGGCCCGGACAAGCCGAAGGCGCCGTCCCAGACCATGGCCCAGGCGTTGGCGGAGGCCGGCAAGGCGTTCGACGAGGCGCAGGCGGCTCTGAAGAAGGGCGACCTCAAGGGGTACGCCGACGCGGTTGCTCGGGCGCAGGATGCCGTCAACAGGGCAGTTCGGGCGCAGGCGCAGGTCGGTCAGGGACAGGACGGCAAGGGCGCCACGCCGACGCCGACACCCGGCCCGACCTCGACGCCGGGTCCCGCCCCGCGGTCGGCGTCCGCGCCGGATCAGCCTTCTGGATAGCTCTGACCGCCGCCGCGCCCGTATGTCGGTTCCGTAGTGAGGGGGCCGATTTGCGGCTGGCGGCTCGGACCCGTACTCTTAGGGGGTCGGCGCGGGGTGGAGCAGTTCGGTAGCTCGCTGGGCTCATAACCCAGAGGTCGCAGGTTCAAATCCTGCCCCCGCTACCAGGGAAGGCCCGGACCATCTGGTCCGGGCCTTCGTCTTGCTAGGTGAGGCTTGACCCGCGGTCTTGTGCTGTAGCTGGTGCTGCTAGCGCAACGGTCGAGCGGCGCCCAGTAGCGGTTGGTCAGGCAGATCTTCACCCGAATTGATGCGATCAGTACCCAGGTCCGTACCCACGGCCGTTCCAGGGGGCCAGTCGCCGCGGGCCGCGCGCTCGATCAGCTCGCCCATCGCCTGTGCCATGTCCCGGTCCGTACCCGTTGACTTGTGGGTGTAGATCTTCGCTGTCACCGCGACATCCGCGTGTCCGATCCGCTCGCTGAGCGTCTTCACGTTGTGGCCGGCGTCCTGGGAGATGGTGGCGTAGGTGTGCCGTACGTCGTGCAGCCGGATGAGAGGCACGCCGGCCTTGTCCACCAGACGATTGAACCGCGCTGTGATGGTGTCGGGGTGGAGCGGACGGCCCTCCGGCCCGACCATCAGGTAGTCGTGGTTCGGGTAGCTCTTGCCGAACGCCTCCCGCTCCTCGTCCATTCGGTCGATGTAGCTACGCAGGTGGCGAACCGTGAAACTGTCGAGCGAGATCTTCCGCTGACTCGATTCGGACTTGCCGTCTGAAGCCTGTGCCTTTCCGGCGACCACAACCCGCGTGTCTTCGATCGTCAGAGTTCCGCTGTCCAGATCGACCATGCTTCGCTCGACACCGGCGAGTTCGGAACGTCGCATTCCGGTAGTTGCCGCGAGCACCCACATGCCGCTGTAGCGATCCTGGAACGCGACGCGGAGCGCGTGCGAGGGCCGGGTGTCGGGAAGGCCATCGTGCGGGATGTATGGCTCAAGCTCGGCCCACCGATCGGCGCAGCGGAAGACGGTCGAGCCGTTCCAGCGAATATCGACGTTGGTGCGCGGCCGGACTACCACCCGGACCATCCGCTGGGCTGCCACCGCCCACGCATCAGCGACCGGATCGTCTTCGACAAGATGCTGCAGCTCCTGCGGTTCGGCTGCTTCTACGAAGCCATAACCGACACGACCTGCTCGGCCACCAGAACGACAAGAGCCCAGTGGCGGGAGACTGCCACGCCGGGATCTTGGGGAGCCCGGGGGTGAGATCCCCTCGGGCTACCCGACTGTCAGTGGCGGGTCGTAACGTGCGGCCCATGGTGATCAGTGATGAGACAATCACACGGCTGGAGACCGCAGCGACCACAGGCGATGCCCGGGCAGCACGGGAGCTGGGGCGGCTACTGAGTCTGACGGCGACAAACCCCCTGGACCACTCCCTGGAAGAAGAGGGCCCGACCTGGCCTGAAGAGCGCTGGCTGCGCGCTGCGTTGAAGGCATACCCCGATGACGTCGAGACCTTGATCCTGCTGACCGGGCGTCTGGCTCAGCAGGTCTCCCACGGGGAGAACGGGCTGGAGCTGAACCCTGACGGTGTGGGGGACCGCGGAGAGGATGAGGGCCCAGTCGAGCGGATACGGGCTGAGGCGCGGGAGCTATTCGCCCAGATAGGTGCGGCCGGCCCCGGTGGTGATGCCAAGGCCGGACTGCAAGAGTTGGCCATCCGGCTCGGGGTGAGCGAAAAGCCTCCTGTGCAGAACGCGTACAGCTTCTACCTGCTGAAGGATGAGGCGGGTAGTGGGTCCATGCTGTACCTCGTGAGCATCGTCGCGTCTGACCCTGACGAGATCCGCTGGGCCTGCGACGCGTGGCTGAGGCTGTCCGTGGGTGGATTCGACGAATCGCCCGTCCTGGTCACGTACGTGGACGGCGCTGTGGTGAGCTCCATCGACCTCGGCCCATATCTGACAGACCACGCGGTGGACTGGAGCGCCGTTGCCGTCCCCGAGCTAACCGGTACGCGGCTGCCTGCGGGGCTGCCCGTCCCGGGCCGCGGCCTCTGCTACGGCTTCTCGATGAGCGTCGACTAAAGCCTGACGATCCGGCGACCACCTCAACCAAGGAAACCCTAACGGACCTGCCGCTCGGTGAGCCTGAGGACGGCGCGCCAGTTCCCTGAGTCAACCTCACCCTGCTGGGGAGTGGCGGCATCATGATCGGGTGAGCAGAGATCTCGACGCATCGGTGGCCACTTAGCTGGTGTCTGGTGCCGTCGGTTTCAACCTGAGTCAGCTGTGTGTGGGAGTGGATTGACCATCAGGCGAGCACCGCTTCGACGGCTGACCGGATGACGGCGAGGGCGTGCAGTTCGCGCGCGATGCGTTGGAGACTCCCGACCCCGTCGGGCCCACTGGTTCGCAGGTAACGGCCGAGCGCAGCCAGGGCTAGTGTCTGGCCGATGCGGTTGCGGTGGCGCATGGCATCGACCACGCTCCGGGCTGCGTCGTAGACCGGTACGAACTCCCCTGGCGCAGCCTCGTACTGCTCGATGTTGAGGTCGAAGGTCTTGGTCGCGTACTGCGCGACGACGATGGGCGGGTAGGAGATCGCCGGACGGCGGGTGCCACGCGGTACGGCGATGTGTACGGCAGCTGGTATGTCGTCGATCAGATCGTGAAGCGCGAGGGCGGACTCGCAGCAGACGACTGCGTGGGATGCTCGTGTGTGTACAGCGAGCAGATCGAGGTGTGCAGTCTCGGGGGCGTCTGACCGCCGGTAGACACCGCGCGAGAGCTCAGCCGCGGCCCCTTCGCTGACCAGCGTCGCCAGATCCCGTGACGACAGGCCGGCCTGGCGCGCCTGCGCCGTGGTGAAAGTGGGCGACAGGTTCGCCAGCCGTTGGCGTGCGCGAGGCGGATCCACGGGCGTCATGTATCAAATCATACCCTGCGAGGATGTCGAGGGGTGCGATTTGATGCACGCTTCGGACCTCCGCCTCAAGAACCGATCAGGAGGCTGCGGGATCTTGGCGTAGACGCTGGCGGCGCTGACTCCGGGGTCTGCTTGCTGCGCGGCCTACTTCGCGGGGTCATCTGCCTGTGACTAGGTGAAACATCGGTCTGACCAGCGGGAATGGATGCCACGTAATGGGGCCCCAGAGGTCGCAGGTTCAAATCCTGCCCCCGCCACCAAGGCGAAACGCCCCCGGAGGGTTTACCTCCGGGGGCGTTTCGCGTGTGGCGTGTCAGCGTGGCTTTCGGGCGTGGACGCGCTCGAAAGCGCCCATGGTGAGGCGCTCGGTCTCCTCGATGGTCACGCCGAGCCTTCGCAGGGTGGTGACGGGACGTCGGGTGTAGTGCTCGCCCTGCAGGGGGACGCTCACCAGGTCCACGGCGTGCTGAAGGGCGCGTAGTGGCCAGAAGGACGCGGCGACGTGGTCGGCCAGCAGCAGGTGTCCTCCAGGCCGCAGTACGCGGAGCGCCTCGATGAGGGTGGCGCGTTCGTCGGGGACGCAGCACAGGGAGAAGGTGCTGACGACGGTGTCGAACGTCGCCGCGGGGAATGGCAGGGCGCTCGCGTCGGCCTGGTGGAGTGTGACGGCCCGGTGGACCTGGGTTGCCTGCCGGTGTGCGGCGCGGAGCATGGCAGGGCTCCAGTCGATGCCGGTCACGTCGACCGCATCGGGGTAGTAGCGGAGGTTGGCGCCGGTGCCGATGGCGATCTCGAGAGTGGTGCCGCGGGCCCGGCCGCAGACCCAGCGGCGGCTGTCGGCTAAGTATCGGCGTTCGGCTGCGGCCAGCCTGCTGTCGTAGGTGGCTGCTTGCCGGTCCCAGTAACCGACGAGTGCTCTGGATGACCGGGTCATGGCGCGGAGACTTGCGGTGTGTGGGCGCCGTGAAGTGGGGCGGCGTTGAGAACCTGAGCGAGAGCGGCCTTGACGTCCTGGAGGCGGTCGGGTCCGACAACGGCACCCCAACGGGCTTCCATGTCGGCGAAGAACGTGGTGGCGATCTCGGCGGCCTGGGTCCCACGGTCGGCGTAGACGACGACACGGCCCCGGCCATCGTTCGGGTCAGGGACACGTCGCACGTAGTCGTGGCGTTCCAGATAGCCCAGGAGTTCGCTCATCGCCTGTGGGGTCATCCCCGCCCGGCGGGCCAACGTGGTGGGCCGGGTGCCATCGCAGTCCATGAACCGGAACACGTTCAGGCAGTGGGTGGGTCGCAGGTCCTGGTGTCCGGACTCGACGAGGTGGCGGTAGAGCTCTTCAAAGATCAGGTTGATCGCCTGGCCGACGAGCTGGGGCAGGAACAGTTGCGGATTTGTAGGTTCTTCGGACACCTTATAACCTCACCTTCTAAGGTTCCTTGATTACTCCCACCTTAGCTGAAGGAGGCGCGAATGCCCCAGCCGAAGCCTGCTACCCGACCGGCGCGGGACCCGGCCAGGACGTCACCTGCGCCATCTGTGAGATGGCGTAAGGCCGTGAGGATTGTCCTGGGGGTGGTCCTGACCCTGCTGGGCTTGCTGTGGATTCTTCAGGGGGCCGATGTCGTACGGATAAGGCCCATCCTGTGTGTCGCCGACTGTCAACCCATCACCGATGGATCGCTCGGCTGGCTGGCGGTCGGCGTGGTCACCCTGGCTCTTGGGCTCAGAGTGGTGGGTGTGCTGCGTCGGCGCCGTTAGTGGCGTCGCTCATCTCGCCGGTGTGGCGGACTGTGTACGCGATCCATGAAGAGACGGGCGGGCCGGCCAGGGACTGGCGGCCCGCCCGTCGTGGGGGTGGCGGAGGGAACGTCGTTGGCGCCTGGCCGACGCCGACGCCGGCGCCGGCGCAGGGCCGACGTCGGCGTCAGGCGGAACGCCGGCTCAGGGGTTGAGGCCTTTGCCCTTCAGCCAGGCGAACGGGTCGATCGCGTCGGAGAGCCCGCCGCCGTGAGGGCGAACCTCAAGGTGCAGGTGCGGGCCGGTGACGTTGCCCGTTGCGCCGACGTAGCCGATCACCGTACCGGCCTTGACGCTGCCGGAGGTCTTGGCGAACCGGGACATGTGGCCGTACAACGTGACCGTCCCGTCAGAGTGCCGGACCTGGATGTGGTTGCCGTACGCGCCGCCCTGGTCGGCCGAGATGATCTGACCGTCGCCGACAGCGCGGATGGGCGTCCCGGTCGGTGCGGCGAAGTCCAGACCGTGGTGGGTCGACCCCCAGTTGTTGCCGCTCTGCCCGAACCTCGCGGTCAGGTGGTACGACTGCACCGGCAGCACCCAGCTCCCGGACTTCGTCTGCGACGACGACTGGGAGCTGGACTTCTGGGAGCTGGAGTTCTGGTTGCTGGACTTCTGCGAGTCCGACTTGGACTCGGACTTCCTGGACTTCTTGGACTCGGACTTCTGGGCGGCCGGCTTGTTCGCCGACCGGTGACGGGCCGACTTGTCGCCCTTGTCACCAGCCTTCGAGTGAACCGCCGGACCGGAAAGCCGGAGCGTGTCGTTCGGGAAGATCAGGTTGGGATTGTCGCCGACGGTGGCGCGGTTGATCTTCCACAAGGCGCGCCAACCGCCGTTGACGTTGTGCGCGGCGGCGATCGTGGACAATGTGTCGCCCGAAACGATGACGTAGGTGCCAGACTCCGCGAGTTGCCGTGCCGCGTAACCCGTGGTCGTTTTCGCCTGCTCCGCGCGAGCGATCTGAGCGAAATGACCCGAGTTGTCGACCGTCGCGGCGTGCGCTGGTCCTGAAAGTCCGACAACCGGAACCGCCGCGGCGAATCCCATTATCGCGGCTGACTTGGTGACATTCTCCGCGGTCTTACGGTGGCGGCTCTTGCCGCGATGTTTCCCCTTGTAGGGCATACTGATCCATTCCCTCTCATCGCCCGCGGAGTTAGCTGTCGGGTTCGGGCGAGAGGAATGCCCGGCCACCAAAGGTGGCTTCACCCCAAGGACCACGTGGTGGGCCTCAATGGGTCCTCCGTCTCCGCCCTGGTGATGAACGTGGGACATACGACGCCGCCGGGCGGAGTTCGGCGATGCGGGTCGCAACCGGGCCGGGTTCGGCCCTATCGGTCAGGGCCAGTCCTAACAGAGGATTATCGGCACTTTCCACAGGCGCAGAAGGCGGCAATTACGATGCGACGTCGTAGTGGTGGAAAATGTCAACATCGCGAGAACGCCGTAACTGATCAACGTACAGGTGGAATTGTCCGGACACGCACGGCAAGAGAACCTGCTCGGACCTCTTCATTCAGGCCGTGATGGAGGGCTCTCGCATAGGCGATGAAAGGGAAATATCCGAGAGGTCACGTTCGCAGAATGAACGAAGCAGCGCATTACTATGATCCGTAGGAATCGAGGGCTGATATGTGACGCAGATCACAGCGCCTTCGAGATCATGGAAATGCGCGGCCCAGTCTCCCAGACCTCGTTGATCGCGCAATTCCGCTGCGACCGAATGGGGCGCCGACGGATCCCGGTACCGTGGACTTGCCCGAAGGATCGACACTCATCCACACGGAGAAGCATCGGACAAAGTCGCGGACGCACTCGCGGCGGCGGGTCGTCTCACGGGCTGGACTACTGGCGGTCTGGTTCCCGATCGCCGTCAGCGAGTCTGTGCGATGTACTTCTCGAGTTCCTCGCGTTCGAACTCCAGTTCGCCGATTCGCGTCTTCACCACGTCGCCGATGCTCACAAGCCCGGCGATCTTCCCGTCGACGAGCACCGGGACGTGACGGATCCGGCGTTCGGTCATGAGTCGCATGAGTTCGTCGACCGTGTCCGCGGGGGTGCAGGTGTGTACCTGCTCGGTCATGATCGATGACACCGGCCCCTCGAGGATCTCGATACCCGAGGTGGTGAGGTGCCGCACGATGTCGCGTTCGGAGACGATCCCCTCGATGGTGGACCGGTCGGTGCTGACCACCGCGGCGCCGATGTTGTGTTCGGCCAGCACCCGGAGAAGTTGGCGGACCAGAGTCCCTGGTGTCACGGTCACCACTTGGGCGCCCTTGCCGCGAATGACGTCATTGATCCGCATCGCCGGCTCCTTTCTCCGCCGGTGCGGCCAGCACCGGCCACCTTTCCGTGTTGCAGGCTAGCCCGCGAAGGGTGCGCGGAGGAATCCCTCCCGTACAGATTGTGAGGACTTTCTGAGACTGCCGGGCGCGGCGCCTGTCGCACGCGAGGACCCCCAAAGAACCGCTTGACGGTTGCGCGCCTGGATCCGCATACTCTCCAACATGTCTTTGGAGGTTGCCGGGCTCCGGGCCCTCGCCCATCCCACCCGCCTGCGGATCTTGTCGCTCCTCACCGGCACGGCGATGTCGGCCGCGGAGATCGCGCGCGAGCTCGACATCACCCAGGCCAACGCGTCGTACCACGTCCGGACCTTGGCGGCCGCCAGCTATCTCGTCGAGGTCGGGGAGGAGAACATCCGCGGAGGCGTGGCCAAGCGGTACGCGTACGTACTCCCTGAGCGGAAGGGATCGCAGGCGCGCCGCTCCGAGCCGGAGGTGATGGAAGAGGCGCAGGTCCTCGTCTATCAGGCGATGGCCGAGGAACTCATTCGCCGGGCCCGGCAGGCCGTGCCGGCACAGCCGCAGCACTGGACGGACGCGGAGCTGTGGGTGGACCAGGAGGACTGGGATCACGCCATGCGGTTGGTGAGGGAGGCATCGGACGTACTCCACCGGCGGGCCCATCCACCCCGCACAGACGGCACGATCCACGTCAGCGCCACCGCGGCACTTTTCCGGATGCGGGACGAACCACGCAGCACAGACCAGGCGAACCGATCTGACCGCGGGGAGGAGGCGTGATCGGCAAGGAAGCGTTGGCGCCGCTGCGCCATCGGGGCTTCCGTGCCTTCCTGGGCGCGAGGTTCACCTCATTGCTCGGGAACGCGATCGCGCCCATCGCGGTGGCGTTCGCGGTCCTCGACCTCACCAACTCCGCGTCCGCGCTGGGGATGGTGCTCGCCGCGCGGATGATCCCGACGACCGTGCTCATGCTGTTTGGTGGCGTGATCGCGGACCGGCTGCCACGGCACATCGTTCTCGTCACGGCGAACGTGGTGTGCTTCGCGACCCAGGCGGCCGCCGCCGGTCTCCTGCTGAGCGGACACGCGAAGCTCTGGCAGATCGTGGTGATCGAGGTGCTCAACGGCGCCGCCGCGGCGTTCACGTTCCCGGCCATGCAGGGGCTGATGCCGCACCTCGTCCCGCGCGACCAGCTACAGCAGGCCAACGCGCTGAGCGGTCTGGTGCGAAGCGGCACCGCGATCGGTGGCGCCTCCCTTGGCGGCGTGATTGTGGGATTCCTGGGTTCGGGATGGGGCCTTGCCGTCGACGCGGCGAGTTTCGGGATCGCGGCGCTGTTCCTCATCAGGCTCAGGATCCCGCCGGCCGAACACGTCGCCGGTGGCTCGGTTGCTCACGACCTGCGGGTCGGGTGGCGGGAGTTCGTCTCCCGGCGCTGGGTCTGGGTGATCGTCGCCGCCTTCGGGATCATGAACGCGATCCTGGCCGGTGGCTGGAGCACGCTCGGACCCGTGGTGGCTGACGGCTCGTTCGGGCGTATGGCGTGGGGCGTCGTCCTTTCCTGCCAGTCCGCCGGGACCGTCCTCGGAATGCTTGTGCTCCTACGCTTCCGGCCCCGCCATCCGCTCCGGCTCGGCATGATCGGCATGCTCGCTGAGGCGCCGATGTTGCTCGTCCTCGGGATCGATCCGGAGGTGGTCGTGCTGGCCAGCGCCGCGCTGGCGGCGGGGGTGGGCGGTGCGATGTTCGGGATCGCGTGGGAGACGTCCCTCCAGCAGCACGTCCCGCACGACAAGCTGTCGCGGGTCTCGTCGTACGACGCGCTCGGCTCGTGGGTCGCGATGCCGGTGGGCCAGCTCCTGGCGGGACCACTCGCGGCGGCGTTCGGCGTCGAGCAGGTGATCGTCGTGGGCGCGGTGATCTACGCGGGGGTCGCGGCACTCACGCTGGTCGATCCATCGGTGCGCGGTCTCACCCGGGCCGACCAGGCCGACAGGAGCGAACCCGCCGAGGCCGGAGTCCCGACCTGACCTGCCCACCACGGAGGGCGCGGGCGGCGATCAGCGCGAACGCCGATCAGTCGTCGCCGATCAGCGAGAGCACCTCGTCGTGCAGGAGTCCGTTGGTGGCAAGGGCGTTCCCGCCGTACGGTCCCGGCGTACCCTCCAGCGACGTGAAGCGGCCGCCCGCCTCCTCGACGATGACCGCGAGCGCCGCCATGTCGTGCAGGTTGAGCTCCGGCTCGGTCGCGATGTCGACGGAGCCCTCGGCGAGCAGCATGTACGACCAGAAGTCGCCGAACCCGCGAGTCCGGCCGCACCGCTCGAGCAACTGGCCGAAGCCCCCGCCCCGGCCGGTCTTCACCCAGCCGCCCGGGCTGGAGTACGACAGGAACGCGTCCGGCAGTGAGGAGACCTTCGAGACCTCACACAGCTGCGCCGACCGGAGGCTGCGTCCGGCGTAGGTGCCGTCACCCTTCGAGGCCCACCAGCGCCGCCCGAGCGCCGGTGCCGACACGACACCCACGACCACCTCATCCTCGACCGCGAGCGCGATGAGAGTGGCCCAGACGGGTACGCCGCGGACGTAGTTCTTCGTGCCGTCGATCGGGTCGATGATCCAGCGCCTGGGTCCCCAGCCGGTCTTGCCGAGCTCCTCGCCCTCGATGGCATCGCGCGGCCGAGCCCGCCCGAGGGTGCGGTGGACAGCTTCCTCGACCGCGGTGTCGGCGTCGGTCACGGGCGACTCGTCGGGCTTGGTGGACACCCGCAGATCCTGCGCCCGGAACCGGCTCATGGTGAGCGAATCGGCGTCGTCGGCCAGGAGATGCGCGAGCCGCAGATCGTCGGTGTACGTCGAGGACATGTGCCCAACGCTAGTGGTCGGGGACACGGGCGGGCGGTCGACCCGCTGGATCGAACCGATCGTGCCGGTCAGCCGTATGGGTATGAGACCGGTCAAAACTCGGGCGAGCGGGATCCGAGGCGACGGGGCCGAGGGTCGGGTGGGGAGCGGGCTCGTGGTCTTCCAAAGCCGGTGCCGGCATGGTTGTTTCCACTTGCGTACTGGAGGTCTGCGATGTTCGACAGCGCGTTCGGACTGCCGCTGCACGTGCTCGTCATCCACGCGGTGGTGGTGTTCGTACCGCTCACGGTGCTGGGGGCGCTCGGGTACGCCGTCGTGCCGCGGTGGCGCTGGCTGCTGCGCTGGCCGGTCCTCCTGGGCGCGGCCGCCTCACTCGGCTCGGCGTTCGTCGCCAAGCAGAGCGGGTACTCCTTCTTCCAGCAACTCGGCGCACCGTCGCTGGCGAAGGCGCACGAGGACCAGGGCCAGCTCCTGGTGTGGGTCCTGCTCGGCTTCTTCGTGGTGGTGGCGGCCGCGACCTTCACCCTCAGCGGGCCCACGCGGCTGGTCAACGGCCGGCAGTATCCCGGTGCCGCCCGGCCCGTACAGCTGGTGGTGGCCGTCGTATTGGTGGCGGCCGCTCTGGTCGCCGGCGTGCAGGTGGTGCGGACCGGCGACTCGGGCGCCCGTGCGGTGTGGGGCGCCGCCCCATCGATCGGGCCGGCGGTGCCCACGCATCCAGGAGGAGACGTCGCGTCCGTACGATCCGCCTGAGAGGTCGCACGGTCCGAGGAGGCGTACGTCCATGTCCGAGCGGCTCGTCCAGCTGACCGAACGCGTCTGGCTCTGGCCGCTGACCGCGATGCGCGCCGCCGGACTCCGCTGAGAGCCGCGGGATCGCACGGCCTCTTAGTCGCCGGTGTGGCGTTCGCGGGAGTCGAGGAGCCGGCGGTACGACTCCACTCGAGCCGGGTCGAGCCGCCCGTCGGCGACGGCTTCGTCGAGCGCACACTCGGGCTCGGACCGCGCGTGCGTGCAGCCTCGTGGGCAGTCCTTCGTCACCTCGTCCAGGTCGGGGAACGCCTCGATCAGCCGGTTGGGGTCGACGTGCGCCAACCCGAACGACCGGATGCCGGGGGTGTCGACGATCCACCCTCCGAACGGCAGGGCCAGCAGCACCGCCTGGGTCGACGTGTGGCGCCCCCGACCGGTCACCTCGCTGACCTCGCCGATCGCCCGCCGGGCATCGGGCACCAACGCGTTGACGAGGGTGGACTTCCCGACCCCCGAATGCCCCACCAGCACACTGACCCGGCCGGCCAGCCGGTCGTGCAGCACCGGCGCCAGCTCCTCGTCGTGCCGGGTCACCACGGACGGAACCCCGAGCGGACGGTAGGTCTCGAGCAGGTCGTCGGCCGAGGCCAGGTCGCTCTTGGTCAGGCAGAGCAGCGGATCGAGGTTCGCGTCGTAGGCCGCGACGAGGCAGCGGTCGATGAGCCGGGGCCGCGGTGGCGGGTCCGCGAGCGCGGTGACGATGACGAGTTGGTCGGCGTTGGCGACGATCACCCGCTCGACCGGATCGTCGTCGTCCGCGGTACGCCGGAGGACGGTGGCGCGTTCCTCGATCTCGACGATCCGTGCGAGGGTGCCGGGTTGCCCCGAGACGTCGCCGACGAGCTTGACCCGGTCACCGACCACGACGCTCTTGCGGCCGAGCGGCCGGGCGCGCATCGCGATGACGGTGCGCTCGTCCGACGCCTGGTCGGTGTTTCGTCCATCGTCGGGTGGCGAGCCGGCGACCCGGCAGGTGTAGCGGCCGCGGTCGATCGTGACGACCACGCCGGTGGTCGCGTCGTCGTAACGGGGGCGCTGCTTGGTGCGGGGTCGGGTACGGCGCGCCGGGCGAGCGTAGCTCTCGTGGTCGTCTACCTCGAAGCGGCGGCGCCCGGAGCTCACGCAGCCGCCTCCCGGCTGAGCATGGCGGTCCACATCCCGACGAAGTCGGGCAGGGTCTTGCTGGTGGTCGCGATGTTTTCGATCTGGAGGTCGGGAACGACGAGCCCGAGGACCGCGCCGGCGTGGGCCATCCGGTGGTCGGCGTACGTACGGAACACCGCACCGTGCAGCGGCCTCGGCCGGATCTCCAGCCCGTCGTCGGTTTCGCGGATGTCGGCGCCGAGCCGCGCCAACTCGGTGGAGAGCGCGGCGAGCCGGTCGGTCTCGTGACCGCGCAGGTGCGCGATGCCGCGAAGGTAGGACGGCTCGCTGGCGAGGGTCGCGACCGCGGCGATCACCGGCGTGAGCTCGCCGACGTCGTGCAGGTCGAGGTCGAGCCCGGCGATCGACTCCGGCCCGCGCAGGGTGAGTCCCTCGCTGTCGAGGCGGACGTGGGCACCCATCAGGCCGAAGATCTCGTGCAGGTGGTCACCGGGCTGGGAGGTCTCGTCCGGCCAGCTGAGGACGCGGACCCGCCCGCCGGTGACCAGGCCGGCCGCCAGGAACGGTGCGGCGTTGGACAGGTCGGGCTCGACCTCGACGTCGATGGCCTTGATGGGTCCGGGAGCGACTCGCCAGGTGTTGGGGTCGCTGTCGTCGACCTCGACACCGCGGGCACGGAGCATGCCCACGGTCATCTCGATGTGCGGCAGCGACGGAACCGGCTTGCCGACGTGGTGGATGGTCACGCCCGCGTCGTAGCGGGCGCCCGCGAGCAGCAGCGCGGACACGAACTGGCTCGACGACGAAGCGTCGATCTCGACGGTGCCGCCGGGCATCTTCCCTTGACCCCGGACGGTGAGGGGGAGGGCGTTGCGTCCGTCGTCGTCGATGGTGCCGCCGAGGGTGCGGAGCGCATCGAGGATCGGTCCCATCGGACGCTCGCGCATCTGTGCGTCACCGTCGAACTCGACGTCGCCACGCGCGAGGACCGCGGCGGGTGGCACGAACCTCGCGACGGTGCCAGCAAGACCACAGTCGACATTCGCTGGACCGCGCAGCTCCCCGGGCGTCACGGACCAGTCGCCGTCGACATCCTCGACGCCGACACCGAGCGAGCGGAGCGCGCTCGCCATCAGGAGAGTGTCGCGGGCACGCAGGGGAGAGCGTACGACCGAAGGCCCGTCAGCCAGAGCGGCGAGGATCAGGGCCCGGTTGGTGATCGACTTGGACCCGGGTATGCGAACATCAGCATCCACCGCAGCGGAGGCGACCGGCGCGGACCACAGGTCAGGCTCATGACTTCCCATCAATCGCTGAGCGTAGCTGACCTGGACTGTCCACGGCTTGATCTGCGTCCCGGTCGAGGGGGCGCATCGTCCGGATGCCTCTACTGACGCTGGCGATGACGGCCGCGACCGCGAGGAACGTCGCAAAGGCCGCGAACGCCCACTGTCCACCCCAGAGCTCCACGAGGACACCGGCGAGGAGAGGGGCGAAGGGCCCGAGACTCGTCGCGAACAGCGATATCGCACCGTCAACGCGTCCTTGCATGGCGTCGGGTGTGATCGCGATCTGGTACCCGAACAGGCCGGCGTTGATGGTCGGGCTCGGCAGGATCGCGATCGCGAGCAGCGCCGCCACGGTGTAGGTCCCTGGCGCCACTGCCGCGGCACCGACCAGGAGAACCATGAGCCACAGGGCGGCGATGATCAGCACCGGGGTTCGCAGCCGCCGCTGGAGCCAGGGAGCGACGAGCGCGCCGACCAGGCCGCCGGCCAGGATGGCGGACTGGACGCCGCCGATGCCGGCTACGGGGACGCCGCGCTCCCGCAGCACCACGACGAGTACGAAGATCAGTCCGATGAAGGACGCGTTCACAATCGGCGCGACTCCAAGGACGGCGCGCAGGAACGGCTCCTTCACCACGAACCTCAGCCCCATCATGATCGACCGCGCCAGCCCCTCCGGCTTGCCGCGGCGCTCGTCCTGCAGCGGTCGACGGATCGAGGCCACGGCGACGAGCGAGATGAGGTACGAGATCGCGTCGGCCATGAAGGGCGCGAACCGCGCGAGTGCGAAGAGCGCTCCGCCAAGTGGCGGGCCGGCGAGCTCGGCGGCGTAGCTGCGCGCCTCGTTCCGCGCTGACGCGAGCGGCAGCTGCGTCGTCGGCACAATGTGGCGCAACGCCGCGGACTGGGCCGGGCCGAAGAACACGCCGGCCGCACTCCCCACGACGCCGAGCACGACGATGACTGGCAGCGAAGCCCATCCCGTGAGGATGGCCACCACCAGCGTGCCGGCCGTGAGCGCGCGCACCGACTCGCAGGCGATCATGACCCGGCGGCGGTTCCACCGGTCGACCAGTGCGCCCGCCGGCAGTCCGAAGATCGTCTGCGTCGCGAGGTTGGCCGATCCGACAAGGCCCGCCTGGACCGGCGACCCGGTGAGGGCGAGCACCAGCAGTGGATATGCCAGGGCCGAGGCGGTGGTCCCGAGATCCGAGAATGCCTGGCCGACCCAGAGCCGCCGGAAGTCGCGGTTACGGTGCAGCGGCACCAGCTGCTCCGCTGTCGCCGGCGTGCCGGCTGAACCCACTGCCTCGGTCGACATGCCCATCCCCTTCCGATATGTGAAGCAACCGATGTGAAGCTAATGCTTCACATCGGGCGAAGGGAAGGCCTCTGGCCAGATAGGTTCTGGTGGTTACTCGACAATTGGTACGACGAGCAGGCCGGTTCGGACCCGGCGGGTGCCCTTGCGTCGACGACGGCCTTTACGACGGAAGGGTTCGGCCGCCGCGTGGAGCGCCGCGATGAGCTCATCGGTCTCAGCTGCCGTGAGGTAGGCGATACCTGTGTCGAGTTGGGCCTTGGCACGCCACTCAGCTGGCAGGTTCGGTTCGGCCGCCACGTACGCGTCGAACTCCTGGCGCTGGGTGTCGACCACCGAGCCGGTCAGTAGCGCGCCTGCCGCCTGTTGGGCCCTCGTCGTGAGACTGGAAATGTTGAGGCCCTTGCCAGCCGCCCGCCACGGACGTTCGCGGGCGTCGGTGGCGGAATCGTCGCGTTCGATGATGCCGAGCTTCTCCAAGGCCCGCATGTGGTAGCTCATCGCGCTTGGCGTCAGGCCGGTGAGTTCGGCGAGTTCGGTCGACGTCGCCACCCGACCGCCGTAAAGCTCGTCGATCACGGCGATCCGCGCGGGATGGCTGAGTGCCCGGATGGCCCTCGGATCCTTCAGCGTGATCTGTTTACGTGAACGTCGAGCCATGTGCGAAACCCTAGAAGGTCGCGCGAATACTGAGGTCGCGGGCTGCGCGGCGCCGGGCGCCGCTCGCTCTCCGCGCCCCTGCCCGCGCGACCTCTAGGGCTCGCGAGTCCTCCCGACTTCGACCCGGTATCGGCATGACCAACGATCACCAGGTCGGTGGCTGAGGCGCGCGTGGTCGGCCGAGTCGCGACCGTTGACCCATTCACGGGTACCTCAGTGGGACAGGCCGGCCTTCTCCAGGACGGGCTTCGCGGCCGAGATCACCTTCTCCTTACTGACCTTCGCGGGTCCGCGACCCTTTCCGGCTCTGGCCGGACGGCCCGGCCTTGCCGGCTTGCTGGCCGCCTTCGCCGCGAGGCGGAACTCGCGCTTGGCGGCGCGGGCGGCCAGACGGGACTCGACCTTCGCCGCCTTGGCCGCAAGCTGGGCTTCCCGGCGGGCGGCCCGGGTCATCCGCCTGGCTTCCCGGGCGCCGTGCCGGGCGCGCCAGACCAGGCTCGGTTTGCCCTCGGTGTCGACGGCGGCGAGCAGGAGGCCGCCGGCGAGGCCGAGGTTCTTGAGGAAGTGCACCTGCTGGTTGGCGCGCTGGGCCGGGTCGTCTTCCTCCCAGAACGCGTGACCGGCGATCGTCGTCGGAACCAGCGACGCCGCGAGCGCGAGCGCGCCGGCCCGGCGACCGCGCCCGGTCGCGAGGGCGATCCCACCCAGCACATGGACGGCGGCGTTGAGGCGGACCAGGGTCCGGGGATTGTCCGGAACCCGTTGGGCCAGCGCCGGCGGCGTGGCCTTCTTGATCGTCGGCACCACCTGGTCGGTGATCGGCTTCGCCCTCGGCACCAGCGGGTCGGGGTTCCTGAGGCTGCGTACACCCATGATCACGAAGACGGCCGCGAGCATCGGACGAGCCAGCATTCTGACGAGCGTCATGAGATCTTCATACCGCGTCCGGGGCCGTCCCGAACATCACACGACCGAGCGGGACGAGGGAACTTCCGTCTCCGGTGCCCCTCGCCACGAGAGGGCGCCCGTGCTCGCCGAACCTTGAGTAGACGCCCACTTCTGCGGCGGGAGCTGGGCATCTACTCAAGGTTTCGCGCCGCGGCGCCTTCAGGTCGGGCCGCGAGGTTTGCGTGGTGGCCACGTGGCGCGATGGGAACCCGAACTGGCCTCACATCGCAGTACCTCAGCAAGACCGTGAAACTTAGGGGGTCATAGCACCCCAAAAGCTTCACAATCTGGGGTGGCCTGGCCATTACGAGGCTGCCGGCCGTTCACCAGGCTCCTACGCCTGGTGAACGGCCGGCGCCACCGCCTCCGGACACCCTCAGGGTGTGAGGCGGTGCAGGTCACGCGGGAAGAGCGTCACCTGGCGGATGTTCTCCGCACCCGTGAGGCGAGCCGTCCAGCGTTCCAAACCGAACGCGAACCCGCCATGTGGCGGCATGCCGTACCTGAACGTGTCGAGGTACGACGCGTACGCCTCGACCGACTGGCTACGGGACTCCAGGGCCGCGACGTAATCGGTGTACCTGTGCAGCCGTTGGCCGCCGGTGACCAGCTCCATGCCCCGGAAGATCAGGTCGAAGGAGTTGGACCAGCGGGGGTCGTCGGGCTGCGGATGGGTGTAGAACGGCCGCTTCACCATGGGATAGCCGGTCACGAACGCGAAGTCGCTGCCGTGCTCGCGCAGCGCCCAGTCGCCGATCGCCCGCTCGTGTGCGGGTGCGAGGTCGGGTTCGTCGGGCGGAGCACCGACCAGTCGCAGCGCCTCCGAGAAGTGCAGCACCGGGATCTCCTCGGGCAGCTTCGGCAGCGTGAGCCCGAGGCGTTCCACGGCCTCCGGTGCGCGCTCGCGAACGGCCTCGAGCATGCCGCGCACCACCTGCGACACGACGTCCATCACGTCCCGATGGTCGGAGATGAAGCCGAGTTCGCCGTCCAGCGAGACGTACTCCGCCAGATGCCGCACCGTGTCATGCGGCTCGGCCCGGAACACCGGACCGACCTCGAAGACCCGCTCGAACACCCCGACCAGTGTCTGCTTGTAGAACTGCGGGGACTGCGCGAGGTACGCCGGCCGGCCGAAGTAGTCGATCTCGAAGACGTTGGCGCCGCTCTCGGTTGCCGAGGCCACGATCTTCGGCGTCTGGATCTCGGTGAACGCGAGGCTGGAGAGCGTGTCGCGGAAGCCCGCCACGGACGCCGCGGTGATCTCGAACGGCGCCCGCACCACCGGGTGTCGCAGCGTGACGGGCGCGCTGTCGAGCAGGGTGGGCAAGCCGGTGTTGACAGCGGGCCGCCAGAGCTCGACGGGCGGCGTCTCCGCTGGTTCGGAGAGGAGGGTGAAGGTCGGGTCCACGACCTCCACGCCTCCCGGTGCCTGCGGGTTGGCCACGGCCTTCCCGGTGACCTCGACGACGGTCTCTTCGGCGTACTCCTCGATCAGTGCGACGGCTTCCGGCTCACGGACGACGATCTGGGCGAGGCCGGTTCGGTCACGGAGTACGACGAACGTGACGGACGCGAGGCGCCGGCGGCGGTGGACCCAACCCCGAAGCACGACGTCGTCACCGGCTCGCGAGGGGAGCTCGGCGGCGAGTGTGCGGGTGCGCGACTGAAGGACAGACTGCTGCACGGGTGGTCACCTCCCACGGGTGTGGGGAATCCAGGGGGTCCCCTGGCTTCCCTGCCTGGTTGCGTCCCCTGGGGTGTGGGCGAGGGGGACTCGCGGTGCCACCACACCTTCGCCGCCGGGTCCGCGTTGATCTGGACGCGACGGCCTCGTTCGGGCCCGATGACGGGGGCCGGCCGGCGGAGCTTACTGGGCCAGCATCCAGGCGTGGACGGGCCGTTTCTCTCCGCGGCTCGGGAGGGTCTTCGCGGTGGGGACCGGACGCCGCCTTCTCAGCTACCGGTCGACTCTCTGTGCTCCGGGGGCCCCGCGCTACTTGTCTCCGTCGTTGCCGTTGGCGACAAGGGTACGCGGTCCCCACGCATCGCCGCCCGCAGCAGCGGCTCGGGGACTGCCCGAGTTGGTTCTGGGCGGGCGGTCCAGAACAATGGGGGCGACGACGCCCAGGTGTGGGACGCTCCAAGGGAGGTTGGGCGATATGTGCGGGCGATACTCGCTGAGCCGAGATCCTGAGGACCTTGCCCGGGAGTTCGAGGTCGCGCGGGTCGATGTACGCGAAAAGCTCGCGCCCGACTACAACGTCGCGCCGACCAAGAAGGTCCCGGCGATCCTCGACCGGTTTCCCGGTGACGATCGCGAGCAGGAGCCCGAGCGCCGGCTGACCGTGGTCCGGTGGGGCCTGATCCCGTCCTGGGCAAAGGACGCCGCGATCGGCAACCGGCTCATCAACGCCCGCCTGGAGACCGCCCACGAGAAGCCGTCCTTCCGCCGGGCGTTCGCGGCCAGGCGTTGCCTCATCCCCGCCGACGGTTACTACGAGTGGTACACCATGCAGGCCGAGGCGCAGGAGGAGCCGGCGGATCCGCCGAAGGGACGCAAGCGGGCACCGAAGGCGCGCAAGCAGCCGTTCTTCATCCATCGCAACGACGGTGGCGTCCTCGCCATGGCTGGGCTCTATGAGATCTGGCGGGATCCGAGCCGGGAGGAGGGCGACCCGGAGCGTTTCGTCTGGACCTGCACGATCCTCACCACGACCGCTGAGGACAACCTGGGGCAGATCCACGACCGGATGCCCCTGCTCGTCGAGCGGGAGCAGTACCCCACCTGGCTGGATCCGCGGATCAACGACGCCGACCGGTTGCGGGGGGTGCTCGTGCCCGCCGCTCCCGGACGGTTGGATGCCTACCCCGTCTCGACCGCGGTCAACAACGTCCGCAACAACGGGCCCGACCTGGTGGAGCCCCTGCCCCCGGAGGACTCCGTCGGATCCGGTGCGACCCAGCTGTTCTAGCCGGGGTGGTGGCGTTCCCCAGACCGTCATGCCGCCAGGTGTGAGCGAGGGCGCCGAGGATTTGGGACGATCATCACATGACCTGGACCAAGCGGTTTGTCGAGACCCCAGAAGGGCCTGCTCGGCTCATCTACGACCGCGCGCGTCGCACGACCGCGACCCTCGTGCTCGGCCACGGTGCGGGTGGCGGACCCGACGCCTGGGATCTCGAGGTGCTTGCTGCCGCCCTTCCGGAGTACGACATCACGGTGATCCGGGTCGAGCAGCCGTGGCGGCTGGCGGGCAAGCGGGTCGCCCCCAGTCCCGAGGTGCTCGACCGGGCGTGGACGGGGGCGATCAACGCACTCCGCACCCGGAATCCCCTCATCCTGGGTGGGCGCAGTGCGGGTGCCCGGGTGGCCTGCCGTACCGCCCGGCGGCTCGGCGCGGTCGGCTGCGTGGCCCTGGCGTTCCCGCTCCATCCACCCAAGCGGCCCGAAAAATCCCGGGCTGAGGAGTTGCTCGCGACCCGGGTGCCGACGCTCGTCGTCCAGGGGGAGCGGGACCCGTTCGGGCGGCCAGAGGAGCTCCCTGAGGGGTCGGACGTCACCATCGTGCCCGGAGCCGACCACGAGTTCCGGGTGGGCCGGTCCTCGCCGGTCAGCCAGGAGGACGCGCTCGCGATCATCGCGGAGTCCGTTGCGGAGTGGATCGCCCGGATTGTCGGACCGTGAGAGGCGTCGCGCGGCGATCGAACGGGCTGCTGAGATCGGCCCGGGAATCCCTTGGAACCGCCGGGTGTTACAAGCGGTCGAACAGACGTCCTGCACGAAGGAGGCCATGTGGTTGCTGCCTGCCCGGCCCGGCCAAGCGCGGCGGAGAGCTTCTCGAACTGGCGAGAGTGGACGCCCTCGAACGCCGGGACAGCGGTGGAGCTATCCTCGCGGGCGATGACAGCTGTGCCTAAGACCGAGACGCCCGAGGAGCGAAACGCCCGCTTCGAGCGGGATGCCCTCCCCTTCCTCGATCAGCTGTACAACGCGGCGCTCCGCATGACGCGCAACCCAGCGGACGCCGATGACCTGGTCCAGGAGACGTTCGCGAAGGCGTACTCGTCGTTCCACCAGTTCAGCGAGGGNACCAACCTCAAGGCGTGGCTCTACCGCATCCTGACCAACACGTTCATCAACAGCTACCGCAAGCGGCAGCGGGAGCCGCAGCGTGCCGCCACCGAGGAGATCGAGGACTGGCAGCTCGCGCGGGCGGAGTCCCACACGTCGGCCGGTCTGAAGTCCGCTGAGGCCGAGGCGCTGGAGCACCTGCCCGACTCCGACGTCAAGGAAGCACTGCAGCAGGTGCCCGAAGACTTCCGGATGGCGGTCTACTTCGCAGATGTCGAGGGCTTCTCTTACAAGGAGATTGCCGACATCATGGGGACCCCGATCGGTACGGTGATGTCACGACTTCACCGGGGCCGGCGTCAGCTGCGAGAGCTCCTCGAGGACTACGCGCGTGAGCGCGGGCTCGTCCCGATGGTCCACGGGAAGGGTGGCGACGACGCATGAGCTGCGGAAAGCCGCACGAGGTTGACTGTACGGAGATCCTCGAGCGCGTCTTCCTGTTTCTCGATCGCGAGATGGACGAGGCCGACTGCTCCAAGATCGAGCAGCACCTCGACGAGTGCGCGCCGTGCCTGCAGAAGTACGACCTCGAAGAGCTTGTGAAGGCGCTGGTGGCACGCTCCTGCGGCTGTGACAAGCCGCCGGAAGGGCTCCGCCAGAAGGTTCTGATGCGCATCCGAGAGGTGCACGTCGAGATCTCGGAGCGCTCCAGCGAGCTCAGCTGACGTTCTCCGCCCGCCAGGAGCACCGAAGCGTCGTTACCCTCAGAAAGCCGGAGCGGACCCCGCGGGGTCCGCTCCGGCTTTCTGCTGTGAGCTCAGGCTCAGGTGTTGGGGCGCTTGCCGTGGTTGGCGTTCTTCTTGCGCCGAGCCCGGCGCCGGCGTCCGTTCTTCGCCATGACTTCACCTTCTCGTCTTCTCGTGTCGATCCAGCTGCTCGGTCGCGCCAATCGGGTCCCGGCAGTCCGTCAGTTGTGGTCAACTGCACTTCGACACAGTCGCCGAGTGGACCGGCTGCGCGCTCTGGGCATCTTCGCATGACGCCTCTGGAACGCCGCAGCGGCGTCCGCCAGGCCAGGGTCGAGCGCTGACGCAGAAAAAAGGGGTGACTCTGCGTATGAATTTTTCAGCGTCTTCCGGTTCGATGCCCGGTCCGCCCGGCTTGCCTTCTACAGACAGTGATCATGAACCGAAGCGCGGCGGCGCGATCGTATGCGGTCCTGGCCCCGATCGCGCACCTTGTTGCAGGGCCACGCTCAGCTCGGTGAAGGAGCCGCTTCGAGGCCTGTGCACGTTCCGTAATGAGGGTCGTGGCGATCTGTCGGATTCCTGGTCTGACCACCTCGGCAAAAAGTTACCGAGTGTACGACGGGGTGTCGTACTTCGGTGGTTTTCGACCGAGACGAACCCACGCCTCGGCAATGACGGAACGTCATGGTGACATTATGGAGTCGCGCTCTCGAGGGGGACTTGACCCTGCGCCACGTTCGCCGTTGACTCTTCTTCACAAGGTCTTAGCTGCTACGGGGACAGCGGATCCGGGGAAATTCGCGAGCTGTGGCTGTATGCGATACGTGTTCAGGCATAGGTATCCGTGGTAGCTCTCCGCGCATTCAGGTGATTGCCGTGATACCTCCGCGTGACATTGGCAGGAATGGAGGTTCGGCTATGCGCAGCGGTTCCTTCCACATCAAGCCTCGTGCTGGTTTTGGCTTCGACTGGGGCTGATCTGCCCTGGCTGACTGCTCGCATCGGGTTGTGGTGTAGGCAGTGCGTTTGCTGACGGAGTAGTTCGGTGGGACAGAAGTAGGTGGGAGGTGGATTGGCGATGAGCGCGTTTTCGGCTGGCAAGGGTGGCTACGAGTGGGGCTGATCTGCCCTGGCTGTCTACTCGCATCGGGTTGTGGTGTAGGCAGTGCGTTTGCTGACGGAGTAGTTCGGTGGGACAGAAGTAGGTGGGAGGTGGATTGGCGATGAGCGCGTTTTCGGCTGGCAAGGGTGGCTACGAGTGGGGCTGATCTTCCCTGGCTGACTGCTCGCATCCGGGTGTGATGTCGGCGGCAAGCGTGCCGGTGAAGACTCGCGCGGGGAGTTCTCCGCGTAGCCGGTGAACGCAGGGGTACTTGCAGGAACCTGACGTAAGGAGAGGAGGATACGTAGATGAACACGTTCTCGGTGTGCGAGCTGGCTGGCAAGGGCGGCTACGAGTGGGGCTGATCTGGGTTGGTGTCGACCACTAAGCTGTTCTGTAGCAGTCGGTCAGGAAGCGTGGTAATCGATGCCGAGCCGTGCGACACGGGCCTACGTGGTCGGACTATGCGCCGTCGGTGGACTCGTTTCGGTCCTCTCGCTGCTGAAGGTTGACCGCCCCACAGACGTGGTCTGGTTCGGGCTGCTGGTCTACCTGACAGAGCGACTCAAATCTCGGCTTGGTCACAATGTCCTCGCCTCACTGGCATCCGTAGTGGCGGTCGCGACGTATCCCGTCATAGGAATGTGGGGCGCTCCGGCCCTCCTCGCCAGCGCGCTGGTAAGACGGCACGGACTCAACTTCTATAAACGTGGTTACAACGTTGCCCAGAATGTCATCTGCACGTTTCTCGGCGGCGCGGTGTACGTCGCGCTCGGGGGCGAGGTAGGCCCACTCGCCAAGGAATCGTTTCCCTACCTACTCGTGCCTATCTCGGCGGCGATCGTCACCTGGCACGCAACGAATGTCCTCCTACTCGCGGCAGTGCTTCGGCTCGATACCGGAGTGAGTCCGCGGCGCAGCATCGGATCGAACTTCGGCGAGACCTTCGTCAGCTTTATCGGCTACTCCTATCTAGGGCTCCTGCTCGCGGTGCTCTGGCTGGGGCAGTGGGGGCCGATCGCGGGCGTCCTGCTGGTGGCGCCGCTTCTCGTCGCGCGCTGGGCGTTCGCCCAGTACGCCGCCGAGCAGAAGGCTCACCAGGCGACGCTGCAGGCGCTGGCGCAGGCGATCGAGACGAAGGACCTGTACACCCGTGGTCATGGGGAGCGGGTGAGCAGGGCCGCCCGGATGCTGGGTGCCGAAATGGGTTGGGACGGCGAACGCCTGGAGGCTGTGGCGGAGGCCGGCCTCCTGCACGACGTCGGCAAGATCGGCGTGCCCACCCGAGTCCTGCAGAAGGACGGGCGGCTCACCGAGGAAGAGTTCGACTCCATCAAGCTGCACCCGCTGCACGGTGTCGAGGTCGTTGGCGACATCGCATTCCTCGAGGACGCGCGGGCCGGCATCATGCACCACCACGAGCGTTACGACGGTACCGGCTACCCGTCGGGCCTTCGCGGCACTGACATCCCTATCTTTGCTCGCGTGCTCTCGATCTCCGACGCGTTCGACTGCATGACCAGCGTCCGCTCCTACCGCGCGGCGCGGCCCGTCGACGAGGCGATCGAGGAGCTGATCCGCTGCCGGGGCACGCACTTCGATCCCAACCTGGTCGACCTGTTCGTCCCTGCCGTCCAGCGGGACGGATGGCAACCCGCGCCGGTCCAACAGGTGCCGGTCACCAACAAGAGCTCGGCCTACGATCACGACGACCCGGTACATCCTCCCCAGGTCGAGGGGTCCCCAGAGGGCACCACGTGACGGGGCCAGCACTGCCGGCCNGAGTGCGGCCATGGCTTGACGGCTCTGCGGTCATCGTCTCGTTCGCGGCGCTTCTCATGGTGACCGCGGTGGCCGCGACCGCCGCGCGTGGTGTGTCCGCTCCGATTGTCGCCGGTGCCTTCGGCTGCCTGATCGCCGTCGGTGAGATGGTGCGGCTCCGCCTTCCCGACGACCGCGTCCAGGCTCCCATCGGGCTGGCCGCCGCGCTCGGGTATGCCCTGCTCAGCCACCTACCCAACGAAGGCCGCGCGACCCACTCGATCCTGCAGACCGTGGCGGTCACCTCCGGAGGCATGCTCGCCGGCGCGCTGCCGCATGCTCTTGCCGGCCGGGAGTCCGAGCTCGAAGGCATCGCCCGCCGGATCCTCGTGGTGGCAGGTGTGGCCGTGGTGTTCCGGCCGCTGGTGCTGGACGACGGTACGTACGGCTGGTTCGCGACCCACCCCCGGTGGTACGTCCTCGTGACCATCCTCGCGGTCTTGATGACGTGGCCGCTCGAAGCGTTGCTCGCGGCGGGAGTGCAGGCGAGCCAGCAGCTCGGGCCGTTCCGGGCGATGCTACGTAACGAACTCGTCGCGTTCTTCGGGATTGGCGCGGCGATCGCGTCCACCGGCGTGCTGATCCCGCTGGCGACCTGGGAGGTCGACCTGTGGGCCCTGCCCCTCGTCATCATTCCGCTTTTCCTTGCCCAGTTGGCGTATCGCCGGTACACCGCCATCCGGCGTACGCAGGTCCAGACGATCCGTGCGTTGTCCCGGTCGACTGAGGTCGGTGGCTACACCGAGACCGGCCACGCGCGCCGGGTGACGGAGCTGTCCCTCGCCATCGGTCGCGACCTCGGGCTGCCAGAGAAGCGACTCCAGCTGCTGCAGTACGCCGCGTTGATGCACGACCTCGGGCAGCTGTCCCTGACCGATCCGATACCCGGCGGCGCCACGGTGCTGCTCACTCCCGACGAACGCCGCCGGATCGCGCAGTTCGGTGCCGAGGTGGTCCGGCAGGCCAGCGTGCTGGAGGAGGTCGCGGAAATCGTGGAGGCGCAGGCTGAGCCGTACCGCCGTCCGCACCTGCCCGACGACGTGGACGTGCCGCAGGAGAGCCGGATCATCAAGGTCGTCAACGCCTACGACGACATGGTCGGTAACGCCACCAGCGAGGACGCCCGGCTCGAGGCGCTCGAAGGCCTCCGTCTCGGGATGGCGTACGAGTACGATCCGCGGGTGGTCGCCTCGCTTGCCCGGGTGCTCGACCGAACGTCGCTGATCCGTCGCTGACCGCCACCTTGTGTCGCGGACGCCGCCGGGCTGGTGGGTCCGCGCGGTCGCTGCGGGTACGTCAGGTGTGGCGCCGGGTCGGGAGAGCTCCCGGCGTGATTGGATGGCGGGCGGTCCACGGAAGGAGGGGTAGTGGCTGAGCAAGTCCGTGCGGAGATGGTGGCCAACGTCTTCGAAGTCAGTGTGCAGTCCGGCGACTCCGTACACCCAGGCCAGACGCTGTTGGTCCTCGAGTCGATGAAGATGGAGATCCCTGTCCTGGCCGAGTCCGCGGGCGTGGTGCGCGAGGTCACGGTCAAGCCGGGTGAGGTCGTGCAGGAAGGCGACCTCCTCGTCGTCCTCGACTAGGCCACGCCGCCGCGCTCATGCCGTCACTCGCACCGGGTCTTCGAGCCAGCGTCTCGCACGTGGTCGCCCTGCCAGACACCGCCGAGGCGCTCGGGAGCGGAGACGTTCCCGTCCTTGCCACTCCGCGCCTGCTGGCCTGGGCCGAAGAGGCGACCTGCGCCGCGGTGGCGGGCGCCCTTGCCGCAAACCAAACCTCCGTGGGTAAGCACGTCGAGCTGTCCCACCTCGCACCCAGCCCGTTGGGGGAGCGGGTAACCGTCAGCGCGGTCCTGGTCGCGGTCGATGGCCGGCTGCTGCGCTTCGAGGTGACCGCGGAGCATCCGGACGGCAGCTCCGTGGCGCGTGGCGCCGTAACCCGTGCCGTGGTGGACCGTGACCGTTTCCTCGCCCGCCTTTGTCTGCCGGGACCCTCGGGACCCTCGCCCGACCAAACTTCCTGACCGCGCGTGCCAGGTCTTGCTCAGACGCCGAACGTGGAGCGGGGGTAGGGGATCTCGGGGTCGGTCAGCACGTTGAGCAGGTACGGCACACCGGAGTCGAACGCCCGGCGAAGCGCCGGGCCCAGCTCGCCAGGCTTGCGTACCGTCTCGCCGGCCCCGCCGAGTGCCCGCACGATCACGTCGTACGGCGTTGCCGGCTGCAGATCCGCCGCCACGTCGTAGCCGTACAGCATCCGCATCGGGTGCTTCTCCAAGCCCCAGCAGCCGTTGTTGCCCACCACCATGACGACCGGCAGCCGATGGCGTACCAGCGTGTCGACGTCGAGCAGCGACATGCCAGCGGCCCCGTCCCCGAGTAGCACGACCACCTGCGACGACGGCCGGGTCAGCCGGGCCGCGATCGCCGCGCCGAGGCCGGCACCGAGACATCCGAAGGGACCGGGATCGAGCCAGCAACCGGGCTGGCCCGGCTCGACGTACTTGCCGGCGAACGACACGAAGTCGCCCCCGTCACCGATCACCACCGCATCGTCGGCGAGCAGCGGCACCAGCTCGCCGTAGATCCTGGCCGGATGGATGGGGTCGGATTCGGCGGTGAGCAGCGCCTGGTCGCGGCTCTGCGCGGCCAGGCTCGCGGTGCGGAGCTCGCTGCGCCACGCCGACCAGTCGGGGCGGCGGAGCAGCTGACCCCAGGCAGTGGCGAGTCCCGCGAGCAGGCCGGTGAGGTCGCCGGCGGCCGAGGCCGCGAGGGGAGTGTGCGAGGCGAGCTGGCCCGGCGAGTCGGCCAGGTGGACGACCTTGGCCGGGGGCGCGCCGTCCTTGCCACCGAAGCTGCCGTAGTTGAGCCGGAAGTCCAGGGGAGTGCCGACCACGATGGCAAGGTCAGCCCGCCCGAACGCGGTTGACCGCGCCTTCGACGCCAGGAGCGGGTGGCCCGCCGGCAGGATCCCGCGTCCCATGCCGTTGGTGACCGCGGGGATCGCGAGCTCCTCAACCAGCGTGCGCGCCGCCTCCTCCGCGCCGTCGAGCCAGACATCGGAGCCGAGAACGACGACCGGCCGCTCCGCCTCGCGCAGCAGCGTGGCGATCTCGGCCAGCGCGTCCGGGTCGGCCCCTTCGGACGGGCCCGCCGGCACGGCCGGCGACGACGGGCTCGCCGGGATCGACGCGGTCGTACGGGAGTAGAGCTGGTCCATGGGTACGTCGAGGAACACCGGCCCGCGGTGCGGGGTGTTGGCCACCCGGAACGCCTCGTCGACGGCGCCGGCCAGCTCGCCCACCGACGGGACCGTCCGGGCCAGCTTCGTGACGGGCGCCAGGAGTGGTGGATGGTCGAGCTCCTGCAGGCTGCCCGATCCCCACCGCTGCGTCGGCGCCCGGCCACCGAGGAGTACGAGTGGCACCCCAGACTGCCGGGCCTGGGTCACCGCGCTGACAGCGTTCGTCACTCCTGGGCCGGCCGTGACCACGGCCAGCCCAGGTCGCCTGGTGAGCTTGCCGACCGCCTCCGCGGCGAAGACGGCGGTCGCTTCGTGGCGTACGTCGATCAGCCGGAGCGGTGGCGGCTCGGGCCGGGCCCGACCACCGACGGCCGCGTCGTACAACGGGAACACGTGCGCTCCCGACAGCGTGAACATCGTGTCGACGCCGTGCACCCGGGCGACCGCGACCGCGAGCTCGCCACCGTGGCCTTCGATGGCGCTCGCGTCGTCCTGGTCACCGTGCTGCGTGTGACCGTTCTCCGTCATCCCGGCAACCTACCGCCTCACGCCAGGCAAGGACGGGTCATGCTTCGGCGGGGCTACCCGCCTTTCCGCCCGGCTGTGGGAGTGGGGCATCGCGTACCCCCGGCTCGCCCGCATCGGCGTGGTAGTCGTCCGGGCTGGTCTGGTCGACACCCTCGGCCACCTTGAGAGCGCGGAGCACCACCGTGACCGCGACCGTAACGAGGACGTTGAGCACCCAGGCGGTGAAGGCGACGTACCCCTTCTCCCCGATCAGGGGAATGTCAGCGGTCGAGCCACCGAAGTGCTGGGTCCCGGTGACGGGGTTGGTGATGTTGTACGCGGTCCAGGTGCCATAAGCCATGCCGACCGCCCACCCCGCGAACAGCCCCCAGCGGTGGAACCACCGGGTGTAAAGGCCGAACACCACGGAGGGGAACGTCTGGAGGATCCAGATCCCGCCGAGCAACTGCAGGTTGATCGCGAAGCTCTTGTCGAGCCCCAGTACGAAGATGAGGGCACCGAACTTCACGAGCAACGACACGAGCTTGCTCTGCCGGGCTTCTTCCGCGTGACTGGCGTCCGGTTTGAGGAATGCCTTGTAAACGTTGCGGGTCCACAGGTTGGCCGCCGCGATCGACATGATGGCCGCGGGCACGAGCGCCCCGATCGCGATGGCGGCGAACGCCACCCCTGCGAACCAACTGGGGAACATCGCCTCGAAAAGCATCGGCACCGAGAGTTGGGCGTTCGGCTTGCCATTGAGGCCGACCGGGTTGATTCCCGCGGCGATCGCCATGAACCCAGTCAGCGCGAGGAGCGCGAGCAGGAACGAATAGGCGGGCAGGATCGCGGCGTTGCGGCGCGGCACCGAGCGGTTCTTGGCGGACAACACCGCGGTGACCGCGTGTGGATACATGAACAATGCCATCGCGGAGCCGAGCGCCAGAGTCGCGTACGGCCACGCCTGCCCGAGTCCGACGAAGGAGAAGCCCTCCGGGCGACCGGCGGCGTCGTCCGCGGCGGCGAACTTCTCCCCGGCCGCGTCGAAGATCCCGCTCCACCCGCCAAGTTTCGTGGGGATGTAGATGATGGCGACGGCGATGACGAGATAAATCAAGGCGTCCTTGACAAAGGCGATCAGCGCGGGCGCGCGCAGCCCGGACGAGTAGGTATAGGCCGCGAGGACCGCGAACGCCAGGAACAACGGAGCATCCGCCACCAGGATGTTGCCGGAGCCGCCGAGCCCCATCACCTCGAACACCGCCTGGATTCCGACCAGCTGCAAGGCGATGTACGGCATTGTCGCGAGGATTCCGGTGAGCGCGACGGCGAGGGCGAGCCCCCGTGAGTCGAATCGAGCCCGGACGAAGTCAGCGGGTGTCACGTAACCGCGCCGATGCGACACCGACCACAGGCGGGGCAGGAACAAGAAGACGAGCGGATAGACGATGATCGTGTACGGCACAGCGAAGAAGCCCTGCGCACCCGAAGCGAACATCACCGCGGGCACGGCGACGAACGTGTAGGCGGTGTAGAGATCCCCGCCGAGAAGAAACCACGTCACCCAGGTGCCGAACTTCCGTCCGCCAAGCCCTCATTCGTCGAGGCTCGCGAGGCTGGCGCCCTGCCGCCACCGGGCGGCCTTGAAGCCCATGATGGTGACGGCGAGAAAGAGAACGACCACGACCGCCAGAGCAACGGTGTCAACTCCACCTTTCATCGTGCCCCGCCTTTCCGCCGCGGTTGTGGTGTGCGGTGTTGCTGTCCCCGGCGTTCTCGCTGCACCAGGACGAAGGCGCAGGTCGTGAGGATGGCCGACAGGAAGATCCAGAGGAACTGGTACCAGTAGAAGAAGGGAAAGCCGCCAAGCCGTGGCTCCACCCGGGAGTACGACGAGACCCAGAGCGTGCCGAGAAAGGGCAGGGCCAGCAGGACTCCGACCAGCACCCGGGTTGGCGTGAGGAGCTCTGTGGTCCTTCGTGTGTGTTGTGCCATCAGGACACCTCCGTGAGGTGGGGGTGGGCCCAGACGGGCGAAGCCCGAGTGGGGCCGGAACCACACTGCAGGCCGCGTTCAACAATGGCGGAATCGGAGGCGGTTCGCGACATAACGCCCGTAAAAGGACGTCACGATTGATGCGTCGGCGGATTTAGAGCGAGTTCAGGAACTGGCTCTCAGTGCTTCGGTGTGGTGAAGAGCCACGGCTGGCTCGTCCGCAGGACCCGGAGCAGGACGAGCAGCAGGTCGGCACGCACCTGCGGGGGCTTACCGAACAACGCCACGTCTTGCGGGGTCTGCTTGCCGTGGACACCCAGCGCGAGTTGGAGATGCAGGGCGCGAAGGAAGTTCATGGTGTTGCCGGCGACGGGCGTCGGCCATTCGGGGGACGGGTCGCCGTTCGGCACGGTTGGACGCACGATGGCGGTTGCGAGGCGTTCGATCCAGGGCTCGAGAACGTCAATGCCGAGCAGGTTGCGGTGGAGAATGGCCATCACCGCGAACGCGAGCCGATCGTCCTCGTCATGCAGGAAACGGTAGGGCGTCGGGGTGAGTAGGCGATCGGCCACCACGTCGAGCAGGACGGTGAGTTCGAGCTTGCCGAAATGGTGCGAGCGGGCGAGGGCGCCGATGAGGTCGGCACCATGGCCCACCGCGTGTGCCCAGCCCTGGCCGTCCACCCAGCCGCGCAGGTCGCGCTCGCGGACGAACCACGACGCGGCCCGATCGCCCCACCTGAAGACCGCGTCGGAATGGACGACCCGGGTGACATGGTCGCGCAGGATCGCCTCGGCGAGAAGAAGGGACGAGAACGACCGCCGCAGAACCGTGTCGGTGCCGTCTTCACCAAGCCCGGTGAAGAGTCCCTCGGACACCCCATCACCGAACCCCGCAAGGAGATCGTCGTAGACACCTTCGCTGATCCAGGCGGCCAGCACGGGATAGGCGATACCGCCGCGCACCTGATGGTCGGGGTCGCCCAGCATGTGAACGAGTTCGGTGGTGAGGTCGTCGAGGGGCCGGTCATCGGGCAGCCTGAAGCCGCTTGCGCGGACCTGCTCCCAGTACCCTGACCGAACCCCCACGGGGGACATCATTTCAGACCCGCCTCCCGGTCTGTACGGGTAGGGGCGCTGGACGTGAGCGAGCCGCCGCACCCTGTGAGGACGGGTGTTCGACGGAGATACGCTCTCGGCGTGCCCTCTCTTGACGATGTCGTACGCCAGTACACCGATCTTGGCGACGTGGACCGTGAATGGCTGCACCGGCTCGTGGCCGAGTGGCAGATGCTGGCCGACCTGTCGTTCGCCGACCTTGTGTTGTGGGTGCCGGACCGGGAGGGTCTCGGCTTCTGGGCGTGCGCCCAGATGCGTCCCACCACCGGACCTACCGCCCACCTTGACGATCTCGTGGGGTCGTTCGTTCCCCGTGGCCGGCGTTCGTTACTCGATGCGGCCTTCGACGAGGGCCGGATCTGCCGCGAGGGCGACCCGGAATGGCGTGACGAGGTGCCGGTCCGCATCGAGAGCATTCCGGTCCGTCGCTGTGATCGGGTTCTTGGCGTCATCACCCGCAACACGAACCTTCTTTCGGTCCGTACGCCGAGCCGTTTGGAGTTGACGTACCTCAAGACCGCCACCGATCTCGCCCAGATGATCGTGGACGGTGCGTTCCCGCTTCCCGGCGAGCGGGTCGACCTCGACTCCGCGCCCCGGGTGGGCGATGGCCTGGCCCGGTTGGATCCCGACGGGATCGTCACCTATGCGAGCCCCAACGCCCAGTCGGCGTACCGTCGCCTTGGCCTCACGGGCGATCTCCTCGGCTGCCACCTTGGGACGACCACTGCCGAGCTGTTGCCTCCGTCGAGGAGGCCTGTCGACGAAGCGATCTCGGCACTCATTTCCGGTCGCGCGCCTCGTGAGACGGAGATCGAGAGCGGCGCCGCGGTCGTCAGCATGCGGGTGATTCCGCTGGTGCCCAAGGGCGCGCCCGCGGGTGCACTCGTCCTGCTCCGTGACGTGACCGACCTGCGCCGGCGGGAACGCGAACTCCTCACGAAAGAAGCGACGATCCGCGAGATCCACCACCGTGTCAAGAACAACTTGCAGACGGTGGCGGCGCTGTTACGCCTGCAGGCTCGCCGGCTTGGCACGACTGGTGGCCGCGAGGCACTGGAGGAAGCCGTACGCCGGGTCGGGACGATCGCGATCGTGCACGAGACTTTGTCCACTGCCTTCGAGGAACGCGTCGACTTCGACGAGGTGGCCGATCGGGTCCTCGCAATGGTCGCGGAGGTGTCGATTCCGGAGACCCGGGTGGTTCCGCGGCGCAAGGGTTCCTTCGGGATGCTCGACGCCGAAACGGCGACGCCGCTCGCGATGGTTATTACTGAGGTGGCTCAGAACGCCGTCCAGCATGGCGTTGGGCGTTCCGGCGGTCGGGTGGAGGTCGTGGGCGATCGGCAGGACGGGAAGCTACGGGTCGTCGTCGAGGACGACGGGCGAGGGCTTCCCGATGACTTCGACCTCGAGGTGTCTGGTCGGCTTGGGCTGCAGATCGTCCGGACCCTGGTCGAAAGCGAACTTGGCGGACAGCTCACGATCGGGCCTGGACGCGAGGGCAAAGGCACTCGGGTGGTCGTGGACATCCCCGACGTAGGCCTCTGAACGCCCGTTCCGAACAGAACTTCTCAGGACAGCTCGTGGTCGGGGCACAGATGCGGGGAGGCCCAAGCCAATGGCCAGGGCCTCCCCACAAAAGCTTCGCAGTCAGATGATGCGGGCACGGGAACGAGCGGCGCGTCGCTTGAGCGCCCGTCGTTCTTCCTCGCTCATGCCGCCCCAAACACCGGCGTCTTGTCCAGTCTCGAGGGCCCACTGCAGACAGAGGTCAACGACATCACACCGACGGCAAACCGCCTTGGCCTCCTCAATCTGCAGGAGTGCAGGACCTGTGTTCCCGATCGGGAAGAACAGTTCAGGGTCCTCGTCCCGGCAGGCGGCCCGGTGGCGCCAGTCCATCAAGGCTTCACTCCTCGGTTCGCGCGTGTCGGTCTCCACCGACTACGCAAGGCTGGTTAATAACTTCTGCTGTGTGAACACTTTCACGATCGCCCGCGCGAAGGCATGCTCACGCCACTCTCCCAGCGGCGCCCACACGGATTGTGATCGCTTGCGTCAGCCCCCGGCGCTTGCACCGGTTGGGTGCCGCGCCTCTCTGCAGGCTCGATAGTTTCAACTATGTCAGCGATACACAAGACCCTTTCCGTGTTAACCCCTGGAAAAGTCGATGTCAGTTACGTCACAGAGTAGATCGAAGACTTACGCAGGGTAACGAATCCGGATATCGGACGTCATTGCGACTCGCCGAACCCGTCAGCGTACATGCCGTACTGGCGGGCCGGCGCTGCGGTGCCTTCTCCTGCTCGCCGTCTCGGTAGCCTTCGAGCATGACAAATCGGCGTACCCGCTCGCGGCGGACCAAAACCGAGCAGGCGTCGAGTCCGCCGCCGGAGCCTTCCGTCCACGGTGGTCGGCGGGTGCCGAAAACGTTGTACGCCGCGGCCGCCGTCGTGGCGCTTGAGGCCCTGGGCGCGGTTGCCGCCGGGTGCTGGCTCGTGGTCGAGGCCCTGCTGCAACATCCGCGCGGGATCGCCATCGCCTTGGGCAGTGGGGTGTTCGTGCTCGCGGCCGGGGCTGGGCTGGCCGGCCTGGCGTGGGGCCTCTCACGTGCCCGGCGCTGGAGCCGTGGCCCCACCGTCGCCGCGCAACTGATCCTCCTGCTGCTCGGCGTCGAGTTCGTCCGGGGCAGCGCGACCACGGCTGTGGGGGAGGGCATGCTCGCCGCCGCGGTCGCGACTCTCGTACTGGTCCTGGCGCCGGCCTCGACCGCGTTGTTCCGGGAATGACGGAATCGTCCGCGCCTAGTCCTGCAGGAGGCGTTCCCGGAGCTGGGCCAGGGTGCGGGAGAGCAGCCTCGACACGTGCATCTGCGAGATCCCGACCTCGGCGGCGATCTGGGACTGCGTCATCCCGCGGAAGAACCGCAACAGCAGGATGCGCTTCTCCCGGTCGGGAAGCTGGCTGAGGAGTGGCCGGAGCGCCTCGCGATACTCAACGCCCTCCAGCGCTTCGTCCACGCTGCCGAGCGAGTCGACCACGGCGGGCGCGTCGTCCTGGCCCTGGTCGGGTGCGTCGAGGGAGAGGGTGCTGTAGGCGTTGGCCGACTCGAGGCCCTCCAGCACCTCTTCTTCACGGACACCCAGCTTGCCCGAGAGCTCACCCACTGTCGGGGCTCGTCCGAGTTCTTGGGTGAGGTCGCCGGTGACGGTGGCGAGGGAGAGGCGGAGCTCCTGCAGTCGGCGGGGTACGCGGATCGCCCAGCCGCGGTCTCGGAAGTGTCGCTTGAGCTCACCCACGATGGTCGGTGTGGCGTACGTGGAGAACTCCACACCCCGCTCGGCGTCGAACCGGTCGACCGACTTGATGAGACCGATGGTGCCGACCTGGACGAGATCGTCGAGGGGCTCGCCGCGGTTGCGGAAGCGCCGGGCGAGGTGTTCGACGAGGGGGAGGTGCATCTCGACGAGCCGGTCGCGGATCTTGGCGCGGCGCGAGTCGTCGGGTGGGAGCCGGCGAAGTTGCTCGAACAGCTCCCGCGTGAGCATCCGGGTGTCGCTAACGCTCGCCCGACCGGGAAGGTCGTCCACTGCCGCCCCCCGGTCGCTTCGTACGGGATGCTCGATCACTGGTCTACCGCGCCCGATCCCATCGGCGGCAGCCCGGACGAACCCGTGCCGCCCGCCGAGGCAGCGTTGTCGTTGACCGAGGCGTCCGGCTCGCTCGTGCCCTGGCGGTCGCGGGCGCGGGAGTTGCGGGCGTCCTCGAGGGTGCGCACCTCACCGGAGACCATCGAACGGGCTGAGCCGGCGGCTTCGCCCCGCTTGGTGAGGGTGACCGTCGCCCGGCCCTCCTCAGAGTCGATGATGGTGTCGACATGTCCCGCCAGCGCGGTGAGGACCGTCCAGGCGAAGGAGTTGCGAGCGGGAACGCGCGGGTTGCGTGACTGGACCGAGACCGCCACCGCGAGTTCGCTGTCGTAGAGCTCGAAGCGGCAGGACAGCTGCGAGCCGGCGATCGCCTGGGTGAGCAGGAGTGCGCTGGCCTCGTCGACGGCGATCCTCAGGTCCTCGATCTCGTCGAGAGTGAAGTCGAGACGCGCGGCCAGTGCCGCCGCGGTCGTCCGAAGCACCGAGACGTAGGCAGTCCGGGCTGGTACGCCGAGTTCGACGACGTCCCTCTCGTGATCGCCCCGCGCTGCCGTGGCGCTCTCGGGTACATCGGTCACAGGGTGCTCCTCCACCGTCTGGTCGTCCTCAAGACAGCCCCACCGTACGCCCGGAGACTATCGTGCGGCGGCCGATTGCGGACGCAAGGTATGGATTAGGTTGCGCCGCGTCATGACTTGGGGCACATGCGACGCCAGAACACGACGTGCCCGGCCCCCGAAGGGGACGGGCACGTCGGCGGTGACAAGTCGGTGCGATGCCAGGGCATCGGTGACCGGAGCCATGCTCAGGCCTTCTTGGTCTCCCAGAAGATCTCGGCGATCTCGTCGATCTTGGCGAGCAGCTGGTCGCCGACCGCCGCGTCGAGGGACCCCTTGGTGCCCGAGGCCCCGGCGAGCTTGGTCGCTTCGTTGAACAGCGCGTGCAGCTGGGGGTACTTCTCAAAGTGCGGCGGCTTGAAGTAGTCGGTCCAGAGCACCCACAGGTGGTGCTTGACCAGCTGGGACCGCTCCTCCTTGATGATCAGCGCACGCGTCCTGAACTCAGCGTCGTCGCTGGCGTGGTACTTCTCGATGATCGCCTTGACCGACTGCGCCTCGATCCGTGCCTGTGCCGGGTCGTAGACCCCGCACGGCAGGTCACAGTGCGCCGAGACTTCCACCGCCGGTGCGATCAGACGCGAAAGCATCCCTCGTCCTTCCTTCCGAACCGTGCCTGAATGACGTCCTTCTTCGGTTCTTTTGAACTTCTTGCGACACTACTCCTCGATCCAAACGTCGACGGAGGGGGATCTTGTGCCGCGGTTCGGGTTGGCGATCGTCCGCGGACGCTCGATGCAACCAACCCTCTGGGACGGCGACCGGCTGCTGGTGAAGTACGTCGGCGACGCCCGCCCGGGTGACCTGGTGCTGGTCCGGCTACCAGGTGGGCGCCCTCTTTCGGTCAAGCGGCTCGTCCGGCGGGAGCCGGAGGGCTGGTGGGTGGAGCGCGACAACCCGCGCGAGGGGGTGGACTCCTGGCAGGTGGGCGCGGTGCCGCCCGGCGACCTCGTCGCGGTTGTCGTCAACCGGTTCCGACTCCTCAACGCCGTCGCCCGGCACCTTCGACGCGGTCGAGTGCGGGCACGCTGATCTCGTGTCCTGCGTCAGCGGTTCCTTGTCGCCGTCTCTGGCACCTGCGCCCAGGCGGCTCGTCGCCGCGACATTCTTGCGGCTCCCCTCGGCGGCCAAATGATCACGTATACGTGATCATTTGGACCCTCACATGGGCTAGCACATCGTCACCGTGCCCGCACACCCGGGCGCCATGGCTTGGTTCTCCGGGGCAAGGGGCAACTCGGCAGGCCCGTCCGCTTTGCTGTGGGTCAGGAAGGCTTGGGCGTTGGTGACAGGACGCGCTGCAGGAAGGCTCGGGTGCGTTCGTGCCGGGGGTTGGCAAGGACGTCCTGCGGGTTGCCCGACTCGATGACCGCGCCGTCATCCATGAAGACGACCGTGTCGCCCACGTCCCGCGCGAAGCCCATCTCGTGCGTGACGACCACCATTGTCATGCCGTCAAGGGCGAGTTGGCGCATGACGTCAAGGACCTCGCCGACGAGTTCGGGGTCGAGCGCCGACGTGGGCTCGTCGAACAACATGAGCTTCGGGCGCATGGCAAGCGCACGGGCGATCGCGACCCGCTGCTGTTGGCCGCCCGAGAGTTGGGTGGGGTATTTGTCGAGGTGGCTGGCCAGCCCGACCCGATCGAGGAGGCGTACGCCGTGTTCACGGGCGGTTGCCCGGGTTTCCCTGCGTACCCGGACGGGCGCCTCCATGACGTTCTCGAGCGCCGTCATGTGCGGGAAGAGGTTGAACTGCTGGAAGACCATGCCGATCTCGCGCCGCTGGGCCGCGACGTCGCGCGGCTTGCGTTCGTACAGCTTCTCGCCACGCTGCACGTAGCCCACCAGCTGCCCGTCAACCCACAGCCGGCCGTTGTCGATCTTTTCCAGGTGGTTGATGCAGCGGAGGAAAGTCGACTTGCCCGACCCGGACGGCCCGATGACGCAGCAGACCTCGCCGGTCGCGACCTCCAGGTTGACGCCCTTCAACACCTCGTGCCGGCCGAACCGCTTGTGAACGCCTTCCGCCTTCACCATCGGACCGGCGGTGCTGGGAATACCTACGTCCATTGTCATGCACCGCCTGCCCCGCCGCGGGCCAGTCGCAGCCGCGCCGAGTCGGTGCGGGAGCCCTTGGTGAAGTGTCGTTCGATGAAGTGTTGGACCACCATCAGGACGCTCGTGAGCGCGAGGTACCACAGGCACGCGGCAACCAGCATCGGGAAGACCTGGAAGGTACGGCTGCCGATGCCCTGCAGCTGGAACCAGAGTTCGTACGCCGGCACGTAGGCCACCAGGGCGGTGTCCTTGATCATGGCGATCGTTTCGTTGCCTGTCGGTGGGATGATCACCCGCATCGCCTGCGGCAGGATGATCCGGCGCAGGGTGAGCGAGCGCGACATGCCGAGCGACTCCGCGGCGTCAACCTGACCTTGCGGGATCGACTGCATGCCGGCCCGGACGATCTCGGCCATGTACGCGGCCTCCGACAGGGCCAGGCCGAGCGTCGCGGCGACGAACCCGCTGATCAGCGTGCGGGCGTCGAAGCCGAAGAACCTTCCGCTCAGGTCGATGTTGAGAAGGTCGGCGATCAGCCAGTCGAACGGAATCCCGATCTCGAAGCGGGCATAGAGAATTCCGAGGTTCCCGAACAACACCAGCAGGACGACCCGGGGAACGGCGCGGAAGAACCAGATGTAGACCCACGCGATGCTGGCGAGGATCGGGTTGGTCGACGACCGCATGATCGCCAGGATGACGCCCATGGCGATACCGATCGCCATCGAGACGACCGTGAGGAGCACGGTGTTGCGGGCACCCTCGAGGACTGGTCCGGCGAACGCGTTCTTCGCCATGAAGCCCCATTGGAACGCGTCGTTCGTCAGCACCATGTGCGCGAACATCGCGACGAGGACGAGGATGACCGCCGTGGCGACCCAACGCCCGGGGTGCCGGACCGGCACCGCCCTGAGGGCGTCGGGCCGCTCGGTGGTGGTCGTATTGACGATGTCGCTCATGACACCGACGGGTTGACCTGCACCTGGTCGGTGGTGATCGCGCCCTTGTCGTTACCCCACTTGGTGAGGATCTTGGCGTACGTGCCGTCGTCAATGATGGCTTGCGTCGCCTTCTGGATCGCCTCGGCGAACTTGTCCTCGTCCTTGTTGACGGTGATGCCGTAGGGGGCATTGCCGTACGGCTCACCGAGGATCTCGAGCTTGCCCTGGCTCTGCGCCACGGCGTACACCGCGATCGGCAGGTCGGCGGTCATGGCGTCGTTCTTGCCGGTGACGACGCTGGTGGTGACCAGGCCCTGGTCGGGGTTCTGGTCGAGTTGGATGGCGGACTTGCCGGCGGACTCGCAGGCCTTCGACCGCTCCTGGAGGTCAGGCACCTCAACGGTGTCCTTCTGGACGCCGATCCGCAGGCCGCAGGCGTTGTCGAGGGAGACCTTCTTGGGGTTGCCCTTGGCGGTCACCCACTGGATGGGCGAGTTGAAGTAGGAGATCATCAGCGTCTGCTGCTTGCGTTCGTCATTGATCGTGAACGACGAGACGCCCGCTTCGTACTTGCCGGACTGCACGCCCGGGATGATGTCGCCGAACTGCGACGGCACCCACTGGACTTTAAGGCCCAGCTTCGCGGCGATCGCGTCGAAGATTTCGACGTCCATACCGATCACGGTCTTGCCGTCGGCGTCGAGGAATTCGTTTGGTGCGTATGACGCGTCTGTCCCGACCCGGATGGCTCCGTCGGACTTGATGGCATCGGGCACCAGGGAAGCGAGCGAGGCTTCGGCCGTGGTCGTGCTCGTGGGCTTGGAACTCGCGCCGCCGTCCGTAGTGGTGTTGCCACAGGCCGCGAGCGCGGAGGTGACTGCCAAGATCGCGGCGCACGACGCAAGCGCGCGACGGGTGAGCTGCCTGGTCATGACTACGTCCTTCTAGGGTCAGATCGGGCTCTATAAGTCCATGCCGGGCGGGCATGGTGTCCTGACGGTGGCATCTCGGAGTTCCGTTCCGGTTACACGTCAAGCGCCATCATCTGGTGCCGTTTGTGTGCCGGCCGGTAACCCTGAGTGCAGAGGTGTTACCAGTTGTGCCCCGCGAGGTCGACACATGGTATGACAGACTCTTGCTCATACGGGCGACCCCCGTTTGGCACCGCGACCGACCCGGACCTGGTCGTCGAGGGCGTTGTCCCGATCCGTCCACGGTTAACCGGCCGGGCGATGCCTGGCCGCACCGTTCACCTACCTCAGGGTCCCCGAATGTCTGCAGAGCCTTTGACCGATCCATTCGTCCCGTCACCTTCCATGCCGGTGAGTTCGGTGGCTGCCTCGATTGAGTCAGATGACATCGACCCGGCGTATGCGTTCCACCGCGGCGGAAAACTCGAGGTCGCCTCGGCCGTACCCCTGCGTGGGCGCGATGATCTCTCACTCGCGTACACCCCAGGTGTGGCCCGGGTGTGCACGGCAATCGCGGAGCAACCCGACCTCGTTCACGACTACACCTGGAAGTCCCGCACCGTCGCGGTCGTCACCGATGGCACCGCGGTGCTCGGGCTTGGCGACATCGGCCCCGAAGCCGCACTTCCCGTGATGGAGGGCAAAGCCCTTCTTTTCAAGAAGTTCGGCGGCGTCGACGCGGTGCCGATCTGCCTCGCGTGCACTGACGTCGACGAGCTGGTCGAGACGGTCGTACGCCTGGCACCGGCGTTCGGTGGGATCAACCTCGAGGACATCTCCGCGCCGCGGTGCTTCGAAGTCGAACGCCGTCTGCGCGACCGGCTCGACATCCCGGTCTTCCACGACGATCAGCATGGCACCGCCATCGTGGTGCTCGCGGCACTCACCAACGCACTCGAGTTGACCGGCCGGAAGCCGATCGACGCTCGGGTCGTGATCTCCGGCGCCGGCGCTGCTGGCGTGGCCGTCGCGGAGATCCTGCTGGCCTCCGGTATCGAAGACATCGTGGTCACCGACCGCGGCGGTGCGATCCACCTGAATCGCACCGACCTCAGCCCGGTCAAACGCGTGCTCGCCGAGACGACCAATCCGGAAGGCCGTTCTGGCTCTCTCGCGGACGTGCTGGCGGGTGCCGACATCTTCATCGGTGTCTCCGGCGGTGAGGTCGCGGAGGAGGCGATCGCCGCGATGGCGGCCGACTCCATCGTCTTCGCCCTGGCTAATCCCACGCCCGAGGTCCATCCGGACATCGCTGCCCGGCACGCGGCCGTCGTCGCCACCGGGCGTTCTGACTACCCGAACCAGATCAACAACGTTCTCGCGTTCCCTGGTGTGTTCCGTGGAGCGCTCGACGTCCGTGCGCGGCAGATCAGTGAGGGAATGAAGCTGGCCGCCGCCAACGCCCTGGCCGAGCTGGTGGGCGAGGACCTGGCGCCCGACCGCATCATCCCGTCGCCGTTCGACGCGCAGGTCGTGCCCTCGGTGGCCACGGCCGTTGCGGAGACCGCGCGGCGGGAAGGTCTCGCCCGGCGGTAAAGGGGTTACGCCGAAGATCCGCACGCGAAAACGCCCACCTCGAGCAGGTGGGCGTTTTCGCGTGCGAATCTTCGGCGCGGTCGAGAAATGTCAATCTCGCCTTGCATCGCGGCCGGATCGTCGCTCTGGTAGGCGAAAACAGAACGGGTTGGCCGCACTCGTTCACCGGTTCACGTGACCAACCGAGCGGCAACTCGCGAATCTGAGTGTCTGCTTGGGTAGGGTCAGACTGTGTTCGCCGCCTATGCCGCCCGGATTGACGCCGCTGATCCGCTCGCCGCTCTCGAACTCGGTGAGCGCCCCGAGCCTGACCGGCCCGATGGATGGACCCTGGTCGACGTACGCGCGACCGCGCTGAACCACCACGACCTGTGGTCCCTTCGTGGGGTGGGATTGTCGGAGAAGCAGCTGCCGATGATCCTCGGCTGCGACGCGGCCGGTGTCGACGAGGACGGCAACGAGGTCGTCGTTCACGCCGTCATCAGCGACCCTGACTGGCGCGGTGACGAAACGCTCGATCCCCACCGTTCGTTGCTGTCCGAACGCCATCAGGGCACCTTCGCCGAGCGGGTGGCGGTGCCGCGGGCGAATCTGCTACCCAAGCCGGCCGGGCTCAGTTTCGAGGAGGCGGCGTGCCTGCCGACCTCCTGGCTCACGGCGTACCGCATGCTCTTCACCCAGTCCGGGCTCCGCCCAGGCGGGACGGTCCTGGTCCAGGGCGCTGGCGGCGGCGTCTCGACCGCCCTGATCGTGCTGGCGAAGGCTGCCGGCTACCGGGTCTGGGTGACGAGCCGGACTGAGTCGAAGCGAACCCGAGCCGTCACGGAGTTGGGCGCGGACGCGGCGTTCGAACCCGCCACACGATTGCCCGAACGCGTGGACGCCGTGATGGAGACGGTGGGCGAGGCGACCTGGAGCCACTCGCTGAAGTCGCTCCGCCCGGGCGGGACACTCGTCGTCTGCGGCGCGACCAGCGGGTTCAACCCACCGGCCGAACTCAACCGTGTCTTCTTCCTGCAGCTGCGGGTGGTCGGATCGACGATGGGAACGCGGGACGAGCTCGCGAGCCTGCTCCGGCTGTGCGAGCAGACCGGCGTACGACCGGTGATCGATCAGGCGCTGCCGCTCGCCGATGCCCGGAAGGGGTTCGCCACCATGGCCGAGGGCGACCTCTTCGGCAAGATTGTCTTCACGCGTTGAGTCGTCGACTGCTAGTCTCGCGGTGTGCCGCACCGGTAGCGGCCTCCATTCGATAGCGCGATCTGCGCCGTTTTCCGTGGAGGTTCGCTCATGTCCGCAGTCGAGGTGCGCCCGTTCCGTCGCAGCGACCGCGAGCAGCTCACCAACCTGATCAACGGCCACATCCAGGCCGTCATCCCCGGCATGTCCGTGTCGGTCAGTGCAGTGCTGAACCAACTCGAACGCGAGCCGCGCGAGTTCATCCAGGACCCGTGGGTCACCGAACGTGCGACCCTGGTCGCCTATCAGCACGAGCGTCTGGTCGCGGCCGCCCATCTCCTCCGAAGGACGACCGGGTGAGCGAGAG
Organism: Actinopolymorpha alba DSM 45243; assembly: GCF_000373925.1. Lineage (GTDB taxonomy): Bacteria > Actinomycetota > Actinomycetes > Propionibacteriales > Actinopolymorphaceae > Actinopolymorpha > Actinopolymorpha alba. The sequence goes on along the minus strand of NZ_KB892749.1, from coordinate 25,510 downwards.
TTTCCGCGACACCGGGGAGATCCGCTGGCTGGTGTGCTGGTCGCCGTACTCGCCGTGGGCAGACGTTCAGGCGGTCGGCGATGCGCTCGCGGCGGCCTGCCTGGCCCAGCTCGATCGGTGGCAGGTCGGCCGGCGGTTTGCCGACGGGTCATTGCCAGCGCCGTCCATCTACGGTGTGCCCGACGTGTGGCCGCACGTCCGGGCCATCTACGAACGCGCCGGCTTCGTCCACGTCGGCGACACCGAGGTCGTCCTACTCGCTCGGGTCGACAACCTGCCGCGTCCGGGCGAGCCGACCGTCCCCGGTCTGGCCGCGCGACGTTCGGTTGGCATCAACGGCACGCGGTTCACCGCGCACCTTGGCGAGCGGCAGATCGGCTACATCGAGGTCGAGAGCCTCGCCGACGCCGAGCGGGTGGGTCGACTCGACCGCTGGGCCGACATCGGGAACCTTCACGTCGATGAGGCCTATCGCCGGCGTGGCGTCGCTACCTGGCTGTTCGGGCAGGTGGCTGAGTGGCTGCACCTGGCACGAGTCGACCGGTTGTTGGCGTACGCCTCACCGGAGGCCGAAGCGGAGCTCGCGTTGTTCAGCAAGCTCGGCTTCGTCGAACTGACGAGGACCGCCCGCGCCTGGCTCGCGCGCTGAGGCCCGAGTTGTCAGAGGGATCAGTCAGTGAGTACGTGGCGGAGGTAGCGCCGGGGGTCGGTGAGGTAGCTGCGCCAGTGCTCGACGAGCATCAGGTTGTCCCAGGCTGCCGGGCGGATGCCCCAGTCGCCGACCTCCAGGATGTGCGCACCGGGAAGGGCGGTGAGCAGCGGGGAATGTGTCGCGCACAGGACCTGGCCGCCACCGCGGGCGAGTTCGTCGAGTACGCCGATCAGGGCCAGGCACGAGGAGAACGACAGCGCCGACTCGGGCTCGTCGAGGCAGTAGAGCCCGGGGGAGTCGAAGCGGGTACGCAGGATCTCGATGAACGACTCGCCGTGGCTCAGCCGGTGGAAGCGCTCGGCTCGCCGGCCGGGGTTCTCCTCGAGATAGGTGTAGAAGCCATGCATCGTCTCGGCGCGAAGGAAGAAGCCCCATCGTGGCGCACCCAGGCCGCGCTCCAGTCGGATGGCCCGGTGTAGTGGGGATTCCGTCGAGCGGGTCGAGTGGGCGGCGCCGGTTGATCCGCCCTCAGGGGAGAGTCCGAACGCCATCGCGATCGCCTCGACCAACGTCGACTTTCCGGTGCCGTTCTCGCCGACCAGGAACGTCACACCCGGCGGGAGTTCCAATCCCTCGCGAAGCAGCTGCGCGACCGGGGGCAGCGTGAACGGCCACGCGCGGGCATTCACCTCCGCCTGATCAGCGCGGAGGACTCGGCGTACGGCCCGCCGGTCGCCGAAGCCGCCAGCCATCGGGCAGGCCCGTCACTCGTCTTCGTCGTCGAGGCGGGCGAGCCAGGTCGCCAGGCGTTCGATCGGCGTCTCGAACTCAGGATTGAGATCGACGAACTCCTGCAGGCGGTTGGCCAACCAGGCGAGGCTGACTTCCTCCTCGCCTCGCCGGTCGGCCAACTCCTCGATGCCGCGGTCGGTGAAGTACACGCTGAACTCCGGTGGCGGGCTGGGTCAGGCGAACGCCTCGCCGAGCAGCGTCGACTGCTCGGTCCGGTGCACGGAGCCGGAGCCCACCGCGGGGGCGGCGGAGGCCTGACGCGAGACCAGACGGACCTGGCGGCCGTCCAACTGAGGAACGAGGTTGAGCGCCATGTGCGGCCACGGTCCCTGGTTGGTCGGCTCGTCCTGCACCCACCGCACGTCGCTGGCGTTCGGGTACTTTGCCAGCTCGGCCTTGATCTGCTCCGCCGGAAGCGGGCTCAGCTGCTCCACACGGACGATCGCGGTGCGGGGGTGGTCGCCTTCGAGCCGCTTGCGCTCGGCGAACAGCTCCCAGCCGATCTTGCCCGAGCTGAGCAACACGCGAGTGACCGCGCTCGGGTCGACCGTGTCGTCACCGATCACCGGGCGGAAGGTGCCCTGGGTGAACTCGGACGGATGACTCGTCGCGGCCTTGTTCCGCAGCATCGACTTCGGAGTGAAGACGATCAGCGGCCGGTGGGCGGCGCCGAGCGTGTGCCAGCGCAGCAGGTGGAAGTAGTTGGACGGCAGCGAGGGCTGGGCGATCGTCATGGAACCGTCGGCGCCCATCTGCAGGAACCGCTCGATCCGCGCGGACGAGTGGTCGGGCCCCTGGCCCTCATAGCCGTGCGGGAGCAGGAGGACGACCCCGGAATTCTGGCCCCACTTTGCCTCGCCTGACGAGATGAACTCGTCGATGATCGTCTGGGCGCCGTTGGCGAAGTCGCCGAACTGTGCCTCCCAGCAGACGAGCGCGTCGGGACGGGCCACGGAGTAGCCGTACTCGAAGCCCATCGCCGCGAACTCGCTGAGCAGCGAGTCATAGGCGTAGAAGGGCCCCTGCGAGTCGTCGAGGTGCTGGAGCGGGCTCCACTCCTCGCTGGTCTGCCGGTCGATGATGGTGGCGAACCGCTGGACGAACGTCCCCCGGCGACTGTCCTGGCCGGCGAGGCGCACCGGTCGGCCCGCCATCAACAGGGAGCCGAACGCCACGATCTCCGCGGTGCCCCAGTCGATCGGCCCTTCGGTGATCGCGGCCGCCCGGCGCTGGAGCTGTGGCAGGACCTTGGGGTGGACGGTGAACCCTTCCGGTGCCGAGACGTGCGCGTCGGCGATCTTCTTCAGCACCTCGAACGGCACCGCGGTCTGGAGCTCTGCGGCAGGCTTCTCGGGGTATTCCGGGACCGTGATGTAGTCCTCGGGCGGTGCGGTCTTGGCGGCGCGGACCTCGGCGAACACCCGCTCGAGCCGCTCCTGGTAGTCGCGCAGCGCCTGCTCGGCCTCCTCGACGGAGATGTCACCACGGCCGATCAGAGCCTCGGTGTAGAGCTTGCGGACCGACCGCTTCTGCTCGATCAGGTCGTACATGCGCGGCTGAGTGAACGACGGGTCGTCGGTCTCGTTGTGACCACGCCGGCGGTAGCAGATGACGTCGATCACGACATCCTTGTGGAACTGCTGGCGGTACTCGAACGCCAGCCGCGCCACCCGGATGCAGGCCTCGGGGTCGTCGCCGTTGACGTGGAAGATCGGTGCCTGGACCATCCGCGCGACGTCCGTGCAGTAGGTGGACGAGCGGGAGGCCGTGGGCGAGGTGGTGAAGCCGACCTGGTTGTTGACGATCACGTGGATCGTGCCACCCGTGCGGTAGCCGCGCAGCTGCGAGAGGTTGAGGGTCTCGGCGACCACACCCTGTCCGGCGAACGCCGCGTCGCCGTGGACGAGGACGGGGAGCACGGGGTATTCGAGGCCGAGGTTGAGGATGTCCTGCTTGGCGCGGGCGATGCCCTCGAGGACCGGGTCGACCGCCTCGAGATGGGAGGGGTTAGCGGCGACCGACACCTTGATCCGGGCGCCGCTCTCGGCGGAGAACTCACCCTCCGCGCCGAGGTGGTACTTGACGTCACCGGAGCCCTGGATGGTGCGCGGGTCGATGTTGCCCTCGAACTCGCGGAAGATGTGTGCCGGGCTCTTGCCAGCGATGTTGGCGAGGACGTTGAGCCGCCCGCGGTGCGCCATCCCGATCGTGACCTCGTCGAGGTCGGCCATCGCGGCCTGCTCGCAGATCTCGTCGAGCAATGCGATCGCCGACTCGCCGCCTTCGAGGCTGAACCGCCGCTGACCGACGTACTTGGTCTGGAGGAACGTCTCGAACGCCTCGGCCTGGTTGAGCTTGGCGAGAATACGGAGCTGCTCCTCGCGGGGCAGGCGGTCCTGCGGGCGTTCGACGCGGTCCTGGATCCAGCGGCGTTCCTCGGGCTCCTGGATGTGCATGTACTCGATACCGATTGTGCGGGAGTAGGCGTCCCGCAGCAGACCGAGGATGTGCCGGAGCATCATGAACCGTTTGCCGCCGCCGAAGCTGCCGGTGGCGAACTCCCGGTCGAGGTCCCACAGCGTCAGGCCGTGCGTCACGACGTCGAGGTCGGCGTGCCGGCGGACCTTGTAGTCGAGCGGGTCGGTGTCGGCGATGAGGTGGCCACGCACGCGGTAGGCGTGGATCAGCTCCAGCACCCGCGCCTGCTTGCCGATCTCGTCATCGTGCGACGCCGGGATGTCGGAGACCCAGCGCACCGGCTCGTAGGGGATCCGGAGCGCCGCGAAGATGTCGTCGTAGAAGTCTTCGTCGCCGAGCAGAAGCTGGTGGACCCGGCGGAGGAACTCTCCAGACTGCGCGCCCTGGATGACGCGGTGGTCATAGGTCGACGTGATCGTCATGACCTTGCTCACCGCGAGGCGGTTCATGGTTTCTTCGGCCGCGCCCTGGTATTCGGCGGGATACTGCATCGCGCCGACACCGATGATGGCGCTCTGGCCTGACATGAGGCGCGGGACCGGGTGGGTCGTGCCGACCGTGCCGACGTTGGTGAGGCTGATCGTCGTGCCCTGGAAGTCGGCGACGGTGAGCTTGTTGGTGCGGGCGCGGCGTACGACGTCCTCGTAGGCGCCCCAGAACGACGCGAAGTCGAGGGTCTCGGCGTTCTTGATGTTGGGCACCAGGAGCTGACGGGTGCCGTCGCTCTTCTGGATGTCGATCGCGAGCCCGAGCGCCAGATGAGGCGGCTTGACCAGGGTCGGCTTGCCGTCGACCTCGGTGTAGGCGTACGTCATCTCGGGCATCGACCGGGCGGCCTTGGCGATCGCGTAGCCGATGATGTGGGTGAAGCTCACCTTGCCACCGCGGGAGCGGGCCAGGTGGTTGTTGATGACGATGCGGTTGTCGATGAGCAGCTTCACCGGGAGTTGGCGCACGCTGGTGGCCGTCGGGACGGTGAGGCTTTCGTCCATGTTCTTGGCGGTACGTGCCGCGGCGCCGCGCAGGGGCACGAGCTCGGCTTGTGCCGGCGCGACCGTGGCGGCAGGAGTCGCGCTGGGTGCAGGCTTGGCGGGCGCCGGCTTGGCAGGTGCCGCCGGCGTGCTGGGGGCGGGCTTTGCGGGCGCCGGGGTGGGCGTCGGCTTGGCGGGTGCGGCGGGAGCTGGCCGTGACGGTGTGCTCACCGCTGCGCGCTGGGCCGACGGTGCGGCGCTCTCAGAGGGCTGCGGCGGGCTGCTCGACGGAGCCGCTGCCGGGCTGCTCGGAGCGCTGGTGACCACTGCTTCGCCGCCGCGACCGCGTCCGTTGCTTTCGGGTTGATAGTCGCGAAAGAAGGCCAACCAGGCCTTGTCGACGGAGTTCGGATCCTTGAGGTAGCGCTGGTACATCTCGTCGACGAGCCACTCGTTCGTCCCGAACTGGGACAGCGGGTCGTTGTGCGAGGACTGGGACGCCACGGCGTTAATCGCCTCTTCCGCTCACCATGATCGTTGGACCGTCTGCCGGCTTCGAGGTCCAAGCCTAGTCGTCGGGTCCAACTGCGTACGTCCTGGAGGTATCTGTTTTGTGGACAACGTGGCTCAGACAACGACGACGCCGTGTGGAACCCCGCCCACACGGCGTCGTCGAGGAGCTTCTACGCGTCTGCGCCGACTTCTAGAGTTCCGGCAGCTGAGACGCGGCCAGGACGTACTGGAAGAGGTTGCGGTAACGCCGCATAACCATCCGCAGCTCGTCGGTGCTCATGCTGTCGTTGTTCTTCCACTCGCGTTCGATGCGGTCGCGGTGGTCGGTGAACGTCGAGGTCACGAACTGCATCGCGTCGCCGATCAGGAGGCCGGCCTCGCGCACCGCGTCCCTCGGGTCGTCGAGGAGCTGAGCCTGGGTGACCAACCAGCGGTGCTGCAGCTCGTCGATGTGACGCTTGCGGGCGGCCTCGATCTGCTCGGCCTCGCTCGGGCCCGAGAGCTCGTCGTCCTCGTCGACTGTCACCGACAGCTCCGGCGCGGAATCCTCGATCGTGAAGCTGCTGCGCAGGTCGGAGCTCGGCTCGGGCTGCCACGAGAGGCTCGGCGCGGGCGGCGGTGGTGTGCTCGACAGCCGCGAACTCTCAGAGGACTGGTTGGTTTCTTCGGTGCGGGTCGGGGTCACAGGACCTTCCCAGATATCACGCGGCGCGGGCGCGGCGTTGGAGGGAACGGCGTTGGGCGGAGCCGATGGCAGCGGCGCCGGCACCCGGATGGTGTCTTCCGACTTGGCGTCGAAGATCGGACCTGGTGCGTGGTCGGGCCGGTGGGGCCGGTCGCTCGGCAAGCTGTTTCGCAGCTCGTGGGACCGCTCCGGAGGCGCACTCCGCAGGTCGTCAGACGGCGGCGGGCGAAGCCCTGGTGGGGCGAACGCCTCGAAACCCTCCGGAAAGTTCGGCTCACGCGAGGGCGGGGCGCCCGTCTCAAGGGTGCGCTCGAACGGGTGCGGCTCGTTCTGAAAGCCGTCGTCACCCTCCGACTCGGGAGGTGAGGTCAGGCGTTCCAGCCACGACTTCCGGCCTTTCTGGACGTCCCGCATCGACGTTCCTCCTGCCTTCCGCAGCCGTTCTCAGCGGATCTTGGCACGATGGGTCCCGGCGAGCCTGTAGGAGATGCGCCTTCCTGTCAAGCTGGGTTCTCACTCTTTGTTAGGTCAAGCCTGCATTGCGTCATGATCCGTGTGGGCTCGGTGGCTGTCCGCAACCGACCGTCCTGTGATTGATGGGCTGCCTCGCGGTACGCCGCCCGGGTTTCGGTCGGGTTGTCGCCAGGACGAACGCCGCGTTCCGGGCCAGTCCACGGGTACCCTGTCGCACGGAGTCATCGTCGGGAGGCCCAATGCGACCATCCGCAGGCAAGGCCGCGCCGGTGCGGACGCCGGTGCGAGGCTCCGCCGGCCGCACCGTGAGCGGGCGTACCGTCATCCTTCCGAGTCGGCCAGGTAGCCGCTCAGGTCAGCGCAAACCATGGGTCGGTCGTTCGTACGGCCACCTCGCCCTGCCGGTGCCACACCTCGACGACGTGCACCGTGACCTCCTCGACCGGGCCGTGTGCGGCGACGGCAGCTGGACCGTCGTCAATGCCGAGGGCGACTCCGAGCCAGGGCTGCCCGTCCTCCGCCGGCAGTGGCGGCATGCCAGCGGCGATTCCCTATTACTAGTTGTGCTCGGGTGGTATCCACTCGTGCTCACGGTGGGTGCTGAGGGAGCCGCGTCCCTGAAGGTGCGCCGCGCGGAACGCCGGCTGGTCGAGGCGGCCCTCGCGGCCGGCGGCCTGACGGTGCCCGACGCCGAGCTCGAACGCGTCCTCACGCAGTGCTGTGAGCGATGGGAGAAGGCGGTGGCCGCGCGCCGGGTCCTTGACGAGCAGCGCACCTGGTTGGAATGCCGGTTCTGCCGTACCTGCGGTGCCTGGTCCGCCTACGGCGTCCTCCACTGCCGCGGCTGTGCGCGGCGGTTCGCGCCGGCGGACGATGCCGAACGTGACGAGCGTGGCCGCGCCGCCACCGAGGTCAGCGCCGCTGCGGAGAGGGAACTCGCGTCCCTCGGGTGCGGTGAAGGGGTCTTTCCTGACTGGCCCGCGGCGCCGCCGGCAGAGGCCGCCGAAGCCGCGTCGCGCCCACACGGAACGGTGGTCACCGCCTCATGACGGGTACGCCCGAAAGCTCGGGTCAGAACGACGCGGGCGGCGGCGCGGGTATCCACGGTGAACGCTGGGGTTGGGAGCTCCGGGCGCCCGAGACGTCCCTCCCCGTGCCGTTCGAGGAGCAGCCACCCGGACTCCCGCCGCCGACCGCGCCGTGGTTGGCCCGGCTCGCGGGCCGCCGCGACAGATCGCCGCAGGGGTGGTGGTCGCACGTACGCCGGGCCTGCGGCGTTGTGGTCATCGGAGGTGCCGCCTGGCTCTCGACCGCGCTGTCGTGGGAGTACGCCGGCTGGGTGACGGCCACCCTGATCGTCGCCACGGTGGTCGTCGGGTACTTCGCGCTCCGTCCGGCGGTCCTGCCGTGGTGGGGTGACCTGCGGTACCGCAGATGGCGGAGTGACCTCCTCACCCAGCAGCAGGAGGTCCTCGCGGCCACCCGCGAATGGGCCCGCCGCCGGTCCGAACACGAGAACGGCCTCGCCGCCGAAAGCCGCCCCGAGCGCTGGGAGCCGCTGCGTCCGGTCACGACGCACCGGGTCGACGTCTACGGCGGGGATCCGTCGGGATGCGAGTCGCTGCTGCTCAGCGTGGCCGGATCGTTGCTCGGGACCGGCGCGACCGTGACCGTGGTCGACCTGTCGCAGGACGGTATCTGCCACGGGCTGGTCCGCAAGGCGATGGACGAACGCCGTACCGTCGACGCGGCGTTGTTGCCCCACGACCTCGCGGCGGTCGGGCTGCTGACCGGCCTGACTCCGGAAGACGTGGGAGGCGTCGTCGCCGAGGCGGTCCACGTCTCCGAACGCGATCGTTCGGCCGGTGGCGACAAGACTCTGGACGCGACGCTCATCGAGCAGATCTGCGGCACCCTGCGTGGGCCGGTCAGCTTCACCCGGCTCCACGCCGCGGTTCGCGTGGTCGCCTATCAGGAGCCGCGGCCCGAGGTCCTCGAGCGGGAGGAGTACGCCGCCCTGGTGGACCTGCTGGGCGAGGGCGCGCGACGGTCGACCGAGGCCCGGTTGTTCCGGCTGGCGGCGGCGTTGCAGCGGCTGGCCGCGCTGGAGCCGGGAGCTGGAGCCGATGGCGGGACCGGCCGGGCGAAGGATTCCGCGGGCACGCTCGTGGACGGCGTGGACGGCTCCCCTTCGTTGCGGGTCTGGGAGCTGTCGGAACGCGTGGGAGACCTGGCGGGGGAGTTGCTTGCCCACGTGGTGTTCCAGGTCCTGTTGCACCGGTTGCGGCATGAGGAGCAGACCAGCGGACGTGTCCTGGTCGTGGTGGGGGCGGATCGGTTCCGGCGTACCCACATCGAGCGGCTCGACCAGCTGGCCCGCCGGCGAGGTGTCCGGCTGGTGGTGTTCTTCCGGCATCTGCGTGAGGATGCCGTCGAACTCCTCGGTGGCGGCGAGGCCGTGATGTTCATGCGGCTCGGTAACGCCAGGGAGGCGGAGCAGGCGGCGACGTTCATCGGGCGCGACCATCGGCTGGTGCTCAGCCGGTTCACGGTCTCGCGGAGCAGCAGCCTGTCAACCTCTGTTGGTACGTCGCGAAGCGAAAGCGCCACCAACCAGGATTCGGTGAGCACCGGCAAGCAGTGGTCGAAGACCCGTAATTACCACTACGGCGCGGTTATGGACTTCCCGCACGACTCTGGTACGCGTAACCGCGGTGGCCAGCGGACGACGACGACCGGGCGGAGCACCACGGTGAGTTCGGGTGAGAGCCGTTCGGAGCAGGAGGGAACGTCAGAGAGCCAGTCGATGGGCTACCAGCGGGTCTACGAGTTCGGCGTCGAACCCACCTTCCTGCAGGCGCTCTCGCCGACTGCGTTCGTCCTCGTCGATCCGCGCGACCCGGGAAGCCCGCGTCTTGGCGACTGTGGTCCTGAAATCCTGCGGGAGATGGAACAACCCGGGGTGATTCGGCCCTCCGACCTGGCGGCCGGTCGGCTTCCTGCTGGGCAACCCCTGCCGTCGGCGATGGCGCCGGGCCGCGTGGTCGGGCCGGCGTCACTCCCGCCGCCGTCGATCCAGCCGCCGTCGTTCCAGCCGGCGTCGTTGCAGTCGGAGAGACTGCCTCAGCCGCCCGCGAACGCGTCCCCCGCCACGCCGCCGGTGGAGGTGCCGCCGGCGGAGGCGGAACCATCGCCGCTGCCCGCACCCAACCGCTGGCGGGGGAAGTTCCAGCGGCGACCAGACTGAGAGCCTAAGAGCGGGATCGAGATTGGGAAGGGTTCTCGTCGCTATGTGACCAAAATCCTTCACAATCCTCGAATGCCGAGCCTTTGGTGGGCGATGGCCAGGCCATCCCAGATTGTGAAGACTTTGGGGTGCAATGACCCCCTGAAGTTTTCACGGTCTTAATGAGGCACGACGGATTTGGGACCAGTTCGGGTCCTCGTTGCGCCGAGTTGTCACCAGGTAAGGCGAATTGAGCGTGCTTTGTGAAGAGTTGCCGTGTGAGGTGGCGGTCATCTCGAACGGCGTACACCCGGTTGTATCGGACAGTGAGAAGCCAGGCCCTGTCTCGCACCGGACAAGGTGTGCGCAATGTGAGACAGCACCCGCGGTGCACTCTGACCCGGCGCAGATGAGTCGGCCTCATTGCCGCAGACACCACCAAGCAAGGCGCCCGCTCCTTCACGATGCCGCGACGGGCAACTTCGCATGAAGCATGCTGAATTCGCCGGCATGGTGAGGAATTGGCGTGTGCGGTTGACAGGGGCCGGAGATCCGGTTGGGAAGTCACCGTCTGCCACAGGAAAGGATGATCTGTTGGAGGAGTCAGAAGAAATACAAATCTAGCTAATATCTGTCAGATAATCCCGCTCCGGCATGGACTGGAACCCGGAAATGGTGGCGACGTTCAGGCCCTTCGGCGGGTGGGTATGTCCATTCGGGGTCACGACAATAAACCTTCGGATCACGACAATAATCTGGTGTGAATGTCTTCCGTACGGCACTCCCGCGACGGTGAACAATATAAAAAACCCGCGCGACTCACGGCTAGGGCCCATAGTCGAAGAAAGCTCGCGGATGACGGTCCGAGGTGGATCGCGTGGGCTGTCGCCATGATCCGGGGAGGGAGGCATGGCTAGAGACTTGGGAGTTGACGCTGGCACGTCGGTGAGTACGCCGGCAGACCAGTTGATCCCGCGCCCACGGACCCCGGTCGACGCGAGCCGGCGGGAGAGCGTGCTGGACACCAAGGTGTCGGTGCCCACGGTATCTGTGCCGGTCCTCCCACGGCCACGGCTGTTCGACCTTCTCGACGCAGCGATCCGCACCCATCGGGTCACGGTCTTGAACGCCTCGGCCGGCGCTGGCAAGACTCTCCTGCTTGCCTCCTGGCTCGGGCAGTCGCCACGACGGCGCGCGGCGTGGGTGTCGTTCGACCGGAATGACAATGAAGCAAAGGTCTTCTGGTCATATGTCGTGGAATCGCTACGCCGCGCCTGCCCCGGACGGAATCGCGAGATCTTCACCCGCCTGGCCACGAATGACCCAAGTGGTGACCGGTTTCCCGAACTCTTCCTGGACGCCGTGGGCCAGCTCGATACCCCGGTCACCCTGGTCATCGACCAGATCCACGAGGCCACCGACTGGCGGTTGCTGGCCGGGCTCGAGGTCGTACTCCGGCACGCGCCGTCGACCCTCCGGCTCGTCCTGTCTGGCCGGGGCCACCCGTTGCTCTCGCTCGCGCGACTCCGGGTCGCGGGGGAGCTTGCCGACGTGGGGTCGAAGGAGCTCGCGTGTACGCCCGAGGAGGCCAGGGATCTCTTCACGCTCTTCGGGATGGAGCTCACGCAGGACGAGATCACGAGCGTCCTGGCGCGTACGGACGGCTGGATGACCGGTCTCCGGCTCGCCACCTTGTGGTGGCAGGCCCAGCCGCGCCGGCAGCGCGACCTGACCGCCTTCACCGGGGATGAGCCGCTGGTCGCCGACTACCTGAACGACGAGATCCTCGGCGCGCAACCGTCGAGGATGCGGATGTTCCTCCTGCGTACCTGCCTGGTCGACCGCGTGAGCGGCGAACTCGCCGACGTGCTCACCGGCGGCAACGACGGTGCGCAGACCCTCGACACGCTTGACCGCGAGAACGCCCTCGTCAGCGCCTGCGGGCCGCACCGGATCTGGTATCAATACGGCCCACTGCTGCGGGAGTTCCTTACGTACCAGCTACGCCGTGAGCTCCCCGACGAGATTCCTGGGCTGTACCGCCAGGCCGCGCACTGGTTTGCCGGGCAGGGCCTTCTGGTCGAGGCCGGGCAGAATGCCGTCGCCGCCTCCGACTGGCGCCTCGCCGGCCGGATCCTCGTCCGCAACGGACACCGTGCCTTCGCCAACGGCGCGGGCGCCGATCTCGAACCCCTGCTTGCCGAGATCCCGGCCGAGGAGATCCACGCCAACCCCGGGCTTGCCGCGCTGTACGCGCAGGTCCGGCTGGGGGCGGCTGATCCTGACGGCGCGGAGGCGTTCATTCGCAGTGTCGAGGGTGAGCTCGCGGCGGCATCGAACAATGGTGACGGCGCGATCCCGCCGGCCGATGTCAACCCGACCTTGCTTGGCCGCCGGCTGAAGGCCACCGAACTCCGGCTCCAGCAGGGCTGCCTGCGTGGCCGGATCGATGGGGCGGTGGTGGCGACCGCACGGGGGTTGCTCGACGCGGCCCGTGACGCCGGGCTCACCTCCAAGCAGCCTTACGACGGCGGCACGCTGGCGTACTGGCTCGGTCTCGCCGAACTCTGGAACGCCCGGTTCTCCGCGGCGCGAGCGGCGTTCGAGCAGGCGGTCCCGCGCCTTGCCAACGGTGGCTTCACCACCTGGGAACGCCGGGCGCAAGGTTGGCTTGCGCTGGTGAACGCCGTCGAGGGACGGCTGGCGGTGGCGGAGCGACTCCTCACGGCCAGGCCGCCGGGGTCGCCCGGGCCCGCGTCGCCCGGGCCTGCTGGGCCTGCTGGGCCGCCCGGGACAATTGGGCCTGCTGGGCAGACGGCCGGACCAGCAGCCTCTGACTCCATCCCAGCGACTCGACCAGATCCTGTGGATGTGGTGTACGACGTCGCCCAGATCCAGCTCGAGATAGAACGCGACCGGCTCGACCAGGCGTGGTCTCGGCTCGAGGCGTACCGACCGGCCGGTCACGGCGGGTGTGACACCGGCCCGAGCGATCCGCCGCTCGCCGAGATCCTGAGCCTGCTCCGGGCGCGCGTACTCATGCACCGTGGTGATCTCAACGCGGCCCGTGCGGAGCTCGCCGCCGCGAAGGATTCCGCCGTACGCCTGCGTCCGGTGGTCGAGCGGTACGCCGCGCTCCTCGAACTCGAGGTCCTCCTGCACGAGGGCAACCACGACACGACCGCCGATCGTGCCCGCCAGGTCCTCGCGACCTCGGCAGTGACGGTGCGACCCACAGCCGGACCGTCAGAGGGGGCCGCGGCCCTGGCGGTGGCGCGGGGGCGGCTGCACCTCGCGGCGGGCGATCCGGACGCGGCGCTGGCGGCGGTGACGCCGTGTTTCGCGGGTACGCCGGCACCGACGCGGCTCCTCGACACAGTGGCCGCGCTCCTGGTGGCAGCGACCGCGCATCGCCGGCGCGGGGAGCAGGACCAGGCGACCGGCTTCCTCGAACGCGCCCTCGCCCTCGCCGAGGAGAACGGCCTGATCCGGGTGTTCCTCGACGCCGGCCGCGGAGTGCGCGCGCTGCTGACCGTCGTGATCGCACCCGAAGGGCCACACGCCGGTTTCCGCAGCACGCTGCTCCACCGGTTCGACGTCCAGCCGACAGCCACCTGGAAGGCCCCGGAGCAGATGGTCCGGCTCACCGCGAGCGAGCGGGCGGTCCTGCGCTACCTGCCCTCGCATCTCACCAACGACGAGATCGCCCAGGACCTCTGCCTGTCCGTGAACACCGTGAAGTCCCACCTTCGTACGCTTTACCGCAAGCTCGGCGCCACCTGCCGGCGAGAAGCGATCGCGCGGGCCCTGCAGCTGGACCTCCTGCGCTAGCTAGGCGCCCGGCTGCACCCGACGTTTCACCCCACACTGCACCCGACGCTTCACCCGGCGAGGGTGAGGGCGTTCGCGCGCGCGGCGGCAAGGATCGGCTGCGGGGGAACGTGTGTGACAGAACCTGAGCCGAACCGTGACGAGACGCCCGGCGGACCGCTCAGCGACGACGAGCGCGCCGAGCTGGAACGTCTGCGCGTCGAACTCGCGGATGCGAGGGCCGAGACGCAACGGCTCCAGGCCGAAGGGGCTGGCGCCGGCCCGCCGTCTGAGCGACACCCCCCGACTGGGCGCTGGCGTACGCCGATCGCGGTCCTGCTCGTCGTACTTGGCTGCATCTTCGCGCCGCTCGCGCTCGTCGCGGTCTGGAGCAACACCACCGTTTCGGACACGAACCAGTACGTCGCGACCGTGGCGCCGCTTGCGAAGGAACCCGCCGTTCAGGACGCCGCGGCCACCCAGGCCACGCAGGCGATCTTCAGCCGGGTCGATGTCGAAGGCCTCACTCGCCAGGCGTTGGACGCGATCGCCTCCCGGCTGCCCCCTGTCGTGGCGGCACAGGTGCGTGGACTCAGTGGGACGATCTCCAACGCCATCAAGGGATTCGTTACCACGCAGGTGACAAACGTCGTACGAAGCGATCAGTTCTCCACGGTGTGGGTACAGGCCAACCGCGTGGCGCATCATGCGATCATCCAGGCGCTGTCAGGGCAGGGCGGTGCGCTCAAGGTTCAGGGCGGCGTGGTCAGCCTCGACCTCGGTCCCTTCATCGACGTGGTGAAGAAGGACCTGAGCAACGCGGGCTTCACTCTGATCAACCAGGTGCCGGCGATCCACCCGACGATCCAGATCTTCCAGTCGAAGGATCTCGCCACACTGCAGATCGCCTACCAGTGGCTCAACCAGCTCGCGGTGCTGCTTCCCATCCTGGCGGTCGTGCTGCTCGCAGCGGGTGTGCTTCTCGCGAGGTACCGCCGGCGGATGCTGATCGGAGCCGGCATCGGTGTCGCGATCTCGATGCTGGTGCTCGGATTGGGGCTTGCGATCGCCCGGTCGATCTACCTCAGTTCCATACCTCCAAATAAACTGCCGCCCGATGCGGCGGCCGCGATCTACGACACGCTGGTGCGGTTCCTCCAGGTGCAGTTGCGTACCTTCGCCGTTGTCGCGCTGCTCGTGGCGCTGGGTGGGTTCCTCGTCGGGCCGACGGAGTTCGTCGTTCGCGTGCGTATGTGGCTCAGCGGAGCGATCGGCTGGCTGCGGGAGCGCGGCGAGGCCATAGGACTGCGGACCGGTGCGGTGGGCTCCTGGGTGTACGACCACAGGAGGCTGCTGCGGGTCGCCGTGGTCGTGGCCATCGTTCTGGGATTCGTGTTCTGGTACCAGCCGACCGTCCTGGTCGTCCTGCTCCTGGCTCTGATTCTGCTGGTGGCGCTGGCCATCATCGAGTTCGTTGCCCGGCCGCCCCTGGCGTCGGAGCCCGCTGCGGGGACGGGTTAAGCGGGGCCCTGCGGTGGGGCTGGAGTCTGTTCGGGATGGCAGGCGGGTGCGTCTCACGTTGTGTACACCCTGTCGGGTGCGAGGCGGGACATATCCCTACCAGGCAAGGCAAACTTGCCGCGTGAGGTGGGGACTTGCCGCGTGAGGTCCGCCAAAGGGTGTACTCAATGTGAGACAAGAGGCTGGTCCCTCACTATCCGATACGACCGGATGTACGCCATTCGGGACGGCTGCTGTATTTCAGTAAGATCGTGAAAACTTGAGGGGGTTATAGCACCCCGGAGTCTTCACGATCCTGAGATGGCCTGCCCCTTATGAGGCTGCCGCGCCGGCATGGCTGGACCTCGCCCGAATGCCGACCTCGCGAAGAGTTTGAATAGGCCTCATCGCTGGAGTTGGGATTATCTCGAGATCTGGGCTCGCTGGGTGTACCCGATGAGGTTTGTTCAAAGGCTCCGGCGCCGGACAGACCGCTGGATCTGAGTGAAACGACACGGAAACCGCACCATGATCAACTTGCAGGAATCGCCCACGATCCGCGCGAAGGCTGGGCGATTTCTGCAAGTTGATCATGAACCAGGCTTAAGCTGTCCGGCTCATGAACGGCCCCGGCTGACCTGCGGTTGGCTCAAGATCATTTCGGGGAAGTGGCCCACGTTTCGCACGAAGCGTGGGCCACTTCCCCGAAATGATCTTGGTTGCCGCCAACTTCCCACCAGGCAGGGTGCTGAGCGCGCTTCGTGGGTGGGAGACGCGGCACAGCCCAGCCGCTGCGGTACGTGGGCACGCAGGGAAATGGCTCATGCGTACCGAATCGGTACGCATGAGCCACATCACTGTTTCCGGCGGGTTGTGTCGCGTCTCGCCGGTGAGG
This sequence comes from Actinopolymorpha alba DSM 45243, assembly GCF_000373925.1. Lineage (GTDB taxonomy): Bacteria > Actinomycetota > Actinomycetes > Propionibacteriales > Actinopolymorphaceae > Actinopolymorpha > Actinopolymorpha alba. The sequence goes on along the minus strand of NZ_KB892749.1, from coordinate 9,514 downwards.
CGGGACGCTCTCAGGCCGCTCGGCGCGCCGCCCTAGACTCCCGCATGGACTCCGTCATGGCTTCGCCGTGAGTGGCGAGGCCGTAGATCACGAGGATGTCCACGCCGATCATGATCAGCGACCAGATCGGGAACGCGGCCAACGTGAGGAAGTTCGCGAACGCCGAGATCGAGGCAATCCCGATACCGGCGAACCTTGCCCACTTCTGCCGCGCGAGGATCGCCAAGCCGGTTGCCACGAGCAGAACGGCGATGGCGATGTGGATCCAGCCCCAGGCGGTGTAGTTCCACGTGATGACCAGTCCGGTGTTCGCCACGAGGAATGTGGTCGTCCTGAGCAGGCTGGTGAGACCCCAGATCAAGTGGAACCCGCCGAGCACGACGAGCGCGATCCCGGCGTAGGTCAACCAGCCGGCTCCCGCGACCATCTCAGCGGCCGGCAGCGCCGCCTCTCCTCGTGCCTCCGCGGACCTCCGGGCCTGCGGCACGGTCGGGGCTTCGGCCTGCTGTTGCTGCGCCTGTTGCTGCGCTTGCTGCTGCGCCGACGTGCCGGTGTCGCGGTGTTCCATGTCTGTCATGGCCCAACCCCCTGATGGTTCACACCCTCCCCGTATCGAGCGGAGGGCTCACCCACCACATTCCGCGCAGGGCATGGCCTCGGCTTCACCCACCGGGGGTGAAGTCCGCCGGGCCGTGGGGCGCCTCCGCAGCCTGAACACGGGCGATGCGGGGGATCGGTTCGTACGAACTCACCACGCTCAGCATGCCGGTGGATGCGGGTCCTGAACGCCACCTCAGGCGGGTGAAGGCAGCGCGTAAGGCGCAGCGAGCGACGTGGCATTCTTTCGGATTTGAACGACATTCCAGGAATAGCTTCTAAACATGAGATAGGAACCCTTTCATCCGAGGTGGCAAAAGCACAGCCAATCCAGCTCGACCGGAATGCCACGTCGGCGCCCTCTGCCGATGGGCTTCGCCGGTGGGTTTCACCGGTGGGTTGTGGCCGTGTGGGATCTGGGAGAAGACTGGCCCCAGAGAGGACTCCCTCAGCCTCGGTGGGTGTTCCGCCGCTTTGCGTATGTGAGCTGCCCTTCCCCGGTTGAGGGATCAGGAGCAGGGGCGGGACATGATCTTCGAATGGCGCTCCCCGCGAAGGCTTGAGTACCACGCTCTGACATCCCGCTCAGCGAGTGTCCGTACACGTCGCGGAGGGAGGACGTGGAGCAATGGCAACGGCTGTCGGTATTGATCTGGGGACGACCAATTCCGTGATCGCGGCGATGAGGGAGGGAAAGCCCGCGGTCATCCCCAACGCGGAAGGGTCGCGAACGACTCCGTCCGTCGTGGCGTTCACCCCTGAAGGTGAACGTCTGGTAGGCCAGCTGGCGCGCCGGCAGGCGATCCTCAACCCCAAAGGCACGATCTACTCGGCCAAACGATTCATCGGCCGGCGCTATGAGGAGGTGGCCAGCGAAGCCCACGCGGTGTCGTTCGACGTGGTGGAAGGGCCGGATGGGACGGCCCGCTTCAGGGTGCAGGACAAGTTGTACTCGCCGGAGGAGATCTCCGCGATGATCCTGCGCAAGCTCACCGATGACGCGTCGAAGGTTCTGGGCGAACGCGTCCAGGAGGCGGTCATCACCATCCCCGCCTACTTCAACGACGCGCAGCGGCAGGCGACCAAGGACGCGGGCCGGATCGCTGGCCTGGAAGTCCTCCGGATCATCAACGAGCCGACCGCCGCGGCTCTCGCGTACGGCCTGGACAAGCGCGAGCACGAAACGGTGCTGGTCTTCGACCTCGGCGGGGGTACGTTCGACGTCAGCCTGCTCGACGTTGGTGACGGCGTGGTGGAGGTACGCGCCACGTCAGGCGACCCGCACCTGGGCGGCGACGACTTCGACCGGCGCGTCGTCGACTACCTGGCTGATGAGTTCCAGAACCAGCAGGGCATTGACCTCCGCCGTGATCCGCAGGCACTCCAGCGGTTGTTCGAGGCGGCCGAGAAGGCCAAGGTGGAGCTTTCCACGGTTACGCAGACGACGGTCAGCCTGCCGTTCGTCACCGCCGACGCCACCGGACCCAAGCACCTGCAGTCCACGTTGATGCGTTCGACGTTCGAGGAACTCACCCACGACCTCGTCGACCGCTGCCGTGGCCCGGTCGAGCAGGCGATGGCGGACGCGAAGGTGACCGCCGACGACATCGACGAGGTCATCCTCGTTGGTGGCGCCACCCGGATGCCCGCGGTCCAGAACCTCGTCCGCCGGATGACCGGTGGCAAGGAACCCAACATGACCGTGAACCCCGATGAGGTGGTGGCCGTGGGCGCGGCGATCCAGGCCGCCGTTCTCAAGGGGGAGGTCAAGGACGTCCTGCTCCTCGACGTCACACCGCTCTCTCTGGGCATCGAGACGCTCGGGGGAGTGATGACGAAGGTGATGGACCGCAACACGACGATCCCGGCACGGCGTACCGAAACGTTCAGCACCGCCGAGGACAACCAGTCCGCCGTCGACGTCGTGGTCCTCCAGGGCGAGCGGGAACGGGCCGCGGACAACCGCGTACTCGGCAGGTTCCGGCTGGAGAGCATCCGGCCAGCGCCGCGCGGCGAACCCCAGATCGAGGTGACGTACGACGTCGACGCGAACGGCATCCTGAACGTCTCCGCGCGCGACAAGGACACCGGCGCCGAGCAGCACATTACGATCAGCGAGAGCTCCAACCTGGACCGGTCAGAGGTGGAACGGATGGTCCAGGACGCGGAGCGCTACCGGACTGAGGACACCCGGCTGCGGGAGCTCATCAACGCGCGGAACGACCTCGACGCCGCGGCGTACCAGGTGGAGCGTCGCCTGCGTGAGCTTGGGGATGCGGCCGCCGCGCACGAGAAGGCCCGCGCCGAGATGCTGGTGAACGACGCCCGGCAGGCCGTGAAGGACGAGAACGCGCCTCTCGACCGGCTCCGCTCACTGACCGGGGAGCTGCGGCAGGTCTACCACAGCCTGGGCGCCGCATCCGCCGGTGTCGCTGGTGGGGCTGGGCCCGCTGGGCCCGGTGGGGCGGGGCCCGGTGGTCCGGGCGCTTCCGGTGGACCCTCCGCACCTGGCGGCACGGACGAGGACGTCATCGATGCCGAGTTCACCTCTGGTGATGGGTAATGACCGACCAGAACGCCGAGTCCGCCGCGACGCGGAACGCCGATCTGGAGAGCCGGTACGCCGACCTCGAGGCCCGGCATGCCGACCTGGAGCGTCGGTATGCCGACCTCGAGTCGCGGTACGCGGAGCTCGAGTCGCGAAACGCGGAGCTGGAGGACAACTGGCGCCGGGCGACGGCGGACCTCGACAACCTCCGCAAACGCCTTGCCCGGGAGGTCGAGGACCAGCGCCTGCAGGAGCGGGCGGCGTTCGCCGAGCGCTGGCTGCCGGTCCTCGACAACCTCGATCTGGCGCTGCGGCACGCGGAGGCCGATCCCGGCTCGATCGTCGAGGGGGTACGCGCCGTCCGCGACCAGGCGGTCTCGGTGCTCTCCGCGCTCGGCTACCCGCGCCGGGAGGAAGAGGAAGGGGCGCGTTTCGATCCGTCCCGGCATGAGGCGGTCGCGACGGTGACCCAGCAGGACGACACCCCCGAGGGGACTGTCGTCCACGTCGTGCGGCCCGGCTATGGCGACGGTGAACGCCAGTTGCGCCCGGCGGCGGTCGTCGTGGCAGCGAGGAAGGACTGATGGCGAACCGCGACTTCTACGACATCCTGGGCGTGCCCCGGACGGCAAGCCAGGAAGAGATCCAGCGGGCCTACCGCAAGCTCGCCCGCTCCTACCACCCCGACGTCAACAAGGATCCCGGGGCCGAGGAGCGGTTCAAGGACATCTCCGGGGCGTACGACGTCCTGTCCGATCCGGACCTGCGCCGGCGCTACGACGTGTTCGGCGAGGACTTCAGGAGGGTGCCGGAGGACGTCGATCCCGAGACCTGGGCGCGCGCCCGCGAGCAGGCGGCGCGTGCGGGCGCCGGCCGTGGTTGGGCACGCGGGGGCCCCGGCCGCGGGTGGGCCGGCGCCGGCGCGCCCGGGGAGCAGGGGATCAGGTTCGGCGCGGGCGAGGGCATCGACCTCGACGAGTTGTTCGAGGGGCTGTACGCCGGCCGCGGCGGGCGGACCACTCGCGGATGGGGTGCGGTTCCGGGTGCTGACCAGGAGGCCGAGCTCGTCCTGTCGGTGGAGGACGCCTGGCGCGGCGGTCGGCGTTCGATCACGCTGGCCGGCCCAGAGGGGCCACGCCACTACGACGTCACGATCCCGGCCGGTGTCACCGACGGCCAGCGGATCCGCCTCGCCGGGCAGGGGGGACGTGGCAGTGACGGGGCGCGGGCCGGTGACCTCTACCTGATCGTCCGGCTTGCGCCCCACCCGCGCTACCACGTCGAGGGCCGCGACATCCAGGTCGACCTGCCGCTCGGACCGTGGGAGGCGGCGCTCGGCGCGACCGTCGCGCTCGACACGCCGGGTGGCGAGGTCAAGGTGCGGGTTCCCGCCGGCACCTCGTCCGGCCGGCGGCTGCGGCTGCGGGGCCGAGGCATGCCGAACCCGCGCGGCAGCCCGGGCGACCTCTTCGCCGAGGCCATGGTGCTGGTCCCGCCCACCCTTTCCAAAGACGAACGCCGGTTGTTCGAAGAGCTCGCCGCGGTCTCGAAGTTCGACCCGAGGAGGGCAGGGTGACGTTCTCCCTCGTACCCACATCGCGGCTGGATCTGGACTCGTTTGCCCGGCGGACCGGACTCCACCCGGACCTCGTACGCCGCCTCGTCGCTCTCGGGCTGATCGACGTCGAGAGCGACCCGGTCGGCCGGCTCGCCTTCGCGCCGTCACAGATCGCCGTGGTCGCGCGGATCCAGCGACTGCGCACGGGCTTCTGCCTCAACTACGCCGCCGTCGGTCTCGTGCTCGACCTGCTCGACCGCATCGCCGAACTGGAAGCGGCCGTACGCAATCCGACCGCACCGACCGTACGTAACCCGACCGCACACACCACCCGACGGATCGGAGGGCCACCGTGGACCCGAACCGAATGACACAGAAGTCCCAGGAAGCTCTGCACGACGCGCAGACCAGGGCGCTGCGCTTCGGGCACACCGAGGTGGACGGGGAACACCTCCTTCTGGCGTTGCTCGAACAGCCGGACGGCCTGGTGCCGCGCCTGCTCCCGCAGGCGGACGCCGATCCCGACCTGCTGCGGATCGAGGTGGAGAAGGAGCTCGAGCACCGGCCTCGGGTCAGTGGCCCAGGTGTCTCGCCGGGCCAGATCTTCGTTACCCAGCGGCTGTCCCGGCTCCTCGACGCGGCCGACCGGGAGGCCAAGCGGCTCAAGGACGAGTACGTCTCGGTCGAACATCTGATGCTCGCGTTGTTGGAAGAGGGCACGGACACCGCTACCGGTCGGCTCCTGCACGGCCAGCGGCTCACCCGGGAACGCTTCCTGCAGGCGCTCACGTCGATCCGCGGCAGCCAGCGGGTGACCTCGGCGATGCCGGAGGTGACGTACGAAGCGCTGGAGAAGTACGGCCGGGATCTCGTCGCGGAGGCTCGCACCGGCAAGCTGGACCCGGTGGTCGGGCGGGACAGCGAGATCCGCCGGGTCATCCAGATCCTGTCCCGCAAGACCAAGAACAACCCTGTACTCATTGGTGATCCCGGTGTCGGCAAGACCGCGATCGTCGAGGGTCTCGCCCAGCGGATCACCCATGGCGACGTCCCGGAAGGCCTTCGGGACAAGACGATCTTCGCTCTCGACATGGGCGCGCTGGTGGCGGGCGCGAAGTACCGCGGGGAGTTCGAGGAACGCCTGAAGGCGGTTCTCAACGAGGTCAAGTCGTCCGAGGGGCGGATCCTGCTCTTCGTCGACGAGGTGCACACGGTTGTCGGGGCTGGTGCGGCCGAGGGCGCTATGGATGCCGGCAACATGCTGAAGCCCATGTTGGCCCGCGGTGAGCTCCACATGATCGGGGCGACGACCGTCGAGGAGTACCGCAAGCACATCGAGAAGGACGCCGCCCTGGAGCGCAGATTCCAACCGGTGTTGGTCGACGAGCCGTCCGTGGAGGACGCGATCTCGATCCTGCGTGGACTCCGCGAACGCTTCGAGGTCTACCACGGCGTCAAGATCCAGGACAGCGCCCTGGTCGCCGCCGTCGTACTCAGCCACCGTTACATCTCCGACAGGTATCTTCCTGACAAGGCGATCGACCTGGTCGATGAGGCCTGCGCGATGCTGCGTACCGAGATCGACTCGATGCCAGCCGAGCTTGACGAACTCACCCGCCGGGTGACCCGGCTGGAGATCGAGGAGGCCGCCCTTGCCAAGGAGAAGGACCCGGCGAGCCTTGCCCGGTTGGAATCCCTCCGCAAGGAGCTTGCTGACCTGCACTCGCAGGCCGATGCGATGCGCTCGCAGTGGGAGGCCGAACGCCAGGCGCTGCGCCGGGTGCAGGCGCTGCGGCAGGAGATGGAGCAGGTACGCCGCGAAGCTGACGAAGCCGAGCGCACCTACGACCTCAACCGCGCGGCGGAACTCCGGTACGGCCGGCTCGCCGAACTCGAACGCAAGCTGCATGCCGAAGAGGAACAGCTGGCGGCCAAACAGCATGGCCACCGGTTGCTGCGGGAGGTCGTGACCGAGGAGGAGATCGCCAACATCGTGTCGCGTTGGACGGGCATCCCGGTGAGCCGGTTGAAGGAGGGGGAGCGGGAGAAACTGCTCCACCTGGACGAGATCCTGCACCGGCGGGTGGTCGGCCAGGACGAGGCTGTGCAGCTGGTGACCGACGCGATTATCCGCGCTCGCTCCGGAATCAAGGATCCTCGCCGGCCGATCGGGTCGTTCATCTTCCTCGGTCCCACCGGTGTCGGAAAGACCGAACTCGCGAAATCGCTCGCGGAGGCGTTGTTCGACACCGAGGAGAACCTGATCCGCGTCGACATGAGCGAATACCAGGAACGGCACACGGTGAGCCGGCTGCTCGGTGCGCCGCCGGGGTACGTCGGTTATGAGGAAGGCGGTCAGCTGACTGAGGCGGTACGCCGTAAGCCGTACTCGGTCGTGTTGTTCGACGAGATCGAGAAGGCGCACGCGGACGTCTTCAACGCCTTGTTGCAGGTGCTCGACGACGGGCGGCTCACGGACGCGCAGGGCCGAACCGTGGATTTCCGGAACACCGTGATCATCATGACGTCCAACATCGGCTCGGAGTATCTCGTCGAAAGCGCGGTCTCCGATGGGGAGATCACCGCTCCGGCAAGGGACCTTGTGATGACGCAGCTCCGCCGACAGTTCCGTCCAGAATTCCTCAACCGGGTCGATGAGATCGTGTTGTTCAAGCCGCTGACGCAGGCGGAGATCGAACAAATTGTCGACCTCATGCTCGGGGAACTCCGCAATCGCCTGGCCGACCGTCGTATCACGCTGGAGGTCACCGAGGAGGCGCGTCGGTTCATCGCCGCGCAGGGTTATGACCCGGTCTTTGGTGCGCGGCCGCTCCGGCGGTTCATCGCGCGCGACGTCGAGACGCGGATCGGGCGCGCTCTGCTCCGTGGAGACATCGAGGACGGCGCGATGATCCGGGTTGATCGAGGTGATGGAGATCTCGTGCTCACCTACGAGAACCCTGTCCTGATTGGCTGAACCGAGGGGAGTGCCTACTATGACTGCCGCGGTTGACCCACACCTGCGGTTCGTACGTCCAGTCGTACCCCGAACTCCGAATGGCTGTGAGGAGTGCCTGGTGTTGGGCTCACCGTGGGTCCATCTACGACTGTGCCTTACCTGTGGGCATATCGGCTGCTGTGACTCCTCGCCATTGCGGCATGCACGCGCGCACGCGCACGATGTCGGCCACCCGATCGTCCAGTCCTTCCAGCCAGGTGAGGACTGGCGGTGGTGTTACGTCGACGAGCAGTACGTCTGAGCCGCACGCTTCCTCGTGGGGACTGGCCGGCTGGCGCCGCTACGGCTGCGGGCCTGCGGCAAGGGTGCGGAGCCACGTTGCGGTCGTGCGTGGCGTGCCGAAACGCAGTCGTTCGGTGTGTGCAAGTGCCGGTGACACCATAAGCTCGGACAGTGCTGCCCTCCGTCGAGGATGCGAGGACCAGGACCATCGCACTGGGTGCGTACGGTCGAGCCATCTCCATGGGTTCTCCGGTTGATGTGGCCCGTCCGGTCTGCGTATAGACCGCCGTGGCCGGAGGACCCGCAAGCGGACGCCGGCCAGCAGCAAGATCCGCATCGCACGGCGCAACGCGCGCCAGGTGACCGTAGTGCGCGAGTAATCGAGAAATACGACCGTGCACGCACGTGGATAGAGCACGTCTTCGACGTCGAAGGGTGTCCCGTCGAACACCCAGGAACTGGACCGGGTGGCCTGGTCGACGGCGGCACGGTGCTCGGGCGAGCTCTGACCAGGGCCGAGGATGGCGTCCCTGGCGATGTAGTGAATGCCTAGCTGGTCGGCGATCGCCCGTGCGAGGGTTGACTTCCCGGCGCCGGCCGCCCCAATGACCACGATTCGCTTGCACATCGAACCCAGGCTTGCTCATCAGGTCGTGCGGATGCAAGTGATGAGGCAGGCGCCTGTCGATTATCCTACCTCCCGCTGAGCACATTTCGTCGAGAGGTTCACCCTTGTAAATAAGGGTTCTTGCGGTCGTCGCCGGTTGCGGGAGCGATCTTGGTGGAGTAAGATCGAACACATGAGCGACGGCGATGGTGTGCGAATCTCACCGCTCCCGCCCGGGTTTGGCGACATGCTTCCCGGTCCGGAGTTGGTGGCCGCGCTCGCTGGCGTCGACCGGAATGCCTGTAACGGGTTTGAGGTGGGGGAGCTGGTCCGCGCGGGGCGCAAGGTTGCCCGCTGGGCTGAGTCGCTGAGTCTTGGCGACACGCAGATCCTGGCGCACTGCCCACCCTGCTTCAAAGATGATGAGGCGGAACGCTCGTCTGTGCCGGAGCCGCGGGCGGCTGAACTGTTGTCGCCGTTGTTGGGGTGGACCAACTACCGCAGTGATCAGTTCATGCTGATCGCGCTCGCCCTGTCTGATCTGCCGAACACCCGTGGCGCGTTGGAACGCGGCGAGCTTGAGTTCTCTGAGGTGCGGACGATCGTTGACCGGCTCACCCTCCTAACCCCAGCGGATCGCACAGCAGTGGATGAGGCGATCTTCCCTGAGGTGTTGAAACTGCGGGCCGGGCTGTTGCGGCTGCATATCGAAGCCGAGATCTTGAAGGTGAGTGCGTCACGGACGCGGGAAGGAGCCTGGATGTAGGTACGGGTTCTGGATGGCGGTGCTGTGCAGGAGATGAAGGTTGGCCCTTCGGAGTCGCCCGTGCGGGGGGTGGCTTCAAACCGCCCACTGCTGCGTTAGCTGAAGACTGTCGTGGTGAGCGATGTGGGAAAAGGCGTCCAATTGAGGGTGTCAGGTGGGGATCAGGAAGACGGTGCGCAGCTCTTTCCTTTTGGGGA
>NZ_KB892748.1 GCF_000373925.1 Actinopolymorpha alba DSM 45243 | reverse complement strand
TTGAACCTTGGAATTTTGGCACATGTCGACGCCGGTAAGACCAGCCTGACCGAGCGGCTGCTCTTCGGGGCCGGTGTCATCGACGAGATCGGCAGCGTCGACGACGGCAGCACCCAGACCGATTCGCTCGCTCTGGAACGCCAGCGCGGCATCACGATCAAGTCCGCCGTGGTGTCGTTCGTCATCAACGACGTCACGGTCAACCTGATCGACACGCCCGGCCACCCCGACTTCATCGCCGAGGTGGAGCGGGTGTTGAGCGTGCTCGACGGCGCCGTCCTCGTCATTTCCGCCGTAGAAGGCGTACAGGCGCAGACCCGCGTCCTGATGCGCACGCTCCAGCGGCTCAACATCCCCACACTGATCTTCGTGAACAAGATCGACCGCGGCGGCGCGGATGATGAGCGGGTCCTGCGGGAGATCGCAGAGAGACTGACCCCGGCGATCGTCCCGATGGGGACCGCCGAGGGCCTCGGCGCCCGCAACGCTGCCTTCACGCCGTCCACCGCGGCGGATGCGGAGTTCGTGTCCCGGTTGGTGGACCTGGCCGCCGATCACGACGACGCGTTCCTGACCGCGTACGTCGCCGACGAGCGGGCGGCGTCGTACCCCACACTTCGCGGCGAGCTCGCACGGCAGAGCAGACGGGCGCGGGTGCATCCGGTGTACTTCGGTTCGGCGATCACGGGCGCGGGTGTCGATGCCCTCACGGCGGGAATCACCGAACTCCTTCCGGCGTCGGGAGGCGATGCCGATGGACCCGTTTCCGGCACCGTCTTCAAGGTCGAGCGGGGTCCCGCCGGGGAGAAGATCGCGTACGTGCGGTTGTTCACCGGAGCCATCAACACGCGCGACCTGCTGTCATTCGGCAGCGAGGGCAGCGAGGGCAGCGAGGGCAAGGTCACCGGGATCGGCGTCTTCGAGCGGGGTTCGGTCGTACGACGCCCCTCGGTATCCGCCGGCCAGATCGGCAAGCTCTGGGGCCTTGGAGGGATCCAGATCGGCGACACGGTCGCCCGGCGAGTGGTGGGGGGTGGGCCCTACGGGCGAAGCCCGTGGGGGCCGGATCCCACACAGACGACACCGGACGGTCCCGTCGACCAGAACTCCCGCCCACCTGCGCGCAGGTTCTTCGCCCCACCCACGCTGGAAGCGGTTCTCACCCCGTCGCGGGCCGCTGACAAGCAGGTGCTCCACACCGCGCTCACCCAGCTCGCCGAGCAGGACCCCCTCATCAATCTGCGCCACGACGACGTCCGCCAGGAGACGTACGTCTCGCTGTACGGCGAGGTGCAGAAGGAGGTCATCCAGGCCACGCTGGCGAACGAGTTCGGCATCGAGGTCAGCTTCCGCGAGACGACGACGATCTGTGTGGAACGCCCGATCGGCACCGGTGCCGCGATGGAAAAGATGGGAGCCGGCCAGACGAGCCCCCACCAGCGAGTGGCACCGACACTCGATCAGGAGCCCAATCCCTTCCTCGCCACCGTCGGGTTACGGATCGAGCCGGCTCCGATCGGCACCGGCGTGGAGTTCCGGCTGGAGGTCGAACTCGGGGCGATGCCGCTGGCGTTCTTCAAGGCCGTCGAGGAGACCGTCAAGGAAACCTTGCGGCAGGGCCTTTACGGATGGCAGGTCATCGACTGCGCGGTCAGCATGACGCATTCGGGCTATGCGCCCCGGCAGAGTCACGCGCATGGCAGCTTCGACAAGAGCATGTCCAGCACCGGCGGCGACTTCCGTAACCTCACGCCCCTGGTCCTGATGAGCGCACTGCAACAGGCGGGCAGTCTGGTGCATGAGCCGATCCACCGGTTCAGCCTCGAGATCCCGGCGGACACGCTCGGGGGCCTCCTGCCCGTCCTTTCGCGGGTACGCGCCATTCCGCGGACGCAGGCGACGCACGGATCAACCTGCCTGATGGAGGGTGAGATTCCGGTCGCCCGCGTCCACGACCTGCAGCGCCAGCTACCGGAGCTGACCCGCGGCGAAGGAGTGCTCGAGTCGACCTTCGACCATTACCAGCCGGTCCGGGGCGAGGTCCCGACCCGGTCGCGGACCGACCACAATCCGCTTGATCGCAAGGAGTACCTCCTGCGCGTGGTGCGGCGGGTCCAGACCTGGTGAGCGGGATGGCGCGGTCGCCGCGGCGGGTGGCCTTGCGGCGCTCCAGGACGACCACGGGGATCTGCCTGCGGCTCTTGGCCTCGTAGGTCCGGTAGACCGGCGCGAGCTCGGTCATCATGCGCCAGAGTCGCTCCCGCTCCGGCCCCTCGGCGGTACGCGCGCAGGCGGTGAACCGCTCGCCGAGGATCTGCACGCCGACCTCCGGGTTGGCCACCACGTTGAGGTACCACGCGGGGTGCGTGTGGGTAATGGCCGAGCCGGACGCCACCAGCACGTAGCGGCCGTCGTCCTCACCGAAGAACAGCCCCGTGCGCAGCCACCGGCCCGACTTCCTGCCCTTGACGGTGAGGACGAGGTTGGTCACCCCTCCTTCCAGATAGCCGTCACGGCCGTCCGTGGCCAGGTAGCGGCGGACGTGCTCGGCGACCGAGGGGTCAGGGCTGTCGGCGGCGTCGTCCCACATCAGCGGAGTCGCGTGCCGCTGAGCGGTGGAGGGCCGAGAAGTCATTTGAGTGCCTTTTCGTGCGCAGGCTCGAAATCTTCACTGATGACAAGCTCCGTGAGCTGTTTCAGCTGGTGGAGCGCTGGCTAACCGGTCGAGAACCCGGTGCCTGCAGGGGATGAAAGTCTGCGTACGCCCTCTGCGAGGAGAACGAACTGGTCCCGGTGGGGCGCCGTTCGAAAGGCGCCGGGGCCGGGGACGAGAAATGGGATTCCTGCCGATCCCACTCAGACCGGCTGTTCTTCTCGGCTTGCACCGTCGATCTCGAGGGAGATCGCCTCGGTCTCGGCAAGCTGCGCCGCGGCCGCGTTGGCGGGGGTATGCAGGAGGGTCACGTCCAGCGACAGCAGGGTGCTGGGCAGGGCCAGCATCGCAAACCCGGTTCACTCCCGCCGGCCGGCTCGTGTACGGCCCACTGCACTACTCGAAGTCATGGGTCTGACCCTTCCGTTCTTCTGTCCACGGGCCGCCGGCCCGCACATGGGCCGGACGGCGGCTGGACGCGGGGCCTGCCTCAGTGCGCGCTGCTGAGGCCCTGGGCGAACCCACCGTCGACCGGGAATTCGGCGTTGGTGGTGAAGGTCGCGTCGGCGGCCAGGAAGAGCGCGGCTGCGGCAACCTCCTCGACAGTGCCGTTGCGCTTCAGCGGAGTGGTCTCGCTGCCCTGTCGCTCGAACTCGCGGCGTTCTTCCTCGGTCAGCCCGGCGACGCCCATGGTCGGGGTCTTGATGTAGCCGGGGGCGACGGAGTTGACGCGGATCTTGCGAGGCAGGAACTCGGCTGCGAGGACGTGGGAGACCGCACGCACCGCTTCCTTGGAGCCGGAGTAGGCGCTCAGGCCGGGGAAGATCAGGTCGTTGGCGACGGTGGTGAAGACAATCGCCCCGCCGTCGTTGATCAGCGGTGACAGGCTCTGCACGGTGAAGAAGGCGCCCTTGGCGTTAACGGCGAAGTGCCGGTCCCATGAGTCCTCGGTGACCTCCTCGAGCGTCTGCACCTCGGCGATGCCGTGGTTGACGAAGAGGTAGTCGATGCGGCCGAGCTTGTCCTGCACGGTGGCGGCGAGGGCGCGGATGTCGGCCATGCTCGCCGCGTCGGAGCGTACGACGTGCGCGGAGCCCGGCTTAAGCTCGCCGCGCGCCTGCTCGATCTTCGTCTCGTTGCGGCCCGTGAGGACGACCTCGGCCCCGCCGTCCAGGAGCGCCTTGACGATGGCCAGGCCCATTCCGTGGGTACCGCCCGTGACAATGGCCTTCTTGCCTTCGAACTTGCTCATCAGTGACTCCCTGGTCAGACAGCTGTGGTGCGCCGGCTCCGACCGGCGCACCACAGAGAGTGCTGGCTTGGACTCGCGGTCTTCTGTCGGTCTGCTTGCGGTGCGCTGACACGCCAGGCAATGACCACGTGGCCGTACGGTGAGCCCATGCGTTTCGGGGTGTTGGGTCCGCTTGCCGTCTGGTCGGCGGACGGTGAACTCGTGGTGGTGCCGGAGTCGAAGGTGCGCTCACTGCTCGCGGCCTTGCTGACGGCCCGGGGCCAGGTGGTCTCCGCCGACCGGCTCGTGGACGAACTGTGGGGCGACGCACCGCCGGCGAACCCCACGAATGCCCTACAGACCCTGGTGTCGCGACTGAGGCGGGTACTTGCCCAGTCCGGGGGACAGGGCCTGGTGGTGCACCGGGCCCTCGGCTACGTCCTCGAAGTGGCGGAGGAGGCCGTGGACGCAGGCCGGTTCACCGCGCTCACCACGCGGGCCCGTGCCACCGCCGACCCCCGCGAGCGTGCCGACCTGCTCACCGAGGCGCTGGCGTTGTGGCGCGGCCCCGCCTTCGCCGACTTCATCGACGAGGATTTCGCGGGCGCGGCCATCACGCGCTTGGAAGAGCAGCGCCTGCTTGCCCTCGAGGAACAGGCCGAGGCCCGCCTCGAGTTGGGCGAGCACGGTCTTCTTGCCGGAGAGCTCGGCGACTTGACGGACCGTCACCCGCTTCGGGAGCGGCTGCGCGCGGCCCATATGCGGGCCCTGTACGGCGCGGGCCGGGCGAGCGAGGCCCTGGACAGCTATCAGGATCTACGCCGTCGCCTGGAGGAGGAACTGGGCCTTGAGCCGGGTCCTGAACTGGCCGCCCTGCAACGGGAGATCCTGCAGCAGGCCCCGGCCCTGCTGGCCGTCACGGCACCCGCGTCCACCCCGCGCCGCCACACCAACCTGCCCACCCCGGCCACCGGCCTGATCGGGCGGTCGGACTCTTTGAAGGAGGTCCGCGCCCTGATCGCGGCGGGCCGCCTGGTGACGTTGACGGGACCGGGTGGGGTCGGCAAGACGCGCCTGGCGGTGGAGGTGGCCGCCGGCCTGACCGGTTCCTACGCGGACGGTGTCTGGCTGGTAGAGCTGGCCGCGCAGGCCTTCTCCACAGAGTCCGGTGCCGCCACCACGGGCGATGAACTGGCCGAGGTGGTGGCTGCGACGCTGGGAGTCCGGGACGACGCCAGTCCTGGCCCCCTGCCGGGCAGGCGGCCGCGCACACTGCTCGACCGCCTGTCCGACGCGCTCAGCAGCCAGCGCCTGCTCTTGGTCCTGGACAACTGCGAGCACGTCATCGAGGCCGCCGCGGACCTGGCCCAGGCCCTGCTGCGGGCCGCCCCGGGAGTACGGATTCTCGCCACCAGCCAGGAACCGCTGAGCATCTCGGGCGAGCAGGTGTGGCTGGTGCCCCCGCTTGATCTGCCTGCGGACTCGGCCGACCAGGCGGTGCTGCGCACGTCGAGCGCGGTGCAGTTCTTCCTCGAACGTGCTGTCGCCGCCTCACCCGGCTTCGTCCTCTCCGACGACAACGCCCGGGCGGTCGCCTCTATCTGCCGCCGGCTCGACGGGATTCCGCTGGCTCTGGAGCTGGCATCGACCCGGGTACGGGTCCTTGGCGTGCGTGAGCTGGCCAGGCGTCTGGACGACCGGTTTCGGCTGCTCACCGGCGGCCATCGGGGCGCCCCGGCGCGGCAGCAGACCCTGCGCGCGGTGATCGACTGGAGCTGGGAACTGCTCACCGCAGCCGAGCAAGCCGTGCTGCGCCGGCTCGCCGTCCACTCCGATGGCTGCACCCTGGAGGCCGCCGAGGCCGTCTGCGCCGGTGCCGGTGTGAAGCCCGCCGAGGTCCTGGACTTGCTGACCCGTCTGGTCGACCGTTCCCTCGTGCTGGTCGCCCACGAGGCCGACGGCACCCGGTACCGGCTGCTCGAGTCGGTCTCGGCGTACCTCCTGGAGCGGCTGCGGGAAACCGAGTACGAGCGGGTACGGCGCGCCCACGCGCACTACTACGTGGAGTTCGCTGAGCAAGCCGACTCCTTTCTGCGCGGCGCCGATCAGCAGCACTGGCTGCGGCGCCTGGACGCCGAGACCGCCAACATCCGCAGCACGCTCGACAGCGCCGCCGCCGACGGCGACGGTCGCCTGATGCGCCGGCTTGTCCACGCGATGGTCTGGTACTGGTTCCTGCGCGGCCGTCTCACCGAGGCCAAGCGCTACCTCACCCTGGCCCTCGCCCTGCCGCAGAGTCCTCCCGGATGCGGTGAGGGCTCGGCGGACTCGGCGGCCGGCCGGGTACCGGACCGGTCGGGGACTGTGGCCTGGCAAACAGGGATGAGCCTGCTGTCCGGCGCCCCGGACGGACCAGCGCGCCACAGTAGGGCCGTCCTCGACGTGTACGAGGGCATCCGCGACCCGCACGAGCGGACCCGGGCGGGCTGGCTGCTCGGCTTCGCGGTCACCCGGTTCGGCGACTTCGCGGTAGGCGAGGAGCTGCTGAACCGGGTACTGACCGAGTCCTGTGCGCTCGGCGACCGCTGGGGACTCGCCGCGGGGCTCAGCACCCGGGGCATGCAGACGTACGTGTGCGGCGATCTGAAGGCTTCCCGGCGCGACGGCGAGGAGAGTCTCGAGCTCTTTCACGAGGCCGGTGACCGGTGGGGGCAGCTGCAGGCGACGGCCGTGCTCGGGCGGCTCGCGGAGATCGAGGGCGACTATCTGCAGGCCGCTCGCCTGCACCGGGAAGGGCTGCGGATAGCCGAGGATCTGGGGCTGTGGACCGACGCCTCGATGCGCTGGTCCGAGCTTGGCAGGATCACCCTGTTGACCGGCGACTACGCCAGGGCCGAGGAGCTCCACGAGCGGGGCCGACGGCTTGCCGTCGAGCAGGGAGACAAGCCGGCCGAGGAGTTCGCCGAGGTCGGGCTCGCCCTGGGGGCGCGCCGGCAGGGTCGGCTCGACCGAGCGGAGTCGTATCTGCGCCGCTGGCTGGAGTGGAATCGGCAGTTCGACGCGAAGTACGGGGCGGCGCTGATCCTGGCCGAGCTCGGCTTCGTCGCGGAGCTGCGCAGGGATGAGAAGACGGCGCTGGCGCTGCACCTGGAAGGGCTGGCCGCGGCCCGGGACACCGGGGATCCGCGGGCGATCGCCCTGGCCTTGGAGGGGCTCGCCGGGGCGCGGGCCCTCGCCGGTCACCCCGTGCGGGCTGCGCGTCTGCTCGGTGCGGCGTCCGCGGCCCGCGCGTCGGTGGGCGCCCCGCTGCCGGCGGCCGAGCGCGGAGACGTGGACCGGATCACCGCGGCGCTGCAGGCGGCACTGGGAGAAGCAGGCCTTGAAGCCGGGTTCGAACAGGGCACCGCACTGCGCCCGGACACCGACGCGGAGTTGCTCGACGCGTGACGGGGACGCCGGGACACGTGACCGGAATCCTGGTGCACGGACGGCTGGCCGTGAGCACGGCACTGGAGACCACACGGCGGTTGTCGCGTGCGTGGCCCGGCTGCGAGCTGATCAACCTGGACGACGTCGGCCACGGCCCGGGGAAGGCGGACCGCTCGTGGCTGTTTGATTGTGTAACGGCCTTCTGCCGTAAGGGCAGGCGTGTGAGCCGGAGACGGTGGCGATGGGTTGTTGCTGGAGGAGCTGGCCGCCTCATGCCCGGCGTCACCAGGAACAGGGCGGCGCACCGTCGTGTTCAGAAGAGGCCCCCGTGGAGCGTTACTCTGCCGAACGGCGCTCTCGTTGACCTACCGGGCGCGCGGACGCGACTGAGGTCACCGGAAGTGTGGCGCCGGATCGGTGTCGAGGAGTCGGGGTACGCCAAACCCCCAGGTTCGGGCAAGCGCCTGCCACAGGCGCGAGCCGAGCTCCCAGGCGGCGACGTACGCCTCGGCGAGTGCAGCTGAGCCGGCCCCGCTCCCGCCCACCCGCCGCAGCGCCTCGAGGACCTCTTCGGACAGGTCCTGCTCGGCCAGTCGTGACGGGGTGAGCCACCGCGTCGTCGCTCCCTCGTCGAGCCGGGCCAACCACAGCAGGTGCCGGCGTACGTGGGACAGGGCGTCATGGGCGCGTTCCAGCTCACCCCGGGCGAGGACGTTCCGGCCGAGAATCCACCAGTTCGCGAACCGGCCGCACAGCTCGGCCACCTCCTCCGGCGTACGGGGAACCGGCGCGAGTTCCGGCAGGTCGCGCAACGCCGGGGCCAGTCGCCCGTCTCGGTCGACGATCACCATCGCCGCGACGGGAGCACCTCGCGCCGGCCAGCTCCGCACCACGTCCAGGTCGGACGCCGGCCAGAAGTGCACCTCGACCCGGACCCGCCCGTCGTTGACCGCGACCCAGGCACCGAACTCGTTCTGGACGAGCAGGTCGGGCTCGCCCACCTGCCCGATCCAGGCCGCGGGCTCCCAGCGTTCGAGGGCCTCGTCGTCGACGAACACCCAGTACTCCACGTCGGAGTAGGCGTCCCCGAGTCCCGCCACCCGCGAGCCGTACGTCAGCGCGGCGCGCACCCGAGTGTCGCGTTCCATGACCGTCCGGAACGCCTGATCCAGCCGGTCCTGCGGCAGTGAGTGATCCGTCGAGACGGAGGTCCGCACGTCCTCAAGGATCTTCTCAGCGTCGTGAAGCCGCGCCGCCAAGGCGGTTGGATCGTCGCCGCCCGCGCAGGCCGCGTGGGCCCGGGTCCCGAATTCCGCCGGTGCCGCGGGAAGGCCGGCCGCGGCGGTGATGAGGCCCTTCTCGTTGAGGACCCACCGGCCGCAGCTCGCGTGCAGGGCGTGCGCCATGATCCCGACCGCGTGCGTGACACCCATCGCGACGTACGCCGCATCGCCTCGACTGGCCGCCTTCCGGGCAATGGCGAGGCTGAACTCCGCCTCCCACAGCCAGCCCACGAATGCGTCGCGTAGGGGTTCGGGGTAGGCCGCGGCGGCGGACTTGAGGGCCGTGAGCTCCCCACCCGGGTCGGCGACCACGATGCCCGTCGCGACCTCGCCGACATAGGTCGTACTCACGAAACCGAAGGGGTGGCCGGCCTGATGGTGGAGCGAGAACTCCCCACGGCGGGCGCGATCCCACTCCCCACGCACCCGGTCGACGTCACGCAGGATCCAGTCGACCGGGCCGATCTCGGTGTCCAGCCAGGCGCCGCCGTTGACCCACGGACCCCAACCGCCGGGCGCGGCGACGTCGGTCGGGCGACCGACGACCTCACTCGCGAGGGCGCGGAGGGCGTCGAGATCCAGGGGTTCGCGGTAATAGACGCCGAGGTCCAGGTCGGAGCTGGCGTCGGCGGCGCCCCGAGCATGGCTGCCACCCACCATGACGCCGACGACTCCCCCGATGGCGGTGAGTCGCTCTGCGTGCGCGCGGGCGACGGCGAGCGCCTCCGCCGGCTCAGCCACCCGTGCCCACCGGCTCCGATGGTTCGATGGCCTGCTCCCCGGCGGCCACCCGGCGTTCGGCGAAGAACGCCGCGAACGGGATGGTTCCGGCCAGCATCACCGCGAGCGTCCGCCAGATCGACCACCGGCGGGAGTACGCCAGCAGGAGCACGACGACCACGTAGACGAGGTAGAGGAAGCCGTGCAGCTGGCCGATCACCGCGGTGGGGCCAGGATTGTCGCCGACGTACTTCAGCGGCATGGCGACGAACACCAGCGCGATGAGCACAACGCCGGTGGTGTACGCCAGGACACGGTAGGCGGTCAGGAGTCGCGACATCGGGCCAGGCCTCACTACTCGCGCGGGTGGAACCACGTCTGGATATCACGGCTGGCGCGGTCCCACGCCACCGACCCGGCCCGGCGGCCCGGCGATGCCCCGGCGCACGGCACCACCTTCGACGTCACGATTCCAATACAGGACATTCACTTCCGGGCACTCGGGCGATAAGCTGGCCGGCCGTCAAACCCACTCTCGTCTAATCCCCCGCTGCTCACAGGCGGGCGTATAGCGACCCCTCACCTGCCCTGACCCCCAGTCACTTCTGACTCGGGGGAATTCGGCGTGCCCGAAAGCCTTTCGCACCTCCCATGGCCGACCGCTGTCCCTGAACGGCCAGGACAGGCAAAGAGGCCAGAACACAAGGAAAGGAGCAGACCTTCGATGATGGTGTATGCGGCGATCGCGTCGCGTACCTTCCGCCGCTACGCGACCTACCGCGCCGCCACCGCCGCGGGGGTTTTCACCAACTCGGTCTTCGGTTTCATCATGGCGTTCACCTACATCGCGCTGTGGCACGCGCGACCACAGCTTGGCGGGTACGACGTCGCCGACGCCGTGACGTACGTCTGGCTCGGCCAGTCCCTGCTCGCGCCGGCCGCGTTGTTCGGCGGCGGATTCCAGGACGAGTTCAGCGAACGGATCCGCTCCGGCGACGTGGCCATCGACCTCTACCGTCCGGTTGACCTGCAGTCGTGGTGGCTGGCCAGCGATCTCGGACGGGCGGCCTTCCAGTTCCTTGGGCGGGGCATCCTTCCGACGTTCTTCGGTGCGCTCGCCTTCGACCTCACGCTCCCGCCGCGACCAGGGACCTGGCTGGCCTTTCTCTGCGCGGTGTTTCTCGGCGTCGTGGTGAGTTTCGGGATCCGCTATCTCGTCTGCCTGACTGCGTTCTGGTTGATGGACTCCACCGGCGTCCAACAGGTCGCCGGCTTCTGCGGGATGTTCTTCTCCGGCATGGTGCTCCCGCTCACGGTGTTCCCCGGCTGGCTCGGCGACGTGTCCCTGCTGCTGCCGTGGGCGGCCTGCCTGCAAGTTCCCGTTGACGTCTTCCTGGGCAAGCACGAAGGAGTCCAACTGCTCCAGACCCTTGGTTTCCAGGCGATCTGGGCCGTCGTACTCCTGCTGGCGGGGCGGGCCCTGAGTTCGCTCGCCACGCGGAAGGTGGTGGTCCAGGGTGGTTGACGCACTGCGCGCGTACGGCTGGATCATCACGATGTGGGTCCGCTCGACGATGGCCTACCGCGCGTCGTTCCTGATGCTGACGTTCGGGCAGTTCTTCGGTACAGGTCTGGACTTCGTCACGATCTTCATCATGTTCGTCCACACCGACGAACTCGGTGGGTTCACCCTTCCTGAGGTCGGATTCATCTACGCCACCTCTGGAGTGGCGATCGGTATGGCGGACCTCCTGCTCGGCAGCATCGAACGCATCGGCCAACGGATCCGGGACGGCTCGGTCGACGTCATGCTGGTACGCCCCGTGTCGGCGTTCGTCCAGGCGGCCGCCGATCGCTTCGCCCTCCGGCGGCTCGGCCGGATCCTGCAGTCGACCGCCGTCCTCGTCTGGTCGCTCACCGTCCTCGACATCCACTGGACCTGGGACCGCGTCCTCCTCGTGCCGATCATGCTGATCTGCGGCACGGTGATCTTCTGCTCGGTCTTCGTCCTTGGCGCGGCCTTTCAGTTCGCCGCGAGCGACGCGGCGCAGGTCGCGAACGCCTTCACCTACGGCGGCAACTTCCTGACGCAGTACCCGCCGACGATCTTCGCCAAGGACCTCATCAAGGCGGCGACATTCGCGATCCCGCTGGCGTTCGTCAACTGGATGCCGGCGCTGCACATCCTCGACCGCGCCGACCCGCTCGGCCTCCCCAAGGCCTTTCAGTTCGCCTCTCCGATCGCCGCCGCGGCCATCACCCTCGTGGCCGGTCTCGCCTGGCGCGCCGGAATCCGTAGCTATCGCAGCACCGGGAGCTGACCATGACGACCACGCAGCCACACCCGAAAACCAGTCCGCTCATCGAACTGTCGGGAATCGCGAAGACCTTCGTGGTACGCCGCCGGGTCGGCCGGCTCCGGCGTACCCGCGCCGAGGTCCATGCCGTCTCCGACCTGTCCTTCACGGTCAGCCGAGGCGAGATGGTGGGCTACATCGGGCCCAACGGAGCCGGAAAGTCCACAACGATCAAGATGCTCACCGGCATCCTCGTCCCGAGCGCCGGCCTGCTCCGGGTCGCCGGGATCGAACCCTCCCGGGAGCGAATACAACTCGCCCGCCGGATCGGCGTGGTCTTCGGCCAGCGGACCACCCTGTGGTGGGACCTCCCCCTCCGCGACAGCTTCGGGCTGCTGCGCAGGATCTACAAAATCCCGCCGGCGCGGTATCGGGAGAACCTCGACCGCTTCGTCGACCTGCTCGACCTCGGGCCACTCCTCGACGTACCCGTCCGGCAGCTTTCGCTGGGGCAACGCATGCGCGGCGACATCACGGCCGCGCTGCTTCACGATCCGGAGGTGCTGTATCTCGACGAGCCCACCATCGGCCTCGACATCGTGAGCAAGGCGAGGGTCCGGGAGTTCCTCCGCGAGGTGAACGCCGGCCAAGGGACCACGGTCCTGCTCACCACGCACGACCTCACCGACATCGAGCAGCTGTGCTCGCGGGTGATGGTGATCGACCACGGCAGGCTGATGTACGACGGTGACCTCGACGGGTTGCACAGCCTCGGCGACAGCGAACGGACCCTCGTCGTCGACCTCGCCGAGCCGCTGCCGGCGATCGAGGTGGACGGCGGCCGGGTCGTCCGGGTCGATGGTCCGCGGCAGTGGTTGGCGTTCCCGGCAGCGGCCAGCGCGGCTCCTCTGGTGGCGGCGATCGCGGACCGTTACCCGCTCGCGGATCTGTCCATCCAGGAGCCCGCCATCGAGGCGGTGATCGCCCGGATGTACGCCGAAGGGGTCGCGTCCTGAGCGAACGGGCTCGACGAGGCGCGGCCAGGCTCGACCAGGTGGCAGCGGTTCGTCACCACCTGGTCGCGTCAGTGATCACTCGGCGTACACTCAGCCGCGGCAATCTGGCTCGATTACGCAAAAGCTCGTGGCTGTCCTTCGTCCCGCTCCATACTGCGGGCAAGCACTTACGTTTCGTGACAACCCCGTCGATACTGGCGGATCGGGAGCAACGGAAAGTAATCTCTGCACAGTGTCCCCAGGACCCCGGGGGTGGGGAGGGAGCGGAATGCCTGGACGCCATGCTGCCGAAGACACTCGTTCTCGACGCCGTCGAGGCCGTGGACTCGTCGTCTTCGTGGTCGCCCTGGCCGTCATCGCACCAGTCGGCGCGTTCGTGGGCATCCAGAAGTTCAGGGCTGCCGCGATCGGCCAGGCCGCATCCTGCGAGGGCTCACTACGCGTGCAGGTCGCGGCCGCACCGGAGGTCGCCGGGCCGCTGAAGGCCATCGCCGAACGCATGCACGAGCAGAAGGTTCCGGTTGACGGCGCCTGCGTGACGTTCAACGTCGTGGCCGCGAGCCCGCGTGACGTGTTCACCCGGCTCTCTGGTGACACGACGTCCGAAACCCCCGACCTGTGGATTCCCGACACCTGGGAATGGGTCTCCCGCTCCGGCTTTCCGCAGGACCGATTCCTCTCGCTGAGCCCCTCGGTCGCCTCCTCCCCCCTCGTTCTTGCCACGACACAGGCCAAAGCCGAGTCCTTGAGGGACGACTCCGAGTCGTGGCCGAGCCTCGCCACGGCCGGTCAGATGGCGGTCGCCGACGCGGAGAAGTCGGGGGTCGCGCTGAGCGCCCTGCTGGCGATCCGGCGTTCACTCTCCGACGAGCCCGAAGTCGCACGGTCCAAGGTCGGCACGACCATCCTTCAGCTGGTCAAGGAGCGCGTGGACGACCTTGATGTCGAGCTTGACCAGGCCCGCCGCGACGGCGGCCTCCGCAGGGGCGTGCCCGCGACCGAGCAGCAGGTCCTCAGCTTCGTCCGCGAGCATCCGCAGTCTGACCTCGTCCCGGTGGTGCCCAAGAAGGGCACGGTGATGATGGAGTACCCCCTCATCGCCGTCCTGCACGACAAGCCCAAGGGCGCACAGATCATCGAGGCCGGCACCGCGCTCATGCGGTACGTCGACACCAAGGCCGGGCGGGCGGGCTTCGACAAGGAGGGATTCCGCGACTACCGCGACCAGGCTCCTCCCAATGATGCGGCCAACGTCGGCGAGGTGAAGGTGCTCCCGCCCCTCACCCTCCAGGACGCTGACGACGTGCTCCGGAGCTGGGCCGCGATGAGTCTCCAGTCGCGCCTGCTCGCGGTGGTGGACGTCTCCGGGTCCATGATCCTGCCGGCAGGCGAGCGCTCGCGCGCCGAGCTGGCTCGCGACGCCGCCAAGACCGCCTTCTCCTACCTCCCTGACAAGTCCGAGGTCGGTCTTTGGGAGTTCTCCCAGAACCGCGACGGCCGCCGGCCCTATCTCCAGCTCCGTCCGACCGCACCACTGACCAAGAGCCAGCGGTCCAACCTCGACAAGTCCCTCGACGCCCTCCCCAAGCGGACCGGTGGGGGCACCGGTCTCTACGACACGTTCCTCGCCGCCTACCGCACCGCCCAGAACGGCTACGACCCCTCCCGGGTCAACTCCCTCGTCCTTCTCACCGATGCCTGCTCGGCCAGCTCGAGTCGCACGGCGGCCTGCAAGAACGAAGCCACGCCGGGCATCACGATGAACCAACTCATCAACACCCTCAAGAACGAGGCTGACGCGGCCCGGCCGATCGCGGTGATCCTCGTGGGTATCGGACCCCAGGCTGACACGGCTGCGCTGGAGCGGATCGCCGCCACGGTGGGAGGACGGGCCTACCGCGCCAAGGACGCGAAGGAGATGGAAGGCATCATGATCGACGCGCTGCTGCGTCGTCAGTGCGGGACCGCCTGCAGCTAGCGCGCTTCGTCTCACGTGGAGTCCCGGTGAACTTCTGGTCGATCTATCGACACGGCTTCGCGCGGATCGCCGCCTGCACCGGCCACGCTGCCATCGCCGACCCGCCCGCCAACGCGGAGGCCGTGCTGCGGCAAGGACGCCGATGTGCGCAGGTGGGGGTCGCCGTCGCGGTCTTCCCGGAACTCTGCCTGACCGGCTATTCGATTGAGGACCTCCTCTTGCAGGACACGCTGCTCGACGAGGTCGAAGAGGCGCTCGAGACCGTGGTGGCCGGGTCAGCGGAGCTGATGACGGTGCTCGTCGTCGGCGCCCCGCTGCGCCATCGCCACCGGGTCTACAACTGCGCCGTGATCGTGCACCGCGGCCGGATCCTCGGCGTCACGCCCAAGTCCTATGTGCCGAACTACCGGGAGCTCTACGAGCGGCGCCAGATCGCCGCCGGCGACGACGAGCGCGGCGGGACGATCCGCGTCGGCGGCGCGACCGTGCCGTTCGGCGTCGACCTGCTCTTCGCGGCGGAGGACGTCCCCGGCCTGGTGCTGCACGCGGAGATCTGCGAGGACATGTGGATGCCGGTGCCGCCGAGCGCTGAGGCGGCGCTGGCCGGAGCGACCGTCCTCGTCAACCTCTCGGGCAGCCCGATCACCGTCGGGCGGGCCGAGGACCGGCGGCTGCTGTGCCGGTCGGCGTCCGCGCGCTGCCTCGCCGCCTACGTCTACGCGGCGGCCGGGCTGGGCGAGTCGACGACCGACCTGTCCTGGGACGGCCAGACCATGATCTACGAGAACGGCGTACTGCTGGCCGAGACCGACCGGTTCCCGCTCGACGACCAGTACGCGGTGGCCGACGTGGACCTCGACCTGCTGCGGCAGGAACGCCAGCGGATGGGCACGTTCGACGACAACCGCCGCGCCCATGCCGCGCGTACCAACGGCTTCCGGCAGGTGGCGTTCCGGCTCGACCCGCCCGCGGCCGACCTCGGGCTGCTCCGCCGGGTCGAGCGGTTCCCGTTCGTGCCGGCCGACCCCGACCGCCTCGCCCAGGACTGCTACGAGGCGTACAACATCCAGGTCGCGGGTCTGCAGCAGCGGCTGGCGGCGATCGGCGACCCGAGGGTGGTCATCGGAGTGTCCGGCGGCCTCGACTCCACGCACGCCCTGATCGTCGGCGCCCAGGCGATGGACCGTGCCGGTCGACCGCGCAGCGACATCCTGGCCTTCACCCTGCCCGGCTTCGCCACCAGCGACCACACCAAGGACAACGCCCACAAGCTGATGCGCTCGCTCGGCGTCACCGCTGCCGAACTCGACATCACACCGACCGCACGGCTCATGCTTCAGGAACTCGGCCACCCGTTCTCCTCCGGCGAGCCGGTGTATGACGTCACCTTCGAGAACGTGCAGGCCGGGCTGCGCACCGACTACCTCTTCCGGCTGGCCAACCAGCGCGGGGGCATCGTGCTCGGCACCGGTGACCTGTCCGAGCTGGCGCTCGGCTGGTGCACGTACGGCGTCGGCGACCAGATGAGCCATTACAACGTCAACTCCGGCGTGCCGAAGACGCTCATCCAGCACCTGATCCGCTGGGTGATCAGCAGCGGCCAGTTCGACGACGAGACCGGCAGGACGCTGGTCGCGATCCTCGACACGGAGATCAGCCCGGAGCTCATACCTGGGGAGGACCTGCAGTCGACCGAGTCCAAGATCGGCCCGTACGCGCTGCACGACTTCACCCTCTTCCACGTGCTGCGCCACGGCTTCCGGCCCTCGAAGATCGCTTTCCTGGCCTGGCACGCCTGGCACGACCGCGACGCAGGCGCCTGGCCGCCCAACTTCCCCGGGGCCACGCGGGCGGCCTACGACCTGCCGGAGATCTGGCACTGGCTGGAGGTCTTCTGCCGTCGCTTCTTCGGGTTCGCGCAGTTCAAGCGGTCAGCCATGCCGAACGGGCCGAAGGTGTCGGCCGGCGGCTCCCTCTCGCCGCGCGGCGACTGGCGCGCGCCGTCCGACAGCACGGCGCGCGCCTGGCTGCGAGACCTCGCCCGCTGGGACCTCACCAGCCGGCCTTGCGGGCCCGCACCTCGTACGCCAGGATCGCCGCCGACGCCGCGACGTTGAGGGAGTCGGCGACCCCAAGCATCGGGATCGACACGGGCGTGGCGTTCCGCGCGCGCCAGATGCCAGAAGGTCCCTGGCCTTCCGCGCCCACCACGACCGCCGTGGGCGCGCCGTTGAACGCGTAGCTACGGTAGGTCCGCTCCGAGGCGGGATCGGCGAGGAAGACCTCGAACCCATGGCTGTCCAGCCAGACCGCTGCCTCATCGGCTGCGTCGAACTCCACGACCGGCGTGGTGAGGATCGTCCCGCGACTCGCCCCGAAGACCCGCGGATGGCTGAGCCGGACCCGCCGGTTGGTGACCAGCAGGCAGTCAGCACGGCAGGCGTCCGCGGTGCGGATCAGGGTGCCCAGGTTGCCGGCGTACTCGATCCCGTCAGCCACCAGCACCAGCGTCGACTCGTCGAACTCCGCCCCGCGAAGGTCCCAGCTCGGCAGCCGCGCTAGCGACACCAGACCGTCAGGCTTCTCGCGGGTGCTGATCCGAGCCAGGACCTTCTCGGAGATGTGGTACGCCGCGACGCCCGCGTCCACCATGCGGCGCGCGCAGTCCCGCGCCCGCTGGGTCCTGGTCGCTTCGGGACACCACAGGAACGTTTCGATGGCGGTGCCGGTTGCGAGCAGCAGCTCGTGCGCCCAGGCACCTTCGGCGACGAAGAGCCGGCGCGCCGTAGCGTTCCTCGCCACGGCGAGCACGTCGCGAACTCGGGGATGCGCGGGACCGACGCGTTGCGGCGTCATGGGAAGGCTCCGAAAGCGAGGGCAGCCGCCACGATTGGACGGCGGCAGAAGATAGGGGGGCGTACGAGCGTCGGTGCCCGTCACGCGGGACCGAGCGTCGGCGGCACCGTCGTCACGACGTGCCGCCGTCAGAAACCACCGGCCTTTACTGGCCGGGCTACCCTCGCCGCATCTCCATGGTCGGGAGCGTAGGACGCCTGCCTGGTTGACGTCACCCGAATATCACGTCACCCGCGTATCCATCCGTCACTCACCGCAGCGCCCTTCGTTCAGGTCCGCTCTGGTCCGTTCAGGTGGCCGCCAGACGCTCCCTCTCGGCCACCACATCGAAGCCGGCCGCGGGCCACTGCGGGTCGAGGTCCCGTAGGTGTTCGATGAGGAGGTTCGTAATCGCCCAGTTGCGATACCACTTGTGATCGCTGGGTACGACGTACCACGGCGCGTGTGCGGTGTTGGTTTTCTCCAGCACCGCTTGGTAGGCCTCGTGGTACGCATCCCACCGGGCCCGCTCGTCGACGTCCGCGGGACTGTACTTCCAGTGCTTGGTCGGATCGTCCAACCGCGCCAGGAGCCGCCTCTTCTGTTCCTTCTTCGAGATGTGCAAGAAGCACTTGACGATCGTCGTGCCCGCGGCAGTGAGCTGTTCCTCGAAACGGTTGATCGCGGCGTACCGGCGGGCCCAGGTGGACCGTGGCACGAGCCCGTGCACCCGCACGATCAGCACATCCTCGTAGTGCGAGCGGTCGAAGATTCCGAGGTAGCCCGGTGATGGCAGGGCCTGGCGGATCCGCCACAGGAAGTCGTGCCGTTTCTCCTCCTCCGTCGGCGCCTTGAACGACCTGATGTCTACGCCCTGCGGGTCGACCAGGCCGACCGAGTGCCGAAGCGTGCCGCCCTTGCCCGAGGTGTCCATGCCCTGCAGGACGAGGAGCAAGCTCCGCTTGCCTCCGGTGACGCCCTCGGCGAAGAGCCGCTCCTGCAGGTCGGAGAGGGTCGGTGCCAGCGACTGGAGGGATTCCCTGCCCAGGCGTTTACCACCTTTGAAACCAGGTGTCGTGTCCGTCGCCAGAGCGCCGACGTCCACTGGACCTTGTGGTAGTCGCAGGCGGTCGCCGACCCGTTTCGCCATTGCTCTCTCCGTTCCGTGGCGTGGTGCGCTCTGTCGCTTGATCCTCTCTCAGAATGTCCCGCATTGGCGCCGCACGGTCCGCCCTTGCCGATCCGCGTGTGCGTCACTGTGGCTCCGGCGACGCGCATCTGATGGGATCGGCATGTGCGTAGCCTGATCCCCCACGTCACCGTGACCGAACTCGACGACGCCGAACTCGCCGGGCTCTATCGCTATCCCGAAGGGCGCCGATGGATCCGGGCGAACTTCATCTCCACTGTCGACGGCGCGGCACAGGGACTCGACCGGCGTTCGGGCTCCATCTCCGGCGCCGCCGACCGCCGGGTGCTCGCCCTCCTTCGGGCGCTGTGCGACGTGATCCTCGTCGGCGCCACCACAGCGCGGATCGAGCAGTACGCTCCCGCGGACATCCGGCCGGCGTTCGCTCCGCTGCGCGCCCAGCTGGGGCTTCCTCCCACCCCGCCGATCGCGGTCATCACGCACTCTCTCAACATTTCAGAGAAGTTGCTGGACGATCCCCGCACGCTCGTACTCACGTCCGCCACCGCCCATGCCGAACGCCGGCACCTGCTGGCCGACCACGTGGACGTCGAGGTCGTGGGCTCTGAGCGAGTCGAGATGCCGCGCGCCATCGACGCCCTGACGGCGCGGGGCCATCGCCGGATCCTCACCGAAGGTGGCCCGTCCGTCTTCGCGGCCCTGGTGGGCGCCCACCTGGTCGACGAACTCTGCCTCACGCTCTCACCGCAGCTGGTCGCCGGCCACGGCCTGCGCGTCACGGACGGCTCGGCGCTGCCGGAGCCGATGCAGCTGCGGCTTGCCAGCCTCCTGGAAGAGGAGGGCTTCCTCTTCTACCGCTGGCTCATGGGCTGACCACCGCTGAGGGGGTGGGCCCAGGCGGGCGAAGCTCGCGTGGGCCCGGAACCACCCGGCCGAACGGATCGGAGAGGATAGAAGCATGCGTCTCCCCGTCATGCCACCAGTCGCACCGATGCTGGCGAAGCCGGTCAAGCACATCCCTCAGGGCGCCCACAGCTTCGAGCCCAAGTGGGACGGTTTCCGGTCGATCATCTTCCGCGACGGCGACGAGGTCGAGATCGGCAGCCGTAACGAGCGGCCGATGACCCGCTACTTCCCTGAGCTGGTGGTGGCCGTCAAGGCGAACCTGCCTGAGCGCTGCGTACTCGACGGGGAGATCGTGATCGAGGACGCCGAGGGCGCACGCCTTGACTTCGACGCCCTGCAGCAGCGGATCCATCCGGCGGCGAGCCGGGTCAGGTTGCTGAGCGAGCAGACCCCAGCCCGGTTCGTCGCGTTCGACCTGCTCGCCCTCGACGACACCGACTTCACCTCCCGGCCGTTCGTCGAGCGGCGCGCCGCGCTGGAGGAGGTCATGGCGAACGCCGGACCGCCCATCCACCTCACCCCCGCGACCACCGACCGGGATCTTGCTGAGCGTTGGTTCCATCAGTTCGAGGGAGCGGGCCTCGACGGCGTGATCGCCAAGCCGCTCGACGGGGTGTACGAACCCGACAAGCGGGTCATGTTCAAGGTCAAACACGAGCGCACCGCCGACTGCGTGGTGGCGGGCTACCGGCTCCACAAGAGCGGCCCCGACGCGATTGGTTCGCTGCTGCTCGGCCTCTACAACGACGCCGGCGACCTGGCCAGCGTCGGTGTGATCGGGGCGTTCCCACTCGCCCGGCGGCGGGAGCTCCTCACCGAGTTGCAGCCCCTTGTCACGACGTTCGACGACCATCCCTGGGCCTGGGCCCGGCAGGAAGCCGGCACTCGTACGCCGCGCAACTCCGAGCAGAGCCGGTGGAGCGCGGGCAAGGACCTGTCGTTCGTACCCCTCCGGCCGGAACGCGTCGTCGAGGTGCGCTATGACCACATGGAAGGCGTGCGCTTCCGGCATACCGCGCAGTTCGTCCGTTGGCGTGCGGACCGAAAGCCGGAATCCTGCACCTATGCCCAGCTCGAGGAGCCCGTACGCTTCGATCTCGCGGAGATTCTGGGGCGCTAGGACGCGGCCAGGCTTTCCAACCCCGTCCCCGCGCGGGACGATGACGGTGTGAGCGGGGAGGTGCCCCATGTATGAGGTCGTGCTCCTCATCGAGAAGCCGCTTTCTCAGATCGACGCCCACCAGATCGCCGAGCTCTACTCCGTAGCGACCGAACCCACCCACATCCACGTCCTGCTTCCGGTCGAGGACGCGTCGGCGCGGGTCGAGTCGGCGCTCGGGTCGATCGCCGCGAGTGAGGTGCTCGCCACTTCGGCGCTCAGCTTTCCCGACGTCGACCTGGCGAAGATCCAGCAGGAGATCATCGAGCGCAGCCAGGCGGCCCTGGACCAGAGCATCAACGCGCTCACCCTGAACGGCTGCGAAGCCGACGGCGAAGCCACCTCAGCCCACCCGGTCGAGGCCCTGATCACCGCCGTACGCAACCGGCAGGCCGCGGAGGTGGTCATCCTCACCCGCCCCCACCTGGTCGCGGAGTTCTTCCACGTCGACTGGACGTCGAAGGCGCGCCGCCGGCTGGGAGTTCCGTGCCTGCACCTCATCGAGCACAGGGACGTGATCCCCGACGACGCCGCCGAGATCGGAGACCAGCGCGGGAGGCTGGACGGCGACCACGGAGCAGGCTGATCGTCGCCCCTCAGGTCTTGCGGGCTCGGCTTGGTTGCACTCGCATCGGTTCCCCCGGCATCTTTGGGTAGTCGGGAGGGTACGGCAAGTCGCCCAGCCCATGGTCGCGCTCGTCGCGTTCCGACCATTCCAGCAGCGTCTCGATGGAGTACGCGTGGTCGCCCAGGTTGGCGTGCGGGTCGCCGACGCGCGCGAAGCGTTCGGGCATCGTCACGACGTCGAAGTCCTCCGGCGCGACGTCAGCTATCTCGTCCCAGGTGAGCGGTGCGGACACCGGCGCCAACGGCTTGGGCCGGATGGAGTACGCCGAGGCGATCGTGCGGTCGCGAGCCATCTGGTTGTAGTCGATGAAGACCTTGGCGCCGCGTTCCTCCTTCCACCAGGAGACGGTCACCAGGTCGGGAAGGCGGCGTTCCAGCTCGCGGCCGAGGGCGATCAGCGCGCGGCGTACCTCGACGAAGGTCCAGTGCGGCTCGATGGGGACGTAGACGTGCAGGCCGCGCCCGCCGGAGGTCTTGGGCCAGCCCTCCATGCCGAGTTCCTGCAACAGCGCGCGTAGCTCCGGAGCCACCCGTGCGGCGTGGGCGAAGTCGGTGCCGGGTTGGGGGTCAAGGTCGATCCGGATCTGGTCGGGATGGTCGGCGTCCTTGCGGCGTACCGGCCACGGGTGGAAGGTGAGGGTCCCGAGGTTGGCCGCCCAGGCGACGGCCGCGAGCTCGGTCGGGCAGACCTCGTCGGCGTGCCGGCCGCTCGGGAACGTGATCCGCGCCGTCTCCACCCACTCCGGGGCGCCCTTGGGGATGCGCTTCTGATAGAACGCGTCACCGCGGTTGTCCCCGCGAGTCGACAGCTTCGCGCCTTCGAACACCCCACCTGGCCAGCGTTCGAGCGTGGTCGGGCGTTCGTACAACGCCCTGAGGATGCCATCGCCTACCGAGAGGAAGTACCGAACCACGTCACGCTTGGTGAACCCGCGCTCCGGGAAGTACACCTTGTCGGGGTTGGAGATGCGGACGGTGCGCCCGGCCACCTCGATCTCTTCATACGGCGTCGCCATGACCGCACGCTAGCGCGTACCGCCCCCACCCACCCACGCACCCACGCCGAGCCCGACGCCCGTGGAGCGAGCACGAGGAGTCACGACGATCGCCACCGCGCCGGTCCCAGCCGCCCGCCACTTCGTCGTGCATCCGGGAAGCCGTGATCGGCACGGGGCTTTCGGTCTGGCGGCAACGGCTGCCGTGGGACGAGCTTGAGGCTGTCGGTATGGCGCGTGAGCACAAGGCGCGGACACTCGCGGTCCGGCCACGAGACGGGCTCAGTCGTCGCCCCGGTGGGCGCTCACCTGGAGCCCAGACTGCCGGCTCCTGTGGCCTGTTACGAGACGTTGAAGATCCTGACCGTGGTGCGTTCCAACTACCGCAATGAACCGGTACGCGCGTACAGCAACGGCACGCTTACCGTCATCACCGGTGAGTCCGAGCCGGCGGCGGTCTTCGCCAAGGCGCTCGGCACCCTATTTCCAATCGATCTTGAGATCGACGAATGCGTCTTCCTGACTTCCCTGATAGGAGAGACGCCGTCCTCTATTTCCAGCTTCGTGAAGTCCCCTGCATTGAGAGCACTCACAATCATCGGAGTCTGTCGCAGCAACGACCGCGACAATCCCGTCGACTGCGGAGGCAGAGAAAAGCTGGTCCTCGTCAAGCTCTGACTAGTACTCGTATTCGCAAGGGAACACCCAACAGGTAACAGCCCGAGAGGTAAGTGAGCAGGCATACTGGCGAACCATGAGCCAGCCACCATCGGGACCACCGCCGCAACAACCGCCAGCTCAGCCGAACCCGCACGAGGGCGGCCAGCAACACCGGCAGTCAGGGGCACCACCGGGCGGCCAGCCGCCGCCGGGCTGGTCACCTCCACCAACGGGGGCCTGGGGTGTGCCGCCGCCTGGCGGCCCAGCTGGGCCGCCAGGCAGCGGCAACCCTCCCGGCACGTCCGGGCCGCCCCCGGCGTGGGGACAACCAGCGGCCTGGGGCGCACCGCCACCCGGAGCATCCGCGAAACCTCCGACGCCCCCGCGCCGACCTCGGCGTCCAGGCCTGATTATCGGCGTCATCATTGCCGTCGTGGCCCTGCTGATTGTGCTTGGCGTGCTATGGGCTCACTTTTTTGGGGTTCCGTTCCAAGACGCGTCCTGAACTTCCCTAAGGTGCGACCCGGCGGCGCTGACGCCGATCCAGACTCAGCTACATCGACATAATTGAGCGGAGGCCGGTCGAACGACCGGCCTCCGCTCAATTATGTCGATGTAGCGTTAGCGCGACGTCTAGATGCCGCCGCCAATCACCGGTGGTGGAGCATCGTCGTCGGTGCCCCAGACGTCCTCGTCCTCATCGAGCCAGGTGTTGCGCTGCTGTTGCTCACCGCCGTCCTGGCCCCCCATACCGCCGCCCATCATGGGCATCATGCCGCCGCCCATGCCTGGACCACGCATAGCGCCGGCGCCTGCCGCTCCCATGCCTGCAGTGCCAGGACCGCCTGCAACGCCAGCACCCGCGGGACCAGCGCCAGTGCTTGCGCCAGTGCCAGGACCGCTCACACCCCCTGCGCCAGCGATACCGCCTGAGCCTGGACCGCCACCGCCTGGAAGGTTGCCCGCGCGGGCAGTTTCGGTGCCGGTGTCGACGTCGCCAGGGCCGCTCGGACCACCCGGACCACCCGGCCAGTCCTGGCCGTCGGGGATCCCGTCTCCGTTGTGGTCCGGGTCGTCGGGGAACGGATCCCGGTCGTCCGGAATCCCGTCGCCGTCGCGGTCCGGCAAACGCGGGAAGTCATTGGGATCGTCGGGGTACTTGTCATGAGGTCCCTGCGGGCCGTCCGGGCCGTTGGGTCCGTCAGGGCCATCCGGGCCGTCCGGGACGTTGGGTCCGTCTGGGCCGTTGGGTCCGTCCGGCCCATCAGGAAGCTTTGGCCCATCCGGCCCCTGAGGGACGGGCGGGGTTGGGCCGGGGCCGTCTGGTCCGGAAGGTACCTGCGGGCCGCCAGGTCCTCCTGGCCCGCCAGGTCCGTTGTCGTTGCCAGTCCCCCCGACCTGGGGAATCTTCTTGGGCGGGCTCGGCATGTCCTGGCCGCCCTTGCTGTAGTCCTCGTTCAGGGCGGTGGCGGTCCCTTTGCACTTTTCTTCCTGGGACTTGTTGAACTCCGAGTAGATATAGAACCGGTGCCAGTCCCAGTCATTCTTGGGAAGGAAGACATGGACGACGGAGCCGTAGTAGTACCCCCGGTCCGAGTCGTTCCCGCTGAACTCCTGCGTCTCGATTCCAGCGCTTTCGTAGT
Organism: Actinopolymorpha alba DSM 45243; assembly: GCF_000373925.1. Taxonomy (GTDB): domain Bacteria; phylum Actinomycetota; class Actinomycetes; order Propionibacteriales; family Actinopolymorphaceae; genus Actinopolymorpha; species Actinopolymorpha alba. The sequence continues at coordinate 90,101 of NZ_KB892748.1, read as the reverse complement.
GCCGCCACATGGAGGATTCAGGAACCGGGCCACCACTCCCGCGTTTGGGCATGTCGGCATCCTCACCGTTCTTTTTGAACTGATAAGAGATTCCGAACATGCCCGGCTGGCATGGTTCGAGCTTCAGCTCGTAGTCCTTGCCCTTACGATCGTCGCCAACCCAGGGGAGGTTGGGGCTGTTACCGTATTCCAGGGCGGATTCGACGTTACCCTTGAGTCGGTAGAGGACCTGTTTGTATCCCTCCGTCAGATCCGCCGTCTCGTTACGCTCGAGAGAATCCGTGGAGTCCACTTGGGGAGGCACTTCGATCGTGGTGTCACAGGTCTTCGCCAACTGATAGGCATAGAAGATCACTTCGGTGACCTTCTCCGCGAAGGCGTCGGCGGCCTCGCCCTTCCACACCTCGAGAACCTTGTCGAGTTCCTTCTTCATCGCATCGGCGATACTCTCGGCCCCGCCGACCTGCTCCGCCGCATCCCCCCAGAGGTCACCGGCATTCGAAAATGTCGCTGGCCAGGGGAAGTGAATCCGGTCGAACTCGTCAAGATTTTTTGGCTCATACACGTTGCGGAGTGTGTTCTGTCTGAGATAGAACAAAATCGCAAGGTGTTTCTGCTGAGCCAGGTCTTCCCCGCGTTCAGTCACAGCTCAGTCTCCTCACTCCGGCTGCGGCACGTTGCCGTTTTGGTCGCCCGGCGTCCCGTTGTTCTGGTTTCCAGAGTTCTGCGAACCGGGGTTCTGGTTTCCGCTGGGTGGGGCAGTGCCTCCAACCAAAGCCTCGATCTCCTCCGACGTCGCGCGGTTGTACTCCTCGGTCGTCCGATACTTCTTCGCAACGGACCGCGTCGCTTCGCCAAGTGAACGCAAGAGACCTTCGAGTTGCTGGAAGCCGCCCGCCATCTCGTTGATCTTCCCGACGTACGCATCGGTGAATGCCTGTCCGGAAGCGAACACTCCGGGGCAGGGGAAATCGATGACGCCGCCGTGGTTCGCATTCGACTTGATGAGCTTGGACACCGGGCGCTGCGGGTCAGCAAGATCATCGGCAAGCTGGTCCATGCGCCTGGCGAAGTAGTCCAGGTCTTCCGGATCGATCTGAGCATCCCCAGCGGCCATCGCCACTCCCCGTTCTCGTCAAGGTTCGGGTGTCACCGTCAGCAAGCAAGGAGGCGAGCCAGATGCATCCAGCCGGCCTGTCCTGCGATTCTGGGCACAACGGTACGCGAACGGATCATCGGGGCGCACGTCCACCCGCCCAGCTTGTGGATAACTCGCTGTTAACCAGAACGCTTCTCACGGGACGGATGGCAATGGTAGGAACGCCCGAGCACTTTCCTACCGCACCATGGAGTCCGATCGATGGCACGTCCACGTCTCCGAAGGATGGCCACCGCGGGTGTCACAGTCACCCTCGGTGTTGCCGGCCTCACTCTAGCAACTACGTCCGCGACTGCCGCATCACCTGATCTCCTCATCAACGAGGTCTACGGTGGCGGCGGGAACTCGGGTGCCCCCTTCACCAACGACTTCGTCGAGCTCGCCAACCGCGGCACCGCGCCGGTCAGCCTCGACGGGCTCTCACTGCAGTACGGCGCCGCGACCGGCAATCTCGGCGGTGGCACTACGCCGGGTTCTGGAAACCTCAAGGTCAACCTGCAGGGCAGCGTCGCGCCCGGTGCGACGTTCCTGATCCAGCTCGCCGCCGGGTCGGGCACGGGCCAGCCGCTGCCGACACCTGACCTCAGCAGCAGCGCCATCAACATGTCCGGCACCGCCGGCAAGGTCGCCCTGGTCAGGTCGACGACCGTGTTGACGTGCGGCCTCACCTGCGCGAACGACCCCGCCGTCATCGACTTCGTGGGGTACGGCGCGGCGAACGACTTCGAGGGCCAGCCCGCACCGGCCACCACCAACGCCACCTCCGCCGCCCGCGACGACAGCCCCGACACCGACAACAATGCCGCCGACTTCACCGCTGGTGCTCCGACGCCGACTTCCTCCAACGGTGACGGCGGTGGCGGTGACCCAGCGCCGCAGCCGGAGGACGCGACCATCCCCGCCATCCAGGGCCAGGGCCACCTCTCGCCGTACGCCGGCAAGCTGGTCGCGACGACAGGGGTCGTGACGGCCAAGAAGTTCGACGGGTACTGGATCCAGGACCCCGAGGGTGACGGCAACGACGCGACCTCCGACGGTGTCTACGTGTTCACCGGTGCCGCGGGCGGTAAGCCCGAGGTTGGTCAGGCGGTCAAGGTGACGGGGACCGTCAACGAATACCGCCCCAGCAGCAAGACGGGCCCGAACCTCAGCGGCACCGAAATCGAGAACTCCACCTTCGCGGTGCTCGACCAGGGGCTTCCGATGCCCAAGCCGGTCGTCATCGGGCCGGGCGGCCGGGTCGCGCCGGCCCAGAACGCCGACAGCTCCACCACCCGGATCGACGTGGAGGCCGCGGGAGAGTTCCGCCCTGACAGGGATGCGGTCGACTTCTACGAAAGCCTTGAGGGCATGCTCGTCGAGGTCAAGGACGCCGAGGTCGTCGGGCCGAGCAACCAGTACGGCGAGATGGCGGTCGTGCCCGGCGGCACCAAGGGGCTCCCCCGTACGCGGGCGAACGGTGTGCGCTACGGCTCCTACACGACGCCCAACACCCAGCGGATCACCGTCGACGACGAGGTCATCTACCAGAAGATGCCGACCGCGAACGTCGGCGACAGCCTGGTGGGTTCGGTGAGCGGGCCACTCTCCTACAACTTCGGCATGTTCCGCATGTTCCCCACCGCCGTACCCACTGTCCGTTCGGGCGGCCTGCGGAAGGAAATCACGACAGCACCGCGCCCCAACGAGCTGGCTGTCGCGACGTTCAACGTCGAGAACCTCGACCCGACCGATCCTCAGGAGAAGTTCGACCAGCTGGCCGGCACGATCGTCCGCAACCTCGCGGCGCCGGACGTGCTCGCGCTGGAGGAGGTGCAGGACAACACCGGTGCCGAGTGCCCCAACGGGCCGTCGTCGACCTGCACTGCCGACGGGGTGGTCGACGCCGACAAGACCCTCGCCAAGCTCGTCGCGGCGATCCGTGCGGCCGGCGGACCGGCGTACCAATGGCGACAGATCTCCCCGGAGAACCTCACCGACGGCGGCGAGCCGACCGGGAACATCCGCGTCGCGTTCCTCTTCCGGACCGACCGGGGTGTGGCCTTCGTCGACCGGCCTGGTGGTGACGCAACCACGCCGACTGACCTGCAGAAGGGCAAGGCTGGTCGGGCCGCGCTCACGCTCTCACCCGGGCGGATCGCTCCACTGGACTCAGCGTGGCGGAGTTCGCGTAAGCCGCTGGCAGGCGAGTTCACCTATCACGGCAAGACGTTCTTCGTGATCGCGAACCACTTCAATTCCAAGGGCGGCGACGAACCCATCATGGGTCGCTGGCAGCCGCCGGTGCGCTCGTCCGAAACCCAGCGGGCCGCGCAGGCCAAGCTCGTGCACGACTTCGTGGCCAAGATCCTCGCCGTACAGAAGGACGCCAACGTCGTGGTCGCTGGAGACATCAACGACTTCGAGTTCTCGCGGACCACGTTGACCCTCGAGGACAGCAAGGTCCTTACCAGCCTGCCGACGCTCCTGCCGGAGAACGAGCGGTACTCCTACGTCTTTGACGGCAACTCCCAGGTGCTCGACCAGATCCTCGTGAGCCCCGGTCTGCTGGGCTCGGGCTTGCAGTCGCCAGGAAGCAAGGTGCGTGGGTACGACATCGTGCACGTGAACGCGGAGTTCGCCGACCAGGTGAGCGACCACGATCCGCAGGTCGTCCGGCTGGCGCCGTGATCTGTCGCTGATCCCGCGGAGTCCGTCGCCGGGCTGCCGCCCCGTCGCTCGTACGGTGGCGGCAGCCCGGTGCCGGAGAAGCAGCTGACGCCGGAGCTGAAGAAGGTCCGCGGCAAGGAGGGCATTCTCTTCAGGCTGGCGGAGGCCGCGGTCGGCCCGGCTCGGCACCTCGCTGACGCGTCCGATCCGCTGGGAGTTGATCGCGCAGCAGTACGATCGGATGGTCAACAACAGCGATGAGTCTCGCGGTGCTCCCAGGTCTATACGTCAGATCGTTCCATCGCACTCGAATCGGGAGGCATCTTGAGGCTTCTTCTCACGTCCGCTGGCGTCAAGAACGCCAGCATCCACAACGCGCTGGTCGATCTCCTGGGCAAGCCGATCGCCGACTCGAGCGCCCTGTGCATCCCCACCGCGCAGTACGGGCACCCTATGGTCGGCCCCGGCGTTGGGGCCTGGCGGTTCATCAGTGGAAATTCCGACCTTCCCATGGTCGACCTGGGCTGGAAGTCGGTCGGCGTGCTGGAGCTCACCGCGCTGCCCAGCATCGATGAAGAGCGCTGGGTGCCCCTGGTCCGGGAGACCGACGTCCTGCTGGTGGCGGGCGGCGATGCCCTGTACCTGTGCCACTGGATGCGGCAGTCCGGGCTGGCGGACCTGCTTCCGTCGCTGAGCGAGACGGTCTGGGTGGGACTGAGCGCCGGGAGCATGGTGATGACCCCCAGGATCGGGGAGGACTTCGTCCAGTGGAAACAGCCGACCGGTGACGACAGCACGCTGGGCATCGTTGACTTCTCGATCTGTCCACACCTGGCTCAGGAGGGCATGCCGGGCAACTCCATGGCCGAGGCGGAACAATGGGCGGCCGGCATCCCAGGTCCGGCGTACGCGATCGACGACGACACCGCCATCAAGGTGACCGACGGCACCGTCGAAGTCGTCTCCGAGGGGCACTGGAAGCACTTTCCCTCCTAGCCGCCGACGCCAACCGCGAGTGAGCAAGGCGCCCGCCCTCCCGCGCCACGCAAGAACAACTGTTCCGTTGATCTTGGTGAGTGGCTGGCTGACCGTGAGTGCCCGATGAGGCCGCCCGGGCGGATCGCCGGCGCCGGACCCCAACGGGCAATTCCGGAAGTACCGGTGCGCGAACCCTTGCGGTCAGCGCACTGGCGGCCGCCGATGCCCAGCTGCTCGGGCGACAGCGGCGCGTTCATGGCTGTGCGACACGTTTCCCAGGATTCCGGCCAGCAGTCTCGTGCGCCTTGCCCGCCGGAGCCGCGGTCCGGTCGAGTCGAACGACGACGAAACCCGGCGAGGATGAACGAGCCCATGAAACTGACGACCACCACGCAGGCGAGTAGACGGCGATTCGGCCGCGGGTGTCGAGAACGTGGCGGCGTCTCCGTCCCAGGGACATGGCGGCCACGAGCGGCCGCGCGACAGTAGAGGACGACAAGTCATGGACCCCAAGCAGATCGCACAGGAGCTGGCCGACGCCCACGAGCTGTTGAGCCAGGCGTCAATGGCGCGGCTGGCATACAACGGACTCGACGGGCGGCCACGCGCCATCCCGATCGGGATCTTCTGGACCGGCGACGAGATCGTCATGTCCACCGCGGCCACGGCGCCCAAGGTAAGAGCGCTGGCCGCCCGCCCCGAGGTTGCCCTGAGCATCGACGCCGGCGACAGCCCCGGCTCGGCCAAGTCACTGTCGGTGCGCGGCGTCGTGCACCTCACCATCGTCGACGGGGTGGTTCCGGAGTACCTCGCGGCCGCGCGCAAGAACTTCGACGCCGAGTACGCGGCCGAGTTCGAGCGGAACTGCCGGGCTATGTACGACCAGATGGCGCGTATCGCGGTCGAGCCGCAGTGGGCACGGTTCTACGACTTCGGTGCCGGCCGAATGCCGCAGTTCCTCGCCGAACTCGCCAGGAAGTCGAGCTGACCGCGTCGCCACGGAGACTTCGAGCGCGTGACCGTGAGGTTGTCGATCAGCTCACGGGCTCCGGTTGTGTTGAGGATGACCTCCGGGGCTCGGGGCTGGAAGCCGTCGAGGTCGAGGATGTCGCGGGCGGCAGCCGGGTCACGGAGCCGCTCGCGGACGTCCTCGATGCGATCAGCGGCTCCACGGTTCCAGGGATTGACGGCCCGTCACCAGACGAGTCCGCGGAGGTCGTTCAGGGCCTGCGGCCGTGAAAAGTGCGGCGCAGGTCGTTCACCCAGGCGTCGGGGTTCTCCCAGGGGATGAAGTGGCCGCCGTGGTCGTGGGCGTTGACGTTGACGTGGTTGAACCAGTCGCCCTGCGGGCCGGCCTTGAACGCCTGGACGCGCTCGGTGGCGGTGTGGATGCCGGGCGGGTTCTCGTACGTGACGAAGGTGAGGCCGACCGGGGCCTGCACGACCGGGGTGCGGTCGTGGGCGGGGACCCAGGGGTAGCGGTTGGCGTTGGCGTAGTAGCGCATCGACGTGGCGATGGAGTTGTTCACCCAGTAGATCGTGGCGTGGGTGAGCAGGTCGTCCTTGGTGAAGACGGACTCGACGTCGCCGCCGTTGTCGCTCCAGGCGTTCCAGCGCTCCAGCAGCCAGGCGAGCAGCCCGGCGGGTGAGTCGCTCAGCCCGTGGGCCAGGGTGGCGCCGTCGAGCATGTGCACGGCGAGGTGGCACGCGAAGCGGTGGTCCAGCTCGATGATGCGGGCGCGGATATCGGCGGGCTGGTCGTCGGTGAGGGGCCGATTCCGGGCGAAGTCCCAGGCGCGGGGGCCGGTGAAGAAGTCGAGCGGCAACCCGGAGCCGATGTGGATGCCGTACAGCTCGTCGGCGTACTTGTGGCCGAGCTGGGTGGAGACGATCCCGCCGATGTCGCAGCCCCCGGCGGCATACTTCTCGTACCCCAGGGTCTGGGTCATCAGGGTGTGCCAGAGGTCGGAGACCTTCCAGAAGTTGACGTCCGGAAAGCCGGTGAGCGGGCCGGGGAAACCGAAGCCGGGCAGAGACGGCACGATGACATCGAACGCGTCGGCGGGGTCACCACCGAACGCGGCCGGGTCGGCGAGCGGGTCGATCACCTTCGACCAGTGCCAGAACGTCCACGGCCAGCCGTGGGTGAGGATCAACGGGATCGGACGGGGGCCGCGACCGGGCTTGCGCATGAAGTGCACCGGGACACCGGCAACGCTCACCTGGTAGTGCTCGTAGACGTTGATGGCAGCCTCGGCGTCGCGCCAGTCGTAGCCGTCCCCCCAGTAGGCGACCAGCTCACGCAGATAGCTGTCAGGGACGCCGTAGGACCAGTCCCCATTGCCCTCATCCAACGGCGGACGGGTCAATGTGAGACGGGCACGCAGGTCATCGAGAACCTCGCCGGACACATGGATCGGAGTGGGCTCCAAGGGGAAGCCGTGCGAGATGGACATGGCGTGGTTCCTTGTCGGGTAAGCGGAAGCGGCGTCGTCGGCCTGTTGGCTGGTTCGGCGGCGAGCCGGACCATTTCAAGGAGCGCGGGCAGCCAGGCGACCGATGCGCTCCCTTCGCCGCGACTCGACCACCTTGGCACCCGGCGCGGACACTCAACGGCTCTGACGATGGGACGTTTCCACCTCCGCCCCGGGCACGCCCCGCGCCACAGAGCCAGGGGACCCCGGGGCCTACTTTGCGCTACCTCCTAAGGTCGAGGGTATGCCCGAGAAAGTTCAGAAGACCGACGCCGAGTGGCGTGCGACGCTCTCGCCGGACGAATACCACATACTTCGCGAGGCCGGCACCGAACGCCCGTGGTCCGGGGAGTACGTCGAGACCAAGACCGTCGGCGTCTACCGCTGCCGGGCCTGCGGCGCCGAGCTCTTCCGCAGCGACACGAAGTTCGACAGCCACTGTGGCTGGCCGTCGTTCTGGTCGCCGCTTGCCGAGGATCGCGTACGCCTGTTGGAGGACCGCTCACTCGGCACGACACGGGTCGAGGTGCGGTGCGCGGCCTGTGACTCCCACCTGGGGCACGTCTTCGAAGGCGAGGGTTACGGCACGCCGACGGACCTTCGCTACTGCATCAACTCGATCTCGCTGACCCTTGAACCCGACGAGGCCCAGCCGGGGCGTTGAGCCGTCCGTGGTCCGTCGACGTGCGCGACCTCCTAGGAGGAACGCTCGCTCGGCAGCACTCCCTGCAGCGCCTCGGCGGCCGTGAGGAGCTCCGCCTGGAGCGGCTCCACCGCGCGGACGTCGTCGGGTAGCTCCCCCGTGAACACCGGGCGGATCTCGAACGCCAGGTCGAGGATCTGCTCCCGGGTGAACCCGCCCGAACGCAGGCGGTACGACTCCCCCGAGAGCCGGCGGTACTCCGCCATCCGTTCCCGCCAGGCCGGGTTGGACATCCGCTGCTCGTTGCTCTTCATCAGCTCGACCAGCCGGTCGAGGACGCGTTCCAACTCAAGCAGCTGGGCCCTGCGCTGCTCGATGTCCAGCGACACCGGCGCCGCGGGGGCCAGGTCGTCCTTGCCGCCAAAGACCTTCCGCAGCCAACTCACGCGGGAACTCCCTTCCTCCACGAGGCGGCCGGGCCGCCAGCCGGTCAGGGCAAACTAACGCCACGCCCGGTCAGGGCAGCAGCGCCACGATGTCGGCGATCGGCTTGCGGCGCCCGGTGAAGAACGGCGTCTCCTCCCGGGTGTGCAGGCGCGCCTTCGCCCCGCGCAGGTGCCGCATGAGATCGGTGATGCGGTGAAGCTCGTCCGCCTCGAAGGCCAGCATCCATTCGTAGTCGCCGAGCGCGAACGACGCCACGGTGTTGGCCCGCACGTCAGGGTATTCGCGCGCCATCATGCCGTGCTCGGCGAGCATCGCGCGGCGTTCCTCGTCCGGCAGGAGATACCACTCGAACGACCGGACAAAGGGATAAACGCAGACGTACCTACGCGGCTCCTCCTCCGCGAGGAAGGCCGGAATGTGGCTCTTGTTGAACTCCGCCGGCCGGTGCAGAGCCAGCTGGGACCACACCGGGTCGAGACGGCGACCGAACGCCGTACGCCGGAAGCGGTTGTACGCCTCCTGCAGGTCGTCGGAGTCGGGCGCGTGCCACCAGATCAGCAGGTCGGCGTCGGCGCGAAGCCCTGAGACGTCGTAGGTGCCACGGATCACGACGTCCTTCTGCTCCAGCTGGCCGAACAGCTCCGCCACCTCGTCGGCGAGCGGTGCCCGGTCGCGATCGCCCAGCGGCTCGCGCAGGCGAAACACCGACCACATGGTGTAGCGGATCACCTGGTTGAGGTCGCGCGCCTTGGGGCGGGTGCTGGGTCCGGAGGTGTGCGGGTTCGGATCCGTCATGTGGTCATTCTCTCCGGGTCGGACCACGGCGCGAGCACCTGGGTGGCGGCCAGGCGTGCGCTCGCGATGCACGCGGGTATGCCGACCCCGTCGTAGGCCGCGCCGGCGAGGGCAAGGCCCGGGTGGCCGGCGATGCCGGTCCGGATCCGGGCCACCCGCGCCCGGTGCCCGACGGCGTACTGCGGGAGAGCTCCACCCCAGCGGGCGACGTGGCTGTCCAGCGGCGGGCCCTCGATTCCGGTCACGGCGTGCAGGTCCGCGACCGCTCCGGCGACGAGGTCTCGATCGTCGCGCTGGAGGTCGGCTTCCTCGCCGTGCCGCCCGACCGAGCAGCGCGCGATCAGCGTCCCCGGCGCGCGTTCGGCGAGCCAGCCCCACTTCTGTGACGAGAACGTCGCGGCCTTGATCAACCGCCCCTCGACCGGGGGTACGAGGAAGCCCGAGCCGGGCAGCGAGTCGGGCACCGCCGTCGCGGGGTACGCGAGCGCGATCGTCGCCATGCTGGCGTACTCGATGCCCGCCAGGTCCGCGGCCACCGCCGGCGCGACGTCGGCGAGCAGGCGGCTGGCCGGCCGGGCGGGACAGGCGATCACTACGGCGTCCGCCTCGACGAGCTCGGGTGCCCGGGTCGGCCCGACGACGAGCTGCCAGCCGGTCGGCGTACGCCGGAGTTCGCGCACGGTCGCGTCCGTCCGCACCCGCGCTCCGGAGGCGCGGGCGACCGCGGGGACCAAACCGCCGACACCCCGGTCGAGTCCGGCGAAGACGGGAGCATCGGAGGTGGGCGCGGCGGCCTTCGCCTGCTGGGCGGCGTGGACCATCGACGGGTCGTCGCGGAGGTACGGCGCGAGCTGCGGAACTGTCGCCTGCAACGAGAGTTCGTTCGCGTGGCCGGCGTAGACACCGCCGAGCAGCGGCTCGATCACCCGGTCGACGATCTCCGGGCCAAGGCGCTCGGCGGCGTACTTCCCGATCGCGACGTCGTCCTCGACGACCGCGCCGGGGACCTCGGGCTCGCGGGCCACCCGGGCCAGCCCGTCCGCCGACAGCACCCCGCACTCCGCCAGCGCGTCGAGGTCGGCGGGCACACCCAGCACCGTGCCGGCGGGAACGGGACGGAGCGCACCCCGGGTCCAGAGGCCGGCCGAGGTCGTCGCGGCGTACCGGAGGTCGTCGGCAAGCCCCACCGCGCGAGCCAGCTCGACCGCTTCGGGCCGCCGGTTGAGCATCGCTTCGGCGCCGGTGTCGACGGGTACGCCGGCGAGCTCGACCGTCGCCAGCTTGCCGCCAAGCCGCGGCGAGCCCTCCAGGATGGTGACCTCGACCTGCGATCCGCCCACCTGGCGCAGGAACCACGCGGCGGCAACACCCGCGATTCCCCCACCGATGACCACGATCTGGCGCATGGGTCCACCTTCGCAGAGGCCCTCAGTGGCCGGGACTCGGGGCACGGAAACGATCTCAGGCAACCTCGCACGGACCGTGCGGCGTCCACATCGCACGAACGACGCTTCACGATCAGCGTTCCACGAACGCCGCCGCAGGATTTCGCACCGCGTACGAACGTCCGGGTTCCACGTCCCCCAAGGGTGCCGCCATGACCGAAGCAGCACGCCCACCCCGCCTCCGGGCACCGCTCGCCGCGGCGGTGGTCGCCGTCGCCGCCGTCCTGGCCGGTTGTTCGGGTCCGGGCACCGACTCGACCAGCTCAGAGTCTGGCGGGGGCGCCGTCCAGCCGGCGCCGCCCGCTAGTGCGTTGCAGGAGAAGGCCGATTCCTCGCCACAGAAGGCCGACACGTCCACGGAGTCCGCCCGCGGTGACGCCGACGCCGGCAAGAGCGGCGAACGGACGTCCTCGAACGGTACGACCCTCGCCCGCGCCAAGGTCACGACGCGCTCCATCGTCCGCACCGCCGACCTCCTGATCCGCACGAAGAACGTCCGGACCGCTACCGATCGTGCCGCCAGCCTGGTGGCGGGCGTCGACGGCTATGTCGCCAATCAGCAGAGCGCCACGGATCCAGACACAGAAAGGACCGAAACCACCAGCGTCAACCTGGTCTTGCGGGTGCCCGTCGAGGAGTTCGACCGGATCACCCGCCAACTCCAGCAGCTCGGCACCGTCCTCTCCGACAAGAAGGAAGCCACTGACGTCACCGAGGAAGTCGTCGACGTCGAGAGCCGGATCACCAGCCAGAAGAAGAGCATCGAACGTCTCCGGGCGTTGCTGGCCGAGGCCAACACCGTGGGCGAAGTGATGCAGGTCGAATCCGAGCTCGCCACCCGTGAGGCGGACCTCGAAGCCCTGCAGAGCAGGTACGCCGCCCTGAGTTCGCAGGCCGCGCTGTCGACAATCCGGGTCACCTTCCAGAGCCCTCCCCGTGCCGCCGAACCCTTGGACGACGAGCAGACGGACAGTGGGTTCCTCGCCGGCCTGCGATCGGGCTGGAACGCGTTCGTGACCGTCGTGCAGTTCCTGCTGACGGCCCTGGGCGCGCTGCTGCCGTTCCTGCTCGTTCTCGCGCTCATCCTCGGCGTGCCGGGTTGGCGTTACTTCCGGGCCCGCGCCCGCAGGGGTACGCCAGCGGTTGAGACGCCACCGGGCAGCTAGCGAGGCAGAGGTCGCGCGACCTGTTAGCCCACATCTGTGGGCGCGGCGCCGGCCCAAATGACCACGTAAACGTGGCGGGAACCCGCCTCGCATGGCATCGACACCCCGCAAGGCATGCACTAGCCACGTTTACGTGATCATTTGGGGCCCCGCCAGGACGCACGGGTACGGGCGGCGAGGCTCAGTGCCGGGCGCTCTCGGTGTGCACGAACTCCACGAGGCGGGCCAGCATGTCAGGGTCGGTCTGCGGGAGTACGCCGTGGCCGAGGTTGAAGATGTGGCCGGGAGCCCGCATCCCGTCCGCCAGGATGGCGCGGGCCTTCTCGGCGACGACCTCCCAGGGGGCGAAGACCAGCGCGGGGTCGAGGTTGCCCTGGACCGCGCGGCCCGCCACCCGGTCGATGCCCGCGCTGAGGGGAACCCGCCAGTCGATTCCCACCACATCCGCTCCGGCGGCGGCCATCTGCGGGAGCAACTCGCCAGTACCGACCCCGAAGTGGATGCGTGGGACGCCGAGCCGCCCCACCTCCTCCAGCACGGCCTGCGAGTGGGGTCGGACGTACGTCTCGTAGTCGGCTGGGGCGAGCGCGCCCGCCCAGGAGTCGAACAGCTGGACCGCGGACGCGCCGGCCTCGACCTGGACCCGGAGGAAGGCGGAGGAGATGCCGGCCAGGCGGGACAGCAGCGCGTGCCAGACGTCGGGAGCGCCGTACATCAGCGCCTTCGTGGCCACGTGATCGCGGCTCGGCCCACCCTCGACCAGGTAGGACGCCAGCGTGAACGGCGCTCCGGTGAAACCGATGAGAGGGGTGCCGCCGAGGTTGCGGACCAGCTCACGGACAGCTTCGGTGACGTACGGAACGTCGGCGGCTTCGAGCGGACGGATCGGGTCGAGGTCGGTGAGGGTCCGGACGGGGTTGGCGACGACAGGTCCCACACCCGGGACGATGTCGAGGTCCAGCCCGATCGCCTTGAGCGGCACCATGATGTCGGAGTAGAAGATCGCGGCGTCTACGGCGTACCTTCGGACCGGCTGCAACGTGATCTCGGTGACGAGGTCCGGCCGGGTGCACGACTCCAGCATCGGGATGCCCTGGCGCACCTTGTGGTACTCCGGCAGGGATCGTCCGGCCTGCCGCATGAACCACACCGGCGTGTGCGGCACTGGCTCGCCGCGGCAGGCCCGCAGGAACGCCGAGTCCTGCGGACGCGCGGGCTGGTCGTGCGAAGCCTTCGCGGTGTCATTCCCAATCATCGTGTCCACAACCTCGCAAGCCTAGGCGGTCGGGTGGACACCCGGCGCGCCGGCCCGGCTGGGTGATCCGCGCGACCTTCTAGCATGGTCGAGGCGTCCGATATCACGGACTTTGCTGAGGTTTTCCCGGGCGGACTGGGCACTGACCAAGATTGTCGGCGCGTCGCAAGCCGACTCCAGGGGGCAGTCGGACGTAGTCTCTCGGGCGTGGCCGCGCGCAGGGATCCGAACGCCCCGCCCGAGGTGTTCCAACGGGCAGTGAGCGAATTGCGTGCCGCGCACCTACGTCCAGAGATCATCTGTGAGGAGGTACCGGCACCCAAGCGGGTCGCGCCCTTTTCCGCGGCGGTCAGCGCCGACGTCGTGGTCGACGACGTTGAGCTCGCCACGGGTCGCCTGGTCCTCCTCCATGACCCCGACGGGCACGAGGCCTGGCAAGGTACCTTCCGGTGTGTGGCGTTCGTTCGAGCGGAGATCGAGGCTGAGATGGTCACCGATCCGCTTCTTGGTGCGGTGGGCTGGTCCTGGCTCACCGAAGCCCTCGACGCCGAGGAGGCGCTCTACACGGCGCTGAGCGGCACCGTGACCCGGGTCGCGTCCGAGAGCTTCGGTGGGATGGCCGACGAGCCGGCGCGCGCCGAGATCGAGCTGCGGGCGTCCTGGACTCCCCTCGACGAGGCGATCGGGAGGCACACGCAGGCGTGGGGGCTCCTCCTGTGCACCGCCGCCGGGTTGCCGCCGGTGGCCGCTGGCGTCGCCGCCCTCCCCGGCCGGCGGGTGAGGAGCCGGTGACGGACGCCACTTCCCTTTCCGGCCCCGTACGCCGCGAGCCCCTACCGCTGTTGAGACCGCGGGACGGACTCCCACCCGTCGTCGAGACCCCCGCCGCCCTGGAGGCGACGATCGCGGCCTTCGCCGCCGGGACCGGTCCAGTCGCGATCGATGCCGAGCGTGCCTCGGGCTACCGCTACTCCCACCGTGCCTATCTTGTCCAGCTTCGCCGGGCCGGTGCCGGGACCGCGCTGATCGATCCCGTCCGGTGTCCTGACCTTCGCGAGCTTGACGCCGTACTCGCCGACACCGAGTGGGTGCTCCACGCCGCCAGTCAGGACCTACCCTGCCTCTCCGAACTCGGCCTGCGTCCCCGCACGCTCTTCGACACCGAGTTGGCCGGACGGTTGCTGTCGTACCCACGCGTCGGGTTGGGAGCGTTGGTCGAGGAGATCCTCGGCCACAGCCTGGAGAAGGGACATTCCGCCGTCGACTGGTCGACCCGGCCGCTTCCCGAGCCCTGGCTCGTCTACGCCGCGCTCGACGTCGAACTCCTGGTTGACCTGCGCCACGCGTTGTCCGACTCGCTCGTTGAGGCGGGGAAGCTGGAGTGGGCCGCGCAGGAGTTCGAGGCGCTGGCCGACCAGCCTCCGCGAGAGTCCCGGCGCGAGCCCTGGCGACGCACCTCCGGGATCCATCGCATCCGCAACCGCCGCGAACTCGCCTACGTGCGCGAGCTCTGGCTGGCCCGTGACAATGCGGCCGAACGTCGCGACGTGTCCCCCGGACGGGTCCTCAGCGATCAGGCGATCATCGCCGCGGCCAGTGCGAAGCCAGCGACCCGAAGCCAGCTCGCGGCGATCCCGCAGTTCGACACCCGCACCACCCGGCGCGACCTCGACCAGTGGTGGGCGGCAGTGCAGCAGGCTCGCAAGGTTTCCGACAGTGAACTCCCCGAGCACACCGCGCCCTACGACGGCCCGCCACCTGCCCGTGCGTGGGCCGATCGTGACCCCTCCGCGGCGGCACGGTTGGCCGCCTGCCGCACCGCACTCCACGATCTGGCCGCGGACCATCACCTACCGCTGGAGAACCTCCTCGCGCCTGACTCGGTCCGCCGCCTGGCGTGGGACCCGCCGGCCGAACCCACCGCCGAGGCGGTTTCGGCCGCGTTGCGGGTACGCGGTGCGCGGCGCTGGCAGATCGAGCTCACCGCGGAGGTGCTGGCCACGGCCTTGGAGCCGCATCACCCCGGACCCCCGTAAGCCCGCGGAGCGTCGCGAGGACTTGGAGGTCGCGCCCCCTATCCGCGCGACCTCTTACTCGCCCCCTCGGGGGGCCCGCAGCAGCTCCACACCGCTCAGCTCCTCCGGCCCGACGGGCCGGTCCATCAAGGCCATGAGCAGTGCCTCAGCCGGTCCACGTACCTCCGGCGTTCCACTTCCGTAACTCCAGTCGAGGTCGGTGGCGACCAGCCGGTGCCCGGGCGCCTGCCGGGCAAGGCGCCCGAACAACCGCGAGGTCGTGAGCAGCTGGAGGCAGGCGCGCAGGTGGTCGCCCGGAAACACCGTTTCGAGGCCGAGCGGCCGCCTGATGTCCTGGTGGTGCACCACCAGGTCGAGGAGCGGGAGTCCGGGCAGGAGCCAGTGCAGTGGGTTCATCCGGTCGCCTTCGAACGCCGCCAACAAGGCGTCGTCGGGGTACGCGGCCATCCGGCGGGCGTTCAGGTCGTTGAGCCGGTCGAGGTCGAACCGCTCCCGCACCGCCCCGGCGAGGAACCCGCCGACACTGGTCCGCATCGCGGACGCGACGTGCCCGGCGACGTGGCGCACGGTCCAGCCGGCACACAGCGATGAAGTCGCCCACTGGTCCGGTGACAAGGACACCAGCGTGGCACGCACCCGCGCCCGCTCGGCCAGAGCGAACCGCCGCAGGTCCGCCCGTGCGTACGCCGGTCCGCCCATCTCCTGACCTCCCGTCCGCCGGACGGCCGTCGTGGCGTCCGGCGAGGATGAGCGTCCCACACGCTCGGTTCGACCCTGCCAGACAGGCCTGAGAGATTCTCAGCCGATTCCCACCGGTCGCTCAGCAGACGTTCAGGCCGTTGCCGCACTGTCGGTCCCATGACGTCGCTGCAAAAGGTTCGTTCCGCCACGCCGCTGCCGATCGCGCATGCGGCCGCAGAAGTCGCCGACCCGCCGGTCACGCTCCTCTATCCGCTGCATGGCGCCTTCGCGATCCGGGACGTCCGGCGCGGCTACGTCGTGGTCGAGCTCCAGCACGGGTTCGTCACGGCGCTCGACGAACATGCGGTCACGGTGACCAGTGCGGACGGCTACACCCGGGCCTACCAGCTCACCGCTGAGGACCTGCGCGGCTTCGAGGTCCTGCACGGCGTTCGACTCACCACCGGCTGCCGGATCGTCGTTACCGCCTCGGCTGACACACCGCCGCGGATCCTGAGCATCGACGAACCCCGCGAGGATGGCACCTTCGCCTCCGGATTCGTGCCCATCCCCCGAGCGTGACGCCGTCGCCGAGCACCGCCCGGCCGGGCGGTGCTCGGCGACGCGCCGGGCCTACCCTCGACGGCGTGTCCGCACCCACGCCTGACCAGTCGCTGATCGACGACGTACGCCGGGAGTTGGGCGAGGCGGCCAACCCGGAGAAGGCCGAGCCGATGCGGGCGTACATGAAGTCGGCGATGCCCTTCCACGGCGTCCAGTCGCCGGGCGTCGCGCGGATCTGCCGGCAGGTGTTCGCGGCCCACTCGCTTGCGGACCGGGCGGTCTGGGACGCCACGGTGCGAGCCCTGTGGGACGGCGCCGCGTACCGCGAGGAACGCTATGCCGCCATCGCCCTGACCGGGCACCGTAGCTACCGCGACTGGCAGGATCGCGAGACGCTCCCGCTCTACGACCACCTGACGGTGACCGGTGCCTGGTGGGACTACGTCGACGAGGTGGCCAGCAAACGGGTCGGACCCATCCTGCGGGCGGATCCCGACCAGGTGACGCCGGTCCTGCGTCGCTGGGCGAACGACGACGACATCTGGCGGCGCCGGGTCGCCATCCTCGCCCAGCTCGGCTCGAAGGCCGCGACCGACCCGCAGCTGCTCGAAGCCTGTCTGGCCCCGAGCCTCACCCGGCCGGAGTTCTTCCTGCGTAAGGCGATCGGTTGGGCGTTGCGGGAGTACGCCCGGACCGACCCGGATTGGGTGCGCCGCTACGTCGACGCGCACGAGCATCAGTTGTCCCCGCTGTCGCGCCGGGAAGCGCTCAAACACCTGCGCTGACGCGGATCAACCAGATCAGGTCGCGCGGCTTAGTTACCAGCGAGTAGCATTACGGGTGACAAGCAGCGCCTGAACGTTCTCAGGACCGAGGAGGGCGACCGTGCCCCGTGAGCTTCGTGATGTCGTTTTCGTCGACGGGGTCCGCACACCGTTCGGTAAAGCGGGCGGGATGTACGCCGAGACCCGTGCTGACGATCTGGTCATCAAGTGCATCCGCGAACTTCTCCGCCGCAACCCGACCCTTCCGGCCGAGCGGGTCGACGACGTGGCGATCGCCGCGACCACCCAGACGGGCGACCAGGGTCTGACCATCGGCCGGACCGCCGCGCTTCTCGCCGGACTCCCCCGCACCGTCCCCGGCTACGCGATCGACCGGATGTGCGCGGGTGCGATGACCGCCGTGACCACCACGGCCTCCGGGATCGCCTTCGGCGCCTACGACGTCGCGATCGCCGGTGGTGTCGAGCACATGGGCCACCACCCGATGGGCGAGGGCGTCGACCCCAACCCGCGGATCATCGCCGAGAAGCTGGTCGACCCGGCCGCCCTGGTGATGGGAGCGACGGCCGAGAACCTCCACGACCGCTACCCCTCGCTCACCAAGGAACGCGCCGACGCGTTCGCGGCCGCGAGCCAGCAGCGCCTCGCCAAGGCGTACGCCGACGGGGTGATCCAGCGCGACCTGGTGCCCGTCGCCACCCGCAGCACCGAGGCCGGATGGGGCCTGGCCACCGCCGACGAGCCCCCGCGGCCCGACACCACGGTCGAAGGGCTGGCCGGCCTGCGCACGCCGTTCCGCCCGCACGGCCGGGTGACGGCCGGCAACGCGGCGGGCCTCAACGACGGCGCCACCGCCTGCGTGATCGCCGCCGAGGACGTCGCCAAGGAGCTTGGCCTCACCCCCAGGATGCGGCTTGTCTCCTACGCGTACGTCGGGGTCGAACCCGAGGTGATGGGTGTCGGACCCATCCCCGCCACGGAGAAGGCACTCAGCAAGGCCGGGTTGACAATCGCGGACATCGACCTGATCGAGATCAACGAGGCGTTCGCGGTCCAGGTGCTGGCGTTCGCCGACCACTTCGGGATCGCCGACGACGACCCGCGGATGAACGCGTACGGCGGGGCGATCGCGGTCGGCCACCCGCTCGCCTCCAGCGGCGTACGCCTGATGCTCCAGCTGGCCAGGCAGTTCGAGGACCGGCCCGACGTGCGGTACGGCCTGACCACCATGTGCGTCGGTATCGGCATGGGCGGCAGCGTGATCTGGGAGAACCCCCACTGGGAGGGCGCAAAGTGAACGGGCTCGCACAGGACTACGCCGAGATCTTCCCCGATGAGGTGGTCACCCACGCGCACGTCCGCGATGTCGAACTCCCGTACGGCGCGGGGACGATGGCGCTGATCACCCTCGACAACGGGCTCGACCACACCCGGCCCAGCTCGTTCGGGCCCAAGGGGCTGGCCGAACTCGACGCGGCACTGGAGTCGGTCCTCAACCGCGACGAGGTCGTGGCGGTCGGCATCACCGGCAAGCCGTTCATCCTCGCGGCGGGCGCGGACATCTCGGGGATGCCCCGGATCACCAAACGCGAGCAGGCGTTGGAGATCGCCCGCTACGGCCACCAGGTCTTCGGCAAGCTCAATGACGGGCGCAAGCCGTCGTTCGGGTTCATCAACGGCCTCGCGATCGGCGGCGGGCTCGAGGTCGTCCTCAACTGCACCTACCGCACCGTCCTCGCCACCACGCCGGCGGTGGCGTTCAGCGAGTGCTTCCTCGGCATCCTGCCCGGGTGGGGTGGCACCTGGCTGCTGCCCAACCTGATCGGCGCCGACCGCGCGGTGAAGGTCATCATCGAGAACGCCCTCAATACCAACCGGATGCTGCGCGGACCCGAGCTCGAGCCGCTCGGGATCGCGGATGCGACGTTCGAGGGTGCGGACTTCCTCGAGCGCTCGATCAACTGGGCGGCGCAGGTGTTGACCGGCCCGATCGAGGTACGCCGGCCGGAGGTCGACCGCGGTGAGGCATGGGACGCGGCCGTCGCGCGTGGCCGGGCGTTCGCTGACGCCAAGGTGCACGGCGGCGCGCCCGCGCCCTACCGCGCGCTCGACATCATCGCCGCGGCGAAGACCTGCACCAAGGCTGATGGCTTCGCGCTGGAGGACGAGGCGCTGGCCGACCTGCTGATGAGCGAGGAGTTCCGGTCCGGGCTGTACGCCTTCGACCTGGTGCAGCGGCGGGCGAAGAAGCCGGTCGGCGTGCCTGACAGGTCGCTGGCCCGCTCGGTCACGAAGGTCGGCATCGTCGGCGCGGGCTTGATGGCGAGCCAACTCGGGCTGCTGTTCGCCCGCCGGTTGCTGGTGCCGGTCGTCCTCACTGACCTCGACGACGAGCGGGTGGAGAGAGGGCTCGCGTACGTCCGGGAGGAGATCGACAAGCTCCTCGCCAAGGGGCGGATCAACGCCGACCAGGCGAACCGGATCAAGGGCCTCGTCACTGGTTCGACCGACAAGAAGGTCTACGCCGACTGCGATTTCGTCCTCGAGGCGGTATTCGAGGAGATGAAGGTCAAGCAGCAGGTGTTCGCCGAGTTGGAGGGCATCGTCTCGCCGGAGTGCGTGCTCGCGACCAACACTTCGTCGTTGTCCGTCACCACCATGGCGTCGCGGCTCAACCATCCCGAGCGGGTCGTCGGCTTCCACTTCTTCAACCCGGTGGCGATCCTGCCACTGCTGGAGGTCGTCCGCGGTGAACGCACCGACGACGCCAGCCTCGCCACAGCGTTCGCGGTCGCGAAGGAGCTGAAGAAGAACGCCATCCTGGTCAGGGACGCGCCCGCGTTCGTCGTCAACCGCATCCTGACGAGGTTCATGGCCGAGGTGACCAGGTGCGTCGACGAAGGTACGCCGGTGGAGGTCGCCGACCAGGCTGTGCTGCCGCTCGGCCTGCCCATGTCGCCGTTCGTCCTGCTGCAGCTCGTCGGTCCGGCCGTCGCCCTCCATGTGGCAGAGACACTGCACGAGGCGTTCCCGGACCGGTTCTACGTCTCCCCCAACCTGCAACGGCTGGTGGCGGCTGGCAAGCCGGGAGTGTGGTCGTGGAACGCACAGGGGCAACCCTTCCTTGACGACGAGACGAAAGCCCTTCTGGAGCAGGGCAGCGACGCCTCGACCGCGGAGCAGGTGCGGGAGCGGGCGCTGGCCGCGGTGGCCGACGAGGTACGCCGGCTGCTCGACGACGGTGTGGTCGCCGAGGCCCAGGACGTCGACCTGGCGATGGCCCTCGGGGCCGGCTGGCCGTTCCACCTCGGCGGGATCACGCCGTACCTCGACCGGAGCGGACTCGCCGAGAAGGCCACCGGTCGCAGGTTCCTGCCCCGCGGCGTGGCCAGCCTCCCCGGCTGACCACCTCGCCACCCGAGTTCACCGCCATCTCCAGCGTTCGAACGAAGTTGATCAATGGTGGTTAGCCGTCGACGTCGACAGCCGGCTGCGGGCCCTGGTCGGGGCCGAGGTGCCGGGCTACGCCGCCGGGTATTCCGTGTATCGCGGACGTATCCAAAACCGCATATGCCACTGCAACGGCCCTCCGGCTCTAATGGGGGCATGAACCACAGCGCATCCCCGTCAGCACCGCCCCGCCGTACGCGCGGGATTGTGCTCGTCAGTCTGGTGATCCTCGGCCTGGCGAGCGCGGCGTTCGCCATACGGCGGCCACTCATGATGTCCGCTCCGAGGTGCATGGCCGGGCGGTGGCACGGCTGCTACGACACGGAGAACGGTGTGGTGCTCATGATGCTGGTCGCGCTGCCGTTGGCCGCGCTGGTGGTGTGGGCTCTGGCGCGCTTTCGGCGTGCCGCCGGCGGCACCTCGGCGTGGCGGATGTCGCTGGCCGAGGTGGGCATGGTCTACGGGACGGTGCCGTTCGTATGGATGACCATGATGCCGGGTCCGGGGGCCGGCGTCGTCCCCGGCCGGGTGAGCCTGGTCCCGCTGCGAGACCTTGCCACGATGGGGCCGCTCGGGATCGGCGGCAACCTGCTGATCTTCGCGGCGCTGGGGTTCTTCGCTCCGATGCGTTTCGCGGCGTTGGCGTCCGTGCCGCGGATTCTGGCGCTTGGGGCAGGCTGCTCGGCCCTGGTCGAAACCGCGCAGTACGTGTTGCGGCTAGACCGGGTGTCCTCCGTGGATGACGTACTGGTCAACGCCGCCGGCGCGGTGCTGGCCGCGCTTGCGTCGCGCCACTGGTGGCGCACCGCGGCGGAGGCGCCGTCGGGCCAGTCCCGCCCCGCGCCGGCACCGGCAGACTGAGTCCCGCGTCCAGCTTGGAACTGCTCAGCGTCAACTCCTACGACCTCGCGGTCCTTGACCGCGACATCCCCGGCCCTTCCGGCACCTGGCACGAACGCCGATGCGGGCGCGGCCATGCGCCACTACACCATCCCTGCGCCGCGCCACGGACCCCGGTGGCACGTGCCGCCGTCCGGCACCTGACTGGCGCCCTCGGCCGCGATGACCCTCGCATTCGAGACGATCGAAGGCCAACTGGGATTGTGAAGACTTTGGGGTGCTACAACACCCCAAAGTCTTCACGCACTTGGCCGAGGTGCCCAGGGGAGTTCGGAGACGCGGAGCCTGACTGAGCCGTACGGCAGCAGCTCGACCTGCTCGCTCTCGCCATCCAGCTCCACCTCAGCAACCGGGCTCGGTGGCGGGGCGTCGGCGGCTCCATGCCGCAGCATCCACGCAGGCAGCCGCCGCGCGCGGGCGCGGAGCCGGATCGGCGCGCCCTCCGGTGAGAACGGCCGCTCCCCCACCTCGCGGCGTTCCAGGTCCAATCCGGCCTCGGGCGCGGCCGGATCGAGTTCGAGCGCGTGGTTCCACGGCTCGGCCGGGTGCACTTCCCAGCTCGTGTGCGGGTCGACGCCGTCGATCCGCTGCCAGGACTCGCCGACCGCCCGGGCGAAGACAAGCGGTCCTCGGCGTACCGAAACGCTGTCCTGCTGGCGATGTTCGACCCGAACGCCGGCCGGCAGCCGGAGAACAAGCGTCTGCTCGCCCGCCCACGTCCGGTCCAGCTCGTGGACAGTGCCCGCATCCACCCGGGCCGGAGCGCCGCCGTCGACGGTCAGCTCGGCGTCCTCGGCCCAGTCGGGGATCCGCAGCCGGAGGGGGAACGCCGTGGGTTCGTCGACGCCGAGCCTGATCGTCACCTCGTCCGCGAACGGGTAGGAGCCAGACACGTCCACGCGGATCCGACTTCCCCGGACCGTCGTGTCGATCCGGCACGGTGCGTACGACAGGGCCAGCAGGCCATCGTCGGGCGTCGCCATCCACAACCGGGCCGCGAACTTCGGCCAGCCCTGGTGACGGTTCGCCGTACAGCAGCCGAAATGTGGTTCGAGTCCGAAGATGTTCGCGTCCGGCCCGTTGTTGGTGTAAAGGCGGTCCTCCGTCACGTGACAGACGACCTGGTTCGCCTGCTGCACGTACTGATGCGCCCACTCGTCCGGCGTGACGGACCCCGGCAGCGCGTTGTAGGCAACGCGCTCGAGCCGATCCGCCAGCGGCTCCAGCACCCCCCAGGTCTCCAGCGCGACCTCGAGCGAGAACAGCAACTCCACCACGGCACAGGTCTCGGTGCCCTGCGACGGATGGCGCCCCGCGAGGTGCTCGTCCGCGCTGAACATCCCCGACGCCTGACCGTGGTGGGTGTCGAGCTGCGCCAGCAGGCGCTGGAGTAGCACCGGCAGCTGAGGGTCCCCGCTCTGCCGCCACCAGACCGCCGGCATCTTCAGACCCATGGCGACGTTGACGCCGTGCGTCGCCATCATGTGGTCATTCATCCAGAGCCCATCGGCCTGCCGCTGGTAGTCCCGCAGCGTCGCGTCCGGCACCTTCTCGGTGTACGGAAGCTCGTCGGCGTACGCCAGCCAGTCATACCCCTGCCGCCGTGCGGTGTCGGCGAGCTCGAGCAGCCAGGACTCACCGGTGAGGTCGTACAACTGGTGCAGCGACCACACCAGGTCGGCCCACCGCGACCGCGCCCACTCCCGCAACGGCCAGCGGTCGAGCAGGTCGCCGAGCGTCCGCGCGAACCGCAGGGCCGCCTTGACAACCCGCTCGTCCCCGGTCGCGGCGTGGTACTGCAGCAGTGCCTTCAGCACCACCATCCGGGGCCAGACGTCGTGGGCTGCGTACGTCTCCTCCCTGTCGGACGTGGGTCGTGGCCCGAGCCAGCCGTCGTCCGCCTGATGGTCGAGGATGTACGCCACCCAGCGGTCGACCTTGGCGCGTAGCCGAGCGTCGTCGAGGAGGAACGCGAGTGGCGTCACGCCGTCCAGCCAGTACGGCCCGCGCTCCCAGCCCTCGGCGGAGCCGCCGATCCAGGCGCTCTCGGCGACATCCGGCCAGACCTCGTCGAGGTGGCCCGCCATCCCGTCGGCCTGGGCCCGGAGCTGGTGGGCCAGCCATCCGGCGGGCCTGAGCTGGCCCAACGGAAGGGGCCGCAACCCGGTCGGCCGCAGGTCCGCGGCTGTCGCTGCATGGTCAGGTGTCTGCGGCGGTTTCGCGATCACCCGACGACCGTATCGTCCGGCCTCCTGCCCACCGTTGTCAGCGCTTCTGAACCGCTTCGGACGGCTGGCCGAGATGGGAATGCTTACGGCTGTACGCGAAGTAGATGCACAGCCCGATCGCCATCCAGACGACGAACCGGATCCACGTTTCGACCGCGAGGTTCAGCATGAGGTAGAAGCAGACGAGCGCGGACACGATCGGCAGGACGGGTACGAACGGCGTGCGGAACGCTCGGGGCAGGTCCGGGCGGGTCCGGCGCAGGATCAGCACTCCGATGCTCACCAGGATGAAGGCGGCGAGCGTCCCGACGTTCACGAGTTCGGCCAGCACGGTGATCGACGTGAACGACGCGAGGATCGCCGCGGCGACACCGACGACGATCGTGATGACGTACGGCGTCCGGAACCTCCGATGCACCCGCGAGAAGCCCTCGGGCAGCAGGCCGTCCCGCGCCATCGCGAACGCCACCCGGGTCTGCCCCAGCAGCAGGATCATGACGACCACGATGATCCCGACCGCGGCTCCAACCGCGATGAGCCGGCCCAGTGCGGGATGACCGGCCTGGACCATGGCGGTGGCGAGGGGCGCCGAGTCAGCCGGGTTGATCCGCCGGAAGCTCTCCATCCCGGTCAGCACCAGGCTGACCGCGACGTACAGCACGGTACAGATCGCGAGCGAACCGATGATCCCGCGCGGCATGTCGTGCTGCGGTCGGTGCGCCTCCTCCGCGGTCGTCGCCACCACGTCGAAGCCGATGAACGCGAAGAACACCACGGCCGCACCACCCGCGACGCCCGCCCAACCGAAGGTCGCCGGCTGCAGCCCGAAGATCGCCTGGATCAGCGGCTGGGTCAGGCCACTGGCGCCCACGCGTGGCTGGCTGGCTGGAACGAACGGCACGAGGTTGCTCGCCTTCACGAGGAAGACGCCCACCAGGACGAACACCACCGCGACTCCGACCTTGATGGCGACCGCGACCTGGTTGATCCGGCTGGACAGCTTGATCCCGACGACGAGGATGCCAGTCAGAGCGAGGATGAGCAGGCCAGCCGGGAGGTTCATGACACCTTCGGCGGTGTTCGCGACCGCCTTGGGGATCTGCAGCGGCGTTCCCTGGAGCGCGGTCGCCAGATAGCCCGACCAGCCGCCCGCCACCGCCGCCGCGGCGACGAAGAACTCCAGGATCAGGTCCCAGCCGATCATCCACGCGATGAGCTCGCCGAGCGTGGCGTAGGAGAAGGTGTACGCCGAACCGGCCACCGGGACCGTCGACGCGAACTCCGCATAACACAGCGCGGCCAGCGCACACGCCACGGCGGCGAGAACGAACGACACCGAGACGGCTGGTCCGGAGTACGACGCGGCCACGGTGCCAGTGAGGACGAACAGCCCGCCACCGATCGTCACGCCGACCCCGAAGACGGTGAGGTCGAGCACACCGAGGTTCTTCTTCAGGCGGTGCTCTGGCTCGAGAGTGTCGGAGATCGCCGCCTCGATCGGCTTCGTCCGCAGCAGGCTCATGCGTCCTCGCTCGCTGCGCTCGCTCATGCCGCGGCAATGCCCTGCCAATGGTGTAACGAAACGGACTCGGACAGTGACTCCGATCAGCCGCCCGGCAGCGGGTCGTGGCCGACGTTGCCGCCTCGAACAATGTTCCAGTAGCTGGAAAATTCCGGATGGAGTAGATTTCAACCTCGTGGAAGAGTCGCGGCGCGAACGTAAGAAGCGGCTGACCAGACAGCGGATCACCATGACGGCGATCAGGCTGTTCGAGGAGCAGGGGTACGAGCAGACCACGGTGGCGCAGATCGCCGCGGCGGCCGATGTCGACCCCAAGACGTTCTTCAACTACTTCCGCAGTAAGGACGAGGTGCTGTTCGCCGACACCGAGCAGGACTACTCAGTGCTGTTCGAGGCGATCGCCGAGCGCCGGCCAGAAGAGAGTCCGGGCGAGGTGCTGGTGCGGATGGTCCGGGAGTACGCCGCCCACCGACGACCCAAGGTTCCCCCTCGAAAGCCGGAGGAGCTGTCGGCGGTGGCCCGGCTGGCCCTGACCACGCCCGCCCTTCAGGCCAAAGGGCTGTACCTCCTGCTGGACCTGCAGCAACGGATCGCCAGCGAACTGCTGAAGGCGTTCCCCGGCCGGCTCGACCCGATCACCGCGGCGGCGATGACCGGATCCCTACTCGGCGCCATCCAGCAGGCGAGCGTGGCGAGCGTCCAACTCGGCCGGTCGCAGGACGAGCTGTGGGAGGCCGCCGAACACGGCCTCGACATCGCGATGTCCGGCCTGCTCTCGGTGCGGCTGCCCACCGAAGATCCGTAGCGAAACACCGCCGCTGCCACTCACTGGAGAAAGGAGCAGATCATCATGGGGGAAAGCGTCCGACAGCTCGCCCGCGAGGCTCGACGCGTCATGCGGCAAGGGCCTGAGGCAATCGAGCAGCAGCAGCGTGTCCACCTGGCCGAACTGGTGGCCTATGCCCGCGCCCACTCGCCGTACTACCGGGAGCTGTACCAGGACTTGCCCGACGGGGTCGACGACCTCGCACTGCTCCCGGTCACCAACAAGAAGAAGCTGATGAGCCGGTTCGACGACTGGGCCACCGACCGGGAGGTGACCCGGGAGAAGGTCGAGGCGTTCGTGGCGGACCCCGACCTCGCGGGGCACCGCTTCCTGGGCCGCTACCTGGTGGCCACCACGTCCGGCACCAGCGGCCTGCGTGGCCTCTTCGTGATCGACGATCGGTATCAGGCGGTGCACACCGCCCTCGGCTCGCGCGTTGGCGGGGTGATGGGAGCCCGCGACCTCATCCGCATGATCACCCGCGCCGGGCGTACCGCCATCGTCTCCGCACCCGGCGGCCACTTCTTCACCGTCGCCGGGGCGGCCAGGTTCCGCCTGGACCACCCGCGGCTCGGCCGGCTGACGCGGGTCTTCTCGATCCACCAGCCGCTGCCGGAGCTGGTCGCCGAGCTCAACCGGTACAACCCCGCCAACCTCGCCGGCTTCCTGAGCATGATCACGATGCTGGCCGGGGAGCAGGAGGCCGGCCGCCTGCGCATCCATCCGGCGATCGTCATCCCTGGCGGTGAGACGTTGACCGAGGACGTCCGGAAGCGGATCGCCACGACCTTCCAGGCCACGGTCCGCGCCGCCTACGCCGCCACCGAGTGTGGCTTCCTCGGCTTGGGATGCGCGCACGACTGGTACCACGTCGCCAGCGACTGGGCCGCGGTCGAGCCGGTCGACACCGACTACCGGCCCGTCCCACCGGGTCAGCCGTCACACACGGTCCTGCTCAGCAACCTCGCCAACCGGGTCCAGCCGATCCTGCGCTACGACCTCGGCGACAGTGTGCTGCTCCGCCCCAACCCCTGCCCATGCGGCAGCCCGTTTCCCGCCATCCGGGTGCAGGGCCGCGCCGCCGACATGCTCACCTTCCCCACCGGCCGCGGGGAGCACGTCAGCATCTCACCGATGCTGTTCGGCACCGCGCTGGACCGCGTTACCGGCGTCGAGCGGTTCCAGGTCGTCCAGACCGCGCCCACCACGCTGCGCGTACGCCTGCAGCCCTCGGCGGGTGCCGATGCCGACCGGGTGTGGCAGGCGGTGCGCGACGAGATCACCCACCTGCTCACCGAGCACAAGGCCGACCACGTCACGCTCGAGCGCGCCGAGGAGCCACCGCAGCAGTCACCCGGCGGCAAATACCGCAGGATCATCCCGCTGACCTGAATGCCGACCTCTTAAGAGGTCGCGCGACCTCTTAGCTAGGTACGCGGCAGCGGGTGGTGGTCGCCCTCAACCAGGGTCGCTCCGTCGAGGCGGGCCACCCGCTCGACGATGTCCCGGGCGAGGTCCTGGGCGCCGAGCCCGATCTCGACCAGCAGGCTCGGCCGCTTGTCGTGATCGAGGAACCGCTGTGGGATGCCAGCGATATGCAGCGGCGTCGTGATCCCCGCGTCAGCGAGCGCGAGGGCGAGCGCGGCCCCGCACCCTCCGACCCGGCCGTTGTCCTCCACCGACACGACCACCCGATGCTCGCGGGCCAGGTCGAGAAGGGCGGGATCGATCGGCTTCACCCAACGCGGGTCCACGACAGTCACGCCGATCCCCTGCTCGCTGAGCCGGGCCGCCACGTCGACACAGGTCGACGCCATGCCGCCGATCGAGACGACGAGGACGTCACGCTCCCCGGCGCGGACAAGCACGTCGGTCTCGCCCACCCGGTCGATCGCGGGAATGTCGTCGGCGACCGCGCCCTTGGAGAACCGCACGACGGTGGGGCCGTCATCGATCGCCACCGCTTCCCGAAACAGCTCACGCAGCCGGGCGCCGTCTCGCGGCGCGGCGATCCGGAGACCCGGAACGACCTGAAGGATGGAGAGGTCCCACATGCCGTTGTGGCTCGGACCGTCCTCGCCGGTGATGCCGGCCCGGTCGAGGACGAACGTCGCCGCGCAACGGTGGAGCGCGACGTCCAGGAGGAGTTGGTCGAACGCGCGGTTGAGGAACGTCGAGTAGATCGCGACGACGGGGTGCAGCCCACCCATCGCGAGCCCGGCCGCGGAGGTGACGGCGTGCTGCTCCGCGATCCCGACATCGAAGAACCGCTCGGGGAACTCGTCGGCGAAGGCGTCCAGACCGGTGGGGTACGTCATCGCCGCCGTGATCGCCACGATGTCGCGGCGTTCCCGACCAACGGCGAGGAGCTCCTCACTGAAGACCTTCGTCCAGGTCCCGGTCTGGTCGGTCCGGGTCTGGTGCAGACAGTCCTGTTCGTCCCGCTCGGCGACGTCGTAGCCGAAGCCCTTCCGGGTGACGCAGTGCACCAGCACCGGACCACCGAACGCCTTCGCCTGCTCCAGGGCATGCTCGACGGCGGACAGATCGTGCCCGTCGATCGGCCCGACGTACTTCAGACCGAGGTCCTCGAAGAGCCCCTGCGGCGCCAGCACGTCCTTGAGCCCACGCTTCACGCCGTGCAGCACGTCGTAGACCGGTGCGCCGACGAGGGGGGTACGACTGAGCGAGCGCTTGACGAGCTCGAGCACCTGCTCATACCGAGGATTGGTGCGCAGGGCGTTGAGGTGTTCGGCGAGCCCGCCCACGGTCGGGTTGTAGGAGCGGCCGTTGTCGTTGACGACGATGACAAGCGGCCTGTCCTTGGCAGCGGCGATGTTGTTGAGCGCTTCCCAGGCCATACCGCCGGTCAGGGCGCCGTCGCCGACGACGGCCACCACGTGCCGGTCCTCACCCCGAAGTTGGTAGGCCTTGGCGAGCCCATCGGCGTACGACAGCGCGGTGGACGCGTGGGAGTTCTCGATGATGTCGTGCTCGGACTCAGCCTGGCTCGGATAGCCGGACAGGCCGCCCTTCTGCCGAAGCTTGTCGAACCCATCCAGGCGGCCAGTGAGCATCTTGTGGACGTAGGCCTGGTGGCCCACGTCGAAGAGGATCCGGTCATGCGGGGAGTCGAACACCCGGTGCAGGGCGAGCGTCAGCTCGACGATGCCGAGGTTGGGACCAAGGTGGCCGCCCGTGAGGGACACCTTCGTGACCAGGAAGTCGCGGATCTCCAGCGCGAGGGTGGCGAGCTGCTGCTCAGACAGGCCAGCGAGGTCGGACGGGCCCTTCACCGTCTCCAACACGCTCATGCACGTCCTCGCTTCGCTCCGGGCGCGCATGAGGCACACAAGGCGCTGCGCTGCATGATTCGCTCGCTGCGCTCGCTCATGCACGTCCTCGCTTCGCTCCGGGCGCGCATGAAGCGTTCCAGGCACAGTGTTGAACGATCCGCTCGCTCACCGCTTGCTCCCTCCTCAGGCGCGGCCGGCCGGCGGGATCCCCACGACGGGGTCGGGAGCCGGGCCACGCTGTCCGCTCGAGTCTAGAGTGCACTGCCTACGGCACCTCAGACGCCAAAATCGGTCGTAAGGTTCGCCACGCCGCTCCCCGCACGCGCGTGGCGACGCTCCGGAGTGGCGTAGTGTGCTTCGATCACCGCGGATAACTAGGGCGACTGCACACGGTGATGACGCGCTGGCGTGGGAGACGCGGCGTGTTCGTGCCGGTGCTCGAGGTGTTCGGCGGCGAGGACGAGCGCGCCGAGTACCTCCGCCCGCTCCCCTGTCTCAGCCGCCACCACCGGCGTCCCCGCCACCGAGAGGACGGCGTACCGCGGTATAGACGCCCGCAGCGGATCGAGCAGAACGTCGCCTGCCGCCGCGAGGTCGCCACCGACGACCACCCGCTCGGGGTTGACCACGTTGCACAGGTTCGCCGCGACGAAGCCGATGTGCCGGGCGGCGTCCGCGATCACCCGCCGGCAGCCGCCATCACCGGCGAGCGCCCGGGCCACGAGGTCCTCGACGGTACGCAGGTCGGGATGGCTGCGCCGGATGAGTTCGAGGAGGTACGGCGCTCCGACGAGCGTCTCGAGACAGCCGCGGTTGCCGCACGAACACACCGGCCCGGTCTCGTCGATCGTGAGGTGGCCGATCTCGCCAGCGGAGCCGGCGAAGCCGCGATAGACGTAGCCGTCCACCACCAGCCCGGCGCCCAGACCCGTCGCGGCCTTGACGTACGCGAGGTTCGCCACGCCGCGTCCCGCACCGAAGTGCAGCTCTCCCCGGGCGCCCAGATTGGCGTCGTTGTCGGCGACCACCGGGACCTCCAGTCGCTGGGCGAGGTCCCGAGCCGGGTCGATGTCCTCCCAGCCGGGCAGGATCGGCCAGGAGGCGAGCGAGCTTCCCGTCGGCGGCAACGGGGCGGGCAGACCAACCCCGGCCGCCTTGAGTTCGCCTCGTCCCACGCCGAGTTCGTCGAGGACCTCCGCCACGAGCTTCTCGGCGACGGCGAACGCGGTCGCCGACGAGGCGCCGACGTCACAGGCGTGCCGGCGCTCGGCGAGGACGTCGAAGCGCAGGTCTGCCACCGCGACCCTGATGTGCCGGTGGCCGAAGTCGACGCCTGCCACCAGCCCGTCCGCCGAACAGATCCGCACTTCCTGCGCCCGGCGGCCGCCTCTGATGCCCGGCGACAGCTCGACCGCACCGCGGTCACCCAGCTGGTGAACGATGTTGGAAACTGACGCGGGTGAAAGACCGGTCAGCCGCGCGATCTCGGCCTGACTGAGTACGCCGTGTGCTCGAACCGTTGCCAGCACCCGGTGGATATTCGCCGCCCGCAGCGACGCCTGAGACCCAGGCCGGTGCGTCACGCGCCAAAGGAAACTCGCACGTAACGTGATCGTCAAGGGGATGCGCGAAGATCGGCACTGCCGTAACCGGTCGTCCCGGCTCGCGGTGCGGTTGGCCGGTCAGGATCCGCCAGCTCCGGCGGCCGGATCGTACGCTCGGGCGCATGGACAGCTGCGCCTTCTGCGAGGTCGCCGCCGGCGCTCCCGCGTACGTCGTTCTCGACGAGCCGAGGTTCCTCGCGTTCCTCGACCGGCGCCCGGTCTTCAAGGGCCACGTCCTCCTCATCCCGCGCAGCCACATCGGCACGCTGGTCGACCTGCCTGACAACCTGCGCGACCCGTACCTCCAGGCCGTCCAGCGGCTCGCCCGCGCGATGGAAGACGGCCTGGGCGCGCAGGGCTCCTTCGTCGCGATCAACAACCGGGTCAGCCAGAGCGTCCCGCACCTGCACACCCACGTCATACCGCGAACCCGCGGAGACGGGCTTCGCGGCTTCCTGTGGCCGCGCCGGAAGTACGCCGATGACGCCGAGGCCGAGGAGTACGCCGGCCGCCTCCGCGCCGCCCTTTGAAAAGTCGCCGGTGAGCCGGCTCAGGACCTGGCGGCGAGCACGGCACGTACGGCGTCCCGCACGACATCTGGCCGATCCAGGTGCATGAGATGCCGGCTCCCTTCCACGAGGAAGATCTCGGCGTGCGGCCGGAACCTCGCGGCCAGCCAGTGCTGGTGGCGTACCGACTCCGCGCGCGAGTCCGCGGCGACAAGGAGCCGGGTGGGCAGCGTCAGCGCCGCGTCTTTGCGCAGCAGGACGTCATACCGGAGGTCCGCGAGCTCGACAGCCCAGCGGTAGTAGCGGCCGAACCCGCGTACCTGCGCGGCGAGCGCCGCGGGAGTACCGAACGCGCGGAGGATGGCGTCCCGGTCCAGCGGATCGGCCGTCTGGGCGCCGAAGCGGATCGTCGCGCGGCGGAACGCGAGCCCCAGCCGAGCCGTGACCGCCTCTGGCAGGCGGCCGGCGACGGATCCCAACGACTCCGCACCTGGCGCGAGGGCCGCAGTCCACCGGGCCGGCGAGGGCTCCACGGACGGGTCCGCCAGAACCATCCCGGCCAGCCGGTCGGGCCGCCTCATGGCGAGCGCCTCGGCGGGCATCGCTCCCATCGACTGCGCGACCACCACGACGGGTTCGGGCGAGGCGTCGAGGACGGCCTCGGCAGCGTCGACCACGTGCTCGAGCGACGGCGCCGGCAGGAACCCCGGCACGGCGCTGGCCACCACCTCCGCCGGTACGTCCAACTCCGTGGTCACCGCGATCCACTCGGCCTCGCAGCCGGCGAGCCCAGGCAGGATGACGACGCGGTACGCGCCACGTGAGACGACCGACACTCCCCTACTCTGACCTAGTGTCCTGTGCGGCAACGAACTTCCGACGCAGGACACTAGGAATGCCGATGAGTTCCGCACCGGCACAACGTCCGGCGCGTAACCGACACTCCGGGAGTTAACGCGTGGCGTCGCACGAGGGCGCCAGGGCAGCCGTCCTGGCCACCTGGATCGCGCGGTATCTGCGGGCCGTGGCGGTCTTCTGTGTGATCACAGCGCTCTTCCCACCCCTGCGTCCCCCGCTCGAGCCGCTGCGCGCGGCGATCGAGCTCACCACGATCAGTGCCCAGCCAAACCTCGCCTACGCCGCATATCTGGGCATCCTCGCCGCTGCGGTCGGCCGGCGGAAGCGGATCGCCTGGTGGTTCCTGGTGCTCCTGCTCATCGTCCCCAACATGGCCTACGACGTGGGCGAGGTCGTACTGAAGCACCATGGCCTGCTCAGCCTTCTGGTCCTCACCGGTGTGCTCGTGATCCTCCTGCTGGCCCGCCCCGCCTTCGACGCGAAGGTCGCGCCACGGGCGGGTTGGCGGGCCCTCGCGACGGTCGCCGTCGCGATCGTCGCCGGCTTCGTCCTCGGCATGGCGGCCATCACCGCCTTCCCCGGCCGGTTGGTCACACTGGGCGATCGCGTCGTGACCGTCCTGGTGTTCCTCACCGGCGGGACCGACGTCTACAACAACCGGCTCGACCTCTTCCGCGAGATCAGCTCGCCGCCTCCGCTCCATGGCGTCGCGGTCTTCCTCGGGGTCCTCGGGGCCGCCGTACAGCTGGCCGGCGCGTGGGTGCTCTTCCGGCCCGGCCGAAAGACGCTGTACCAGACACCTGAGGACGAACGCCGCATCCGCCAACTCCTCGCGAGCCACGGTGGCGACGACTCGCTCGGCTACTTCGCGACCCGCCGCGACAAGTCCGCGATCTTCTCCCCCGACGGTCAGAGCGCGATCGCCCACCGCGTCGTCGCGGGGGTGAGCCTCGCCAGCGGCGATCCGGTGGGTGACCCGGCGCGCTGGTCGGGTGCCGTGCGTTCCTGGCTGGCGGAGGCCCGCGAGTTCGCGTGGACGCCGGCTGTCATGGGGGTCACCGAGCGTGGTGCCCGCGCCTATGCCGACGAGGGCCTGCACGTTCTCGAACTCGGCGACGAGGCCGTGCTGTATGTCGCCGACTTCCGGTTGTCCGGTCGGCACATGCGTGGCGTACGCCAGGCAGTCCAGCGGCTCGGACGCGCCGGCTACACCTGCCGGATCCGGCGCCACTCCGAGCTCAGCGCCTCGGAGCTGGCCGAGGTGGCGGCCGACGCCGAACGCTGGCGCGACACCGAGAAGGAACGCGGCTTCTCCATGGCACTGGGCCGGCTCGACGACCAGCGGGACCGGCACTGCGTGCTGGTCGAGTGCTTCGACGTCCATGGGGTACGCCGCGCCCTCCTGTCGTTCGTCCCATGGGGGCGGCGCGGCCTCTCGCTCGACGTCATGCGACGGTCGCCGACGGCGGCCAACGGCGTGGTCGAACTCATGGTGACCCGGCTTGTCGAGTCGGCCGGCGGGCTCGGGGTCGACCGCATCTCGCTGAACTTCGCGGTGTTCCGTGGCGGGCTGGTCGAAGGCGCACAGATCGGCGCCGGGCCGATCGCCCGGATCTGGCGTCGTACCCTCCTGCTCGCCTCGCGCTGGTGGCAGATCGAGGCGCTCTACCGGGCCAACGCGAAGTTCGAGCCGGAGTGGATCCCGCGCTATATCTGCTACCCGAGCTCGCGCGACCTTCCCCGGATCGTGCTGGCGTCGGGTGTCGCCGAGGGCTTCCTCCCGGCCTGGTCGGGCCGCCGCGCACGCCCGACCCCTCGCCGACCGGTCACCGAGCCGCCAGCCATGCCCCTCGTGGCGTCGACCCTCCAGCCGGTGACGCCGCAGCCTGCCGATCACGACGAGTGGGACGTGTGGGAGGAGCAAGCTGACATCGACCGCCTGGCCACCGAGCGCGAGGCGGCCCTCCCCGAGCAGGAGCGGGTACGCCGCGACAAGCTCCGCCGGCTCCGCGCGGACGGCCTCGACCCCTATCCGGTCGGCTACCCCCGGACCGCGACCGCCGCCGAGCTGCACGAACGGTACGCCGACCTCGGCCCTGACACCTGGACGACCGACCGCGTGGGTGTCGCCGGCCGGGTCCTCCGGATGCGTACCCTCGGCCGCCTGGCCTTCGCGACTGTGCGGGACGGCACGGGCGACATCCAGGTGATGCTCGACCTGGCCAAGGAGTCCGACCGGACGGCGTTCGAGCGGTGGAAGAGGTACGTCGACCTGGGCGACCACGTGGGCGTCACCGGCGTGGTGGGAACGACCCGGACGGGTGAGCTGACAGTGCACGGAGGGTCCTGGGCGCTCACCTCCAAGTGCCTGCGCCCCCTGCCGGACAAGTGGCACGGCCTGGCCAACCCCGAGGCACGCGTCCGGGAGCGCGCGATCGACCTGGCGGTCCGGCCCGAGGCGCGGGCGGTGTTCGCGCAGCGGCGGGCGGTGATCGCGGCGATCCGTGACACGCTACGGTCCCGCGCCTTTGACGAGGTCGAGACACCCATGCTGCAGGCCGTGCACGGCGGGGCGAACGCGCGTCCGTTCACCACCCACATCCATGCCTACGACCTGCCGCTCTATTTGCGGATCGCGCCCGAGCTCTACCTCAAGCGGCTGCTCGTCGGTGGCATGGAGCGGGTCTTCGAGCTCAACCGGAACTTCCGCAACGAGGGCGCCGACGCCACGCACAACCCGGAGTTCACGATGCTGGAGGCGTACGAGGCGTACGCCGACTACGGCTCGATGCGCTCCCTCGCCCGCGAGCTGATCCTTGCCGCCTGCCGGGCCGCCCTCGGGGGCACGGTCGTCGCCCACCGCAACACCGACGGGACGACCACGGAGGTCGACCTGGCCGAACCCTGGAACGTCGTCGGGGTTCACGAGGCGGTCAGCGCCGCACTCGGTGAGGAGGTGACGCCCGACACCGAGCTCGCCCAGCTGACCAAACTCGCGAACCGCGCCGGGGTTCAGCTCCCTCAGTCTGGGTCCGCGGGCGTGGCGGTCGCCCAGTTGTACCAGGAACTGGTCGAACGCCAGACGGCCGGACCGATCTTCTACTGCGACTTTCCCACCGACGTCTCACCGCTCACCCGTCCCCACCGGGTGGACCCGCGCCTCGCCGAGCGCTGGGATCTGGTCGCCTTCGGCGTCGAGCTTGGTACGGCGTACTCCGAACTCGTCGACCCCGTCGAGCAGCGCCGCCGACTCACCGAGCAGTCGTTGCTGGCGGCCGGCGGGGACGCCGAAGCGATGCAACTGGACGAGGACTTCCTCCGGACGCTGGAGTACGGCATGCCGCCCGCCGGCGGGCTCGGCCTCGGCATCGACCGGTTGGTCATGCTGCTCACGGGCCTGTCGATTCGCGACACGTTGCTGTTCCCGCTGGTACGGTCGAGCGGCCATACTGGCAACGACACGAAAGACAGCTGAGCCGCCCGTTGGGGGAGGAAACCTTTCCCGCATCGTAGGGAGCCGTTCCGGTCTGACGCGCGTCTGAGCACCCACGGGGATCCAGTCGTCACCGACTCAGGAGGTCCTGTCATGACAGGCGTCCGTCCTCGTGCGGCCGTTCTCGCCACCATCGGAGCGCTCGCGGTTGCCGGCAGCGCATACTTCGACTGGCTGTCCAACCGCTCTCCCCGCGGTGTTCAGCTGGAACGACTTCTCATGCAACCCGACTCGGTCGACACCGCGTCGTCGTACTGGCTGTCGATGGCCGCGCCCCTCGCGGTGGCCGGCGCGATAGGAGTGCTCGGCGCGCTCGTGCTGTCCAGGGTCGTGTTGTGGTTGGCGTTCCTCGTCGAACTTGCCACCTTGGCGCTGTGGGTGACCACAGTGGCGTTTGATGCCGCACCGGGGCAGCTCAGCATCGGCGATCTCCAGCCCGGTGCGTGGATCAGCGCCGGTGGGCTCGTTCTCCTGCTCATCGGAGCAATCGCGTTGCGGCCTCGGAGCACCGAGGACGAGGAGGAAGCCGAAGACGACAACTTCTTCCGGACGCCGCCACTGAAGGACCCCGCGCCCGCCGACAGGGGCTTCTGAGCCCGGGGCGCCTGACGTCGCGGCCTTCCCGCGAGGTCACCCACCGAGGAGTATCGTGACCTGAGGTGAGTGACCTCGCGGCGTCGACCCAGCAGTTCGAGGAGGACCGCTCGCGACTGCGCGCGGTGGCCTATCGCATGCTCGGCTCCCTCAGTGAGGCCGAGGACGCCGTACAGGAGACCTGGCTACGGCTTCACCGCAGCGACACCAGCGAGGTGGAGAACCTCAGTGCATGGCTCACCACTGTCGTTGCACGGGTGTGCCTGAACATCCTGCGCTCGCGCCAGTCACGGCGCGAGGAACCCTTGGACCTCTACGTTCCCGACCCGCTCGTCAGCCCCGGGGACGCCATCGATCCAGAGCAGGAGTCGTTACTGGCCGATTCCGTGGGGCTGGCGCTCATGGTGGTGCTCGAGACTCTGACACCGGCCGAACGCCTCGCGTTCGTGCTGCACGACATGTTCGCCGTGCCGTTCGACGAGATCGCTCCGCTGATCGAGCGAACGCCGGCAGCGGCCAGGCAACTCGCCAGCCGCGCCCGCCGCCGGGTCCACGAGCAGGCCCCTGCCCCCGACCCCGACCTCGTGCGGCAGCGCGAGGTCGTCGACGCGTTCTTCGCCGCCTCTCGCGCCGGCGACTTCGACGCGCTCGTCGCCGTGCTGGACCCCGACGTGGTCCTGCGCTCCGATGGCGGCCGCGCGCGACGACGCCTCAACGTCGCCCACCATGGCGCACGGACGGTGGCCCAGCAGGCGATCACCTTCGGCCGGCTGTCGCCATTCGCCCGTCCGGCGCTGATCAACGGTGCGGCCGGCATCGTCGTCGCCGCCGACGGGCGGCCGCTGTCGATCATGGGCTTCACCGTCGCTCAGGGCAGGATCGTGGCCATCGACGTGCTGGCCGACCCGGAGCGCCTTCGCGGGCTGGTGGAGCCGACACTCCTCGACTAAGCCTTGACTTATATAAGTCGCAACTGACAGATTGGCGCCGTGCTCGCGCGTGGCCGGGTCGGCGGTGACGTCTTCGCCTGGTTCGGACGCGGCAGACCCGCACCAGCAACAGCAGAGTCTGAGTCGCCGAAGAGGAGTCCTCGCCCTATGTCCGTCACAGCGCACCAGAAGATCACCACGTTCCTCATGTTCGAAGGCAAGGCCGAGGAAGCGATGACGTTCTACACATCGCTCTTCGACGACGCGGAGGTCCTGTCTGTCACGCGGTACGGCGCCAACGAACCCGGCGCCGAGGGAACGATCCAGCACGCGACGTTCTCGATCGCCGGCCTGCAGCTCATGTGCATCGACAGTTCGATGGCGCATCAGTTCACCTTCACCCCGTCGATTTCCCTCTACGTCCAGTGCGAGTCGGAGGGTGAGATCGACCGCCTGTACGCCGCACTCGTCGACACGGGCCAGCCGCTCATGCCGTTGGGGTCGTACGGCTTCAGCGCGAAGTTCGGCTGGGTGAACGACCGCTTCGGCGTGTCCTGGCAGCTGAACCTCAACGAGTAGAGGAACGCCGGGCTGGTGACAGGTCGTCCGGGTACGAAAAGGCCGTGGGGCTTTCGCCAGGATGTGCGTCCCGGCGAAAGCCCCACGGCTCTGTCGCTTGCGCGGAAGGACCCGTCAGGTCCTTGGCCGGCCTGGCGTCACCGGGCCAGCAGCGATCGCAGGACGTACTGCATGATGCCGCCGTGCCGGAAGTAGTCGGCCTCGCCCGGGGTGTCGATCCGCACGACGGCCCGGAACTCCTTCCCATCTGCCCGCACGGTCACCTCCCGTGGCGTCTCGCCGTTGTTCAGCGCCTCGATCCCCACGATGTCGAACGTCTCCTCGCCCGTGAGACCGAGCGACTCCGCCGACTCACCCTCGGCGTACTGCAGCGGCAGCACGCCCATGCCGATGAGGTTCGACCGGTGGATGCGTTCGTACGACTCCGCCAAGACGGCCTTGACACCCAGCAGGGCTGTCCCCTTGGCCGCCCAGTCCCGCGAGGACCCCGAGCCGTATTCCTTACCAGCAAGGACAACCAGGGGTACGCCGGCGGCCTGGTAGTTGACAGACGCGTCGTAGATCGTGGTGACCTCGCCGCCCTTGGCGAAGTCCCGGGTGAAGCCGCCTTCGGTGCCGGGCGCCAACTGGTTGCGCAACCGGATGTTGGCGAAGGTGCCCCGGATCATCACCTCGTGGTTACCCCGGCGCGAGCCGTAGGAGTTGAAGTCGCGCTGCTCCACGCCGTGCGCGAGGAGGTAGGCGCCCGCCGGGCTGTCCTTCTTGATGGAGCCGGCCGGCGAGATGTGGTCGGTCGTCACCGAGTCGCCGAGCCTGGCCAGCACCCGCGCACCGGCGATGTCTGACACCGGCGTCGGCTGGGCCGGCATCCCTTCGAAATAAGGCGGCTTGCGCACGTAGGTCGACGCGTCGTCCCACTCGAAGAGGTCACCGGCCGGGGTCGGCAGGGCCCGCCACTGGTCATCGCCGGCGAACACGTCGGCGTAGTCGCGGGTGAACATCTCAGCCGCGATGGCGCTCGCGACGATCTCCTCGATCTCCTGCTCCGACGGCCAGATGTCGGCGAGGAAGACGTCCTTGCCCTCCAGATCCTTGCCCAGCGGGTCGTTCGCGAGGTCGACGTCCATACTGCCGGCCAGCGCGTACGCCACCACCAGCGGCGGGGAGGCGAGGTAGTTCATCTTCACGTCGGGGTTGATCCGGCCCTCGAAGTTGCGGTTACCCGACAGGACCGAGACCACCGCGAGGTCGGCGTCGTTGACCGCCTGGCTGACCTCGGAAATGAGCGGCCCGGAGTTGCCGATGCAGGTGGTGCAGCCGTAGCCGACCAGGTTGAACCCGAGCTTGTCGAGGTACGGCGTGAGGCCGGCCCGCTCGTAATAGTCCATGACGACCTTCGAGCCGGGCGCCAAGGTCGTCTTGACCCAGGGCTTGCGAGTGAGGCCGCGTTCGACCGCCTTCTTGGCCACCAGGGCCGCGCCCACCATCACCGAGGGGTTGGAGGTGTTGGTGCACGAGGTGATGGCGGCGATGACGACCGCGCCGTGGTCGATCTCGCACTCGGTGCCGTCGGCCAGCTTGACGTGGACCGGCGAGCTGGGACGCCCCTTCGCTCCCAGGGCCGCGGAGGCGTACTCCTTCGGGGCTTCAGAACCATTGGCGCCATGGAACGCCGGCGCGTCACTGGCGGGGAAGGACTCTGCCGCCGCCTCGTCGTACCCCTTCTCCTCCGCGGGCTCCTCCGACCGCACGTAGTCGGCCAGGACGGTCCGGAACACCGGCTTGGCATCGCGGAGGCTCACGCGGTCCTGCGGCCGCTTGGGGCCGGCGATGGAGGGGACGATGGTGGACAGGTCGAGCTCGAGGTACTCCGAGTAGTCAGGCTCGCGGGCGGGGTCGTGCCACAGGCCCTGCTCCTTGGCGTACGCCTCGACCAGGGCGACCTGCTCGGCGGAGCGTCCCGTCAACCGCAGGTAGCGCACGGTCTCGTCGTCGATCGGGAACACCGCGATCGTCGAGCCGTACTCCGGCGACATGTTGCCGATGGTGGCGCGGTTGGCCAGCGGCACCGCACCCACGCCCGGACCGTAGAACTCCACGAACTTCCCGACCACGCCGTGCTTGCGCAGCATCTCGGTGATCGTGAGCACCAGGTCGGTGGCCGTCGCGCCCTCGGGCAGCTCACCGGAGAGCTTGAAGCCGACGACCCGCGGGATCAGCATGCTGATCGGCTGTCCGAGCATGGCCGCCTCGGCCTCGATACCGCCGACACCCCAGCCGACGACGCCCAGGCCGTTGACCATCGTGGTGTGGGAGTCGGTGCCGACGCAGGTGTCGGGGTAGGCCAGGACGGTGCCGTCCACGTCGCGCTCGAAGACGACGCGGGCCAGGTGCTCGATGTTGACCTGGTGGACGATGCCGGTGCCGGGCGGAACGACACGGAAGTCGGCGAAGGCGCCCTGCCCCCACCGCAGGAACTGGTAGCGCTCCTTGTTGCGTTGGTACTCGATCTCGACGTTGCGACCAAACGCCTCCGGCGTACCGAACACGTCCGCGATCACGGAGTGGTCGATGACCAACTCGGCCGGCGACAGCGGGTTGATCGCCGCCGGGTCGCCGCCGAGGTCACGGACCGCCTCCCGCATGGTGGCGAGGTCGACCACCGCGGGCACACCGGTGAAGTCCTGCATGATCACCCGCGCCGGGGTGAACTGAATCTCATTGCTGGGTTCGGCTGTGGCGTCCCAGCCGGCCAGCGCACGGATGTCGTCGGCGGTGATGTTGGCGCCGTCCTCGGTGCGCAGCAGGTTCTCAAGCAGGATCTTCAGGCTGTACGGCAGGCGCTCGGCGCCCTCGACGGCTGACAGCCGGAAGATTTCGTACGACGCCTCACCCACCCCGAGCCGGCCCTTGGCTCCGAAGCTGTCAACGCTTGCCATCGCCATCTCCCTCGTCTGTCAGACGTCCAGGTGATCCGGTTTCATCCTGCCCACGCAGGGCTCCACGCAACTGGCCAGGGTGCCCTAACCGGCACGCTCCAAAGCCGGATCTATCTCGACGTCAAGATACACGTCGTCGAGCGGGTCCGCCAGTCGGCTACGGAGGGCGGAAGCCAACGGCGATGTGTTCGCCAGGGCGATCAGTAGGGCTTATCGGTGCGCCCCACTGTCGTCGATCTCCGCAGGGATCTCGCCGCCTTTGCCGAGCTGTTCGCCGAGGACGGCGTACACGAACTCCCCTTCGCACCCCCGGGGATTCCCCGCCGCCTCCAGGGACGCGACAACATCCGCGCCCATCTCGCCGCGGCGAGCGAGACGCCATTGAAGCATCAGCGGTTCGAGGACGTGGCGATCCACGAGACCGCCGACCCCGAAGTCATCATCGTGGAGTACGACGCGGTCGGCGAAGTCATCACCAGCGGGCGGCCGTATCGGCTGAGCTATCCAGGTGATCCAGGTCCGAGGCGGTCGCATCGCCTCCTGGCGTGACTACTGGAATCCGCTGGCCGGTTTCGATCTGCTCGACCGCCTGCCCGAACTCGTCCAGGCTGTCAGTGATCCAGACACCTGAGGCCGCGGACCCGCTCAGCCGGAGGACGAGTGCGGACGGCGGCGATCTTTCGCGGCCAACTTCGCAAGCATCGCGTTGTACTCCGCCAGCTGGTCGTCCTGGCCGGCATCGGCCCGCCGGTCAAGCCGGCGCGCCTCGCGGGTGTCGGCGCGCACCCACTGGGCGAACACCACGCCCAACACCACCAGCGCCGGAATCTCCGCTGTCGCCCAGGCGATCCCGCCGCCGAGGTTCTGGTCGTTCAGCGGGTCGAGCCACGGCAGCTTGAGCGTGGCGTACCACTCAGCGCCGATCACCGTGGTGCTCGTCATCACGATCACGCCGAAGAACGCGTGGAACGGCAAGGACGCGAACAACATCAGCATCCGGCCAAGCGGCGGCAGCAACCGCGGCATCGGGTCGAGCCCGATGATCGGCCAGAAGTACAAAGCGCCGACCGCGAGGAAGTGCACCGACATCAGCAGGTGCGCGCTGTGGGAACGCATCGCCGCCACGAACAGCGGTGAGAAGTAGAACGCGTAAAGGCTCACGATGTAGAACGCCAGGGCCACCACGGGGTGAGTCACCAGCTTGACCACCCGGCTGTGCAGGACCACCAGGATCCATTCGCGCAGGCCACGGTCGCCGCGGTCGTCGTCCTCCGGAGACGCGTTCTCCGCACCGCCTCGCGAGGTCGTACGCCGGGCCGCCGGCAACGCGCGCAACGCCAGCGTCACGGGGGCGGCCATTGCGAGCAGGATGGGTGACAGCATCGTCAGAGTCATGTGCTGCACCATGTGAGCGCTGAACATCGCCGGGGCGTACGTGCCGATGCCGCCGCACAGGACCACCACGGCCACGCCGACGCCACCCACCCAGGCGATCGTGCGACCGACCGGCCAGTGGACTCCCCGGGCTCGCAGCTTGAGCACGCCCCGCACGTACATCACCACCGCCACGACGGCGACGAGCACGACCAGCAGGTCGAGCCGCCACGACGTCAGGAGCCGCATCCCTGAGACTGGCGGGACGGCGTAGCCGATCAGCGCCTCCGCCGTCGACGTGCGGGTGACCTCCTCCGGCGACGGAGTCGGCGTCCGGGCCAGCGCGACGGCCAGGCCGACGGTCGCCGCCATGACAGCCGCCTCGCACAACGCGAACCGCCGGAACGCCCCAGCCTCGCCGCGCTCGAGCTTGGGCAGGAGTACCTGCCGCTGCCGCCAGCCGAACCATCCGAGGACGCCGACGGCCACGACCTTGCCGATGACGAGCCAGCCGTACCGGGTCGTGACCAGGTTGTCGATGCCGGCGAGCCCGACCCAGGCGTTCACGAGTCCGGACGCGGCGGCGGCGACGAAGCACCACAGGGCGACCGTGCTGAATCTGCGCGCCGCTCCCCGCATCGCCGGCTTCGACAACCTGCCGTACACCGCGAGCGCCGCGAGCCCGCCCACCCAGACCGTGACCGCGACAATATG
Source organism: Actinopolymorpha alba DSM 45243 (assembly GCF_000373925.1). Classification (GTDB taxonomy): domain Bacteria; phylum Actinomycetota; class Actinomycetes; order Propionibacteriales; family Actinopolymorphaceae; genus Actinopolymorpha; species Actinopolymorpha alba. The sequence continues at coordinate 47,209 of NZ_KB892748.1, read as the reverse complement.
GACGAGGAGGCTCGACGTGGCGAGATCATGGTCGGCAGCCTGTGCGGAGTGCCCAGTCAGGGCCGGCGGGAGCGCCGCGGCGAGCGCGAGCACGACCAGCAGGGCGGCGCCGTTGAGCGTGCCGACGTTGCGGGCCGTGGCCGCCAGGATCACCGTGAGCAGGATGACCACGGCGAGGGCGCGGCCCTGCGACACCTGGGAGATGAAGCCGGCCAGCGTGTTCTGGTAGTCCAGCCGAGTGACGGGCGCGCCGAGGAAGTCCGACAGCGTGAACACCAGCGTGAGAACCGTGCTCACCGCCCACGCCCAGGCCCAGCCCGACGCGCCCCGAACCGCCCGAGCGGCGGCCGTGTCGAGGGTGCCGCCGCGGGAAGGAGCGAGAACGCCGAAGAGCAGCGAGCCGACGGTGCCTACGGCGGACAGGTCCATCGCCAGCTTGGCCGCCGGAAGTCCCCAACCCGTGAGCATGCCCGGGTCGGGGAGGCCGTCGGGAGCAGGTCGCGGCCGGCCGCCACCCACGACGAGCGCCACCACGAGCATGCCGATCGCCCCGGCCACGATGCCGACCGGGACCAGCCATCCCGTGCCGAACCCCGCCCGCCGAGCGCTGCCCTCAGTCTCAGTCACCATCACGTCGTCGCCATCACGTCGTCGCCATCACTCAGTCACCGTCACTCAGTCACCGTCACTCAGTCACCATCAGAAGATCCTTGCCGAGATTGTGTACGCCGTCGCAGGACCACCGCGCCAAGTCCGGCCAACGCCACCACGCCCAGCACCGCACCGGCGACCGGCCAAGCGGAGGCGTTCCCTCCTACGGCGGCCTGGTCGGATCCGGACGTCGCCGCTGGATCCGGCGTCTGGTCGCGGGGCTGGGACGGCGACGGGGAGCCGGTGGCGGTCGGCGTACCACTGACCCGCGGTGTGCCGCTGGGGGTGGGCGTGGCGGTGCCGGCGTCCGGTGAGGTACCGGCGGAGAGCACCCGGAACTGGAACGTACCCGACACCGGATGGCCGTCGGCCGACACGACCCGCCATGCGACGCGGTAGACCCCGGCCGCCGCCAGGGGCCGCAGGCGCTGCGTCACCGTGGTGCCGGACACCTCGGGCGAACCGACCTGGACCTGCTTGCTGTCCGGGCCGGATACCGCCACAAAGCTGAACTTCCTGCCCACCGCCTCGGTGAACTTCAGGGTCACCACCGACGGCGCCTGGCGCACCTCCGCACCGTCGGCGGGGCTGCTCGAGGTGAGCGAGTCGTGTGCCCACGCGGGGGCGGGCAGCACGAACGAGGCGAACACACACCCGACCAGGATGACCACACCAGCGAACGCGGCCGCGAACGGGTGCCGGGTGGCCCGGGTGGCCCGGGTCCGGTGTGGACCCGGACCACCCGTCGCTGGCGTGGACCAGGCGGTCATGCGGCACCCTTGCGGCGGGCCGCCACGATGGCGAACGCCGCGACGGCCACGCCGGCGACGCCCGTACCGAGCCCGGCGATGCCCAGCGTCCGCGCCGTCTGGTCGACCGGCCGCTGCGTCGCCGCCTCTGACATCCCATCGGCGCCGGTCGCCGTGGTGTCGCCGGCGGGCGCGGCGGTGCCTGACGTACTCCCGTGCGACCCGTCGCCCGCGCTCGCCGTCAGCGTCAGTGTGGGCGCCGGGTGCTCGGGCTCAGCGGCCCCCTCGCGGACCGGCTGGCTCCACGTGACGACATCCCCGTTGTCGTAGGTCTGGGCGGTGGGGAACGCCAACGACCGCGTCTTGGGCAGCGGGCCGACCGAGACCTCGAACTCGTCGAACTGCCCCGGCCCGATCCGGGCGCCCTTGTCGGCCGTCCAGGTGATCGAGGTGACCGCCTCCTCGAGCGTGAGGTCACCCACGTCGACCGGCTTGGGCAACGTGGACCTGCTGATGTCCGCGGTCCAGCCGGCATGCGGCTTCACCCGTACGGACGCCAGCGGCGTGTCGGTCGGGAACGACACCCGCACCTTCACCGTCGACGCCTTGTCTGACTCGTTTGGTACCCGGAAAGCGAGCTTGGTGTAGTCACCCTGGGCGGCTTCACCCGGATTGACGGACACGTGGGCGCTCGCGGTGCCCGCGAGCAGAACTACCGCGGCGCCCGCCGCGCCGGCGAGCGAGAGACACCGTTGAACTGACGTACGCACTGTGTGTTGACCCTTCGTGGCTGGGTACGCGTCGCGGCCGCCGGGTCCTGGTCAGCGCCCGGGGACCGCGGTACGCGGGAGGAAGATCGTGTGCCTTGGATGCGGGACGACCTCCTCCGGGACGCCACGGCGTACGCCTGGCTCGGGTGCGAGGTCAGCCCACGGCGGGCAGCGGTGGTCCGCGCCTGCGGTGGACCCGGCCGAGCAGGAGTTCGCTGATCGCGGGGACGTCCACACGGAACGCGCGCACGCGTCCGGGCAGGCCGAGCGAGACCGGCCGAGCCAGGGCCGGGAGGCGTACGAGTCCGAGCAGGTGGAACAACGCCCACAGGAGGCTCTCGCCGTGAGCGAGCAGACCGGCCATCACAAGCGCGGCTACCAGGTGGCCGGCCAGCATCGGCAGGTTGACGTACACGGGCAGGCCGGCCGGAAGGTAGGCGGAGCCGCTGGGCGGGAACGCGGTCGCAGGCTGTCCGTGGTCGCCGGGCGAGAGCGAGAACGCCAGGTGGTAAATCGCCTGGGCGGCTATCGCGGCGACCGCGATCTGGCCGAAGCTCCGGCGATGCTGGGCGAGGATCGTGAATCCGGCGCCGAGCAGCAGGGTGACCGCGAGCAGCGCTGGCAGGGGTGCCATGCCGCCGCCACCACCGAGGTGGCCCAGCAGTGCGAGGGTGGTGCAGCACACCGCGAGGACGGCGCCGCGCATGACGCGCAGCAGGCCGCCGCCGGGGTTACTCACGTACCTGATCCTCTTCGCTCGCACAAGATGCCGCTCGAAGTCTAGGGCCCAGCGTTCGTCAGGCTGGTCGGCGCCACCCGGGACCCGCGCTCGTCGCCACCACTCCGGCGACCATCACCAGAAGCTGACCGCACACGCAGCGGTGGTACTCGACCTGACCGGCCGTGGTCGGATGGCGGGACAGCCGCACTCCCCCAGCCTCGTTCGTGGGCCATCCGCAGGACGGGCACGCCGCTCCCGCCCGGCCCTCGGACGGCTCGGTCGGCACTGGAACCCTCGAAGATCCGGCTCTGTCGCGCACATTGACCAGCGTGCTGTCATGGCCTTGTGCATTTCAACCATTACGGCGGGTCGGCTGCCCGGCTCGCGACCGCGCTGGTCAACTTCTCCGTTGGCGTCTCCCCGCCGCGGGCGGCCGATCCCGACAGGCTGTGGAGTCTCCTGACCGACCATGACATCCAGACCGACACGCCCACCGCATCCCAGGCGGCCGAGCTCGTCGCGTGGGCAGGGGAACTCAGCCAGGCGTACGGCGAACCCGATCTCGACCGCCAGGTCGCGGTCATCAACCATCTGCTCGAACGCGGAGCCAGCCGGCCCTTCATCAGCCAGCACGGGGGCAGAGCCCCGCACCTGCACTACTTCCGGGAGGAGCCGGACGTGGTGGTCCGCGTACGCGCGCAGACCGCCGCCGGGCTCGCGCACACACTCTGCGATGCCGGCGGCACCCGACTTGGGCGCTGTGCTCGTGACGGGTGCGCCATGGTCTTCCTCGACACCTCGCGGAACGGGCAGCGGAGGTTCTGCTCCCTCCGCTGCGCCAACCGGGTGCGGGTCGCCGACCACCGCCGGCGTACCCACCTCACGTGACAACTCCCCACCACACGCGCCACATTCACCGCGCGTCGTGGGGAATGATCACGTAAACGTGATCATTCCCCGTCTCAGCGGCTCGAGCTGGGGAACGACGTCGGAGGCGACCAGCTCCACCTGGTCGAGGTCCTCGATGTCGAGCACCTGCAGGTACAACCGCGACACCCCGAGCTCGGCGTACTGCCCGATCCGCTCCACGAGCTCGTCCGGCGTACCCGCCAGGCCGTCCCGGCGGAGTTCGTCGGCGTCGCGCCGGATCGCGTCGGCCCGCTGCCGTACCTGCGCGTCGTCCTTGCCGCAGCACAACGCCAGCGCCGCGGACAGGACCAGCGAGTCAGGATCGCGCCCCGCCGCCACGCACGCCGCGCGGACCCGCTCGAAGCCCGGACGCATCGCCTCGGGCCCGGCGAAGCCGAGGTTGAACTCCGCGGCGTACCTCGCCGCCAGCGCGGGGGTACGCCGCGGGCCGCCACCGCCGATGATGATCGGCGGGTGCGGCGACTGGACCGGCTTGGGAAGCGCAGGCGAGTCCTCCAACGTGTAGTGCTGGCCCGCGAACCCGAACCGCTCCCCCACCGGCGTCTTCCACAACCCGGTGATGATCGCGAGCTGCTCCTCGAAGAGGTCGAACCGCTTCGGCGGGAACGGAATGCCGTAGGCCCGGTGCTCGGCTTCGAACCACCCGGCGCCCAGCCCCAGCTCGACGCGTCCACCGGACATCTGGTCGACCTGGGCCACCTGGATCGCCAGGATTCCGGGGAACCGGAAGGTGACCGGGCTCACCAGGGTCCCGAGCCGGATCCGGGAGGTCTCCCGGGCAAGGCCGGCCAGGTGGGTCCACGCGTCGGTCGGCCCGGGCAGGCCGTCGCCGTCGCCCATGACGAGATAGTGGTCGGAGCGGAAGAACGCGTCGTACGCACATTCCTCAGATGTCTGGGCAAGCCGCAGCAGTGCGTCGTAGGACGCACCCTGCTGGGGTTCGGTGAATATCCGCAGGTCCATGCCCGGCATCCTGCCCAACGTCCCCTCCGGCTGCAGCACCGGTCTACGGGATCACCGGCGTGCGGGCGAGCGCTTCTCCGGCTGGGCCGGCCCGCCACGGCGTACCTCGCCGGGTGTGACGACCGGACGCTCGGCGCGGCGCTTGGCGATCTCCGCCGAGTGGAGTTGGTACGGCACGCTCGTCACCATCACGCCCGGCGTGAACAGCAGTCGGCCCTTGAGCCTGAGGGCGCTCTGGTTGTGCAGGAGGTGCTCCCACCACCGCCCCACGACGTACTCCGGGATGTACACCGTGACGATGTCGCGCGGGCTCGCGCGCCGGATGGAGCGTACGTAGTCGACCACGGGTTTGGTGATCTCGCGGTACGGCGAGGAGAGCACCTTCAGGGGAACGGGTAGCCCGCGACGATCCCATTCGTCGACCAGGCGCTCCGTCTCCTCCGAGTCGACGTTGACGGTCACCGCCTCGAGCACGTCGGGTCGCGACGCGCGGGAGAAGGCGAGGGCCCGCAGCGCTGCCTTGTGCAGCCTGGAGACGAGCACCACCGCGTGCACCTTCGACGGGAGGACGAGCTCCTCGTCAGGCTCGACCGCGATCTCCTCCGCGACCTGCTCGTAGTGGTGCCGGATCCCCCGCATCAGCACGAAGAGCACGGCCATCGCCGCGATCGCGATCCAGGCGCCGTGGGTGAACTTCGTGATGAGCACGATCACAAGGACCAGTGCGGTCACGGCCAGGCCGACGGCGTTGATGACCCGGCTGCGCAACATCCGGCTGCGGGCCGCCGGGTCCCGCTCGGTGCGCAGCAGCCGCGTCCAGTGCCGGATCATGCCGGTCTGGCTCACCGTGAAGGACACGAAGACGCCGACGATGTAGAGCTGGATCAGCCGGGTGACGTCCGCCTGGAAGGCGACGATCAGGACGATCGCGAAGCCGGCGAGCAGGATGATGCCGTTGGAGTAGGCGAGCCGGTCACCGCGGGTGTGAAGCTGCCGGGGCAGGTAACCGTCCCGCGCCAGGATCGATCCCAGCACCGGGAAGCCGTTGAACGCGGTGTTCGCCGCGAGCACGAGGATCACACCGGTGACTCCCGCCACGATGAAGAACCCGGGCGGGAAGTGGTTGAAGATTCCGGCCGCCAGCTGACTGATCACCGGCTCCTGGTGGTAGCCCGGCCCGACCGGAGTGCCGTCGGGTCGGATCAGCTGGGTGGCCGGGCTCTCAGCCATGCGGACGTTCATGAGGTTGCCGAGCACGATGATGCTGAGCCCCATGGTGATCGCCACGACGCCCAGCATGAGCAGGGTCGTGGCGGCGTTGCGTCCCTTCGGTTTGCGGAACGCCGGCACGCCGTTGCTGATCGCCTCCACGCCCGTGAGCGCGGCGCAGCCGGACGCGAACGCCCGCAGAAGCAGGAACGCCGCGGCCAGCCCGGTGAACCCCTGCTCGAACCCCGCCTCCGGCGCGACCCGAAGATCGGCGGTCGAGGCCTGCGGCAGGTCACCGAAGAGATACCGCACGAAACCCCAGGCCGCCATCGCGAGGATCGCGGCCATGAAGAGGTACGTCGGGATCGCGAACGCCGTACCCGACTCGCGGATCCCGCGGAGGTTCATCGTCATGAGGAACAACGTGGCGACCACCGCGACGGTGGTCTGGTGACCCTGGAGCGACCCGATCGCGGTAGCGGCGTACTGCGCGGCCGAGGAGATGGACACCGCGACGGTCAGCACGTAGTCGACCATCAGCGCGCTCGCCACCGTGAGTCCGGCCGACCGTCCGAGGTTGACCGTCGCGACCTCGTAGTCGCCGCCCCCGGATTGGTACGCCTGGACGTTCTGGCGGTACGACGCGACCACGACGAGCATGACGAACGCGACAAGGATGCCGATCTTCCACGAGAAGGCGTACGCCGCGAGTCCGGCGAACGACAGCATGATGAAGATCTCGTCGGGAGCGTAGGCGACCGACGAGAGCGCGTCGCTGGCGAAGACGGGAAGCGCGATGCGCTTGGAAAGCAGCGTCTCGTGCAGCTGGGCGCTCCGCAGCTTCCGGCCGATGAGGAGACGCTTTCCTAGGTCACCTATTCCCACGGCAAGGATGCTAGTGCCCTGCGTCAGAAGTTCCTTGTTCGCAGTCTGCCGTCAAGGCCGCCCGCCGCGGGATGGTGCAGGGTCACCCGGTGTAGCGTTCTGGATTGCCCGGACGGACAAACCGTCGGGGCTGGTGACACCGTGCAGACGATGACCATGCCGACACAAACCGTGCATAAACCCACCGCACGAAGAAGGACACTGTGCACATCGTGATCATGGGGTGCGGGCGAGTGGGTTCCACCCTCGCGCACAGCCTCGAAGACCGCGGCCACAGCGTTGCCGTCATCGACCGTGCCACGGAAGCGTTCCGGCGGCTCGGCCCAAGCTTCGCCGGGCGGACCGTCACCGGAATCGGCTTCGACCGGGACGTCCTCATCGAGGCGGGCATCGAGGAGGCCGGTGCGTTCGCCGCCGTCTCCAGCGGAGACAACTCCAATGTCCTGTCAGCGCGGATCGCGCGCGAGGTCTTCCGGGTGGAGAACGTCGTCGCCCGTATCTACGACCCGGGTCGAGCTGAGGTCTACCAGCGGCTCGGGATCCCCACCGTGGCGACCATCCCGTGGACCAGCCATCAGATCATCCGCCGCCTCCTGCCGGAGGGCTCGGAGCCGGAGTGGCGCGACCCGACCGGCACAGTCCGCCTCGCCGAGATCCACGTGAACCCAGCCTGGATCGGACATCGGATCAGCGACCTCGAAGAGGCGAGTGCGGCCCGGATCGCCTTCCTCACCCGGCTTGGTGAAGGCATCCTCCCCGATCGCGGCACCGTGATCCAGGACGGCGACCTCGTCCACGTCATCATCCGGGAAGGCACCGTCGACAAGGTCGAGGCGGCCTTCGCCCATGGCCCGGAGGAGGCGTGATGCGCGTCGTGATCGCCGGAGCCGGCAACGTCGGCCGCTCCATCGCGAGCGAGCTGCTGGAAAACCGCCACGACGTCCTCCTGATCGACCGGGACCCCTCGGCGACCAAGGCGGAGGCCGTACCCAACGCCGAGTGGCTCCTCGCCGACGCCTGCGAGCTCTCGACCCTCGACGAGGCGGCTCTCCACCGCTGCCAGGTGGTGATCGCGGCGACCGGCGACGACAAGGTCAACCTGGTGGTCTCGCTGCTCGCCAAGACCGAGTTCGGCGTACCCCGGGTCGTGGCGCGGGTCAATCACCCCAAGAACGAATGGCTGTTCAACGAGTCCTGGGGCGTTGACGTCGCGGTCTCGACGCCGCGCATCATGGCCGCGCTGGTCGAGGAGGCGGTAACGGTCGGCGACCTGGTGCGGCTCTTCACGTTCCGGCAGGGCCAGGCCAACCTCGTCGAGCTCACCCTTCCCGAGGATTCGCGCACCATCGGCAGCCGGGTGCAGGACGTTTCGTGGCCACCCGACACCACCCTCGTGGCGATCGTCCGGGAGGACAGGGTGCTGGTGCCGAGTGGCGACACCCCGCTCGAGGCCCATGACGAGCTGCTCTTCGTCGCCGTACCCGAGCGGGAGAAGGAGCTGCAGGACCTTCTCAGCCCGCACGGCGACTGAAAGCGAGCCGTGAGCTGCGACGAGGTGAGCGGACACGGGCTGCCGTGGCGAGGGTTGCGGCGATGAGGACCGCGGCCAGGACAACGGTCATGGCGGGGCGGAGACCGAGGTGTTCGCCGAGGAATCCGAGCAGAGGCGGGCCCACGAGGAAGGCTGTGTAGCCGGCGGTCGCGACAGCGCTGACGGTGGTTGTGGGGTCTTCGCTGTCACCAGCTGCGGACAGCGTCACGGGGAAACCGAGGGCGGCTCCCAGTCCCCACAGGAGGACGGCGCCACCGGCGATGAGGATGTTGTCGGAGAAGATGACGAACGCGATCCCCGTGGCGAGGACCAGTGCGCTGGCGCGGAGCACAGTCACGCGGCCGAAGCGGGCCAGGAGCGGCGCGCCGAGAAAGCGACCGATGGTGCCGGCGACGGCGAAAGCGGTGAAGACGATCGACCCCGCGGTGGGCGAGGTTCCGTGTCCGTCGACCATCAGGAGTGGCAACCAGTCGCTGGCCGATCCCTCCGCCAGGGCGAGACAGAGCACCACGATGCCGAGCAGGACGATGCGCGGCTGCTTCCACACGGCAAGCTGGGCACGCCAGCCCGAGCGGTCTGCCCGGTTGGGGGCGTCGGCCGGCGTACGGCCGGTGGCTCGGGGAAGCCGGGGCAGGGCGAGGGCCAGTGCGATCGCGCAGAGGACCGCGACGGTGCACAGGTGCGCGGTGATCGGGACTCCCAGCTGGGTCATTGCGATCCCGGTCCCCGCGCCGAGGACGCTGCCGAGGCTGAAGAAGCCGTGGATGGTGGTCAGCATGGTGCGGCCTGACGCGGCTTCCATCGCGGCGCCCTCGAGGTTGATCGCGATCTCCGAGAGGCCGAAGCCCAGCCCGACCATGACGAGGCCGGCGAAAACACCGGCGCTGCCGGACACCGCGAGGACGCCGACGGTGGCGAGCCCCAGGACGAAGAAGGCGCTGCCGAGGGCGACCACGCGCCGCGCACCGATGGCACGGACGATGGCCGACGAGGACAGGATGCCCGCCATGGATCCGACGGACAGGCCGAAGAGCACAAGACCCATCTCGGCGATTGACGCCTGGATGAGATCGCGGAGCGCCGGTGTGCGTACGAACAGCGAGGCGGCGGTAACGCCGGCGGAGAGCATGAAGATGAAAGCCGCGCCGCGTGCGCGACGTACCTGGGGCGGAAGCGGTGGCGGGCCGAGGGGTGACAGGGAGGCCTGACTCGTCATGTGAACGATCGTACATAACGTAATGTACGATCGTTCACATGAACGACGTGACTTCGGCCGCTCCGGCACCGCCCCCCGACTACTTCGCCGGCGACCCGCGCACCAACCACGAGCGCATGCTGGCTGGTGATCTGTACATCTCCGACGACCCGGCGATCTTCGAGGAGCAGAAGAAGGCCGTGCGGCTGTCGGCACAGTTCCTCGCCGCCTACAACGAGCACCCCTGGAACACCCAGCACCTCGCCCGCGAACTGCTCGGGTCCCTGGACGAGACGGCCTTCGTGCGCGCGCCGATCTACGTGGACTACGGCAGCCACATCACCGTCGGCCCGCGCACCTTCATCAACATGGGCCTGACTGCGCTGGACGTCGCGCCGATCACCATCGGGGCGGACTGCCAGATCGGTCCACACGTGCAGTTGCTGACTCCCACGCACCCGGTCGCGCCACAGCCGCGGCGCGACAAGCTCGAGGCGGCCAAGCCGATCACGATCGGCGACAATGTGTGGCTGGGTGGCGGCGTCATCGTGTGTCCCGGGGTGAGCATCGGCGACAACAGCGTCGTGGGCGCCGGCTCTGTCGTCACCCGGGACATCCCCGCGAACTCCCTCGCTGTGGGCAACCCGGCGCGTGTCATCCGATCCATCTAGCCGTCCCGATGAGCACCGTGAGAGCCCGCCGCACCGATCCCGGCCGACGAGACCGCCTGATCGACATCACGATCGACCTCATCGCCGAGATCGGTGTCGCGGGCATTTCTCATCGCAAGATCACCGCACGCGCGGACGTGCCCCTCGGGTCACTCTCCTACCACTTCAACGGGCTGGACGACCTGCTGTACGAGGCGTTCACCCGCTTCGCGAACTCGATCGCAGATACCTTCGCGGCACGTCTGGGTGCCGCGGCCGACACCACGCAGGCCCAGGCCATGGTCGTCGACCTGATCCACCACCTGTCAGACCAGCAGAGCAACCGCGACCAGGTGATCACCTACGAGCTGTACACGCTGGCGGCGCGCGACCCGAGGTTCCGCCAGATCACCAGCACCTGGATGCAACGCAGCCGCCACGAACTCGAACGGCACTTCGACCCCCGCACGGCCCGCCAGCTTGACGCCCTCATCGAGGGCGTGGCGATCCACCGTGCGCTGGACCCCGAGCCCGCCGACCGCGAACTCACGCGCGACGCGGTCGCGAAGATCGTCGCACCACAGCCCTCGCAGGATGAGACTCCCGCGGCCGCTACGCCTGCTTCCAACCCCTCGATGCTGGGCTGACCGACTACTTCGCAGCCTGGCGCTGGGCGAGCTGGTCGGCGGCCTGCTTGACCTGCGCCCAGCGTTCGGTGGGCACCGATCCCCTGACCACGACGTACGTCAACCACATGACGAGCAGCCACAACGGCCAGCCCATGGCCACCCGGGCGACGCCCAACGCGACCAGCTGGTCGGTGAGATAGAGCGGCAGCTGGACGGCCAGCTTCAGGACGAAGAAGCCCACCCAGAGCCAACCGGCGCGCTGGAAGGCACGCAGCAGCAGGGGGTCCTGGCGCCAGGCCGTGCCCCAGCCGGCGGCGAGACCCACGACCACGCCGATCAGCGGCCACTTGAGGATGTTCGCGATGAGGTACCCCAGCGCGTAGGCCGCGTTGATGAACAGGCCGGGGAGATAGAAGTCTCCGGCCTTTCCGGTCGCGTTCGCGATCACCGCGGCGATCGCGACACCCACGAAGCCGCCGATGACGTTCTGGAGCGGGTCGCGCCTGACCAGGCGTACGACCGTGAACACCGCGCCGAGGGAGAGCGCGACGATGAGCGAGTACCGGAGGTTGTTACCGAACGCCGTATAGGTGACGACGAACGCCAGACCGGGCAGACCCGCGTCGAGCATGCCGCCCCAGCCACCGAACGCCTTGATGAGCGAGAAACCCTCGTCAGCCTGCGCCCCGTCGGCGTCGTCGGCGGGTGGCGTCGGCGGGCCGGCGAAACGATGGGACCCGGCCGGACCCGACGGCACCCATCCCGACGGTGTGGCCGGTTGCTGCTGGTCCGGTGGTTGTTCGTCAGTCACTGACTACTCCCCTATGGGCTGAAGCTCATAGCGCGGGTTGTACATGATCCGCCGATCATCCTGGACCGCGATCCGGCCCTCCACAACGATCGCCCGGTCGGGCTCGATCCCGGCGATCCGCCGGCGCCCCAGCCAGACCAGAGTCACCGTGCCCGAACCGTCGTACAGATCCGCCTCGAGCGAAGGCGTCCCGGCCCGCGGCCGGAGGGTGACCGTCCGCAAGGTGCCCCGGAGGCGTACCACCTCCCGGTCAGCGCAGGTACGGACCGGGTCATAACCAGACTGCAGGACGTCTTCCTGGAGTTCGGCGTCTTCCAGGGCGTCCTGGCTGCTGGTCAGACGAGACAGCGCACGTCGCCAGATGCCGGCGCGCCCCGGCTTTGCGTCCCCGCTCATGCGAGGCAGCGTACCGCCGAGCCAGGACACGGTCGATCGCCCGCCAGACCGAGGATCTGTGGTGGTCGAGGCCGCCTCGTCACTGCTGCCCGGCGCCGGGCGCCACCATCCTGGCCGCCTCGGGAATCTGCAACGGGATCATGTCGCGCGGCGCCATCGGAGCCTTCCCGCGGATGACGACAATCTCGGACATCGCGGCCAGCAACGGTCCGGCCGCCTCCGGGTCGGCAGCGGCCCGGCCGATCAGCGTGCCGCGCAGGAACCAGCGCGGCCCGTCCACGCCGACGATGCGCGAGGCCTGGGTGACCTGCTGTCCGTCCGGCGTGCGGGTCGGCACCACCACCTTGAGCTCCGTACCGAAGGGGCCAGTCGTCTCGGTGACCACCCCGCCGCGCCGGGTCGTCTCCACGGCGATCTCGCGGCGGATCTCGTCCCACAGCCCAGAACTCCGGGGCGCGGCGAAAGCGCGCAACTCCAGGGCCGCGTCTCCGCGCACGAACAATGCGGCGACCACGGCCTGGGAGGCCTCGTCGACCTGGAGCCGAAGCTCGATACCTTCGATCGCGCGTACCTGCAGACCGCCGAGGTCGACCCGGCCGGCCGCGAGGGGGTCGTGGACGGAGTCGACCTCGGATGCGTCGTACGGTCCGTGGTCCTTGGAGGAACGGGCACGAGCACCGTCGGCCGAAGGCACGTCCGTGAGCTCGCCGGCCGACTCCTCCTCCGGCCAGGTCGGAACGTCGTCCTTGATCCGGCGGCCGCGCCGCCCTCGGTCGCGACCGTCGAGGTCGCCGGTGGTGCTGGTGGGGACGTTCGCCTTACGGAAGATCACGTCAGATCCCTTCCCCGCGGGGGTGTCCCGCCTCGGTGAAGCCTCCGGTCGAGCCGTGGCCGCCATCGCCGCGCATGGACCCGGGCAGGGACTCGACCTCGATGAACCGCGCCCGCTCGACCTTCTGGATGATCAGCTGGGCGATCCGGTCACCACGGCGGAACTCGACCGCGTTGCGTGGATCGAGGTTCACCAGCACGACGAGGATCTCGCCCCGAAAGCCGGCATCGACCGTGCCGGGCGCGTTGACGATCGACACTCCGAGCCGTGCGGCGAGGCCGGATCGCGGGTGTACGAACGCCGCATAGCCATCCGGCAACGCCAGCGCGACGCCGGTAGGGACGACCGCCCGCTCTCCCGGCTGGACCGTGACATCCACCGTGGTGACCAGATCGGCGCCTGCGTCACCTGGATGAGCATATGCGGGAATCATGACGTCAGGGTCGAGTCGCCGGATTAACACCGGAACGTCATCCGCACTGGTCACGGTGCCAGACCCTACCCGTACCCGGAAACGCGCCAAGTGGGAGGCTTGACCGCGTGACTGCGCCCGCTGGAAACGGCCCATCCCGCGCCGTGAACTCCCCCGACGCCGCGGCCAGCCCTGCCGGTGGTCGGCTGCGGTACGCCGAGCGTCTGCGGGTCCCAGCGTCGTGGTGGCTCTTTGCCGCCGCGATGGCAGGGTCCTTCTGGTACGCGACCTACCATGCGATGCCGCACCTTGGCGGCCACCTGATCGGTCTCCTCGTCGCCGTCGCGTGCGGCGTGGGCCTGCTGGCGTACGGCCGGCTGCGGATCGTGGTCGACGGTCAGGGCCTGCGGGTGGGCGGCACGACTATCCCCACCTCGTCGGTCGGGTCGGTGCTCCCGCTGACCGCCGCCCAGGCGCGGGCGCTCCGGGGACCGGCTGCTGATGCGACCGCCCGGCTGTTCCTCCGTCCGTACCTCTCCCGGGGCGTACGGATCGAGGTGACCGATCCTGACGACCCGACGCCGTACTGGTACGTCGCCACCCGGCGACCGGAGCAACTCTCGACCGTCCTCGGCGACGCGAGTGGGCGGACCGGTGAGTCAGCGTGACGTCCGGGGGTTACCCGCGGCTCCGGCATGGAAGACTCGGCGACACCTCGTAAGACGGGAAGGGGATGTTCACCGTGGCAGGGTCGAAGCTCGGGTGGACCATGGTGCGCGGTCTGAGTACCTTCGCCGCGGTCGTGGTGACCAAGAAGGTGGTCGACACCGGATGGCGCTGGGTCACCGGCAACGAGCCGCCGCACGACCCCGAAGACCCCGACGTCACCTGGCAGGAAGCGGTCACCTGGGCCCTGGCGAGCGGCATCGGCATCACGGTTGCCCGCCTCCTGGCGACCCGCAAGGCCGCACAGATGTGGCGCAAATGGACCGGTGAGCTGCCGCCCGGAGTGCGTCCGGCCGAATAGTCGACGCGGCGGGGGAACCAGAAACACCCTCGCCGAGTCCGATAGAAGGCCCGTCTCGCTGGCCCCTGACATGGTCGAGGTGCCGTCACCGCTTCGAGCGGTGCCGACACCTCCACGCGTACTCTGTCCTGTCAGGCCTGCGACGACCGTCCCATTCGCCCCGACGGTCACGCCGGCTCAGGCGGCGCAGTCGCGGCAGACCGGTTGGCCGTTCTTCTCGAACGCGAGCTGGCTGCGGTGGTGCACCAGGAAGCAGTTCGAGCAGGTGAACTCATCGGCTTGGCGGGGCAGCACCCGCACGGAGAGTTCCTCGTTGGACAGATCGGCTCCGGGCAACTCGAACGTCTCGGCCACCTCGGCCTCGTCGACGTCTACCTTGCCGGAGTTTTTGTCCATGCGCCGCGCCTTGAGCTCCTCGATGCTGTCTTCGGAGAGCTCGTCATCGGTCTTGCGTGGCGCGTCGTAGTCGGTGGCCATCGTCCCTCTTCCCCCTGGCTCAGCGGGTGTTGCGGTACGCACCTCGTTGTGCGTAAACGTGTAGCTGGACCCCCTCGGGTAGCCCGCCCTGCAGCAGGTGAACCACTGCTTGTCGAGCCTGTAACGCTCGACGGGCTGAACTTGTGCCCGATCCGGGGCGCAGATTCTGCCTGATTGAGCTGCGCCACGCTCGCACCGGATCCCGCGTGTCGCAGTGTGATCATCAGACGCCTTTCGTGTTCCTCCGCCCGGCGCGGCGCCCGGATCCTACCCCGGACCGATAGGAAACCGTTCCCGAGGATGACCTCGCCGGCATCGGACGCCTGAGACCCTTGACTCGTGCTTGAACTACGCGCGGTTACCAAGCGGTACGGCGACCGACTCGCCGTCGACAATCTCTCCCTATCTGTTGAGCCGGGTAAGATGTTCGGCTTTGTCGGGACGAACGGCGCCGGCAAGACCACCACGATGCGCATCCTGATGGGCGTCCTCGAGCCGGATGCGGGCTCTGTGTGCTGGAATGGTCGCCCGGCCGATGCCGACGCCCGGCGGGGCTTCGGCTACATGCCCGAAGAACGCGGGCTTTATCCCAAGATGCGGATCCGGGATCAGTTGATCTATCTCGCCCGGCTTCGGGGAACCTCCCCCGAGAAGGCCGCGAGCGCGGTTGACGAACTTCTGGCGGAGTTCGGTTTGTCCGAGCGTGCCCAGGATCGCGTCGAACAGCTCTCCCTCGGTAACCAGCAGCGGGTCCAGCTGGCCGCCGCCCTGGTCCACGAGCCCACCTTCCTCGTCCTGGACGAACCCTTCTCCGGTCTGGATCCGGTGGGCGTGGACGCGCTCGCTCACATCCTCGACCAACGCGTACGCCGCGGCGTCGGTGTCCTCTTCTCCAGCCACCAGCTCGACCTGGTCGAGCGGCTCTGTGACGCCGTGGGGATCATCGGGGCCGGCCGGCTTGTCGCGTCGGGCACGGTCGAGGGACTCCGCACCAAGGGGCGCCTGCGGCGCTACCGCCTCCTCGTCTCCGCGTCTCCGGGGTGGAGCCAGGGGCTGCCAGGGGTTTCGGTCGTGGCCGACGACCGTACCCCCGAGGGCACGGCATCGACCCTCGAGCTCGCCGATGGGGTGGATCCCCAGGCTCTCCTGGACACCGCTCGGGCCGCCGGGTCGGTGCACGAGTTCCGTCCGCTCTCCCCCTCCCTCACGGAGTTGTTCCGGGAGGCGGTCTCCGAATCCCCGAGCAACGGGCAGGCTGACGCCGCGAGCGACCTGGACGCCGAGCAGGTGGTCGCATGAGCGCACCTCTCTCGTTCACCGCGGCGACCCGCACGGTGGCCACCCGTGAGCTGACCGAACGGCTCCGGGACAAGTCGTTCTGGATGTCGACGGTCATCACGCTCGTCATCCTCGGAGCGGTGTTGTTCATGCCGAAGCTGTTCGGCGACGACAACACCTTCACGGTGGCGTACGCCGGCTCGGGAGCCGATGCCGTCGCCGATGCGGCGGATGCGCAGGCGAAGCCGCTTGGCATGACGTTGAAGCGGGCTGAACACCCCGACGAGGCCGCCGCCAGGAAGGCTGTCGCCGACGGAAAGCTGGACGCGTACGTCGGCGCCAACAAGGTCATCGTGAAGAACGAACTCGACGACCAGCTTGGCATCGTGCTCCAGAACGCCCACCGCCAGGTGGTCTCCACGGAGCAGCTGCACCAGCAGGGCCTCGACCCGGGCGCCGTCCAGGCCGCACAGACCGTCACCCCGCTCACTGTCGACGCGCTCGAACCAACCGATCCCAAGGCCGAGCAGCGTGGCCAGGTGGCGTTCATCGGCAGCATCGTGCTCTACGGCCAGATCATCGGCTACTGCATGTGGGTGGCATTCGGGATCGTCGAGGAGAAGGCCAGCCGGGTGGTCGAGCTGATCCTGTCGGCCATCTCCACCAAGGCCCTGCTGGCGGGCAAGATCCTCGGGATCGGGTTGCTGGGGTTCCTCCAGCTCACCCTGATCGCGACGTTCGGCCTGTTCCTCGGAAACGCCACCGGCATGCTCCAGGTCAGTTCCGACCTGCTCGTGCCAGTCGGGTTCGTGCTCCTGTGGTTCCTCCTCGGGTACGCCTTCTACAGCGCGGTGTTCGCCGCCAGCGCCGCCCGAGTGTCCCGCCAGGAGGAACTCCAGAACGTCATCGGCCCGGCCAACATGCTGATCATGGTGTCGTTCTTCGCGTCGTTCTACGTCAACTTCAACCCCGACAGTCCGATCTCCCGCCTGCTCGGCATGATCCCGCCGTTCTCGGCATTGTGCGCACCGGTCCGGATGGCCAGGGGCACGGCGCCGTGGTGGGAGACCGGGCTCGCGCTCGGGCTGATGTTGGCGGCGATCGGATTCCTCGTCGTCGCGGGAGCGCGGATCTACGAGGGCGCGATCCTCCGGATGGGCGCGAAGATCTCCCTGAAGGACGCGTGGTTCGGCGGCCGGCGCCGAGCAGTCGACGCCGCCGCCTGAAGGTCCAAATGACCACGTATACGTGGCACCTGCCTGCCTCACATGGCATGGACACCATGTGAGGCAGGCAATGACCACGTTTACGTGGTCATTGCCTTTCCCAACCCGGACTCGGGCCGCCAGGAACCACCTGCGTCAAGAAGACGCGACGTCGGCGGGCGATCCGGCCACTGGCAGCGGCGAGCCACCAGAACCGAGACCGTTGATCAACTCGGCGCCAGCGGCGGACCATGATCATGAAGGATGGTCGTCGCTACCGGCCTAGCTTTGACTAACCTTCATCGCATATACCGGCCGTTTCGGATGTTGAGAAACAACCGCTGACCCCGAATTGTCATAGGTATCTCCGGTTCTTAGCTGAAGAAACCTCCGGCAACTCGGCAAGCTCAGCGCGCCCGCGCCACACTTTTGTTTCTGGAAGAACGTGAAGACCGCGGGAGCTTGGAGCACCCCGCGGTCTTCACAATCTCGGTCACCCGTCGCCGGGTGCCACGAGGCTGTGCCTACTTGCTGGCCGTCTTGCCGGCCGGCTTGAGCCGCCCGTCGAGCATCAGCATGATGGTGAAGTTGTCGGCGTACGGGGAGTTCTGCAGGATCGGGTCCTCGTCGCCAGGCCACTTGTCGACGCGGACGCCTTCGAGCGCGGGGTTGTTGCCGTAGCGCTCGAACAGCGGGACGATCGGCAGTAGTTCGTTGAACGCCGTCGCCGCGGTGGCGACGTTCTTCTTCTGCTCCACCTCGTCGAGGCCTTCGCCGGCCGCGGTGACGACCTGTTCGAGGTCGACCGGGCCCAACGCCTTGGTGGTCTGCTTCAGGTCGAACGCCATTCCCTTGCCGCCCTGGTTGGCCGCGATCGGGATGTTGTGGGTGAACAGGTCGGCGACGAACGCGAAGTGCGGATGCGGAGAGCTCGACGCGCCCCAGCCCTGGATGGCGAGCTGGAAGTTGCCCTTGTCGACATCGATCGGCTGCTGGGTGTGGGTCACACCGCGGCCGGTCACCTTGATACCGAACGCCGTGAGTTGCTTGGCGAGGTTATCGCCGGCCGACGACCAATCGGCGAACTCGGCCGGGAAGATGATTTCGTACTCGGCCGGCTTACCGTCGGGCTTCACCCACGAACTGCCCTGCTTCTTCCAACCAGCCTCGGTCAGCAGCGCGGTCGCCTTCTGCGGGTCAAGCTCGTACTTGTTGAGCTTGTCCTGCTCCTCCTGGGAGAGCCAGTCGGGCACCAGGTTGTCGGAGAACCCGGCCATGTACTTAACGCCCTTGCCCGAGTCGGCCAGCGCGAACGTGCCGTTGTCGTCCCGGTTGATGGCGTGAGCGAGCGCCTGCCGGACGCGAACGTCCTTGAACTCGGGCACCTTGTCGAGGTTGAAGAACAACGCGGGGCCGGAGTAGACGGGCGGCCGGATGATCCGGAGCCCCTTGTTGATCGCTTCCTTCTCGGTCGCGACCGGGAAGCCGTGGGTCGCGTAGTCGATCTGCTTGCCCACGACGAGCGGCGTGATCGTGGGGACCTCGCCGTTGTAGAGGACAACCTTGTCGAACAGCACCTTGTCGGCCTGGTAGCCCTTGTCGTTCTTGACCAGGGTGAGCTGGGCGTTGGTGATGCCGTTGAAGTCCCACCGGAACGGCCCGTTGGTGATGACGTCGGTCTCGGGGTTCTTCGGGCGGTACGCCTGGAGCTCCTCGTTGAGCTTCTTGCCCTCGGGGCTGTCGAGGTCCTTGCCGGCGCCGAAGAGGGCCTGTGCGCGCTTGGCGAACTCGCCGTACATCGCGTCACTGAAGATGCCCTGCCGGATGGCGTACCGCTCGATGACGGTGGACGGCTTCTTCATCGTGAAGACCACGGTCTGGTCGTCAGTTGCCTTGACGTCGTCAAGGAATTCCCACTCCACCTGACGCATCACCCGTCGGCACCAGAAGGTGCTCACGACGTCCTTGCTCGTCACCGGCTTGCCATCGCTCCAGTTGATGCCCTGCCGGACGGTGTAGGTGAAGGTCTTTGCCGCCTCGTCGAACTCCCACTTCTCCGCGAGCATCGGGACCCACTTCTTCTCCTTCCAGAGGTACATACCTCCGGGGACAAGAATCAGGTCCTGATAGGGCGTGCCACCCAGAATCGAGTCGGTCACACCGCTCATCACATTGAAGTGGCCCTTGGGAGGAACCTGATATGGGTACGCGCCGCGGAACTCGCCGTTGCCCTTACCTCCGCCGCCACCGCCGTTGTTGTTGTTGTTGCCGCTGCCATCCCCGCCGCCACAGGCAGCGAGCACGGCTGCGCTGGCGGCACCGAGTCCGAAGATCTCGAGCACCCGTCGACGGGAAAGCTCCCGATCGATCGGGCCGGGTGTTGCATTCATTTCGTTCCTCCCCATTCAAGGGTCAGTGCCGCGCTAGGGAATCCCGTCCCTAGCGATTCTTGATGCGTACCAAGACAGAGATCAGCGCGGCGAAAAGGACACCCGCGACCATCATGAAGACGGTAATCACGAACGCGGGAGTCCCGGGCTTGACCATGAGCAGCAAGATGCCGGAGAAGACGACGATGAACGCCGCCCACCGGAATGCCGCCTGCCCAACACCCGGACTGATCATGCCGCCGGCGTTCCCCTGTGAGAGCTGCTTCGAACGCCGAGCCGGATTTCTCGCTTCCTCTTCGCCAGGTCGGGATCGGGTTCGGGAACCGCCTCCAGGAGCGCCTGGGTGTAGGCGTCCTGGGGGTTGGAGATGACCTCCAGGGTGGGGCCATACTCCACGATCCGTCCCTGGTGCATTACGGCGATGTCGCCTTCGCGGCCGAAGTACTTCGCCATCGCCAGGTCGTGGGTGATGAAGAGAAAGCCGACTCCGAGATCCTTGCGCAGCTTGGTCAGCATGCTGAGCAAACCGATCCGGATCGACACGTCGAGCATCGATGTCGCTTCGTCCGCGATGATCAACCGCGGCTCGAGCGTCAGAGCCCGTGCTACCGCCACCCGCTGGCGCTGTCCGCCGGACATCTGGTGGGGGAACTTCGGCAGGAACGTCTCGGCGGGGGTGAGTCCGACCTGGGCGAGGAGTTCGGACACCCGCTCCCGCGCCTCCGCGCGGGACTTGACCAGCCGGTGCCGCCGCAACGGCGCCGACAGGGTCGTGAAGACGTCCTGGATGGGATTGAGCGAGGCGTAGGGGTCCTGGTGGACGTACTGCACAGCCCGCCGGAATCCCTTGAAGGTCGCGCTGTGCGAGCGGCCCCGCCCGAAGATGCTGGCACCTTCGAACCTCACCTCGCCGTCGGTCGGTTTGAGCAGACCGGACGCGATCTTGGCGCTGGTGCTCTTGCCCGAGCCGCTCTGGCCCACCAGGCACAGCACCTCGCCGACGCCGAGGTTCAGCGACACGTTGTCGACCGCACGCACATCGCCCCGCCTGGTCCGGAAGACCTGCGTGATGCCATCGAGTTGGAGCAGCGGCGTCGTCTCGTCAGCCATGCGACGGCACCTCCCGGAGGTCTTCAGCCACGGTGGGAACGGCGTTGATGAGGCTCTGCGTGTATTTGTGCTGCGGTCGGTAGAAGATGTCGCGGACATCCCCCATCTCGACAATCTTGCCGTCATACATCGTCGCGACACGGGTGGCCAGCTCGGCCGCGACCGCGAGGTCGTGTGACACGAAGATCATCGCGAAGTCCATGCGCTCGTGCAGCTCATGGATGAGGTCGACGATCGCCCGCTGGGTGAGGATGTCGAGTGCGGTGGTGGGTTCGTCGAGGATCAGCATCTGCGGTCGCAGCAGCATGCTCATCGCGATGAGCACCCGCTGGCGCATCCCACCGGAAAGCTCGTGTGCGTAGGACTTCAGCACCCGGTCAGGGTCAAGGTCGACGTCCCGCAACACCTCGGCACAGCGGTCGTGCGCCTCGCTCTTGGACATCGACTTGTCGTGCGCCCGGATGGTGTCGAGCATCTGGTCCCAGATCCGCAGGACCGGATTGAAGGAGTTCATCGCACCCTGGAAGACCATGGCGCACTCTGACCACCGGAAACGCCGCAGCTGCTGCTGGTTGAGCCCCAAGACGTCGACAAGCGATCCGTCGCGGTTGCGATAGGTGACCGTCCCCGATGGGATCGATCCCAGCTTGGGCAGCAATCGCAGCAGGCCCAGGCCGAGCGTGGTCTTGCCGCAACCACTCTCGCCGATCAGAGCGATGCTCTCGCCGGGATAGAGGTCGAAGCTGACGCCCTTGACCGCCTGGTGAACGGGATCGTTGGCCCCGAGGCCGGTGCGGTATTCGACCACCAGGTCGCGTACCGAAAGGACCGGCTCTCCGGGCGGCGACACGCTGCCCGCGGTGGTGTCCGTGGTGGTTGCGTCGGTGCTGGTTGGGTCCGAGGAAACCTCGTCCGCGCGATCTACCACAGCGTCCTCCTAGTTGTGCCGCAGCCGCGGGTTGAGGATTTCCTCGAACGACCTGGCCATGGTGACCAGAGAAAGCTGGACAATGCAGATCGCGAGGACCGGCGCGAGAATATAACCAAGGCTTCCCTGGAAGAAGATCGCTCCTCTCGTCCAGGCGAAGTTGATCATAATTCCCCAGTTGTCGCCCTGCATCGGCGCGAGCCCGAGCAGATAGAGACCGGCCATCGCGTAGATGGCGTTCGTCATGCCGATGACGAAGTTCATCAGGATGAAGCTCGCCATGTTGGGCAGGATTTCGCGAATCACGATGCGACCGGTGCCGAGGTCGAGCAACCGGGCCGCCTCGATGTATTCGCGTTGCTTCAGTGAGAACACCTGGGCGCGTACGGCACGTAGGAGCCCCGGCCAGCCAAGGACCCCGAGAATCACCGCGAGCGACCACGCGCTGCCCACTCGGTAGAACGCCGCGAGCACCGCCAGCAGGATGATGCTCGGCACCGTCAACACGATGTCGGTGGCGGCGACGATGATCGAGTCGACGCGGCCACCGAGATAGGCCGCGAGCGCCCCGAAGACCACCGCGATCACCGTCGAGATCACGGCGGCGAGGAAGCCGACCAGGATGAC
This sequence comes from Actinopolymorpha alba DSM 45243, assembly GCF_000373925.1. Lineage (GTDB taxonomy): Bacteria > Actinomycetota > Actinomycetes > Propionibacteriales > Actinopolymorphaceae > Actinopolymorpha > Actinopolymorpha alba. The sequence continues at coordinate 24,812 of NZ_KB892748.1, read as the reverse complement.
CGCCCGGCCACCGTTGATGAGCTGGACGAAAACGTCACGGCCCTCAGAGTCGAAGCCGAACGGGTGCCCGAGGCTCGCGGGTCCGTAGATCTTGCTGGTGTCCGTCGGCAGCGTGTCCGGCATGAAGAGCGGCCCGATCAGGCAGAGCAGAACCATCCCCGCGAAGACGAGGAATCCGATGAAGCCGGTGCGGCTCCGCATCATGGCGCGGACGAACGTCTTGAACGCGCCGGCGTCCTTGCCCTCCGGCGGCGGGGGTGCCTTCAGATCCGCCGAGCCAGCATCAACGATCTGGGTCACGACCTAGCCCTCCTCGCTCGTGATACGGATCCGCGGGTCGACCCGGCTGTAGAGCAGGTCGGCGACCAGGTTGGCGAGCACCACCGAGATCGTGACGATCAGCAGGATTCCCTGCAGGACGGGGTAGTCGCGGCGTTGCACCGCTTCGTACAACAGGAAGCCGATCCCTTGGTACTGCGTGACCTGCTCGACGAGGATCGAGCCGCCGACGACGAAACCGAGCGACAGCACGAAGCTGGTGAAGAGCGGCAGCATCGCGTTGCGACCGACGTACTGGAACTGAATCCGCTGGTCGGTGAGACCACGCGCCCGGGCGACCGTCACGTAGTCCTCCCCCAGCGTCTCGACGGTCGACGACTTCATGACGAGCATCCAGCCACCGAGTGAGGTGAGGACGTAGACGAACATCGGCAGCGCCGCGTGGTAGAACGCGTCGGCGATGAAGGTGAGGCTGAACGCCGGTGTCACGCCGGGCGAGTACGCGCCCCGCATCTCCGCGATCGGAAGCCACTCCAGCTGCACGCCGAAGAAGACGATGATCATCATCGCGAGCAGGAAGTTGGGGACGGAGTGCGTGACCGACGCGAAGAGCGTCATCGCGTGGTCGAAGAGGCCGCCGCGGCGGTACGCCATCATCATGCCGACGCCGATACCGAGCAGGAAGCTGACGATGAGCGCGATCCCGACGCTGAACAGCGTCCACGGCAGGTACGCCGCGACCTGCTCCGACACCGAGGATCCGGGTGAGAGCAGCGAGGTGCCGAGGTCTCCCTTCAGCAGCCCGAGAAGGTAGTCGAGGTACTGCTGGAGCTTCGACTCGGTCGGATCGAACGCGAAGAGTCCCGCGGCCTGGTTGGCGGCCTCCTGGTAGCTCAGGCCGTACTGCGCGATCTGCTGGTTGATGTAGACGTCGACGGGGTTACCCGGAAGCAACCGGACGAGGAAGAAGATCGCGGTGGCGACGACGTAGATCGTAAAGAGCGCCTTGACGATCCGACCGACGATGTACCTCGCCGTGGATCTTCGAGCGGGCGGTTTGGAGCTTGCCTCCTGCTCGATCGGCTTGTCCAGGCGTTCTGTCGCAGCCAACCTTCACCTCCCGGCCTGTGAGCACCCGGACCGGGAGTTCCTCGCTTGCTGCGCAGCGCAGTGGGCTCGGGCACCCCGGGGGAATGCTCCTTCGAAGGACCCCGCACAGCCGCAGGGAACTTGACTGCCCCGGAACGTATACCTTCGACCCGGCCGAACGGAACCACGTCGGGCAACTTGTAACCCGAATTTGTTGCTGAAAGCTGCGCGCTCCTGCGGTGATGCAGCCTCTTTCGAGCATTTACCATGCTCATATGTCCAATATTGCCCCGATTCTAGCGGACTGATCACGCGCAGCGAAGTGCAACCACTACACGGAGCGACGGACGGCCTCAGATCGATCTTTCTGGGCAGTACCGGCCACGGCGTCGACACCAGGGGATGTCGACGCCGTGGCCGCCACCAACGTGGGCCGCTCGCTACCCGTCGACCCAGGCGAGAACGTCGCCGGCGTACGCCATGATGAGCGAATGCAAGTCCTCGAAAACCCCCGGAGCCGCCGCCACCGCCAGGCGCCGGTCCGCGGGTGCGGCATCAATGCCGCCTGACCGCGCGCCGGCCTCCTCCGCGACCAGGACTCCGGCGGCCAGGTCCCACGGGTGCAGGCCGGTTTCGTAGAACCCGTCGAGCCGCCCGCACGCCACGCCGCACAGGTCGACCGCCGCCGACCCGATCCGGCGGATGTCGCGGACCCGGGGCAGGATCTCGCGAAGCAGTTCGGCTTGCCGGGCCCGCAGATCCGCGGCGTACCAGAAACCCGTGCCCACCAAGGCCTGGCCAAGATCGGTCACGGGGTTGGCGCGGATCGGTGTGCCGTCAAGAAACGCGCCTCCCCCGCGCCGAGCGGTCCACATCTCGCCGGTCGGCGGGCAGGCGACCGCGCCGGCCACCACCGTGCCGTCGACCTCGGCCGCGATACTGACACCCCACACCGGCAGGCCGTAGAGGTAGTTGACCGTCCCGTCGAGCGGGTCGACGATCCAGCGCACGCCCGAATCTCCCGCCGCGCTGCCGCCCTCCTCGCCGAGGATCGCGTCGTCGGGCCGGGCTGCCAGCAGGCGTTCGCGGATGAGGCGTTCGGCCGCGGTGTCCATGGCGGTCACCACGTCGGTCGGGCTCGACTTGGTGTGGGCGACGGTCACGACGTCAGTACGCCGGCGGGACAGCAGGAGCTCGCCCGCCTCCCGCGCGACCTCCTCCGCCAGCACCAGCAGGGCTGCCGGATCGGGGGCGGCCGCGGGGTTCCCGGCGTTCTCCAGCGGCTTCCTGGGCTCGGTCACAGGAGCCCTGGCCTCTCCCAGGCCTCGCCGCGCACGTGCCAGGCGAGGAAGGCGAGCACGGTGTCGTACCAGACCTTCGCGTGGTGGGGCGCGAGTACCCAGTGGTTCTCGTCAGGGAAGTACAGGAACCGGTGCGGCAGGTCTGCCGGGTCGCCGGCGTACTGGTGGTTGAGCTCCCACCACAGCCGGAGCCCTTCACCGATCGGGACGCGGTAGTCGCGGTCGCCGTGGATCACCAGCATCGGCGTACTGATCCGGTCGGCGAACAGGTGTGGGGAGTTGGCGAGCGCGCGTTCGGGAGTGAGCTCGCGGAACCAGTAGGCGGCCAGGTCGGTGGTGGGTCCGAACTGGTCGAGCGCCCACAGACTGGCGTGCGTGACGATCGCCTTGAACCGGTCTGTGTGTCCGGCCACCCAGTTCGCCATGTAGCCACCGAACGAGCCCCCCATCGCCGCGGTGTGCGCCGCGTCGATGTCGTCGCGGCCGCAGGCCGCGTCGGTGAGGCTCATCAGGTCGGTGAACGGCTCGGCACCCCAACGACCCCAACCCCGCTTGACGAACGCCTGCCCGTAGCCGGTCGAGAGGGCCGGATCGGGAAGCAGGACGGCGTACCCCTTGGCGGCCAGGAGCCAGGGGTTCCATCGCCAGTGCCAGCCGTTCCAGGACGCCAGCGGACCGCCGTGAATCCAGAGCATCAGCGGCGCCGGGGCCTCGGCGGACGCGTCCTCGGGCAGCACCAGCCAGGCACGAAGCGGCGTACCGTCGGCGGCCGTCGCCTCGACCTCGGTGACCCGGCCGGGCACCCGCGGCGCCGGATCGGGACCGCGGAGGAAGACCGGCGTCTGGTCCACCTGGTCGACGGAGAGGCGTACGACCGCCCCTGGTGCGTCGACGGCGGCCCGCAGTGCGTAGACCGTGCGCCCGTCGGGCGCCGGCGCGAGAGCGGCGTACACGCCGTCTGAGGCGAGCCGGCGTACCTCACCGGTCTCCACGCCGACCGCGAACGCCGGGCACCTGCCGCGCTCGTCCGCGGTGAAGTAGACCGTGCCACTGTTCGGCGCCCACTGCGGGCCGTGCGGCCACAGGTCGAGGTCAGGCGTCAGGTCCCGGCCGTCCCCGCCGTCGAGCGGAACCAACCACAGCGTCAGGTCGACGGGGCTGTCAGTGGTGCTGCGGAGTTCGCGGGCGCAGACCACCCAGCGGCCGTCCGGTGAGATCCTGGGCCCGCCATGGTCGTACGCCGGATCAGAGGCGAGGACGCGGCGGTCGCCCGTGGCGGTGTCGATGGCCACCAGGTCGACACGGAGGTCGCCGCGCGGCTCGCGCTCGACCCACGTCGTCACGATGGTGCGGCCGTCAGGGCTGATGTCGAGGCCAGCCTCCTCGAGCGCACGACCGGGTTCTGGCGTGAGGTCGCGGAGTTCCTCCACGCGTCCGTCGTCGAGTGCGGGCGGGTCGGCCACGAACACCCGCACCTCGTCGGGTCCGAGATCGTGGTCCCAGTACCTCACCGGGTAGGCCTCGTGCAGGATCGCCGATACCGCACGGTCCTTGCGTTCCTTACGGCGTTCGGTGTCGTCCTCCGCCGACTTGGCGCCCGGCATCGTGGGGGACGACACGACGAGCGTGCCGGCCTCCCGGGCCGTCACCACACCGGCGACGCCACCAGGCCGGGCGGCGACCTGGCGGGCCTCACCGCCCTTGGCGGGTAGGAGCCAGAGCGCCGGCTTCTCGTCGTTCTTGTCCTCCGCCTCCGCATCGGGTCGCTTCGAGACGAACAGCAGGGATCCGTCCGGTAGGAATGCCGGGCCCGCCTCGCCGCTCGCTCCGCGGGTCAGGCGGCGCGCGGGCGCCTCTCCCGCCGGATCGAGCTCCCACAAGGCCGTGAGGTATCGCTTCTTGTCAGGAGCGAGGTGTTGGGCGGCCACCACCAGGCGGCTGCCGTCGGGGGCCAGCCACAGACCAGTCAGCCGCCGCAGCGCGATGAAGCTGTCCAGGTCGTGGAACGGCGTCGCCGGCGGAGCCGAGGAGTCCTCGTCAGCCGCACGCTCGGGAGTCGTCTCCGCAGTCATGAAGCTCAGCCTAGGGATCGGCTGCCGCCCGAGCGGTCACCACGGGTGGTCAGCGAGCCGACTGCGGACGCCTCGGTCGTTCAGGTGCTCGTCGTCGAGGACTCGGGCTCAGGTCTGGGCAGGACGACGATCAGGAGCGTCGCGACGGGGCCGATCAGGAGCGACACGACCCACCACGCCAAACCACTCCTGCCCTTCGCCTGCGCGAGTCCCGCGTTGATGATGCTCAGAGTCCCCCAGCCCGCCACATAGCCGTCATAGCCATCCAACGGTCGGCCTCCCCTGTTCACAGTGCATCCGCGAGAACCCAACCCTGGGGCCTGCCGGGGCGTTCTGGAAAGGCTGGAACGCCTGGCGGTCGTCCGCGCCACAAACGGTCGGGACCGGGCCGCGCCGCTCAGCGATCGACCCCGTTTCTGGGCGGCGCCCTATGCTCGCGACGTGTCGACGGACGAAGGGACCCGATGACAGAGACGATGCGGATCCCACGGGTATGGGGCGCCACCGCCGACGAGGTCCGCGCCGGCTATCCGTGCGATGACCTGCTGTCGAATCCCCGGGAGAGCTGGTTCCGGGCAGTGACGGTGCGTGCCGAACGCGCCACCGTCTTCCGTTGGCTGTGCCAGCTGAAGGTCGCGCCCTACAGCTACGACCTGCTGGACAACCTCGGCAGGAGGAGCCCTCGCCTACTGACTCCGGGGGCCGAAGACCTGGCGGTCGGGCAGCAGGTCATGACCATCTTCGAACTCGTCGCCTTCGAGCCAGACCAGCACCTCACGCTCCTCATGAGGAACGCTCACGGCCGACGACTGTTCGGCGACTTCGCGGTCACCTACACCGTCACGGACATTGCCCCGCGCGGGACGCGGCTACTTGCCAAGCTGATGATCGGCGACCGTGACGGGATCCTGGGAAGGTCGCGCCGCCACCTCCTGGCCTGGGGCGATCTGTTCATGATGCGCCGCCAGCTGAACACCCTGCGGGAGTTGGCCGAACGCCAGCAGAACCACTGAACCCACCACGAGTTCCGTCGGCGTACGTCGTCAGTCCGCGCCGCAGACGGCCGGGACCGGGCCGCGCAGATTGCGGCAACAGCCGGCCGGGCAGTTCGCCCACACCGGGCCGAGGGAGCCGAACACCTCAGGTGTCACCGGCTGGCCAAGCTCCGCGGCCGCGCGTTCGGTGACGAGTTCTCGCACCATCGTGACGAACCGCGGATCCACGCCCGGCGTTGGCACACGTACGAACGGAAGGCCGCGCCGCTCGGCGGTCGCCTTCGCCTCGGTGTCGAGGTCGTAGATCACTTCCATGTGGTCGGAGATGAACCCGAGCGGGACCACCGCGACCCCTGAGACACCCTTGTCCGCGAGGGCCTCGAGGTGGTCGTTGATGTCAGGCTCCAGCCACGGCTGGCTCGGGGGCCCGGACCGGCTGCAGTAGACCAGGTCCCACTCCACAGGCGCACCCCGGCGGCGCGCCACCTCGTCGGCGACCACGGCCGCCACGTCACGGTGTTCGGCCACGTAGCGGTCGCCGTCCGGACCGCTCGCGGCGTTCATCGCCTCCGGAATCGAGTGGGTCACGAACGCGACCCGCGCGCCCTCGGGCAGGGTCGCGAGCGCGCCTTCGGTCCCGTCGACGAACGGCTCGACGAACCCGCGCCGGTTGAAGTAGTGCGGCAACCGGATCAGCTCCGGCGCGCCCTCACCTACCTGGGTGGTTCCGCCGCCCACCTCGGTGAGGGCGGCGGCGAGGTTCTCGCGGTACTGCCGGCATCCGGAGTACGACGCGTACGCGCTCGTCAGCAGGCAGGCCGCCCGGCGTACCCCGGCAGCCCGCATCTCCCGCAGGGTGTCGGCGAGGTAGGGGTCCCAGTTGCGGTTGCCCCAGTAGACCGGGAGGTCCACCTCATGCGCGGCAAAGTCGGCCTCGATCGCCTGCTTGAGGGCACGGCACTGGTCGTTGATCGGGCTGCGTCCGCCGAAGAGGTAGTAGTGCTGGCCGACCTCAGCCAGGCGTTCCCTTGGAATGCCGCGGCCACGAGTGACGTTTTCGAGAAACGGCACGACATCCGCGGGTTTCTCCGGACCGCCGAAGGACACGAGGAGCAGGGCGTCGAACGCTTCGCGAGCCATGGTCCCGATATTCCCAGGTGGCTTGTCGGTCCGCGTCGTTAGGGTGAAGCCGGGTCGGACCTTCGCGCCGTCCCACGCCAGCAGGCTCGGGGGGACGACCCGTCCTTTCGAGCAGCACACAACCGAACCCGTCCAACACGAGACAGCCGCGAGCCGCCGCCATATGTTCACGCCTTACCGCACCATTCTGAGCCTGCCCGGGACCCTGGCGTTCTCCCTTACCGGGTGGTTCGCCCGCCTGCCCATCTCCATGGTGGGTCTCGGCCTGGTGCTCCTCGTCTCCTCCGCCACTGGCTCCTACGGCCTGGCCGGCACGGTCTCCGCTTCTTACGTCATCGCCGCCGCGGTCCTGGCGCCGGTGCAGGCGCGGTTGGTCGACCGGCACGGCCAGCACCGAGTGCTCCCGGTCATCGCGGCGCTCAACGCCGCCGCGCTCGGCACTCTCATCGTCGCGATCGAGGCCGGCGCCGCCGCTCCCATGCCACAGGCCCTCGCCGCGGTCGCCGGTGCCGCTGGTCCACTCGTCGGGTCGTTCGTCCGGGCCCGCTGGACACACCTGCTCGAAGGCCGATCGGAGCTCCACACCGCGTTCGCCCTCGAAGCCCTGCTCGACGAAGTCGTCTTCATGGTCGGTCCGCCGCTGGTCACCATCCTCGCGACCTCGATCAGTCCGGTGGCCGGCCTGATCACCGCCGGGGTCACGGGGTTGGTCGGAGCGCTCGTCCTCTCGGTCCAGCGTCGCACCGAGCCGCCCGTCCAGCGCGCACACGCCGGACAGCGGATCAAGCCCAAACTCGGCTGGCCGATCCTGGGTCCGCTGGTGGTCGCCTGCGCCGGGCTGGGTGTGCTCTTCGGAAGTGCCGAGGTCGTCGTGGTCGCGGTCGCCACCGAGGCTGGTCAACGTTCCGTCGCTGGGCTTCTGCTCGCCGGCTGGGCGACCGGGAGCATGCTGTCGGCCCTCATCGTCGGCACGCTGCGGTTGCGAACGCCAGCGATGACGAGGTTCCGAGTCGGTGCGTTGCTGATGGCCGGCACGATGGTGCCGCTGCCCTTCATCACCAACCTCGGCGTTCTGAGCGTCGTACTCTTCCTCGCCGGCTTCGCGATCTCACCGACGCTGGTCGCCACGATGGCAGTGGTGGAGCGCACGGTCCCGCCGTCACGCATGACCGAAGGCATGGCGTGGACGACGACCGGGATGGCGGCCGGTGTCGCCCTCGGGGCTGCGGTCGCCGGACAGGTGATCGACGCCTTCAACGGCCGCACCGGTTTCTTCGTTCCGCTGGCGGCCGGAGTGGTCACCGCGCTCGTCGCGTTCGCCGGCCCCGCGCCGCGTGATGCCCACTCCACACCTGCGCCAGCGGAGTCAGAAGCCTCCGGACCCGCCGTGCAGGTCGTGCCGGAAAGCCCCTTGGAGACGGACCCGTCCGCGCAGAGCTCCGCATCCGGTACGCATCACTGACGACACCCGGTGCGCTCCCTCGTCACGGTCGCGCAGCGTGTCGAGACGCTAGCCTTGCGGAGTTTGCCGCCCGGGATCACGCCGCGACGAGTTTGAGAACGACTCGGGTGTCCTCGGCGCGCTGCCTGGCATCGTCGTCCCGGCCCGGGAGAGACTAGGCGAGCCCGAGAGGTTTGGGGAGGCGGAAGACGATGCGCGACGTCAAGCTGGTTCGACTCAGCGATGACGGCACCCATCTAGTTCTCACGCACGAGGGCACTGGTGAGGAGTTCGCGCTACGCGTGGACGACCGACTACGGGGGGCAGTGGTGAGTGATCGGGCCCGGCTGGGGTCGCTTCCGCTCGAAAAGCAGAGCCGGCTACGTCCAAAGGAGATCCAGGCCCGGCTGCGTGCGGGTGAGTCATCAGAGGCCATCGCAGCAGCCGCCGACGTACCCCTCGAGCGCATCCTGCGCTACGCCGGACCTGTGCTCGCCGAACGCGAGTACATCGCCGAGCAGGCCCGCCGGTGCGCGCTGCGCCGCAACGGTCGCGAAGGTCCCGGCCAGACCCTCGAGGAAGCCGTCGGCAACCGTCTGGAGGACCTCGGAATCAGCCGCGAGCTGGCGAACTGGGACGCTTGGCGCTCCCCCGAGGGACGCTGGGCGGTCTCGGTGTCGTTCAGCCTCGACGACGCACCGCACCGCGCCGTCTTCACCTACGATCCGCTGGGACGCGTGGTCACCACCGCCGACGACAAGGCGCGTGCGCTCGTCGGTGAGGCACTCCGCGTGCCTGGCTCCGCTCCGGGCCTTGCTCCTGTCGAACCCCCAAGGGCCGTCGGAACGCCCCCGGTCGACAGCAACGGATACCCGTACGCCGAGAGTCACGGAACGCCTTACACCGAAGGCAATGGCATGCCGTACGCCGAGCAGCATGGCACGGCGTACTCCGAGCCCTCCGTGGCAGCGGGGCGGGACGGCCACCGGCTCCGGCTCGCTCCCCCGCCGGCGCCTGACGTCGGGACCGGCGGCTACATCGCCCCTGCCGTGGAGAACTGGCAGCGCCGCGAGGTGCCGGCGAGCGAGCCCACACCCGCGCCGGCGCCACCCGTTCCTGGTCACGACACCGGCCCCGACGCCGAAGACACCATCGACCTGTCCCACGCGGTCGGCCGGTCACTGCGCTCGGCCGGTCCCGACGCCGGTGCCCCGCGGCCGATCCGCACCGTCGAGCCTGATCGACCCGCGGCCCCCCCGGCTCCCGCCGCACCCACGACACACGCCGCCCCCGCGACTCCAGCGGCCCGTGACCTCGCTCCCGACGAGGTGCCCGACCTCGACGACCCGCCGCTCCAGTCGCGAGTCGAGCCCGACCGGAGCCAGGAACACGAGCCCGAGCCCGAAGCCACCGAACCCGAGTCCCGCCCTGACGACGAGGCCGCTGACCAGTCAGAGCCGGTCGAGTCGGAGCCCGCTCCGGCACCCCGCCGCCCCCGCACCGGAAGCTCCGCGGATGCGCGTCGCCGGCGCGCCCGGTCGGGTGGACGCAAGGGCAGTGTGCCCAGCTGGGACGACATTCTCTTCGGCGGAGGTCGGGGCGGCCAGGACTAGGGCGTGCCGATGGGACGCGCCCTAGCCGGCGTGTCCCCTAGATCGGGCTGGATCGCGGCGTCCAGTCGGCGCTTGCGGTGCGATTGGCGGGGTGCCGGTGGTGTCTCCGGTCACCAGCGTGGTGGGGAGTGTGACGTGTCGCGGTTGGTCGTCCACGCCTTGGCTCCGTAGCCGTCCTGCGAGGAGCCGGATCGCCTCGCGCCCCAGCTCGTCGGTCGCGCGCCGGACCGAGGTGATGGTCCCGCCGCTCGGAAGCCTTTCCAGTGCGTCGAACCCCGCGACCGAGAAGCCGGACGGCACGTCGATCCCGCGACGGGCGAAGGCAGCGGCCAGCCCAACAGCGACGACGTCGTTCACGCAGAACGCGGCCGTGGGCGGATCCGGCAGCCCGAGCAGGTGCGCGACGAGCACGTCGTACGACCCGGACTCGGGTAGTCGCAGGACGAGGGCATCATCGATGAGCAGCCCGGCCGACTGGAGGGCCTGCCGATAGCCGTTCCTCCGGAGCCGGACGCTGCTCAACGTCGCGCTCTCGGCATGGACGAACGCGATCCGCCGGTGGCCGAGACCGGTCAGGTGCTCGGTGACCTGGCGGCCACCCGACTCGTCATCGACGACCACGTGGTCCGAACGCTCGTCGAGGTAGCGGTCGACGAAGACCACGGGAATCCCCCTGTCACGCAGGTGTTGCAGGGCCTTGCTGCGACGCGGGCTCGCACTGATTGGCCAGAGCAGGACACCGGCCAGGCCGTCGGCGCGGTCGAGCTCGCGTTCCTGTGCGGCGCGACGGCCGTCGGAGTGGGCGAGCACGACCTGCAGGCCGTCGTCGTGTGCCTGGTCGACGATGCCGGAGAGCACCTGCAGGTGGATCAGCTCGTTCAGGCTCGGCATCACGACCTTGACGGTGAGCACGGCCGTAGGGCCGGGATCGGGCTCCGGCACGTTGGCGACGTAGGTGCCACGGCCGCGTTCCTTGCGCAGCACGCCGACCCGGACGAGGCGTTCCAGAGCCTGCCGGACGGTCGGTCGGGTGACCTCGAACCTCGCACAGAGCTCGGTTTCGGAGGGGAAACGCGATCCCGGCACGAGGTTGTCGTCAGCGATCAACCGGAGGAACGCGCGTTCGAGCTGGTGATAAAGGGGGACCGGGCTGTTGCGGTCCAGGTCGCCCAGCCTGCCCGCAGGCGAAGGACTTGCCGGCACGGAAGTGCCCTCCTCTCCGGTCGTTCGCCTCCGCCTTAGGTTCTCACCCTCCGGTCGGCGCCGGGCGCACGGTCGGGCGCACGGTTCGCCGAGATGTCACCGGGATGGAGCAGCATGAAACCTTGTAATGAAGTGTTGACAAGTATAGCGGCCAGGTAAACACTGCGTCGGACGGCCCGATCCGGGTGCCCGCATCGGGCCTATGTCAGCGCATGACCTCATCACTTGAAACGACACAGGCGACCGGACGGCACAAGGAGATGGCGAGATGCGCATGAGAGCTTGGGGTACCACGGCCGCGGCGGCGCTGCTCACGTGTTCCGTCGGGATCGGAGCCACACCCTCGCTTGCCGAGACATCCAGTTCCCACGATGCCCCGCTGGCCGCCACCAGGGCCGACGAGTGGACCCAGCTGTTCAACCGCACCTCCGGATGGCTTGGTGCCGACGGCATCTTCTCGGTCCCCCTCGACGGACGGGACGGCGTGAGCGAGGCGACACCTTCGTCGCGGACCATGTTCATCTTCAGCGACACCCGCGTGGGCACAGCCGACCCGTTCGACCTGACCTACGAGCAGACCGGTTTCCTCAACAACTCCTCGGCCGTGCTGAACGGCAACCAGCCCAACCCCAAGCGGGCGAGCTTCGTCACCCCGGCGGGCGGCGCCTTTCGCAGCCATGACTGGATGAACGACGGAATCGCCATCGGGGACACCGTCTACGCGACCGGCTTCGCATTCGACTCCAACTGGAACGCGTCCCGGGTGGACCTGTTCTCGATGCCGATCGTCGGTGGCGTACCCGACTACAGCTCGGTCCGCAGGACTGAGGATGTCGGCCTGCTTATCCGCAACAGCAGGTACATCGTGATGTTCGGCGTGGGAATCATGGACAACTCCGCGGTGGACGGATACGTCTATGTGTACGGCTACCGCAACACACTCCTCGACGCACACAAGGACCTCGTCGTCGCCCGAGTTCCAAGGGCGGACTTCGCCGACATGCCGCGGCCGGATGGCAGTGCAAGCTCACCTTGGCGTTTCTGGAGCGGCAGCGAGTGGAGCCCCGACATCTCCGTGGCCGAACACGACGCCGCGGTTCTGCACTCCGACGTGTCGACGGAGCTGAGCGTCACCCCGATCACGACCGGCAGGTACGCCGGAAAGTACCTCCTGGTCTACACCCGCAACGTCATGTCGACCGCTTTGGAATACGCCGTGGGCGACACCCCGAATGGGCCGTTCTCCGCGGGCGTTCGCTTCTACAACTGCCCGGAGCCCTACATTTTTGGCTCGCAAACGGAGGGAATGACGTACTGCTACAACGCCAAGGCGCATCCGAGCCTGTCTGAGAAGGGCAGGCTCCTGGTCAGCTACAACGTCAACAGGATTGGCGGCGACCCGCTCACCACCGAAATCTACCGGCCCCGGTTCGTCTGGCTGGACCTGAACAAACCAGCGACAACTCCCCCTGCACCGAGGGCGACGACCAACCTCGCGGCGGGGCGACCGACCTCCTCGAGCCGCGGACAGGCCACGGCGGCCAAGGCGACCGACGGCACCTGGGACGAGTTCGAGGACGGCTGGAGCGCCGACGCGGCACGGAACGCTTGGCTGTCCGTCGACCTTGGCGCCACCCGGAAGATATCCGGCTACCGCGTCAAGCACGCCGGCTACGGCGGGAGCCCCTTCGGAACCGCCCTCAACACCCGTGACTTCTCCGTCGAGCTGTCGGACCGGCCCGGAGGACCATGGCGCACGGTCGACGCCGTCACCGGCAACACCGAGAATCTCACTGATCGACTGTTACCGAACCCGGTCAGCGCCCGCTACGTCCGACTACGCGTCACCAAGCCCACCCAGACCGCGGACAGCACCACTCGCGTTCTGGAGTTCGAGGTTCTCAGTGACGCCGGGGCCAGTCCCCCGAACCTGGCGTTGTACAAGCCGGTGACTGCCGACTCCGCCAACTCCAGCGCCAACCACGTGACGGACGCCCAGCTCTCCGATCCCGAACTAGACGCCTGGGTGAACCCCTCCGGCCACGGCGCCACATGGCTCGCCGTCGACCTCGGATCCAGCCACTCGATCGGCCGCTACGTGGTCAAGCACGCCCAGGCAGGCGGTCTGGACGCCACCCTCAACACGCGCGACTTCGTACTCCAATCCAGTGACAACAACAAGCAATGGACCAACCGAGACAGCGTGCTGGACAACGGGTCAGCGGTCACGGACCGGACGGTTCCCACATTCACGGCGCGCTACGTACGCCTCCTCATCACCAAACCGGTCGCCGATTCCGTCGACGAGAAGACCACGCGCGTCTACGAACTGGAGGTCTATCCGCCCTCCGGCACATGACGCCGGACAGGATGATCCGGCTCGTAAGGAGCCGGCGGCGGAGTCTGTGGGCCCCGGTAGTCCGGTCTCCGGACCCGCCTGGCACAATCCAGCCATGCGTTTTGACGTCCTCTGCCGCTGTTGTTGTCGCTGACCTCTCAGGTCTCGCGGCCCGCTGGCCGCACCCGCGACAACCAGCCGCAAGGACGTCCTTCATGGATTTCGCCACCTGGGCCCGCCAGCTGTCCGACCGAGGATTCCGGGTCCTCCCGCCAAGTCATCCCGTGCCGGTACGCCTCTGGGCGCTGCTGCCCGGCGGCGATCTGCTGCAGTTCCGGTGCCAGGGGACGAACGTCAGCCTGGAGCGGTACGCCGAGGCGGACCTCTTCTTCGTCGTACCCGCCGGCCGCTGCGACTGCGGGTGCGGTGAGCACCTTCCAGCTCCCAGCGCCCGCGCCCGCCTGGTAATTCGTACGAGCGCCCGACCGATCGACGCGGCGAGGTACGACGGCGCCACGGTTCGCGGCTGGCGGGGGCATGAAGCGGGATTGTTGTCGGTCGCCGAGGCCGCACCGCTCTTCGACGACCTCCTGGCCGAGCTCTTCGCGCCCGTCGAGGCGGCCCGACGCTGACGTCCAGCCCGACCTAGGGCGTGGCGCCGGTCGCGACGGGACGGTCGGGGTCAGACACCCAGTCCGACCAGGAACCGACGTACAACGCCGCGTGGATTCCCGCCAACTCCAGGGCGAGGACTTCCTGGGCGGCGCTCACGCCGGAGCCGCAGTAGACGCCGACGGGTCCAGACCCCCCGAGCCCGAGCGACGCGAATCGCTCCCGAAGCGCATCAACCGATCGAAACCGGCCGGCGGCGTCGAGGTTCTCGGCCGTGGGTGCGTTGAGCGCGCCAGGGATGTGCCCGCCAGCGGGGTCAATCGGCTCCACCTCACCCCGGTAGCGTTCGCCGGCCCGTGCGTCGAGCAGTACGCCCGCCCGGGCGACCTTGGCGGCCTCGCCGGCATCGAGCATCGCCATCCCCCCGGCCCGCGCCTCGAAATCTCCGGGCGCGACGTCGGATAGGCCCGTCTCGATCGGCAGGCCGGCCTCGGTCCAGGCGGCGTAGCCACCATCGAGGACCCGCACCGCCTCGTGCCCGAAGTAGCGCAGGCACCACCACGCCCGGGCCGGTCCGAAGCCGTCCGGATCGCCGTACACCACGACGGTCGAGGTCCGTGACACGCCCGCCGTCCCCATGGCGTTCTCGAACACCTGCGGGTCGGGCAGCGGATGCCGGCCGCCCGGGTGGCGTGGCCCGGCGCCTACCGGTGGGGCCGAGAGCGCCGCGTCAAGCTCGACGAAGCGCGCACCGGGAACGTGACCGTCGGCGTACGTGTCGGCCTTCGACGGCCCGGTCAGGGACCACCGAACGTCGAGAACCACGGGCGGCTGGTCAGACGAGAGTGCCTTGGCCAGGTCGCTGGCGGAGATGAGCGCGCTCATGACCGGAAGTCTCGCAGGTGACCTCGCCGGACCAGGACGGTGGCCGGCCGGGAATGGACCATCAGAACAGCCGCGGCCCGGCACGCCCACGAGGCAGATCTGAAAGGCTGCACCTCAGACCCCAAGCCGACGTGGTGGCGGCCGGACGAGGAGGGATCGCAGCGATGCCAGCATCAGCTCCGCCTACCCCGCACGATGCGCCGAAGCGCCCACGCCGCCTCCGGGCCGGTGACCAGGTGGCCGTGGTGGCCCCGGCCGGACCGATCCCTGCCGACCTGTTGGAGAAGGCGGTCGCGATCCTTTCCGCCTGGGGTCTGGAGGTACGCCTCGGTCCGCATGTCGGCGACCGGCACCCGACCCTCGACTACCTGGCGGGCGCGGACGCCGACCGGGCGCGCGACTTCACCGACGCCTGGCTCGATCCCGACGTCGCCGCTGTCTTCTGCGCTCGCGGCGGGTACGGCTCGCTCCGGCTGATCGACCTGATCGACTGGGACGCGCTCGCGGCGGTGCCGCCGAAGGTCTTCACCGGCTCCAGTGACATCACGGCCCTCCACCAGGTCATCGGGACTCGCTTCGGCATCCCGACGGTGTTCGGCGCGATGGTGGTCACCAGCTCGTTCGTCGACGACCCGGTCGCCCAGGAACACCTGCGGCGGATGCTCTTCGAACCCACGCCCGGTCTGGTGCTCAGCGGGCCGCGAGCCGAGCCGCTGCGGGCCGGCCTCGCCCGCGGCACGACGGTCGGCGGCAACCTCAGCCTGGTGGTGTCGGCTCGCGGAGTCCCCGATGTGGCGTCACCGCCGCCGGGCTCGATCGCCCTGCTCGAGGACGTCGGCGAGCAGCCGTACCGCATCGACCACTTCGTCACCCACCTTCGCAGGACGGGATGGTTCGCGGGGGTCGCGGGGATCGCGCTCGGCTCGTGGGTCGACTGTGGCGATCCCGACGTCGTACGCAGTGTCCTCACCGACCGGCTCGGCGACCTCGGAATCCCGATCATCTGGGAGTTGGGGTTCGGGCACTGCGAGGGACAGCTCGCCGTGCCGTTGGGGACCACCGTCGAGTTGGTGTCCGATCCGCACAGCGGCACCGCAAGCCTGACGTTGGTCGAGCCTGTGCTCGGCTGACGCCAGATCCCACCCTGGGTAACCCGGCAAGGAAAGGTTGACACTCGTGAACGCCGAAGCCGGCAGCCGTCCCGACGACAGCGTCGAAGAACTCTGTGCCGAGCTGATCAGGTTCGACACCACCAACCGCGGACCCGGCGACTCCGAGGGCGAACGCGAGGCCGCCGAGTATGTCGCGAGCATCCTGACCACGGCGGGCTACTCCCCCATGGTTCTGGAGTCGGCGCCGCGCCGGACCAACGTCGTCGTCCGGATTCCTGGCACCGAGCCGAACGCCGAGGCGGTGCTCGTCCACGCCCATCTCGACGTCGTACCCGCTGATCCCAGCGAGTGGTCGGTCCCGCCGTTCTCCGGCGAGATCCGGGACGGCTACGTGTGGGGCCGGGGCGCCACCGACATGAAGGACATGTGCGCGACGGTCCTCGCGGTGCTGAGGTCGTGGGCTGCGCGCGGCGTCCGACCGCGCCGCGACGTCGTGGTGGCGTTCGTCGCCGACGAGGAGGTGCACGGCGACTACGGCGCCAGCTGGCTCGTCGACCAGCACCCCGAGCTCTTCACCGGCTGCGCCATCGGGATCAGCGAGTCCGGTGGGCACACCTTCGACGTCGACGGCGTACGCCTGTATCCGGTGGCGACCGCCGAACGCGGCACCATCCAGCTGCGAATCACCGCGCACGGCCGGGCCGGCCACGGGTCCAGGCCGAACGCCGACAATGCCGTCGTCATGCTGGTCAACGCGGTCAGCCGGATCGCCGCACACCAGTGGCCGGTGCGCCTCACGCCGACGGTCCGCGCGTACCTCGAACGCGCCGGCGCGGCACTCGGCATACCCATCGACCTGGCCGACGTCGACGCCACGATCGCTCGGATGGGACGCGCGGGCGATCTCGCGGCGGGTACGGTCCGCAACACCGCGACGCCCACCATGCTCGACGCGGGCTACAAGGTCAACGTCATCCCGGGGGTCGCGCACGCCCAGATCGACGGGCGTGCGCTGCCGGGAAGCGAGCAGGAGTTCCTCGACACCATCGACTCCCTGCTCGGGGACGGGGTAGAGCGGGAGATCCTCGACTACACCCGCGCGGTCTCGGCGCCGTTCGACTCGCCGTGGTTCGAGGCGATGGCGGACGCGCTGCGGTCAGAGGATCCGGATGCTGTGGTCGTGCCGTACTGCATGGGCGGCGGAACGGACGCCAAGGCGTTCGCCCGGCTCGGCATCGCGGGCTACGGCTTCTCGCCCCTGCGGCTGCCGACTGACTATCCGCAGCGCGGCATGGCGCACGGTGTCGATGAGCGGGTCCCCGTGGACGGGCTGAAGTTCGGTGCGCGGGTGCTGGACCGCTTCCTGCTAGAGCACTGAGGGATCCTGGCTTCAGCGCCGGTCAGGACTGGGCGCCAAACGGGAGTACGTCGGGCGAGAGCGCGCCGGCGTTCGCGACCTGCGCGGTCATGCCGCGACGGTGGTGGCGCCGGCACAGCACCTCGTAGCCCAGGTCGAGTGCCGTTCCGTCCTTGGTGTCCCCCACGACCACCTGCTCGCCTTCGGTCACCATCGCACCGCCGACTGTGCGGGCGTTGTGGGTGCCGCGCCGCCCGCACCAGCACAGCGCCTGCACCTGGAGGATTTCGACCCGGTCCGCCATCTCCACCAGCCGCTGGCTTCCCTCGAACAACCGGGTCCGGAAGTCGGTGAGGATGCCGAACGCGTACACCTCCACGCCGAGGTCGTCGACGATCCGGCCGAGCTGCTCCACCTGCTCCGCCGAGTAGAACTGCGCCTCGTCGCAGATGAGGTAGTCGATCCGCGCGCCGGAGGTCATCTCCGACACCACGTGCCGCTGCAGGTTGAGATCGGGCTTCACCTCGATCGCGGACACAGCCAGGCCGAGGCGACTGGACAGGGTCGCGTCACCGGCCCGGTCATGGCAGGTGAAGAGTCGCCCAGCAAGTCCGCGTTGACGCGCGTTGTGATCCATCTGAAGCGCGAGCGTCGACTTGCCGCAGTCCATGGTCCCGGTGAAGAAGACGAGTTCGGCCACGGCGCCCCATCCTTGCGCATCGGCAGTGACAGACACGCCGTGCGGGTGGCACAGCGATCACAAGTGGGCTAGCTCACACGAAATCAGGGGTCACGCGACCAGTAGCGGCACCAGCATTTCGTCCGCGGTGAGGGAGCCGTGCCAGCCCAGCAATGTCGACTCGGTGGGGAACACGTTGGCGCACTCGACGGCGACCTCACCGAGCGAGGCGATCACCACATCACCCAGGCGTGCCCGCACCCGGTCTTCGACCGGACCGAACCATCCGGAGGCGACAGCTTCCTCCCGGGTCAGCACGAGCGCGTCCTCCTCGCTGAGCCGGTCGCGCCAGGCGGCGACCACCTCAGGAGCAGCACCGGGCCGCGTGTAGAGGTACCGCATCCGTGGGTCGCCCCCGACCAGGTAGACACCTGACCGGAGGGCGGGATCGCCGTCCACGTCGATCCGGTTGCCGAACGGTACGTCGACCATGCCGTGGTCGCCGGTGATCAGGAGGACGGCGTCAGAGGGAAGCGCCTTGCGCAGCCGGGCGATGAACGCGTCGATCGCCGCCAGTTGGTGCCGCCAGGCCGAGGAGTGGCAGCCATCGCGATGGCCGGTCCAGTCCAGGTCGCCTTCATAGACATAGACGAGGGTTCGTTGGGCCCGGGCGCACGCGTCGGCCGCGCCGGCGATGCGCTGGCCCGCACTGTCAGCGGGGACGTACTGGCCGCCGCGGAGTCCGGCCACCGTGACACCCGAACCCCGGAAGGCCTTCCGGGACACCAGCGTCACCGCCACACCGTCCTGTTCGGCGCGCTCGAAGAGGGTGGGGTAGGGCTGCCACACCAGCGGCTCGACCGTGGTGTCCCACCGCAGGGTGTTGAGCAGCTGTTCGGTGCCCGGCACCGCCATCGTGTAGCCGACGACACCGTGCCGGCCGGGTGGCAGGCCGGTGCCGAGGCTCACCAGGCTTGTCGACGTGGTCGACGGAGCCGGGGAGGTGATCGGGCGGCCGCCGGCCAGCAGCGAGGCGAGGTAGGGCGCTTCGGCCGCGTAGGTGTTGAGGAGGTTCCAGCCCAGTCCGTCGACGAGCAGCACGACATACCGCTTCGCCACCGGGATGCCGAGCAGGTTGGTCGACCCCGTGACACCCATCCCGCCCAACGCCGACGGGATGAGGTCGGTCAGCGCCGACTCGGCGTACCTCGGAAGGACCAGCCCGTCGCGGGTCGGCGCCGAACCAGGCGATGTCCGCGGCGGCGTGGGCGTGTTCATCGCCCTGGTGACCGCCTCGTCGCCACCGACAACTCCTGCGCGAAGCCGAGGAGCTGACCGACCGCGTCGCTGCCTTCGGCGGCCGCGCTCACCTGCAGCGTCAGGTCGTCAGAGGAGAACGTGCCGGTGTAGCCGTGGTCGGCCTCGCAGTTGGGATCGGCGCATGAGGCGGGTTCGAGGTCGAGCCGCCCGACTCCGCCCCAACCGATGGTGAGGATCACCTGGTGGACGGCGCCGCCGGGCTCGTACGCCGCCGGGTTGGCGACCACCCGGCTCACGACCACGGAACGCACCTCGCCGATCGGGACGGCCTCCGTGGACGCGGTGGCATACGGCGTCGGAAGCGTCTCGTCGGCCGGGTGCTCGTCGGTGTGGCCCAGGATGAGCCGGCTCGGAGTCAGCACCAGGACGGTGATGTGGCGGCGTACCTCATCGGCGGAGAAGGTCGGCTCGTGATGGACGAAGTACGAGACCACCCGCTCGCCCGCGAGACAGGTCTCCAACGCGTCAGCAACCACGTCGGGGTAGTAGCCACTGCGGTCGATCGCAGCGCGGAGTTCGTGCGTCGCACTCGCGGACTCACTCATGGCAGTCATCCTTCCATGGCCGGCCACTACATCCGGCACCAGCCGCGACGGCGCGGTAGGCCTTCTCGCGAAGCGTCCTACATGCGGGTCGGCGCGGCAATCCCCAACATCGACAATCCGGTGGCAAGGACCCGGGCCGTGACGTCGCAGAGCGCCAGCCGGCTGGATCTGGTCGCATCATCGTCGGCGCGCAGGACCGGGCAGCGTTCGTAGAACGCCGTGAACGCCGTCGCAAGATCGTAGAGGTAGCCGCAGATCCGGTGCATCTCCACCACGCCGGCAGCCTTGTGGAGGATTCCCTCGAACTCACCGAGCCGCAGCGCCAGAGCGTGCTCGGCCGGGTCGGTGAGCCGGACCGCGGCGCCCTTCAGGGACGCCCGGTCGACGGCTCCGCGGCGGAACACCGACTGGATCCGGGCGTGGGCGTACTGAAGGTACGGCGCGGTGTTGCCGTCGAAGGACAGCATGCGGTCCCAGTCGAAGACGTAGTCCTTGATCCGGTCGTTGGACAGGTCGGCGTACTTCAGGGCGCCGATGCCTACCGCCGCCGCGACGTCGGCCTGCTCCTCCGCCGAGAGGTGCGACGCCTTCTCGGCCACGATCAACGCCGCCCGCCGGACGGCCTCGTCGAGCAGATCGATCAGCTTGATCGAGTCGCCGGCCCGTGTCCTGAGCCGCCGCCGGTCAGTGCCGAGCACCACGCCGAAGCCCTGGAACTCCGCGTGCGCGCGCGGACCGAGCCAGCCCGCCTCCCGGCCGACCTCGAACACCATCTCGAAGTGGAGCCGCTGGCCCAGGTCGGTGATGTAGACGAGCCGGCGGGCCTTGAGGTCGCCCACGCGGTAGCGCAGCGCCGCCAGGTCGGTGGTGTCGTAGCCGAATCCCCCGTCGCTCTTGCGCAGGATCAGCGGAAGCGGCCCACCGTCACGCCCGGTGAAACCCTTGGGGAACGCACACAGCGCCCCCTCGCTCTCGGTCGCCAGGCCGAGCTCGACCAGCTCGTCGATCACGGGCGCGAGCTGGTCGTTGTAGGTGGACTCGCCGGCGAGGTCCTCGGGCCGCAGCCGGACGCCGAGGCGTTCGTAGACGGTCTCGAAGTAGCGCGCCGACTCGTCGACGAGCAGCCGCCACAGCGCGAGCGTCTCGGGATCGCCGCTCTGGAGCAGGACGACCCGCCGCCGCGCGCGTTCGGCGAACCCCTCGTCGGAGTCGAACGCCTTCCGGGCGTCCTGATAGAACGCACCGAGATCACCGACCGACAGCTCGTGCGCCGTCTCACCGGCTCCGAGGTCGATCATGTGCTCGATGAGCATGCCGAACGGCGTGCCCCAGTCGCCGATGTGGTTCTGGCGTACGACGTCGTGCCCGAGGTGTTCGAGGACCCGGACCAACGCGTCGCCAATGATCGACGACCGTAGGTGCCCGACGTGCATCTCCTTGGCGACGTTCGGGCCGGAGTAGTCGACCAGCACCCGCTCGGGGGCGCTCGCCTGGGCGACGGCGAGCCGCTCGTCGGCCGCCATCTCCCCCACCAGCGTGGACAGCGCGGTGTCAGAGAGCGTGAGGTTGAGGAAGCCAGGGCCGGCGACCTCGGCGTTCGCGACCAGATCGTCGAGGTCCGCGCGCTCCAGAACCTCCGCGGCCACCTCCCGCGGCGGTCGGCGGAGCTTCTTCGCGAGCGACAGGGCACCGTCGGCCTGGTAGTCGGCGCGGTCAGAACGCCGCACCGCCGGGTCAGCTGGTTCGCCAGCGACGTCGGCGAAGGCGCGGGCCAGCCGTTCGGAGAGGAGCTGCGGAAGATCGGTCACAGTAAGCAAGGATCTCACGCCGGTTCGGCGGATTGACGCGGCCGGGCTGGTGCGCGGTGCGCTAGCGTGACGAGTTGTGGCGTACGACGGAAAAGTGACGGTTGGCGGTCCCCCAGCGGTGCGTGAGTTGGCTGGGCTCGTCCTCACCAAGGTCGCGGTCGGGCCGATGGACAACGACGCCTACCTGCTGCGCTGCCGCGAGACCGGCGAGCAGTTGCTCATCGACGCGGCCAACGACGCCGAGACACTGCTCGGCCTGCTCGACGACGGCCCGTTGGTACGCGTGGTGACGACGCACCGGCACGGCGACCACTGGCAGGCCCTGGCCGCCGTCGTGGCTCAGAGGGGTGCGGCCACCGCCGCCCACATCGACGACGCGCCGGGCATCCCGGTGCCGACGGACGAGCCGCTGCGTGATGGCGACCTGATCACGGTCGGGACGTGCACACTGGAGGTGATCCATCTCGTCGGGCACACGCCGGGGTCGATCACGCTGCTGTACGACGAACCCGCGGGACGTCCGCACATCTTCACCGGCGACAGCCTCTTCCCGGGCGGTGTCGGCAACACCCACGGATCGAAGCAGGACTTCGAGAGCCTGATCAACGACGTCGAGCACAAGCTGTTCGACCGGCTTCCCGACCCGACCTGGGTGTATCCCGGCCACGGCAACGACACCACCCTCGGCACCGAACGCCCGCACCTGCCCGAATGGCGAGCCCGCGGTTGGTAATCACAGATGTGCTGGATGGGTGGGTACGCGGGGATGCCGGCCGGCGATGACCATCCGCTGGAGGAGAAGGAAGCCCTCTGACCGGCTGAGGTAGTCGTCAGCGATCGCGACCCCGATGAGGTCGGCGGTGTCGAGGGCCGGGATGCCGACCAGCCGCGCGTAGCGCAGCGACTCGCGGTCGTCGCTCACCCATGACGACCCGGCGAACTCCGACCAGTGTTGGATCACGTGACAGGTCTGGGCCTCACCCAGATGGCGGAGGGGTTCGCCGGCCCGGCCACCGAAGACCGCCCGGCGGAGGCGTTCGATCCGCGCGATGTCGTGCCGGTCAGTGATCTCGACCGGGTCACCGAGCCAGCCCTCGACAGAAATGCTGGCAAGGCTCGGGTGGATGTTGGCGGACCGCTTCGCCTCGAACGCGATGGCCTCGACCCATCGACCACGTCCATCGAGGATCTTCGCGAGCAGCGGCAGACTGTCGACGCAGGCGAAGTTGCAGAGAACCGTATTGTCAGGAAAGCAGAAGGCGGTCACGGCGCGAACTCGGGTTCGTCACCCGCGGCGCCCGGACCGGCGGGAGTTTCGAGCGCCCGCCGGAGCATCTCGACGTCCATGCCCACCAGGTTGGCGAACGGCCGCAAGGTGGCCTTGCCGTCGACGTAGGCACTGAAGGAGTCCCTGACGAGAACGCCGGGGAGCCGGGGTTGTCGGCTGGCCTCGATCCACGCGGCGAACTCGCCCGCCTTGCCGGTGCGCAGGGCGCAGGCCGCGGTGGTGAGCTTCCTGAACTCCTTCCGCTGGCCCGCGGTGATCAGGCGGAGGTTGCCCAGGCGGTAGGCGAGGGTGCTGGGCGACACCGAGAACCGCATCACCAATGCGGCGAACGTGTCGAGAGACAGGCGTGAACCATCTGGAACCGCCGCGCGCAACTCGTGCTCCGGAAGGAGGAACGCGGCGGCGAACGCATTGGCCCGGCGTTCGGAAGGCTGGCGCCGCCGCTCCGGATCCATCACGTCCTCGTCCACATGGAGCCCCTGGTCGTCACCTGCCAGCAGGTGACCCAACTCGTGCACGATGGTGAACCGCTGCCTGGTCGGGTATTCGGTCGTGGCGACGAGGATCAGCCGGGCGTGGTCGTCCCGCCAGGCGAGGCCGTCGCATCCGGCCGGGATGGCGGTCACGGCCAGGTCCACCCCGAAACAGGTTTCGATGACGTCGGAGAGATCCCGCGCCAGCGGATCGCCGCCGGCCGTGCGTACCTCCTCCACGGCGCTGGCGGCCAACTCCTCGCCGTCGACCTTCCGGCCGGCGGTAATCGTGGGGCCTTCGGGTTGGTGGTAGCCGAGGAACGCCAGGTCTTCGCGTGCCTGGGCGAAGCGGGTCGCCTCGCGCACGGCCGCCTCCACCGCACCGTCGTGGGTGTTGGAGGCGCGGGCGGCAAGGGCTGGCTTCGCGGGCTTCGCGCCGAGGAGCCAGTCGACGCTCACCCCGCCGAGCTCCGCGATGTGGGCGAGGTCGAGGGAGCTGAACCGGCGTACGCCCGACAGCGACTTCGACATCTTGGACGCGTCCAGGCCCGCCTTGGCGGCGAAGCCAGCCTGGCTGAGGCCGCTCGCGTCGATCAGCGCGCGGACCCGCTGCGCAGTGAGATCTCCAGCCATGGAACGAAGGCTACGCCCGCATTGCGAAAATCGCAACGGCGCTGCGCTGCACCCCGGCCGGGCGGAGCCGGGAGGACTCCCCCCGCCTTCTCGGCACCCGGAACGGCCGGGTGGTACGCCATCCGGGCCCGGATCAAGGGTCGCCCGCGATGCGAGATCGCTCCCCGAGGATGCCGCGACGGGTTTTGAATGAGCCTCTCTCGGATGGGCGGGCCATCTCAGATCGTGGAGATTCCGGGAACGGTCTTACTGAAGTACAGCAGCCATCTCAAATGGCGTACACCCGAACGTATCGGAGTGAGAAGCCAGGGTTCTGTCTCACATTGTGTACACCCTTTGGCGAACCTCACGCGCCAAGTCCCCACCTCACTAGGCAAATTTGCCTTGCCTGGTGGGAACATGCCCCGCCTCGTACCGCAGAAGGTGTACACAATGTGAGACGCCACCTGCGGCGCACCCCGATGTGGCGAAGGCGCGGCGCCTTCTTCGCCGAAGCACCGCCACCAGGCCGACACCCACTCTCGTCACGATGCCGCAAGCCGTCGGTGCTTTGAACAGGTCGCCAGCCGTAGCGGTTCGTGAGTGCCGGCCGAGGCGCGGCAATCGTCGAGGGGTCGCAAACTGTAGAA
>NZ_KB892747.1 GCF_000373925.1 Actinopolymorpha alba DSM 45243 | reverse complement strand
GGACGCGCATGAGCGAGCGGAGCGAGCGAATCAATCAACGCAGCGTCTGGAGTGCCTCATGCGCGCCCGGAGCGAAGCGAGGACGCGCATGAGCGTCGAGGAGGCCGAGTCCGCGCCAGCACCACCGGAGGCCAGCATGCGGGCGCTCGCCGAGTTCGAGCGCCATCTGGTTTCCGAGCGCAACCTGTCCAGGCACACGGTCCGGGCCTACCTCGGCGACGTGCGGAGTCTGCTCGAGTACGCCATGCGTCAATCGAGGGGCGACCTCGACGCGTTGGACATCCAGCTGCTCCGCGGATGGCTCGCCCACCTCCAGGCCACCGGCCAAGCGCGTACCACCCTCGCCCGCCGCGCGGCGGCTGTGCGGACCTTCACCGCCTGGGCTCACCGGCGCGGGGTGCTGGCGGCGGATCCGGGCGGCCTCCTGGGTACGCCGAAGCTCCGTCGCCCGCTTCCCGGCGTGCTGCGTCAGGGTGAGGCACGGAGCCTGATGGACGTGGCCGCCACGGCCAGTGACGACGGAAGCCCGGTCGGCCGCCGCGACCGAGCCATCCTCGAAGTCCTCTACGCGACGGGAATCCGGGTTGGCGAACTCGTGGCCCTCGATGTCGACGACCTCGACCACGAGCGGTCCGTGGTACGCGTGCTGGGCAAGGGCAGCAAGGAACGCTCCGTGCCATACGGCGTACCAGCCACAGAGGCATTGGCCGACTACCTCACACAGGGGCGGACCGCTCTGACGCGCCCCGGCAGCGGGCCCGCGTTGTTCCTCGGCGTGCGCGGGGGGCGGCTGGACCAGCGGGAGGTACGCCGGCTGGTGCACGCGAGGCTTGCGGATGTCGCCGACGCCCCTGACCTCGGGCCGCACGGCCTTCGCCACTCGGCCGCGACCCATCTGCTCGAAGGCGGCGCCGATCTGCGAAGTGTCCAGGAAATGCTCGGGCACGCGTCCTTGGCCACGACCCAGACCTACACCCACGTCTCCGCCGAGCGGCTTCGTGCGATCTACCGGCAGGCACATCCGCGCGCGTGATGGCGCCCCCTGGACCTAAGAGGTCGCGCGACCTCTTAGAACAGCCGCGCAGGTTTTGGAGAAGCTTCCGGCTGGCAGAATCACCGTCCGTGGATACGCCTGATGAGGTCACCCACTCCAGCGATCTCTGGGACGGAAACTGGGACGAGGTACGCGATGCATGGGACCTCGATCCCAGCCGAGCTCACCTCAATCACGGCTCCTTCGGTGCGGTGCCGCGCCTGGTCCGGGCCGCGGAGACCCACTGGCGTGGGCTCGCCGACGCGAATCCGATGCACTACTACCGCACGTTGCTCCCGCCGGCGATCGTCAGTGCCCGAGCGGCGGCGGCGGACTTCCTCGGGACCGTTCAGGACGCTCTTGCCCTGGTCAGCAACACGACCGCCGGAGTGAGCACGGTGCTCGCGGCGCTCGCGCTCCGCGAAGGCGAGGAGGTCCTGCTGACTGATCACGCCTATGGTGCGGTCGCGCTCGCGGTCGCAAGATTCGCCGGCGCGGCCGGCGCGCAGGTGAAAGCCGTCAAGGTTCCATTGACGGCGACGGACGAGGAGGTCGTCCGCGCCGTCGCGGACGGAATCACGTCGCGCACGAGGTTGGTGCTGATCGACCAGATCACCTCACCGACCGCTCGGCTGTTTCCGGTACGTCGCGTGGCCGAGGAAGCCAGGGCCCGTGGTGTGACGGTGTTCGTCGACGGCGCGCACGTGCCGGGCATGCTGCCGGTGGACGTCGAGGCACTCGGTGCGGACTTCTGGGTCGGCAACTTCCACAAGTGGGCGTTCGCCGGGCGTAGCGTCGCCGGACTCTGGGTCGCACCGTCTTGGCGCCCGCAGATCCAGCCCCTCGTCGTCTCGTGGAACGAAGAGCAGCGGTTTCCGGCCGCGTTCGACCAGCAAGGAACGCGCGACGGGGCGGTCTGGCTTGCACTGCCGGACGCTCTGCGGTTCTTCGAGAGCCTCGAGCCGGAGCGCCTACGCCAGTACAACAACGGTCTCGCGGCCTACGGGCAGTCAGTGGTCGCATCGGCGCTGGGAACCTCGCTAGACGGCGTGGGCGGTGATCCACGGTTGTCCATGCGTCTGGTGGCCCTGCCGCGCGGGGTCGCCGACACGGGGGAGGCCGCGACCGCGTTGTACGAGCGGATCTCCCGCGACCTGCACGTCGAGGTCGCCGTGACCAGCTGGGCAGGGCGTGGCTGGCTACGGCTGTCGGCGCAGGCGTACAACGCGCCGGCTGAGTACGAGCGGTTTGCCCACGGCATCGCCGGCCTCCTTCGCTGAGTACTCCGGCAAACCTGAGGCCTGGACAGGCGTCGCCAGGCTTCTGCCGTGCCGATTCCGTCCCCATCGCTTCATGCCACCCGGCGGTGTCGCCGGCGTGCGGCGTCGAGTTCGACCACGCCGCGCTCGGCCGAGGTAGCCGGGCCAGCTGGACGTGGTGGGTCGGGTGAGGGCGGCCGGGGACCTCGCGAAGGCCCGGAGGTACGCCGGCTCAGGCGGACCATCACGCCGGCGGCAGTCGCGCCTGCGATGGCGCCCGCGGCTGGTGCGGCGAACGCGTTGAACGCGGCAAGCACGACCTGCCCTTCGGCGCCGACGAAAGAGCCCGCGGCGGTGTCTGGCCCTTTTGTCGGCTCCGTGGCCCCTGCTCGGGCCGGCGTGGCGGTGAGGGCTTGGTCGATCTCGGCGCGACTGGGCTGACCGCGCACCGAGGCCGCGGTGATCAGCTCCCCGGGTGAGGCCGCGGCCACTGGCGCGATCGCGGATGGTGCCGCGGTCACGGTGAGCGGGATACCGGGTGGCGCCGCGACGCCGAGGAGGGGCACGTTCCCGGGAAATGGTGCGACTGGGGCAGCCTGCCCAATCTCGAGGTCCACCTTGACGCTTCCGGCTGGCCCATCGAGGGGCAGGAGCCGTGGCGGGCCAGCGGAGAGCAGGGTCAGCGGATCGAGATAGTGGCTGCCCCGCCGCAGACCCCAGTGCAGGCATACCCGCGGGACGCAGTGACTCTGTCGGCTGGTCAGCCGCCCGAGCGGCGCACCGGAGGCCACCGGCGTGCCGACCGTGACAGAGGGGGAGACGGGCTCGTAGGTGGTGCGGAGCGAGCCGTGCGTGACGGTGACCACGCCACGCCCCGCCAGAACGCCCGTATAGGTCACCACCCCGGCACCAGCCGCACGGACCTCCTGATCCTCCACACCTGCCAGGTCGACGCCCCGGTGTCCAGAGCCCCACGGCCGGTCGGGCGGATCGAACGTACGGATGATCTCGGGGCGAGGGGTCAATGGCCAGGTCCACCTCTCGGGGTCTGGTGCTCCCACCCGCCGGGGGTCCGTGGTGCCAGCCCAGGCGGCGCCGGGGACGAGCACCAGGCTGGGGAGGGCGAGAAGGAGCGTCACGAGGCCGCACCACAGAACGCGGTGCAGGACCTGCCGGACGTGGAGGAAAGACCGGCCGCGGGGCGCACGGCCGCGGGAGAGATCGACACCGGGACGGACGTGGCGTCCACGGCGGCGCCGGCGATCGCGGTGGAGGTGGCGGAAAGGATCATCACGACTGGGGTGGCGCTTGTCGCGGAGGTGCCGGCGGATCTGAGGGCGCTGATCATGGCGGAGATGCCCGTCGCGGTGGACATGTCGGTCGTGGCGGGGGTGGATGGAGGTCATGGTTGATCGTTGCTGGCGGGGGCGCGGGGAGGCGGCCGGTCGCGGGATCTGTGGACGAGAAATGCCGATCTCGTTCTTGTGGACCAAAACCTGCTCGACGCCGGCTCGGGGGGCCCGCCCCAGCGGGGTACGCCGTCATCGGAGTCCCCCCGCGCGATCGAGTACACTGCACCCGGCGCGCCCTCCGTCCACGTGACCCGGAGCGGTTCCACACAGATCCGGGCAAACTCCCAGCGTGGAGCACGGGCGGCGGGTGCCGACACAACCAAGGTCATCAACACCACATCACGCACGCTTGCATTCCGTGTCGTTTCCGCGGCGCGGGCACACCTCTCGGTCCCTGTGGGCATAAGCAGTCAGGGCAGGGTGTGCGCGAGCGTCAGGGGCCCCGGCCGTTTCGGTCGAGGCCGAGGAACCGAGAGCGCGCCATGAATGGCGCGGAGGAGGATACGCGGCCATGGCCGTCGTCACGATGAGGCAGCTGCTCGAGAGCGGCGTTCACTTCGGTCACCAGACCCGTCGCTGGAACCCGAAGATGAAGCGCTACATCTTCACCGAGCGCAACGGCATCTACATCATCGACCTGCGACAGTCGCTGTCGTACATCGATCGCGCCTACCAGTTCGTCAAGGACACCGTCGCCCGGGGCGGTTCTGTGCTGTTCGTCGGCACCAAGAAGCAGGGCCAGGAGGCCATCGCCGAGCAGGCCATGCGGGTCGGCATGCCGTACGTCAACCAGCGTTGGCTCGGCGGCATGCTCACCAACTTCCAGACGGTCTACAAGCGTCTGCAGCGGCTGAAGGAGCTTGAGGAGCTCGACTTCGACGACGTCGCGGGCTCGGGCATGACCAAGAAGGAGCTGCTGCAGCTGCGGCGCGAGCGCGACAAGCTCGACCGCACGCTGGGCGGTATCCGCCGGATGCAGCGTCTTCCCAGCGCGGTGTGGATCGTCGACACGAAGAAGGAGCACCTCGCGGTCGACGAGGCCAAGAAGCTCGGGATCCCCGTGATCGCGATCCTCGACACCAACTGCGACCCCGACGAGGTTGACTACCCGATCCCGGGCAACGACGACGCGATCCGTTCCGTCGCCCTCCTGACCAGGATCATCTCCGACGCCGTGGCGGACGGGCTGATGGCTCGCGCCGGCGTCGGTGAGGAGCCTCAGGTCGGTGCCGAGCTCGGCGCCGAGGAGCCGCTGCCCGAGTGGGAGCGCGAGCTGCTCGCCCGCTCCGAGGAAGCCGGCGAACAGGCGGGTGCGCGTGCTGAGGGCGCCGCAGCCGAGGCGGGCGCTGAGGGCGCCGCAGCTGAGGCGGGCGCTGAGGGCTCCGCAGCTGAGGCGGGCGCTGAGGGCACCGCAGCTGAGGGCACCCCGGCTGAGAGCACCACAGCTGAGGGCACCCCGGCTGAGAGCACCGCAGCTGAGGGCACCGCAGCGGAGGCGGGCGCTGAGTCCGGCGCGGCTGAGGCCGCCCCGGCGTCCAGCGAGAGCAACGCCTGACCTTCGCTCCGGCTCTGCGGGCCCGAGACCGACACAACCCTGCCGAAGACTGACTAAGAGAGCGATCGACACACCAAGATGAGCACCTTCACAGCCGCGGACGTCAAGAAGCTCCGGGACGCCACCGGGGCCGGGATGATGGACTGCAAGAAGGCCCTCGAAGAAGCCGAGGGTGACTTCGACAAGGCCGTCGAGATTCTCCGCGTCAAGGGCGCGGCGAAGGCGGCCAAGAGGGGCGCGGAGCGCACCGCCGGCAACGGCATCGTCGTCGCCAAGGGCGGCGCCCTGCTCGAACTCAACTGCGAGACCGACTTCGTGGCCAAGAACGAACAGTTCCAGGCGCTGGGCAACGACCTGGTCGCGCTGGCCAGCGACGCGAAGGTCGCCGGCAGCGACGAGTTTGCCGGGGCGAAGCTTCCTGACGGGCGCACCGTCTCCGAGGCCGTCGACGCGCTCGCGGCCGTGATCGGTGAGAAGCTCGCGGTCGGTAGGGTCGCCGCGTTCGAGGGCCAGACGGCCGTCTACCTGCACCGGCGGGCGACTGACCTGCCGCCGCAGGTCGGGGTCCTGGTGGCCTTCGAGGGCGGTAACGAGGAGGCCGCGAAGAGCGCGGCGATGCAGATCGCCGCGATGCGCCCGCAGTACGTCACGCGCGACGAGGTTCCCGCCGAGGTCCTCGACAGCGAGCGACGGATCGCCGAGGAGACCGCCCGCAACGAGGGGAAGCCCGAGCAGGCCCTCCCGCGCATTGTCGAGGGTCGGGTCAACGGCTTCTTCAAGGACACGGTCCTGGTCGAACAACCCTCGGTGCACGACCAGCAGAAGACCGTCGGCCAGGTGCTGGCGGACGCGGGCGTGACCGTCACCAGGTTCGCGCGCTTCGAGGTCGGGGCCTAGCAGCTCGAACGTCGGCATGGGGGCACAGACCGGACACATGACGCCAGGCGACAGGAGGCGGGATCGTGGAGGCCGTATTCATGGGAGTAGGGCTATGACGACCGAGACGATCCCGGCCTCGTCGGCGCCGGGCACGACAACGCCGTACCACCGGGTGCTGCTCAAGCTGTCCGGTGAGGTTTTCGGCGGCGGGAAGCTCGGCGTCGACCCTGACGTCGTGGCGAACATCGCGCAGCAGATCGCCGAGGTGGTCCGCAGCGGCGTTCAGGTGGCCGTCGTCGTTGGCGGCGGCAACTTCTTCCGCGGCGCCGAGCTCCAGCTGGGCGGCATGGACCGGGCCAGAGCCGACTACATGGGCATGCTCGGCACTGTCATGAACTGCCTTGCACTCCAGGACTTTCTGGAGAAGCGCGGTGTCGACACCCGGGTCCAGACCGCGATCACCATGGGGCAGATCGCCGAGCCCTACATCCCCCGCCGGTCGATGCGGCACCTGGAGAAGGGACGAGTCGTCATCTTCGGCGCCGGGTCCGGCATGCCGTACTTCTCCACCGACACGGTGGCGGCGCAGCGGGCGCTCGAGGTCGGCGCGGAGGTCCTGCTCAAGGCGACGTCCGTCGACGGTGTGTACGACGCGGATCCCAAACAGGTGCCCGGGGCAACGAAGTTCGAGCGGGTCAGCTTCTCCGAGGTCCTGCGTCGGCGGTTGCGGGTCGCGGACGCTACGGCGATCAGTTTGTGCATGGAGCACCGGTTACCGATCATCGTCTTCAACCTTCTCCAGGACGGCAACATCGTGCGCGTCGTTCGGGGTGAGAGGATCGGAACCCTCGTCTCGTCCGACTCCTGACACGAGAAGGACGTGACGCGCGCGGAGCCGCCCGCCAGGCGAGCGACAACGCCGAACCCGACAATCCAGCGCCACGTGCCCGTTCTCCCGACCGGCCGGTGGCCGAGCAATCCGAGGACAAGGAGATCGCGACCGTGACCATCGACCAGACTCTCCGCGACGCGGAACAGAAGATGGGCAAGGCCGTTGACTTTGCCAAAGAGGAGTTCGCCACGATTCGCACGGGCCGTGCTCACCCGGCCATGTTCGCGAAGATCCAGGCGGACTATTACGGAACGCCGACGCCGATCCAGCAGCTCGCGTCGTTCCATATCCCTGAGGCGCGGCTCGTCATCATCACGCCCTACGACAAGAACGCCCTCCACGGAATCGAGAAGGGCATTCGCGACTCCGACCTCGGCGTCAACCCCGCTAACGACGGTGCGGTGATCCGGATCGCCCTGCCGGAGTTGACCGAGGAACGCCGTAAGGAATACGCGCGGCTGGCCCGGCACAAGGCCGAAGAGGCCCGTGTCTCCGTACGCAACGTCCGCCGCCACGCCAAGGAGACGCTCGACCGGCTGTCTCGTGAAGGCGAGGCCGGCGAGGATGACGTCGCGCGCGGCGAGAAGCAGTTGGACTCGTCGACCCGCAAGTTCGTCGATCAGGTCGACGAACTCCTCAAGCGCAAGGAAGAAGAGATCCTCGAGGTCTAGGGGCGTGTTTTATAGATCAGGCTCGATCCGCGGGGAGTTCGCCTCGCTTGACCAGCAAGCGACAGATGGCTCTGTCCAGCGCTTGGTGACGCGCGGCCTTCCTGGAACCTTCGTGGAATCGTGGAGCTTGAGCGATTTCGTGGGTGGACGCGAGCGCGTCCATGCCGGATGCGGGCATTCAGAGAGCCGAGAATGATCTATAAGAAACGCCCTGAGGTGGCAGGCATGACCGTTGACGCCTCGAGGCTCCCCACCTGTGCAGGACATCGTGACCGACTCCTCTGAGGGAGAGGACGGCAACCGCCGCAGCGGGCAGCGCACCAGCAGGTTTGGCCGTAACCTCGCCGCCGCGATCGGTGTGGGCGTGTTGCTGGGCGCTGTCGTCATCGCCTCGCTCTTCATCGTCAAGTCCGTGTTCGTCGCGTTCGTCATCGTGGCGGTGGGCCTGGCGGTGATCGAGCTCTCCCGCGCCCTGCGACCAGCGGGGGTCACCCTGCCGCTGGTTCCGTTGCTGGCAGGCGTTGTCGGGATGCTTGCTGGCGCCTACATCGCTGGTACGCCGGCCCTGGTGGGCGCGCTCGGGCTCACGGCGTTCGCGGTGTTCGCGGGCCGGCTCCTGGGTGGCCGGGAAGGCTATGTCCGCGACGTCACCGCCGGCGTGTTCGTCGCGCTCTATGTGCCGTTCCTGGCATCCTTCGCGATCCTGATGCTGCGGCCAGAGGACGGGCCGTTCAGGGTCCTCCTCTTTGTCGCCGTCACCGTCGCCAGTGACATCGGTGGCTATGCGGCGGGCGTGCTTTTTGGCCGGCACAAGCTGGCTCCGGAGATCAGTCCAGGCAAGACGTGGGAGGGTCTCGCGGGCTCGGCCCTGTCGTGTCTGGCGGTGGGGATCGTCGGCGTCACGGTGTTGCTGCACGGCGCGTGGTGGGCCGGTCTGGTGCTCGGCGTGGTGGCCACCGTCACGGCCACAGCCGGCGACCTGGTGGAGTCCATGCTCAAACGAGACATCGGGATCAAAGACATGGGCAGCGTCCTGCCCGGACACGGTGGTGTGATGGACCGGCTTGACTCGCTCCTCCCCACGGCCTTGGTGAGCTGGCTCGTCCTGACTCTGCTGGTAGCGGTTCCGGGGTGATCGCGTGACTACTCTCCATCTGGTACGCCACGGCCGACCGGTCCCCGACGAAGGGCCGGCGGAGCGGTGGGAGTTGGATGCCTCTGCGGGTGAGGAACTCTCGGCTCTGCGGACGTCGGGCGCGCTGCCCCAATGGGCCCGGTGGTTTTCGTCCCCGGAGCCCAAGGCACGCGGGACCGCACGCGCACTCACCGGCACCGCCGTGGGCTTCGTCGACGGCCTGCGGGAGATGACCCGGCCAGCGCAAGCCTGGCTTGGCAGCGGGGCTTGGGCGGCGGTGGTTCGCCGTTCGCTCACCGATCTGGATGTGCCCGCACAGGATGGCTGGGAGACCGGACGGGCGACCGCCGAACGCGTGGTCGCCGCCGTACGTCGGATCCAGGACAGCTGCCCTGACGACGATCTGGTCCTCGTGGGTCATGGCACGGCGTGGACGTTGCTGGTGGCCGCCCTCACCGACGGGCCGGCGGATGTGGACGCCTGGGAACGCTTGCGGATGCCGGATCACTGTGTGCTCGAGCTCCCCGGCAGCACCGACGCGGCCGCCCGGATCCTGGCTCCATGGGGCAGCTGGGCCGGAGCGGCGTAACCACCGGTCCGGCTCGACTCTGGGGCGTGCGATGGGGCCAGCCCGTCACTGCATGACGGGAACGAATCCGCTGCCTGGCTTGTACTCCGGTGATTGGTGGCGGAAGTAGGTGTTGTAGACGTCGCAGTATTTGCCGCCCTTGCGCATCAGGCTCGCGTGATCGCCTTCCTCGACGATGCGGCCGTGCTCGAGTACGACGATCCGGTCAGCGTGCTGGATGGTCGAGAGTCGGTGCGCGATCACGATCGAGGTCCGGTCGTGCAGGACGACGTCGAGCCCTTCCTGGATCTGCGCCTCCGTCAGCGGATCGACGCTCGCGGTGGCTTCGTCCAGGATGACGATGGCCGGGTCCTGGATGAGAAGCCGGGCGAGGGCGACGAGCTGGCGTTGCCCCATCGACAGCGCCTGGCCGTGTTCGCCTACCTCGGTCGCGAGGCCGTCTGGCAGCGCGGCGAGCCAGTCTCCGTTGCCGACCTGTTGCGCGGCGCGCAGGACCTCCTCGTCGGTCGCGTCGGGACGGGGATAGCGGATGTTGTCGCCGATCGTGCCGGAGAAGAGGAACGGGGCCTGCGGAACGACGCCGAGTTGGCGGCGGTAGTCCTGGAGGTCAAGCGTGCGGATGTCCCGCCCGTCGAGGTAGATGTGGCCGCCCTGGAACTCGTAGAACCGCGTGATCAGCTTGCCGAGCGTGGACTTGCCCGCACCGGTGTGCCCGACGAGCGCGACCATCTCGCCCGCCTCGATGGTCATGGTGAAGTCGTCGAGAACGTGGTGGGTGGGGTTGTAGCCGAAGGTCACGTCGGCGAACTCGATACGACCAGTCAGCCGTCCGACGGGTTGCGGGTTGGTCTGGAGCACCCGCGGCGTCGCGTCGACCAGTGCGAAGACGCGTTCGGCGGCTGAGAGACCTTGCTGGAACTGCGACCAGAAGGACGCGATGCTGGTCAGAGGCATCCAGAAGAGCCCGACGGCTTGGAGGAAGAGGAACCAGTCGCCTGTGGACACGTTGCCGTCGAGGACGCGGTGACCACCCACCTGGACCAGCAGGACCGTGGCCAGTCCGGCGACGGCGAAGAGGAGCGGGAAAATCGACCCGAAGACCATGCCCTGCCGGATCGTGACCTGGTAGTTCTGCTCGTTGATGGGGCGGAACTCGTCATAGATCGTTTGTTCCTGGCGGAAGTTCTTGGCGACCGCGATGCCCCCCATCGTTTCCGCGACGTTGGCGTTGACGCGGGCCAACGACCGCTGAGCGCGCCGGGTGCTTTCCCGGGCGATCCGCCGGAAGGCCAATGCCATGACGACGATGATCGGCGTGATCGCCAGCGTGAGCAGGGCGAGGGTGACATCCCGGGCGAAGAGCAGGGCGGTGATGAAGCCGACCAGCAGCACTTGGCTCAGGAGGTTGATGGTCAGGCTAACGACGTTCGCGAAATCGTCGGTGTCGGAAGTGACCCGACTGACGATCTTGCCGGACGGATTCTCGTCGTAGAAGGAGAGGTCGCGTTTGAGGATCGCCGAGAACGCGTCCCTTCGGAGGGTGAGAACGACGTCGCCCACGACCCGTGCGCTCTGAGCCTGGCGTATGTAGTTGGAAACCCAGCCGAAGACTCCGGAGATGAGGATGAGCACGACCAGCAGGGCGAGGAACCCCTGGGACTGGTCGCTGGCCATCCGGTCGAGGCCCCAGCTGATGACGATCGGAAGGACTGCCTGCAGCAGTGAGGTGAGGACGATCGTCACGGCGACGACCATCATCGGGACCAGCTTGGGCCGGAAGTAGTGCAGGATCCGCCGGACGAGTTCGCGGTCGCTGTAGGTGCGGTCGTAGTCCTCGGCTTCGAGACCGGCCATGATGAAGCCCATTTAGCGGTCCTCACTCCCTGCGTTCATGTCGTACGCCGGACCCGCGGGCGTGGCCGCGAAGCCGGATTCCGCCGACTCCCGGCCGTCCAGCACCATCTGGTCGAGCTCCTTGTCGACAGAGGGCGTGGCGACCTCGTCGTAGTGCGCGAAGATCCGGCGGTAGAGGGCACAGCGCTCGAGGAGCTCTTCATGGGTGCCCTGGTCGACGAGTTCGCCGCGCTGGATCAGCAGGACCTTGTCGGCCCAGCGGATCTGGGAGAGCCGGTGAGTGATGAGCAGCGTGGTGCGGCCCTGGAGGATGCGGCGGATCGCCTGCTGGATCTCGTCTTCGGTGGCGCTGTCGATGGCGCTGGTCGAGTCGTCGAGGATGAGGATGCTCGGATCGGTGAGGAGCGCCCGGGCGATCGCCAGCCGCTGTCGCTGCCCACCGGACAGGGTGACCCCGCGCTCACCGATCACCGTGTCATATCCGTCGTCGAGCTCCTCGATGAACGCGTGCGCCTGGGCGTCCTTGGCCGCCCGCACCACGGCTTCGCGATCGGCGCGCTGTCCCAGGCTGAACGCGATGTTCTCGGCGACCGGCCGGGAGAACAGCACGATGTCCTGCTCGATGGTGGAGATCTGGGATCGCAGGGAGTCGAGGTTCCAGTCGCGGACGTCGACCCCGTCGATCAGGATGCGGCCCTCATCGGTGTCGTAGATCCGGTTGACGAGTTTTGTCAACGTGCTCTTGCCGGATCCCGTCTCACCGACGATCGCGATCGTCTCACCGGGCTTGGCGCGGAAGGACACCTTGCGTAGGACCGGCTGATCGGCGTATCCGAAGGAAACGTTCTCGAAGACGAGCTCGCCCCGCATCGCGTCGCGATTCCCCTGGGAGTTCTGGTCGAGCTCCGTCTCCTCCTCCAGGAGCGTGAGGATGCGGCGCGCGCTCACGATGCCCAGCTGGATGAGGGAGAACGAGAAGATCGAGATGCCGGTGGGGAACCCGAGCAGGGCCATGAGGCCGAGGTAGGCCACCAGGTCACCGATCGAGAGGTCACCGGCGGAGTAGAGCACCAGTCCGTGGAGCAGGGCGCCGGCGGTGGCGATCGCCAGCAGCAGTGTGGGCAGGTAGCGCGCCTGGACGAGACCCTGCTCGACGAACGAGTCGCGGTAGGTGCGGGCGTTGCGTTCGAACCGGCGGCGTTCCTGCTCCTCCTGCGCGGTCACCTTGACGACCTCGATGCCGCGGACGGCCTCGTTGAGGCCGGCGTTCAGATCGCCGAACTGCTCGCGCATCCGGATGGACACGGGATTGAGGCGGCGCATGTAGTGGCGGATCGCGAGGAAGAACGCCACGGCGAACAGAAGCGGCGACAGGAGTAGCCGTGGGTCGATGAAGGCGATGAAGACGATGGGGATGATGCCCTGCAGCATCGAGTCGACCACGAGGTCGACACCTGGGGACATCATCGAGCTCAACTGCCGGACGTCGTTGGCGGCCCGGGCCATGAGGTCGCCGACCCGCTGCCGGTTGTGGAACGTCTGGCTCTTGCCGAGCAGGGTGAGGTAGAGCTCGTCGCGTGCGTCCCGCTCCATGCGCTTGGCGAGGACCTCGACGGAGAGCCGAGCGACAAGGTCGATCACGCTACGGATCACCACGATGGCGAGTAGTGCCAGGACGATCAAGGTCAGCTCGTTGGCGATCGGTCCGTCTCGCAGGACCGTGTCGAACGCCTTGCCGGTCAGGCCCGGAATCGAGGAGTTGAGCAGCACCATCACCAGTGAGCTCAGCAGGAAACCGACCAGATAGCCCTTGTGCCGGACTAGGTGCGACAGGATCCATCGGACCGGACCCCGCCGGTCAGACCGGTGCTGGTCGACGACGGTGAACTCCGACTTGAGTGTGGCCACGAGCGGGTGCCTCCGGGAACGGACGCGGGGGTTGTTGGGCACACGGCGACGTCAGGTCGGGCACACCACCGGTAGGGAGGGTGCCGAGAGGGGGCTCGAGACGGACCGTGAGACTCGGACTGTTCTAGCACGATTCACCGAGAAAATACCAGCGAATATTCCAGGAAATGGTCTTGTCGGTGGCCGGTGATAACGTGGGCGCGGCGATTCGGGTACCCGATTCTGGTGACCCAGAGCTGGATTGCGGGTCGGCCTTATTATGTTCCTGCTCTGGCCGGTTGTACGCCAGGTCTGGTATTGCGGCTCGGCCTTGTTATTGGCACCGGCGCTATACGGCACCCGCGCTCGGACCGGCGCTCAGACCGGCACCCCGCGAGTGGCGGGAACGCCTCACTGGTCCGCCAACTCACCCGGCATACGCCCACCCCTGCCAGCGGGTCACGTCGACCCAGATGACCGGGCCGGGGGGTGGCTCTGTGGCGTACTGCGGATACTTCGACGAGAGCCACGCAAGCGGCTCGGCGCACTCCTCCGGCTCCACCAGCACCCTCGCCCGGCCGTCGGCGCGGCACCACCACAACCGGCTCCAGTCATCGTCGTCGTAGCAGTCGGCGAGCATGCTGACCTGCGGATTCTCCTCGATGAGCGCCAGCCGTCGAAGCCGCCGTGTCGTCTTGGGTTTCTGGTCCACGGCGGTGACCACAACGTCACCGACCACCGCGAACGTCACGACCACGAGGTGCGGCTCGGCGTTCAGGCTGGCGGTGGCCAGGCAGGCGGTACGGCTTGCGGTGAACCTCCGCCGCGCCTCCGCTTCGCTCAGCCGCACTGGCCGGACCCGACCGGGTGAGCGGGGCTCGGCGCGTGGGCGGTCACCCCGGTGCGTGGCGCGTATTCGTTGGCCATGTGCCGAGCCTAATGCCGCCTCCGTCGCGCGCCGCTCAGACCGTACGGAGAAATGTACGTGCCGATCCGGAGTGTGCGGAATTCAATCCCACCAGGGTCCTGCCGAGGGAATTCCGGAAATTCTTCGCCAGATAGCCCTGTGGTGAGCGGTCTATTAGTCGTCGTACGCGCAAAATCTCGTTGCGTGGACCGACAATTCCCGGGACGGGATACTGGCGCCGCGGATCAAGGGCGGCGACCCGGACGGCGCGGACGGCCGGTGCGGCTGGCATGGGACACTGGGCCCGCCATGTCTGCACCTGTCGAGCTTGTGTTCGCCGCCCCCCGCCGCGGAAAGCCACCCCGCCACCTCGCTGACCTCACTCCCACCGAACGCCGGGAGGCGCTGGTCGCCCTGGGCGAGCCGGCCTACCGCGCGCGCCAGCTGTCGACGCACTATTTCGGCCGGTATGTCGAGGATCCGGCCGAGATGACCGACCTCCCTGCCGCCGCCCATGACCGCATCGTCGAGGGCGTGCTGCCGCGCCTGCTCACGCAGGTGCGCACGCTGGCGGCCGACGGGGGTACGACCGTCAAGATGCTGTGGCGGCTCTTCGACGGTGCCCTGGTCGAGAGCGTCCTCATGCGGTATCCCGGCCGGGTCACGATGTGCGTCTCCAGCCAGGCCGGCTGTGGGATGGCGTGTCCGTTCTGCGCGACCGGACAGGCCGGGCTGACCCGCAACCTCTCGGCCGCTGAGATCGTCGGCCAGGTGGTCGCGGGCAGCCGCATGCTGGCGCGGGGCGAGATCGCGGGCGGTCCGGGTCGGGTGTCCAACGTGGTGTTCATGGGCATGGGCGAGCCGCTGGCCAACTACAAGACCGTGATCTCCGCGGTACGCCGGCTCACCGATCCGGTGCCTGACGGCCTTGGCATGTCCCAACGTGGTGTGACGGTGTCGACCGTGGGGCTGGTGCCGCGGATCAAGCAGCTCACGGAGGAGGGGCTCGCGGTGACGCTGGCGGTGTCGCTGCACGCACCCGACGACGAACTCCGCGACGAGCTCGTCCCCGTCAACACCCGCTGGAAGGTCGCCGAGGTCCTCGACGCCGCCTGGGAGTATGCCGACCGGACCAGGCGCCGGGTCTCCATCGAGTACGCCCTGATCCGCGACATCAATGACCAGGCGTGGCGAGCCGACCTGCTGGGGACGTTGCTGGCCGGCCGGCTCGTTCACGTCAACCTGATCCCCCTCAACCCCACGCCGGGGTCGAAGTGGACGGCGTCGCGTCCTGAGGACGAGGCGGAGTTCGTACGCCGGCTGGAAGCCCACGGTGTACCCGTGACCGTGCGCGACACCCGGGGGCGGGAGATCGACGGCGCCTGCGGGCAGCTGGCCGCGAAGGACAGCTGAGAGGGGCGTTGATGCTCGACTACGACAAGGAAGTGGGAAGGTACGACGAGACGCGGGGCGGGCTGCCGCGCGCCGAGGCCGCCGCGGAAGCGATCGCCAGCCTGCTGCCGCCCGGCGCGCACACCGTCCTCGACGTCGCCGGCGGGACCGGCCTGGTCGCCTCGCGGCTGGCGGAGCGCGGCCATACCGTCTGCGTCTGTGACCGGTCGGTGGGCATGCTGAGCGTGGCCGCGGATCGGATTCCGGGGTGTGCGGTGGGCGGCGACGCGACCCGCCTGCCGGTAGCTGACGGGCGGGTCGGTGTGGTCACGCTCGTGTGGCTGCTGCACCTGCTGCCGGATGCGGCGCCCGTGATCGAGGAATGCGCGCGGGTCCTGCGACCCGGCGGCATCCTGGTGACGACGATCGACAAGAACGCCAGCTACGCCGCGGACGACGATGTCGAGCGGGTTCTCGCGACCTACGGCGCGCCGGGTAGCCGACCACCGGCCAGCGACGCGCGGGCACGGATCGAGCGCCTCGCCGGCAGGTGGGGGTTGACGGCTTACTCCGAAGGGCGGTTCGTCGGCCACGGTCAGGGCTTGTCGCCCACCGCGGTCGCGGACGCTATCGAGGCCCGCAGCCTGGGTCGGCGGGTGGACCTGACGCGGACGAGTGAGCTGATCGGCGAGCTACGGGCGCTGCCCGACCCCGACCGCCCGCGACGTCCCCCCACCTATGCGCTACTGGCGTTCAGGAAGGACGCCGGGTCGGCTCGTCCCTTGTGACGGTGCCCCGCTGTCTCATGGACCGGGCAGCTGGAGGTCGCGAAGTTGATCAACGGTCCTGGTTTCGGGCGTTCGCCGCTGCGGGTGTCCGGTTCGGCCGCCGTTGATCAACTTCGCTCGACCGGAGCCTCAACCGAGGGGACCTGGAACTCGTACGTGGTGTGGCCACTGTCCGCTATGAGTTTTATTCAGAAGGCCCTCGCAGGGACAGGCCGCGGCATCGTGAAGAGGGCCGGAGCGGACTTGGCGGAGGTGTCTCGGCTTCTATGCCGACACTCCTCCGCCAAG
Source organism: Actinopolymorpha alba DSM 45243 (assembly GCF_000373925.1). Classification (GTDB taxonomy): domain Bacteria; phylum Actinomycetota; class Actinomycetes; order Propionibacteriales; family Actinopolymorphaceae; genus Actinopolymorpha; species Actinopolymorpha alba. The sequence goes on along the minus strand of NZ_KB892747.1, from coordinate 103,496 downwards.
TCACCGCAACCTCGCGACCGATCTCGCATCGTGGGCGCCACGAATCGCAAGCCGTCCGGTATTCGAGACATGAGGCGGCGCCTTCAATGCGAGCGCTTCTGAATACGCCTCTACAGGCAACGGATCCATCCCACGACGGGGGACGATCCGCCATCGGGGAGGCGGAGCCAGGTGTAACCGGCCTCGACCTTGGCATGGGCCACGGTGTCGTCTTCTTCGGTGATGAGGCAGCTCGGCACGCCGCCGACAGTGCGGGCACCACGGCTGTCTGTCCACGAGACCTCGCCCGGGATGAGCGCGGTCACGCCGCCTCGGTCAGCCTGGAAGGTCCCGCCTTGGCCATGCGGCATAAGGGCGGCGGTGCCACGCGTCACCGTCAGCGGCTTCGAGCCGAACGGCAGGTTGAGCCCGATGAGGACGCCGGCCTCACCGCTCCGACGACGACAAGGACGAGGACGGGGAGGCTCACCGCGAAGGTGCGACGCGGCGCAGAGACGGGGGCCGTTGGGCTCATCGCGGGAACGTAGCAGCCGCTCACCCCTCCGGCAGCTCGATTCCGCGGATGATCCCGTCCTGGTCAGCGGTGACCAGGATCCCGTCCACGAGGACCGGCGTACTGAAGGTGTTGCCGGGCCCGAGTTGCTGCCGGTGGCGTACCTCGCCGGTCGCCAGGTCGAGGCCGGCGAGCAGGCCCGTCGCGGCCACCAGCCAGGCGGTGCCCCCGTCGATCACGGGCCCGGCGTTGAAGGCGCGGGCCGCGACGTCGGCCGTCCAGGTGGCGACACCGGTTGCGGGGTCGACCAGTTGGACCCGCCCTCTCTCGTCGACCAGCAGCAGACCGGACGGCAGAAGCCGCGCCGGGGTGTACATACAGCCGCTCGCGACGTTCCACCGGCGCGCACCCGTGGCTCGATCGATGGCGGACGTCGCCGAGACGGTGGAGACCAGGACCTGCCCGTCGGGCAGGAGTTCCAGGACGTCATCCCAGGGGCCGTAGAGAAGCCGGCCGTACGCGTCGCCGCGGGTGGTCGCGGAGTACGCCCACAGCTCCGCGCCGGTACGAGCATCGAAGGCGTACGCGTTCCCGTCACCGCCACCTGTGTAGACGCGTTCCCCGTCACAGGCGGCGCGTCCGGCGGAGAAGCCGTGCAGGTTGGCCGACCAACGCAGGTCGCCGCTCACACTGTCCACCGCGTACAGCGTCCTGCCAGCACTGAACACCACCGTCTCGACACCGTCCACCGGCGTCACGAGCGGGCTGCTGAGCACTGGGTCCGCTGCCTGGAACCGCCAGCGGACCTTGCCCGACCGGGCGTCCAGGGCGTACAGCCGGTGGTCGGCGGAGGGTACGAAGACCGTTGTCCCGTCGGCGCTGAACGCCGGGCCGCGGTAGACCGCACCCGTCTTGGCCCGCCACACCAGCTTCCGGCCTGACCGGCTGACCCGGAAGGCCTCCACCTGCCCGGACGTGGAGGCCGCGACCACCAGCCCATCGCGCTCGGCCGGCGCACCCTGGACACTCCCGTCCAGGCGCGCCTGCCAGCGCCCGACCGGCGCCCCCGCACTGGCGGCTGGCAACGTGAAAGCCTGCGTCGCGTCGTACGTCGCGCCATTCCCGTCGGCGACCCGCACCTGCATCCGGTGGGTGCCCGCCGCGAGCGCGGCGACGTTCACGGTGCCCGACCAGACCTTTCCGTTGGTCGCGAGGTCGACCCAGCTGCCGGCGCTGCCGCCGCCGAAGACCTGCTGCGGGTAGGCCTGCGTACGGACGGCCGCGCCAGCAGCGGAGGAGTTGAGGCGTACGTCGACCCGGACCGCGCCGTTGGCCGGCGTACCCACGTCGATCCGTACCGGGCGTACGTCCTTGCTCCCGCCCGCCAGCGGAATCGCGACGATCTCGCGCCGCGTCTCCGTCCCGTCAGCGGCGACCGACACCGCCCACACCCGGAGGACGGAAAGGCCCGCGTCCGTACCACGTTCGACCCAGTAGTAGTACGCGCCGTTCTTCACCGCCTGCCCCGCGACCTGCGTGAAGCCGTTGGTGCGGACGATCTGGTCCCGGTGGATGTGGCCGGCGAACACCGCGCGCACCGGCAGTTCGGCCACCGTCTCGAAGAACGCGTCCTGGTCGTTGACGTAATAGTGCTCGGCCCCGAGCGGATAGTGCAGGAACAGCACGCTGGGCCCGGCGTCCCGAAGGTCGGTGGTGAGCCAGCGCAGGTGCTCGCGGCCGAAGTGGCCCGGCTCCTGCAGCAGCTGCGTCGGGTCGAGGCCAGCGACGTGCAGGCCGCCCACGTCGAAGGAGTACGGCGTCGGCCCGAACAGCCGGTGATAGAGCTCCGCGCCGTGGATATCCCAGCGCACCTCGTGGTTGCCGGGGACGTGCCGCAACTTCGGGCGCAGCGAGTCCGGGATGGTGGACAGGTAGGCGGTGTACTCGTCGTCCGCGCCGTAGTCGGTGATGTCGCCGCAGTTGAGAACGAACGCCGGGTTGGCCCTGGCGATCGAGTTGAAGACCAGGCGGAGCCAACCGAGCCGGGTTCCTTCGAGCGGGTTGGCGTGGGTGTCGGTGACGACGGCGAACGACAGGGGAGCGGCGGCCCCTCCGGATCCGGCGCCGGCGCCTCCGGTGGCCAGGTCCGCGAACGCGGGTGCCGGGCTGCCGAGCGCGGCGATACCGCCGAGCGCTCCGGCGGTGCCCGCGAGTGCCAGGAACCTGCGTCGGTCGAGAGAAGACGACGGTGGGCTAGGACGATGTGTCATCGCGGGTGGTCCTTCCGGGCGCACGGATGATCTCGCCCGGGGACGCTAGCGGCTGCGTAGCACCGGCACGGGCGTTCGCGATGAACAGACCCATACCGGCCGGTGAAACGGCGGCGTTTGTGGTCGGCCGGGAAGCCTACGGCGCGGGCTGGCAGTGCGGGCACCAGACGGTGGCACGGCCACCAAGGTGCATACGTCGTAACGGGGTGCCGCAACGCGGGCACGGCGCCTCGGGCTGGTCCCGCCAGCCGGTGAGCCAGGAGTCGTCCGGGGGTACGCACCCGCGCCGGATCGACACCCGTAGGACGTCGTGTAGTTCCTCGTGAAGCCGGGCCACGTCGGAAGAGGACAGGTCCGTGGTGAGGTGGCGCGGATGCAGGCCCGCCCGCCAGAGGATCTCGTCGGTGAGCAGGTTGCCGAGGCCGGCGAGCACGGACTGGTCGGTGAGGGCGGCCTTCAGCTGCCGGCGTACGCCCTGGAGCCGGTCACGGAACTCAGCGAGGGAGAGGTCCTTCGCATCGGGGCCGAGATCGCTCAGGAGGACCTCGACGTCGTGGTCGTTCCCGGTGAGCCGGACACCCTGCAGCTTGCGCATGTCCCGGTAGCGGAGTTCGCCGTCTTCCATCGCGAACACCAGCCGGTCATGGGGATGCAACGGTTCCCCCGCCGCGTCGTTCCAGATCAGCGAGCCGGTCATGCCGAAGTGGAACACCAGTGTCGGATCGTCCTTCCCGTGCCGGTGGCCCGGCTGGTGGACGGGCGCCATGAGCCACTTGCCGTACCTGCGTGGCTTGGCGAGGTCCGTTCCGGGTAACGCGGTGGTCAGCTGCCGCGGGCTGGTATCACGGAGCACCTGCGGGTCGAGCACCTCCACGCGCGTGATCGGCCGGTCGACCGCGTGCTGGGCGAGGACCCTGCGGAAACCTTCGACGTCTGGGAGTTCCGGCACGCGGTGCAGTCTTTCCGCCTTGCCCGCAAGGAAACCTCAGGACCCGCGCGGATCCGCTCTCGCCGCCCGCGATGGTCTCCACAACCGCACCAGGCCGGGCGGATCGACCGGATCGGCCGGACCGCGCCGTTCCTGGTCGATCCGGGCACAACCGTGTCCACGCTCGCTCCTTTAGGCTGGCGAAGATTTCCGTGGAGGAGGGTCAGATGCCGAAGGTACGCCGGAACCCAGAGATCGCCCGCCGGATGGTGAAGGCAGCTGAGGCGTTCCTGTCGTCGCTCACGAGCGGGCAACGCGCGTCGGCCACCGCGAGGTTCGACGTCGCCGACCACCAGGATTGGACGTACCTCCCAGGCCCACGTCCTGGTCTCGCCCTCGCCGAGATGAGCGACGAGCAGCGGACTCTGGCGCTGGAGCTGCTCGACACCGGATTCGGCCCGCAGAGCACGCGGATCGGGCGCGACATCATGACGCTGGACACGATCATCGGGCTGCGTCCGGGCCTCTACTGGGTCCGGATCCTGGGCACGCCGGGCGGCGACGAGCCGTGGGCGTGGCGGGTGAGCGGCCACCACCTCGCGATCCACGTGACCATCGCCGGCGACTCGATCGCGGTGACGCCGCGGTTCCTCGGCGCCGAACCCGCGGTGGTCCGCCACGCGCCCCTCGAGGGGCTGCGCGTCCTGAGGGACGAGGAGGAGGTGGCGCGGGAACTCCTCGGCAGCCTTGACGCCGCGCAACTCCAGACGGCGGTCGTCGCGCCCATCGCTCCGGATGACATCCTCACCAGGGCTGATCCGGTCGCGGATCCCGGCGTGCTGGCGCCTGGTCTGGCGTACGCCAAACTGAACGACTCCCAGCGCGGCCTGCTCGGCCGGCTGGTGCGGGTCTACTTCGACCACGCGCCGCTGGAGGTGGCGGTGGCGTCCTGGCAAGACGCGGTTGACGCTGGGCTGGACGAGGTGACGTTCCGTTGGGCCGGACCTGCCGAGCGCGGTAGCGGTCACTACTACGCGGTCAGCGGGCCGACGTTCCTACTGGAGTACGACAACACCCAGGACGACGCCAACCACATCCACTCGGTATGGCGGGACCTGCGCCACGACTGGGGCCGGGATTTCCTCGCCGAGCACTACGCGACTCACTGAGTCGAAGCAGGAGATTGTGGAGACTCTGGGGTGCTCTGAGCCGACTTGGTGAAGGTGTCTCGGCTTCTATGCCGAAACTCCTCCGCCAAGTCACCGAGGGCAGACGAAAAGCCTTCATCGATCTGTATCGGATGCTGTGAAATCACGAGGGAACCTCGACCTGTCATAGGTTTCTCGGTCTCTTAGCCGAGAAACCTATGACAACTCGGCAAGCTCAAGGGCACGCGCTACGCGGCGCGGTGTGGTGCGAGTTCGGCCGCCTGCCGGAGCGCCTCCAGCAGGCTGCGCTCGTCGGCGACGCCGGTGCCGGCGATGTCGAACGCCGTACCATGATCGACCGACGTACGCACGACGGGCAGCCCGATCGTGATGTTGACGCCGGCTTCCAGACCGAGCACCTTGACGGGGTTGTGGCCCTGGTCGTGGTACATCGCGACGACGAGGTCGAAGTCCCCGCGGACGGCCCGGAAGAAGACCGTGTCGGCTGGCAGGGGTCCCTGGGCGTCGATGCCGTCCGCCCGCGCCGCCGCGATTCCAGGGGCCACCTTGGTTTCTTCCTCACCCCGGCCGAAGAGGCCGTTCTCGCCCGCGTGCGGGTTGATGCCGCAGACCGCGATCCGTGGCGCCGGAATCCCTGACCGCACCAGCGTCTCGTGGCCGCGGCGGATCGTGCGTTCCACCAGGCCAGCGTCGATCCGCTCGATCGCGTCAACCAGCCCGATGTGGGTGGTGCAGTGAACGACCCGCAGCTTCGGGGCGCTCAGCATCATCGAGACCTCGGGCGTGCCCGTCAGGTCGGCCAGGATCTCGGTGTGCCCTGGAAAGATGTGCCCGCCCGCGTGCAGCGCCTCCTTGTTGAGCGGAGCCGTGCAGATCGCGTCGACGTCGCCGGCGACCGCGAGGGACACCGCACGTTCGATGTAACGGAACGCCGCGTCGCCGGCCAGCGGTGACAGCGCGCCGAACGGCAGGTCGTCAGGGATGAGCCCGAGGTCGACACAGTCGATGGTTCCCGGCTCATAGGTCGCGTCGGCTGGTCCGTCGACGCGCCGGATGTCCACGGCGACGCCGGCGATCTTCGCGGCCTTGGCCAGCCGGCCCGCGTCGCCGATGACCAGGGGACGCATCGGGGGGTACGCGTCGGAGCGGGCGAGCGCCTTGACGATGACCTCGGGCCCGACGCCTGCCGCGTCGCCCATCGTGATCGCGATGACGGGGTGGTTCATCCGTCTCCTTCCAGGGTGAGCAACGCCTTCAGCCTGGCACGGGCAAAGGCAAGGGTCTCGGTGGACCCGAACGCTCCCGCCTTCGTCACGACCGGGATCGGCCGTGGAGCGACGCTGATGGCGAGGGGTACGCCGGGTTCGACCTCCTCCACGAGGCGGAGGGCGCTCGTGTGCCAGGCACGGAGTACGCCGGTCGCGGTGTCGCCGCCGGTGGCGACCAGGCCGCCGACGAGGGGCGCGCACGGGCGGAGGAGTTCACCGAGCCGCCGAGCGAGTCCGGCGTCGTCCCCGCCACGCGCGCCGGTCTCGGCGCCGAGCGTGACGACCACGTCGTCGCCGCGGCGTAGGCAACTCGCGATCTCGTCGGCGAACGCCGGACCGGCCGTGTCGTTCGTACCATCCAGGGCGGCGGCCGGGATGGTGACGTGCGTGGCGCCCTCGGCGGCCACCCGGGCCGCCTGCGCGCGGGCGACATCGCTCGCGCTGCCGATCGCGACGAGGATCGGGGCCGAGCCGTTCGCCTCCGGTCGGGGAGCGGGCGCCCCGTTGGGCGTTCCTGTCAACGCCGGGTTGGCGGCCAGGGCCGGGGCCAGCCCGCCCGAGCCGACCCAGACGACGGGGGAGTCGAGCAGGCTTCCGGCCCGCACGATCGCCCGCAGGTCGCCGTCGTTCGCGGCGTCGCACACGAGCGCGCGTATGCCGGTCGCGCGGACCGCGCCGAACGCCGCGGCGAGGTCTCCCGCGCGCACCGCCCGCAGGTCGAGGTGCCTCGTGGCGATCCCCGACCGCTCGAGGAGTTCATGGATGGGCGGCTTGTCCAGGGGAGCTCCGTCGACATGCTGCCGCCCGCCGACAGTGGTCCGGCCCGTACCGGGGAACGCCAACGCGACCACGGCGACCGCACCTGGTTCCCACGCTGTCAAGGCCGCCTTGACTTCGGGGCCGAGGTGGCCGCGCAGGATCGAGTCGGCCTTCTTGTAGAGCGTCCTGACTCCAGCCGCGCGGAGCGACGCGACGACCTCGGAGGTCCTCGCCTCGGCCGAGTCCGGGCCGCTCGCCCGGGTCCGGGTGTCGATGGCCAGGACATCGGTCCGGGCGGTCAGGGCGGTGTCGAGGGAGGGCTCAGCCCAGGCCACCGTGGTCGCGAGGCCGGTCTGTAGGAACCCGACTCCTGTGTCGGCGGCGCCGGTGAGGTCGTCGGCGACCACCGCGACGGTCGCACGCATCAGCGCGCCGTTTCCTGGATCGCGGGAAGCGCTGCGTGCATGCGCGCAAGCTACGCCTGGAACGTGCACCGCGCAATCGGCACATCCCGTACACGGACAACGGCCGTCAGCGAGCGTCGGTGCCGGAGCCACCCGGGCCCGCGCCGGGGCGGTACTCCGCGTCTGGTCCGGGCCTGCGAGCCAGGAGCCGGCGCACCGGCAGGACGTACCACAGCATCGCGAACAGCACGGCCACCAAGGTGGCCAGAACGATCGCGATGACGAGGCCGAAGACGAGATCGAGGACGAGCAGGACGGCGCTGACGATGGCGAGGAAGAGCGACGCCATGCCGCCCAGAGCGAGCCGGTTGGACACGCGGACGACCTCCTGTTTACGCCCCTTGGCGAACATCGCCCGGTGGACGGCGACCGGCGCCATGAGGAGGGCCGTCGCGGCACAGCACAGGAGGAGAGTGACGACGTAGACGCCTCGACCGAACGGCGTGGCTTCGGCGAACCTCGGTTGCACCGCGAGGATCAGCAGGAAGCCGAAGAGGATCTGGACGCCGGTCTGCAGCACACGGAGTTCGGCGAGCAGATCCTGGAAGTTCCGGTCGGCTCGCTGGAGCGGCGTTTCGCGCCGTGCTCGGAGGATCCATTCGTTGTCGGTCCCCATGCCTGCATGATGCCTCGCCGGAGGATGACGATCACCAGGCGATGTCCGGATGAGCCCGATTTCTCCGTCTTCGGCTCCCGTCGCCCGCGACTCGATGCCGGGTCGGGCGGTCCTGGCGAGGGGGCGCCCAGGAGAATGGCGGCGTCCGGAACCCGCGACCGGGGTCCGGGGGACGTGAGTCTGTCCGAGGAGTGAGCATGAGTGCCGACGTACGCCGCGAGTTCGTCCTGACCCTGTCGTGTGCGGACCGGCTCGGTATCGTCCACGCCGTCTCGGGCTTCCTGGCCGAGCACCACTGCAACATCGTCGACAGCCAGCAGTTCAGCGACCGGCTGGACGGCCGCTTCTTCATGCGGGTGCACGTCCAGTCGGAGTCGCCGGAGGTGACGCTCGAGGCACTCCAGGTGAAGTTCGCGCCGGTCGGTGCGGCGTTCGGGATGGACTGGCAGCTGCGCGACCTGTCCAACCGCCAGCGGCTGATGGTGCTGGTCTCCAAGCAGGACCACTGCCTCAACGACCTGCTCTACCGCTGCCGGGTGGGTGCGATTCCCGCCGACATCGTGGCCGTCGTCTCCAACCACCCGGATGCGGGCTCGATGGTGGAGTCCGTCGGTGTGCCGTTCCACCATCTCCCGGTCACCCCCGAGACGAGGACGACCCAGGAAGAGCGGATCCTCGACCTCATCACCAAGGCAGGGGTGGACCTGGTCGTGCTGGCGCGGTACATGCAGGTCCTGTCGCACGAGCTGTGCGAGAAGCTGGTCGGGCGGGCGATCAACATCCACCATTCGTTCCTGCCGAGCTTCAAGGGCGCGCGGCCCTACCACCAGGCGTACGAACGCGGCGTGAAGCTGATCGGCGCGACCGCACACTACGTGACCGAGACGCTCGACGAGGGGCCGATCATCGAGCAGGAGGTCGCGCGGGTCGACCACGCGCTGACCCCGGCGAAGCTGGCCGCCGTCGGGCGGGACCTCGAGTGCCTCGCCCTCGCCCGCGCGGTGACCTGGCACCTGGAGCACCGGGTGATCCTGAACGGCACCAGAACGGTGGTCTTCCGCTGACCCCCTGTCCGTGAACCCTGTCCGGTGTGAGTTGACGAGGAGAACACGACGATGAGTACGGCGCGGATTCTGGACGGCAAGGCGACGGCGGCGGCGATCCGGGCCGACCTGACCGCCCGGGTGGCGGCGCTGCGGGCGCGCGGCATCACCCCCGGACTCGGCACGGTGCTCGTGGGTGACGACCCGGGCAGTCACGCGTACGTCCGCGGCAAGCACCGCGACTGCGCCCAGGTCGGCATCGCGAGCATCCAGGTGGAGTTGCCGGCGACCGCGACGCAGGCCGAGGTTGAGGATGCCGTCTACCGGCTGAACGACGACCCCGGGTGCACCGGCTACATCGTCCAGCTGCCCCTGCCGAAGGGACTCGACGCCAACCGCGTCCTCGCCCTGATGGACCCAGCCAAGGACGCCGACGGCCTGCACCCGGTCAACCTCGGCTGGCTGGTCCACGGCAAGCCCGCGCCGCTGCCGTGCACGCCGCGCGGGATCGTGGAGTTACTGCGGCGGTACGACGTGGAGATCGCCGGGGCGGAGGTCTGCGTGATCGGGCGGGGCATCACCGTCGGGCGCCCGCTCGGGTTGATCCTGACCCGCCGGTCGGAGAACGCCACCGTGACGCTGTGCCACACCCGGACCAAGGACCTCGCCGCCCACGTGCGGGCTGCCGACATCGTGGTGGCCGCGGCCGGCGTACCCGGACTCATCACGCCGGCGATGGTCCGGCCCGGCGCGGCGGTGCTCGACGTCGGCATCACCCGCACGGACGCCGGCCTCGTGGGTGACGTCGATCCGGGCGTACGCGAGGTTGCCGGCTGGCTGGCTCCGATGCCGGGCGGCGTCGGTCCGATGACCCGCGCGATGCTGCTGACCAACATCGTGGACGCCGCCGAAGCCTCGGCCGGCTAGCTGACCCTCGGCGGGGCTAGCTCACCAGGGCGGGCGCGAGGGTCCGCAGTTGGTCGAGCCCGAGGCCGTCGCGCGGCGCGAGCGGCTGGAGGAGTACGTGGTCCGCGCCGCCGGCGAGGTGCTCGTCGACCCGGGCCTTGATCGCCTCGACGTCGCCCCAGGCCACCACCGCGTCCACCAGCCGGTCACTCCCGCCGCCCTCGACGTCCTCGTCGGCGAACCCCAGAGTGCGCAGGTTGTTCACGTAGTTGGGGAGCGTGAGGTACATCGACATGTACGCCCGGGCGATCCCGCGGGCTCGGTCCGGATCGGTCTCCACGACCACCGCCTGCTCGGGGACGAGTAGCGGCGACGGACCGAGAGCCTCGCGGGCCCGCGCGGTGTGCGAGGTGGGTACGAAGTACGGATGGGCGCCGTCGGCGCGGTCGCGGGCAAGCTCGAGCATCTTCGGCCGGAGAGCGGCCAGCACCCGCGGCGCCGGTTCTGCCGGGCGGGGGCCTTCGTATGCCGCCGCGTCCAGCTCGTCGAGGTAGCTCCGCATCTTCGCGAGCGGCCTTTCGTACACATGGCCGCGTACGTTCACGATCGGCTGGTGGCTCACGCCGAGCCCGAGGATGAACCGCCCGGGGTAGGCCTCCGCGATCGTCATGGTGGCGGCGTTCGTCGCGACCGCGTCCCGCGCCCAGACGTTGGCGATACCGGTCCCGACGATCAGCCGACCCGTCGCGCCGAGCAGGAGCGTGGACGCGGTGAAGGGGTCCTTCGTCACCGGGCTCTCCGAGACCCACAGCGAGCCGTACCCCAGCTCGTCGACCTCGGCGGCGGCCTCGCGCGCCGCGGTGGTGGGTGCGGAGTTCAGGGCGCCGAGCCAGACGCCGACGGGCCCGAGGCGTCCCTTCAGTGCGCTGGTGGTGGCGGCAGTGGATGGCATGTGGTCGCTACCCCTTCCATTCGGAGGATTGGCGTTCGGAGGATTGGCGTTCGGCGGCCGGGCAGATCAACAGCAGACCGGGTCAACAACGGCATACCCATAAGTCATCCGCGACAGAAATTTCCGACAGATTCCCGCCGACCCGGAATAGATCGGTAGGCCTGGGTGCTACACCACCCGGGTCGGTGTGGTCCGTGTCCCCGGGCCTCACCAACAGCCGTCGCGGAATACCGTTTGGCTGGAGCCGCGTCGCGCCATTCGCCGAGAGGCGACCGCCACACCGGCCCTTCAATTTTCTTCCGCCGAGAGGTCCCCTCAGGCTCGGCCCTGCGCGCCCGGCGGCCGCTCGTCCAGCGAACGCTCAGGTCCATGAGGGAGACTATGCGCATGCGAGAGGTCGTACTCCTCGGCTCGACGGGCTCGATCGGCACTCAGGCGATCGACGTCGTACGCCGTAACCCTGACCGGTTCCGGGTCGTCGGGCTCGCGGCGGGCGGCGGTCAGATCGACGTCCTCGCCCACCAGGCCCTCGATCTCGGCGTCGACGTCGTGGCTGTCGCTAGGGCGACCGCGGTCCAGGACCTCCAGCTCGCGTTCTACGCCGAGGCCCAGCGGCGGGGATACTCCCAGGGAGAGTTCAAGGTCCCCAAGATCCTCGCCGGGCCCGACGCCGCCACCGAGCTCGCCCAGTGGCCGTGTGACGTCGTTCTCAACGGCATCGACAAGTCGCAGGGACTCGCGCCCACGTTGGCCGCACTCGCGACCGGCCGGACCCTCGCGCTCGCCAACAAGGAGTCCCTGATCGCGGGCGGTTCGCTGGTGAAGGCCGCCGCCAAGCCAGGTCAGATCGTTCCGGTCGACTCCGAGCACACCGCGCTCGCCCAGTGCCTGCGTGGCGGCGCCCGCTCCGAGGTACGCCGGCTCGTGGTCACCGCGAGCGGCGGCCCCTTCCGCGGGCGGGCTCGGTCGGAGCTCGGCGAGGTGACCCCGGAGCAGGCCCTCGCCCACCCCACCTGGAACATGGGCCACGTGATCACGATCAACTCCGCGACCCTGGTCAACAAGGGCCTGGAGGTGATCGAGGCGCACGAGTTGTTCGACGTTCCGTACGCCGACATCGAGGTCGTGGTCCACCCGCAGTCGATCGTGCACTCGATGGTGGAGTTCTACGACGGCTCGACGATCGCGCAGGCTAGCCCGCCCGACATGCGGCTGACCATCGCACTCGCGCTGGGCTGGCCCGACCGGGTGCCAGACGCCGCGCCGCCCTGTGACTGGTCGAAGGCGACGGCGTGGGAGTTCGAACCCCTCGACAACGACGCCTTCCCTGCGGTCCAACTGGCCCGCGAGGCCGGGATCCGCGGCGGCGCGGCGCCAGCCGTCTACAACGCCGCCAACGAGGAGTGCGTGGCCGCGTTCACCGCTGGCCGGCTGCCCTTCCTCGGCATCGTGGATACGGTGGCTGCCGTCCTCGCGGAGTACCCTCACGACGCTGGCGGCGGTAGCACGCCGGCGACCCTCGAGGACGTCCTCGAAGCCGAGTCATGGGCCCGCGAGCGAGCCCGGCAGCTCATCGACCCGCACACGGCCGCACCGGTCAACCAGGAAGGCGCCTCCACATGGACCTGATCGCGATCCTCGGAGCACTTGTCTTCTTCGCGGGCGTCCTCGCTTCGGTGGCTCTGCACGAGGTGGGCCACATGGTGCCGGCGAAGCTTTTCAACGTCCGGGTCACGCAGTTCATGGTGGGTTTCGGCAAGACCCTGTGGTCCCGCCGGCGAGGCGAGACGGAGTACGGCGTCAAGCTGATCCCGTTCGGCGGGTTCGTCCGGATGATCGGGATGTTCCCGCCGGCGTCTGACGGACGGATGCGGCGGTCGAGCACCGGCCCGTTCCAGACGCTGATCGAGGAGGCCCGCACCGCCTCCGCCGAGGAGACGCCGCCCGGCCAGGAGCACCGCCTCTTCTACACCAAGAAGTGGTGGCAGAAGCTCATCATCATGAGCGGCGGTCCGCTCATGAACGTCTTCCTCGCGGTGATCCTCTTCTCGGTGGTCCTCATGGGCTTCGGGATCGCGGTCCCCAAGCCGACTGTGAGCGCGGTGCCCGACTGTGTGATCCCGGCTGCCGCGGGCCAGCGCGAGTGCACTCCCCAGGACCCGATCTCACCGGCGAAGCAGGCCGGACTCCAGGCGGGTGACCGGATCGTCGAGTTCAACGGCGTACACATCACCACCTGGGACCAGGTGTCCAAGCTGATCCGGGAGGCCGGCGCCAGCCGTACGACCATCGTGGTGGAGCGGGACGGCCAGCAGAAGACCCTGCACGCCAACCTGATCGCCGCCGACCGGCCCAACCCCACCAACCCGTCCGAGTTGCAGCGGGTCGGCTTCCTCGGCATCACTCCGGCACAGGTATACGAGCGACAGGGGCCGGTCGCTGTCGTCTCCGAGATGGGCCGGCTCACCGTGGCCACCGTCGAGGCGATGGCGCACCTGCCCGAGCGCATGGTCGGAGTGGCGCGGGCCGCGTTCGGCGACGAACGCGCCATGGACAGCCCGATGAGCATCGTCGGAGCGAGCCGCGTCGCCGGCCAGATCGCCACCGCTGAGGTGCCCGTTTCGGTACGCATCGCGGGGTTCGTCCAGTGGCTTGCCGCTCTGAACCTCTTCGTCGCGTTGTTCAACTTCATCCCGCTCCTGCCGCTGGACGGCGGCCACATGGCCGGCGCGATCTACGAAGGGCTCCGGCGCGCGTTCGCCCGCCTGCGGGGCAAGCCGGATCCGGGATACGTCGACGTCGCCCGCGCCCTGCCGCTCGCCTACGCGGTCGCCAGCGTCATCGTGGTGATGGGCGTCATTCTGCTGTACGCCGACATCGTCAACCCCGTACGCATATGACGAGCCGGAGGATGGAACCCTGATGGTTGACCGGCCGCGAGAGCGCGCGGGACCCGCACCGAAGGACAGATGGTGACAAGCATCGATCTGGGTATGCCAACCACGCCGTCACCGACCCTGGCCGAGCGCCGCAAGACCCGGCAGATCAGAGTGGGCAAGGTTCTCGTCGGCGGCGACGCGCCGGTCTCGGTGCAGTCGATGACGACGACCCCCACGACCGATGTCAACGCCACCTTGCAGCAGATCGCGGAGCTCACCGCGACCGGGTGCGACATCGTGCGGGTGGCGGTGCCGAGCCAGGACGACGCCGAGGCATTGCCGACGATCGCCCGCAAGTCCCAGATCCCGGTGATCGCCGACATCCACTTCCAGCCAAAGTACGTCTTCGCCGCGATCGATGCGGGCTGTGCCGCGGTCCGGGTCAATCCCGGCAACATCCGGAAGTTCGACGACCAGGTGAAGGAGATCTCCCGCGCCGCGGCTGACGCCGGTGTGTCCATCCGGATCGGTGTGAACGCCGGCTCGCTCGACCCGCGGCTGCTCCAGAAGTACGGCAAGCCGACCGCGGAGGCGCTGGTGGAGTCCGCGTTGTGGGAAGCCAGCCTCTTCGAGGAGCACGACTTCCGCGACTTCAAGATCTCCGTCAAGCACCACGACCCGGTGGTCATGGTCCGCGCGTACGAACTCCTCGCCGAGCAGTGCGACTACCCCCTGCACCTCGGCGTCACCGAAGCCGGTCCGGCGTTCCAGGGCACCATCAAGTCCGCGGTCGCGTTCGGCGCGCTGCTGTCCAAGGGCATCGGCGACACCATCCGGGTCTCCCTGTCTGCTCCTCCCGCCGAGGAGGTCAAGGTCGGCATCAAGATCCTCGAGTCGTTGAACCTCCGCCCGCGCAAGCTCGAGATCGTCTCCTGCCCGTCCTGCGGGCGGGCCCAGGTGGACGTCTACACGCTGGCCGAGGAGGTCACGGCCGGGTTGGAGGGCATGGAGGTGCCGCTGCGCGTCGCCGTCATGGGCTGCGTGGTGAATGGTCCGGGTGAGGCGCGCGAGGCCGACCTCGGTGTCGCCTCCGGCAACGGCAAGGGCCAGATCTTCGTCAAGGGCGAGGTCGTCAAGACGGTGCCCGAGAGCCAGATCGTCGAGACGCTGATCGACGAGGCGATGCGGATCGCGGAGGATCTGAAGGGCGCCGGGGTACCCTCAGGCACGCCCGAGGTTGTGGTGCGCTAGTCGGCGGCGTACCCCTTCGTCGGGCCAGGAACGCGGAGGAGGGCGGATGCTCGAAACGACCGAGCAGGTTCGGCTTCTGCGTACCACCGATCTCGCCGCTATCCGGCGGATTCTCGACGCCGACCCGTCGACGAACGTCTTCGTCGACGCCCGGTTGCGGGCGGCGGGGTCCGACCTTCGCCGCCTGGGTGCCCAGGTGTGGGGATTCGAGGAACGCGGCCGACTGGTCTCCCTGTGCTACGCCGGCGCCAACCTGGTCCCGGTCGCGGCGACGCCCGCGGCGGCCGTAGCGTTCGCGGACCGGGCGATCCGGGCCGGCCGTACCTGCTCGTCGGTCTGGGGCCCGCGCGAGGCGGTCGTCCCGATGTGGCGGACGCTGGAGCCGTCGTGGGGGCCCGCCCGGGGAGTGCGGGTGGAGCAGCCGTTCCTCACCATGTGCCGTCCGCCGTCGGTGCGCCCGGATCCGCTGGTACGCCGGGTGCGGATGGACGAGCTGGATCTGGTCTACCGCGCGAGCGTCGCATTCTTCAGCGAGGAGTTGGGGGTGTCGCCGGAGGCGCGGGACGGCGGCGCCTACTACCGTGGGCGGGTCGCCGACCTGGTGAGCCGGGGCTACGCGTTCGCGCGGATCGAGAACAACGAGGTGGTCTTCAAGGCCGAGATCGGTGTCGCGACGCCGCGCGCGTTCCAGATCCAGGGCGTGTGGGTGCGACCCGACCGGCGCGGGGAGCGGCTGGCGGCGGCGGGGGTCGCGGCAGTGGTCGCCGCGGGGCTGCGGGAGGTGGCTCCGGTGGCGACGTTGTACGTCAACGACTTCAACCTGCCGGCGCGCCGCGCGTACGCCCGGGTCGGCTTCACCCAGACCGCGACGTTCATGACGGTCCTCTTCTGAGCCATCCGTGAAGGCGGGCGTCCGCCGTTGGTGAGGGGCCGCATCACGGATTCTTCGTCCTTCGCGACCCTGCGGTCTCGGTAGGCGTGCCGCCTCGGGGACGGTACGCCTACGTGGAGTGCGTGTGGTCCGTGGGGAGGCGAGGTCGACGTGACGGTGCGCAGGGTGCTCGTCAGTCTGTGTGTGGTGGCGCTGGTGGGCGTCGGGTTCGGCGCCGGATATGTCCTGGGACATATTGCCGGCGGGAGTGATGCTCTGACCGACGCGAAGCCTGTCTCCGAGAACGAAGCACGGCGCCTGCTCGTGACGATCGTCAAGATCGCTCAGGCGGGTGACGATGTTGCTCTCTGCGAGACCTACAGCACAGTGGTGGAGTGGTGTAAGGAATCTTTGCCGAACGCCCGGCAGGAGAAGGTTCCCCGGCCCACCGAAGCTCCGAGGGTTGTGTCGAGCAAGCTCGTGAACGGCTGTTGTTATTACGCGGCGCGGTACCTCTCGATCGAGCTCCCCACCGCCGACGGCAAGACGTTCACGCGGGAGTTCCGGGTCTACCGCCAGGAGGGCGAGCTCCGAGCGTTCATGCCCGTTTACTGGTGCCTCGGTACGCCGTTTGGTTGCCGGACAAACGACAAGTAGCGGGCCGGCGCTGGCCGGCATCGTCGATATCCTTCCGTCAAAGGGAACCGCTTCTATTGCCAAGTGTCAGTGAGGTAGCCGCGGGGCTGGAAATGGCTCTGCCACTGGGGTTCGAGGGTGGCTGGGACATCCGGATGGTTTCGAGCACGTAGGGCGTCGTGGACCCGGACTAGCGTGTGGTGCGGGCGTACGAAGATGTCGTCGGCGGTGAGGATGATGACCTCCCAGCCGAGCTGGCGCAGAGTCTCGCGGGCCGCCACGTCATGCCGCCACTTCCGCTTGTTGGTGCGGTGGAGGTCGCCGTCGTACTCGATCGCGATCCGCTGCGCGCGGTACTGCAGGTCGGCGGTGGCCACCCATTGCCCGTGGTTGTCCAGGATCTCCAAGCCTGGTTGGGGTTCTGGGAGCCCGGCGAGTACGAACAGTAGCCTCAGCCGGGTCTCCATCGGAGAGTCGACACAGCGTCGGGCCAAGCTGGCCGCCTGCCGCGTGGAGTTCGCGCCGCGGCCCTTGCATTCCGCTGCGGCACACGCCAGTGTTCCGGTGTGGTGAATCCCCGCCGGACCATCGCGTCCCCGAGCACGACCGCCTCAACCAGCGGCAGGGTCCGGGCGAGATCGGTGAAGGTACGTTCGGCGGTGGTGACCGGGACCCCGCGGAAGGTTGCGGCATCTCCCATCAATGCCTTGTGAACCACGATTCCCCGGATCTCAGGATGGGCGGATCCGGCAGGCATGGTGACATGAAGCCGGTCGTCCGCGGGTACGGGAAGGTTCCGCAATACGGCGGCGGTCTCGTGGCTGAAGACGGCGGACTCCGGAAGGGCCAGCCGCGCCGCTCGCACCATCAGCTCAAGGGTCACTGGGACTGCGGCCGAGACATAAACGCTGCGGAAGAGCCGACGGAAGCGGCGACCACGCAGCGTTTGTAGGGACAGGCCGAGCCGACGCGCCTCGTCGAGGTGAAAGGGCCGGCGGAGAAGCTCGGGTGGAATCGGGGTCGGGGCAGGCATGGACCCAAGAGTTGCGCGATCGTGCTTGGTCAAGTCTGTCGTCATCCACAGGCTTCCATGATCAAGTCCGAGAAACTGTTCACCCAAGGTCCAATCGATGAACAGTTTCTCGGACTTGATCATGGAACCGGCGGCCAACTCGGCTCAGCGGCCTCGGCTCAGCGGCCTCGGCTCAGCTGTCCGCAGGTGAAGGCCTCACCTCAGTCGTACCGATAGGTCGCGTCGGGTACGTCGGTCACCAGCATGTGGCCAGGTGCGTGGGTGATGGCGAACGGCGGGCGCGAGGTCATGATGGCGGCCTGGGGTGTGGTGCCGCACCCCCAGAAGACCGGCACCTCGCCGGGCCGGATCGTCACCGCGTCACCGAAGTCCGGACGGTCGAGGTCGGTGATGCCGAGCCCGGAAGGGTCGCCGACGTGGAGCGGTGCACCGTGCACGCCCGGCATCGCGGCCGTCACCCGGACCGCGGTCGCGACGAGTTCTGACGGGATCGGTCGCATCGACATCACGATCGGACCCCGCAGCCGGCCGGCGGAGCGGCAGGGGCGGGTCGTGACGTACATCGGGACGTTGCGGCCTTCTTCCACATGGCGCAGGGGTACGCCTGCCTCCCGCAGTGCCGTCTCGAAGGTGAAGCTGCAGCCGATCAGGAACGCCACCAGGTCCGGGCGCCAGTAGCGGCGTACGTCGGCCGGCTCGTCGACCAGCTCGCCGTCGCGCCAGACGCGGTACGCCGGCAGGTCGGTGCGCAGGTCCGCGTCGGGGGCGAGCGGTGAGCGGACCGAGCCGGGGTCGGTGACGTCGAGCACCGGGCAGGCGCGAGGGTTGCGCTGCGCGAACAGCAGGACGTCGTACGCCCAGTCGGAGGGTACGGCGATCAGGTTGGCCTGGGTGAATCCCGCCGACCAGCCGGCCGTCGGCGAGACTGTCCCCTTCCGGAACAACGCTCGTGCCCGGGACGGCGGGATGTAGGCCATGCCGGTGGTGCTGGGGTCGAGCCGCGAGAGTGCTCGCCCGGCCAGGTCGGGTGTGGTGGTCATGGTGCGTACTCCTTCTCAAACCGCTAGGTGAGTTCGCGGCCGCGGGTTTCGGGCAGACCCAGTAACGCGACGACCGCGAGGCCGTAGGCCAGCGCACCGAACCCCATGGCGCCACCGACGCCAACGGTTTCGGCGAGAAAGCCGACGATGGTGGGGAACAACGCGCCCACACCGCGGCCGAAGTTGTAGGTGAATCCTTGGCCGGTGCCGCGTAGTTGAGTGGGATAAAGCTCAGACAGGAAAGCCCCGAAACCGCTGAAGATTGCCGACGCGCTGAATCCCAGCGGGAATCCAAGCAACAGAATGGCGGTGTTCGCGCCCACCGGAATCTGTGTGTAGGCGAGGACGAGCACCGCCGACAGCGCCGCGAAAAGCGTGAATGTGCGCTTGCGGCCGAGCCGGTCGGTGAGATATCCGCCGGTGAGATATCCGGTGAACGCTCCCGTAATGAGGAACGCCAGATAGCCGCCGGTGCCGACGACGGTCAGGTTACGTTCGGTCTTGAGGTAGGGCGGAATCCAGGTGGCGAGGGTGTAATAGCCGCCCTGTGTCCCGGTGGCGAGCAGGCTCGCGAACAACGTGGTACGCAGGTGCCGCGCACGGAAGATGCCGGCGAACGAATCCCAACCGTTCGCGCGCTGGCGACGTTCAGTGGCGACAGGCGCGTCCACGACGTGCCGGCGGACGTAGATGATGAGCAGGGCTGGAATCGCGCCGGTCCAGAACAACACCCGCCAGGCAAGATCTTCGGGCACGAGCGCGAACACCACGGTATAGACGATGACCGCGAGCCCCCACCCAACCGCCCAGGCACTCTGGATGAAGGCAACCGTCCGGCCACGAAGATGCGGCCGGGCGTATTCGGCGACCAGGATCGCACCTGTCGCCCATTCGCCGCCGAAGCCGAGTCCTTGCAGCGCCCGGAAAACCAGCAGGGTTTCGTAGTTGGGCGCGAATCCGCAGAGGACGGTAAAGACGGCGTACGTCGCGACCGTGATGATGAGGGTGCGGGTACGGCCCAGTCGGTCAGCGAGAACTCCCGCGAGCGCGCCGCCGAACGCCGACACGACGAGGGTCACGGTCGCCAACAGGCCTGCCTGTCCAGTCGTAATCTGGAGGGTCGCCGCGAGTGCGACAAGGCTGAGAGGTAAGACCTGGAAGTCGTAGGAATCCAGGCCGTACCCGCCAAAGGCGCCGACAAAAGCGCGGCGTCCCCGGCGACCGAGGGTGTGATACCAGGCGAAGGCTTGGTTTTCTTCTTCGGAAATGCTTTCTTCTTCGGAACTTGGATTCCGGGTAGGCGACGACGTCATGGCTGACCTCACAGGACGACAGATGGTCGTGCTCGGATCCGCGTCGTACGACGACTCTGGGCGCGGCGCGGCGCTGCCACTGCTGACTGCTGGGCTGAACCAGAGGAAAGTGGGTACTGCCGAGGCCTCACAGATGGTGCTACGGTTCACGGTAAGGATTGTTGAACGATCCCACAAGAGGTTGATCTCGAAGGATTTCGTAGATCTCGGAGGTTTTATGGTCGTCGCGGACGGGTCGCCCGGTGACGGCGCGAACGCCGGCCTCCGGGGCCTCGAGGCCGATCGCCTCCTACTGGGCCGGTCGAGCACGGCGGAGTTGGTCGCCGACATCCTGCGCAGCCGGATCGCTGAGGGCTACTTCCTCCCGGGTGCGCGACTTCCGGAAGACGCGATCGGTGGTGCCCTGGGGGTCTCGCGTAACACGCTGCGGGAGGCGTTCCGGCTCCTCACCCACGAGCGCCTTCTGGCGCACGAGCTCAATCGCGGTGTGTTCGTGCGCCGGCTCGCGCTCGATGACCTGATCGACCTGTATCGCGTCCGGCAGATCGTCGAGTGCGCGGCGGTCCGCACCGTTGGTTCGCCCCTGCCTGACCTGACCTCGATTCGGACGGAGGTGAAGGCCGGCCGGTCGGCGGCGCGGCGCCGCGCCTGGCGTGACCTGGGTACGGCGAACATCCGCTTCCACCAGGCGATCGCGGGCCTGGCCGGCAGCTCGCGGGTCGACGAGATCATGCGCGGGCTGCTGGCCGAGCTGCGCCTGGTGTTCCACGTGATGGCCGACCCGCGAAGGTTCCACGAGCCGTATCTCGACCGCAATGTCGAGATCCTCCAAGTGCTGGAGCGCGGCGACGGACGAACGGCCGAACGACTCCTCGGACGCTATCTCGACGACGCCCTCGCACAGCTTGTCGAGGCATACGCCGAGCGCGACAGCACGGCGCAATGACGGCTTGACATCTACCCCTGCGGAGGGAAGGAGCTCGACAATGGGGCGCGGGACCTGGCAGTTCTGGATCGACCGCGGCGGCACGTTCACTGACGTGGTGGCCCGGCGGCCGGACGGCACCCTCGTGACACACAAGCTGTTGTCCGACAATCCCGCGCGCTATCAGGACGCCGCGGTCGCCGGGATCCATACGCTGCTTGGCCTCCAGCTTGGCGACGACGTGCCTGCCGAGCGGATCGAGGCGGTCCGGATGGGTACGACCGTCGCCACCAACGCGCTGCTGGAGCGCAAGGGTGAGCGGACGGTCCTCGTTGTCACCAAGGGTTTCGGTGACGCTCTGCGGATCGGCTACCAGAATCGCCCCCGCATCTTCGACCGCGACATCGTCCTTCCCGAACTCCTGCACGAGCGTGTCGTCGAGGTTGATGAGCGGATCGCGGCGGACGGCAGCGCCCTCCGCCAACCCGACCTTGACGCCCTTGCGGTCGAGCTCCGCCAGGCGTACGACGACGGTATCCGCGCGGTGGCGATCGTCTGCCTGCACAGCCATCTGCACCCCCAGCACGAGGTGGAGATCGGCAAACTCGCCGAGCAGATCGGCTTTCCGCAGGTGTCGCTGTCGAGTGAGGCGAGCCCGTTGCTGAAGCTCGTCCCGCGCGGGGACACGACCGTGGTGGACGCGTATCTCTCGCCAATCCTGCGCCGCTATGTGCGGCAGGTCGCGGCCGAGCTGTCCGGCGTACGCCTGATGTTCATGCAGTCCAACGGTGGCCTCGCCGAGGCCGGTCATTTCCGGGGCAAGGACGCGATCCTGTCCGGACCAGCGGGCGGCATTGTCGGCATGGTGCGGATGTCCGCCCTGGCTGGCTTCAACAAGGTCATCGGCTTCGACATGGGCGGCACGTCGACCGACGTCTCGCACTACGCGGGTGCGTACGAGCGGGTGTTCAACACCCTGGTCGCGGGCGTACGCCTGCGCGCGCCGATGCTCGACATCCACACCGTGGCGGCCGGTGGCGGGTCGATCCTGCATTTCGACGGGAGCCGCTACCGCGTGGGCCCGGACTCCGCGGGCGCCGACCCGGGGCCGGCCTGCTATCGCAACGGCGGACCGCTCACGGTCACCGACGCCAACGTCATGCTGGGGCGGGTCCAGCCGGCGCATTTCCCGCACGTCTTCGGACCCAACGGCGATCAGCCGCTCGATGCTGGCGTGGTGCGGCAACTGTTCGCCGAACTCGCGGGGGAGATCGCCGCGCGGACCGGCGACGATCGTACGCCCGAACAGGTCGCCGAGGGCTATGTCCAGATCGCCGTGGCCAACATGGCGAACGCGGTGAAGAAGATCTCGGTGCAGAAGGGCCACGACGTCACGGAGTACGTTCTGACGACCTTCGGCGGAGCCGGTGGGCAGCACGCCTGCGCGGTCGCGGACTCGCTTGGCATCCGCACGGTCCTGGTGCCGCCGATGGCAGGAGTCCTGTCCGCCTTGGGAATTGGCCTCGCCGACACCACCGCGATGCGCGAGCAGTCGGTCGAGTGCACGTTGTCGCCCGCCGCGATGGAACGCCTCACCAACGTCGCAGACTCACTCGAGGCGGTGACGCGGGGCGAACTGCTCGACGAGGACGTACCCTCCGACCGGATCCGGGTGGCCCGGCGCGCCCACCTCCGTTATGACGGCACCGACACCGCCATCCCTGTGCGGCTTGGCGATCCGGCCGCGATGACGGGGGAGTTCGAGGTCGCTTACAGGCGTACGTACTCCTTCCTGATGGACCGCCCGCTCGTCGTCGAGGCGATCTCGGTCGAGGCGGTGGGCCTGACCGAGCAGCCGGACCTGTCACACATGGGCGATCCGCCCACCGGCCATTCGCAAGGCCTGGTTGACACTGGCGAACGCCGGCCGCAAGGTCTGGTTGACACGGTGCCGATGTACGCCAGCGGGGCGTGGCACCAGGTGCCGCTCTACCAGCGCGAACTCCTGCGTCCCTCCGACACGGTGGCCGGTCCGGCGATCATCGCCGAGGCGAACGCCACCACCGTGGTCGACGACGGCTGGTCCGCGACCGTCACCGAGCACGGCCACCTGCGGGTCCAGCGCGTCCGCGCCCGCGTCGACGCGGACCGGGTCAGCACAGAGGTCGATCCGGTGCTGCTGGAGATCTTCAACAATCTTTTCATGTCCATCGCCGAGCAGATGGGCGCCCGGCTGGAGTCGACGGCCCAGTCGGTCAACATCAAGGAACGGCTGGACTTCTCCTGCGCGCTGTTCGCTCCCGACGGGAGCCTCATCGCCAATGCTCCGCACATGCCGGTGCATCTCGGCTCGATGGGCGCGAGCGTGCAGGAGGTGATCAGCCGGCGGCGCGAGCGCATGAAGCCCGGCGACATCTACGCCGTCAACGATCCGTACCACGGTGGCACCCATCTACCTGACGTGACCGTCGTGACCCCGGTGTATGACGACGCGGGGGAGACCGTGTTGTTCTTCGTCGCCTCGCGCGGCCACCACGCCGAGATCGGTGGCCTGACACCGGGCTCGATGCCGGCGCTGAGCCGCACCGTCCACGAGGAGGGCGTGCTCTTCGACAACTGGCTTCTCGTCGAAGATGGTCGTTTCCGCGAGGAAGAAACGCTGCGCCTGCTCACCGAGGCGGCGTACCCCTCCCGCAATCCGACCACCAACCTTGCTGACCTCCGCGCCCAGATCGCCGCCAGCGAAAAGGGTGTCGAGGAGGTGCGCAAGATGATCGCCCACTTCGGCCTCGACGTCGTTCAGGCGTACATGCGACACGTGCAGGACAACGCCGAGGAGGCGGTCCGCCGGGTGATCGACACCCTCCAGGGCGGGTCCTACAGCTACGAGATGGATTCGGGCGCGCAGATCGAGGTGCGGGTCGACGTCAACCACGCCGAGCGCACCGCGACGATTGACTTCACCGGCACCTCGCCCCAACTCGACACGAACTTCAACGCACCCGCCTCGGTCGCGAAGGCGGCGGTGCTCTACGTCTTCCGGACCCTGGTCGACGACGACATCCCGCTCAACGACGGCTGCCTGCGACCGCTGCGGATCGTCGTACCCGAGGGCTCCATGCTCGGGCCGGTCTTCCCAGCCGCCGTGGTCGCGGGGAACGTCGAGACCTCCCAGGCGGTGACGGGCGCGTTGTACGCCGCGCTCAGTGTGCAGGCGGAAGGGTCCGGGACGATGAACAACGTGACGTTCGGGAACGACCGGTACCAGTACTACGAGACCGTGGCGTCAGGCTCGGGTGCCGGTGACGGTTTCGACGGTGCTGCGGTGGTGCAGACGCACATGACGAACTCCCGGCTCACCGACCCCGAGGTGCTGGAGTGGCGGTTCCCCGTCCAGGTCGAGAGCTTCTCGATCCGCCAGGGGAGCGGTGGTGCGGGCCGCTGGCGTGGCGGGGATGGCGCGGTACGCCGGCTGCGGTTCCTCGAACCCGTCACCGTCGGGCTGTTGTCGGGCCACCGCCGGGTCCCGCCGTACGGCATGGCCGGCGGATCGCCCGGCGACCTCGGCCACAACCGCGTGGAACGCGCCGACGGGACCGTTGTGGACCTGGCGGGCGCGGATTCGGTCGAGGTGGTGCCGGGAGACGTCCTCGTGATCGAGACGCCGGGCGGTGGCGGATACGGCACCCCCTGAGCCGCGGCGGCCGCGCCGGCCGCAGCGGCCGCGGCGGGCGCCGACAACGCCCGGCCTACGATGTTCGGCGTGCTCCATCTGAGGGTGACATCGCCGTCCACGCTCACCGATGAGGTCGTCGGGCTGCTCGACGGCTGCCCGGGTGTCGCCAACCTCGCCGTCCTGCCCGGGTCGTCGCTTCGCCCGCCTGGCGACCTCGTCCTCGCTGACGTGGCACGCGAGTCGGTCGACGAACTCATCTGCGAACTCCGTCGCCTCGGCGTCGACGTGTCGGGCACGATCGCGCTCGAGACGGTCGACACGGCGGTCTCGGTGGCGGCCGAGCGGGCCGAGGATGACGCGCCGGGCGAGGGCGCGGACGCGGTGATCTGGGAGGAGGTCGTACGCCGGACCGACGCGGAGGCCGCGCTCTCGAAGACCTTCGTGTGGTTCCTCAGCCTGGCCGCGATCCTGGCGGCGATCGCGGTCATTCTCGACTCGTCGATCCTCGTGGTCGGTGCCATGGTGGTGGGGCCCGAGTTCGGCCCGCTGGCGGGACTCGCCGTGGGTCTGGTGCATCGCCGCTACAGCCTGCTCCGCCAGTCGTTGGTCACCCTCGCGGTCGGGTTCGCCGGCGCCATCGTCGTCACCACTGTCGCCTGCCTGGTCGCGGCGGCGTTCGGGTGGATCGACGCGTCGGTGCTGACGTCCCCGCGTCCCTTGACCGGGTTCATCTGGCGGCCGGACCGGTGGTCGTTCGTCGTGGCCTTCATCGCCGGGATCGCGGGTGTGCTGTCGTTGACATCGGCGAAGTCGGGTGCCCTGGTGGGCGTCTTCATCTCGGTGACGACAGTGCCGGCAGCCGGTGACCTCGCCCTGGCGCTGGCTCTCTGGGATGGCAGAGAGGCCGCGGGCGCAGCCGCCCAACTGGGCATCAACATGGCCGCGATCGTGCTGGCCGGGGTCATCACCCTGATCGTCCAGAAGGCCGCGGCCAGCTCCGTGAGGAGATTTCCGGCGAGAAGAGCGGCCGCCCTAGATGATCTTCTCGATCGCCATCCAGAGGAGGTTCTCGATGATGGTCTTGGTGATCTGACGGAAGATCGGGATCTGCAACAGCGAGGCTCCGAACGTCGCCACCGCGGTCGCGATCGCCTGGGCAATGGCGATCGCCAGGAACACCAGCTGGATCATCGCGTTGATCTTCAGGATGAGGAGGATCACAGCGTAGAGGAACAGCCCGAGACCGAAACCCATCCCCGCGCCTGAGGCGATGTCGAGGTTCTTCGTGCCGCCGTGCTTGTCCCACATTTCCTTGAACGCCTCGACGGTCGGGCCCTGGTGACCCGTCCAGACCGCTTCGGCGGCCTTCTCGGCATCGCCGGAGATCTGCCCGAGGTTGCCGGAGAAGTCGAGCCAGGTCTGGCCCATCCGGAAGAGCTTCTCCTCGTCGCCTTCGGGCCAGTTGATGCCAATCATGCCGAGGACGGTGACCAGCTCACCCGGAAGCTGCAACCCCATGACCGAGTCCCCCTCAGATCGCTTCCGCGCCGTTGCCCAGCTGCTCCATCGCCTGCTGGCCGCCTTCTTCGTTGTCGCGGTAGGTCGTGGCGACGCCTTCCAGGGCCTGGGAATGCGTGGCCAGGTCCTCCTGGAGTTCGCCGAGCTTTTCGAACGCGAACTCCGAGACCACCTGGTGGGTGATGCCGATCAGCATGCCGATCTCGTCGCCGCCCCACGGCTCGCCGTATCCCGCGAGCTCGCCCTGCGTCGACTGGAGCTCGCGACCCAGGCGTTGGGCGACGTCATCCACGTCACCGGCCGCGCGCCGCAGCTTGTCCCATCCGACGTCGACCTGCTCACCCATCGGTCAGTCCCTGTCGATCCGGTCTTGCACGTCGGTGATCGCCTGGAGGTAACGCTGCATCTGAACCATCGATTGGTTCTGGAACTCCTTCAGGCGTTCGAACAACTCGGCCTGGTCGGGCATCGCCGGCAGGGCCGCGCTGAGCTTTTGCTGGAGGTCCTGGAGCGCGGCGTTGGAGGCGTCGGCGAACGCCTGCGCGAGGGTCTCGGAATCTGACCGGAGGGCGCGGGGATTCAGCTCCACCGCTTCGATCTGGCCACCCGGCCGGGCGGTGACACGGACGTGGCCGTCGAGCGCCTCACCGACGCCACGGATGGGCTCGGGCGGCTCGCTGTCGCCGTCAGACTCGCTCTGGCTCTGCGCGACCAGGGGGCGCAGGGTCGACAACGCGTCGTTGAACAACCGGTCGAAATCGTTGGCGCTGACGTCGGCCACAGCCGCCCTCCCCTTCGTCTGAGATGCCGCTTGTGACTTTACCGACCGGCATCGCGGTGTCGATGAGCCTAGTGGCCATTGTGGAGAAGTTTCTGATCACCTGTGTCGATCTACCGTAGGTTGTCCAGAAGGCGTGGTCGAGCGGGGAGGTCGTCATGGCTCGCGCCAACACCAGGGTCGCCAGGGCAATCGTTCGTCGGCTCTCGGCCATGACCGGCCGAAGGGTGCGCGTGGTGCAGGCTGGCGGGCCTCGCAACTGGACCCGCGAGCTCAACCGCCGCCGACGGGGCACTACCAACTCTCCCAACTGGGAGCCCAACACCATCTATCGGGTCCACAACGGCAGGGCCAACAGCAACTACGTTTACATGACCGACCAGCACGGCCGGGTGATCCGTGCGGAAGGTCAACTCGTCCTGCGAAGCGGCGTCCGCCATGGTGGCCAGCAGGGCCGGGCGGGCCACGGCGCCGGTCGCGGTGTCGGCAATCCGGGGGACGAGGGCGGACACCTGTTTGGTACGCAGTTCGGCGGTGCGGGCGAGGGGATCAACATGCTCCCGCAATCCGCTCAACTCAACAGCAGGGGACGGCGTGAGTGGTACAACATGGAGCAGATGTGGGCCAACGAGTTGCGCGGCGGCAACCAGGTCCACGTAAGAATCAACCCTGTCTATACCGGCCCCGGTGAACGCCCGGACCTTTACGTGGTTGAGTACACCATTACGAGGCCGAATGGCACGACCGAGACGGTCCCCAGGGTCTTCCGGAATCGCTGAGGGGAGAGCAGATGGCAGACCACACTGAGCTGTACCAGCAGATCGGCCAAGTCTTGGTCGACGAGCTTACAGACGAGTGGGAGTCTGTTGAGGTCGTCTGCTACATGGTCACCATCGTGACCGAGTTTCGGGGGACGATCGTCAGGCCGAACGGCGAACGCGCGTCGGTCTCCCTTCCGGTCGCGCAGCTCTTCCTGCTGTTCGAGGAGCTGAGGGAAGTCACCTACGAGCCCGGTAAGGGCGCGTGGTTCACGGCGACGTTCCGGATGGATGCCACCGGCAGGTTCTCCGTCGACTTCGACTACGACAGCAAGCCGGACCTGCGACCCGAGCCGTTGGACGAGACCTGGCTCGACGATCTCGAGCAGTACCCACGTGACCCGGAGCTGATCCCCGCCTGGATGCCCAGGCCGGTCGGGTAGGTGAAGCGGCCGGCGAGGGCCCGCGCTCGCCGACCCGCTCCAGGTGGACGCCACGCGGCAAACCCGTGGCTGGCTGGTGGCCGAAGGCCGGTATCCTCGGCAAATCCCCTGGTGGTGACGTGGCCACCCGTGTAGCCGAGGAGAAATGCCGTGATCCTGCGGATGTCGACGCTGTTCCTGCGAACACTGCGCGAAGATCCCGCGGATGCCGAGGTCCCGAGCCACCGGCTGTTGGTCCGGGCCGGTTACATCCGCCGGGCCGCACCTGGCATCTATTCCTGGCTGCCGCTCGGGTGGCGGGCGTACCTCAACGTCGAGCGGGTCGTACGCGAAGAGATGGACGCCGCGGGGTTCCAGGAGATCCACCTGCCGGCGCTGCTGCCGCGTGAGCCCTATGAGCGCACCGGCCGCTGGACGGAGTACGGCGACGACATCTTCCGGTTGAAGGACCGCAAGGGCAACGACTATCTCCTGGGTCCCACGCACGAGGAGATCTTCACCCTCCTGGTCAAGGACCTCTTCTCGTCCTACAAGGACCTTCCGCTGTCGATCTACCAGATCCAGTGGAAGTACCGCGACGAGCCGCGGCCCCGTGCCGGCATCATGCGCGGTCGGGAGTTCTCGATGAAGGACTCCTACTCCTTCGACGTCGACGACGCCGGCCTGGTGGCGTCCTACACCAAGCACCGCGACGCCTACATCAGCACGTTCAACCGCCTGGGCCTCGACCACGTGATCGTCACGGCGATGGCGGGCGCGATGGGCGGTTCGCTGAGCGAGGAGTTCCTGACGCCGACCGAGGTGGGCGAGGACACGTTCGTTCGTTGCACGTCCTGCGACTACGCCGGTAACACCGAGGCGGTCGAGGTCCCCGTGCCCGAGGCGATGCCGTACGACGGGCTGCCCGCCGCGCACGTCGAGGACACCCCCGACACACCGACCATCGAGACGTTGGTCAACCTGCTCAACTCCCAGGAGAAGCTGCGCCGCGACGACCGGCCCTGGCAGGCGTCAGACACCCTGAAGAACCTCATCGTGAAGCTCGTCCACCCCACGGGTGAGTCCGAGCTACTGGCCATCGGCGTCCCCGGCGACCGCGAAGTCGACGAGAAGCGCCTGGGTGCCCAGGTGTACCCCGCGACGGTCGAGGCGACGACGGAGGAGGATTTCGCTGCCAACCCCGCACTCGTCCGCGGCTACATCGGGCCCGACGTGCTGGGCGAGGACAAGGCCGCCAAGGTGCGCTACCTCGTCGACCCGCGGGTGGTCGCCGGGACCCGCTGGGTGACCGGCGCCAACGAGCCCGGCAATCACGTCGTCGACCTGGTGGCGGGTCGCGACTTCGAAGCCGACGGGACGATCTTCGCCGCGGAGATCCGCGAAGGTGACCCCTGCCCGAGGTGCGGCAGCTCCCTGACCATCGCCCGTGGCGTCGAGATCGGGCATATCTTCGCTCTCGGCCGGAAGTTCGCCGAGGCGCTCGACCTCAAGGTCCTCGACGAGAACGGCAAGCAGGTCGTCGTGACGATGGGGTCGTACGGCATCGGTGTCAGCCGGGCGCTCGCGGCGATCGCGGAGAAGAACCACGACGACAAGGGACTCATCTGGCCGCGCGAGATCAGCCCGGCTGACGTCCACATCGTCGCGACGGGCAAGAACGCCGAGCCGTTCGAGGTCGCCGAGAAGCTCGCCGCCGAGTTGGACGCGCGGGGCATCCGGGTGCTGCTGGACGATCGGCGGGCCGCCAGCCCGGGGGAGAAGTTCAACGACGCCGACCTGATCGGCGTCCCCACGATCGTGACGTGTGGCCGGCGGATCGTCGACGGCAAGGTCGAGGTCAAGGACCGCCGGACCAGCGAACGCATCGACCTACCGATTGCGGAGGTCGTCGACCACCTGGTCGAGGTCTGCGCTTCCTGAGCGGTCGGCCTCCCGAGGGCGTCTCAGGCTCCGGCGTCGACGGCGCGCTGGATCTCCTCAGGGGAAGCGACACCGATGTCCTGGGAGATGATCCAGACGTGGCCGAACGGATCCCGCAGGCGTCCCATCCGGCCGTACGGATGGTCGTCGATCGGGAAGATGACGGTGGCCCCTGCCTTTTCCATGGCGGCGCCGACCGCGTGGGCGTCATCGACCCTCAGGCTCAGGATCACCGGTGAGCCGCCGCGCGCGGTGGGCGCGAGGTCCTGCGCGTCCGGCTCCTCGTCCTTGAGCGTGAACACCGTGTCGCCGAGGCTCAGTCTCGCGTGCACGATCTTGCCGTTCGGATGGGTGTAGCGTTCGTTCTCCGTCGCTCCGAAGGCCTTCGCATAGAACTCAATGGCGGCGGCCGCGTCGGAGACGATCAGGTGCGGGTGCAAGGTCGGGTTGCTCATGCTCTCCAGTCTGCCGGTCGTCGCGGCGTTGGGATTGTAGGAAAACGCACCTGGTCAGAGCGGGACGTGGTTGCGCTCACCGGGCGATCTCGGCCGGTAGGCGGTCGGACTCAGCCCACTCAGGGCGCGAAAGTCATGGATCAGGTGCGGCTGGTCGAAGTAGCCGTTCGTCACCGCGAGCTCGGCCCAGTCCACGGGACGGTCGTGGGGGATCGAGGCGAGTACGCGCTGGAAACGGCGTACCCGGGCGTACCTCTTCGGGGTCAGTCCGACGTGATCGGAGAACTGCCGCGAGAAACGTCTCGTGGTGAACCCCAGGCGTTCGGCCACCGTCCGTACCCCGGTGCCGCGTTCGAGCTCACGCAGGGCGAACCCGATGGCGGGATCCACGCGGACTGGGCGTACGGCGTGCGCCACGAGCGACTCCTCGAGCACCCGCAGCATGTCGGCCGGCGCGCCTGACGCATGCAGGCGCTCGCACAGGTCGCGGCCGTCGCCCCAGAGGTCGCCCAACTCCACCAGCTGATCGCTGGTCGCCGCCGGCGGTGCCGCGAAGAAGGGGTACGACCCACCGGGCCGGAACGCCACCCACAGCGTGCGGCGCTGGTCTGAGGTGTCGACGAGTGACGGCCGTGAACGCGGACCGCTCAGTCCCGCGCCACTCAGGCGTTCGACAGAGGCGCGGTCGAGTGGAGGCTCGGACTGGGGCCGGGCGGCGAGCGTGTCCTCGTGCAGGTTGACGAGAAGCTGCGGCCCGCCGGTCGGCAGGATGCGTTCATGGTGGTGGGCGAGGGCGCCTTCGAAATAGCCCAGCGATGCGACGAACGGCGCGAGCGCTGGCCCGGGACGACGGGTAACCACCTTCATGACACCGCCAGCATAGGGGCGCCGAGATGCATGGCCAGAGCCTCTTATCGCCGAGCCGGGCCTTGTCTGGTTGTCATAGGTTGACCAGCGTTTCCCGGCGGTCGTCGTACCGCCACCGCGCCTTCGGGCCTGTCAGGTGTACACCGCCGATCCAGCGGTCGATGCCGTTGCTCTGCACGTGGTCCGCGGCGCCCGCGAGGACGTCTTGACCCGCGGCCGTCAGGTGGACCGCCCGCCGGGCGAACTCCCCGCCAGCGTCGTCGACGGTGAGCAGCGGATG
Organism: Actinopolymorpha alba DSM 45243; assembly: GCF_000373925.1. Lineage (GTDB taxonomy): Bacteria > Actinomycetota > Actinomycetes > Propionibacteriales > Actinopolymorphaceae > Actinopolymorpha > Actinopolymorpha alba. The sequence continues at coordinate 71,985 of NZ_KB892747.1, read as the reverse complement.
CGGCCCCCGCGCAAGCTCTGCGATGACGTCGAAGCAGGAGGTGTCTCCGAGGTAGGGCCGGCGCTCGCGGCGCTGGACCTCTCGGAACACCTCCACGGCGGTGGTCGCGCCGCCCTCGACGGCGAGCAGGATCCGCCGCTGGGTGAGGGAAAGGCCGTCAGACTGGGCGGGGTACTCCCGCATGAGCCGGCCGAACGCCTCACCGAGATGGCGGAGAACCGCCGAGGACGTCCGCGCGATGGCCTCGAGTCCTGACGGATCGGGCGCGGTGAACGCCGTCCACGCGGCTGACGCGAGGTCGAGTGCCTCCGGGGTGAGCGGGGTTTCGTCCTCGCGCAGGCGGATCAGGTCGTCGGGCTGGAGTTCGCCGAGCCCACGAAAATGGGCGATGCCGGGGAACTCGCCAGCGGACACGAACGAGATCCGGTCCGGATCCACCTCCAGCCGACGGAGCTGGTCGAGCACCTGGATGATCTGCAACTGGTCATACAGATCCGCCTCGAACCACAATACGATCGGCCCGCGCGCGTACTCCTCCAGCATCCGGTCGCGCGCCTCGAAGTCGCGGACCACCGCCGACAAGTCGGCCCATCCGGACCCGGCGATGAAGCGGGCCCGCACGGCTCGCAGCTCGCCAGAGGACAGGCCTCCCGGGACCGGCCCGTCGTGGAGGACGTCCCGCCAGGGAAGGATCGGCTCGGTGAGCCCGGCCCGCCGGAGCACCTCGACCGTCGCGTCGCCGTTGGTGACGTGCAGGCCCTCGGTGTCAACCGACCCTTGCGGGGCGTTGGTGGTGGCGTCGAGCTGGCTGCGGGCCACGGCGTAGCGTTCACCGGTCTTGGCCATCCGCGCGCGTACCCGGCGCTTGAAAGCGGCGTCCTTGGTCATCTCGACCTGTCTCCCTCGCCACGTGCCCGCATCCCCCAGCGACGTCACGGCACAGCGGCGATGAACAGGTGTGTGGCCCCGCACCGAGGTCGGATCCCCTTTGCCCCCTGGCAGGTCCCGCTGGGGTGGACCGCTGAGGGTTCGGCGTGGTGGGACGCCGCGCCAAGCGTAGACGACGCGGACGGGGCCTGTCAGCGGCCGACGGCGTAGTTCTGCATCCCTCGCGGGTTGGCGCCCGCGGAGAGTACGCCGGTGTCGGGGTCACGCGCGACCGCGCACAGCCGGCCGAGACTCCAGGGCCCTGACCGGGTGACCACGTGGCCGCGGCGGGCCAGGCGTTCGATCAGCGCGTCGCCGAGGCGGTCCTCCACGACGAGGCTGCGCGGCTCCATCGTGCGAGGGAAGAACGACGCGGGGAAGCTGTTGGTGTGCCAGGCCGGCGCGTCAATGGCTTCTTGCAGGGACTGTCCGCCGGCGAGGTGGCGCAGCACGAACAGCAGTTGCCACTGGTCCTGCTGGTCACCGCCCGGAGACCCGCACGCGAGGACGGCCCGGCCGTCGCGGAGCACCAGCGTGGGAGACAGGGTGGTCCGCGGCCGGCGGCCCGGAGCCAGGGAGGACGTCAGGCCTTCCTCGAGCCAGAACATCTGCGCGCGGCTGCCCAGGCAGAACCCAAGCTCGGGAATGGTGGGCGAGCTCTGCAGCCACCCACCGCTCGGCGTCGCCGAGATCATGTTGCCGAAGCGGTCGACCACGTCGACGTGGCAGGTGTCCCCACGGGTCTGGCCGCTGCCCGACACCGTGGGCTCGCCGGTGGCGCCGGAGAACTCCCAGGCCGTCTTCAGGCGGGTCGCGTACGCCTCCGGCAGGCGCGGCGTGCGGCCCTCGGGCGAACCCGGACGCAGGCCGTCCGCGGCGAGGGCGCCGATCAGGGTGGCCCGCTGCTCGGCGTACCGCCTGGACAGCAGCGTGGGCAGGGGCGAGTCGAGGACGTCGCCGTACCACGCCTCCCGGTCGGCCAGCGCGAGCTTCAACGCCTCGACCGTGAAGTGGATCCCCCGCTCGGTCTGGAGATCGAGCTCGCCAGGGTCGCCCAGCGCCTCGAGAATCGCCAACGACTGCAGGAGAACGGGTCCCTGGCCCCAGGCGGCGGTCTTGGCGACGGTCAGGTCGTTCCACGCCATCGTGGCCGCGAGTTCCCAGGTTGCCGTCCAGGTTGCCAGGTCGTGGCCAGTCATCAGACCGCTGTGGTCCCGCCCGCTGGAGTCACGGAACGCCTTTCGCGAGAAGCCGTCGATCGCCTCCGCGACGAACCCCTGCCGCCAGGCCCACCGGGCGGCGTCCACCTGGGCTTCGCGATTGGGGCCGGCCGCCTCACCCTCGACGACCAGGCGTTCCAGCGTGCTGGCGTACGCCGGATTGGCGAACAACGCGTGCGGCTGTGGTGGCTTGCCGTCGGGCAGCCAGAGCGCCGCGGAGGTTGGCCAGTGCTCGGTGAAGAGTTCCCGCACCGTGGCCACGGTGTCGGTCACGCGGGGTACGAGCGGATGGCCGGCTCGGGCGTACCCGATCGCCGGGTCGAGGACGTCGCGCAGCCGCCAGGTCCCGTGGTCACGCAACAGCAGGAGCCAGGCGTCGACCGCGCCCGGGATCGTGGCGGCCAGCGGACCCGAACCAGGGATGAGGTCGAGCCCCAGGTCGCGGAAGTGGGCGATCGTCGCCCCGGCCGGCGCGGGCCCCTGACCGTTGAGCACCTTGGGAATGTGATCGTCGGCGGTCGCGATGACGGCCGGGACCTCACCACCGGGTCCGTTCAGGTGCGGCTCGACGACGTGAAGGACGAACCCGGCGCAGCAGGCGGCGTCGAACGCGTTGCCGCCGCGCTCCAGGACGCCCATCGCGGCCTGGGACGCGAGCCAGTGCGTGGACGCCACCATGCCGAAGGTGCCACGCAGAGTCGGACGGGTCGTGAAGGTCATGGATGATCCTCGCGGCCGTGGGGGACTGGGTCGGGCACCATCCTGCGGCGAAGGCGGGCGCCGGTGGTGATCGGGGTCCGGACCTGGCTGGCGCATCTGGGCATTTCACCCCCGAGCCCGCGCCGATCGGGACCTAATGTCACGGTGGGGCGGCATGTCGTGAGTTGTCGGTGCCGGTTGGCAGGATGGCCGCCATGACAGTGGATGCGGTGATCTTCGACTGGGGCGGCACGCTGACCCCGTGGCACACGGTGGACCTCACGGAGCAGTGGCGGGCCTATGCGCGCGCCTACGACCCGGGCCACGGCGAGGAGGTCGCGGCCGCCCTGTTGGCCGCTGAGAACGCTGCCTGGCGGCTGGCGCGGGACGAGCACACGAGCACGGCGTTCGAGACCGTGGTGCGGGCGGCCGGCCTCGACCCGACCGGGCTGCCGCACGAGCGCGGGCTCGCGGCGTTCCAGGCGTTCTGGGAGCCGCACACCTACACCGAGCCCGACGTGATCCCGCTCCTTGAGGCGCTGCGCGAGCGCGGCGTCGCGGTCGGCGTTCTCTCCAACACGGTGTGGCCGCGCGACTACCACGAGATGGTCTTCGCGCGCGACAAGGTGCTGCACCTCATCGACGGCGCCGTCTACACCAGCGAGATCGCCTGGACCAAGCCGCACCCCGAGGCGTTCGCGGCCGCGATGACCGCCGTTCGGATGGCCGATCCCAGTCGCTGCGTCTTCGTCGGCGACCGGCTCTTCGACGACGTCTACGGCGCGAAGTCGGTCGGGATGCGCGCGGTGCACATCCCGCACAGCGACATCCCAGCCGACCAGATCGGACATACCGTCGGCGAGCCCGACGCGGTGATCAACCGCTTGGCTGAGCTGCTTCCACTCGTTGATCAATGGAGGTCCGTAGCCTCGTAGGAGAACGCCCGCGCTCCGCCGCCCGGCGGCGCTGACGGGCTGGCCTGTGCGACTTACGGGGCTAGCCGGAGGCGGCCGCCCGCGTTGACCCTGCCCCGTGGAAACGCTGCGATGTCGAGCAGCGGGCGACCGCAAGCTGGGGGAGGGGTCATGACCGAGATCGATCGCCGAGGGTTCCTGGGCGGACTCGCCGGGGTAGGCGTCGCGGCTCTCGCCGCTGGGCCGGCGGAGGCTGCGGAGTCCGCCGAGGAGCCGCTGTTCCTCTACGACCTCGCACATCTTTACGACCGTGACCTCTCCGACCCGGCACAGGCGGCGCGAGCGTACGACGAGTTGCATTTCGTGGCGACCCTTCAGGGCATCGTCAACCGCACCTTGCCTCGCCTCTACGCACATTTCGTGACGCACAGCGAGTTCGGCCGGATCGATGTCGACCAGTACTGGCTGGAAGAGATGCGGTCAAAGGAAGGATTCCTCGCGGATCGGCCGCTGCGGGCGATCGGCTCGCTGGACGAGTTGGTCTCGACGTTCCGGCCCCTGCTTGGTGGCGCCGTCGTGTGGGATCCGAACGTCCCGGCGACGTCCAACGTCGCGTCGACCGTGGCCGGCGCGCGCGATCTGGTCGCCGTGCGCTACGACACCGCGGAGGATTCGCTCTACCGCACCTACATCGGTGTTACCGGCCCGCTGCGCCTGCCTCCCGTCGTACGCCTGGTCCACAGCGACGGGCGCCCGCTTTTCACCGGCCGCGGCAAGGTACCCGGGACCTCCCGGGCCTCAAGCGGGAGTGCGAAGTGTGACGCCTACCTCTGGGCGCTCGAGCACTACCTGCGGCGGGGGCGTTGCGTGCCGGAGTTCGGCTACTACCTCGACGCCTACTGGCTGCACAACCCGCAGGGCAAGCTCCAACAGGCGTTGCTGACCAACCACGACTATCTCGTCAGCCGGCGCGGCTTCTTCTTCGACCTGCTGCCCTGGGACGACGAGACGCCGGTGGACGACCGGGACCAACCCGTCGGCACCGACCAGCGCACCCTGGAGGAGATCCTTCGCGTCGGCTACGAGCGCGCGGACGGCGGACTCCTGCCGGTCCACGGCTTCGTGCCGTGGGGTTACAAGTACACCAACGTCGGTCCGGCGGGTGGACGTCATGACCCGGTGCCGACCGAGTGGAGGTTCGTCCAGGTCGCCTCGGCCTACAACGCCTATCTGGACGCCGACGCGGAGAACCTCGACGCGATGGCGAACTCCTCCGTCTTCACCCACGCGCCCCTGCAGCGGCGTTACCCACAGCCGCCTCGACCCGATCTGGACGACCTGGCGGCGCGCGGACTCCTCGACCCGGCCGGTGCCGTCGTACCCCGCAGGTACGTCACGTTCTACGTTGGCGACTACGACTCGGCCGCCTGGCTCTACCAGGTGATGCCCTACCTCTGGGACGACCCGGGACGCGGGAGCATCCCGCTCAACTGGGCGTTCAATCCCAACCTCGCCGCGCGCCTGCCGGTGGCACTGGACCGGGCCAGGCGTACGGCGACGCCGCAGGACACCTTTGTGGCGGGTGATTCGGGCGCGGGATACATCAACCCCGGCATGTTGGCCGAACCCCGAGAATTCTCCGGCCTGCCGTCGGGAATCACCGCCTGGCGGGAGCACTGTCGCCGCCATTACGCCCGTTGGGACCTGACGGTGACAGGGTTCGTCATCGACGGGTTCGCGCCAGGCATGAACGCCGAGACCTTGCGGGCGTACGCCGAGTTCTCGCCGGACGGGTTCGCCGCGCAGAAGGTCGAGCCCGCGGGGCTGGTCGGTCAGACGCCCTACATTCGGATGGGACCCGACCTGCCACGTGCCGACGTCTCGACCGCTGCCCGGGCCCTGCAAGGAGCGCTTGACGGTGACCTGTCGCGGCCGCCGGACGCGCCTGAGTTCCTCAGCGTCCGCACGATCCTGCAGGGTCCTAGCTGGCATCGGGATGTGGTGAACACCGTGGAGGCCCAGGTGCCCGGAGCCGCTGTGGAGGTCGTCGACGCCCATACGTTCTACGCACTCCTTCGTCTGCACCTCAGTGCGGCCAGCGCGAGGCGTACGTAACCTCGCGACCTTAGAACGCTGTGCCGGCTTCTTCCCTCGTTGCCGAGGCTCAGAATCCCTTGTCTGTAACGGGTTCCGCGCGTCGCCGGGTTGGCGGACCGCAGATTCGATGGCCGGCGTGAGGTCAGGAATCCTGGTTCGTCGCCAGACTCGCGGAGAGCCGTGATCATGAAGCCAGAAAGGGCTATGCGTCCCGAAAGCCTTCATGATCACGATCATGATCACGGGAAGGCGCCCAAGGGCTTTCGGATCGCAACCGCGTCAGCTAGGTTCTGACAGGCCACAAGGTATAACGTCAAACCTGTTCTCTCCCCGCTGCCGACCACGGAAGGGTGAGCGTGAGTACGTCCAACGCACGCGCGGTTGTCGACCTCGATGTCACCGGCGCCACGATCAGCAGGCATCTGTACGGCCACTTCGCCGAACATCTCGGCCGCTGCATCTACGGCGGCTTCTACGTCGGTGAAGACTCGCCGCTTCCCAACGAGGGTGGCATCCGTCTCGACGTCGTCGAGGCCCTGCGCGCCATGAACATCCCCAACCTGCGCTGGCCCGGCGGCTGCTTCGCCGATGAATACCACTGGCGCGACGGCATCGGCCCCAAGGACCAACGCCCGCGCATGGTCAACACCCACTGGGGCAACGTCGAGGAGAACAACCACTTCGGTACCCACGAGTTCATGGCACTGTGCGAACTCCTCGGCGCCGACCCGTACGTCAACGGCAACATCGGGTCAGGCACGGTGCAGGAGATGAGCGAGTGGGTTGAGTACCTCACCCGCGACGGTGACAGCCCGATGGTCGCGCTCCGCAAGGCCAACGGGCGCGACGAGCCGTGGAAGGTGCCGTTCTGGGGCCTTGGCAACGAAGCCTGGGGCTGCGGCGGCAACATGCGTCCCGAGGCGTACGCCGACGAGGCCCGCCGCTACGCCACCTTCTGTCGCGACCACGGCGACAACAAGCTCTACCGCATTGCCGCCGGCGCGTCCGACGACAACCTGGCCTGGACCGAGGCCCTGATGAAGGCGGTCAGCTGCCTCGGCTGCGGACGCGAGCCCCGCAATATCTTCCAGGCCATCTCGTTTCACTACTACTCGCACGACGGCGACGGGATCCACAAGAACCCCGCCACCGAGTTCAGTGACGAGCAGTACTACAACACGATGGTCAAGGCCGCTGACATCGACCGGGTGATCGCCGGTCACAGTGCCGTCATGGACGCGTACGATCCGCGCCGCAAGGTTGGTCTGGTCTGCGACGAGTGGGGCACCTGGTGGCAAGCTGAGCCGGGTACGAATCCTCGTTTTCTGTTCCAGCAGAACACCCTGCGCGATGCCCTGGTGGCCGGTGTCCACTTCGACATCTTCCACAAGCACGCGGCCCGACTGCGGATGGCCAACATCGCCCAGACCGTCAACGTGCTCCAGTCGATGATCCTGACCGACGAGACCGGCGGCCTGGTGCTGACCCCGACCTATCACGTCTTCGAGATGAACAAGGGGCACCACGACGCTCTGCAGCTGCCGGTTCACCTGATCGAGAAGCCCGACGCCTACGACGGGGGCGGTGACCCGCTCGACCTGGTCTCCATCTCGGCCAGCACCAAGGACGCGGCGGCGCTGATCTCGGTCAGCAACCTCGCGCTCGACGCCGACACCACCGTCACGATCGACCTACGCGGTCGGGCCGTCACCGGACACCGCGCCCGGGTGCTCACCGCGGAGAAGCCGCAGAGTCACAACACGACCGAGACGCCCAACGCGGTCGCTCCCACCAGCCTGGATGCCACCCTCGAGGGAGGATTGCTGACCGTCACCTTGCCGCGTCATTCGTTCTGCACGATCCAACTCGACCTGGCATGAGGGAGCGAAACGAATCATCCAATACGGGTTGACTCGCGTTCGATGATCGTTGCCGTGGGCATCACCACCCGGGCGGGCGCGGAGGCGCCGCCCTGATCGATCCGCTCCATCAGAAGGGAGCAGATCGCGTCGGCCATCTCGTCGTTGGCGGGTTCGACCGTGGTCAACGTGGGGACGCTGAAACGGCTTCCGTCGACGTTGTCGAACCCGATCACCTGGATGTCCTCGGGAACGCGCAGGCCCGATTCGGTGAGTGCCCGCAGGGCGCCAATCGCCGCCGAATCGGTCAGCGCGAACACGGCGTCGAAAGTGAGACCGCTGCCGATCAACTTCAATGTGGTGGTGTACCCGTCGACGACCCGGAACGACGACGGCCGGATGAGGTTGTCGTCGATCGGAAGGCCAGCGGCCGCGTGTGCCTCGCGATAACCACGGGTCCGCAGTTCGGGCATTGACTGCTGGTCGCCCTCGGCACCACCGAGGAGCGCGAGCCGGCGGGCGCCGGACCTGAACAGGAGTTCGGTGGCCCGCCGGGCGCCGCCGACGTTGTCCATGAGCACGTGGTCGAATCGCGCGGGCACGGCCCGCTCACCGATCAACACCACCGGAGTGTCGATGCTGAGCTGCTCGAGATCAGCCGCATCTCCGGCGACCACGCTCAGCACGAATCCGTCGTACGTGCTCAGGCGCGAGGCGGTGAGTGCGTCCAGCTCGGCGCGACGACTCCCGCCGGTGCGTTCGATCACGAGCCGCATGTCGTGCTCGGCGAACCGATCGGCCAGGCGGGTGGCGAGCTCGGGAAAGTAGCCCGCCGCGAACTCCGGCACCGCAAGGCCCACCATGCCCGTCCGTCCCATGCGGAGGTGCCTGGCGGTCATGTTGACCTGGTAGCCGAGCTCGGCGATGGTCGCCAGGACCCGCTGCTTGGTCGGCTCGCTGACCCGCTGGGACCGCCCGTTGATGACGTTCGACACCGTCATGTTCGACACCCCGGCATGGCGGGCCACGTCGTTCATCGTCACACCGGCACGACGGTGGACGCCCTTGACTGGACCGGTCACCGTCCATCCCTCCCGACAGGTTCGACGTACGACGGCCCTCATGAGCTTACGCAGGCGGACCGCGAGCCGACCTGAGCCGAGCGAGAGCGCCTCGATCGCGACGGTCGTTGGCCCCATACCGGCAGTGCGGCGACCGGGGGTTTGAGCAGGTCGGCGCCATCCTGGGAGGGACTCGAGATTCCTGAGCGTTACTGCTTGCGAGGATGGAGCGCGGCAAGCCAGCGTTCGCGGAGTTCGTCCCAGGTGGCGCCGAGTTCTTCGGAAGTAGATTCCTCGTCGGCAGGTGCCCGAAGTCCCCGCAGGGCGAGCTTGACGTACTTCTGGTGAAGGGCGGCGGCGCGTTCGTCGTGGACGCGATGCCGGGCACGCCACTGGGCCAGCAGCAGGGATACGTCCGCCCCCGTGACGTCTGGGCGCAGGGATCCTTCCGCGTGGGCGCGGTCGACGAGTTCCTGGATCGCGTCCTTCCGGCGTTCCCAGGCGGCGCGGATTTCCTCGGTCACCGTGTAGGTCCCCGCGAACTGCACGCTGGTACAGCTCGCCGGCTTGGTGCACACCAGCATGAAGCGCGTGAACGCCGCCCAGCCGTCGGGCTCCTCCTCCAGGGCGGCCCGGACTTCCTCGCCGACCCCATCCATGGCGGTGATCCCCAGCTGCCGGATGAGGTCCTCCTTGCTGCGGAAGCGCCGGTAGAGCGACCCCATGCCGACACCGGCGCGCGCGGCGATGGCGGACATCGGGGCGTCAGCGCCGAGTTCCTCGAGGACCTCTCGCGCGGCTGCCAGGACCCGCTGGTCGTTGCGGCCGGCGTCAGCGCGGCGCGCGGGAGTCGAGGTGGAGGCAGGGGGAGGGGCGGCCGAACTCATGCTCCCGATCCTACGTGGACCGGAGCGCTCCGCTCCGGTACTGTCCTCACCATGAACCGGAACGGAGCGCTCCGTTCCGCACTGGCGGGCGACCAAACGGCGACTGGAGCAAGGCCCTCAGAGACCCGCCGTGGTCCGGCGATCGGAAAGTGGGGCAAGGCGTGCCGAACGACACGACAACGACAACCAACCAGTCCGCGGGCACCGGTCACACCCCCCGCCCACCCGCCGCCTGGCTGGTCCTCGTCCTTGCCTGCGCCGGCCAGGCGATGGTGGTGCTCGACGTCTCGATCGTGAACGTCGCGCTGCCGGCGATGCGTTCCGAACTCGGCTTCGACCCGGCCGGGCTGGCCTGGGTCGTCAACGCCTACACGCTCGCGTTCGCAAGTCTCCTGCTCCTCGGGGGACGGGCGGTGGATCTCTACGGCAGCCGGCGGGTGTTCGTCGCCGGGCTGGCGGTGTTCGCGGTGGCCAGCCTGGCTGGCGGGCTCGCCACGTCACCGCAGGCCCTGATCGTGGCCAGGGCCGCCCAGGGAGTGGGCGGCGCGATCCTGTCGCCGGCGACTCTCACGCTCCTCACCACCACCTTCAGTGAAGGGGAGCGGCGTACCCGTGCGGTGGCGACGTGGAGCGCGGTCGGCGCGGCCGCGGGCGCGGTGGGCTCGGTGCTGGGCGGTGTTCTGACCGACTACCTGTCCTGGCGTTGGGTCCTGCTCATCAACGTGCCGATCGGTGCGGCGGCGGTGGTCGCGGCCCTCCTGGTCCTTCCGGCCGGGCGGCCACGGACCAAGCAGCGGCTGGACCTGGCCGGAGCGGTGACCGTGACGGTCGGGCTCACCGGGCTGGCGTACGGCGTCATGCGATCCGAGACCTTCGGCTGGGCCACGGCGGAGACCCTCGTACCGCTCACGCTCGGCGTGGTAGCCCTGCTGGTGTTCGTCGCGGTCGAGGCGTTCGTGGCGAAGACGCCGTTGGTGCCACTGCGACTCTTCCGGACCCGCGCGATCTCGAGCGCCAACCTCGTCGCGTTCCTCATGACGGTTCCTGGCTTCGCGATGTGGTACTTCCTCTCGCTCTCCATGCAGAACGTCCTGCACTACAGCGCGATGCAGGCCGGGCTCGCGTTCCTGCCCCACACGCTCGCCCTCATCGTCGGTGCCCGCCTGGCGCCCCGCCTCCTGGGGCGGCTCGGCGCTCGGCGGCTGGTCGTCGTCGGACTGGTGGTCAGCGCCGCCGGATTCGCCTGGCAGGGCCAGCTCAGTGCGACCAGCGGCCTGGTCACGGGCGTGGTGCTGCCCGGCATCCTCATGTCCCTCGGGATGGGGCTGGCCTTCCCGCCCGTGGTGGCGATCGCCACCTCTGGCGTCGCTCGCTCAGAAGCCGGGCTGGCCGCGGGAATCCTCACGACCAGCCGGCAGGTCGGCGGCGCGCTCGGGCTCGCCGTGCTGGCGACGATCTCCGCCAGCCACATCGAGGCGTTGTCCGGCGGACGCCTGGACGGAGCCGTCGCGGCCGGGGCGCTCGCGGCGGGTTACGCGCGTGCCTTCGACGTCGGGGCTGCCCTCCTGGTGGTGGTCGCCCTCATCGCCCTGACCATGCCCAACCTGACCAAGCCCACCAAGCCCAACCCCGCCGAGTCAGCTGCCGCGGTCGACTCAGACCGCTGAAAAACAAGGAGGTTCCAGCCCATGCGTGCGGTGCGAGTCGAGGCCTACGGCCCACCTGAGGTCCTTACGGTCGCGGAGGTCCCCGAGCCGAAACCCGGCCCCGGTCAGGTACTCGTGGACGTCGAGGTCGCCGGCATCAACTTCGTCGACACGATGATCCGCGCTGGTGCCGGACCCTTCGCAGGGGGCCCGCAGCCGCCGTTCGTTCTCGGTAACGAGATCGGTGGCCGCGTCGCGGGAGTCGGTGCGGGCGTCGACCCGGCCCTTGTGGGCCAGCTGATCGTCTCCGGCGCCGGGGGTCACGGTGGGTACGCCGAGCGCGCGGTCGCCGCCGTATCGGAGGTGAACGCCGTACCAGCCGGCCTGCCGATCGAGTCGGCGGTGGCGCTGCGGGCCTCCGGGCGCACCGCGGTGGCGTTGGTGCGTCAAGCCCGCCTTGCGCCTGGCGAGCGGGTTCTCGTCGAGGCGGCCGCCGGCGGGCTTGGCAGCCTCCTGGTGCAGTTGGCCAAGGATGCCGGCGCCATCGTGATCGGTGCGGCGAACGGCGCGCGGAAGCTCGAAGCGGTCCGCAAACTGGGCGCGGACCACGCGGTCGACTACACCGAGCCCGACTGGGACGCGCGGGTTCGCGACGCCACCGGCGGTGCCGGCGTGGACGTGGTGTTCGAGTCCGTGGGCGGTGCGATCGGGCGTACGTCGTTCGGTCTGCTGGCGGAGGGCACCGGCCGGTTTCTGATCTTCGGGTACGCCAGCGGCACACCGGTGGACATCTCCGTGAACGAACTCTTCGGCCGCGGCCTCACTGTCGCGAGCCATGGCGGTCCACAGCTTCGCGACCAGGCACGGATCCGCGCACTCGTTGCCGAGGCGCTCGACCTCGCGGTCTCCGGCCGGCTGGTGCCGACCATCGGTCAGACGTACCCGCTCGACCAGGCGGCCGCCGCGCACGCCGCCATCGAGGCGCGCACCGCCCTCGGCAAGACCCTGCTCATCCCGTGACGATCCTGGCGGGGTCGACCGAGCCGGGCAGATCCGGCGGCCGCGAGCCCGCCGGCGCTCAGCGGGTTCCGTTGGCGGGGGTCGGTGACGGTGAGCGCCGTGGCGCGGCCATGGCCTCGTCCTTGGCAAGTCCAGGAAAGGCCACCGGATCCGAACCCCACTGAAGCCGGCGTTCGGCGCACTCGTTGAGCAGTCGCGCGGCGAACACCCGGACGTCCGCGGTCGCGGCGCCGGCCACCAGGTCGGCGAAGACGCCAGCGCATCCGTCTTCCAGGTGGGCGGCGAGCCGGCGGGCCGTGGTGGCACTGGTGACCTGGAACGGCAGGGCGTAGGCGGGTTCGGCGGCGACCGGTGTGGTCCTGCGGGCGCGGATCAGCGAGGTCAGCTGGTCGCGCAGCCCGCGGTAGCCGGAGTAGACCTGCCGGCCGCGCTCCCGGTCGGCGTTCCGAAGGCGCGGCCCGAGCACGGCGTACCCCCAGATCGCCGCGTGCACGCCGGCAAGCGCCTGCTGGAGGGTCTCGATCTCGCGCTGGTTGGTCATCAGCCGACCTCCGCGCCGAGCAGGGTGGCGTGGGTGGCCTCGCACGCGCAGATCGACGCGAGGAGGCGGGCGTACTCGGAGCTCTTGACGGTACGCAGGTCCTTGCTCCGCCCGGCCTTCGCGGCGTTCTCGGCGGAGGCCAGCGCCGCCAGCGCCTGCGCGGCCGAGGAAGGGACCTTGATTCCGCCCGTCGGCGGCGGACTGCTGGTCGTCACCGGCCGCGCACCGCTGTCATCGCCGGGCCGGGTGAGGGTGGTCAGGGCGGACAGGTGGCTTTCGTGGCGGCGGACGTACGCCGCGAGCCGTGCCTGGTAAGTGGGATGGCGGGCGAGCGTGGCCGCGTAGACGGCGAGCAGGTGCTGCTCGGCGGCGATCGCGGCGGTGACGACGGGCAGGTCCGGGTCGGGCGTGGGGGAGGGGGAAGCGCCGGCCCGCGGCGCGGTCACCGATGGGTCAGGCACCTCGGAGGCGGGTCCCGTGCATGCGGAGAGGACTCCCGCGGCGGCGCTGGCCGCGCCGACCAGCACGGTGGCGTGGAGGACCCGCCGTCGCGTCGGCCCACCCGGGACCCCAGTCAGGTCACCATCCAGCCGACGGTGGCGGCCGAGCCAGTCTGTCGGCGCTGTCACGGGCGCGACGTTACCCGAACCCGCGGGTCAACACGCCCCGCACGTGGTTTGATCGGCTTTTCGTCGGACGGGTACGCTGACCTCGCCAGAGCGGGCCGCGGGATAGTCGTGCGGCACATGAGATCGGACCCAGTTCGGACCAGTTTGGTGTGGCGACGCCTGCTCCGTCGGGCTAACGCCCGCACCCGGGGCACACAACTGGAGAGAGAGGAGGCAGCCGTGGCCAACAGTTCCGCTGCTCGTGACCGGGTGGTCGCGCTTCTCTCGCCGGCGCTCTCCGACAGCGGCCTCGACCTCGAGGCGGTGGAGCTGACGCCTGCCGGCCGGCGTACTGTCCTGCGACTCGTCGTCGACGCCGACGGTGGAGTGACGCTCGACCAGCTGGCCGAGACGTCCCGGACCGCGGCGAAGCTGATCGACTCGAGCGACGCGATGGGATCCGGTTCCTACACCCTTGAGGTGACGTCGCGAGGAGTCGACCGGCCGCTCACGGCGCCACGGCACTGGCGGCGCAACATCGGCAGGTTGGTCAAGGTCATCCACACCGACGGCAGCCAGCTGGTGGGTCGGGTCGAGACTGCCGACGACGACAGCGCCGAGCTGGACGCTGACGGCCAACGCGCACGGATCGCCTACGCAGATGTCGCCAAGGCCCGGGTTCAGGTGGAGTTCTCCCGGATGCCAGATGCCGAGATCGATGACGAAGGCGCCGTAGACGCGGACGAGGAGGGGTGAACCGATGGACATCGACATGGCGGTTCTGCGTGCCCTCGAACGCGAGAAGGACATTCCTCTCGAGGCCGTAGCCGAGGCGATCGAGCAGGCGTTGCTCATCGCCTACCAACGGACCGAGGGTGCCCAGCCGCATGCCCGGGTCGAGCTTGACCGCGGCAGCGGCCACGTGACGGTCTGGGCGACCGAACTCGACTCCGAAGGCGGCACCGCCCGCGAATGGGATGACACTCCCACCGGATTCGGGCGAATCGCGGCCACGACAGCCAAGCAGGTGATCCTGCAGCGCCTGCGGGACGCCGAAGAAGACCACATGTTCGGCGAGTTCGCCGGGCGCGAGGGCGACATCGTTTCCGGCGTGATCCAGCAGGGCAAGGATCCCCGGCTGGTCTACGTGAGCCTGGGCAAGGTCGAAGGCATCCTGCCACCGCAGGAGCAGGTGCCCGGCGAGCGTTACAACCACGGCGACCGCATCAAGTGCTATGTCGTGTCTGTCCGCAAGGGTTTCCGCGGCCCACAGATCACGCTGTCGCGCACCCACCCCAATCTCGTCAAGAAGCTCTTCGCGCTCGAGGTTCCCGAGATCGCTGACGGCACCGTCGAGATCAGCGGGATCGCGCGCGAGGCCGGCCACCGCACCAAGGTCGCCGTCCGCTCACACAACCCGTCGGTCAACGCGAAGGGCGCGTGCATCGGCCCCGTCGGCGCGCGGGTCCGCAACGTGATGAACGAGCTGCACGGCGAGAAGATCGACATCGTCGACTGGTCCGAGGACCCGGCGGAGTACGTCAAGCAGGCCCTCTCGCCGGCGCGGGTCAGCCAGGTCGAGGTGGTCGACCTGGCGGCGAAGGCGGCCCGGGTCATCGTGCCCGACTACCAACTCTCCCTCGCGATCGGCCGGGAGGGTCAGAACGCCAGGTTGGCGGCCCGGCTGACCGGGTGGCGGATCGACATTCGGCCCGACACCGAGCAGCGGTCGGACGCCCCGCAGGCGCATCCTTCCGAAACCGGGCAGGGTTCTGGCGCTTCGGGCGCCGGCTCGACCGCGCCCTGAAGGCTGGAAGGGTCGCGGGGGAGCGGCACCTGAGCCGGGAATGACCGCTCCGACCTCGACGTTCCTCCCTATGTACGGTGTGTCAGGTCCGGCGTTCCGGGCAGTCAGTGCGTAAGCCTGGTCTTGCGTAGGAACAGATCCAGCGCCCGCTCAGTACGACTGTCTGGGTACACTCTCCCGAGGTGGGTCGTACAGGTCGGGAGCCAAAAACGCGTACGCACGTGGTGCGGACGTGTGTAGGTTGCCGGCATCGTGCGGCGAAGTCCGAACTACTCCGAGTTGTCCTCGCGCAGGACGGCGCGACGAAGTGGCTCGTTCCCGACGTCGCCGGCCACGCGCCGGGGCGCGGAGCGCATCTGCATCCGACGCTGGAGTGTCTGGGACTCGCCGAGCGGCGACGAGCGTTCTCGCGCGCGCTGCGGGCGGAGGGGCCGATCGACCTCGATAAGCTCCGCCGTCACGTCGAGGAGCGGGACGTGACCTCCACCGGCCAGGTCGCCGGCGCACACCCGGTTCTGGCAGACAACGCGTCATTGGGCACACCAGGTGCCCGAGCACAGGCAGTACCCGAGAAGGAAAGTGGGTCGAGCGGCTCATGAGCACTCGATGAGAACCGAGCAATGAGCACGCCTAGGAACTAGCGGCCTGGACCCACGAGGGGCCCGGGCCGGCAAAGGAGAGCAGTGGCTAAGGTCCGGGTCTACGAACTCGCCAAGGAGTTCGGCATCGAAAGCAAGGCCGTCATGGCCAGGCTTCAGGAGCTGGGCGAGTTCGTTCGCTCCGCGTCGTCGACGGTGGAAGCACCTGTCGTACGCAAGCTCAAGGAGTCTTTCGCGGCCGAGCTTTCTGGCGGCAAGGCCGACGGCAAGGCGTCGGCCAGGAAGGCCGCAAGAAACAAACCAGCTCCGCCGGCAGCACCGGAGGCGGCTCCCGTCGCGCCCGCGACGGTGGAGCCCACTCCACGCCCGGCGGCTCCGGTCGAAGGTGCGAAGCCCGCACCCCCGCGTCCGGCACCTCCGAAGCCCCCGGTCACCCCGCGCGTCGAGCCGACGCCCGAGGTGACTCAACCGCGCTTCGAGGCACCGCGCCCGGCGGCGGCGCGACCGAGCGACACCGGACGCGGTGGCGCACAGCGCCCCGGTCCAGGCCCACGGCCTGGACCGCCGGGTCAGCGACCCCCACGTCCAGGACAAGGCGGTCCCGGTCAGGCTCCCGGCGGTCGCCCGCAGCGGGCAGGTCAGGGAGGCGACGGGGCGCGTCCTCCTCGTCCCTCGGCACCACGCCCCGGCCAGTCTGGTCCGCGTCCGGGCAACAACCCCTTCACGTCGACGACCGGCATGCGTGGGCCCCGTTCCGACCGTCCGGGCCAGTCTGGTCCGCGTCGTGACGACGGTGGCTCCGGTGTGCCCGGAGCGCCGCGTCCCAATCCCGCGATGATGCCGCAGCGTCCAGAGAGCGGCGATCGTCCGGGCGGTCCGCGTCCCAACCCGGGCATGATGCCGTCCCGTCCCTCGCGCGGCGCCGGTCCCGGCGGCCCTGGCGGCCGCAGTGGCGGTCCCGGCGGCGGACGTGGTGGCCCCGGCGCCCGTACGGGCGGGCCCGGCGGTCGGACTGGAGCGCCTGGCGGCGGACGTGGTGGCCCCGGCGGCGGTCGCCCAGGCGGTGGCGGCGGTGGTCGCCCCGGTGGTGGCGGCGCGCCGACTGGCGCACCTCCCCGCGGCGGCTTCGGCGGTGGCGGCGGTGGCCGGCCCGGTGGAGCCCGGGGTCGCGGTGGTACGGCGGGTGCCTTCGGGCGTCCGGGTGGTCCCGCTCGCAGGGGCCGCAAGTCCAAGCGCCAGAAGCGCCAAGAGTTCGACAACATGCAGGCGCCGGCGATCGGTGGCGTGCGGGTCCCGCGCGGCGGGGGTCAGACGATCCAGCTGCGGCGCGGTGCCAGCCTCACCGACTTCGCCGAGAAGATCGGCGCGGACGCGGCGTCGCTGGTCCAGGTGATGTTCCACCTGGGCGAGATGGTGACCGCTACGCAGTCGGTCACCGACGAGACCCTGCAGTTGCTGGGCGCCGAGCTCGACTACGACATTCAGGTGGTCTCGCCTGAAGACGAAGACCGCGAGCTGCTCGAGTCCTTCTCGATCGAGTTCGGGGAAGACGAGGGCGAAGACGCCGAGCTGCTGCCGCGGCCGCCGGTCGTCTCGGTGATGGGCCACGTCGACCACGGAAAGACGAAGCTGCTCGACGCGATCCGCAACGCCGACGTGGTGGCCGGCGAGGCCGGCGGCATCACGCAGCACATCGGCGCGTACCAGGTGGCGACCGAAGTCGACGGTACCGAACGCAAGATCACCTTCATCGACACCCCGGGTCACGAGGCGTTCACCGCCATGCGTGCCCGTGGTGCGCGGTCGACCGACATCGCGGTGCTCGTGGTGGCGGCCGACGACGGTGTGATGCCGCAGACCATCGAGGCGCTCAACCACGCCAAGGCGGCAGGCGTACCCGTCGTGGTCGCGGTCAACAAGATCGACGTCCCCGACGCCGATCCGTCGAAGGTGCGCGGCCAGCTCACCGAGTACGGCCTGGTGCCCGAGGAGTACGGCGGCGACACCATGTTCGTCGACATCTCCGCGAAGGCCAGGATCAACATCGACGGGCTGCTCGAGGCGATCGTCCTCACCGCCGACGCCTCGCTCGACCTGCGGGCCAACCCCCACCAGGACGCGCAGGGGCTCGCGATCGAGGCACACCTCGACAAGGGCCGCGGTCCGGTGGTGACCGTGCTCGTACAGCGCGGCACGCTTCGGGTCGGCGACTCGATCATCGCCGGTCCGGCCTACGGTCGGGTGCGGGCGATGTTCGACGAGAACGGCCAGCAGCTCCACGAGGCACCGCCTGCGCGGCCGGTGCTCGCGCTCGGCCTGTCTGCCGTACCCCGTGCCGGTGACAACTTCATGGTGGTCGCCGACGACCGGATAGCGCGGCAGATCGCCGAGAAGCGGGAAGCGGTCGTGCGCAACGCGTCGTTCGCCCAGCGCACCAAGCGGGTCAGCCTCGACGACCTGTCGAAGCTGCTCGAGGAGCGCCAGGCCCTCAACCTCGTCATCAAGGGTGACGTGTCGGGTTCGGTCGAAGCCCTCGAAGACGCGCTCGCCAAGATCGACGTGGGCGAGGAGGTCGACCTCCGGATCCTGCACCGCGGTGTTGGTGCGGTGACCGAGAACGACGTCAACCTGGCCACCATCGACAACGCGATCATCATCGGGTTCAACGTCCGGCCCCAGGGCCGGTCGGTCGAGCGACTCGCCGAACGCGAAGGCGTGGAGATCCGTTACTACTCGGTCATCTACCAGGCCATCGAAGAGGTCGAGGCGGCCCTCAAGGGCATGCTCAAGCCCGAGTACGAAGAGGTCCAGCTCGGTACCGCCGAGGTGCGCGACGTCTTCCGTTCCAGCAAGTTCGGCAACATCGCCGGTTGCTTGGTCATGAGCGGAACGATCCGACGCAACTCCAAGGCCCGTCTGGTCCGCGACGGAACGGTCGTCCTCGACACCACCGACATCGCGTCGCTGCGACGGTTCAAGGACGACGCCACCGAGGTCCGCGAGGGCTTCGAGTGCGGTCTGACCTTGCACAACTTCAACGACGTGAAGGTCGGGGACGTCATCGAGACGTTCGAAATGAGGGAGAAGCCTCGCGCCTGACGGCTTAAGAGGTCGGTGTCGCAGGGATTCTTTCGTGGCGGACTGCTCGCAGGCTCGCTTGACGTCTCGCCACGTAAGAATCCCTGCGACACCTCCCGGCCGTCAGTCGGCGGATCGGGAGGTAAGGCGGGGCTTGGGCGGCTCGCCATATCAAGAATCCGTGCGGCACCTCCCGGCCGTCAGTCGGGAGGTCGGCGGGCACGAACGAGGAGTCAGGTGTTCACAGGAACGTTGCGCATCGACCTCCGGTTGGGTGACGTCCACTCCCTGAAGCAGAAGCGCTCCGTCGTACGTCCGATCGTCGCGGAGGTCCAACGCCGCTTCAGCGTGTCCGTCGCGGAGACGGATCACCACGACCTCTACCGTCGCGCCGAGATCGGTGTTGCGGTAGTAAGTGGGGATGGCCGGCAGTGTCGCGACGTCCTGGACTCGGTCGAGCGGCTGCTGGCGGACCGTCCGGAAGTTGAGGTCCTGGAGGTTCGCCGGCAGCTGTTCTCCGGCGACGACGACTAGGACCAGGCCGGTACGCGACCTGAAGCGGGGGCGGCCCCCGCGCCGGAACGCGGATACAGGCTGGCAGGGTTCACTGAAGGTGGGGGCGACGGCTGCTCGAGGCGGCGCCAGCACTCCAGGAGCTGACCGGGTTCAATCCGGACAAACCGGGAATTCTCTCCAGAGTTTCCGGGGAATCTCCGAGCCCGGGGCCAGTGCTGCGACATAACTCAACAGGAACGACTCGAAGGACGAAGAAGCAGTCCGCCGAGGAGAGGATGGCGATGAACCAGACGCGGGTGAACCAACTTGCCGATCGGATCCGCGTCATAGTCGCGGAGATGTTGGAACGCCGGGTCAAAGACCCGAGGCTGGGCTTTATCACCGTGACGGAGGCCCGCCTCACGGGCGATCTCCGGGACGCGACGGTGTTCTACACCGTCCTCGGTGACGACCAGGACCGCTCGGGCACGGCGGCTGCGTTGGAGAGTGCCAAGGGGCTCGTTCGGTCTGAGGTCGGGCGACTGTTGGGGCTTCGGCACACTCCAAGCCTGACGTTCGTTCCGGATGGTATACCCGAGAACGCCGCCCACATCGAGGATCTGCTGCGCAAGGCGCGCGATTCCGACGCGGACGTAGCACGCCAGGCATCCCAGGCAACCTATGCCGGAGACGTCGACCCGTACCGCACTCCGCAGGAGGAAGAGGACGAGGATTCGGCGTAGTTCGCACGACGCGGCACCAGGCGAAGGCTCAATCTCGGCGCGAGCCGGGCAGGATCGGGGAGACAGGACGGGCGCCTGCGATCCGCGGACGAGGAGTGAATGTGGCGGTCGATGGGATCGTCGTGGTGGACAAGCCCGCTGGCTGGACCTCTCACGACGTGGTGGGAAAGCTTCGGCGGCTTGCCCGAACCCGGCGGGTGGGACATGCGGGGACACTCGATCCGATGGCGACCGGGGTGCTCGTTCTCGGGATCGAGCGGGCCACGCGGTTACTTGGCCACCTGGCACTGACCGAAAAGACGTACGACGCGACGATCCGTCTTGGTGTGTCCACCACCACGGATGATGCCGCCGGTGAGGTGACCGGCAACACTCCCGCCGGCGACCTCGCCCGCGAGCAGATCGAGGCGGGCATCGCCGTGCTCACCGGTGAGATCCAGCAGGTCCCGTCGACGGTTTCGGCGGTGAAGGTCGGCGGCGAGCGGGCGTACCGCAAGGTGCTGAAGGGCCAGGAGGTCGAGTTGACGCCGCGGCGCGTGGTCGTCAACCGGTTCGATCTGCTGGACCTGCGGCGGGTCGCGGACGTCGTGGACCTCGACGTGGTGGTCGACTGCTCGAGCGGAACCTACGTCCGGGCGCTTGCCCGCGATCTCGGCGCCAGCCTAGGTGTTGGTGGGCATCTCACCGCATTGCGCCGGACCCGGGTCGGGCCGTACAGCCTTGACCAGGCGCACACCGTCGAGGAGCTGGAGCGGGCGTTCGCCGTCGTACCCATCGCCGACGTCGCGGCACAGACGTTCCCGAGGTACGACGTCGACGGGCCGACCGCCCGGCTGGTGGCCTACGGCCAGAAGCTACCCGGCGTGCATGTCGGAAGCGGCACGGTCGGGATATTCGCTCCGGACGGGACCTTCCTCGCGTTGTACGAGGACACGGACGAGGGCTCCAAGCCGGTCGCCGTCTTTTCCGGCTAGCCGTCTGGCGCCACCGGGCGAACCGTGGGCTGGCCTGACCCCGCAGTCGACGTTCCGCCCGATCTGGCACCCTTGACCGGAGCGGCCGGGACAGACCCTGTGGGCCGACATCGACCACATAACGGAGACGCGGATGCAACGCTGGCGAGACCTGTCCGAGGTACCGCGAGGTATCGGGCCTACGGTCGTCACGATCGGCGTCTTCGACGGCGTACACCGCGGACACCAGCGGGTCATCGGGCGCACGGTCGAGCTGGCCCGCGAGCGCGGAGCGCGCGCCGTGGTTGTGACCTTCGACCCGCACCCGGCGGCTGTCGTACGCCCGGACGCCGTGCCCCCGCTGCTCGCGACGCTCGACCGGCGGATCGAGCTGTTCGAGGAATATGCCGCGGACGCGGTGGTCGTCATCCCGTTCGACAAGGAGCGGTCCCGCGAGGCCGCCGAGGACTTCGTACGCGAGCTCGCCGACAGCCTCGCGCCGGTCGCGATCGTGGTCGGTGACGACTTCCGGTTCGGGTTCAAGGCTGCCGGGGATGTCGCGCTTCTGCGGCGGCTCGGCGCCGAGCTCGGCTTCCAGGTCGAGGGCCTGGCCCGCCAGGATGGCCCAGCCCGGGAGTCCTCGTCGACGGCGGTCCGGCAGCGCTTGGAGAACGGCGACGTCGCCGAGGCTCGCGCCCTGCTGGGACACACCTTCCGGGTCGACGGCGAGGTCGTCGAGGGGGCCCATCGCGGACGTGAGCTGGGCTTCCCCACCGCGAACGTCCCCGCGGCGGCCGGTATGGCGCTGACCGCCGACGGTGTGTACGCCGGTTGGCTGCGAGTCGTCGGGCCGGGCCGGCGGGAGCCCCGCCTGCCCGCCGCGATCTCGGTCGGGACCAACCCGCAGTTCGGGCAGGAGCCGCGCCGGGTCGAGTCGTACGTCCTGGATCGCGACGACCTGGAGCTTTATGGCCTCAACGTCGCGGTGGAGTTCGTCGACCGGGTACGCGGCCAGGAGCGGTTCGACTCCGTGGATGCGCTGGTCCACCAGATGCATGACGACGTCGAACGCGTGCGCGAGATCCTCGCCGCCGACGAGCAGGCCGGCTGACCCGGATCGCGTGCGGGACCCGACGCTCCGCGTCGCCGTACCAGATTTCGGACTTGACTGCCTCGGCTGGTAGCGTGGCGGTGCCGTACAGCGGCCGCGGATGAAGAGTGCCCAGGTGAACCCGCCCTGGCGCGCCGCGCAACGGATTCCCGGAAGGAGCATCGTGTCGCTCGACGCTGCGACCAAGAAGCAGATCATCACCGAGTACGCGACCAACGAGGGCGACACCGGTTCGCCCGAGGTCCAGGTCGCGCTGCTCTCGCATCGGATCAACCACCTGACCGAGCACCTCAAGACGCACAAGCATGACCACCACAGCCGTCGTGGACTGCTGCTCCTCGTCGGTCAGCGGCGCCGGCTGCTCAACTACGTCATGAAGAGCGACATCGCGCGCTACCGCTCGCTGATCGAGCGGCTCGGCCTGCGGCGATAACTTGACAGACTCCGAGGGCGGCGCCGAGACGGTGACCGCCCTCGGCACCAGAAGGACCGGAGCGGTCAGCGCGACACAGCAGGTCGCCGGTCCTCGGTAGTGGCGCCCGGGTTCCCCCGCAGGGATCGCACCCGAGAGCCTCGATCGAAGACCGGCACTCCGGCTCCGCCGTCGCGGACAAACGCTCCCTGATGTCACAAGGAGGGAGCCCTGTGGAGGGTCCCGGTATTCACGTAGCAGAAGCCATTATCGACAACGGTAGGTTCGGCACCCGCAAGATCAGGTTCGAGACCGGGCGTCTGGCCCGGCAGGCCGCGGGTTCGACCGTCGCCTATCTCGACGACGACACGATGGTGCTCTCGGCGACGAGCGCGAGCAAGCACGCCAAGGACCAGTTCGACTTCTTCCCGCTGACGGTCGACGTCGAGGAGCGCGGTTACGCCGCCGGCAAGATCCCCGGCTCGGTGTTCCGCCGTGAGGGACGCCCGAGCGAGGACGCGATCCTCACCTGCCGGCTGATCGACCGCCCGCTGCGCCCGTCCTTCGTCAAGGGCCTGCGCAACGAGGTCCAGGTCGTTGTCACGGTGCTGGCTCTCAACCCCGACGTTCAGTACGACGTCCTGGCGATCAACGCCGCGTCCGCGTCCACCCAGCTGGCTGGCCTGCCGTTCTCGGGGCCGATCGGCGGGGTGCGGGTCGCGCTGATCGAGGGCGAGTGGGTCGCGTTCCCCCGGGTCAGCGAGGCCGAGAACGCCGTGTTCGACATGGTGGTCGCGGGCCGCGTGCTCGAGGACGGCGACGTCGCGATCATGATGGTCGAGGCCGAGTCGACCGACCGCACCTGGCAGCTCGTCCAGGACGGCGTTCAGGCGCCGACGGAGGAGATCGTCGCGGCGGGTCTGGAGGCCTCGAAAGGCTTCATCAAGACGCTCTGCGAGGCTCAGGCGTCCCTGGCCGCGGTGGCCGCGAAGCCGACTGGGGAGTTCCCCGTCTTCCGCGACTACGAGGACGACGTGCTCGAGGCACTGACCGGTGCCGTGCGCAACGAGCTCGCCGAGGCGCTCACCATCGCGCAGAAGGCCGAGCGTGAGGCCCGCCTGGAGCAGGTCAAGGCGCTCGCTGTTGAGCGGATCGGCGCGGACTTCGAGGGCCGCGAGAAGGAGATCAGCGCGGCGTTCCGTTCCCTGACCAAGACGCTGGTCCGTGAGCGGGTCCTGCGGGACAACGTCCGCATCGACGGGCGCGGCCTCACCGACATCCGGCCGCTGACGGCTGAGATCAATGTCGTACCCCGCGTGCACGGTTCGGCGATCTTCGAACGCGGCGAGACGCAGATCCTCGGGATCACGACGCTCAACATGCTCGCGCTCGAACGCCGGATCGGTCTCACGCTGGCCGAGGACACGACCAAGCGCTACATGCACAACTACAACTTCCCGCCGTACTCCACCGGCGAGACCGGCCGGGTCGGGTCGCCGAAGCGGCGCGAGATCGGGCACGGCGCGCTCGCCGAGCGGGCGATCGCGCCGGTGCTGCCATCGCGCGAGGACTTCCCGTACGCCATCCGCCAGGTGTCGGAGGCGATCAGCTCCAACGGGTCCACCTCGATGGGCTCGGTGTGTGCGTCCTCGCTCGGCCTGATGAGCGCGGGCGTCCCGCTGAAGGCACCCGTCGCCGGTATCGCGATGGGCCTGATCAGCGACACGGTGGAGGGCAAGACGGAGTACGTCACGCTCACCGACATCCTCGGCGCCGAGGATGCGTTCGGCGACATGGACTTCAAGGTCGCCGGCACCAAGGAGTTCGTGACCGCGCTGCAGCTCGACACCAAGCTCGACGGCATCCCCGCGTCGGTGCTCGCGGCGGCGCTCCAGCAGGCACGGGAGGCGCGGTTCACCATCCTCGCAGTCATGGAGAAGGCCATCTCCGCTCCGGGCGAGATGTCGCCGTACGCTCCGCGGATCATCACCATGAAGATCCCGGTCGACAAGATCGGCGAGGTGATCGGGCCCAAGGGCAAGGTCATCAACCAGATCCAGGCCGACACCGGCGCCGAGATCACCATCGAGGACGACGGCACGATCTTCATCGGTGCGGCCGACGGTCCGGCAGCTGAGGCGGCCCGGGCCGTGGTGGCCGGGATCGCGACGCCGACGATGCCCGAGGTCGGGGAGCGTTACCTCGGCACCGTGGTCAAGACCACGAACTTCGGTGCGTTCGTCTCGCTCGTCCCCGGTCGTGACGGCCTGCTGCACATCTCCAAGCTGCGGTCGCTCGCCGGCGGCAAGCGGGTCGAGAACGTCGAGGACGTCGTGAAGGTCGGTGACAAGATCCAGGTGGAGATCGGTGAGATCGACGACCGCGGCAAGCTGTCGCTGGTCCCGGTCGTCGACGAATCCGAGAAGTCCGCGCAGAAGTGAGCCAACGGTCGGTGTCCGCCAGCCAGGCGCCCGGCACGACCCGCACCCTCCTCAAGGAGGGTGACGGCGGCGTCGCCCGCCGGACGGTCCTGCCGGGTGGCCTGCGTATCGTGACCGAGACGATGCCGCAGGTCAGGTCGGTCAGCTTCGGTCTCTGGGCCGGGGTCGGCTCCCGTCACGAAGCTCCGTCACTGGCGGGCACCAGCCACTATCTCGAGCATCTGCTGTTCAAGGGCACCCGCCGCCGGGACGCGCTGCAGATCTCCTCAGCTCTGGACGCGGTCGGCGGCGAGATGAACGCCTTCACGTCCAAGGAGTACACCTGCTACTACGCGCGGGTGCTCGACCAGGACCTCCCGCTCGCGGTCGACGTGGTGTGCGACATGGTCACCTCGTCGGTGCTCGCCGCCGCTGACATCGAGAGCGAGCGCGGGGTCATCCTCGAAGAGATCGCCATGCACGATGACGATCCCTCCGACGCCGTGCACGACCTTTTCGCCGAGCAGTTGTGGGGCGACTCCCCGCTCGGGCGGCCGATCCTCGGCACCGTCGACTCGATCACGTCACTTACTCGGCGGCAGATCCTCGGCTACTACCGCCGCCGCTACCGCCCGAGCAACATCGTCGTGGCGGTCACCGGCAACATCGACCACCGGACCGTCGTACGCCTGGTCAGCAAGGCGTTCCGGCAGGCGGGCCTGCTCGACGACGGCGACCCGAGTCCACCCATGCTGCCGCGGATCGGCGGGACCGGGCCGGTACCCGCCCTGGGCGCCGTCAGGGTGGCCCAGCGCACCACCGAGCAGGCGAACCTCGTCCTCGGCGTACCCGGCATCGCGCGCACAGACGACCGGAGATTCGTCCTCGGCGTCCTCAACGCGGCACTGGGTGGCGGCATGTCGAGCCGGCTCTTCCAGGAGGTGCGGGAGAAGCGCGGCCTGGCGTACGCCGTCTATTCGTTCGCGTCCAACTACGCCGACGCCGGCATGCTCGGGGTTTACGCGGGCTGCCTGCCGGCGAAGGTTCACGACGTGCTCGGCATCTGCCGGGACGAGCTGGCCAAGGTGGTCGACGCCGGCCTCACCGACGAAGAACTCGAACGCGGCAAGGGGCAGGTACGCGGCTCGCTGGTCCTCGGCCTGGAGGACACGGGCTCGCGGATGGGTCGGTTGGCGAAGGCCGAGCTGGTCTACGGCGAGCTGCTGAGCGTCGACGAGATCCTTGCCCGGATCGCGTCGGTGACGCTGGACGACGTGCGGGCGATCGCGAAGGAGCTGCTGGACGCGGTGCCCACGCTGGCCGTGGTAGGGCCGTTCGACGACCCCGACCGGTTCGCGTCCGCCGTCCGCTAGGTCCGCGACACGGGGACCCGCCAACGGGACACGAGAAGGGGTACGCCGGTGACGATCAAGGTGGCCGTGCTGGGTGCGCGGGGTCGGATGGGTGCCGAGGTGGCCCGGACCGTGCGGGCCACGGACGACCTCGACCTGGTGGCGGAGGTCGACCTACCAGACTCGCCTGACGTACTGGCCGAGGCGGGCGCGGAGGTGGTCGTCGACTTCACCCACCCTGACGCCGTGATGGGCAACCTGCGCTTCTGTATCGAGCACGGCATCCACGCGGTCGTGGGCACCACCGGCTTCACCGACGAGCGACTCGCTACCGTGCGCGAATGGCTCGCCGCGGCCCCCGGGGTGGGGGTCCTGATCGCCCCGAACTTCTCGATCGGCGCCGTTTTGATGATGCGGTTCGCTCAGGAGGCGGCGCGGCACTTCGAGTCCGTCGAGATCGTCGAGCTGCACCATCCCCGCAAGGCCGACGCCCCCTCGGGCACGGCCGCCCGGACCGCGGAGTTGATCGCGGCGGCCCGTAAGGACGCCGGCATGGGTGAGGTGCCGGACGCGACGACCCAGGAGGTCGACGGTGCGCGTGGAGCCACGATCGGCGGTGTCCACGTCCACAGCATCCGCCTCGCCGGTCTGGTCGCGCACCAGGAAGTGGTCTTCGGTGGGCACGACGAGACGTTGACGATCAGGCACGACTCGCTGGCGCGGACGTCGTTCATGCCGGGTGTCGTGCTGGGCGTCCGTAGGGTCGCTGCCAACCCCGGCTTGACGGTCGGGCTGGAGCACTTCCTCAGCGACTGAGCGCGTCCCGGGTCAGGTTGGCGCGCACGTCGCTTATCCGTACCAACGCGTACCTTCCTTCCCGCGCGACCAGATGGTCGCGGATCCCAGGACGCAGCCAGTCGGGGATCCGGTCGAGGTGGATCAGCACCAGGTCGTCGGGCCGGCCCTCGCGTACCGTCTGCGGGTTGACCTTCCCCGGGTGAAGGTCCCAGTAGTACGCGAGCCAGCGGACCGCGCCGAAGGAGATGCTCCACGCCCGCTCCTGGCCGGGTGCGGGTCCGTGCTCCGACACCAGCCGGCCGGCGTCGATCGGTCGGTGGGTGTACTCCTGCGCCATCGGTCCCGTGACGATGCCCGCGAACGCCACCGCGAGGGCGAGCCCGGCCACGCCCGCCAGGCCCGCGCCGACCGGGATCACTGGGCGGGGGAGCCGCGACCAGACCGCGTCCAGGAGTACCGCCATGCCGATGACGCCCGGGATGAGGACGGGATAGGGCCAGTAGTCGTGGATGTAGGACCCATTGGGCAGGGCGACGACCCAGCCGATCGCGAACGCCGCGGCGACGAAGGTGTAGAAGCGGGTCCGGCGATCGATCAGGCCAGCCAGCACGCCGACCGGCAGGAACAGGAGATACCACACCGGCAGGAGGTTGCGCAGCCACTGCCACTGCTGGGCGGCGAACTCCCGGGCGGTGAAGGTGCCGCCCTCGGTCCGGAACTCCGCCTGCTGGGACAGCTCACCGGCACCCGCGACACCGAACATGAACGCCAGGCTGCCCAGGACCCCCGCGACCATCGCCGCGCCGACCGCCACGGTGGCGCGGTCGATCCGGCGCCAGGTGGCCAGCAGCCAGAGCCCGAGTACGCCGGCCAGCGCGATCCCGAGCCACGAGGCGAGACAAGCCAGGAAACTCACCACGCAGGCGAGCCAGAGGAGCCAGGTGGGCGGATCGGTACGTCGGCGAAGATGCGCGATGACCGCGGACAGCGCGAGCAGCGGCCCGAGGTCGAACACGATCCGCGCGTAGAACCAGAAGAATCCGGTCGCGACCATGAGACCGAGCGCCAGCAGGATCGGTACCCAGCGAACGTCGAACGCGCGAAGCAGTGCCGCCGCCGCCGGAATGACCAGGAGGCCAAGCAGGTAAGGCGCCAGCCGCATCTGATACTCCCCGTCACCGGGGAGCAGGCCGAAGAGCGCGTCGAGGATCGTCGCCAGTGGCGGATGGTGGGCGTACGACGAACCAGCGTCCCCCGAGCCGGCGGGCAACTGCCCGACATACGGCGCCATGTCCGTGGCGAACTGCGAGCCGAGCAGCCCGTGTTCGTACAGATTGCGGATCTGGAGCGCGAACCGGGAGAACACCCGCCCCTCGTGGTTGTCACCGTAAGGTGCGTTGAGGAAGGGAAACCAGGTCGCTGCCACCGTCGCGGTGAGGGCGAGCACACCAAGCCACCCCCAGCGGTTCGACCGGGGACGTCCTGCGGCTGGGATCTGGGGCACGTCGACGGCGGTGGTCACCGCGTTCGCGGACATCGGCACACGCTAACAATGGCCGGCCGGGAGATTCGGTCCGGAACCCTCGAACTGATCTGGAACGTTGGGTGGCCGACAGATAGCGGGCCGTTGAACGCCTCGACGACGGTAGTGTCGAACGTCTCCGTCAGGCAGGGTGGAGACCCCCGGACTGGACAGAGGCCGCAGACCAGAAAGAGGCCGCCGTGGCGTGGACCGTGAAAGACAAGACCGTGCTGGTGACTGGTGCGACCAGCGGGATCGGTCTGGAGGCCAGCGTCGAGTTGGCCCGGCAGGGCGCGCGCGTCGTCCTCGTGGGGCGTGACCGCGGCCGGGCGGAGGCGGCCGTCGCGGCGGTGCGGGACCGGGCCGGCGCGGACGTGCCCGGCGCGTCGTACCTCCTCTGCGACTTCTCCTCACAGGCGTCCATCCGGGCGCTCGCGCGGGAGTTCGCGGCCGGCCATGACCGGCTCGATGTTCTCGTCAACAACGCCGGCGCCGTCAACAAGGTCCGCCGGCTCACCGAAGACGGCATCGAGATGACGTTCGCGGTCAACCATCTCGGCTACTTCCTGCTGACGAACCTGCTTCTCGACCTCCTGCTGGCGAGCGCGCCCGCGCGGGTGGTGACCGTGGCGTCGATCGGGCACCGCAGCGGCACTCTCGACTTCGACGATCTCGGCTACGAACGCGGCTACCAGATCATGCGGGCGTACGCGCGCTCGAAGCTTGCCAACGTGGTGTTCGCGAACGAACTCGCCCGCCGCCTCGACGGCACCGGCGTCACGTCCAACAGCCTGCATCCGGGTGCCGTCAACACCAACATCTGGTCGGGCGCTCCGACCTGGGCCAAGCCGGTGATCGGGCTGTTTCTCCGGCCGTTCTTCATCAGTCCGGAGAGGGGCGCGGAGCCGATCGTTCAGCTCGCGTCGAGCCCTGACCTTGACAGCGTGAGTGGCGCGTACTTCGAGAAGGGTGTTCCGGTCGCCCCGGCACAGCTTGCCCAGGACCCCGACCTCGCCGCGCGGCTGTGGAAGGTGAGCGCGGAGTTGGTCGGACTCGGATGAGGTGACGGCCGTCCGTCAGCGGCCGGTGGCGGCTCGTCAGTGGCGGGGTTTGTCAGGGGCGGGGGTTTGTCAGGGGCGGGTGCTCAGGCGGCGTTCCTCGTTGGCTTTCATCCGTTGCTGCCGCCGGACCCGCTCCGGAACGACGCCCTCGCGCCCCGCGGTGGGGGTGAACTCGTACCGCTCGACGCCGAGACCCCTCAGGACCGCCTTCTCCACAAGGGAAAAGTCGTCGGGGTTCTCGCGATCGAACCGCATCGGCTCAGCGAGGTGGACCGGCGGGTTCGTGATGAACCGCGGCAGCCGGAGGAGGTTCTGTGCCTTGGCGTGCAGCACGAACGGATGCAGGAGATAGACGTCGCCGACCTGGCCGGTTGCCTCGACGAACCGCTCGCACTGGCCGATCAGGTGGGAAATGTCGAACTCGCGGGGCAGTACGCCGCCGGGCCGATCCGCGAGGTAGCGCGTCACCGGGCCCACCGAGTCGGCCGCCACGAACGTCGCACCGCCTTGATGGCGTACGTCCGACCACAGCACGAGGGTGAGGAGTCCCTGCTCGGGCGAGTCGAGGAAGTGGCGGAAGAAGTCGCCGTCCTTGTGCCAGCCGGGTGCCTCGGGGGAGGCTGGCGTCCACGGCCGTTCGGTGCCCTCCCAGAGGTTGACGATGAACCCGTCGCCCCAGGTGTACGGCTGCTTGACGCGGTCCTCGCCACCAAGGAGGTCGCAGACGGCCCCCCACGCCTTCGGTGCGAAGTCCTTGACGTCAAGGTGCCGGTGGGTCGGCATGTGAATCGACGACTCGGCCCAGGTGGAGGGGTCGTCGGCGTCGTAGTCGAGGCGGGTCCAGAGCGTCTCGGTAAGGTCGGCGGCGGCCTCCCTGGAGAAGCAGTCGTGGATGACGACGAAGCCGTTCTCGAGAAAATCCTCTGCCTGCTGGTCGGTAAGAACCTGATAACCAGAACTCATGGTGTCCGTCTGTCCGTCCCGTGCGGATTGGTCGGCGCGGTGGGGGTGGGCCCAACGGGCGAAGCCCGTGGGGGCTGGATCCCACACTGTGGGGGTGGGCCCTACGGGCGAAGCCCGTGGGGGCTGGATCCCACACAGCTCTTTCAACCCTAGAAGTCGTGTTGCCGGGGTGGCAGGCGTTCGCCGGATGCGGCCTCCGCTTTGCCGGACGGCTGTCCATGGCTGGCCGTCGGGTCAGGCGATCAGGCGTACCACCGCCGCGGTGGCGGCCGCGAGCGCCACGACGACGATGAACGGCGCCCGCAGGATCAGCGCGACGATCGCGACTCCCACGCCGGCCAGCCGGGCGTCGACGACGAGGCGCTCACCGGTGCTCAGGGTCTGGACGGCGACGAGTGCGGCGAGCAGTGCGACGGGCAGGAGGGCGGCCGACCGGCGTACCGCCGGCCGTTCGAGAATCCGCTGCGGCACTGACAGTCCGGCCAGCTTCAGCAGATAGCAGCCGGCTGCGGTGAGGAGTACGGCGGCCCAGATCATCGTGCCTCCTCTGTGGCTGGTTCGGGCGTTCCGTTGGGAGTCTTGGCGGTACGCCGCAGGCCGACCGCGATCGCCACGGCGCCGGCGACGAGGACGGGTATGCCCGCGGGGACCAGCGGCACGAGCGCGACGGCGACCAGGGCCGCGCCGGCGCCGACCGCGCGGCTGCGCGTGTCGGTGAGCCGGGGCCAGAGCAGGGCGATGAAGGCTGCCGGTGCGGCGGCGTCGAGGCCGTAGGTGCCAGGATCACCGAGCGACTCACCGGCGACCGCTCCGATGAGGGTGCCGAGGTTCCACAGCGAGAAGAGCAGGATCGCGGTCGACCAGAACCCCACCCGGGCGAGTTCGGGGGTACGCCGGCCGACCGCCATCGCGGTGGTCTCGTCGATGACGAACTGGGCGCCGGCGAGGCGGCGAAGTCCGCGGAGGTTGAGCAGACTGGCCAGGCGTACGCCGTAGAAGGCGTTCCGCGTGCCGAGCAGGAGGGCGGCGAGTCCCGCCGACACGAGGGCGCCCCCGCCGCCGATGATGCCCACGAAGGCGAACTGCGACGCTCCGGTGAAGGCGAGCAGGGACAGCGCGCAGGTCTGGGCTACCGAGAGTCCGCTGGCGACCCCGATCGCTCCGAACGAGATGCCGTACGCACCGGTGGCGACGGCGATCGCCGCGGCGTCGCGGACAATGGTTTGCCGGGTATCGGGGGGATACTGCTCGCTTTTGGGGGGATACTGCTCGGTCTTGGGGGCAGGCATTCCTCGGACATTAGCTGACGGCTTTCGTACGGCCGGATGGCGCGGTTTGCGAGGGTCTTGAGCCGCGCGCAGCGCGCTCTCCGCGGCGCGCGGCAGTCCGGGGCTTGATGGACGCCCACTCGTGGGCGCCCCGTGTTTGCGTCAGCGACGAGGTGGGTTGTGCGGGCGAACGCCGCGCTCAAAGACGACGGCGCGACCTGCGTGGGCTGGTGCCAGTTCGGTCCGACCGACGAATTGCCGCGTATCAAGCACCGGCGGGCCCATCTCGACGGTCTCGGCGCCCTTCCGGATTGGCGGATCACGTGCTTCTTCGTCGGCCGGGGGTACTGCCGCCGAGGGATCGCCTCCGCTGCGCTCGAGGGTGCTCTGCACGAAATCGCGCGGCTCGGGGAGGGACCATGGACAGCTATCCGGAAGGTGTGGAAGGCCGGTCGACGTCTGCTTCGTTCCTTCATAACGGCACGGTGCGGATGTTCGAGGTAAGGGGTTCGAGCGCACCTGTCGCCTCGGTAAACATCACTGGGTGGTCACCAAAGTCGTGTCCTGAGAAGCACCGCTCAACCTTCGCGTGCTCAGGGACCTGCGCCAGCGGATTCCGGACGGCGGCGCGGTGCTGGACCTGACGCTCTCATCATTTCCGCTGGCGAGCAGCCGACGCTGCTGCGAAGGATCGCTGGCTGGCTGCGACCGGGAGGCTGGTTCGTGGCCACCACCGGGCACGGTGCGTGGACCGGCGTCGAGGAGGACTGGCTCGGTGGCGGCGCCCCGATGTGGTGGAGTCACGCGGATGCTGTGGGCGCGACGCCCGTAAGGGCCAGCGTGACCGCGCTCGAGCGCGTGGAATTAGCGCCCTGCGATGGGACACGCTGGAATGTGCGTATGGTGACGCAGGTGTCGACCGTCGGCTTAGGTGCGGATCGGTCGTTGATTGATATCGATCCACGGCGGCGGGATATATTCGGGTCTGCCGTTTGGTCCCATGCGGACTTGCCAGTCGCTGTTGTGGATGAGGTTGTGGTGCGCTCCACACAACAGCACGCCGTTGTTGAGGTCGGTTCGGCCTCCGTCGACCCAATGGGTNATGTGGTGGGCATCGCACCATTTGGCGGGGCGGTCACATGAGGGGAAGTTGCATTCCATCCCGTCGCGGATGCCTAGGGCGTGGCGTTGGGCGGCGGTGAAGAAGCGGGTCGTACGGCCGAGGTCGAGTACTTGGCCTTTGCCGTCGAGTACGGCGGGGATGACATCAGCGTCGCAGGCCAGGAGTCTCGCTGCCTCAGCGGAGATTTGCTCCCCGCTGTCCAATGTCGCGTAGCCGATCCCGGTGACGAGTTGGGCCAGCGTCATGGTGATGATGATCTGCGGCTTCGTCCCACCACGCGTGGGTGCCTCTCCCGCGGCAAGAGCCAGATCAAGCATCTCCACGAACGCGTCGCCCAGCCGCCTCGATGCGGTGCGGGTGTCGGGTCCGTTCGCGTCCGTCTTCCGTGGTCTGGCCAGCGGGTCGAGGAGTGCTTTGAGGCGTGCCATCTCATCAACGGGCAGTTGAATGCGGGCACTGTGAAGTCCGGGCCCTGCTTGGGAGAACGTGATCGACCGCTTCTGCTCGGCCCGCTTACGTTCCCGTTCCAACTGCTCACCCAGCCGCCGCTCAGCATCCTCCGGATCGATCGTCTCGTACAGGTGGATCCCTAACTGCCGAAGCTCTTTCGGATCGTGCTGGGTCGCCAACTCCAGCAGACGCGCTTCGCCTTCACGTTTCTGGTCGTCGCTGATGTCCTTGGGGAGCAGGTTGATCGACTCGCGGATGATCTTGGCGTGCAGCGCCGAGATCCTGCCCGCGGCGAGTGCCTCCCCGGTGGCCTGGAGGTTGGTCTCCAACGCCTCGGCCAGCTTCACATCCGCGCCGACAGCGCCGGGATGAAGGTGCAGCTTGTGCCGCAACCATGCAGCGGTCGAGGTCGCCCCCGCCTGGGAGGCGAGCTCTCGCGTATCAGCATCATGGATGAGCCGCAGCCTCAAAGCCTCAGCCATAGCGACGATCTGGTGCACCTGCTCCAGCCCGTCAGCAGAGTCGGCGTCCGTACACGACCAGAAAGAGGATTCCAACGCCTGAGCAAGCCCGTCCTGGACCATATCCAGCAACCCACGCAACGGCAGCGTGGGCGGGGCGCCGGTCGTGACATCCATAACCGAAACACTATCGGCGACCACCGACACAACCCCGCCCGAAAGAGCCCATTCGCAGGGCCTTAGGAATGTAATTTTGTGTTTCCTTGAATATCTCTAGGTAAGCGAACCATTGGCTCAGCGAATGAACCGAAGAGCAATCGCATCGGAGTGGTCCGAACCATCCCGCCTGTCGTCATCGACGATGAGTTTCTTGAGGCTCAGGTATCGGGACACGCGGATTTCCTTGCCGTCTTCGAATTCGGGTAGCTCGGCCTTCTCGCTGCGGATGTAGGCGGTGCCTGGGTCGGGGATGATGCGTAGCGGTGGTCCGACGTAGTCATCCGCGCTCCCGCCGGCTCACTACTCATAGGTGAACGCGGCCAGAAGCATCTCTTCGAGCAGTACTCCGCTGGCGAGGTTCGTCGTGAATCCTATTTCTCGCTGGCGGAACCCGAAGTCACCCAGCGGGCATTTGATGGCCGCTTTCAATGGCGTCACCACGGGGTCATAGTAACGGCGTCCGGGCTAGTCGTCGGTCAGGGAGCAGTGCAGGCGGATCTCCTTCACCCGGATGGCGCCGTCGCCGTGAAGGTCGAGCTCACGGTGTGCGCCGTCCGGCTCCCATCCGGTCTCGGTGAGGAAGCCGCGGAGTACGTCGTCGGCACTGAACAACCAGGTGACCGCCCGGGTGAATCCATCGGCGGCGAGCGTGTCGACGCAGGCCTGGAGGAGTCGGGAGCCGTGGCCCTTCCGGGTGTGGTCCGGGTCGATGTGGAACGCCGTGATCGCGCCGTCGGACACCGCGTCGGCGTCGGGGTCATCGGCTGGGCCGGTGGAGGCGAACCCGATGACGGTGCCGTGCTCGAGCGCGACGAGTACGCGGTGCCGGGCGTCGGGCGGTCGGGCCAGCGATCGGCGCCACTGCTCGGCGAACGCCGACTCGTCGATGGACTCCAGGACCGGAGCCGGCAGGAGGTCGGCGTACGCCTGACGCCACGCGCGCACCTGCACGCGTGCCACTTCCGGCGCGTCCGCTGCCCACGCTATCCGGACGTTCGCGTCGGCCGTCTGCTCGCTCATGCCCACCATCCTGTCAGGCAGTCCCGCCAGCGTATGCCGGCGGCCGGCCGACGCGACAGTTGCTACTCCTTCGGCCCACCTGTGCGCTGCCGGGCCCGGTATGCGCGGGTCTTCTGCCGGTTGCCGCAGACGCCCATCGAGCACCAGTGGCGGGAGCGGTTCTTCGACGTGTCATAGAACGCCCACCGGCACTCGTCGGCGTGGCAGAGCTTGAGGCGCGCCCAGGAGCCGTCCGCCTGGGCGGCCGTCACCGCGACGAGCAGCCGCGCCAGCGCCGCCTCGACGCCATCACCGAGCGGGGCCAGGGCGGGCCGCGGCCCACCGAAGCTGACCCGCAGGGGAAGGGCCGCGGCCAGCCGGTCGAGGTCGGGGAGGGGAGCGGCGACCCCGTCGTGGTGGTGCGCCATCGCCTGGCGCAGGCCGGCGCGGAGCGCCCGGGCGCGGGTCAGATCGCCCTCGGCGGCCTGGTGGTCGCCGTCGAGGAGGCCGTAGTGGCGCAGCCATTGGGCGAGGTCTGAGGATTCGGGCAGGGCCTCGACGTTCTGTACGACGTCCACGGTGTTGGCGAAGTCGCGCAGAAGTTCAGCGGCGGACCACGCCCGCGCGCCCTCCGGCTCGGTCGCCTGTGGCGTACCTGTCGTTCCTGCCATCCCGGTCATCCGACCCTTCCTCTCGACCCGACACCACCATAGCTCGAACACCGGTTGACACCCGTCCGACACCGTCATAACCTGTTTGCTGGTGTCGAACCCTTCGAAGAGATCAAAGAGGAGATCGAGATGCATCCAGCTCTGATCGAGGCGCTCGCTCGGGAGTGGGTCGACCGGGCGGTGGCGGAGGCGAAGGCCCGGAGCAAACCGTCCGATCCAGGCCGTCGAGGTAGGAACGCGTACTCCGCCGATAAAGCGCGCGCGGCTGTTAGCCTGAGGCATGGTCGCCAGATCTGGGACCGCGCCACCGACCAGAGCCGACTCGGCGTCCGACCAGGAACGCCAGTTCGAGGCTCTGCTGGCCGCTGACGAGCGGATCGAGCCACGCGACCAGTTCCCCGAGGGCTACCGCAGGACGTTGATCCGGCAGATCGCCCAGCACGCGCACTCCGAGATCATCGGCATGCAGCCCGAAGGCAACTGGATCACCAGAGCGCCGAGCCTGCGACGCAAGGCGATCCTCATCGCGAAGGTGCAGGACGAGGCCGGTCACGGCCTGTATCTGTACGCCGCGGCCGAGACGCTCGGCGTGAGCCGCGCCGAACTCCTCGACCAGCTCCACACCGGCGCACAGAAGTACTCCTCGATCTTCAACTATCCGACCCTGACCTGGGCCGACATCGGCGCCATCGGCTGGCTCGTCGACGGTGCCGCGATCACCAACCAGGTCCCGTTGTGCCGGTGTTCGTACGGCCCGTACGCCCGGGCGATGGTGCGGATCTGTAAGGAGGAGTCGTTCCACCAGCGGCAGGGATTCGACCTGCTGCTCACCCTGTCACGAGGCACCCCGGAGCAGCACGCCATGGCGCAAGACGCGGTTGACAGGTGGTGGTATCCAAGCCTGGCGATGTTCGGGCCGCCCGACGCGCGGTCGACCCATGGTGAGGAGTCGGCCGCCTGGGGAATCAAGCGGTTCTCCAACGACGAGCTGCGGCAACGTTTCGTTGACATGACTGTCCCGCAGTCGGAGGTGCTCGGCCTGCGCATTCCCGACCCGCACCTGCGCTGGAATCCTGACCGCGGACACTACGACTTCACCCAACCCGACTACGACGAACTGTTCCGCGTTATCAAGGGCGACGGTCCCTGCAACCAGCAACGCATGGAGCATCGCGTCCGCGCACACGAGGAAGGCGCCTGGGTACGCGAAGCGGCGCTCGCGTACGCCGCCAAGCACAGCAGGGAAGTCTCGACGAATCCCACGACGGAATCCCCGGGGTGAGCCTCGTGAACGCCGTGAACGCCGTACCCCCCGAGCCGGACTGGCCCCTCTGGGAGGTCTTCGTCCGGGCACGACGCGGCCTGTCGCATGTACATGCGGGCAGCCTCCACGCGCCCGACGCGACGATGGCGCTGCGCAACGCTCGCGACCTCTACACTCGCCGGCAGGAGGGCGTGTCGATCTGGGTCGTTGCGGCGACGGCGATCACCGCGTCAAGTCCCGACGAGAAGGACCCGTTCTTCGACCCGGCTGCGGACAAGCCCTATCGCCATCCGACGTTCTACGACGTCCCGAAGGAGGCGCCACATCTGTGAATTCGTCCTTCGGTGCCGTGGTGGAGCCGCCGACCGCGGTGTACGCGGTGCGGTTGGGAGATGACGCGCTCATTCTCGCCCAGCGACTGGGCGAATGGATCAGCCGCGCGCCTCAGCTGGAGGAGGACGTCGCGCTGGCGAACCTCGCACTCGACCTGCTGGGCCAGGCCAGGATGCTGCTGACGTACGCCGGTGAACTCGAAGGCTTCGGCCGCACCGAGGACGACCTGGCCTATCTGCGCGACGAGCGTGCCTACACCAACGTCCACCTGGTCGAACAGCAAAACGGCGATTTCGCGGAGACGATGGCGCGACTCCTCGCGTTCTCGACGTACCAACTACTCCTTTACGAGGGCCTGGCGCGGTCCACCGACGAGACGCTGGCCGCGATCGCCGCCAAGGCGGTCAAGGAGGTGGCCTACCACCGCGATCACGCCACCCAGTGGGTGGTGCGCCTCGGTGATGGCACGCCAGAAAGCCATGCCCGGATGCAAGCCGGCCTTGACAGGGTGTGGCCCTTCACTGCCGAGCTTTTCGAGACCGATCCGCTCGAGAAATCCTTGACGGAGCAGGGAATAGCGGTCGACCGCACGGTGATCCGTCAAGCCTGGCAGGAGTACGTCAGCGGCGTGGTCGCTGAGGCGACCCTCGACCAGCCCACCGAATCCAAGCCCACCGAAACCAGGTCCGCAGCCCGCGGGGGACGGCAGGGCATCCATTCGGAGGCGATGGGATATCTCCTGGCCGAGCTCCAGCATCTGGTGCGTTCCCACCCGGGAGCGACGTGGTGACCGGTCAGCTGACCGCCGAGGCGGCCTACGACGCGGCGGCCCGGGTCGTCGATCCGGAGCTGCCGGTGCTCACCATCGCCGAGCTCGGCATCCTGCGTGGCGTACGCGTCGACGACAGCGGGTGCGTCGAGGTCGACCTCACCCCCACATATTCCGGATGCCCTGCCCTGGAAGCGATCCGCGAGGACGTCAAGGACGCCTTGCGTGTGGTCGGAGCTGGCGACGTCTCGATCCGTACCATCCTCGCGCCTGCGTGGAGCACCGACTGGATTTCCGCAGTGGGGCAGCGCAAACTGGCGGAGGCGGGCATCGCCCCGCCGCACCCACGTGGCGAAGGCCCTGTGTCCGTAGGGATCTCGGTCCGCTGTCCCCGATGTGGCTCGCCGGACACGCAGGAGCTGAGCAGGTTCGGACCTACCTCGTGCACCGCGCTCCGCACCTGCGCCGCCTGCGGTGAGCCGTTCGAGCACGTGAAGGCGTTGTGATGAACGCCGATCCGCCCGGCACCCGACCGGCCCGGCACGCGGTCTTCCATCCCCTGCGGGTCGAGCGACTGGAAAAGCTGACCGACGACGCCGTGGCCGTGACCTTCGAGGTGCCGGACGAACTCACGGAGAGCTATGCGTTCCTGCCCGGCCAGCATGTGACCGTCCGGACTGAAGCGGCCGGCGACGACCTCCGGCGCAACTACTCCATCTGCACGCCCTGGTCGGACAGCGGATCAGAGACGTTCCGGATCGGTGTGAAACGCGTCGTGGGTGGCGGCTTCTCCGCGTACGCCCTCGAACGCATGCGGGTCGGCGATGTGGTCGAGGTGATGACGCCGACCGGGAGGTTCTCCGTCATACCAGACCAACGCCACTCCCGCCATCTGTGCTGCGTTGCGGCCGGCAGCGGGATCACACCGATCCTGTCCATCATCGCGAGCGTGTTGGCAGTCGAGCCGCACAGCACAATCACCTTGTTGTACGGCAATCGCACCACCCGGTCGATCATGTTTCTGGAGGAGTTGGCCGATCTCAAGGACCGCTACCCAGGCCGCTTCCACCTGGTCCACGTCCTGTCCCGGGAGGAGCCTGACGTGGAGCTGTTGGGCGGCCGGATCGACGGCCCGAAGCTGCAACTCTTCCTTGACACCCTGCTTCCGCCGGTCGACGAGTGGTATCTGTGCGGGCCCATGCTGATGGTCGACGAACTCCGCAAGGTCCTTCGTGGCCAGGGAGTTCCGCGCGAACGCCTGCACAGCGAGCTGTTCCACGTCGGGCCGTCGGCACCGCTTGTCGAGGGCGGCCGCCAGGATGGTGCCGCGACCGCGAGCGCGGCCGCCGCGCAGGCCGACCAGGCGGCGGCCTGTGAGGTGACCGCGATCATGGACGGCCGGCGTTCGACGTTCCGGCTCGCACGCCACGGTGCGCCGGTCCTCGAGGGCGTGCTGGCGGTGCGCGGCGACGCGCCGTTCGCCTGCCGGGGTGGCGTGTGCGGCACCTGCCGGGCGAAGGTGATCGAGGGCGCGGCCGTCATGGACCACTGTTATGCGCTCGAACCCGACGAGGTCGCCCGCGGATACATCCTTACCTGCCAGGCCCATCCGTCCGGTGACCGCCTGGTGATCGACTACGACGCCTGAGGGATCGACGACGACGCATAGAGGTCGCGCGATACGCCGGCTACGGTGGGCGGATGGGCTACGACGTGAGCAGGGTCCGCGCGAGCTATCCCGCACTCGCGGACGGGTATGCCTACCTCGACGGCGCGGCCGGCACGCAGGTGCCGCAACCCGTCATTGACGCCATCGGGGACGCCTATCGCGGCGGGATCGGCAACGTCGGCGGGACGTTCCCGGCCAGCCGACGCTCGGACGGCATCGTCGCCGAATGCCGGCGGGCCGTCGCGGACCTGGTGGGTGGCGCACCCGAAGGTGTCGTCCTCGGCGCCAACATGACGACCCTCACCTACCGGCTGGCGTACACGCTGGCCGGGCAGTGGGGGCCCGGTGACGAGGTGGTCGTGTCGCGCGTCGACCACGACGCGAACGTCAGGCCCTGGATCCAGGTCGCGGAGCGGGCGGGCGCAACCGTCCGGTGGGCCGAGGTGGATCCCGCGACTGGTGAACTCCCGGTCGAGCAGTACGACAACCTCATCGGTCCCCGCACCCGGCTGGTCGCCGTCACCGCGGCGAGCAACATCCTCGGAACCCGCCCGGACGTACCCGCCATCACCGCCCGGGCGCATGCGGTCGGAGCGCTGGCATACGTCGACGGTGTGCATGCGACGCCGCACGGCCCGGTCGATGTCGCGGAGCTTGGTGCCGACTTCTATGCCACCAGTGCGTACAAATGGTCCGGGCCGCACGTCGGAGCGGTGATCGCCGATCCGCTCGCGCTGGAGGCCCTGACGCCCGACAAGCTTCGGCCCGCGCCTGACGACGTGCCGGTGCGCTTCGAGACTGGGACCGCGCCGTTCGCCGACCTCGCGGGAGTCGTCGCGGCAGTGGAGCACCTGGCCGGTCTCGACTCCGCCGCGTCTGGCTCCCGCCGGGCGCGGATCCTCACCTCGATGGCGACGGTCGACGCCTACGAGCAGGAGTTGTTCGCCGAACTCCTCGCCGGACTTGACGCTATCGGCCCGGTGACGACGTACGGCAAGGCCAGTCGGCGTACCGCCACCGCCTACTTCACCGTCGCCGGCCACCCGCCGCGGCAGGTGGCCGAGCACCTCGCGTCCCGCCGGGTCAACGTATGGAGTGGGCACAGCTACGCGTGGGAGCTGACCGGCGCGCTGGGCCTGCGGGACGCCGGCGGCGCCGTGCGGGCGGGCCTGGTCCACTACAACGACCGCTCCGACGTCGAGCGTGTGGTGACCGCCGTCGCCGACCTCGCCGGCTGACGGTTTGGGCGACCTTCTGGTAACTCCAGCCGTAGATCGTGATCATGCTTGGGCTGGGCCCGGCGGTAGTGGTGGCTTGCTCGGGATCGGGCCTGGTGGCGGCGCCGCCAGTGGGGCCAGCGCCAGCTAGTTGATCCTGCATCGGGAAGAACTCAGCCCTCGCATCCGTTCCACGCAAGTAGCGAACCTACGGACTGCTGGACAGAAGGGTGAGGCCGTGTCGGTGGCGTTCAACGAGGAGACACGCAAGCTTCTGGACGGGAGGAACTTCGCCACCGTCGCGACGCTGAACCGGGACGGCGGTCCACAGACCTCGGTGGTCTGGATAGCAAGGGACGGAGACACGGTGCTGTTCTCCACCACAGCCGGTCGACAGAAGGCCCGAAACCTTACCCGGGACCCACGGGTCAGCCTCACCGTCTACGACACCGAGAACCCGTACCACTCCGTGGACATCCGCGGCACCGTCGAACTGATCGAGGACCGGGAGAAGTCGCTTCCGCGCAAGCTCTCGCAGAAGTACCTCGGCGAGGACCCGCCCGCCGAGTCGGACGATGTCCTCCGGCTAGTCGTCCGGGTGATTCCGCAGAGGATCTCCGGCTTCTCTGTCTGAGGCCAGCAACTTCCTGTGCCGGAACAGGTTCGGGACAGGTGCTGGTGGCGCTGGTTCGCAGGTGATCACGATCTACGGCTGGAGTACTAGGGTCGCCGGCCTTCGAGGCCCTCGGGGAGGTACGACACACCGCCGTCGCGCTCGAGCTGTGCCTGGAGTTTGGCGATGGTGCGGCGGGTGGGGAGGAGTTCGTACGCGAGGAGGGGTAGGCCGAGGACCAGCGCCAGGAGATAGGGCCACCGGCTCAACGTCACGAAGGACAGCACGAGTCCGATCATCGGCACGGTCTCGACGATCGCGAAGCGCAGCATCGTGCGGGCCCGCCAGGCGTTCACCGCGGTCCCCTGGGCCTCTTCCCGCGGCGTGCCCGCCGGAATCGCCGGCACCGCGAAGCCGACCGACTCCGCGAGCACGAAGGCGGCGAGCGCGAGCACGAGGATGGCGACGGGTGCCCAGAGCGCGGGCTCGGCCCACCCGCTGATCGCGAACCACACCGGCACCGCCATCAGGACCGGTGCCATCAGCAAGGTGTAGAGCATCGGCTTCAGCGCCGCCAGCGGCGTGGGCACCTGTGCGCGGGAGGACGGGACTGGATCGGCCATGGCGCACAACCGTACCGTGACCCGGCGCCCGGGTGGGCCGGCCTGTCGGTGGCCCGGTCTACGCTGGCGCAAGCGGGAACGGCAAGGAGCAGGAGGCGTGTGATGGCCGAAGAGACTGGACCTTCGCAGGGGCAAGGGGACCCCACCGGAGCGGGTGTCGAGGGAGCGCACGAAGCGGTCGAGTTCCGGAGCGACGTCACCGTCGAGCTGGTCCGGTCCACCGCGCGCGATGC
The DNA here is from genome assembly GCF_000373925.1 of Actinopolymorpha alba DSM 45243. Classification (GTDB taxonomy): domain Bacteria; phylum Actinomycetota; class Actinomycetes; order Propionibacteriales; family Actinopolymorphaceae; genus Actinopolymorpha; species Actinopolymorpha alba. Next base: position 29,280 of record NZ_KB892747.1, on the reverse strand, counting down.
CGACGTGCTGTTCGCGGCGCGGGTGTCCACCAAGGGCGAGCAGTCTCTCGAGGACGTCGAAGGCGATGCCGAGCGGTCCAAGGGCCTGATCAACTACCTGATGCGCAGCCGCCACGGTTCGCCGTTCGAGCACAACTCCATGACCTTCTACGTCCAGGCTCCGATCTTCGTCTTCCGTGAGCTGATGCGGCACCGGATGGCCTCCTACAACGAGGAGTCCGGGCGCTATCGCGAGCTGCGCCCGGTGTTCTATGTGCCAGGGCCTGACCGCAAGCTCGTCCAGGAAGGCAAGCCCGGGCACTATCAGTTCGTTCCGGGCTCACCTGACCAGCACAAGCTGGTGGAGGAGGAGACCCGCCAGGTCTGCGCGGAGGCCTACGCCGCTTACCAACGCATGCTCGACAGCGGGATCGCGCGTGAGGTGGCCCGCATCGTCCTGCCGGTCACGATCTACTCCTCGGCCTACGTCACCGTCAACGCGCGGTCGCTGATGAACTTCCTGTCGCTGCGGATCGGCAGCGAGGAGTCGACGTTCCCGTCCTATCCGCAACGCGAGATCGAGATGGTGGCGGAGAAGATGGAAGCCGCCTGGGCGCGCCTGATGCCGATCAGCCACGCCGCGTTCGAACGCAACGGTCGCGTCGGTCCCTGACCCCGGAGAGCTGACCACAGCGGACTTGTCCGGAGGATCGGCTCCGATCTGAGCGGGAGATCTCCGGACAAGTCCACCGAGCCGCAGATTTGGGCGCGGTTCGGCGTGGGTCAGACGTCGAGCGCAGAGTCGCGGCGGCGTTGTTCGACGTTCACCCGTACGCCGTCGACGAACCGCTCCGCTCGGATCGGCCCCACCTGCTGGCCGTCGCGGAGCCGTACGGTGACCGAATCCGCCGCGGCCTCGCGGGCGCCGACCACTCCGACGTACGGCACCTTCCGCAGCCTGGCCGCCCTGATCCGCGCGCCGAGACTCTCGTCCCGATCGTCCACCTCGACCCGCAGCCCGGCGCCCTCCAGCCGCCGGGCGACCGCCCAGGCCGCACCCGCCTGCTCCTCCGCGACGGGAAGGACCAGGACCTGCAGGGGTGCCAGCCAGGGTGGCAGCGCCCCGGCATACGCCTCCAGGAGGTACGCCACCATGCGTTCCATCGAGGCAAGCACACTCCGGTGCACCATGACCGGGCGGCGCCGGGTGCCATCCGGTGCGGCGTACTCCAGGTCGAACCTCTCGGGCTGGAAGAGGTCCACCTGCACGGTCGACAGGGTGAACTCCCGGCCCTGCGCGTCATAGACCTGGATGTCGATCTTCGGGCCGTAGAACGCCGCCTCGCCGGGCTGCTCGCGGTACGCCACGCCGTGCCGCTCCAGCGCCTGACGTAGCACCACCTCGGCCTGCTGCCACATCTCCTCGCTGCCGGCGTACGACTTACCGGCCTCGGCCGGTCCGCGCAGGGAGAGGCTGTGGTAAGCCGCGCTGATACCGAGGACGTCGTACGCCTCGTCGATCATGCGCAGGACACCAACGACCTCATCCGCCGCCTGGTCCAGCGGGCAGAAGATGTGCGCGTCGTTGAGGATCATGCCGCGGACGCGGGTCAGTCCACCCACGACTCCCGAGCGCTCCATCCGGAACTGCGGGCCGAACTCGCCGATTCGCAGTGGTAGCTCCCGGTGGCTCCGTAGCCGGGACCGGAAGACGAGCGCGTGGTGCGGGCACAGGACTGGCCGCAGGAGCAGCTCGTCACCCGGACGGTTGTCCTGGCCGGGCCGGCGTGGCGCGGCGTCATCCTCGGCGCCGTTCTCGGCGCTGTCCTCGGCGGGGTCCGCGTGCCCCAGCCGCATGGGCGGGAACATGTCGGGCCCGAAGTGCTGCCAGTGTCCGGATCGCTCGTAGAGCTCCCGCTTGGCGACCGGAGGGGTACGCACGTGCCGGTACCCGGCCCGGCGTTCGGCTTCGACGACGTACCTCTCGAGCTCGGCCACGATCGCGGCGCCGTCGGGAAGCCAGAGCGGGAAGCCCGCCCCGACGAGTTCGTCGCTGGTGAAGATCCCGAGGTCGCGGCCGAGCCGGCGGTGGTCGACGGCGGGGGCGCCCGGCTGGTCTGCGGCAGCGGAGCTCCCGGCAGGACTTACGCCGGGCTCGTCGCTGCGTGGATCGTGGAGATACATGGGGTTTGCTCCTTCGGTGGTGGTGAGGGAGCGACCCCACGAGGCGACGGCCCGGGATCACTCCCGGGGCCGTCCGCGTGGCCGTTATCGATGGGTCATCGACATGACGAGGCCGCCGCGTCGCCGGAAGCGACGTGCGGCGTCGTCGTGCTGAATGACCGAAGAGAGGCGGCCAGCGCAGGTTTCACGAGTCCGACCATACCGCGTGGTTCCGCCGGGCCGGCAGATCTTTCGCGGCCGGGCCGTCCAGACCGGCAAGCTTCCAGCGAGGTGCCGCCTTCGCCCGGATGGCCAGGCGCGACGTACCGCGGCGGCCGCCGATGCGCGGGGGAAAACCGGTAGCGTGAGGTTCCATGGCTCCCAGCTCAACGCACACTCCGCCCGCGCCGTTCGGGCGCATTCTCACCGCGATGGTCACACCCTTCACGGCCAGCGGTGATCTCGATCTCGACGCCGCGCAGCGGCTCGCCAGCCTGCTCGTCGACGCCGGCAACGACGGTCTCGTCGTGAGCGGTACGACCGGGGAGTCCCCGACGACGACAGACGCCGAGAAGGACGCCCTCCTGCGGGCGGTCCTGGAGGCGGTAGGGGACCGCGCCGTGGTCGTCGCCGGCGCCGGCACCAACGACACGCGGCACGCGATCGAGCTGTCCCAACACGCGGAGAAGGCGGGGGCCCACGGCCTTCTGGTCGTGACGCCGTACTACAACAAGCCGCCGCAGGCGGGCCTTCTCGCGCATTTCCGCGCGGTCGCTGACTCCACTGGTCTGCCCGTGATGTTGTACGACATTCCGGGACGTACCGGCATGCCGATCGCCACCGAGACCCTGATCCAGCTCGCCGAGCACGACCGGATCGTCGCGGTGAAGGATGCGAAGGGTGACATCGCCGGCACCACGGAGGTCCTCGCCCGCACCAACCTCGCCTACTACAGCGGCGCCGACGAGTGGAACCTCGCATTGTTCGCGCTCGGAGCGGTGGGCGCCGTGAGCGTGGTGAGCCATGTGGCGAGCAAGGACTACGCCGCGATGGTGCGGGCCGTCGATGCCGGTGACCTTGCGACCGCCCGGGCGATCGACCGGCGCCTGGTGCCGGCGTACCAAGCGATAATGACGCGAAGCCAGGGTGCGATCATGGCCAAGGCCGCACTGGAGCTGCTGGGCGTCATACCGTCGCGAGCGGTGCGGCTCCCGCTCGTACCCGCGACCGACGAGCAGATAACCCAACTCGAGGCTGACTTGCAGGAGGCCGGACTGACCTCATGAGCCACCCCCATCCTGAACTCGGACCCCCTCCCGCCCTCCCACCCGGCGCGCTCCGGGTCATTCCGCTCGGCGGCCTCGGTGAGATCGGCCGCAACATGACGGTGTTCGAGCACGAGGGTCGACTGCTGATCGTCGACTGTGGCGTGCTCTTCCCGGAGGACCGGCATCCTGGCGTCGACCTGATCCTTCCCGACTTCGAGCCGATTCGTGACCGGCTCGACGAGGTCGAGGCGATCGTCCTCACCCACGGTCACGAGGACCACATCGGCGCCGTCCCCTATCTCCTGCGCGAGCGACCAGACATTCCCGTCGTGGGTTCGCAGCTCACGCTCGCGTTGGTCGAGAGCAAGCTCCGCGAGCACCGGCTGAAGGACGTTCCGCGACACGTCGTTCGCGAACGCCAGCGGGTGCAGTTCGGGCCGTTCGACCTGGAGTTCGTGGCGGTCAACCACTCGATCCCCGACGCGCTCGCGGTGGCGATCCGTACGGCCGCCGGGCTCGTGCTCCACACCGGCGACTTCAAGATGGACCAGCTGCCGCTGGACCGCCGGCTGACCGACCTGCGGGCGTTCTCTCGGCTCGGTGAGGAAGGCGTCGACCTCTTCCTCGTCGACTCCACGAACGCCGAGATGCCGGGCTTCACCATCTCCGAACGCGACATCACGCCCGTCCTGGACCGGATCTTCGCCAGTGCCGAACGCCGGATCATCGTGGCCTGCTTCGCGTCGCACATACACCGGGTCCAGCAGGTCATGGACGCGGCGGTGGACCATGGCCGCAAGGTCGCCTACGTCGGCCGGTCGATGGTGCGCAACATGGGCGTCGCGGGGGAGCTCGGCTTCCTCAGAGTGCCGCCCAACACCCTGGTCGACGTGCGAGAGCTCGACAACTACGCGCCACACGAGGTGGTGCTGATCTCGACGGGTTCGCAGGGTGAGCCGCTGTCGGCGCTGTCGCGGATCGCCGGGCGCGACCACCCGCAGATCCGGATCGAGACGGGTGACACGGTCGTCCTCGCGTCGTCGCTCATCCCCGGTAACGAGAACGCCGTCTTCCGGGTCATGAACGGCCTGAGCCGGTGGGGTGCCGACGTCATCCACAAGGGCAACGCGCTCGTGCACGTGTCCGGGCACGCCTCGGCTGGGGAGTTGCTGTACGCCTACAACATCGTCAAGCCGCGCAACGTGCTTCCGGTCCACGGCGAGATCCGGCACATGCGCGCCAACGCCGACCTGGCGGTCGCGACCGGTGTGCGGCGGGACCGGGTGGTGGTGGCCGAGGACGGCGTGGTCGTCGACCTGGTGGATGGTGTCGCGCGGATCACCGGGAAGGTCGAGTGCGGTTATGTGTATGTCGACGGCTCGACCGTGGGTGACATCACCGAAGTCTCGTTGAAGGACCGGCGGATCCTCGGTGAGGAAGGCTTCATCTCGGTGATCGTGGTGGTCGACTCGGTGACGGGCAAGGTCACCGGGGGCCCGGAGATCAAGGCGCGCGGGTTCGCCGAGGACGATTCGGTCTTCGATCCGGTCCGCCCGCTGATCGAGGAGGCGCTCACTCGGGCCGGCCGTGAGGGCGTCGACGACATCTACCAACTGCAGCAGCTGATCCGGCGTACCGTCGGTCGCTGGGTGAGCGACTCTCACCGGCGCCGCCCGATGATCATCCCGGTCGTCGTCGAGATCTGAGCTGGATCTCTCGCGACGGCGGGCGCGGTCAGGCAACGACCGCGTCCGCCGTCGCGTCGTTTCGCCGGCGAAACGGGGTGATCGGCGCGCCCTAGGCGGGCCTACCCAAGCTTGCGGAGCTGCTCGGCAGCGCACTCAGCGGTCAGCGGAAGGTACTTTCCGTCCTGCTGGACGGCTTCTTGGCCCTCGCGGCTGACGACGTACCTGAGAAACTCCCTGAGCCTCGGCTCGATCGGCTTGCCCGGCTCGCCAGCGAGGTAGTAATAGACATCGCGCGTCAGCGGATACGTGCGGTCCTGAACGGTGCCGAGATTGATCGGAACGAAGGGACCCTCGTCGGTTGCCGAGACCGCCACAGGCTTGGTCTGGGGAGTCACATCGTGCACGCTACCGTAGGCGATCCCGCAGGGGTCGTCACTCAGGTCGGCCATGAACTGCTCGGCAGCGAGGACGAGACCACTCCCATCGGGTTTCGCTTCGTTGGCGTACTCGATGAGCTGCTCGTTCCACTTGTCTCCGCCGTTCAGGACCTTCCGTGCGAACTCGTCGGGGAAATGGAACTTCAAGTTGTATCCATACACGTGGATGGGCCTTTGCTCCCACTCACCGCCGAGCCCGAGCTGCCCCCAGGTTCGGATATTCTCCTCGGCTCCGCGAGCGACCGACGTGTCCCACATCAGGCCGTTCCAGCCACCGGTCCGCTCGGCTCCGAAGATGCCATCCAACTGCCTGAACGTGAGCTTCGAGATCGGATTGCTCTGGTGAACCATCACGGCGAGGGCGTAGGTCCAACCAGTAACGTCAAGCGACCCTGTGGCGAAGGTGATCTCCAAGGGCGCGGCGTTGAGTTCACGTTGGTACGCGGTGAGCTCGTCCCAGGTCAGTCGGCGGCCCATCGGAGCCAGATCCGCCATGCCCGTATACAGAGCCGGGAGGGCTAGGACCGAGCTCTTCAGGTCATCGTCGAACCTCACGTCCGGGTGGTGCCGCCGAAATCCCTCTTCCCATCGGTCGACCAATCCGCTGTCGGCGATGTAGTTGACACCGCGCTGACGAATCGTGCCGGATACGACCTGCTCCGGCTGGTATTCGGGGAGGCCACTGAGATCGAACCTCCTGGTGTAGTAGGCCTTCCTCGCTCGCTCCGCTTTCCATCTCTCTCGCGCCTGCTGGAGGGCGAGCGAGTCCGCGGTCGTGCTCGTGCCGTGCGGACCTGTCTCCGCCGAGCGGTCAGCGGCTGACGTCGTAGGAGAGTCCATTGTTCCTCCCGCGCGGTCACTGCCAAGGCAGGTGGCTTTCGAGCCTACGAAGCTGCTTGGCGGCTTCATCGCTGGTCAGGGGTAGATACTTCGCGTCGTGCTCCTGGATCGCTTCCTGGCCATGGCGGCTGAGGATGTATCGCAGGAACTCAGCGGCGTCCGGGTCCACCAGTGCACGCTCTCTGTCGGGCTGGAAGCTCATGTAGTAGTAGATGTCTCTGAACAATGGATAGGTGCGGTTCTGGACGTTCTCCAGCGTGAGGTCGACGTAGGGTCCGCTCGACTCACGTGCGAGGGGAAGCGGCTTGATGTGTGGGTTCAGATACCGAATACAGGAGTAGGTGATGCCGTAGGGATCATCAGCGAGCGCGTCGACCATCTGCTCGCCGGCCACGGTCATCGTGCCGTCCGCCTTGGCGCCGAACGTGTTCGCGAAGGTGATGAGTCGCTCGTTCCACTTCTGTGATCCCTTGAGGACCTTCTTGTCGAACTCGTCGGGGAAGTGGAAACTCAGGTTGTAGCCATAGACGTTGATTTCCTTGTCTTTCCATCGGCCCGTGAGTCCGAGTTGGCCCCAGGTTCGGATGTTCAGGTCGGAGCCTCGGGCCACGCTGGTGTCCCAGGCCAGGCCTTTCCAGCCGCCGCTGCGTTCGGCGCCGAAGATGCCGTCGAGTTGGTCGAGCGTGAGGCGAGAGATGGGATTGGCGCTGTTGACGAAGATTCCGAATGCGAACGACCAACCACTGACATCGAACGACCCTGTGCAGACAACGACCTCGAGCGGGGTAAGACCGACTCCACCGGCGGCGGCTTGTTGCCGCTCCGCGCCTTTGAGCTCGGTCCAGAGCGCGGGGCGTCCCATCGGAGCGAGGTCGGCCTGCCCCGCGATCAGTCCTGGAAAGGCGACCGCGGAGCTGGTCAGATTGTCCTGGAAGGTCGCGCCCGGATGGTACTCCCGAAATCCCCGCTCCCAGACCTCCATAAGTCCGGTCGTGCGGAAATATTCGAGTCCCCATTGCCTGATCACCGAGTGGACGCTCCGGCGTGGTTGGTATGAGGGTATGGCGCTGAGATCGAACGTCCTGGTGTAAGACCGCTGGCGCGACCGCCCCGCGATTCCGATCGCCCGGGCCTCGGCGAGGCCCACGGGATCGACCGGCCGCGATTGTCCAGGAAACGCCAGTGGACCTGCCATCGTGCATCCCTCCTTGCCGCCTGATCCGGGTTCGCTACGCGACCGACATGTCGCTCTTGATGATGTACTCGTTGTTCCAGTCGGGTTCGAAGTGTGCCAATCGGCCTCGTCGCCTGACCATGACAATGGGCGTGAAGAGCAGGAACACGTTGGACACGTCGTGTCGTTGGGTCTCCTGGATCTGGAGGGACAGGCGCTGGCGTGCCCCGGGATCCGTTTCTACGCGAAGGTCACCAAGGAGCTGCTCCACCTCCGGATTGAAGTAGCCGCCCTGGTTGGACCGGCCGCCCTTTCCGAGCATGGCGCGCAGCAGGAAATAGGAATCTCCGGTGACAAGAGAATTGATGGACCGCATGGAGGCAGAGAAGTCACCGTCCTTGGTCTGCTGGACGATGTTGGGCACTTCCTGCACGGTCACGTCGTAACCCACTGGGCCGAGCTGGCTCGCAACAGCCTGCGCCAGTCTGGTCATCTCGCGTCGCTGCGGGAACGAGTAGAGGGTGCAGGCGAGTCGTTCCGTGCCCTTGTGGCGTAAGCCGTTCCGGTCACGCACCCAACCTGCCTGGTCCAGCAGCCGCTCGGCGCGTTCGACATCACCGGACTGGATCGGTGCTACTCCGACTCCGGCGTAGGGCGGAAAGACGCTGGTTGCGACAGCGCCATGCCCGGCAAGCGCCGCCTCGAGAAGGCTCACCCGATCCAGGGCGAGCGAGGTCGCTTCGCGGACGTCACGGTCATCGAACGGTGGGCGGGTGTGGTTGAACTGAATGAAATGGAGCTTCTTGGAAGGAATCGATGTGATCTCGTAGCCGTCGCCGAACCGCGACAGTGCCTCTGGCGGCAGCCCATAGGCAAGGTCCACCTCGTCGTCCTCGAGTGCGCGGATCCGTGCGGCGGTATCGCTGATCACCTGGACAATGATCCGCTCGATAGGCGGGCATCCCGACCAATGGAGCGGGAAAGCCTCCAGCTCCAGAACCTTCCCGGGCTGATAGTCGACTGGCCGGTAGGGCCCCGTCATCACCGCACCATCAGACTTATGGACCACAAACTGGTGGTAGGCGAGTGCGTTGGGAAAGTTGCCCGTGGGCTCAGGTGTCCTGAACTCCAGCGTCGTGCGATTGACAACCCGGATACAGGTCTCGTTGCTGATAAGCGAATCGACGTCGGCCTGCACCGTCCAGTTCTTCTGGAACGACTGGGCGACCGCCTCCGCGGTCACGGGTGATCCGTCCCAGAATTCCGCGTTGTCTCGCAACCGGACCTGCCACGTCAACAGATCGAGGTTTCGGATGCTCTTCGCCAACCAGGCTACGAGCTTGCCGTCGTGAGACACTCGGGTGAGTGTCTCACCCAGGCCCCACACGATCACTTCATAAGCCTTGTGGGTTGCGTTGGCGGAGATGGTCAGATCGTCGCCCATGGCAATCCGTAGCTGCCCACTGACGCCACTCATGAGACGGAGAGTTCGGTCGAGATGAAGTACTGCGTGAACGGGCTCGGATTGGGGCCCTTGAGCTTTCCCCTTCTGGCAGCGGTGATCAAAGGCGCGACCAGGAGGTAGACGTTAGGAACCCCGTCGCGAACTTCCTCCTGGATCTGACCGGACAGCTCCTGCCGGCGGATGGCGTCCCGTTCCTGTTTGAGGTCACTGAGAAGCCGCTCGACCTCCGGGTTGAAATAGCCTCCGGTGTTTTCGCGGCCGGCCTGGCTCAGGGTGATGGCGAGGAGGAAATAGGGGTCGCCCGAGATGAGTGTGTTGATCGAACGCATGGCGGCGTCGAAGTCACGGCCCGCGGTGCGGACTCCGATGTTCGGGACCTGCTCGACGGTGATGTCGTAGCCAACCCGCCGGAGTTGGTCGCGGATGGAGTGGGCGAGACGCGTCATCTCGGCACGCTGTGGAAACGAGTAGAGCGTGAACCCCAGCCGCTGGGAGCCCTTGTAACGGACGCCGTCAGCCCCGGGCAACCACCCGGCCTGGTCGAGTAGCTTCGCGGCCCGCTGGACGTCCGTTGACTGGACCGCGACCGATTCGACGCCGGCGTTATCTGGAAAGAAGGCGTACGCCGCTTCGCCGTACCCTCCCATCACGTCGTCCAGAAGTGCCTGGCGGTCGATCGCCAACGACGCCGCCTCGCGCACGCACCGGTCGTCGAGCGGTGGTCGGCTGAGATTGAACTGAAGGTAATGAATTCGGTTGGTGATGGAGGACTGAACGTCCACATCGTCTCCGAGCTGGGACAACACGTCGGGCTGAAGCCCGTAGAGAAGATCGACTTCGCCGGCCTTCAGAGCGTTGATTCGAACGCCTGGATCATCTTCGTACGTCACTGTGATGCGTTTGATGCGCGGCGGTCCCTGCCAGTGCTGGCGGAAGGGTTCGAGGACCAGGCGTTGGTCAATCTCGAATTCGACCGGTCGATAGGCTCCGGTCATCACCAGTCCGTCACCCTTGTGCACGATCAGCTGGTGGTAGGCCAGGGCGTACGGAACGCCGCCGGTGGGTTCCGGTGTCGTGAAGTCGAGCGTTGTTTCGTCCACGACTCTTACCTGTGTCTGTTTGCTGAGCATGAAGTCGGTGGCTATCTGCGTCGACCAGTTGCGCCGGAAGGACGCCGCGACATCCTCGGCGGTGACTCGGCTGCCGTCCCAGAACCTCGCGTTGTCGCGGAGGGTTACCCGCCAGGTGAGCGGGTCCAGGGCGGTTATGTCCTTGGCCAGCCACGGCTTGATGGTTCCCTGTGGGGTCACGAGCGTCAGCGTTTCGCCGAGCCCCCACAGCAAGGCTTCGACCGGCTTTCTGGTCGCGTCGGTGGCGACTGTGAGGTGCGCGTCCGGACCGAAGGCGATTCGTAGCTCGCCGGCAGTTGTCATTGGTCTGGCCTCCTCGTTGCTGGCGGGAACGTCACTGTCAGAAGACGAGCGTTCGGCATGACACCTGATGGCATTCGCGGGCAGCGTCGCCTAGTTTCGGGCGGGTGCGGGTCGAAGCCTGGCTAGAACGATCTCGGAGTTGTCCGCGTTGGGAAGCGGGACGGCGTACGGATCTGATTCGCTGGGAAAGCCGGTGACCTTGTCGGTACGCCACAAGCTGACGCCGGCGCTGAAGAACATCGGGATGACTGGAACGTCCTCGACCATGAGGCGTTGGAGCTCTGCGAGAGCCTGCTTTTCGCCTGCGCTGTCGGGTGGGCTCGAGGCGTATAACCTGAGCGATTGTCCGGCGGCTGGATTCTTGTAGCGTTCGTAGTTGCGCTCGACCTTCTTGCCGGCGGGGAGAAGCAGCTTCTGATTGAAGATCCGATCGAAGAGGTCGTAGACCGAGAGCGTGCCGCCCAATGGGCGCATGGTGAGATCAAAGTTGCCCAATCCGGTGTCGGTGCGCCACGCGACCTGGGCCTTGGCCCTGACCTTGATCTCGATTCCAGCGGCCCGCAGTTGCTGAGTCATCACCTGGGCCGCCCGGACGAGATCAGCGTAGGGGTTGGTGGTGGGTAGCATGAGTTCAAAGCTCAGTGGCTTTCCGCGCGGGCTTCGGAAGATCCCGTTCGGTCCTCTTCTGTAGCCGGCGACCTCGAGCACCCGCGCGGCCTCGGCCGGGTCGCCTGGCCCGTATCTCAGCTCCCGGTACTCCGGTGCGAGTACGTCACTACGCGTTTCGATGTCCAGTCCGGTTGGCGACTGAACTGGTTCGTTCTGACGACTCAACCCGATTTCGGTGACCTTCTGCCGATCAAGCGCGAGACTGATCGCCTTGCGTACCACCGGCTGGTCCAGCGGATATCTGGTCAGGTTGGGCATGAGTACGATGACCGCTGGGCTTGGCTTTGTGACCGAATAGCCGATCCCGGAAGGGTCATGCTTCGCAATGGGCCTCGGGTCGATGCTCGAAGGCCCGATCCAATCCAGATCGCCGGCCCGCAGGCCCGCGACCATACTGCTGGTCGATTCGAAGGAGATGTACTGCACGGTCTTCATGACAGGCTGATTCTTCTGCCAGTAGTGCGGATTCCGCTCCAGCGTGATGACCTGAGGCGTGAAGGTCTTCAGTCGGTAAGGTCCGCTGCCGACGGGGTTCGCGTTGGTGAAGGTGACTGGATCGCTGACCTTCTCCCACAGGTGTTTGGGCACGATGGGCACCCGCCACCACATGATCTGGAACGCCGGCTCGGTGAATCTGAGCACGGCTGTGTGTGATCCGGCGGTGCCGGTGCCGGCGAGCGGAAATCCCTGAGTGTTGAGCGCCGGAAACCTTCGGAGTAGATCGTAGGTGAAGGCGACATCCTCACTGGTCAGCTGCTTTCCGTCGGACCATCGAACGTTCGAGCGAACGTTGATCGTCAACGTCTTCCCATCCTGGCCCCAGTTGAACGACTGAGCCAACCATGGACGGTTCTTGCCGTTGGCGAAGTCGTCCTGAAGGAGTGGTTGGAAAATCGAGGAACCGGCATAACCATTGGCGTTGCCGTATCCCTGTATGAGTGGATTGAAGGCGTGGGTGAACGGACCTGAGGCGACGGCGGCCACCTTGACGGTGCGCTCCGTCGGATCGGAGGCTCCCGCGCCTTTGGAGGTGCATGCGGGGGCGGTGAGGAGTGCCCCCGCCGCCACAAGGTAGGCAAGTCTGCGAATTCTCCCGGCCACGATCTCCTCCCTCCATGGTCCAGACTCCGGCGTCCGATCGATACCCCGCTTCAAAGGGTGACTGGGTCATGGACGTGGAGCGCTGGCATCCCATGCGTCGCAGGACGGTGTGTGCCCACGACGGCTGGTGGGCGGGCGTCTGCGCTAATGCTCTGACTGAGCCGAGTCCAGGCTGGTGGTGGAGAACGGGCCGGACTCGCTCGTGGTGTTGGCCCGGACAGTGGGGAAGCGCCCGGGGCGAGCGCGGTAACAGTCGTTAGTATGGAAAAGTAGGGTACGTTACTACGGATGTCAAACATGTTGCGCGCGGACTTCGGTGCTGCCGCAGCGGACCACCCGAGAGTCGGCCGGAGCCATCGGGTGCGGCTGGCCGGCCCGCGATCCGTCGACCTGAATGGCTACTCGCCGGCGAGGGGTTGCCTCACGAACTGGACTGCTATCTACAGGCGAGGTTGTCGACCGCTGCCAGCAGGGTGCGGCGTTCGCTGTCGGGAAGGGCGGGTGCGTACGGATCCAGGGCCACCCCCGCGGGGAGAATGCCTTGCCAGGCGGCGATCCAGGCCATGCGCTGGACGTATCCCTCCATGGGTTCCCGGAACGTCAGGCGGGCCAGGGCGTCCAGCCGGTCCGATGCCGCCACGAACGCCGCGGCGTCGCCGCTGGTCCAGGCGTCCAGAACCGCCACCGACCAGTCGGGGAGTGCCGCCGCGATGCCGAGCAGTGCCGCCTGGGACCCCCACATCAGGGATGGGCCGTACATCCGGTCCTCGCCGGTGAACACCAGTGCGTCCGGCGCCGCAGTCCGCGCAGTGTCAAGGAGGTCCTGACACCTCATCGCGTCGTCGAGCAGGGCGAGCTTGACGCCGCAGACCCACGGGAGGCTGAGCACCTCAGCCAGTGTCGCCGCGTCGTACTGGCAGCCACTCGCCCGTTCGTACAACACGAACGCGACCAGCGGCAGGCCCACCTTCTCGCCGAGAATCCTGTGCAGCGTGACGACCGTGTCGCGGGAGGCACCCGGCACCGGACAGACCAGCAGTGCCTGTGCCCCCGCTTCCCGCAGGCGGGTCGCGAGCGGCAGCGCGCTGGCGGGTGGCGCGCCCGCGGGCAGGGCGAGGCCGGCCACGACGGGAAGCTCCGAGGCAGTGCCGAACTCCCGGACCAGCCAGGTGAGGTCGTCGGCGCCCAGACGCCCACCCCTGCCGGTGTGGGCGCCGACGGCGATCGCGGTGCTCCCGCCCTGCCTCAGCGCGGCGGCGTAGCCGGCGACGGCCGAACGGGCGATGGTGCCGTCGGGATGGAACGGCGTAAGGGCAGCGGCGACGAGGCGCCCGCGCAGGTGATCGCGCAGCCGGTCGACGGCGGAGGGAGTCGCGTTGGTGGGGATCCCGCTACTCGGCATAACCCCTGAGTCTGCCGCGTCCGTGGGGCGAGGTGGGTTATCGCCCTGTTTCCAGCAGGGGGCGGCCGCGCCCGGCAGTGTCGGCCCGCGAGAGCCGCTCCTGAACGGCGACTGGTTCCGGCCAAGGCCGTAACGTATCCGTATGGAAAGACACGAACGCGGGGGAGCGGACAGGGTCGGTCGTGCCCTGACCTTCGGGGTCGTCGGCCCGGCGGACCTGGTGCCGCGGGTCGCCGATGTCGTGGACGCTACGCCGCAGCTCCGCGCGGTGCGGTTGCCCTACCGCCAGGAGCAGGAGACCGTACGCATCCTGCGGGAACGCGCCGACGACGTCGACGCGTGGCTTTTCACCGGCGTGGTCCCGCACGCGATTGCCGACGCCGAGCAGGCGACCAGCCTGCCCGCGGGCCACGTGTCGTACAGCGGACTGACGCTGCTCGCCGCGCTCTTCCGCCTTGCCCGCGAAGGCACCGACCTCACCCGGATCAGCATCGACACGCTCGACCCGGCCGAGGTGAGCGAGACCCTCGCGGAGGCCGGCATTGCCCAGAGTGCGGCTTTCACGATGGTCTACGAGCCGTCCGTGCGGTCTCGCGATGTGGTGGCGTTCCACCACGACGCGCGGGAGCGGCAGGACGCGACGGTCGCGATCACCTGTCTCCGGTCGGCGTACGACGTCCTCCGCAAGCAGATGCCGGTGGTCCGGCTCGCGCCGTCCCTGCGCGACATCCGGAGCGCCGTCGACGCACTCGCTCTGCGCACCCGAAACCGCCACCATTCCGACGCCCAGGTGGCGCTGGGCTTCATCGAACTCGAGAACGCCGATCCGAACCTCGAACACGACCTGGGGGAGCTGGGTGGTGCCGTGGCGAGGATCGACGCCGAACGCTACCTACTCGTCACGACGCGGGGTCCGCTGGAACGCGTGACCGACGAGTTCCGGTCCGCGCCGTTCATCGAGCGCCTCGCGGCCCGGCACCGCGTGGTGCAGGTCGGGCTCGGCATCGGGCGGTCCGCCGGCGAGGCCGCGGCCAACGCGTCACGCGCACTGGCCCGTGCCCGGGCGCAGGGCGACGTTGCGGCCGTCCTGTCGGCACCACATGATGCCGACATCGTGCTCGCCAAGGGCGGCTCGGCGAGGAGCGGGCCCACCGATCTCGGCCGGCTCGCCCAGCGGCTCGGGATGAGTCGGGGCACCCTGCTGTCGCTGCGGCAGTTCGTGGAGAGCGCTGAGGAGCAGCGCGTGACGGCGACTGAGCTGGCGCAGGCGTTCTCGATCCAGGAGCGCAGCGCACGCCGGTTGCTGAAACGGCTCGAACGCGCCGGTGCGGCCGTACCCATCGGCACCCTGAACGCCGGCCAGATGGGCCGGCCACCGGTCATCTACCGCGTCGACCTCTGAGCTCCACAGGCGCGGGTGTTCAGCCCATCCGGTCGAGCATGGCGACGGTCACCTCGTGCTCGAGCGGATGCCCAGCCGCGAACCGCTCGATCTCGGCCACGATCAGCTCACCGGCCCGCCACCGTGCGTCGAGTGTGCCGCCGGCCTGATGCGGGACCAGTAGGACGTTTGGCAGGGAACGGAACGGATGGTCGACCGGGAGCGGCTCCTCGTCGTACACGTCGAGTGCGGCGTCGATGCGCCCCGACACCAGCTCGGCGAGCAGCGCGGCCTCGTCGACCAGCCAGGACCGTGCGGTGTTGACGAGCAGTGCCTCGTCGGGAAGGAGCGCGAGCTCCCTCGCTCCCAGCAGGTGCCGGGTCTCGGGCAGGACCGGTGCGTGCAGCGCCACCACCGTGGACCCGCGGAGCAACTCGTCCAGTCCGGACCGGCGTACGCCGAGGTCCGCGGCCTCGTCCTCGCGGAGATACGGGTCGAAGACCACGACCTCGGCACCCAGCGCGCGGACCATCTGGATGTACGCCCGGCCGGTACGCGACGCTCCGACTACTCCGACGACACTCGCGGCGAGCTCCCGGCGAGGCGGCGCCGCCTGCGCCTGGGCCCATGGTGTGCCGGTCCGCATCGCGTGGTCGAAGCGGTGGATCCGGTGGAGTAGGGCCAACGTATGGGCGAGCGACGCCTCTGCGACCGCCGCCGCCATCGCCTGACCGGCCTGGGTCACCCGGACGCCGCGCGCCCAGGACGCCTCTGTCACGTACGGCTTGACGGTCGCGCCGAGGTGGGCGAGCAGGCGTAGGCGGGGCGCCGCGGCGAGGAGGTCGGAAGACAGCGGCGGGTTGCCCCAGGCCGTGACGAGGACGTCGGCCTCCGCGGCGAGCGCACTGACCACGGCCGGATCGCGGTGGTCGCCGTCGATGGTGGCTACCGCGAAACCGTCCGTGAGCCGGGACCAGGTGGTCGCGGGGAAGAAGACCTCCCGCAGCGCGACCGGGACGGCGACCGCGACGCGCGTACCCATGCGTTCCTCCTCCTCGGCCGGCCGCCCCTCACCGTAGCCAGCTGTCCAGATGTTCTGCCACGAACGCGTCGTCGGTGAGTTCGGGATAGGCCTGGCAGACTCGTGCGATCTCCTCCGCCTGCCCGGGCGAGAGGCCCTCGTCCGGGTCAAGGCACCAGGTGCCCGCCAACAGGCCTTGCCTCCGGAGCACCTCGTGCACGCCCGCGATGCAGCCCGCGAACCCACCCACCGCGTCGAAGACGGCCGCGTTTGCCTCGGTCAGTGGTGCGCTCTCGGCAAGCAGGGCCCGAAGCTCGGCGTCGTCCCCGGCCCAGGCCTGACGGGCGCGTTCGAGAAGGCGGACGGCCTGGCGGGTCCAGACCGCCCACTGGCCAAGGAGCCCGCCGACGATCCGGCGCTGGACGACCCGTTCACCGACGTCGACGGTGTAGGGGGTGAGTAAATCGGTGACGATCGTGTCGTCGTTACCGGTGTAGAGCGCGACTTCGCTCCCGCGGTCGGCCTCAGCGATGCCGCGGACCGCCTCCAGAGTGCGGTAGCGGTCGAAGGGCGCGATCTTGGCGGCGACGACGCATGGCAGGTCGGCGAGTTCACGCCAGAACCTCCGGGTGAGGTGCCGCCCGCCGACCGCCTCCTGCAGGTAGAACCCGACCACCGGCAGCACCTCACCGACCGCCTTGGCCCGCAGGAGAAGGTCCTGCTCGTCAAGGTCTCTCGAACTGGCCGGACCGAGGAGGACGGCGTGGTAGCCGAGCGCCGCGGCGAGTTCGGCCTCCCGGACGGCTTGTTGGACGTCGCCGACCGCACCCGCGATCCGCAGGAACGGCTGGTTTCCGGCGGCTTCGTCGATGGTCTCCCGGGCGAGGTCCAGCACGGGTTCGAAGAGTCCCGCAGAGCGGATCGCGAACTGCGTCGTGTGGACGCCGACCGCGACGCCGCCCGCTCCGGCCGCGACGTAGTAGCGGGTGAGCGCGCGCTGCCGGCGTTCGTCGAGTCGCCGGTCGGCGGTGAGTGCGAGCGGGTGGGCCGGAATGGCGCAGCCGTCGGCCAGCAGGCGGGCCGGGCCCGGAGGCAGTTCCTGCGCCATCAGAACCGCCCGTCCCGGCGCTGGAACTTCGTCGGTTTGTTCCAGAGCGTGCCGCCGCGTCGCAGCCAGTCGGCCTGCGCCTCGACGAGGACGCGCACCGACAGGTCGGGATAGCCGAACAGTGCGTGGCAGCGGCTCGCGTCGGACAGCAGCGCGGTCGGTGCCTCCTCACCGGTGTACGACGGTGAGGTGTCGAGGAGGTGCCCGAAGAGTTCGGCGAGCCGGCGTACCGACAGAGTCTCGGGTCCGGTGAGGTTGAGGGTGAGCGTGGGGCTCGACGCGTGCAGGAGCGACCGCAGCGTGACCTCGTTGGCGTACGCCTGCCAGACGACGTTGACGTGCCCGGTCGTGACGTCGACCGGCTCGCCGTCCTGGACCGTGCGGGCGATGTCGGCGAGGACGCCGTACCTCATGTCGACGGCGTAGTTGAGGCGCAGCAGCGCGACCCGGGTGCCGCGTTCGAGGCTGGCATACTCGAAGGCCCGCTCACGTCCGAGGCACGACATGGCGTACTCGCCGACGGGATCGGGTGGGTCGGTCTCAGTGCAGCCTCCGGTCGAGACCGGCACCAGGGGATAGACGTTGCCGGTCGAGAACGCCGCGATCCGCGCGTCGGCGTACCTCCGCGCGATCGCCGCCGGAAGGAACGCGTTGACAGCCCAGGTCTGCGCGGGCTGGCTCGCCGACCCGAACTTCGCGCCCACCATGGAGACGACGTTCCCCGCGTCGGGTAGGCGGCTGAGGTCGGCGTCGGGGGACAGGTCGAAGGTCACCGTCTCGACGCCGCGGCCGCGGAGGCGCTTCTCGACCTCGTGGTCGGTCCAGCGCGAGACGGCGATCACCCGGACGTCGGAGCGGCCGGCCGCGTCCAACCCGCGCCGGGCCAGGTGGCACAGGCTGGGCCCCATCTTGCCGCCGGCCCCCAGCACGACGAGGTCCCCCTCGAGCGCGGCCAGGTCGGCGACCAGTCGTGATGACGGCTCGGCGAGCCGTTGCTCCAGGTCCTCCTCGGACTCGAACACCCTCGTCTCCTTCTCGTCGCGGCCCAGACCGCCACCGCGCTGCTGACGTCCGCGCCTGACTAACGGTCGAGACCGTATCTGTCGGAAGGTCCGGCCGTCAACGCCCGTCCCGCGGCCTTGACGAACGCCATTGACACGAACCAAGCGCCGGTCCTACGGTCAGGACCGTAATTCCCCCCGGCTTGGCGTGACACCTGGCTCGCAAAACCTTTGAGGGGCATCCCATGACGTCTTCAGGCAACGCCGTATCCGCGTTCTCCACCGGGTACCGCACCACCCGCCGCGACCTCCTGCGTGGCACGAGCTTCCTTGCCCTCGCCGCCGGTGCTTCCGCGCTGACCGGCTGCTCACTGTTCGAAGAAAGCTCCGACGTCGGATCGACCGGCGAGAAGGGCAAGGGCAAGCCCGCGCAGGTGATGCGCATGGGCTTCCCGAACTTCCCGGTGATCGACCCGCAGGTCATCACCAACGGCATGTGGCTCGCCCTGCGCGGCGTCTTCGAAGGTCTCATCGCGCAGAATCCCAAGGGCAGCGACGTCGTGCCGGCGGTGGCGGAGAAGTGGACGGTGTCGCCGGACGGCCTGACCTACACCTTCTCGCTGCGTACGAACGCCAAGTGGTCGAACGGCGACCCGGTGGTGGCCTCGGACTTCGAACGCACGTTGAAGCGGTTGTTCACGCCCAGCCAGGCCTCGGCCGGCGGGACCACGATGGGGGCCAACTCCTACCAGGCGGCGACCGGCATCAAGGGAGCCGTGGAGTTCCTCGGTGGCACACTCACCGACTGGTCCCAGGTCGGCGTCAAGGCGACCGGCGACCACGAGCTGCAGTTCACGCTGGCGAACCCCAACCCCGGCTTCCTGCTCGGACTCACCCACCCCTCGATGCTGCCCCTCCACATGGACTCCGTGGAGGGCAAGCCGAAGGAGTGGCAGAACGCCGGCACGCTGGTGTCCAACGGGCCGTTCAAGGTCTCGAAGTGGACCCAGAACTCCGCGATGTCCCTGACGCCCAACGAGCACTACTGGGACAAGGGGAAGGTCTTCCTCAGCCGGATCGACATCGAGCTGCAGGAGTCGGTGGCCACGGGCACCGCGACCGTGCCGTACGAGAACGACGAGGTCGACATCGTCGCGATCGTCGACGCCGACGCGATCAGGTTCCAGAAGGATCCGACGCTGTCGAAGCAGGTGCGGTCGGTTCCGACATACTCCATCGCCTACCTCGCCAAGCTCCGCAGCAGCAACCCCGCACTCGACGACGTGCGGGTACGCAAGGCGCTCTCGCTGGCCGCCGGTCGGGCCGACCTCGCCGAGATCGGTCCCGGACTGCGGCCCGGCACCAGCCTGGTCGTCGACGACGTGCCCGGCTGGGACGAGAGTCTGGCGCTGAAGGAGGACGTAGCCGAGGCGAAGCGGCTCCTCGCCGAGGCGGGCTTCCCCGACGGCAAGGGACTCCCGACCGTGCGGATCCTGGCCGGTGTCCAGTCACCCCTGATCGACGGGCTCATCGACGCCTGGAAGAAGAACCTCGGCATCCAGGCCAAGGCCGACATCGTGGAGGCCGGGGTCTATGTCGAGCGGCGCTGGCAGGTCCAGGCGGGCGACTACATCGGTTACTACTTCGGGACGTTCGCGGGCCTGCACACCTGGCCGGTCATGGTCGGCGTGCTCTGGTCGCCGCTGGACGTACAGAAGCTCGGCCTGCCCGCCAACATCTGGAAGCAGTACCAGCAGACGGAGACCAACACCAAGCTCAAACCAGCCGAGCGCACCAAGCAGCTGGAGGACCTGCTCAGCAAGAACGCCACACCTCAGACGCGTCAGCTCGCCGAGCTGGTCGAGAAGGCGTCCGCCACCCGGGACGAGCAGGAGCAGCTCGCGCTCTTCAAGCAGGCCGCCAAGCTGCGTGACGAGCAGTTCCTGTACGTTCCGCTGACGTGGGGCGACGCGATGTTCGCGGTCCGCCCGACGGTGAAGGGCCTCAACCTTCGTGCCGCCCCTGAGTTCTTCTACTTCAAGGGCATCAGCATCGAGAAGGGTGCGGCATGAGTGAGCGAAGCGAGCGAATCGTTCAACACAGCGCTTGGGGGGCCTCATGCGCGCCCGGAGCGAAGCGAGGACGCGCATGAGCGACTTGCGGGTTGGGCTGGTCGGAGTCAACACCTCGCACGCGGGAGCATATGCCCGGCTGCTCAACGAGCGTGGTGTCGTCGAGGGTGCGCGGGTCGCCTGGGTGTGGGGCGGTGAGCTCCGCTCCGACCAGCCCGATGCTGCGACGCTGGCCGAGAGGTACGACATCCCGCACGTGGCCACCGAGCCGACGGAGCGGTTGAGCGAGACCGACCTGGTGCTCGTCGTCGACGACACCGGGGGAGGGGCCCACCACGTCCCGCTCGCCCGGCCCTTCGTGGACGCGGGCATCCCGGCGTTCCTCGACAAGCCGATGGCGGTGGACCTCGCGGAGGCGAAGGAGCTGTTCGCGCTGGCGGCGAAGCGGAGCACCCCGGTGACCAGCTCGTCGGCGCTGAGGTTCGCGGTCGAGCTCGACGCCGAACGCGAGCGGCTCGCCGCGCTCGGCGCGCTGTCGTCGGTGGTCAGTGTGGGGCCAGGTGAGTGGTACTACTACGGCGTCCACGCCGTCGAGCAGTTGTACGCCGTCGCCGGGGCCGGAGTCGAGTGGGTCCAGCGCTTCACCTGGCCCGACCGCGACGTGGCGGTCCTGTCGTACGCCGATGGTGGTCCGAGCGCTGTCGTGCAGACGTTGCGCGACGCGTCGTACGCGTTCCACATCACCGCGTACGGCAAGGAGGACCTCCACGCCGTCCGGATCGCCGACTTCGACGGGTTCTACACCGGCCAGGTGCGGGCCGCGGCGGAGATGGCGCGCACGGGCACGCCGCCGATCGCCCCGGAGGAGACGCTCGAACTCCTCGCGGTGCTGCGGGCCGGCGTGCTCTCCGCCGAGCGTGACGGCGCCCGGGTGCGCGTGGCCGACGTACTCGACGGGGCCTGAGCACGGTGGGCACCGGGTTCCTCGGCTACCTCGCCAGGCGCGTGGGGCGCGTGGTGCTGTCGTTGGTCGCGGTCTCGCTCATCACGTTCACCCTGCTGCAGCTGGCGCCGGGCAACTTCGCCGACATCCAGCGGATCAGCAGCGGGGCGACGACGATCGGGTCGGCGGGCACGGAGGACGTGGTCAACGCGTTCGAGTCGAGGTACGGCGCCGACGTCCCGCAGTGGAAGCAGTACCTCATCTTCATGAAGGGCGCGGTGACCTGGGACTTCGGTCCGTCGTACAAGTACCCGACGCTGGACGTCCAGGAGATCATCGCCACGGCGTTCCCGATCTCGGCGACGCTCGCGCTGCTCTCAGTCATCCTGGCGCTGCTGATCGCGTTGCCGATCGGCGTCTTCGCCGCGCTGCGGCAGAACTCCCCGGCTGACCACGGGATGATGTTCCTGGTCACGCTGGGGCACGCGTTGCCGGGATTCCTCAGCGCGGCGTTCCTGGTCCTGCTGTTCACCGCGACCCTCCACCTGCTGCCGTCGAGTGGGTGGCAGGGCCCACAGAACCTCCTGATGCCGGTGCTGGCGCTGGCCATCGGTCCGGCCGCGGTCCTCGCGCGGTATGTGCGGTCGAGCATGCTCGAGACCCTGCGGGAGGAGTACGTCACGGCGGCGTTCGCCAAAGGTGGACCGCGGCGCACCGTCATCATCCGGCACGCGCTGCGTAACTCACTCATCCCGCTGGTCACTGTGGTCGGCCCGTTGCTGGCAAGCCTGATGACGGGCACCGTCTTCATCGAGGCGCTGTTCCGCATTCCCGGTCTCGGGTTGTACTTCGCGACGGCCGCGGCCAGCCGGGACATGCCGCTGCTGATGGGCAGCACGCTCTTCTTCGCGGTGATCCTGATGGTCACCAACCTGCTGGTCGATCTGGTGTACGGCGTTCTCGACCCGAGGATCCGCGCGGATGGCGGGGGCGGGCCGCGGCGGGCGGGGACCGGATCAGGCAAGG
Source organism: Actinopolymorpha alba DSM 45243 (assembly GCF_000373925.1). GTDB lineage: Bacteria > Actinomycetota > Actinomycetes > Propionibacteriales > Actinopolymorphaceae > Actinopolymorpha > Actinopolymorpha alba. The sequence goes on along the minus strand of NZ_KB892747.1, from coordinate 7,109 downwards.
ACAGTGCGGGCCGGAACGGCAAGGACAAGGACAGGGGGTGGGTACGATCGCGACGTCGGAAACTCTCGCCACCGATCTCGGCGCAGGAAGTCCAGTAGCCGACGCACCCCGGCCGCGCGGCCAGTGGGCCCGGGCCTGGGATCGATTCCGCTCCAACCGGCTCGCGTTCGTGAGCCTGATCTTCTGTGGCCTGCTCGTGCTTCTGGCGCTAGCCGCGCCGTGGGTCGCTACGCATCACTACGCCGAGACCGACTACAACGCACGCCTCACGCCGATTGGTACGCCGGGGCATCTGCTCGGCACCGACCTGCTGGGTCGCGACGTCGCCAGCCGGCTGATCTACGGCCTGCGAACGGCGTTGTTCGTGGCGTTCGGCGCGGAGCTGACCGCGCTCGTGCTCGCGTTGCTCATCGGGCTGGTCGCGGGCTACCGCGGCGGCCGGATCGAGCAGGTGTTGATGGGCTTCACCGACGTGATGTACGCGTTCCCGAGCTATCTCTTCGCGGTCGTACTGGTCACGGTGCTCGGGCGCAGTCTCTTCGCCCTGATCCTCGCCATCGGCATCGCGTCGTGGGTGACGCAGGCCCGGCTGGTGCGCGCGCAGGTGCTTGCCCTGAAACAACGTGACTATGTCGAGGCCGCCCGCGCGATGGGGGCGCGTGGCCCGACGATCGCTGTCAAGTACATCTTGCCGAACGCCATCGGGCCCATCCTGGTGACGACCAGCTTCGCCATCCCGGCCGCGATCGCCGCGGAGGCGGGCCTCGCGCTACTGGGGCTCGGTGTCCAGCCACCCACGCCGTCGTGGGGAGCGATGATCACCGACGGTATGAAGTACCTCCTGGCGGCGCCGCACATGATGGTGTTCCCGGCGGTGCTCTTCGCGCTCACGCTGCTGGCGTTCACCTGGGTGGGCGACGGACTGCGGGACGCCTTCGACGCGAGTGGTGAGCAACGATGACGGGTCCCCTGCTGTCGGTGCGCGACCTGCGCACACACTTCGTCCGTGGCAAGGAGACCTTGCGCGCGGTGCAGGGAGTCAGCTTCGACGTCGAGCCGGGCCGCGCGCTCGCGATTGTGGGGGAGAGCGGGAGTGGCAAGACCGTCACCGCGCGAAGTCTGCTGAGACTGCTGCCGCGGACGGCGCGGATCGCCAATGGGCAGGCGATCCTGCGGGTTCCCAAGCGGGCTGGAGCGTCCGGGGGCCACCGGCGAGGTTCCGGGTCGGCCTCTGACGCGCACCGGGAGGTCGATCTGCTGGCGCTGCCCGAACGCGAGTTACGCCGGGTGCGTGGCCGCGAGGTTGGCATGGTGTTCCAGAACGCCATGGAGGCGATGAATCCCACGCTGACCCTCGAACGCCAGCTCACCGAACACCTACTGTGGCACGGGATCTGCGGCAAGACCGAGGCGCGCGAGCGGGCGGTGCGCGCCCTGGGCGACGTCGGGATTCCCGAGCCGGAACGCCGGATCCGTACGTACCCCTTCCAGCTGTCGGGTGGCATGCGCCAGCGGGCGATGATCGCGATGGCGATGCTGACCGAGCCGGCTCTGCTGATCGCCGACGAACCAACGACGGCGGTGGACGTGACGGTGCAGCGGCAGATCCTCGACCTGCTGGTCGAGGTCAAGAATCGCGGAACCGGCATCGTGATGATCACCCACGATCTCGGTGTGGCCCGCTACTTCTGCGACGACGTGGTGGTGATGTACGCCGGCCGGGTGGTGGAGCGGGCACCGACGACCGCGTTGCTCGACGAGCCTCAACACCCTTATTCCGTTGGCCTGCTGGGCTCCAGCGTCGAGCTCGGCGATAGGGCGCGGCCGTTGCTGCCGATCCCCGGTAGCCCGCCCGACCTGGCGAGGCTGCCGTCGGGATGCGCCTTCCATCCACGGTGCGGGCGAGCCGAACTCCCGCGCTGCCAGACCGACCAGGATCTGGTGACGCTGACCGACGGCAGGGAAACGGCCTGTTGGAAGGCGGTGGCAGATGCCTGACGCCGGTGAGGTGCTGGTCCGTGCGGAAAGCGTCAGTAAGGTCTTCTCGAGTCGCGCTGGTGACGTGCGCGCGGTCGACGAGCTGAGTTTTGAGATCATGCGTGGCGAGACGCTCGGCCTGGTGGGCGAGAGCGGCAGCGGCAAGTCGACGGTGGCCCGGCTGGTGATGGGGTTGCAGCCGCCGACGGAGGGCAGGGTTCTCTTCGACGGCGCCGATCTCGCGTCCGTGCGGGGCCGGGAGATGCGCGCGCTGCGGCGCCGGATGCAGATGGTCTTCCAGAACCCCTACGGCTCCCTGCTTCCGCACTACACCGCGGCCGCCAACGTCGCCGAACCCCTGCGCCTGCACAAGATCGGCGACCAGGATTCCCGGCGCAAGGAGGCCTTGCGGCTGCTGGACATGGTGGGGGTCAACCCCCGCTTCGCCGACCTGTATCCGAGGCAGTTCTCCGGCGGCCAGCAGCAGCGGATCGCGATCGCGCGGGCGCTGGCGCTCAACCCCGACCTGCTGGTGTGTGACGAGCCGACGTCCGCGCTCGACGTGTCGATCCAGGCGCAGATCCTCAAGCTGCTGGTCGACCTGCGCGAAAGCCTCGGCCTGACCTGCCTGTTCATCTCTCACAACCTCGCGGTGGTCGAGCGCCTCGCCACCAGGGTCGCGGTGATGAACCACGGCCAGCTGGTGGAGCTGGCGCCGGCCGAGCAGCTTTTCCACACGCCCCAGCACTCGTACACGCAAACACTCCTCGCGGCCGTTCTCCCCGTACGCGGTGCGAAGGCCGCGACGCTCGTCGACGCACCACCGGTGCCTGAGGAGGAAGTCACGTGAGTTCGACCAGCCCGATCGTGGTGGTGCTTGACCAGGAGATCGTGGCGGCCGCGCACGCTGCCGGCGAGAACGCCTGGTGGCTCTACTGCACGGAGGTCCTCGACCACCTGCGCCTGCCGTACACCGTGATCGGACCGGAGGAGGCGGCCGGCCGGCTGGCCACCGGCGACGTGGTGGCGGTGTACCCCCACGAGGGCCGGCTGGTGACGAGTGCCGGCGAGACAGCATTTGACCCGGGTATCTGGCAGCGGATCGTCGAGATCCAGCAGGGAGTTCCGGTCGAGAAGGACGGCACCCCCGCACCCGACGGCTCCAGCCCGGTCGACGACGGCCTGCTCAAGTGCGATGACGGGATCACCCTGTCGTACGTCACCGACCGGGCGGTGCCACCCGGCGAGGCCACCGTCGAGGGCGAGTTTCCCCACGTGTATCCGCCAGAGGCGGCGCCGCCGATGTTCCATCAGGCGATGGCCGACCGGCTGAGACTGGACTTCCTGGCCCTGGTCTTCGATGCCGCCGCCGGTGTCAACCTGGTCTTGCCGTGGCTGCACTACTGGCCGGCCGGCGTACCCGCGGTCGCCCACATGTCGCACGACTCCGACGGCAACGTTTCCGAGCAGGCGGCCAGTGGGCTCGACGTCTTCGACCAGGCGGGCGTCAAGGTCACCTGGTGCCACTGTTTCCCGGGCGGGTACACCCCGGAAATCGTCGCGGAGATCGCCGCGCGTGGGCACGAGCAGGCGTTGCACTACAACGCGATGGGCGACGCCGACATCGCCTCCTGGGGTTGGCCGCAGCTGCGGGCGCAGTACGCGTGGGCCCAGGCGCTCACCGGCCGGGACGGCATCGTCTCGAACAAGAACCACTACACCCGCTGGGAGGGTTGGGACGAGTTCTTCCTGTGGTGCGAGCGGATCGGGATCCAGATCGACCAGTCGCGCGGGCCGAGCAAGCAGGGCAACGTCGGATTTCCGTTCGGCTCGTGCCATCTGTGGTTCCCGATCGCAGGGGCCGCCGAGCTTAACCGGCGGATCGATGTGCTCGAGCTTCCGCTGCACACGCAGGACCTCGCCTGGGCCAGCCACATTTCGATCCGGGACGTCATTCTCGACGAGGTCCTCGCTCTCCACGGTGTCGCGCACTTCCTGTTCCATTCCGCCCACCTGCACACCAAGCCCGACGTCGCGGAGGCCTGCCGCCAGGTGGCGGCCGAGGCGCGGCGCCGGGGCATGCCGTGGTGGACCAGTGAGCAGCTCAACAGCTGGGAACGCGGTCGGCGCGGTGTTCAACTCGCCGTTTCGTCCGCCGATGGGGAGCTCCGGGTCGAGATCACCGCGGAGCAGGCGGTGAAGGGGGCCGGAGTGTTGCTTGCGGTGCCAGGGCTTGCCGAGAACGCTGCGTTCGTTGTGGTGTCTGGTGCCGCCAGGGCGAGCGTCGTGACCCGGCACGGACGCCTGCTGCTTGAGCTCGCCGCTGACCTTCCGGCGGGTACGTCGTCATTCACCGTGCGGCCAACCGGCTAGCGGTCCACGCCGGGCGGGCTCGCGGGGGTGAGCCGCCGCCCGGCGATGGACGGGTGGCCTCGGTCGGCTCTCAGGGAAAGAGGGTGTGTACCAATGTCTCACCAGTCCGAACCATCCAGCGGTCCGTTCCTGCCGGCCGCTGCCGCTCGCCCCGCCGGTGGCGGGGGCCGGAGCCGGCGCGGGTTCCTCCGTCAGGCTGGCCTTGCCGCGCTGGTCGCCGGTGGCGGTGGCGTGCTCGGTGGGGGACTTGTCAACGTCGCCTTGCCTGGCGTGGCCCGCGCGGCGGCGTACGACTACACGGCCCGGGCGACTTTCGACGCCTTCGACCGCGCGTTCCACGACAGTGGTGTCTCCGGGCAGCCGGACGAACCCAACGAGCACGGCGGTCTTGCGTGGGGTCAGTCCTATGCGCTGCTCGGGTTCGTCCGGATGTACGAGGCGTACCGCGACACCTACTACCTCGATCGGATCATCCACAACGTCGACCTGATGCTCGCGACCCGCGACAGCGTCCGTGGCGTCGCCGACTACAGCGGCCGGTCACAGCCGGCGTGGCGGGCGATGCATCCTTACACGGTTGGTGTCGCGCGGCTCACTGACGGCGCGGGGCAGCCGGTGCTCGAGGTCCGCAGCGCCCTGGCCTACGCCGACCTGGCGACTGCCACGGTGCGGGCCGGCAGCGGCGACGGGCGCTTCACGCTGGAGGTCAGGAACCGCAACTACGCACGGGTCGATACGTTCACCGACGTCACGATGGATCCGGCGAGCCCTGACTACGTGGTCAGGCGGATCTATGCGGCCTATCCGTCGACGACAATGGTCACGGCACGAGACCTGCGCACCGATCCTTCGGCGGCGGGCATGCCGGCCCAGGGGGTTGTCGCGCTCGAGTCCCAGCCGGTGATCTTCGCGGTGCACACGGGCATGATCACCTATCCGCTGGCCGCTTTCGTGCGGCTGGTCTATGGCGATCCGCAGCTGCGGAAGACGCCGCGTTACAAGGCGAAGGCCGACGAGTACCTCGCTGCCGTGGTCGATGCGGTCGCCGTTCACGACCCGGAGTGGCGGCAGGGTGAGGGTGGCGCCGGGGCCGGCGTCGGCGCCGGCGTCGGCGCCGGCTATTTCCAGTGGCCCAAGGGCATGCCGGTGCCCTATGACGGCACCGCCCAGCCGATCAACCAGAGTGTGGCCCTGGGATGCACGTATGCGGAGCTCGCGAAGGCAACCGGCAGTGCGGCGTACCGCGAGCGGGTGCTTGGGTTGGCGACGATGTACGCCGCGCAACTGGAGGTTGACGGGGGCGGCGCCTACATCTGGCCGTACTGGCCGAAGTTCAGTCAGGTCTATCTGGGCTATGCCAAGACGGGGGATCCGGCGACCGATATCTCCGCGTACACCCCGGCGTATGGTCGGCCTGGTGCGGGTAACCGGCAGTACGAAGACCTGAGCCATGGCGCCATCGACGTCGAGTTCGCCGTGCTCGCTTTCCGTTACGGCATGGCCTTCCGCGGTGTTGACCTGGTGAGGTTCGCGCGGACGTACACCCGCAATCTCGCCACCACCGACGGCGACATCGCGACGAGCTTCGTCCGGGTCGACGGCACGGGTGGACTCGCACCATCCGGGCAGTACCTTCAGGCGCCGCGTTGGATGCAGGCCGCACCATGGGGTGAGCGGGTGTTTGACCACGCCCGGGCGATCTATGACGATCGTGATGTCCAGCCGGGCTTCGGGTCCGGGCTGCTCAGCGTTGCCTACCTCAACTGGTACGCCCGCCGGTCGTGAACGGCGCCCGCCGACGGGAAGGGACGGTCGGGACTGGCCTGGCAGGAAGGTCCGGTCGGCGGGAAGGGGCCGGTCGGCGGAAATCGGTGTGGTCGATCGCCGACCCACCCACCCACCCACCCAGTCAGGAGCCAGCAGCTTGATGGGAAGACAGAAGGCGGGCTGCGGGTGCCGACCTGAAATCGATCGGATATGCCGGCAGGTCCGCGGGCCGGCCCTTCTCTGCAAGGGCTCTCAGGCCTGCCGGCGTGTTGTGTTGTCCCGCATCTTCTCCGCGCCGTATAGAACGGCGAGGATCTGGGTAGCTGGGTTCTGTGTCATCGATGCAGGTCGGGCCATGGGGTGAGCGGGTGTTCGACCATTCCCGGGCGATCTATGACGACCATGATGTCCAGCAGGGCTTCGGGTCAGCGCTGCTCTGTAGTGCCTACCTCAACTGGTGGGCCCGCCGGTCGTGAACGGCGCCCACCGGCGGAAGGGGACGGTCGGCGGGAAAACTGAAGGCGGGCTGCGGGTGCCGACCTGAAATCGCTCGGATATGCCGGCAGGCTCGATAGCCCTTCCTTTCAAGGGCTCTCGAGCCTGCTGTCTTGTTTGCTTGTGGCTTCCCCGTGCGCCGGTTAGAACGGCGGCGGATCCGGATCGGCGGGTTCCACGGGATCGGTAAGTCGTGGTGGGGTGACCTCGTACTGCCGTCCGTGTGGGTCGGTGTAGGTGAGGTGGCCTGGGCTGGTTTGTTCGACTTTCCAGTCGCCTTCGGTTTTCACGCGGTGGTGGCGTCGGCAGAGTGGTGCCATGTTCGCGACGGAGGTTTCGCCGCCTTGGGCGTAGGGTTTGGTGTGGTCGAGGTCGCAGCTGATTGCTGGGCGTCTGCAGAGCATCCAGGTGCAGCGTTGGTTGAGTGACTGCACGAACTCTGCCGGGAGTCCGCGGAGGAAGCGTTTCGCCAGTGGATGCAGGCTCAGCAGCTGCCC
>NZ_KB892746.1 GCF_000373925.1 Actinopolymorpha alba DSM 45243 | reverse complement strand
CACCTCCCGCGCCAGATAGTCGAGCACTTTGGCGATCAGTGGCCCGGCTGCCTTGATCCGTTTGCTGTAGCCAGGCTGTTTGGGCAGGTACGGGAACAGGTGCCCGAGCCGGCCGTAGCAGGCGCGCAGCCAGTGATGCTGGGACGGGTAACCCAACAGAACCTGGGCAACCGCCAGACAGACCAGCTCGGCATCAGTCAGTCTCTTCGGCCGACCCGGCGTCCGCTGGTGCGCCTCCACCACGTGATCATCGATGTACACATACAGTGCGGTGAGGAGGGTATCGAGGTTGTTCGTCACAAAACGACATCGATACCCTCCGCTGCGTCAAGATCCCAGCAGCCACACCGAACAGAGTTAGGAATCACTCGTCTAGGTGCGGCGAACCGCCAGCACCCGGAACCCCTTGGCGCTCGCGTGCCGGTCACACCGCCAGCCCTGGTCGATCAGCCAGCGCTGCAACGAGTCGGCGCCGAGGTTCTTGGAGACCACCAGCCAGGCCACCCCGTCGTCGTTCAGCCGCGAGAGCCACCGCTCCAGCAGCGCGTGCAAGGCCGGCTTACCGATCCGGATCGGGGGGTTGGACCAGATCTGGTCGAAACGCACGTCCTCCGGAACGTCGTCCGGAGCGGCCACCCGCACTCGCGCGCCGACCCCGAGGTGGTCGGCGTTCTGCCTGGCCAGATCGAGCGCGCGGCTGTTGACGTCGACGGCCCAGACCGTGGCGCCGGGCACCTGCGTCGCCAGCACGGACGCGATCGGACCGTAGCCGCATCCCAGGTCGAGGAACGTCCCAGCGGTCGCCGGAAGCGGCGCCTCCCGAAGGAGGACCGACGTACCCAGGTCCAGACGGTCACCGGAGAAGACGCCTGTCGAGGACACCAGGGAGTACTCACGCCCGTGGGAGGCGAAGACGACGGTACGCGGCGCCGCCTTCGAGCCGGGCTGCTCGGAGAAGTAGTGCTCAGCCATCCTCGAGAGTCCTCATCCGCCGGGCCACCTCCGCGCGAGCCGCGAGCTCGCTGTCGGACGGATAGCCGACCTCCTCCAGTGTCAGACCGTGCGGGGGTACGACGTTGACCGCCGAATCACGTTCCTTCCCCGCCAGCACCCGCGCGGGCCACTCGACCGGACGCTTGCCCTCGCCGACCAGCAGCAGCGCGCCGACGAGCGCCCGCACCATCGAGTGGCAGAACGCATCGGCCACCACCCGGCCCACCGCAACTCCTGAGCCGTCGCGGTCCCAGTGGAGTTCCATCAGGGTCCGGATCGTCGTGGCTCCTTCGCGCCGGCGGCAGAACGCGGCGAAGTCCCACTCCCCCAGCAGCCGCTGCGCCGCGGCGTTCACCGCCGCGAGATCCAGCGGCCGCGGATAGTTGAGCACCTCCCAGCGGCGGAGGGGGTCCGCGGCCGCCAGGTCGTCGCACACGCGGTAGGCGTACCGCCGCCAGCTGGCCGAGAACCTCGCGTCGAACCCGTCCGGCGCCAACCGCACCTGCCGGACGCGTACGTCAGGTGGCAGCGCTCCCGCCAGCCGGCGGGTGAGCGCGTCGGCGGGCGGCCGGCTGCTCCGGCCCGGCACCTCGGCGTACGCCCGTTCGGGAACGTCGACGTGGCAGACCTGTCCCCGGGCGTGGACGCCGGAGTCGGTACGCCCGGCGCAGGTGATCGCGACCCGCTCGGAAAGCCGCAGGACCTGGACCAGAGCCTCCTCGAGGACGCCCTGGACGGTACGGAGCCCGGGCTGGGTCGCCCACCCCGCGAAGTCCGTGCCGTCGTACGCCAGGTCCAGCCGGAGGCGCACCATCGGAACCTCCTGGGTGCGCGAGAGCCCGCTGCCCTCCCCGAAGGAAGGCTCAGCGGGCTCTTGCGTACGCGGGCCAGCGGCCGTCAGGACTTACCGTCCTTGTCGTCGCCGGCTGCCTCAGCGTCGGCCGCCTTCTCGTCGGCGCTCGCCTCGGCCTCGACCTTCTCCGCCGGAGCTTCGGTCGCTTCGGCCGCCTCAGCCTCCGCCGGCTTCGTCTCAGCCGCGGCGGCTGGTGCCGCCGACGCCACAGCAGCGGGCATCGCCTCGACCAGCTCGATCACCGCCATCGGCGCGTTGTCACCCTTGCGCGGGCCGACCTTCGTGATGCGGGTGTAGCCGCCGGGCCGAGTGGCGTACAGCGGCCCGATCTCCGCGAACAGCGTGTGGACGATGTCCTTGTCGCGGATCACGGAGTGCACCTGGCGGCGCGCGTGCAGGTCACCACGCTTGGCCTTGGTGATGAGTCGCTCGGCGTACGGGCGCAGCCGCCGGGCCTTCGTCTCCGTCGTCGTGATCCGCCCGTGGCGGAACAACGAGGTGGCGAGGTTGGCGAGCATCAGGCGCTCGTGCGCTGGGCTTCCGCCGAGGCGTGGTCCCTTGGGTGGCCTGGGCATCAGGCAGTTCTCCTTCCTGCACCGGCCGTATGAGGTACCGGTATCAGTCCGGCCGTGTGAGGTACCGGTTGGGGCGGTTGTTGCGGACTGTGTTGAGGGTTAGTACTGCTCGGTCTCCGCGAAGCTCTCGTCCTCTTCGTCGAAGGAGTCGACCGCGGCGCTCGGGTCGAACCCAGGCGCGCTGTCCTTGAGCGCGAGCCCCATGCCGGCGAGCTTCTGCTTCACCTCGTCGATCGACTTGGCGCCGAAGTTGCGGATGTCGAGCAGGTCCTGCTCGCTGCGGGAGATGAGCTCACCCACCGTGTGGATGCCCTCCCGCTTGAGGCAGTTGTACGACCGGACCGTGAGGTTGAGGTCCTCGACCGGCAGGGCCAGGTCCGCGGCCAGCTGAGCGTCGACCGGCGACGGGCCGATGTCGATGCCCTCCGCGTCGACGTTGAGCTCGCGGGCCAGACCGAAGAGCTCCACGAGCGTCTTGCCGGCGCTCGCGACCGCGTCCCGCGGCCGCATGCTCGGCTTGGTCTCGACGTCGACGATGAGCCGGTCGAAGTCGGTCCGCTGCTCAACTCGGGTCGCCTCGACCTTGTAGGTGACCTTGAGCACCGGCGAGTAGATCGAGTCGACCGGGATCCGGCCGATCTCGGCGTCCGCACGCTTGTTCTGCACCGCGGAGACGTAGCCACGACCACGCTCGACGACCAGCTCCATCTCGAGCTTGCCCTTGCTGTTGAGCGTGGCGATGGCGAGGTTGGGGTTGTGCACCTCCACGCCGGCCGGCGGCGCGATGTCGGCGGCCGTGACCTCACCCGGTCCCTGCTTGCGGAGGTACATGGTCACGGGCTCGTCGTGCTCGCTGGAGACGACGAGCTCCTTGAGGTTCAGCACGACCTCGGTGACATCTTCCTTGACACCCGGGATCGTGGAGAACTCGTGCAGCACCCCGTCGATCTTGACGCTGGTGACAGCCGCGCCCGGGATCGACGAGAGGAGGGTACGCCGGAGGGAGTTGCCCAGCGTGTAGCCGAATCCCGGCTCGAGCGGCTCGAGCACGAAGCGCGAGCGGAACTCGTCGACAACTTCCTCTGCGAGGGTGGGACGTTGAGCGATGAGCATGGTGTTTCTTTCCTTTCCGCGCCGCCCGCCATATGACGGTCGCGAACTTCGCGGAGGGCCAACTCCGCGTACCCCCGGGACCACCCCGGGGGATGTCTCAGACCTTCGAGTAGTACTCGACGATCAGCTGCTCCTGGACCGGAATGTCAATCTGCTGCCGAACCGGGAGCTGGTGGATGAGCACGCGCAGGCTGCCCGGAAGGATCTCCATCCAGGCCGGAACCGGCCGCTCGCCGTGGGTTTCCCGAGCGATGAGGAACGGCGTCATCTCACGCGACTTCTGCCGCAGGTCGATGACGTCGTGGGCGCTCACCTGGTAGCTCGGGACGTTGACCTTCCTGCCGTTGACGAGGAAGTGGCCGTGGACGACGAGCTGGCGCGCGTGCCGTCGGGTGCGGGCGATGCCCGACCGGTAGATCACGTTGTCGAGCCGGCATTCGAGCAACCGCAGCAGGTTGTCACCGGTCTTGCCGGGACGCCGGTGGGCCTCCTGGTAGTAGCGGCTGAACTGCTTCTCGAGAACGCCGTACGAAAGACGCGCCTTCTGCTTCTCCCGAAGCTGGAGGAGGTACTCGCTCTCCTTCGGGCGCCCCCGGCCGTGCTGGCCGGGCGGGTACGGGCGGCGCTCGAACGCCTTGTCGCCGCCGACGAGGTCAGTCCCGAGTCGGCGCGACTTCTTGGTCATAGGACCGGTGTAACGGGCCATGTCTGGTCGTACTCCTTCTTTGACGCGCTGGTCGGGTCAGACCCGGCGCCGCTTCGGCGGGCGGCAGCCGTTGTGGGGCACAGGGGTGACGTCCTGGATCGTGCCCACCTCGAGGCCGGTGGCCGTGAGGGAGCGGATCGCGGTCTCGCGGCCCGAACCCGGGCCACGGACGAAGACGTCGACCTTCTTCATGCCGTGCTCCATCGCCCGGCGAGCGGCCGCTTCGGCGCACATCTGCGCGGCGAACGGCGTCGACTTCCGGGAACCCTTGAAGCCGACCGTGCCGGAGCTGGCCCACGCGATCACCGCACCGGTCGGGTCCGTGATCGTCACGATCGTGTTGTTGAACGTGCTCTTGACGTGCGCGTGCCCGAAGGCGATGTTCTTCTTTTCCTTGCGGCGCACCTTCTTGGCGCCCGCGGTCCTGCTCTTGGGAGGCATTGGGTTAGCGAACTCCTGAGATCGAGGCGGGAACGAGGGTTCCCGGCTGGGTTACGTAATAGGGGCCGTGCGGGCGCCGGGTTTACTTCTTGCCCGGCTTCTTCTTGCCGGCCACGGTCTTCTTCGGACCCTTACGGGTGCGAGCGTTGGTCCGGGTGCGCTGACCACGGACAGGAAGACCGCGACGGTGCCGCAGGCCCTCGTAGCAACCGATCTCGATCTTGCGCCGGATGTCGGCCGCGACCTCACGGCGGAGGTCACCCTCGACCCGGTAGTTGGCGTCGATCCAGTCGCGGAGCTTGACGATCTCCTCGTCACCGAGCTCGTGGACGCGAAGATCGGGGTTAACCCCGGTCGCGTCCAGCGTCTCAAGGGCGCGGGTACGCCCGATACCGAAGATGTAGGTGAGCGCTACCTCGATGCGCTTGTCGCGCGGGAGGTCAACGCCGACGAGACGTGCCATCTGGGGCAGTTGTCCTTTCGGTTCGCGGAGGTCTGCGCACGCGCCGCGTCCCTGTCTGCCCTGGATCGTGGGTCCTGAGGACCCACGGACCCGACAGGGCCCCGGCCTCCGACCGGGGGCGACACCAGCGCGGGTGCGCTGGCGAGCGGTCGCGTTCTTGTGGGGTCGGTGATCTCTCCGGCCCCGGCCACTCCTGGGCGACTAGCCCTGGCGCTGCTTGTGGCGCGGGTTCTCGCAGATCACCATGACCCGACCGTGACGCCGGATCACTTTGCACTTGTCGCAAATCTTCTTGACGCTGGGCTGGACCTTCATGGCTTTCTCCGGTGCCGGACCGGGGCTCCCATCCGCCGAATCGACGGGCTCGGCCCCGCGTGGTGTTTTCGGGGATGCACGGGACGGGGCGCCCCGCGACTCGGCTTAGCGGTAGCGGTAGACGATCCGCCCACGGCTCAGGTCGTACGGCGACAACTCCACAACCACACGGTCTTCGGGAAGAATCCGGATGTAGTGCTGCCGCATCTTGCCACTGATGTGCGCGAGGACCTTGTGGCCGTTCTGGAGCTCCACGCGGAACATCGCGTTGGGGAGCGCCTCGACCACCGTGCCCTCGATCTCGATGACACCTTCCTTTTTCGGCATGTCCTCCGCACTTCGCCTGGCTTGTTTGATACCTCACGGGAGCCTATGTCGGCGGCATCCCGCACACGGAAGCCCTGCCCTACGCATGGCAGGACGCCGCTGGGCAGAGCAAAGACCGACGTCGAAGTCTACGTCACCCCACGTCAAGATGCGAAATCGGTGTGAAGGCATACCGGACCTCGCCCAAGCCCGCCTGAATCGGGCTCCCCTGGCCCGGCGTGCGGGCTCCCGGCGAGGATCGCGTCGCTCAGTCGCGGAACTGCCGACGCATCACGGTGATCGACAGGAGGATCGCCCCCCAGGGACCGGCCACCCAAATCGGCCAGAAGTACTCGAGCTTGCCGTTCGTGGCGGAGGTCATAACCCACACGACCAGGTTGACACTCACCGCGCAGGCCCAGATGGTCCACAGGACCGCCATCGCCCTGTCGCCGCCCGTGCGCTTCTGGGGCGTGGCCGGCGCCTGAGCAGGTGCGCTCTGCGGGGCGGCTGGCGCCTTGTTAGGCGTGCGGGTGACGGGGATGTCACGCACGAGGGGCTCGAGTTCGCCGTAGGTGTTCGCCTTGTAGAGCACGTCCAGGCGATCCTGGAACTCGTCGATGGAGAGCCTGCCCTCCGCGTGCGCATCACGGAGGCGGGAGGCGATCTTCTCCCGGTCGTTGTCAGAGGCGCGCATTTCCGGTCCGTACGGCACGGTCATAGTCTGCCTCGACCAACCCCCATTGTGTATCCGGGACGCCCCCGAAACCTTCCGAGGGATGTCCCTACTTCGACTCCGCGAGACTGCCGGCAGGCACGCCCAGCTCGGCGAGCTTGGCCGCGCCACCGTCCAGAGCGGTGAGCACCCACGGCCCCTTGTCTGTCAGAGCGACCGTGTGCTCCACATGTGCGGCGTACGCACCATCTCGCGTCACGACGGTCCAGTCGTCGTCGAGAACGTCGGTCTGGTTGGAGCCCAGGGTGATCATCGGCTCGATCGCGATCGCGAGGCCCGGCACGAGCCGCGGGCCCTTGCCCGGCCGTCCGACGTTGGGAACATTGGGCGGCTGGTGCATCTGCGTCCCGATGCCGTGCCCCACGTAGTCCTCGACGATGCCGTAGTCGCCACGGCCACGGACATAGGTCTCGACCGCCGCCGACACATCGCTCAATCGGCCATCCCGGCGCATCGCGGCGATCCCACGCCACATGGCCTCCTCGCAGGTGCGGGTGAGCTCCTGCAGGTCTGGGGTCACCTCACCGACGGCCACGGTGATCGCGGCATCGCCATGCCAGCCGTCCACGATCGCGCCGCAGTCGATCGAGACGAGGTCGCCCTCGCGCAGCGTGCGATCAGGGGACGGGATGGCGTGGACCACCTCGTCGTTGACCGACGTACAGATGGACGCCGGATAGCCGTGGTAGCCCTTGAACGACGGCGTGGCACCGCTCGCCCTGATGTGCTCCTCGGCCAGTGCGTCGAGGTCGGCGGTCGTGACGCCGGGCTTCACAGCGGCCCGCAACACTTCGAGCGTGCGCCCGACGACCAGCCCAGCCGCCCTCATCAGCGCGATCTCGTTGGGCTTCTTCAGGTGGATCCTGCGGTCCTGGAACAACTTGCCCCAATCGTCCTGACACCTGAGGACGCTAGCCCTCGAGGGCCGCGACGACGCGGTCGGTCACGTCGTTGATGTCGCCCATGCCGTTGACGATGACGAGGAGTCCCCGCTGGGCGTAGACGTCGAGCAGCGGCTCGGTCTGCTCGCGGTAGACCTCGAGCCGGCGCCGGATGACGTCCTCGCTGTCGTCACTGCGGCCGTCCTGCTCAGCCCGCCCGAGGAGACGCGACACCAGCTCGTCCTGTTCGACGGTGAGGACGAGCACCCGGTCAAGCGAGACGCCCTTGTCGGCGAGGATCTTGTCGAGCTGATCGACCTGAGCCAGCGTGCGGGGATACCCGTCGAGCAGGAATCCTCCGGCGGAGTCCGACTCGTCGAGTCGCGCCCGGACCATTCCGTTGATGACTTCATCAGGGACGAGCTCGCCGGCGTCGAGATAGCGCGACGCCTCACGACCGAGCAGCGTACGGGCCTCGACGTTCGCCCGTAGGATCTCGCCGGTCGAGATCGCCGGGATCTGCAGACGTCTCGCGATCTCCTTCGCCTGGGTGCCCTTCCCCGCGCCGGGCGGCCCCATGATGAGCAGTCGCATCAACGGAGGAACCCTTCGTAGTGCCGCTGCTGCAGCTGGCTTTCGATCTGCTTCACGGTGTCGAGGCCCACACCGACCACGATCAGAATGGATGTACCTCCGAAGGGGAAGTTCTGGTTGGCGTTGATCAGCACCAGCGCGATCAGCGGAATGAGTGACACCAGGCCGAGGTAGAGCGAGCCGGGTGCGGTGATCCGGGACAGGACGTAGTGGAGGTAGTCCTCCGTTGGCTTACCTGCCCGGATGCCCGGAATGAAACCGCCATGCTTCTTCATGTTGTCCGCGACTTCGGTCGGGTTGAAGGTGATCCCGACGTAGAAGTACGTGAACGCCACGATCAGCAGGAAGAAGCCGATCATGTAGACCGGGTGACTGCCGCGGGCGATGTTGGCGTTGATCCACTGCGCCCAGCCGGCGTTCTGGTTGAACTGTGCCGCCAGGACCGGGAGGTAGAGCAGGCTGGAGGCGAAGATCACCGGGATCACGCCGGCCTGGTTGACCTTGAGCGGGATGTAGGTCGAGCTCCCGCCGTAGGCGCGGCGCCCGAGCATCCGCTTGGCGTACTGCACGGGGATCCGCCGCTGCGCCTGCTCGACGTAGATGACCGCCGCCATGATCACGAGGCCGATGGCGAGGACGATGATGAAGGTGCCCCAGCCCTGCTGGCGACGGATCGCCTCCAGGGAGGTCGGGAACGCGGCCGCGATCGAGACGAAGATCAGCACGGACATGCCGTTACCGACTCCGCGGTCGGTGATCAGCTCACCGAACCACATGATCACGCCGGTGCCGGCGGTCATCGTCAGCACCATCGTCGCCAGCGTGAGGATGCCGTCGTTGGGGATGATCGTCTCGTTGCAGCCCTGGAACATCTGCCCGGACCGCGCCAACGCCACAATCGTGGTGGACTGCAGGATCGCCAGGCCGATGGTGAGATAGCGGGTGTACTGCGTGATCTTCTGCGTACCCGCGTGGCCCTCCTTCTTGAGGGCCTCCAGCCGCGGGATCACCACCGTGAGCAGCTGGATGATGATGCTCGCCGTGATGTACGGCATGATCGTGAGCGCGAAGACCGAAAGCTGCAGCAGCGCGCCACCGGAGAACAGATTCAGCATCCCGTAGATGCTGTTGCCGCTGCCGCCCTGCAGCACCGGATCGAGACAGCGCCGCACGGCCGCCGCGTCGACGCCGGGGGTGGGCAACACCGAACCAACCCGGAACAACGCGATGATGAAGAGCGTAAAGAGCAGCTTCTTCCGCAGGTCCGGCGTCTTGAACGCGTTGACGAACGCGGTGAGCACCCAGTCCTCCTGCGTTCCGCCTCAGGGCGGATCGTCGTGGTTGGTGGACCCACGGGCTGCCGATGCGACACCCGGCCCCGGTCCCCTGACAGTTTCCTCGGACAATAACAGCCCGCTGTGGCATGTGACGGCGCAAGGGGCGCCCGGGCCGGTCCTTCCGAACCAGATGCCCGGAGCGCCCCACGTGCCGCTCACGCGCGTGCTACAAAGCGGAGGCTGTGCCGCCGGCCGCCGTGATCTTGTCAGTGGCGCTCTGGGAGAACGCGTGTACCTGCACCCGCAGGGCCACGGTCGCTTCGCCGGTGCCAAGAACCTTCACCGGACGACCCGGCCGTACGGCGCCCTTGGCGACCAGGTCCTGGACGGTCACGTCGCCACCGTTCGGGTAGAGCTCCGTAAGCCGGTCAAGGTTGACCACTTGGTACTCAACCCGGAAGGGGTTCCTGAATCCCTTGAGCTTCGGGATCCGCATGTGCAGCGGCATCTGGCCACCCTCGAAGGTGCTGGGCACGTTGTTGCGTGCCTTGCTGCCCTTCGTACCGCGCCCAGCGGTCTTGCCCTTGCTGCCCTCACCACGACCGACGCGGGTACGCGCCTTCTTGGCACCCGGCGCCGGGCGCAGGTGGTGCACCCGCAGCGGGGTGCCGGTAGCCGCGCCCTCGGCCTTCGTGGCCTTGGTCTGCGTCGCCATCGTCAGTCGACCTCCTCGACCGCGACAAGGTGCGAAACCGTCGCGATCATGCCCCGGATCTCAGGACGATCCTCCTTGACGACAACGTCGTTCAGGCGCTTGAGCCCGAGAGAACGGAGGGTGTCCCGTTGGTTCTGCTTGCAGCCGATCTTGGATCGGACCTGGCGTACCTTCAGTCGTCCGGCCATCAGGCGCTCACCTCGGCCCGCGCCCGCAGCAGCGCCGCGGGAGCGACATCCTCGACGGGCAGGCCACGCCGGGCGGCCACCCGCTCGGGCGACTCGAGCATCCGCAGCGCGGTGACCGTCGCGTGGACGATGTTGATTGCGTTGGACGAACCGAGCGACTTGGACAGCACGTCGTGGATACCTGCGCACTCCAGGACCGCACGCACCGGACCGCCGGCGATCACGCCGGTACCGGGCGAGGCGGGGCGAAGGAGTACGACGCCCGCGGCCTTCTCCCCCTGGACGGGGTGCGGGATCGTGCCCTGGATACGCGGCACCTTGAAGAAGTGCTTCTTGGCCTCCTCGACGCCCTTGGCGATCGCCGCGGGCACCTCCTTGGCCTTGCCGTAGCCGACACCTACGGTGCCGTCACCGTCGCCCACCACCACGAGCGCGGTGAAGCTGAAGCGCCGGCCGCCCTTGACGACCTTCGCGACCCGGTTGATCGACACAACCCGCTCGATGTAGGCGGTCTTCTCCGCAACGGAGCCGCCCCGACGCTCGTCCCGGCGGTCCCGGCGGTCACCAGTGCCGCTCCCGCGGCGCTGCTGGGGTCCAGCCATGGTTACCTCTCTTCTCCTGGTCGAACGTCAGAACTCGAGTCCGGCTTCACGGGCGGCGTCCGCGAGCGCAGCGATGCGCCCGTGGTAACGGTTGCCCGCACGGTCGAACACCACGGCGGAGACGCCGGCGGCCTTCGCCCGCTCGGCGACCCGCGACCCGACCTCTCGGGCGCGCGCGGACTTGTCGCCGGCGAACGTCCGCAGGTCGGCCTCAAGGGTAGACGCCGACACCAGCGTGCGGCCCACCGTGTCGTCGACAACCTGCACGACGACGTGGCGTGCGGACCGGGTGACGACCAGACGGGGACGCTCCGGCGTACCCGTGATCTTCTTACGAACCCGCAGCTGCCTGCGGAGCCGGGAGCGCGTCTTGGGGCTCGTCGACCTGTGTGTGCTGAGACTGGCGGCCATCGGTTACTTACCAGCCTTTCCGACCTTGCGGCGGACCTGCTCGCCCGCGTACCGAATGCCCTTGCCCTTGTAGGGCTCCGGCTTCCGGAGCTTCCGGATATTGGCGGCGACCTCGCCGACCTGCTGCTTGTTGATCCCGGACACCGAGAACTTGGTGGCGGACTCCACCGTGAACGACACACCCTCAGGCGCGTCGAAGGTGATGGAGTGGCTGTATCCGAGCGAGAGCTCGAGCTGTGTCGGGCCCTTCGGCACCACGCGGTAACCGACGCCGACGATCTCGAGCTTGCGTTCGTAGCCCTGTGTCACGCCTGTAATCATGTTGGCGATGAGCGTCCGAGTGAGCCCGTGGAGCTCCTTGCTCTTGCGCTCGTCATTGGGGCGCTTGACCTCGAGCTCTCCGTCGCCCTGGTGCACCTCGATGGGGTCCGCGACCGTGTGCGCGAGGCTGCCCTTCGGGCCCTTCACGGTGACAGTGCGGCCGTCGACGGCCACGTCGACACCCGAAGGCACCGGGATCGGGAGCTTTCCGATGCGGGACATGTGGCGTCCTTCCTCCTTCCCGTTCCCGTCACCACACGTAGGCGACGACTTCGCCGCCCACGCGACGCTTGCTGGCCTGCTTGTCGGTCAGCAAACCCTGCGACGTCGAAATGATCGCGATGCCCAGACCACCGAGCACCTTGGGCAGCCCCGTCGACTTGGCGTAGACCCGCAGGCCCGGCTTGGAGATCCGCCGGATGCCCGCGATCGACCGCTCACGGCTGAGGCCGAAGCGCAGCTGCAGCACAAGTGTCTTGCCGACGGCGCCCGCCTCCGGCTCCTCCACGCGCCAGCCGGCGATGTAACCCTCCTGCTGGAGGATCTCCGCGATACCCGACTTGAGCTTGCTGTAAGGCATGGACGCGGTGTCGTGGTACGCCTGGTTGGCGTTGCGCAGACGAGTCAGCATGTCTGCGATCGGATCGGTCATGCTCATTGGTCTCGCTACTTTCCCGCCGTGGTTTCCGACTGATCGGACCTACGGCGACTAGAAGGGTCCCGAAGGCGGTGTGGTGGACTACCAGCTGCTCTTGGTGACGCCGGGCAGCTCGCCACGGTGCGCCATCTCACGCAGGCAGATCCGGCAGAGCCCGAACTTCCGGAACACTGCCTTCGGTCGCCCGCAGCGCTGGCAGCGGGTGTAGGCACGCACCGAGAACTTCGGCTTGGCCTTCGCCTTGTTGATCAGGGCGGTCTTTGCCACGTCAGGACTCCTTGAACGGGAAGCCGAGCTGCCGGAGGAGAGCGCGCCCCTCCGCGTCGTTCGACGCGGTCGTCACGACGGTGATGTCCATGCCGCGCGACCGGTCGATCTTGTCAGGGTCGATCTCGTGGAACATCACCTGCTCCGTGAGACCGAACGTGTAGTTGCCACGACCGTCGAACTGCCGGGGCGACAGTCCGCGGAAGTCGCGGATACGGGGCAGCGCGAGCGACACTAGGCGGTCCAGGAACTCCCACATCCGGTCGCCACGCAAGGTCACGTGCGCGCCGATCGGCATGCCCTCACGCAGCTTGAACTGCGCGATCGACTTGCGCGCCCGGGTCACGGTCGGCTTCTGTCCCGTGATGCCGGTGAGGTCACGCACCGCGCCCTCGATGAGCTTCGAGTCGCGCGCGGCCTCCCCGACACCCATGTTGACGATGACCTTCGTCACCGTCGGCACCTGCATCGGGTTGCCGAAACCGAACTGCTCACGCAGTGCCGGCGCGACCTCGCCGCGGTAGCGCAGCTTGAGCCGCGGCGCCACCCGCTGATCGGTTGTAGCGGTCATCTCAGATCTCCTCGCCGGTCTTCCGCGCGATCCGCACACTGCGGTAGCCGGTGTACGTCGAACCGTCGGCGCGGCGCTTCTCGACCTCACGCCGCTCATAACCCACCCGGGTCGGCACCTTCTTGCCGTCGACCTCGACGAGCAGCGTGACGTTGGAGACCGGAATCGACGCCTCCTGGGTCACGATGCCGCCCGTGGTGCCCTGGCGCCCGCTCCCCTGCACAACCTTGGTGTGCCGCTTGACGCGGTTGGCGCCCTCGACGAACACTCGGCCGCGGGCCGGGTCGACCTCGATGACCTTGCCCTCGACGCCGCGGTCGCGACCGACCGTGACGCGTACGACGTCACCCTTCTTGATGTGCAACGACTTCTTGACCTGTGTCATGGTCAGAGCACCTCCGGGGCGAGCGAAATGATCCGCATGTAGCGCTTCTCGCGAAGCTCGCGACCGACCGGCCCGAAGATACGAGTCCCGCGCGGCTCGCCGTCGTTCTTCAGCAGAACCGCGGCGTTCTCGTCGAAGCGGATGTAAGACCCGTCCGGACGGCGGCGCTCCTTCACGGTGCGCACGACGACGGCCTTGACGACCTCGCCCTTCTTGACGTTTCCACCGGGGATGGCGTCCTTGACGGTGGCGACGATGACGTCACCGATCCCGGCGTAGCGCCGACCGGAGCCACCGAGCACACGGATGCACAGGATCTCCTTAGCACCCGTGTTGTCGGCGACCTTCAGTCGCGACTCCTGCTGGATCACGGCAGTTCTCCCATTCGAACGACCGGGCGCGCCGGTCGAGTCCTTCGTTACTTGGCCTTCTCGAGAATCTCGACGACACGCCACCGCTTGGTTGCCGACAGAGGCCGGGTCTCCATCAGCAGCACCCGGTCGCCCACGCCGCACTCGTTGGCCTCGTCGTGGGCCTTGAGCCGGTTGGTGCGGCGCATGACCTTGCCGTACAGGGCGTGCTTGACGCGGTCCTCAACCTCGACCACGACGGTCTTGTTCATCTTGTCGCTGACGACGAGACCCTCGCGGGACTTACGGAAGCCACGCTTCTGGCCGGTCGTCTCGGCGCTTGCCTGGGCGGCCACCGATCCCACCTCTTCGTTCGTGCTCATGCCGCTCCCTCAGCCGTCGGCTCGGGCTCGACCGGACTGATGATGCCGAGCTCACGCTCCCGCATCACCGTGTAGATCCGCGCGATCTCCCGCTTGACAGTACGCAGCCGACCGTGGCTTTCGAGCTGGCCGGTCGCCGCCTGGAAACGAAGGTTGAACAGCTCTTCCTTCGCCTCACGCAGCTTGTCGGCAAGCTCCTCTTCGCCGAGGTTGCGCAGCTCCGTGGCCTTCGACGTCATGGCCATCAGCCTTCACCTGCTTCGCGCTTCACGATGCGGCACTTCATGGGCAGCTTGTGGATCGCCCGCAGCAGCGCCTCACGAGCCACCGTTTCGTTCGGGTAGGACAGCTCGAACATCACCCGACCGGGCTTGATGTTGGCGATCCACCACTCCGGCGAACCCTTACCGGAACCCATCCGGGTCTCGGCGGGCTTCTTGGTCAGCGGACGGTCAGGGAAGATGTTGATCCACACCTTGCCGCCACGCTTGATGTGCCGGGTCATGGCGATACGCGCTGACTCGATCTGCCGGTTGGTGACGTAGTGGGCCTCCAGCGCCTGGATGCCGTACTCACCGAACGACACCGAGGTGCCGCCCTTCGCCATACCACTGCGCTTGGGGCTGTGCTGCTTGCGGTGCTTGACCTTCCGGGGGATAAGCATCCTCAGCCCTCCTGTCCCGCACTTGGGGTTCCGGACGACCCACCAGCCGACTCGGACGCCGTGGTCTCCGCGGCCGCAGCCGCGGGCTGGCGGCCCTCACGCCGCTCACCGCCACGACGCTCACCGCCACGACGGCCGCCGCGCGGCGGACGCTCGCCACCAGGACGGCGCTGCGCGGCCGCACGAGCCGCGGCCTCCCGCTGGGCCTCACGCTCAGCGCGCGACACCGGGACCTCGCCCTTGTAGATCCAGACCTTGACGCCGATCCGGCCGAACGTCGTACGGGCCTCGTAGAAGCCGTAGTCGATGTCGGCGCGCAGCGTGTGCAGCGGAACCCGGCCCTCGCGGTAGAACTCCGACCGCGACATCTCGGCGCCACCTAGGCGACCCGAGCACTGGACCTTGATCCCCAGCGCGCCGGCCTTGTTCGCGCTCTGCAGCGCCTTACGCATGGCACGACGGAACGCCACCCGGCTGGCCAGCTGCTCGGCCACGCCCTGGGCGACCAGCTGCGCGTCGACCTCGGGGTTCTTCACCTCGAGGACGTTCATCTGCACCTGCTTGCCGGTGAGCTTCTCCAGCTCGCCGCGGATGCGGTCAGCCTCGACGCCGCGCCGGCCGATCACGATGCCCGGACGCGCGGTGTAGATGTCGACGCGGACCCGCTCGCGGGTGCGCTCGATCTCCACCTTGGAGATGCCGGCCCGGTCCATGCCCTTGGTGAGCAGGCGCCGGATCTTGACGTCCTCGGCGACGTAGTCCTTGTAGAGCTTGTCGGCGTACCACCGGCTCTTGTGGTCGGTGGTGATACCGAGGCGGTACCCGTGCGGGTTGACCTTCTGTCCCACTATCGGGCCCTCCTGTTCCTCTTCTGGGTGGCAGGCGCCTGGTCCTCACCGGGCTCGACGACCACCGTGATGTGGCAGGTGCGCATCTGCAGCGGGCCCGGTCGGCCCTGCGCGCGCGCCCGCCAGCGCTTCATGGTCGGGCCCTCGTCGACGTACGCCCGAGCGACCCGCAGCGTGCTCTGGTTGAGCTGGAGGTTGTTCTGGGCGTTCGCCATGGCGCTCTCGAGCACCTTGCGAACCGGCTCGCTGGCCGCCTGGGGTGCGAACCTCAGGAGGTTCACCGCCTCCTCGGCCCGCAGGCCGCGAATAAGGTCGACCACCCGTCGCACCTTGCTGGGCGTCATACGGACGAACCGAGCCACGGCGCGTGCTTCCACGGCCGCTTCCATCTCGTCACTCCTGACTGTCGCGGTCACCGGCGCCGGCTCCTTCGGTCATCCTTCTCGTGGCCACGGAAGGTCCGGGTCGGCGCGAACTCGCCGAGCTTGTGCCCGACCATCGCTTCGGTCACGAAGACTGGTACGTGCTTGCGCCCATCGTGAACGGCGATCGTGTGGCCGAGCATGGCTGGCACGATCATCGAGCGGCGCGACCAGGTCTTGATGACCTGCTTGGTCCCCTTGTCGTTCTGGACGAGCACCTTCTTGATCAGGTGGTCATCCACGAAGGGGCCCTTCTTGAGGCTGCGTGGCATCGTTCAGGCTCCTTCTACCGCTGCTTGCCGCTCTTGCGACGACGGACGATCAGTCGATCACTTGGCTTACGCCGGCGGGTACGACCCTCGGGCTTACCCCACGGCGACACCGGGTGGCGACCACCGGAGGACTTACCCTCGCCACCACCGAGCGGGTGGTCGACGGGGTTCATCGCGACGCCTCGGACCGACGGCCGCTTGCCCTTCCAGCGGGCCCGGCCGGCCTTGCCGAGCGAGATGTTGCTCTGCTCGGCATTCCCGACCTCGCCGACGGTCGCGCGGCACCGGACGTCGACCATCCGGATCTCACCGGAAGGCATCCGGAGCGACGCCATCGCGCCCTCCTTGGCGACCAGCTGGACGCTCGCACCCGCCGACCGGCCGATCTTGGCGCCGCCACCGGGACGGAGCTCGATCGCGTGCACGGTGGTGCCGACCGGGATGTTGCGCAGCGGCAGGTTGTTACCCGGCTTGATGTCGGCACCCGGACCGCTCTCGACCCGCTGGCCCTGGTTGAGCCGCGCCGGCGCGATGATGTAGCGCTTCTCGCCGTCCACGTAGTGGAGCAGCGCGATCCGCGCCGTGCGGTTGGGGTCGTACTCGATGTGAGCGACCTTGGCCGGAACGCCGTCCTTGTCGTACCGACGGAAGTCGATCAGGCGGTAGGCCCGCTTGTGACCGCCGCCCTGGTGCCGCGTCGTCACCCGACCGTGGTTGTTACGGCCGCCCTTCTTGGGAAGGGGACGCAGCAGCGACTTCTCGGGACTCGTTCGCGTGATCTCTGCGAAGTCCGAGACGCTCGCGCCACGACGGCCCGGCGTCGTCGGCTTGTACTTACGGATTGCCATTCGTCAGTCCTTAGCCCTACGAAACCGGTCCGCCGAAGATGTCGATCCGCTGACCGTCAGCCACGGTCACGACCGCCCGCTTGGTGGCCGCACGCTGGCCCCAGCCATAGCGGGTACGGCGGCGCTTGCCTTGACGGTTGAGCGTGTTGACACCCGTGACCTTGACGTTGAACACCTTCTCGACCGCGATCTTGATCTCGGTCTTGTTGGCGCCCGGCGCCACCAGGAAGGTGTACTTGTTCTGGTCGAGGAGGCCGTAGCTCTTCTCGCTGATCACCGGCGCGACGAGGACGTCGCGGTGGTCCTTGTGAAGGTTGCTCATGCGTCAGCCTCCCCTGCGTCTGTCGACTTCTTCGCCTCTGCGGCGCCGCTGTCCGCCTCGGCACCCGTGAAGGCCGCGTACGCCCCGGTCGTGAAGATCACCTCGTCGGACGTCAACACGTCGTAGGTGTTGAGCTGGTCAGCGACGAGGAGGTGGACCTCCGGAGCGTTGCGCAGGCTCAGCCAGGTCAGCTCGTCGCCCCGCTCGAGAACGACCAGCACGTGGCTGCTGGACGACACCTTGCGCAGGACCGCCAACGCCTGCTTGGTCGATGGGACGTCGCCCTCGATGAGGGACGTCACCACGTGCACCCGTCCGTGGCGAGCACGGTCAGAAAGTGCGCCGCGAAGTGCCGCCGCCTTCATCTTTTTGGGCGTCCGCTGGTTGTAGGAGCGCGGCTGCGGGCCGTGCACTATGCCACCGCCGGCGAACTGCGGCGCCCGCCGCGAACCCTGCCGGGCCCGACCGGTGCCCTTCTGGCGGTAAGGCTTCGCGCCGCCGCCGGACACCTGGCCGCGGCTCTTGGTGGCGTGCGTGCCCTGACGGGCTGCCGCCAGCTGACCAACGACGACCTGGTGGATGAGCGGCACGTTGACCTGGACGTCGAAGATGTCCGCCGGGAGCTCGAGACTGCCAGCCTTGGCGCCGGCGTTGTCGAGTACGTCGATGCTCGCTGTCACTTTGGCCTATCCCTTCACCGCGTTGCGGATGAGCACCAGGCCACCGCGGGCACCCGGAACCGCGCCCTTGAGCAGGACGAGGCCCTTCTCAGCGTCCACCGCCTGCACCGTGACGTTCTGCGTCGTCACCCGGACGCCGCCCATCCGGCCGGCCATCTTCAGGCCCTTGAACACCCGGCCTGGGGTGGCGCACGCGCCGATGGAGCCCGGGGAGCGGTGCTTGCGCTCCACACCGTGGCTCGCCCGCAGGCCGTGGAAGCCGTGGCGCTTCATGACGCCCGCGAATCCGTGGCCCTTGCTCGTCGCCGTCACGTCGACCTTCTCGCCGACCTCGAACACCTCAGCGGTGATCTCCTGGCCCGCGGTGTAGGAGGCCGCGTCGGCCGTCCGGAGCTCAACCACGTGGCGGCGAGGCGTCACGCCTGCCTTGGCGAAGTGCCCCTGGTCGGGCTTGTTGACCTTGCGAGGGTCGATGGCGCCGAAGGCGATCTGGACCGCCGAGTAGCCGTCCCTCGCGGGCGTGCGTACCTGGGTGACGACACAGGGGCCCGCCTTGACGACGGTCACCGGGATGAGGCGGTTCTGGTCGTCCCAGACCTGCGTCATGCCGACCTTTTCGCCCAGCAGGCCGCGTACCTCGCGCGCCGCGCCTTGCACACTCTTCACGCTGCTCATAGGTGCGTCCCTCAGAGCTTGATCTCGATGTCGACACCCGCCGGCAGGTCGAGCCGCATGAGCGAGTCGACTGTCTTGGGCGTGGGGTCAATGATGTCGATGAGTCGCTTGTGCGTCCGCATCTCAAAGTGCTCGCGGCTGTCCTTGTGCTTGTGCGGCGAGCGGATG
The DNA here is from genome assembly GCF_000373925.1 of Actinopolymorpha alba DSM 45243. Taxonomy (GTDB): domain Bacteria; phylum Actinomycetota; class Actinomycetes; order Propionibacteriales; family Actinopolymorphaceae; genus Actinopolymorpha; species Actinopolymorpha alba. The sequence goes on along the minus strand of NZ_KB892746.1, from coordinate 265,070 downwards.
ACGCAGAAGACGTTCTTTTCGGTGGGCAGCGGCACCGGCCCGGCGATTTTCGCGCCCGTCCGGGTCACCGTGTCGACGATCTTGCGCGCCGAGGTGTCGATGACCTGGTGGTCGTAGGCCTTGAGCCTGATGCGGATCTTCTGTCCCGCCATGGCTGTTTCGCGTCCTTCTCTCGTACGCCGGGAGCTGGTCGGCCCCCGAGTGCCGCCCGGAAGCTTCCGGATGGCCGCGGCCCGGATGGCTCGTGAGGCTCCGGGTGGAGCCCCGCGAGTTCACGTTCGACTGCGGTCTCCGACCCCCGCGGTCGGGTGTGTCGCATACCCAGGCCGCATGAATCCCATGTTCTGGAATCCACGAGGGAGATCAGAGGCCCGGCCAAGCCGAGCGCGAAGTTGTCCCGTGATTCGCCCCAAAGGCCCGACCAGTCTCGGTCCAGCCTCTCGGGGTCATCCCGGGAACAGGGCGGGGTCTCCGGATCGGCGGTGCTGGCGGAAGACGAACTTCCACGCGCGCACGCCTCGGCGGCCCGCCGTAGGCAACTGCGCCAGTATGCCAGAGTGCCCGGTTCTTGACCAATCCGGGCCCTCTCAGCCAGGCGGGGTGGGCCGCGATGACGCGGCCCACCCCGCCTGCACTGGAACTTACTTGAGGATCTTGATGACCCGGCCCGCACCAACGGTGCGGCCACCCTCGCGGATCGCGAACTTGAGGCCATCCTCCATCGCGATCGGCTGGATCAGCTCGACCCGCATCTCGGTGTTGTCGCCCGGCATGACCATCTCGGTCCCCTCCGGCAGGTGCACGACACCGGTGACGTCCGTGGTGCGGAAGTAGAACTGCGGGCGGTAGTTGTTGAAGAAGGGCTTGTGACGGCCACCCTCCTCCTTGGACAGCACGTAGACCTGCGACTCGAACTCCGTGTGCGGGGTGTTCGAGCCCGGCTTGACGATGACCATGCCACGCTCGACGTCCTCGCGCTTGATGCCACGAAGCAGCAGGCCGACGTTCTCACCCGCGCGAGCCTCGTCGAGGATCTTGCGGAACATCTCGACCGCGGTGACGGTCGTCTTGGGCGCCGGGCCGGTACGGATACCGACGAGCTCGACCTCCTCGTTGACCTTGAGGACGCCACGCTCGACGCGGCCGGTGACAACGGTGCCTCGACCAGTGATCGTGAAGACGTCCTCAACCGGCATGAGGAACGGCTTCTCGATCTCACGCACCGGCTCCGGCACGAACTCGTCGACCGCGTTCATCAGCTCCATGATCTTCTCGGCCCACTCGGGGTCACCCTCGAGAGCCTTGAGAGCCGAGACCCGGACCACCGGAGCGTCATCGCCGGGGAACTCCTGCGACGTGAGCAGCTCCCGAACCTCGAGCTCGACCAGCTCGAGGATCTCCTCGTCGTCAACCATGTCGGACTTGTTGAGGGCAACGACGATATAGGGAACGCCGACCTGACGGGCGAGCAGGACGTGCTCACGCGTCTGCGGCATCGGCCCGTCGGTGGCGGCGACCACGAGAATCGCGCCGTCCATCTGGGCCGCACCGGTGATCATGTTCTTGATGTAGTCGGCGTGACCCGGGCAGTCGACGTGCGCGTAGTGGCGCTTCTCCGTTTGGTACTCGACGTGCGCGATCGTGATCGTGATACCGCGCTGCTTCTCTTCCGGCGCCTTGTCGATCTGGTCGAAGGCGTAGAAGGGGTTCACATCCGGCATCTTCTCGTGCAGCACCTTGGTGATCGCCGCGGTGAGCGTCGTCTTGCCGTGGTCGATGTGCCCAATGGTGCCGATGTTGACGTGCGGCTTAGTGCGCTCGAACTTCGCCTTCGCCACTTCGGGCTCCTCCTGGTTTCTTGCTATCTACGCCGTACAGATTAGGCGCGGAACTTTTTACGGGACTAACGGCTCGGGTGCTTATTCGCCCCGTGCCTTCTTAACGATCTCGTCGGCGACGGTTCTCGGAACCTCGGCGTACGAGTGGAACTCCATGTGGGGTACGGCACGACCCTGTGTCTTGCTTCGCAAGTCGCCAACGTACCCGAAGGTCTCCGACAACGGCACCAGGGCGGTGACGACGCGGTTACCAGCTGCCTCGTCCATCTTCTGGACGTGGCCCCGGCGGCTGTTGATATCACCGATCACATCACCCAGATAGTCATCGGGCGTCGTGACCTCAACCTTCATGATCGGCTCGAGCAAGGTCGGGCCCGCGCGGCGGGCCGCTTCCTTGAACGCCATCGAACCGGCGATCTTGAAGGCCAGCTCTGAGGAGTCGACATCGTGGTAGGCGCCGTCCTTCAAGGTCACCTTGACATCGACCATCGGGTAGCCGGCGAGGACGCCGAACTCCATGGCCTCCTGGATGCCCTCATCGACCGCCGGAATGTATTCCTTCGGGATTCGACCACCGCTGACGGCGTTGACGAACTCGTACCCGCCGTCGCCCTCGCCGCCGGTCGGCTCCAGGTCGATGATGACGCGGCCGAACTGGCCCGAACCACCCGTCTGCTTCTTGTGGGTGTATTCGACCTTCTCGACCTTCTTGCGGATTGTCTCGCGGTAGGCGACCTGCGGCTTACCGACATTCGCCTCGACCCGGAACTCCCGCTTCATCCGGTCGACCAGGATGTCAAGGTGCAGCTCGCCCATACCGGAGATGATCGTCTGACCGGTCTCCTGGTCGGTGCGCACCTGGAACGTCGGGTCTTCCTCGGCGAGCCGCTGAATGGCGCCAGAGAGCTTCTCCTGGTCGCTCTTGGTCTTGGGCTCGATCGCGACCGAGATGACCGGCGCCGGGAAGTTCATCGACTCCAGGATGATCGGCGCCTCGGGCCCGCACAGCGTCTCACCCGTCGTGGTCTGCTTGAGGCCCATGACGGCGACGATCTGTCCGGCCGAAGCCTTCTCGATCTCCTCACGCTTGTTGGCGTGCATGCGGTAGATCTTGCCGATCCGTTCCTTGCGGTCCTTGGTGCTGTTGAGCACCTGGGTGCCGGCGGTGAGCGTGCCGGAGTAGATCCGGAGGTAGGTCAACTTGCCGAGGTGGGGGTCGCTCATGATCTTGAACGCCAGGGCCGAGAGCGGCGCGTCCTCCTCGGGAGCACGCTCGAGGATCTCCTCCTCGTTACGCATCGAGAGACCCTTGACGTTGCCGATGTCGAGCGGCGACGGGAGGTAGGCCAGGACCGCGTCGAGGAGCGGCTGGACGCCCTTGTTCTTGAACGCCGTGCCGTTGAGGACGGGCGTCAGCTTGTTAGCGATCGTCGCCCGGCGGATACCCGCATCGAGCTGCTCGACGGTCGGCTCAATGCCCTCGAGGTAGAGCTCCATGATCTCGTCGTCGGCCTCGGCCAACGTCTCGAAGAGCCGGTCACGCCACTCCTGAGCGACCTCCGCGTGGGTCGCGGGGATCTCCTCGACGGCGTAGTCCTCGCCCTTCTTGGTTTCGCCACGCCAGGTCAGCGCCCGCATGCGTACCAGGTCGACGACGCCGATGTAGTCGGCCTCGGCGCCCAGAGGGATCTGCACCACGAGCGGAGTAGCACCCAGCCGGTCCGAGATCATGTCGACGCAGCGGTGGAACTCGGCGCCCACACGGTCCATCTTGTTGACGAAACACATCCGCGGCACGCCATACCTCTCGGCCTGCCGCCACACGGTCTCCGACTGCGGCTCGACGCCAGCGACGCCGTCGAACACTGCCACCGCACCGTCGAGCACCCGGAGGTTGCGCTCCACCTCGACCGTGAAGTCGACGTGGCCGGGGGTGTCGATGATGTTGATCTGGTGGTCTTTCCAGTGGACGGTCGTCGCGGCCGAGGTGATCGTGATACCGCGTTCCTGCTCCTGCTCCATCCAGTCCATGGTGGCCGCGCCCTCATGGACCTCACCGATCTTGTAGGTGATGCCGGTGTAGAACAGGATGCGTTCGGTCGTCGTGGTCTTGCCCGCGTCGATGTGGGCCATGATTCCGATGTTGCGGACCTTGGCCAGGTCGACGGTGCGAAGGTCGGTCGCCATCAGGCTAGTCGGTCTTTCGTGGGTTCTCGGCAGTTGGCAGATTGGCGCAGGGTGCTCGGCCGGCGGGGCGGCTCTCCTGCCCTTGGCGTATGCGTCAGGCCTACCAGCGGTAGTGCGCGAACGCCTTGTTGGACTCCGCCATCTTGTGGGTGTCCTCGCGCCGCTTCACACTCGCGCCGAGACCGTTGGAGGCGTCCAGGATTTCGTTCATCAGCCGCTCGGCCATGGCCTTCTCCCGCCGCGACTGGGCGTAGCTCACCAGCCACCGCAGGGCCAGGGTGGTCGACCGGGACGGGCGAACCTCGACCGGGACCTGGTAGGTCGCGCCACCGACTCGCCGGCTGCGAACCTCGAGGGTCGGCTTGACGTTGTCGAGCGCACGCTTCAGCGTGATCACCGGGTCAGTGCCGGTCTTGTCACGGCAACCCTCGAGCGCGGTGTAAACAATCCGCTGAGCGAGCTGCTTCTTACCGCTCCGGAGCACCTTGCTGATCAGCTGACTCACCAGCGGCGACGCGTAGACGGGGTCCACGATCGGCTGACGCTTCGGAGCTGGGCCCTTGCGCGGCATTAGCTCTTCTCCTTCTTCGCGCCGTAACGGCTGCGCGCCTGCTTGCGTCCCTTGACACCCTGGGTGTCGAGGGAGCCGCGGACGATCTTGTAACGGACACCGGGGAGGTCCGCCACCCGGCCACCGCGCACGAGCACCATCGAGTGCTCCTGGAGATTGTGGCCGACGCCGGGGATGTAAGCCGTCACCTCGATCTGGCTCGTCAGGCGGACGCGGGCCACCTTGCGAAGCGCGGAGTTGGGCTTACGAGGAGTTGTGGTGTAAACGCGCGTGCACACACCGCGCCGCTGGGGCGACCCCTTGAGCGCAGGCGTCTTGTTTTTGGACACCTTGTCCTTGCGGCCCTTGCGGACCAACTGCTGGATCGTGGGCACCGCGTCGTTCCCTTATCTCTTCGGTGGACTATCTCTCCGGTGTGACTGTCTTCGAGGCGGTAGCGTCCCTTAGGCTCCACCGCACGGCCCCCGCGGTCGGGTGTGTCGCCACGGGGTCCGATCGCCGAGCTTTGAGCTCGAACCACGGAGTCTGAAGACCCTCACGTGCATCCGGGAAGCGGCACACGTGAATGCCCAGCCACGGCCGGGCACGACGTCGAACCTTACCCGTCCGTCCGGCTAAGGTCAAAACGGATACGGATACTCCCGGGCCCACCACCATACCCCCTGGCTGGTAGCGCCAGTGCGGCGCCGGCTGCCCGCCCCCTTCGCGAGGAATTGGCCGCTGGCTGGATACGCCACAACTGGGTGGGTACGCCACAACGCTCGGGCCAGCAGGCTTCCGGGCGCTCCGTATGCCGGGTTTCCATGCGTTCGCGCCAACGCCGCCGCCTCCGGCGCGCCCGTACGACGGAGGCGGCGGCCACCCCGTGAGGGGTAGCCGCCGCCTCGCGCGTCACGCGATGCGATCAGCTGGTGTAGCCGCCGAAGTCGAAGTCCTCCAGACGGACGGCCTCGCCGGACCCGGCGCCGAACGAGTAGTCGGCGTCGTAGCCCTCGTACCCCACCATGGAGTACATCGCGGCCTTCGCCTCCTCGGTCGGCTCGACCCGGATGTTGCGGTAACGGTCCACGCCGGTACCAGCCGGGATGAGCTTCCCGATGATGACGTTCTCCTTCAGACCCCGCAGCGAGTCGCTCTTGCCGTTGATCGCGGCCTCCGTGAGGACCTTCGTGGTCTCCTGGAAGGACGCGGCCGACAGCCACGACTCGGTGGCCAGCGAGGCCTTGGTGATCCCCATCAGCACTGGACGCCCGGAGGCCGGGGTGCCGCCTTCGGCGACGACCCGGCGGTTCTCCTCCTCGAACCGCATCCGTTCGACGAGCTCGCCCGGCAGCAGCTCCGAGTCGCCCGACTCGATGACGGTGACCCGGCGCAGCATCTGCCGCACGATCGTCTCGATGTGCTTGTCGTGGATCGCCACGCCCTGGGAGCGGTAGACCTCCTGCACCTCGTCGACCAGGTGCTCCTGGACCTTCCGGACACCGAGGACGCGGAGAACGTCCTGCGGGTCCGGAGTGCCGTGGGTGAGCTGCTGGCCGACCTCGACGTGGGTGCCTTCCTCAACCAGCAACCGGGACCGCTTGGAGACGGGGTAGCCCATCTCCTCGCTGCCGTCGTCGGGGATGACCACGATCTTGCGGCTCTTCTCCGAATCCTCGATCCGGACCCGGCCCGCGGACTCGGCGATGGGCGCCTTCCCCTTGGGTTGGCGAGCCTCGAAGATCTCCTGGACACGAGGCAGACCGTGGGTGATGTCCTCGCCCGCGACACCACCGGTGTGGAAGGTACGCATCGTCAGCTGCGTACCAGGCTCACCGATGGACTGGGCCGCGATGATGCCGACCGCCTCACCGACGTCGACCAGCTTGCCGGTCGCCAGCGAACGGCCGTAGCACGCGGCGCAGGCACCGACCCGCGAGTCACAGGTGAGAACGCTGCGGACCCGGATCTCCTCGACCCCCGCGACGACCAACTGGTCGATCACCACGTCGCCGAGGTCGGTCCCGGCCGGGGCGGCGACCTCGCCGTTGGCGCCGCGGACCTCCTCGGCCAGCACCCGGGCGTACGCCGCCGTCTCGACGTTGTCCGCCTTGCGCAGCGTGCCGTCCGGCTGCCGGACCGCGATCCGCTTGATCAGCCCGCGCTCGCTGCCGCAGTCCTCCTCGCGGACGATGACGTCCTGGCTGACGTCGACGAGCCGCCGGGTGAGGTAACCCGAGTCGGCGGTCCGCAGAGCCGTGTCGGCCAGACCCTTACGGGCACCGTGGGTCGCGATGAAGAACTCGACCACGGACAGGCCTTCGCGGTAGTTGGACTTGATCGGCCGCGGGATGATCTCACCCTTCGGGTTGGCCACCAGACCACGCATAGCGGCGATCTGGCTGACCTGCATCATGTTTCCGCGGGCGCCGGAGTGGACCATCATGTAGATCGGGTTGGTCTTGGTGAAACCATCCTCCATCTCCTTGACGACCTCAGCCTTCGCCTGCGTCCAGATCTCGATGAGCTCCTGGCGGCGCTCCTCGTCAGTGATCAGACCACGGTCGAACTGCTTCTGGACCTTGGCGTCCTTCTCCTCGTAACCCGCGAGGATCTCGGGCTTGCGCGCCGGCGTGATGACGTCACCGATGGAGATCGTCACACCAGAACGGGTCGCCCAGCGGAACCCGACGTCCTTGAGGCCGTCGAGGCAGGCCGCGACCTCGACCTTGGGGTAGCGCTCAGCGAGGTCGTTGACGATCACACCGAGCTGCTTCTTGCCCACCTCGTAGTCGACGTAGGCGTAGTCGGCCGGCAGGACCTCGTTGAACAGCGCCAGACCCAGGGTGGTGTCGAGCATCACCGGCTGACCTGACTCCCAACCTTCGGGAGCCGTCCAACCGGCAGGCGGGACTATGTCCTTGAACCGGATCTTGATCCGGCTCTGCATCTCGATCTCGTGCCGCTCGAACGCCATCAGCGCCTCGGCCGCCGAGCTGAACGCCCGACCCTCACCGAGCAGACCATCGCGCTGCATGGTGAGGAAGAAGATGCCGATGATCATGTCCTGCGTCGGCATCGTCACCGGACGGCCATCGGCCGGCTTGAGGATGTTGTTGGTCGAGAGCATCAGGATCCGGGCCTCGGCCTGCGCCTCGGCCGACAGCGGCAGGTGCACCGCCATCTGGTCACCGTCGAAGTCGGCGTTGAACGCCGTACACACGAGCGGGTGGATCTGGATCGCCTTACCCTCGATCAGCTGCGGCTCGAACGCCTGGATACCGAGGCGGTGCAGCGTCGGTGCGCGGTTGAGCAGCACCGGGTGCTCGGCGATGACCTCTTCGAGCACGTCCCAGACCACCGGTCGAGCACGCTCGACCATCCGCTTGGCGGACTTGATGTTCTGGGCGTGGTTGAGGTCGACCAGACGCTTCATGACGAACGGCTTGAACAGCTCGATCGCCATGCCCTTCGGCAGACCACACTGGTGCAGCTTGAGCTGCGGACCGACGACGATGACCGAACGGCCGGAGTAGTCGACCCGCTTACCGAGGAGGTTCTGGCGGAACCGACCCTGCTTGCCCTTGAGCATGTCGGACAGCGACTTGAGCGGACGGTTGCCCGGTCCGGTGACCGGACGGCCGCGGCGACCGTTGTCGAACAGTGCGTCGACGGCCTCCTGCAGCATCCGCTTCTCGTTGTTGACGATGATCTCGGGCGCGCCCAGGTCGAGCAGCCTCTTGAGCCGGTTGTTCCGGTTGATCACCCGGCGGTAGAGGTCGTTCAGGTCGCTCGTCGCGAACCGACCACCGTCGAGCTGCACCATCGGGCGCAGGTCCGGCGGGATGACCGGCACACAGTCGAGCACCATGCCGAGCGGGCTGTTGCTGGTCGTGAGGAACGCCGACACAACCTTCAGCCGCTTGAGCGCGCGGGTCTTCTTCTGGCCCTTGCCGTTGCGGATGATGTCGCGGAGGTTCGTCGCCTCGGCCCGGAGGTCGAACGACTCGAGGCGCTGCTTGATCGCGGCAGCACCCATGTCGCCGGTGAAGTACTTGCCGAAGCGGGACCGCATCTCGCGGTAGAGAATCTCGTCGCCCTCGAGGTCTTGGACCTTGAGGTTCTTGAACCGGGTCCAGACCTCCTCGAGCCGGTCGAGCTCGCGCTGGGCACGGTCGCGGAGCTGTCGGATCTCCCGCTCCGAGGACTCCTTGACCTTGCGCCGCGCGTCGGCCTTGGCACCCTCGGCCTCGAGCTGCGCGAGGTCCTCCTCGAGCTTCTTCATCCGCTGCTCGACGTCGTTGTCACGACGCTGCTCGATCTGCTTGCGCTCGACGTCGATCCGCGCCTCGAGCGACGGCAGGTCGCGCGTGCGTGCCTCGTCGTCGACGTTCGTGATCATGTACGCCGCGAAGTAGATGACCTTCTCGAGGTCCTTCGGAGCGAGGTCGAGCAGGTAACCGAGCCGGCTCGGCACGCCCTTGAAGTACCAGATGTGAGTGACCGGCGCGGCCAGCTCGATGTGACCCATCCGCTCCCGGCGTACCTTGGCGCGAGTCACCTCGACGCCGCACCGCTCGCAGATGATGCCCTTGAAGCGGACGCGCTTGTACTTACCGCAGTAGCACTCCCAGTCCCGGGTCGGCCCGAAGATCTTCTCGCAGAAGAGGCCGTCCTTCTCGGGCTTGAGGGTGCGGTAGTTGATGGTCTCCGGCTTCTTTACCTCACCGTGTGACCACTGCCGGATGTCGTCGACCGTCGCGAGGCCGATGCGAAGCTCGTCGAAGAAGTTGACGTCGAGCACGTGTTCTCTTCCCCAAATGTTGTCACTGGCTGGGTTGGCGGTAGCGGGGTCCGGACGGGCTGCCGCGCCCATGGGTGCGGCGACCCGCCCGGACCCTGCGTCAGACCTCCTCGACGCTGCTCACGCCCTCACCTGGGCGCCGGGACAGGTCGATCCCGAGCTCTTCTGCGGCGCGGAAGACGTCCTCGTCGCTGTCCCGCATCTCCACGGCCATGCCGTCGCTGGAGAGGACCTCGACGTTGAGACAGAGCGCCTGCATTTCCTTGACGAGGACCTTGAACGACTCCGGAATGCCGGGTTCAGGGATGTTCTCGCCCTTGACAACGGCCTCATAGACCTTGACCCGGCCTGTGACGTCGTCGGACTTGATGGTGAGGAGCTCCTGGAGCGCATAGGCCGCGCCGTAGGCCTCGAGCGCCCACACCTCCATCTCACCGAAACGCTGACCACCGAACTGAGCCTTACCACCCAGCGGCTGCTGGGTGATCATGGAGTACGGACCGGTGGAACGCGCGTGGATCTTGTCGTCGACCAGGTGATTGAGCTTCAACATGTAGATGTAGCCCACCGCCACCGGCTTGGGGAACGGCTCGCCGGTGCGCCCGTCGAGCAGCATGGCCTTGCCGTCCTGGCCGACCATGCGGTCGCCGTCGCGGTTGGGGTAGGTCGACGCCAGGAGACCCGTGATCTCCTCCTCGCGGGCACCGTCGAAGACCGGCGTCGCGACGTTGGTGCCGGGCTCCGCCTCATCGGCCCCGATGACCGTGAGTCGGGTCTTCCACTCCTCGTCGTCGCCCTCGATCTTCCAGCCGGCCTTGGCCACCCACCCGAGGTGGGTCTCCAGGACCTGGCCGACGTTCATCCGGCCCGGAACACCGAGCGGGTTGAGGATGATGTCGACCGGCGTGCCGTCCTCGAGGAATGGCATGTCCTCGACCGGGAGGATCTTGGCGATGACGCCCTTGTTGCCGTGCCGGCCGGCGAGCTTGTCACCGTCCTGGACCTTCCGCTTCTGGGCGACGTCGACGCGGACCAGCTGGTTGACACCCGGCGGCAGCTCGTCGCCTTCCTCGCGGTCGAAGACGCGAACACCGATCACGGTGCCGCTCTCGCCGTGGGGAACCTTGAGCGAGGTGTCGCGGACCTCCCGGGCCTTCTCGCCGAAGATCGCGCGGAGCAGGCGCTCCTCCGGTGTCAGCTCGGTCTCACCCTTGGGGGTCACCTTGCCGACGAGGATGTCGCCCGGCACCACCTCGGCGCCGATCCGGATGATCCCGCGCTCGTCGAGGTCGGCGAGCATCTCCTCGGCGACGTTCGGGATGTCCCGGGTGATCTCCTCCGGACCCAGCTTGGTGTCACGGGCGTCCGTCTCGTGCCGATCGATGTGGATCGAGCTGAGGACGTCCTCCTGGACGATCCGCTGGGACAGGATGATCGCGTCCTCGTAGTTGTGGCCTTCCCACGACATGAACGCGACCAGCAGGTTGCGGCCGAGCGCCATCTCGCCGTTGTCGGTGCAGGGACCGTCGGCGATGACCGTACCGACCTCGACCCGGTCCCCCTCGGAGACCAGCGGCCGCTGGTTGATGCTGGTGCCGGCGTTGGAACGACGGAACTTAGCCAGGCGGTACGTCTGGTACGTACCGTCGTCGCACGCGACCTCGACGAAGTCGGCGCAGGCCTCCCGGACCACACCTGGCTTCTCCGCGGTCACGACGTCACCGGCGTCGACGGCGGCGCGGTATTCCATCCCGGTGCCCACCAGCGGGGACTCCGAACGGATCAGCGGCACCGCCTGGCGCTGCATGTTGGAACCCATCAACGCGCGGTTGGCGTCGTCGTGCTCGAGGAACGGGATCATCGCGGTCGCGACCGAGACCATCTGTCGCGGCGAGACGTCCATGTAGTCGACGTCGGCGGCAGCAATGGCGTCGACCTCACCGTGCCGCTTACGGACCAGCACCCGGTCTTCGGCGAACGTGCCGTCGGCGTTGAGCAGGGCGTTCGCCTGCGCGATGACGTAACGGTCCTCCTCGTCGGCCGTGAGGTAGTCGACCTGGTCGGCGACCCGGCCCTCGACGACCTTGCGGTAGGGCGTCTCAACGAACCCGAACGGGTTGACCCGGCCGTAGGTGGCGAGCGAGCCGATCAGACCGATGTTCGGCCCTTCCGGCGTCTCCACCGGACACATCCGGCCGTAGTGCGAGTGGTGGACGTCACGGACCTCCATGCCGGCCCGGTCACGGGACAGACCACCGGGGCCGAGCGCGTTCAGACGCCGCTTGTGCGTCAGGCCGGCGACCGGGTTGGTCTGGTCCATGAACTGGCTGAGCTGGGACGTGCCGAAGAACTCCTTCAGCGCCGCCACCACGGGCCGGATGTTGATCAGGGTCTGGGGCGTGATCGCCTCGACGTCCTGGGTCGTCATCCGCTCGCGGACCACCCGCTCCATCCGGGCGAGGCCGGTGCGGAGTTGGTTCTGGATCAGCTCGCCGACCGTGCGCAGGCGACGGTTGCCGAAGTGATCGATGTCGTCCTCTTCGACCACGATCTGGCCCTGCGGAGCCTCGAGCTCCGTCCGGCCTTCGTGGAGGGCAACGATGTAGCGGATCGTCGCCACGATGTCATCGATCGTGAGAACCGACTGATTGTGCGGGAGCGTCAACCCGAGCTTCTTGTTGATCTTGTAGCGACCGACCTTGGCGAGGTCGTACCGCTTCGGGTTGAAGTAGTAGTTCTCCAGCAGCGCCTGGGCGGCCTCCCGGGTGGGCGGCTCGCCGGGGCGGAGCTTGCGATAGATGTCGAGCAGCGCGTCGTCCTGCCCGGAGGTGTGGTCCTTCTCCAGGGTCAGACGCATGGATTCGTACTCACCGAACTCCTCGAGGATCTGCGCGTCGGTCCAGCCGAGCGCCTTGAGGAGAACCGTGACGTGCTGCTTGCGCTTACGGTCGAGGCGGACGCCCACGAGGTCGCGCTTGTCGACCTCGAACTCCAGCCAAGCGCCCCGCGAGGGGATCATCTTGGCGGTGAAGACGTCCTTGTCGGTCGCCTTGTCGAGCGATCGTTCGAAGTAGACGCCAGGCGAACGCACGAGCTGGCTGACCACGACACGCTCGGTGCCGTTGATCACGAACGTCCCCTTGTCGGTCATGAGCGGGAAGTCGCCCATGAACACGGTCTGGGACTTGATCTCGCCAGTCTCGTTGTTCATGAACTCCGCGGTGACGAACAAGGGAGCGGCGTAGGTGAAGTCGCGGTCCTTGCACTCGTCAACGGAGTTTTTCGGAGGCTCGAACCGGTGATCACGGAACGAGAGGGACATCGTCCCCGAGAAGTCCTCGATCGGGGAGATCTCTTCGAAGATCTCCTCGAGACCTGACTTGTCGGGAACATCCGTCCGGCCCTCTTCGAGGGCTTTCTCCACACGCGCTTTCCAGCGCTCGTTGCCGACAAGGATGTCGAAGCTGTCAACCTGCAACGCGAGCAGGTCGGGAACTTCGGCAGGCTCCTTGATCTTGGCGAACGACACGCGGCGCGGTGGTGCGACGCGGTTGGAGTCGGACGGGCGGGTGGACGTGGTGGACGCAATGGTGCGCGAGGCGGCCAAGAGGGGTCCTTCCGAGGCTTGCGGACTCGTCTCTCACATGCCGGACCGACCTAAGAAGCTCCCAGGCGCGGTCGGAAGGCAGGGCAAAGCGACAGTGTAGCCGTAGGGCCCACTGCTGTCTAGTCCCGTCGGATTCTGTGGATCCCACCGCCGCGGCCTCGTCGCCACCAGCGGGGTACAGCGCTTCTTGGCGGTCCCCACACGACCTTCCAGGAGCATGGCCCCAGTCGGAGGCCGAGTCAAGCATCCGTTCGACAGTTCGCCCATCTTTCCGAGTGAATGGCCCGCCGTAAAGGCGGATTCCTGTCTGGTTTTGCCCCGATTCATGCCGTTCCGAACCCCCTGAACTGAGCCAATCGTAGACGTGTCCGAAGGATCGACACCCATCTGAGTGGGGAGTACGCCGGGGTCGACGATCCCTCAGAGGGCCTCGACCTTGCTCACGAGCCACTGGTCGCCGACCCGCTCGAGCGTCATCCGGACGCGGTTCAGGTCGGTTCTCGGCTGGCTCGCGCGATTGCTCGTGGTCGTCTGATTGACGAAGAGCAGCGTCACCGCGCGCTCCGGCGTCGCCGAGATCACCGAGGCGGCGCGGACATCGGCGACCACCACCGCCCGGGTCTGGGTGGCGGAGGGTTTGATCACGCTCTTGGTGGTCTCGAGATACTTCGTCCGGAAGTCACCCGTCAGCAGCTTCTCGCTCCGGGCGAAGTCGCGGTCGAGGTGCCGGTAGTCGTACGCGAGGAGCACCGAGGCCGTCGTACGAGCGGTGCTCAGGGCCTGCGAGCGCGCCGCCTCGACCGGACGGATGGCGTACGCGCGGTACCCCAGCGCGGCGACCGTCACCAGGGCGACGACCAGGAAGCCCCCGAGCACGGCGACCATCGTGCGGCCACCTCCGAAACGAGCCGCCGCCGGCTCAGGCCCGCGCTCCGAGGATCCCGGTCGCGTGTCCGTGTCAGTCATCGTTGCTCCACTCCCACCCGGGTCACGAGTGATCACCCCACGAACTGAAGCTCGACCACGCGCCAGCCACGACTGTCGCGGGCAAGGTCGAGTTGCAGGCGGTACGTCCGGAGGGCCGGCGTCTTCGCCGCGACGTTGGTCACGTCGGCGTCGGCCGCGACCAGGACCTGCGCGGAGTCGCCGTCGAAGCTCACGATCCCCGCGTCGAGAATCTTGCCCCGAGAGACGGTTTCGTTTTGTTTCACGAGGTTCTCGAGGTCCTTCATGGCTCGGGAGTACTGCTCGCGGAAGTCGCCCGAGGAGAGCGCGAGCACCCCCGACCGGCTCCGGTCGAACGCCCGGTAGTCGACAGTGGTGAAGTTGAGGACGAGCTGCCGCGCGGTGCGCAACGCCTCGCCGCGGAGCCGCTCCTCGGCGCTCGCCCGCGTCACCTCGACAGCGAGGAAGACTGAGGCGACGACCGCCGCCACGAGCACCACCAGGAGCGCGGCGACCAGGTAGCCGCGGGCCCGGCGCGACAGCGGCGCCTCCCCGGGATCGCGGGCCGCGGGCGGGTAGCCGGCCCCCGCGTTCGCCGGCATGTCGACGGGGCTCTCCGCCTTGTCGACAGGGCTCTCCGCTGCTTCGACAGGGCTGTTCACTGTGTCAACGGACCGATCAGTAGCCACTTCCACGAGTCCTCTCCGAATGCCCGTTGCTGTCCACCGAGCGAGCCGAGCCGCGCCGAGCCGCCGTCCGGAAGCCGGACCTCACCGCTGCTCGGGTCATACGCAGCCGACCCGGCCGCCGTGTCCCGAGGGGGCGCCGGGCCGGGTGCGTTCTGGGCGCCGCGCATCGTCGTCGTACGGTCCGCGCACTTCGCGGCGGTGTTGGCTGGTGTGGGCGCGACCTGCTGCGGCGCCCGTCGTCGGGTCCCCTCGTAGCCCTTCCGGCACGACCCGGGTTCGAGCGCCAACTGCAGCCCGAAGTGCGCGGTGTAGTGCCCGGTCTTGGGATCGGGTGCGATCACGGTGTAACCACCGCGTACGACGTAGGGGTAGAGGATCAGGACCTGCTGGACGCCCCTGAGCCGGGCCCGCACGATCTGGCCGCTGGTCACCAGGTTGGCGAGGAGTACGGGGACGTCGCCGGCGTTCTCGTCGATCAGGCCCCGCAGCTGCTCGGCGGTCACGACCCCGGAGTCGAGGACGGTCCGCAGGTCAGGGTCAGCCGCGACGAGCGTGTCGGAGAGGTCCGCAAGATCAGACGCGAAGCTCCGGATCGCACCACCGGAGGCGCGTTGGGTGTCGAGGACCGTCCGGCCATCCTCGATGAGGTCGATCGTCTGCCGCAGGTTGGCGTCGGCGCTCTCGATCAGGACGTTCCCGGAGTCGATGAGGCGGGACAGGTCGCGGCCCGACCCCCGGAACGCCGTACCCAACTCGTCGAGCACGGTCACCAGGTCCTGCTGGGGTACGGAGTCGACGAGCCGGTCAAGGTCGAGGAGCAGCGTTGTCGTCGGCAGCGGGGTGCGGGTGTGGGCGCGGGCGATGGTGGAGCCGTCCCGAAGGTATGGGCCGGTGGAACGGCGTGGCTGGAGGTCGACGTACTGCTCCCCGATGGCCGAACGGTTGGCGACCACGGCGAGGGTGTCGGCGGGGATGCGCGTGTCCTCCTCGAGAGCCAGCCGGACCTCGACACCGTCCTTGGTCGGCGTCAGCCGCTCGACCCGGCCGGCAGCCACCCCGCGATAGGTGACCTCGGCCCCCTCGAAGATCCCGCCGGCATCGGCGAAGTTGGCCCGGACCGTGTAGCCGTCACCGAACAGCAGCCGTCCGAGGCCGGCGTACCGCACGCCCGCGACCGTCACCCCCACCAGCGTCAGCGCCACGAAGATCACCAGCTGGACGCGGATCGTACGCGTGATCATCGAAGGCCTCCCATCAGGAGGACGGCGAGGTCCGGGTCGTATGCGACCCGCCCAGGACTCCGCGCCGGCGACCCGCTCTGCGCCCCCGATGCACTATCCGCGCAGGTCAGCGGGGGCAGGCAGAGCGTCGGGAGGCCGGGCGACGAGCCACCCGTCGGCAGTGGAAGCGGCGGCAGAGTCGGCAGCGGCACGGACGGCAGGGCGGTCGGTAGCCGCACAGTCGGGAGCGCCGTGGGCAGCGTCGGCAGCGAGGTCGGGAGCGGCGGGAGCGTGGGCAGCGGAAGGGGCGGTGGAGTCTGCCCGTCCAACAGGCCCCGCAGGTCGAGATCGAGCGTGAGCTGCAGGTTGGTGTAGTCGCCGCGGACCGCGTTCGCCGCCGAGTCGGCGAACGGATAGGTGAAGAGCACCTCGAGCGACTTGGGCAGGTTGTCACCGGCCTTTGCGAGCTCGGTGAGGATCGGTGCGAGCGTCCGCAGGTTGGCCAGCAGGTCCGCCTTCGTCGCCTCGATGACCTCGGCGCCGACCTTCCCGAGCTTGGACAGCTCCACCAGCATCTTTGTGAGGTTCTCCCGCTGGTCCGCCAGCACGGCCAGGGCCGCCGGGAGTCGCTCGACCGTGGTCGCGATCGTCTGCTTCTGCTTCACCAGGGACGCCGAGAGCCGGTCGAGGCTCTCGATCGCGCGGGTGATCTCGCGCTTGTGCTGGTCCAGCTCCCCGACGAAGGTCTCGAGCCGGCCGAGGAGTTCGCGGACGTCGGTCTCGCGCCCGTCCAGGGCCTTGGTGAGCTCGACGTTGATCGTCTTGAGCTGGGCCACGCCGCCGCCGTTCAGGAGCAGCGAGAGCGCGGAGAGGACCTCCTCGACCTCGACGCTGCGGCCCGTGCGAATGAGCGGGATCACGTCGCCGTCGGAGAGGCGACCGTAGCCGCGCTGACCGCCACCCGGGGCGGCGAGGGAGACGAACTTCTCGCCGAGCAGGCTGGTCTGGCGGATCTGTGCCGTCGCGTTGTCGGGGAGCCTGACTGACCGGTCGAGCCGAAGGCGGACCTTCGCGGTGAAGCCGTCCAGCCAGACCTTCTCGACCTCGCCGACGTTCACGTCGTTGACCTTGACCGACGAGCGCGGCACCAGGTCGAGGACGTCACGGAACTCCGCGATGACGCGGTAGTTGTCCGCGCCCGCACCCGCACCACCGGGCAGGGGCAGGGCGTACACGGAGAAGCCGCAGCCGGCGAGGACGCTCGCCACCGCCGCGACGGCGGCGATCAGGCGTACGAGGCGTACGAGGCGTACGACGTGACCAGGGTTCCTCATCGCAGGATCCCGCCCAGAGTGAGGTCGCGGCTCGGTGACGCGCCGGCAGGACCACCAGGAAGCTGCGGGAGCGGCAGGTCGTCGAGCACCTGCCGCAGCTCGTCGCACACCGACTGCGGCTGGCCGGCCTGCAGGAGGAGCGAGCAGAGGTAGAGACCCGGGTCGTCAAGTTGGGCGAAGTTGTCGCGGGTGTCGAGGGTGCCGGTCCGAGGGTTGTAGGTGCGGTCGAGGTTCGCGAGTGCGACCGGGGCGGTGTCGAGCACCTCGCGCAGGGCGTCCTGCTGCTTCACGAGCGTCTTGGAGAGCTCGGTGAGCCCGTCGACGTTGGCCCGCACCTCTTCGCGGTTGTCGCGTACGAACGACGAGATGTCCGTCAGGGCCACCGCCAGGTTGTCGAGCGCCTTCTGCAGGTCGGCCCGCTCCCCCGCCAGCTGGTCGGCGACGCTCGCGAGGTCGGTGTTGAACTCCCGGACCTGCGCGTCGCTGGCCGCGAGCGTGCTGGTGAACGCCTGCAGCTGGCGTACCGTCGCGAAGAGGTCCTCACGCCCACCGGCGAGCGTCTCCGAGGCGTCGGCCAGCTCGCCGACGGTGTCGTGCAGCCGCCCGCCCTGCCCGTCGAGGTTGTCCGCGCCGGTCCTGAGCAGCCGGGACAGCGCGCCGTCCTGGTTGGCGCCGTGCGGGCCGAGCGCGACCGCGAGGTCGTCGAGGCTTTCGTAGATGCGGTCGAGCTCCACTGGCACCGCCGTCCGCTCGAGGGTGAGTTCGGCGCCGTCCGCGAGCACCGGACCGCTCGTGTAGACGGGCGTGAGCTGGACGTACCGGTCGGCGACGATGGACGGCGCCGCCACCACCGCCTTGGCACCAGCAGGCACCTTCTGCTCGGCGTCGTACGACATCTCGACCCGCACCGACGTGCCCTGCGGGGTGATGCGGTCGACCCGCCCGATGGGTACGCCGAGGACGCGGACGTCGGACCCCACGTAAAGGCCGATCGTGCGCGGGAACGACGCGACAAGGGTCTTGCGCGGCGGGTCGGGCCACAGGGCGTACGTCGTGGTCGCGATCACCGACAGCGCCACGAGCAGGGCGAGGACGCGGGTGCCGCGCGCGACCCGGGCGAGCACCGCTGAGCCGGACGTGAGGGTGAGGTGCGGCGTCATCGGCCACCACCGGTCTGGCGCGAGGAGTCGGGCGACGCGGGCAGTCGCGGTGTCGCCGGCAGGGGCACCAGGTTGGGGATGTAGGTGTCGAACCACGGGCCGGTGCCGAGGGTGTTGGCGAAAACCCGCACGAATGGCGCCAGCAGCTCGATGCTCTTGTCGAGGCTCTCCTGGTTGTCGCGGAGTAGCGCGACCACCGACGCCAGCCGCTTGAGCGCGGGTTCGAGCTGGGCGCGGTTGTCGGCGACCAACGCGGACACCTGGGTGGACAGTTCCTGTGTCGTGACGAGCAGCTGGTGGATCAGCTCGCGCCGGGCCCGGATCTCCTTGAGCAGAAGGTCGCCGTCGCGGAGCAGCTTGACCAGCTCCTGGTCGCGGTCAGAGAGCACCTTCGAGACGGTGTTGGCCCGGGCGAGCAGGGTGCGGAGCTGCGCGTCGCGGGATGCGATCGTGCGCGACAGCCGGGACAGGCCCTCCAGGGAGCCGCGGACCTCCTCCGGGGTGTTGGCGAACGTCGCGCTCAGGGTGTCGAGGGCCTTGGCCAGCTGGGCCGTGTCGATCCGTTCGGTGGTGGTGGTGAGGTCGCTGAACGCCTCGACCACGTCGTACGGCGCGACCGTGCGGGACAGCGGGATCTCGGTCGCGGGATCGAGTCGGCCCGGTCCGGCTGGTTCGAGCGAGAGGTACTTGCGGCCGAGCAGGGTCCTGATCCGGATCGCCGCGCCGGTGCGTTCGCCCAACCGTGGCCCGTCGCCGTCGACCCGGAACTCCACGCGGACGTGGTCGCCGGCCAGCTCCACCGCGCGTACCTCGCCGACCTTGACCCCGGCGACGCGTACTTCGTCGGCGACCCGGAGGCCGCCGGCCTCGCTGAACCGCGCGGCGTAGGTCGTGCCACCGCCGATCAGCGGCAGGTCGGAGGCGTTGAAGGCGGCGTACAGGAGACCGGCGAGCAGGATCAGCCCGACCGCGCCGACGGTGACGGGATTGCGTTCGCGGCGGCGGCTCATGCCCGCCTCCAGCTCTGGCGCCTCATCGCTGGCACCTCGCGTCGGTCACATGGAGCGCGGCCCGCGGCAGCTCCTGTCCGGTGGGCAGAACGATCCGGCCGTCGAAGTCGCAGAGGTAGAAGTTGAACCACGAGCCGTACGACGCCGTGCGGGTGAGCGTCGTGAGCTTGGGCGGCATGGTGCGCAGCGTGCGTTCGACGATCGAGGCGTTGTCGTCCAGCGTGCCGGCGACCTTACCGAGCTCGGCGATGTCGGTTTTGAGATCACCGCGGCCATCCTCGAGGAGGTCGGCGGTCTGCTGGTTGAGCGCGACGATGGAGCCGAGCGAGTCACCGATCGCCTTGCGGTCCGCCGAGAGCCCGGAGATGAACCGCTGCAGCTCCACCACGAGCTCCGACAGGCGCCGGTCGCGCTGGGCGACTGTGGTCAACACCGTCGTGAGGTTGTCGATCAGGTCACCGATCACCTTGTCCTTGTCAGCCAGGGTGTTGGTGAGCGAAGCCGTGCGGGCGAGGAGGCTTTCGACAGTGCCGGCCTCGCCCTGGAGTACCTGAATGATTTCGTACGCCAGTTTGTTGACGTCCTGCGGCGACAGCGCGGCGAACAACGGCTTGAACCCGTTGAACAACACCGTGAGATCCAGTGCGGGTTGGGTCTGCGTGACTGGAATGGTGCCACCGGCGGGAAGGGATTCGGGGGCACCAGGGGCCTCGGTGAGGGCGAGGTAGCGCTGGCCGACCAGGTTGCGGAAGCGGATCGCGGCATGCGTGCTCCGCGCGAGCGTCTGGTCGGCATCGACGGTGAACGTCAGTTCGGCGAGCAGCGTGCCTTCGCCTTCGCCGCGGGCGGAGCCGCCGCCAGGTCCTTCGACGACCCGGATCCGGCGTACCTCACCCACCCGCACACCGGCGATCCGCACGTCGTCGCCCTTCTCGACGCCGGTGACGTCGGTGAAGATGGCGTGGTATTCCTGGGTCCGGCCGAGCCCGACATTGGCGATCGTGAGCGCGAGCAAGGTTGTCGCCACCGTCGTCACGGCGACGAAGACCGTCAGCTTGAAGCCGGCCGCGATGGTGGGCCGGTCGAGCGAACGCGGACTCATCGCGCACCCACCTTCTCCGCGCCGGTCATTTCACGCTCACCTCAGTTCCGCGGGCGAGCGGCCCGAACAGCAGGGTGGCGATATCCGGAACGTCGCGCGGGGACGTCTTCATGACCGGACCGACGAGCGCGTCAACCACCTCTTGCTCAGCGGCCGTGCCGGCGTACCCACTCGTGACGTCGAACACCGGCCGCCGCTCGGTGGCCGACGGCACCCGCGAACCCGGCCCCGGCTGGTTGCCCACACCGTCGCGGACCTTGCTGGCC
The DNA here is from genome assembly GCF_000373925.1 of Actinopolymorpha alba DSM 45243. Classification (GTDB taxonomy): domain Bacteria; phylum Actinomycetota; class Actinomycetes; order Propionibacteriales; family Actinopolymorphaceae; genus Actinopolymorpha; species Actinopolymorpha alba. The sequence goes on along the minus strand of NZ_KB892746.1, from coordinate 244,358 downwards.
GGCGCGGGATTCTCCTGTGAGTACGGCGGGTTCGGCAGCGTCCGGCAACCCGGACCACGATCGTCGAGGAACGCCGGCCGGTCGTCCCTGGTGTAGCCGCGGTTCTGGTTGACGATTTCCAGCGTGAGGTGCAGAGCCGGGGCGCTGCCCCGGACGTGCTGGCCGCCACCGAAGGCATCGGAGAACCGCGGCACCCACTTCGCCATTCCTTCGAGGAGACAGGAGTATTCGGGCGAGTACGTCGCGAGCAGGTCGAGCGTGGGCCGGCTCACCTCCCCCACCTGGATGAGGGCGGCCTCGTTGTCATCAAGAAACTCCCGGGCGGTCGCGCTCGTCCCAGCGAGGTCGGTGAGGAAATCCTCGAGGACCTGCTGCTTGAGCACCACGGTGTCACCGGTCCGGGTGGCGTTGGCCAGCAGCCGGGCAAGGTCGGGTGTCACGTCGTCGTAAGTGTCGGCGACGTCCGCCAGAGCGGACACGTCGTGTGTCAGAGCCGGCAGGTGGGGGTTGAGCTCGGCGAGATAGGCGTTCAGGCGTTCGAGGTTGGCACCGATCTCCTCGCCGCGCCCTTCGAGTGCGGTCGAGAGCGCGGACAGGGTCGTGTTGAGGTCGGCCGGCTTCAGGGTGCGGAGCAACGGATACACGTCGTCCAGCACGGCTTCGAGTTCGATCCCGACGCTGGACCGGTCCCGGCTGATGACGTCGCCCGCGGCGAGTGGACGGGGCGACGGCCTGGGCGGCACCACGAGGTCGACGTACTTCTCACCGAACAACGTCTTGGGCAGGATCCGGGCCGTGACGTTGGCGGGTATCGACCCGATCGCGTCTGGTTTGAGTGCGAGCTCGACCCGGGCGGTGGTGCCGTCGGACGTCACACCGCGTACCTCACCGACGATCAGGCCGCGCAGCTTGACGTCTGCCTGTTTGCTGAGCTGCAGGCCGACGTGTGAGGTTTCGAGCGTCACATCGGCGGTGCGGATGAACGCCTTGGAAAAGAAGGCGTACGTCAACCAGCCGAAGAAGACCAGTGTGACGAGGAATACGACGCCGAGCGTCCGCCGCCCGGCCACACCGGCGGCTCTCCTGACCGAAGGACGTCCAGCCATCGCCCGCTACCCCGCCAACCGCACCGTGGTGGTGGCACCCCACACCGCCATCGACAGCAGCAGGTCGACCACGTTGACCGCGACGATCGACGTCCGCACGGCCCGGCCTACCGCCACGCCCACACCCGCCGGTCCGCCCGACGCGTGGTAGCCGTAATAGCAGTGGATCAGGATGATCACGACCGCGAAGACCAGCACCTTCCCGAACGACCAGAGCACGTCGTGCGGTGGCAGGAACAGCTGGAAATAGTGGTCGTAGGTGCCGGCACTCTGGCCGTAATAGCCGGTCGCGATCAGCCGGGTCGCGAAATAGGACGAGAACAGGCCGATCACATAGAGCGGGGTAACTGCGATCAGGCCAGCGATGATGCGCGAGGTCACGAGGAACGGCAACGACGGCACCGCCATGACTTCCAGCGCGTCGACCTCCTCGCTGATCCGCATCGCGCCCAACTGTGCGGTGAAGCCACATCCCACCGTGGCCGCGAGGGCGATACCCGCGATAAGGGGCGCGATTTCCCTGGTGTTGAAGTACGCAGAAACGAAGCCGGTGTAGGCAGAGGTGCCCAGCTGGTTGAGTGCGGCGTACCCCTGCAGGCCCACTTCCGTACCCGTGAAGAACGCCAGGAACGCGATGACACCGACGGTGCCGCCGACAACGGCCAGCGCGCCCGTGCCAAAGCTGACCTCGGCGAGCAGGCGGAGAACTTCCCGGCGGTATCTCCGGATGGTGCGCGGCGTCCAGGCGATCGCCCTTAGGTAGAAGGCGAGTTGACCACCCAGAGCGTCAAGCGCCCGGAGCGGACGCCCGGCGGTCCGCATCACCACGCCGGCTCGGGTGCCGTCGACCTGTGCCATCCCGGTCAAGCCCCCTTCGGCGGGACGACCTGGAAGTAGATCGCCTGCATGACGAAGTTGGCGAAGAACAGCAGCATGAACGTGATGACCACGGACTGGTTGACGGCATCGCCGACACCCTTGGGTCCACCACCGGCGTTCATCCCCTTGTACGACGCGACAATCCCCGCGATCAGGCCGAAGACCAGCGCCTTGATCTCACCTGCCCACAGGTCCGGCAACTGCGCGAGTGCGGTGAACGACGCGAGGTAAGCGCCGGGGGTGCCGCCCTGCAGGATGACGTTGAAGATGTAGCCGCCGATCACCCCGACGACACTGACCAGGCCGTTGAGGAAGAACGCGACGAACATCGCGCCCAGCACCCGCGGGACCACCAGCCGATGCAGCGGGTCGATGCCGAGCACCCGCATGGCGTCCAGCTCCTCGCGGATCTTGCGCGAGCCGAGGTCGGCGCAGATCGCGGATCCGCCCGCGCCGGCGATCAGGAGAGCGGTCGCGATCGGCGCCGCCTCCCGCACCACCGCGAGGACCATCGCCGCGCCCGCGAACGACTGCGCCCCGAACTGCTTGATCAGGCCACCGACCTGCAGCGCGATCACCGCACCGAACGGAATCGCCACCAACGCGGTCGGCACGATCGTCACGCTGGCGAGGAACCACGCCTGCTGGAGGAACTCCCGCCACTGGAAAGGACGGCGGGGCAGCGCCCGGAACACGTCGAGCGCGAACCCGAAAAGGTTTCCGGTCGCCCGCAGCGGCGCGGTCGGCTGCCAGCTGCTCCGCTCGCTCATGCGCATCCTCGCTCCGCCGCGGACACGCATGAGGCACCCAAAGCGCTGTGTTGAATGACTCGCTCGCTGCGCTCGCTCATGCGCGTCCTCGCTCCGCCGCGAATGCCGCGCCCGGCGCGGTGGAGACGTTGGGCTGGAACGATCCGGGCGGCGGCTTCACACCATGCGCGAGGCACCACTGGCCCGCTGGGCGCTGGGTGTACCTCGGTAGACCGTTCGAGGGCTCCAACTGCAACGGAATCGGCGGGAGCGGCGGCAGAGCGGCACCCGACGCGGCCTCGGCCGCGAGTTCGTCGGCGTCCTTCTCCTCGGCCATCCCGATCGGGCCGATGCGCTGGGCGTTCAGGAACTGCCTGACGACGGGTTCCTCCGAACACAGGCACATCTCGCGCGGACCGAACATCGCAAGATGGCGGTGATAGAGCAACCCGATGTTGTCGGGGACGGTCCGCGCGGTGTTGATGTCGTGGGTGACGATGAGGAACGTCGCGCCGGTCTGTTGGTTGAGGTCGACGATGAGTTGGTTGAGGTACGCCGTACGCACCGGATCCAGGCCGGAGTCGGGCTCGTCGAAGAGCATGATCTGCGGGTCGAGGACGAGGGCACGGGCCAGACCGGCACGCTTGCGCATGCCACCGGAGATCTCACCGGGCAGCTTGCGTTCGGCGCCAAGGAGACCGACCAGCTCGATCTTCTCCATGACAATGGAGCGGATCTCGCTTTCGGACCGGCGGGTGTGCTCGCGGAGCGGGAACGCCACATTGTCGTAGAGGTTCATCGACCCGAAGAGCGCACCATCCTGGAAAAGCACCCCGAACAACTTGCGAACCTCGTACAGCTCCCGCTCACCGCACGTCGCAAGATCGTGACTCTCGATATAAATATGACCGCGGTCAGGCTTGAGTAGGCCAACCAGGCATTTGAGAAAGACAGACTTGCCGGTGCCGGAGGGGCCGAGCATGACGTTGATCTCGCCGGAGGGAAGGGTGAGCGTGACGTCGCGCCAGATCACCTGCCCACCAAAGGATTTGGTGAGCCCCTCCACCCGGATCTCGACGCCCATATGACTCCACTCCCACGGAATGCTGGTCGCACGGCCTCGAATTCAGGGAGGCGCGCGACGACCGCCTGGGCGTTTTCCCTGTCGACCGCTGCCAGCACTCCCCCGACCACACCCAACGATCAGCGTGGCGCGAGGTTACGTGGGAGTTAAGGGCCCGCTCCTTTGCGAGCCCTCGAACGCTGAAGGGCGGCCACCCCGTCTGGGGTGACCGCCCTTGGGCAGTACGGGCGTTCTCGCGACTCTCGTCGCGTTCGCCGTCGTACTTACTTACTTGAGGGTGACCTTGGCGCCGACGCCCTCGAGGGCTTCCTTGGCCTTCTCGGCGGCCTCCTTGTTGACCTTCTCGAGGACCGGCTTCGGGGCGCCCTCGACGAGGTCCTTGGCCTCCTTGAGGCCGAGGCTGGTGAGGGCGCGAACCTCCTTGATGACCTGGATCTTCTTGTCGCCAGCGGACTCGAGGATGACGTCGAACTCGTCCTTCTCCTCCTCGGCCTCGGCCGCGGCGCCGGCACCGCCGACCGCGGGAGCAGCGGCAACGGCGACCGGAGCGGCCGCGGTCACGCCGAAGGTGTCCTCGAACTGCTTGACGAACTCGCTGAGCTCGAGAAGCGTCATCTCCTTGAACGCGTCGAGCAGCTCGTCAGTGCTGAGCTTCGCCATGAGTGGCACTTACCTTCCGTGTGTGATGCTGTGGTGACCGGTTGTCCTACGTCAGGACTCGCTGGACTCGTCGGCGTTCGACGCGTCGGCGTTCGATTCCTCGGCCGCTGCCTCCGCGCCGGCGTCGGAGGTGGCTTCGGCGGTTGCGGCCGCCGGGCCCTCCTCCTCGACCTTCTTGCGCAGCGCCTCGGCGAGCCGGGCAGCCTGCGAAAGCGGCGCCTGGAACAGCGACGCGGCGTTCGCGAGGGATGCCTGCATCGCCCCGGCGAGCTTGGCGAGGAGAACCTCACGCGACTCGAGGTCAGCGAGCTTGGTGATCTCGTCGACGGCGAGGGACTTGCCCTCGAGCACGCCGCCCTTGATGACGAGATTCGGGTTGGCCTTGGCGAAGTCACGCAGACCCTTGGCGACCTCGACCGGGTCGCCGCTGATGAACGCGATGGCCGAAGGGCCGACGAACATGTCGTCAGGCAGATCGACACCCGCGTCCTTCGCCGCGATCTTGGTCAGCGTGTTCTTCACCACGGCGTAGCTGGCGTTCTCACCGAGCGAGCGGCGCAGTTCGCGCATCTGCTTCACGGTGAGCCCGCGGTACTCGGTCAGGACCGCGCCGGTCGAGTCGCGGAACTGGTCCGTGAGCTCTGCGACGGCGGTTGCCTTGTCCGGCCTCGCCATGGGTCTCCTTCCACTCTGAAAGGCCTGGGACCGTACCGGCCTGAAAGGGACCCCACATGCGAAAAGCCCCGTGCAGACGCACGGGGCGAACCACTCCGAATCCGGACATTCCTGGGGTGTACGCCCAAGGTCACCGGTAGAGCTACCTCGTCACGCCTGCGCGGGCCGCCCACACTGTGGGACCTTCGACCACCCCGAGAGGTAGCGACCAGCGGTCTTCGGCAGCGGCCAGCATACGGGATGGCGTACGCCCCAGCCAAACCGGCACCTCGGCGCGAGGGGTGGCACGCCGGAGTCGTGTGGAGCTGGCGGGTGAGTGTCGCGACGACTGCCCCGGTCGGGCAAGGCAGTGGAGCATTTCCCCATGCGGCATGCTCACAACGCCATCGCTCCGCGCCGGGGTTCCCGCGGTGGCCAGCTTGCCTCGCGAACCGGACGGGTTGGGGACCGCGGCGAGCATCGCCAGGGACGCGCCCTTCTCATATCGCGGGCAGACCGGCAGACCACTGCGTCGAACCAAAGGGCCCTGGACCAGTGGCTGGTCCAGGGCCCTTTCAAGTTAGGCCGTCAGCGTCACTGATTGGTGTCCTTGAGCTTCCCGACCTGGCTGGCCGGCGGTGCCGAGATGTCGACCGGCTTTCCCCAGTCGTAGTAGACGAGGTCCATGCCGCCGGCAGCGCCCGGGAGCTGCATGCTCACCCGCACCGGCAGCGATTCGTCGTCGAGCCAGAGGCTGTACTTGATTTCCTTGATGCCCTGCGACTCCAGGAGTTGGTAGGCCTCCTTGAGGTCAGGCTGCGCTTTCGCGACGTCGCTGACGTTCACCGACACGGCGTACTTCGTGGCGGCCGATCCCTCCACCTGGTCAGGGCCTTCCGAGGTGATGGTCGCGTACTTGATGACCTCGAACTGCGAGGTCGGGTCCATGTTCTGGCGCATCTGGGCCATCGAGGTCGCGAGCATCTTCGCGCTTGGGCTGTCGCCGGCGGCCTCGAGGTTGACCCACGGCTTCTGGGGATCCGTGGTCATTCCCGGAGTCTTCATGTAAAGCGCGTCCGGCAGGATGATCATGCCAGTCTTGGTGGCTCCGGAGCCCATCTCCAGCTTTGCCGCGACGTTCGAGGCCCCGCCCATGCGCACCTCGCCAGTGAGGTCGCCCATCGGCGTACCCGCCGAACCCGACTTGATCTTGGCGGTCTTCTTCGCCTCAGCGGCGGCCAGCATCGTGGTGGTGAGGGCAGTGGCATCAACCTTCGTACCCTTGGCTGGGCTCGCCGCGTTGTCGGAGCCATTACCCTGCGTCGAGTCGTCCGCCGGGGACTTCGTCGGGCTCGCGCTGGCCGCCGCGCTCGTGTCGGGCTTCGTGGTGGCGGTGCCCTCAGTGGAGTCACCCCCACCGCAGGCCGCCATGGTGAACGCCAGGGAAAGCGCGCCCGCGCTTACGGCAAAGCGCCGCAGATCCATTCGAGAAACCTCCGATTGTCGTGCTAGCCCCCGATGGACAACACAAGGAATCAGCCCTGGACGAGCGTTACCGCGTCGTCCCCTCCCAGCTGAGCTACACCGATGCCGTGGCGTTCAGTGGGCTACGGGGATGACCGGCCGCCATGGCACGTCCGCGCATCCTAGCGGCCGGTACGACGGCAGCCGGCACCCCACCGAGGGTTCGTGACAGGCCACCGTCCGTGACCAAAGACCTGCGCGCGTAGAGAAACAGGGCGCCGTCCAGGCGTAAGTGCTTTCGCGTACGTTCAGTGGGACCTAGCGCTCCAGCACCGACTTGGCTTCAACGACGTCGATCGTCGTGTTGGCCTCGAATTCGACCGGCAGGATTGGCTCGGGTGGGAGAGTGTCCACGGTTACCGTACCGGTCCACCGAACTCGCAGATGAACATTCTTTTGGCCAGTCGTGCTGAACGTGTTCGTCACGTAGTAGCCGGGCCGATCCTCTGGAAGCGTGCCGTCGAACGGCCTGCCTGGGCCCTTCACAGTCTTACCGCCCTCGAAGGTCCAGGTGTAGTCGGGTTCGGCGTGGATCTGCCCACGCAACGGGAAGGTCCGGCCTTGCGATGGTGGCACGACAATCTCGAAATCCTGAGGCCCTGGATCAGGCGCCGACACAATGGTCGGCAGGTTGACGAACGTCTTTGGGTTAGGGCGAAGCTCAATTGTCGGCGCGGGGAGCTCTCGCTGGATCTCGTACTTGAAGTCGTAGCTGATCTGCTCGATGGGCACCCATTCAGGGGTCGGGTAGCAGTCCGCGGTCCCCTGCCACTTCGCGCGGTCGTCGCGATCCTTCCACTGATAGCGGAGCACGGATCGCACATAGATCGGTTGGCGGACGTCGGGCGTCAGGTCTGGGTTGCACCAGATGGAAAGGGGGTCGCAGTTACCAATCCCAGCACCTTGGCAATCCCACTCTGGCTGGTTGATGAGCACCTGCTCGACCCAGTCATTCGGACCAGGCGGCTGCGACGGAGCTGGTTCGCCCTGCGGAGGCTGGTAATAACCCCTCCCCGATTCGCTGTACTGCCAGCCCACGCTGCCGCGTGGGACTTCCGCTCGCGCGATCGGCGCCAACAGGCCGAAGCCCGCGAGCACGAGCCCACTCACAGCGACACCAACGACGCGTCTCATCGCTTCCCTCCGGCTGTCAACTGCCAGCGGTTGTTGATCTTCTGAACGCCGTAGGAATAGGTAACCCTCTCGGCTGGGCCCTGGTTGACGACACTTCCGGCCCGGTTGTACTGCTTCCAGGCGGTCGCGAGCGACGTGACGTGCACGATGTAGGTCTTCCCAGATAGCGCAACGACGTCGATCTGGTTCTGCGTGTAGAGCCCGCCGACAAACTTGCCGCCGCTGCCGTAAGTGGATCGAATACTCGAGACAAGTTGTACGCAGTCGAGGCATCCGCTGGTGTACATCGAACGGACGCCGCCGACCTTACCGGTCTCGATGGCCTTGTTGATTCCACTGAAATAGCCAGCCACGAACGCCTTGACCGCCTCGACGTCCGGCCCGGTGGGTCCTGGCCCCTTGGTGATTTCGACCCGACCGGGTTTGGTGGTGCTGGCGGAAGCGGTCGGGGTGGGAGTTGGTGTCGGCGAGGGGGTGGCGGTCGCGCTTTCGGATGACGTCTGAAGCGAGGTCGGCTCGGGCGAGCCGGTCCCACACGCTGACAATGCCAATCCCAGTGCCACGGCTGCCGCCACGGCGCGCCCCACCGTTACCCGCACGACCTCGAACCCCCAATGGCGATCGCATGTCTCCGCCCCAGAGACAAAGCTGGCCTACGCTAACAGAACGTGACCGACACCCGAAAGCGCCGATCTCGTAGCTTAGGACGCCACACCGACGGCCACGGTTGCTTCGTACGAACGTCCGGACAAACAAATGCCGAACGCCCCCGAGCGCTGTGTGCGTCGGGGGCGTTCGGTTGTGAGCCTGGCTGGGGTTGCCCGATCAGCTCGCGGCGTCGGCGGTCACGACCACCTTGTTGGGGTCGACCGGAATGCCGGGGCCCATCGTGGTCGAGACCGTCACGCGGCGAACGTAGCGCCCCTTCGAGGACGACGGCTTGAGCCGGAGCACCTCGTCGAGCGCCGCGCCGTAGTTTTCGGTCAGCTGCTGCTCGCTGAACGACGCCTTGCCGATGATGAAGTGGAGGTTCGCGTGCCGGTCGACACGGAACTCGATCTTGCCGCCCTTGATGTCGGTCACGGCCTTGGTGACGTCAGGGGTGACGGTGCCGGTCTTGGGGTTCGGCATGAGGCCGCGCGGGCCCAGGACCCGGCCGAGCCGGCCGACCTTACCCATCAGGTCGGGCGTCGCGACTACGGCGTCGAAGTCGAGCCAGCCGCCGTTGATGCGTTCGATCAGGTCGTCTGACCCCACGAAGTCGGCGCCGGCGGCGCGAGCATCGTCAGCCTTCTGGCCGGTGGCGAAGACCAGGACCCGTGCGGTCTTGCCGGTGCCGTGTGGGAGGTTGACGGTGCCGCGGACCATCTGGTCAGCCTTGCGGGGGTCGACTCCGAGCCGGATGGCGACGTCGACGGTCTCGTCGAACTTCTTGCTGGCGCTCTGCTTCGCCATCTGGATCGCCTCGAGCGGAGCGTAGACGCTCGCCTGGTCGATCTTTTCCGCTGCCGCGCGGTAGGACTTGCTGCGCTTCATGGTTCTCCTCGGTGTGGATGGGAGTTGTGGTGCGGGCCAGCGCGTGGCCCTTCCACGGCTGGTGCGCGGCTGCGCACCAGGCCTGACGTACTAGTCGTTGACGGTGACGCCCATCGAACGCGCGGTGCCCTCGACGATCTTCATCGCGGCATCGACGTCGTTGGCGTTGAGGTCGGGCATCTTGACATGGGCGATCTCGCGCACCTGGTCACGGGAAATCGAGGCGACCTTGGCCGAGTGCGGCGTCGGCGAGCCCTTGCTGAGGCCAGCGGCCTTCTTGATCAGCTCGACCGCCGGCGGCGTCTTGGTGACGAAGCTGAACGACCGGTCTTCGTAGATCGTGATCTCAGCGGGAATGACGTTGCCCCGCATCGACTCGGTCGCGGCGTTGTAGGCCTTCGTGAACTCCATGATGTTGATGCCGGTCGGGCCGAGCACCGTACCCACGGGCGGGGCGGGCGTCGCGGCACCAGCCTGCAGCTGGAGCTTGAGAACGGAGGCGATCTTCTTCTTAGGAGGCATTCTTCGGGTCCTCTGGGCGGGTGGAAAGGTGAGTCGGCGGGCCGATCAGACCTTCTGGATCTGCGTGAACGACAGCTCCACGGGGGTCTCCCGGCCGAAGATCTCGACGAGGGCCTTGACCCTCTGAGCGTCGGGGTTGAGCTCGGTGATCGTGGCGTGCAACGTCGCGAACGGTCCGTCGACCACCATGACCGAGTCGCCCACCTCGAAGTCGACGACCTCGGCCTTCTTCTTCTTGTCGGGCTCCTTGGCCTCGACGACCACAGGCGCCAACATCTTCTCGACCTCGTCGAGGCTGAGCGGGACCGGCTGGTGGGCGTGGCCGACGAATCCGGTCACCGACGGCGTGTGGCGTACGGCGGCCCAGGACTCGTCGGTGAGATCCATCCGGACGAGTACATAACCGGGCAGGACGGTACGCCGGACCATCCGGCGCTGGCCGTTCTTGATCTCCGCGACCTCTTCCTGAGGGACGACCACCTCGAAGATGTAGTCCTCCATGTTGAGGGACTGGATGCGGTTCTCGAGGTTGGCTTTGACCCGGTTTTCCATACCTGAGTAGGTGTGGATGACGTACCAGTCGCCAGGCTTGGACCGCAGCGTGGCGCGGAACTCGGCGAGGATGTCGTCACCCTCGGCCGACTCTTCGTCAGGCTCGCCGGCCGACTCTTCGTCAGGCTCGCCGGCGGTCTCGTCGGCATCGGCGGTCGTGGTGTCGGCGGCACCTTCGGTGTCGTCGAGGTCCCCTGGCGCGGCGGATTCCGCGCCGGCCTCCTCGACGTCACCGGCATCGTCAGCGGAGGCCTCGTGGGCAGGCACGTCAGCCGCCTGCTCCGACTCCGCGCCGTGCGAGCCGCGGATCTCGTCGTCGAGGTCGGACACTATTGGCACTCCGTCTTCTCTCTCGCAGCAGTTCTATGTGGTCGTACATCCATTGTGGTCGTACGGCACTGACCTCTGGCGGCGCCCCGTCGGTATCGGGTCCGATCAAGCCGGGTCGGGTGTCAGCCGAAGACCTTGAACATCGCCCAGCCGATCCCCAGGTCGAGAAGGGAGACGATCGCGATCACTACCAGCACGAAGACGAGCACGACAAGCCAGTACGTCGTGAGCTGCTCGCGGGTCGGCCAGATGACCTTGCGCAGCTCGGCGACGACCTGGCGATAGAAGAGGCTGGCACGCGCAAGTGGCCCGCCGGCTTCACCCTTCCTCGCCGGGCGAGCACGCTCCGGGGTCGCGGTCGATCCGCGCGTCTCCGTCACTGTTCGTCCTCACCGGTCTTCGGACCCGGCCGGACACTCCGCCGGGCTGAGAGGTCGCACCTGAAGGAAGAACGAACGAGCGTCCCCGTCAGTGCGGCTTCTCGCACATCGCCCGCCTCGGGCGACGCACGCGACTCCGACCGTCAGGCCGAAATCAGCAGGGCAGGAGGGACTCGAACCCCCAACCGCCGGTTTTGGAGACCGGTGCTCTACCAATTGAGCCACTGCCCTCCGGAGGCCCGAGAAACCCTCCCATATCCCCCGCGTGGAACGCACGCCGGGCACACCTCGGAGAGGTCCTACGACCACCAGAAGCATGAGTGTACGGGGTCATAGGCAAGGTGGTCGAACCGCCCCAACCTCGTGGGCGCGCTGGAGTGCGGGGGGCGCGCGGCCCCGAAGGCCAGACAAGTGCCACGATAAGCGTCATGACCAGCACCGACGGCGGCCCCCTCCAGCCGGCCGCAGACGCCTCCCCCGACGCTCCCACCCAGGTCGACCGGGCTCGCATCTCCGCCCGGATCGGCGCGATTGCCGAATCCGCGACGCTCGCGGTCGATGCGAAGGCGAAGGCGCTGAAGGCCGCCGGGCGCCCGGTCATCGGCTTCGGCGCGGGTGAGCCCGACTTCCCGACCCCCGACTACATCGTCGAGGCCGCGGTCGAAGCCTGCCGCGACCCGCGCAACCACCGCTACACCCCCGCGGGCGGCCTGCCCGAGCTGCGGGAGGCGATCGCCGCCAAGACCGCGCGCGACTCCGGGTACGCCGTGAAGGCGAGCCAGGTCCTCGTCACCAACGGCGGCAAGCAGGCGGTCTACGAAGCCTTCGCGGTGCTGCTCGACCCAGGCGACGAGGTGCTGCTTCCCGCGCCGTACTGGACGACCTACCCCGAGTCGATCGCCCTCGCCGGCGGCGTGTCGGTGCCGGTGGTCACCGACGAGGCACAGAACTACCTGGTGACCATCGAGCAGCTCGAGGCCGCGCGGACGCCGCGGACCAAGGTGCTCCTGATGTGCTCGCCGTCCAACCCGACCGGCTCGGTCTACCCCGCCGAGCGGCTCCGCGAGATCGGCCGCTGGGCGTACGACAACGGCCTGTGGATCATCACCGACGAGATCTACGAGCACCTCACCTACGACGGCGTGAAGTCCGCGTCGATCCCCGTCGAGGTGCCCGAGATCGCCGACCGGTGCATCGTCGTCAACGGCGTCGCCAAGACCTACGCCATGACCGGCTGGCGGGTCGGCTGGCTGATCGGCCCCGCCGACGTCGTGAAGGCCGGCGCCAACCTGCAGTCGCACGCGACCGGCAACGTCAGCAATGTCGCCCAGCGGGCCGCGATCGCCGCGGTGTCGGGTGACCTGTCGGCGGCGGCCACGATGCGGGAGGCGTTCGACCGGCGGCGCAAGACCATCGTGCGGCTCCTCTCCGACGTGCCGGGGTTCACCTGCCCCACGCCTCAGGGCGCCTTCTACGCCTACCCCTCGGTGAAGGGCGCGCTCGGCCGGCTCATCCGTGGCCGCCGGCCGGCGACCTCCGCCGAGCTGGCCGAGTTGATCCTCGAGGAGGCCGAGGTCGCCGCCGTTCCGGGCGAGGCGTTCGGGACTCCGGGCTACCTGCGGTTCTCCTACGCGCTGGGCGACGACGACCTGGTCGAGGGGATCACCCGGATCCAGAAGCTGCTCTCGGAGGCGCAGAGCTGAGAGGTCACGCGACCTCTGAGGAAGGTTCGCTCGCTCGCCGGGGCCGGGCCGCCGTCACACGGCGTCCGACCCCGGCGACGCGTCGTTCTGGGAGACCTCTAGGGTCGGCTGATGCCGAGGAAGTTCTGGGGAATCCGGGGACCCCGCGTCATCTCCGGGCGGGCCCGGGGAAGCCGGTCGTGAGAGCCGTGACCGCGAACCCGGACGGCTCGGCGCCGCACCCGAAGTCACCGATCCGGCCGGTCGAGACCCTGCCGAAGGCGCACCTGCACCTGCACTTCACCGGGTCGATGCGGCACGAGACGCTGGTCGAACTCGCCGACCTGCACGGCGTACGCCTGCCCGACGCGCTGCGCGACCACTGGCCGCCGCACCTGCTCGCGACCGACGAGAAGGGGTGGTTCCGCTTCCAGCGGTTGTACGACGTCGCCCGATCCGTCCTGCGCGGCGAGTCGGACGTACGCCGGCTGGTGCGCGAGACCGTCGAGGACGAGGCGGCCGAGGGGTCCGACTGGCTGGAGATCCAGGTCGACCCCTCCGGATACGGCGGGCGGTTCGGCGGGATCACGGCGTTCACCGATCTCGTCCTCGACGCGACGCGGGAAGCCTCCGAACGGACGGGTGTGGGCGTGGCCGTCGTCATCGCGGCGAACCGCACGCGGCACCCCCTGGACGCCCGCACGCTGGCCCGGCTCGCGGCGCAGTACGCCGGTCGCGGCGTAGTCGGATTCGGGCTGTCGAACGACGAACGCCGCGGGCGACCGGAGGAGTTCGCCCGGGCGTTCACGATCGCCGCGCGAGCCGGCCTCGGGAGCATGCCGCACGGTGGGGAGCTGTGCGGACCCGACAGCGTGCGGGGCTGCCTCGACGCGCTGGGCGCCACCCGGGTGGGTCACGGCGTCCGGTCGGCGGAGGATCCCGCGCTGATGGACCAGATCGCCGCGCGGGGCGTGCCGCTGGAGGTGTGCCCGGCGTCGAACGTCGCACTCGGTGTCTATCCCGAGCCGTCCGCCGTGCCGCTGCGCAAGCTGTACGAAGCGGGCATCCAGATCGCGCTGGGTGCCGATGACCCGCTGCTGTTCGGGGTACGCCTGGCGGGGCAGTACTCGCTGGCCCGCCGGCTGGGGTTCACCGACGCCGAGCTTGCCGAGCTGGCCCGGATGTCGGTGCGGGCGTCGTGTGCGCCGAGCGATGTGACGGCCCGGCTGCTGGCGGGGATCGACGCCTGGCTCGCCGCATCGGGGTGAGCCGGGCGTCGACCCCCGCCAGGACCTGCACAGCCCCGGGCTTCACCCGCGCGCGTACCTCGCCGCCATGGTGTGGAAGACCTCCTTCGGCTCCCACCTGGTGTCATCGAGCATCCTGACCACGCCGTAGGAACCCAGGTCGCGGTCGCCCGGCCGCGCGTATCCCGCGAACGTGAACCAGAACGCGCTGTCGATGCCCTCCTCTTCGAAGACGTCGAGGAGTTCGGTGAAGTAGCGGACCTGCTCGCCTTCGTCGCGTACGGCGCCGTCAGGAACGGTCCAGGCCATCCCGCCGCGCCGCCCCGCCCCCTGGTAGGCGCAGGTGCCGAACTCGGTGACCGCGACCGGCTTGCCGTGCTTGGTGTGCGCGCGGATCTCCTCGCGGAAGTGGGTGGCGTTGTGGTCGGCACGGTAGGCGTCCACGCCTACGAGGTCGAACGGGCTCCAGTCAAGGAACTCCCACGGCGCCGAGGCGTAGGTGATCCGCCCACCGAACCGCTTCCGCGCGCCCGCCGCCGACTCGGCGAGGAAGGCGTTCAGCCGCTCCAGCATCGGCCCGAGCTCCGACCAGTCCCCGGATGCGCCGTAGGACATCAGCGTGTCCATCCGGTCCATGAGCGTCTCACCGCGCAGGAACCCTTTCGCGAAGCCGCTGGCCTCACAGCCCATGACGTAGACGACCTCGGCTCCCGACCGGCGGAGGTTTTCCGCACGCTCTGCGCACTCGGCGAAGTACGGCAGCATCTCCTCGGTGGTCAGCTCGCAGGGGAAGGGCGCGAACCACACCTCCAGACCCGCCGCGGCGGCGTGCTCGGCGGCGATGCTGAGCCGGTCGGGGTCACCACCGGAGACGCGTACGGCGGTGCAGTGCAGTTCATCGGCGATGACCCGCAACTCGCGGCGCACCACCTCTGGGTCGAACACCTCACGGGAGCTGCTGCCGCCGGGGTAGAAGCCGGTGTCGTAGTTGATTCCTCTCGCGCGCATCGTGACTCCTTGGCGGTCGTCTGGACAGGGCTCGTGGGTAGGGGGCGTGGGTTGGCGAGCGGCCGTTCTCAGCGGGTGAACCGGTCACCGAACCCGCGTTCCAGTAGGTCGAAGGCGAGCTCGATGTCCTCCACGAGCCGACGGCCCGCTTCCGGCAGCGGCATGCCCGAGGCCAGGCGGTTGAAGAACGCCTCCTTGAGGGCCAGGACGGCGGCCGAGATCTGTGCGGCCATCAGGGAGGCGGTCAGGTCGTCCACCTGGCACTCGGTCGAGCCAGTGAGAGCCTGCGCGAGCGCGAGCCGCTCGCCGTACTGGATCCGGTTGACGCCCGCGACCAGCGTCGGGCTCTCGGTGATGACCTGCATCATCGCGATCAATGCCTCGGGTTCGACATCGCCGGGTTCGGCCGCGAACGCTCGATAGTGCGCACGCAGCGCGTCGAGCGGCGACTGCCCCGGCTGCCGCTCGGCCACGACCTTCGGCACGTCATCGTCGGCTACCGCGTGCAGCACCAAGGAGTCCTTGGTCGGGAAGTAGGTGAACAGCGTGACTTTGGCGACCCCTGCCGCCTCGGCGATCTCGTTGACGGTCACGGACTCGAAGCCGCGTTCGGCGAAGAGGCGCATCGCCGCCTCGGCGATCGCCTGCCGCGTCTGCTGCTTCTTGCGCTCTCTGAGTCCGGCCACGAGGTGACCATAAGCCGAACCGGGTTCAAAAACAAACCGGGTTCGGTTTTCTGTCGGAGCCCCGGCGGGCGAGCGCCACCAGGTGATCAGCGGCCGCGGACGCACCGCCAGCGGTCCTGAACGACTCCCGCACCCGTCGCGCGCCCACGCGGTAGCCGGGTTGCCCGAGCACCTCGTCGATCGCCCGGCCGAGGTGGTCGGACGTCGCCCGGCCAAACCGCAGCCGGATACCAGCGCCGGCGTCGACGACCTGCTGGGCGATCACCGGCTGGTCGTCCCGGATCGGCGCGACCACCAGCGGCAGGCCGTGGAACAGCGACTCACAGACCGTGTTGTGGCCCGCGTGGCAGACGACGGCCTCGACGTGCGGGAGCAGGGCGAGTTGCGGAACCCGCCGCACAAGAAGCACGTTCGGCGGCGCACCGTCGACTCCGCCGGTCGGATCGACGACGACGGCCCGCAGTCCCGGCCGCTCCCTCAGTGCCCGCAGGCACGCGTCCAGGAACCTCACGCCGACGTCCGCGTTCACCGTCCCGAGGGTCACCAGGATCACCGGGTCCGGGTGGGGGTGGGCCCGGAAGGGCGAAGCCCGACCGGGGCCGGAACCACACTGCGGGTGGGCCCGGACGGGCGAGGCCCGACCGGGGCCGGAACCACACGGCGACGCGAGCCACGACCACGGAAACTCGCCGTCGTCGGCTTCCGGCCGGGGCGCGATCGACGGACCGACGAAGCGGAGTACGCCAGGAAGCGAAGGCCCCGCGCCCAAGGCCTCCAGCCGGATCTCCCCGACCAGCTCACGCGTACTGAACGCCAGCACCAGGTGCGGGGAGAACCTCGGATCATGTCCGGCCGGAACGCCGTGCCGTGCACCGAACTCCGCGAGCAGCGCGGCCAACCAGGACCCGACCTTCGGCATGTCGGCAAGCGGGCCGGCGAGTTCGGCGGACGTCGTCGCGGAGGTGGCCCACGGGATTCCGAGCGCGGCACCCACCGCCGCGCCGGCGAGGGCCTGCTGGTCCACGACCAGGACGTCCGGTGCGAACGCGTCAACCGCCGCGCGGACGCCCGGAACCATCGCGTCGCCCAACGGGATCAGGAAGCGCTCCCACAGGAACCGCAGCGCCGCGACCCCGCGCAGGTCGGGCGGCCGGCCGGCGTGGGTGCCGTCGAGGGGCGGCAGCGCGCAGGCGAAGACCAGAGCGTCGGGTCCCACCAACTGGCGTACGACCTCAGGACTTCCGGCCCAGGCGACCTCGTGCCCGAGTTCGACAAGCCGCGCGGCGACACCGACCGTGGGGTTGACGTGGCCCGCCAGCGGCGGCACCACGAAGAGGAACCTACTCACCTCGCGCCGGCTCCGGCAGCGAGCGCTGGAGTCCGGTCGCCGATCCACGGGAGTACGACGTCGAGCACGGTGTCGGGCACCTCGACCAGCACCGAATGCGCCTGGTCGGGGATGACCACCGTCGAACAGCCGGGCAGCACGCTCTCAAGCCAGGGCGCCTGGGCGGCCAGGTCGGACCGTTCGCCGTACAACGCCAGCACCGGGCAGGTGAGCGAAGCGACCTGCCGCGGCGAGAGGAGCCGGCTGGTCGGCACCTCCCAGGCGACCGTGGTGGAGTGCAGCATCTTCGCCGCCGACCGCGCGAGCCGGGCGGTGTGGGCGCCGTGGCGCTCGGCGATCCAGGTGTTCGCCTCGTCGGACCCGAGTTGCGCCGTGGCACGCAGCAGGTTGCCGGCCATCTTCACCGGCCAGGTCTCGCCCGGCGGCTCGGACTCGATGACCACCAGT
Source organism: Actinopolymorpha alba DSM 45243 (assembly GCF_000373925.1). Lineage (GTDB taxonomy): Bacteria > Actinomycetota > Actinomycetes > Propionibacteriales > Actinopolymorphaceae > Actinopolymorpha > Actinopolymorpha alba. Next base: position 226,830 of record NZ_KB892746.1, on the reverse strand, counting down.
CCCGCCACCCGGTCCGGATACCTGGCCGCGAACGTGAATGCGACGGTGCCGCCGAAGGAGTTCCCGATCAGGTGCACCGGGCCCTCGATTCCGAGGGCGTCCAGCAGCCCGGACAGGTCGGCGACGAAGTTGTCCAGGCGGTAGCCGGCTGGCGGGCGGTCGGACCGGCCATGCCCGCGCAGGTCGTACATCACGACGTCGAGCCCGGCGTCGGCGAAGGGCTTCGCGAGGGTGAAGTAGAAACTCGCCAGGCTGTCGGTGCCGATGCCGTGCAGGCAGACCAGCGTCGCCGGCGCCTCGCCGAACGTCCGGCCAGGTGGCGCCATCGTCTGTACGTGCTGGGAGATCCCGTTGGCGAGGATCTTCACCGCTCAGCCCCCCGCTGGCTGGTCGGACCCGGAGTTCAGGGACACGGCGACGTAGTCGACGAGGCTGCCGACGTTCAACGCGATGATCTGCTCGAGGTCGAGGTCGGCGATGAACTCCGCGAAGTTCACCCGGCGGCCGTACCGCTGCTCCAACTCCCCCGCGAGAGTCACCAGGTCGATGCTCTCCATCTCCAGGTCACCCTGGAACGTACTCGTGCGGGTGATCTCCAGGTCGTCCACGTCGTACTCCGCGAGAACCTTGCGGAGCATGCGGGTGATCTCCTCGAAGACCACCTTGGGCGTCGCTTCCTCGATGCTGACGTTCACGCGTCCTTACTCCTGCCTGCTGTGCTTCTCGGTCGTCGGGCCTTCGGTCCAGGCGACGACGTACTGCCGTTCGGGTAGGTCATCGGGATTGGCGATCCGGGCACACCTGACCGGGTAGATCCGGCGTTGCCCGGGCCGCTCCGGGCCGCTCGCCGGCTCCATCGGCTCCATCGGCTCCACTGGTTCCACTGGTTCCACCGCGACCGCAAGCGCGTCCTCCGTGGCCGACACCACCGCGAACCGCCGCGGGCGACCACGCAACCCGGTGCCCTCCGCCTTGGACACCGCCTCCTTCGCGGCCCAGAACCTGGTGAACCACACGCGTTCCGGCTCGGTCGAGTCCGCGCACACCTGGGCCAGCAGCGCCGACTCGGCGGGCCCGAGGGCGACGGCATGGGTCGCCGCCGTCCGGTCGACGATCTGCTCGACGTCAATGCCGACACCAGGGCTGGACGCGTCCTCGCAGCGGCGGACGAGCGCCACCCCCACCTCGGCGCAGTGGGCGAGCGAGACGTCGAGGTCGCCAAGGTCCCGGCCGTGCAGGCCGGCGACGTGTGGCCGACCGGTCTCGTCGTTGGAAACCCGCACCTCGGCGGGGAAGATCGGCCCGGCGCCCTCGTCCCACAGCAGGGTGCGGACGGCGTCCTTGACCGCGAACCGCCCGAGCAGCCACTGCCGCCGCCCTCGGGGCGGGCAGCGTTCCAGCTCGGCGCGCTCGCCGGCACTGAGCAGCTTGCGGGTGAACAGATCGCGGGAGGCCAGGTCGGGCCAGCGTTCGAAGACCACGCACCAGTCCCCCGGCTGGCGACGGGCCAGCGTCGTGCGCTCGGGGAACCGCTCCACGCCGAGCGTCTCGGGATGGCTGTCGAACCTCCGGTCGACCCAGCCGTCGAACGCCGCCCACACCCGGCCGCCGAGGATCAGCTGGGCGTCGGCGACGAGCTCGGTCTCGGTGACCGACCGGATCCGGATGACGCAGTCGAGTCGCGTGGCGGCGGGTGGGTGGGGGCCGAAGAACCTTATGCGTCCCATCCGTACCGGGAACACGACCTTGCGGGTCGAGTGGGTCGCCATGATCCAGTAGCCGAGCAGCTGGCCCACGTTGTCGAGCAGCGCGCCGGGTGCTGACGGCGTGGTGAGGACGCCGCGCACGTGGGTGTCGGCGATCACCTGGATCTCGGCCACGCCCTGGAACTTCCGGTCGTGGAACATCCACCGCTCGGTGTAAAGCTGGGCGGCACTGATCTCGGGGGCGCGTTCGGTCGCGGGATCCGGAGCCCAGGGAGCCGGCAGGTCATGTGGATGGCTCGGCGCGAGGTCGATCACGGCGTGGGCGTACGAGCCGAACGCCGCCCGCACCCGGCGTACGCCGGAAGGTCCGGGACCCGTAGGGCCGGCCGCCTCGGGCCCTGACGTGGGGACCGGCGTGACCGTGACCGGGACGTCGACGGACGGCTCGGCCACCACCCAGCGGTGGAACCGCGCGTCGTGGATCGCGACCGCCCGCATACCCGGGAGGTACTCCTCCGCGGCCGCCATCAGGTGGTGGAGCACCGTCGTCGCCGGTACCACCGGGAACCTGTCGGTGAGGTCGGGCCACCCCGCACGCTGGCGGAAGAAGCAATGGTCGAGAAGGTACGGCATGGTCGCGGTCGAGACCGTCAGAACGGTCTCCATGGGACGGCGGGGAGCCGCGGGAACGGGCGCGGACCGCGCGCTACCCGCTCCGAGAACGGCGACGGCGCTGTAGGCCGTCTCACGCAGGAGGTTCGCGAGTTCGGCGGCGATCGGATGGCGGCCCGCGAGGTGGTCCAGCGGGGCAAGCCGATCCGGGGCCATCGGCGTACGACCGGCAGGTAGATTCCCGCCCGGCGCGTTCTCTGCAGGCGCATCCCCAGCCAGCAGGTCGGACGCCCCGTCGCCCAGCGAGACCAGCGCACCGCCGAGGTCCAGGCGTACCGCCCTCGTCCGGCTCTCCGAGGACATGACCCCCCGATCCGGCGCCGGCCGCAGCGGCCGAAGGTCGGGGGCGCCGCCTTCCACCCACAGCGCGGTGGCCACCCGGTGGAGTTGGGCCACACCAGTGCGCTGCGGGACGTTGACCGGGACGGCGAGATGGTCACGTCCGGCCAGAACGTCACTGATCACCGACGCCAGATGCCCGGTGCCCACCTGGACGAAGACCCGGGCGCCGGCGGCGTACATCCCCTCGATCATCGGCCGGAAACGCACGGGCTCCAGCAGATGCCGCAGGAACAACGCGCGTACCTCAGCCGGATCCTCGGGGTACGGCGCGGTGGTGGTCGCCGACCACACCGGGACCTCCGGGCGATGGAGTTCGAAGCCGTCGACCGCCGCCTCGATCGGGCCGAGGTAGGGCGCGAGCATCGGCGTGTGGAAGCCGCTACGGAACGGCAGGACCTGGCACAGCACGTTCTGGCGGCGGAACCAGCGGACCAGCGACTCGACCTCCGCCTCGGGGCCACAGACGATCGACTGGTTGGGCGCGTTGTCGTGGGAGAGTACGACGCCGGGCCGGTCGGCCAGCGCGGCGCTGACCCGGTCGACACCAGCGCCGATGGCGGCGAAGACCAGTCCGGGTACCCGCAGCGAGTCCGGGTCGAAGGACGCCAGAAACTCATCGACCGCCGCGCCCGACTGCAGCCCCGAGCAGATCATCGCCGTCCACTCGCCGACGCTGTGTCCGGCCACCAGGTCGGGCCGGATGCCGATGCCGCGAAGGGCGCGGTCCAGCAGCCGTCCCACCTCGACGACGCCGACGCCGTGCCGGCCGACGCTGGTCGCGGCATAGCGGCCGTCTCGGGTCACGACGTCGCTGGAGTCACCGGATCGTCCCGGCGTACCGAAGATCGCGGCGACGTCCTCCACCCGCGGGGAGAAGTCGGCCTCGAGGCCCGGGTAGACGAAGGCGATCCGGGCGCCTCCATCGCCGCCGAGCAGCGGCGCCGGGCTGAACCACACGTCGTTGCGTCCCCGCCACGCCTGCCCCTTGGCGACCACCCGCCGAGCCAGCGCGAGCCGCTTCGGTGTCGGATCGACAATGCCGAGCCGGCAACCGGGCGTGGCGTGGTGTGGATGGCGAAGCCCAGCCGCCCGCACCTCGGCGTCATCCTTCGAAAGAACCTCGGCCAGCGAAGCCGGATCAGGCGCCGCGAACCTCAGGACCTGCTCCGGCTCGGCCACCTCGACCACCTCGGCCACCTCGACCGGGCGGCCGCGCGACCGGGACGTGCCGTCGCCGTCCGGCGCCTGCTCCAGCACGACGTGGGCGTTGATGCCGCCGAAGCCGAACGCGTTGACGCCGGCGCGGCGCGGCCCATGCTCGGTCGTCCAGGGCTCCGCGGCGCTGATCGGGCGGAACCGCGTGCGCTTGAGCTCGGGATGGGGATCGTCGCAGTGCAGGGTCGGCAGCAGGACGCCTCGGTGGACGGCGAGCGCCGCCTTCACCAGTCCGGCCACACCCGCGGCCGGCATCGTGTGCCCGATCATCGACTTGACCGAACCGATCACCGCGCGTTCCCCGGCGCTCGCCGGCCCGAAGACGTCGGCCAGCGTGGCGAGTTCGGCGGTGTCGCCGGCCGGAGTGCCGGTGCCGTGGGCCTCCAGCAACCCGAGCGAGCCGGGCTGAGCCGGATCCAGGCCGGCCGCCGCCCACGCCGCCCTGACTGCCCGCGCCTGCCCGGCGGGTTCGGGATTGAACAGGCTCGCGCTGCGGCCGTCACTCGCCACCCCGGTCCCCCGGATGACCGCGTAGATCCGGTCGCCGTCGCGGGCCGCCTCCGCGAGCCGTTTGAGCACCACGACGCCGGTGCCCTCGCCGATGAGGATGCCGTCCGCGGCCCGGTCGAACGGCCGGATCTGTTCCCGGCGCGACAACGCCCGCAACTGCGCGAAGACGCTCCACAAGGTGATGTCGTGGCAGTGGTGGACGCCGCCCGCCAGCACCACGTCGCAGCGGCCACTGGCCAACTCCGCGACCGCGTGGTCGACCGCGATCAGCGAGGACGCGCAGGCGGCGTCGACGGTGTACGCCGGACCCCGCAGGTCCAGCCGGTTGGCGATCCGGGACGCGGCGAGGTTGGGTACGAGCCCGATCGCCGACTCCGGCTGGTGCGGTCCGAGCTGCTCGGTGAACGCCTCGCGTACCCGCTCCAGCTGATCCGAGCCCACGTCGGGAAGGAGGTCCCGCAGTGTCCGTACGAGCTGGTTGGCGGTGCGGACCCGCTGGTCGAGGCGTACCAACCCGGGCGTCAGGTAGCCGCCCCGGCCGACGACCACGCCGATCCGGTCGGGCGCGGGCAGCCGGTCGGGTCCGCCCGCGTCAGCGAGCGCGGCCGCCGCGACCCGCAGCGCGATCAGCTGGTCCGGCTCGGTGCCCGCCACCGACGTGGGCATGATGCCGAACCGGGCCGCGTCCACCTCGGCGAACTCGTCGATGAACCCGCCGCGCCGGCAGTACACCCGGTCAGCGCGGCCTTCCCCCGCCTCGGGGTCGTAGAAGCCGGCGTCCCAGCGGTGCGCCGGAACCTCGCTGATGGCGTCCACACCGTCGACGAGGTTGCGCCAGTACGCGTCCAGATCCGCCGCGCCCGGCAGCATCACCGCCATGCCGACGATCGCGACCTGCTCCCGCACGGCTCACCACCCCGACGCGGTGTAGACCACGGCGGAGGTGGACGGCTCACCCCAGGCCAGCTCGCGGAGCAGGCTCAGCGTGCCCTCCTCAGGGTCGATCAGCTCGATCCCCCGCCGGGCGTACTCCTGCCGCAGCTCGGGCGTGACCATGCCGCTGTGCCTGGCCGCCGGCGCCCAGGGTCCCCAGTGCACGGTGAGGCAGCGCGCGCCGGTCCGTGCGGACCACTGCTCGCCCAGCACCTCCAGCGCGTCGTTGGCCGCGGCGTAGTCTGACTGCCCGCGGTTGCCGAGAACGCCGGCGATGCTGCCGAACAGCACCGCGAACCCGGGCAGGTTCGGCAGCTCCTCCAATGCGGCCAGCACCGAGCGCGCGCCGTCGACCTTGGTGCCGAAGACCCGCCGGAACGACTCCGCGTCCTTCTCCACCAGCAGGCGATCCTCGATCACACCCGCCGCGTAGACGACACCGTCCAGCCGGCCGTGCTCGGTCTGGATCTCCTTGATGAGCTGGTGGACGGCCTCACTGTCGCGGACGTCGACCGCGTGGTAGCGCGCCCGGCTCCCTAGCGTGCTGAGCTCGGCGAGGGTGGCCGCGACCTCCCGGCCGGCAAGGATCTGGTCGGCGGTGCGCTCGATCTCCGCCGGTGTCCGCAGGCCGCGGGCGATCAGCGCGGCCCGCAGTGCGGTCCGGTCAGTCGCGGCGGCCAGCTCGGGTTCTTCGGCGTCGGCCGGTAGTGGCGTACGACCGACGAGCTCGAGCCGGCAGCGGCTGGCCGTCGCGAACGCCGCCGCGACCTGTGCGGTGATCCCCCGGGCGCCACCGAACAACACGACCACCGCGTCGCGGTCCAGGCCGAGCGCCTGGGCCTCCGCCGTACCGTCACCGGCCGGGCCGGCTCCGGTGCTGGCCAGTCCGCCGAGCGCCGCCCCGACCGGCTCGAAGCCGTACCTCGCGCCGCCCGCGCGGGCCACCACCGGCGCCTGGTCGCCGGCGAGCAGCTCGTCGACCAGCATCCGGGCGACCTCGGTCGGCGGCGCCGACGCGTCGACCTCGACCGCCTTCGCCGTGATCTGGGGGTACTCCCGCGCGATCGTGCGGAACAACCCGCGCAACCCGGCCGGGCGCTCCAGCCCGCTGGCGGACGCCGCGAGCAGCCAGCGCGGCGGCTGCCGCAGCGTCGTCTGGAGGTCGCCGAAGAGCTCGGGCAGCAGCCACTCGTCCGTGGGTACCAGTCCGCCGAGGTGGATCACCCCGTCGACCGGCTCCGTGTCCCCTCCCCGCACGATCGCGCCGTACGACTGGAGCAGTGCGGTCACCTCGCCCGCGGCAGCGGTCTCTCCGCCCACCACCGTGAAGGCGGCGCCGGCCAGCGTCTGCTCGGGCGGCAGCGAGGCCGCCTGGAGTGCGACCCGCTGGGGTACGAGGCGCTTCGGGGGTACGCCGGAAGCCGGCTGCAGCTCTTCCGTGCCTTCCGGCGTTCCGCCGGTGGACTCGGGCGTTTCGAACCTGCTCGTCAACCAGTCCGCGATCGTTCGCGCCGTGCGTGCCTTGGCGAGGTCCTCCAGCTCGGAGTCGTCGAGCTGGCCCGCCAGCTGGTTGCCCGCGCCCAACCGCAGGACGATCTCGCCCGCGATCTCGGTGCGCTTGATCGAGTCGATCGAAAGGTCCGCCTCCAGATCGAGGTCCAGCTCGATCATGTCGGTGGGATAGCCGGTGCGTTCGCTGATGATCTGGAGCACCATCGCCGCCAGGTCGGCGGCCGCCGCGGGCGATGCCGGCGTACGTGACGTCTCGTGACCCGACGGCTCCGCGTCCGCTGCCGGAGTGGGTACGGCTGGCGCCGATGCGGTGGGCATCGGCACGACCGGCGCGGCTTCGGCGACCACTCCGCCGTTCGCCGGCAAAGTCGCCGCCGTGCCCGGGCCGGGTTGCCAGACCAGCTGCCCGGCCGGCGGCGTACCAAGGTAGGCGAGCAGCACGTCGCGCTGCGCCGCCACCATCTCCCGGCTGGTCCGGAGGTACTCCGCCAGCAGGGCGTCCCGGTCACCAGAAACACCGGCACCAGAAACACCGGCACCCGGCACACCGGCACCAGTCGAAGCGGCACCCATCGGATCGAGTCTGGTCAACATCGCCTCCGGAACACGTCGTGCGGGGGTCAGGCCACCCGGGATGTAGGCGCCGTCGCGGGTACGCACCAGCTGGCCGTCCACGGTCCAGCCCGGCTGCGCGGGCGGCGTCCGGCCGCTGACGTCGCGCGCGTCGCGGCCCTCGAAGAGCCAGCCGGTCCGCAGGGGAACGCCGGCGACCGCGAGCTGCGCGACTCCGGCGAGGAAACTCCGCAGGCCGGTACCCGGCCGCGTGGTCGTGCGAGGTGGGGGCGGGCCCGGACGGGCGGTACCCGTGACGGGCTGGATCGACACAGCGTCGAAGGCCACCGTCACGTGCGGCCGGTCGCCGAGGATCGCGTCCACCAGCCGGCTGAGCACGCGACCTGGCCCCGCCTCGACGAAGACGCGGGCCCCGCTGGCGTACATCGCCTCGATCTGGTCGACGAACCGCACCGGCGCACCGACCTGGGCGGCGAGTTCGGCCCGGACGTCGGCCACCGAGGCGCCGTACGGCGCGGCCGTGCGGTTGGACCAGACCGGAATCTCCGGCGCCCGCAGCGGCAGGTCCGCGAGGACGGCGCCGAAGGTCGTCGTCGCCCCAGCCACCACCGGGCTGTGGAACGCGCACGCGACCGGGATCCGCTTGGCGGCGAGGCCCGCGTCGCGCAGCGCGCGTACGGCGTCCTCGACCCGCTCCGTCGGCCCGGACACGACCACCTGCCGGGGCGCGTTCTGGTTGGCGGGTACGACGTCGCCGGACAGGCCGGCGGTCTGGAGTACGCCGACCACCTCGTCGAGGGTCGCCGACACCGCCGCCATCGCGCCCGGGTCGTCCCCGGCCGCTGCCAGGATGGCCCCGGCCCGTTCCTCGCTCAGCGTCAGCAGGGTGCGCGGGTCAAAGGCGCCGGCGCTGCAGAGCGCGACCAGCTCGCCGTAGCTGTGTCCGGCCGCCAGGTCGGGGCGTACGCCAAGCCGGTCGAGGAGGTGCTCGACGGCGAGCCCGGTGATGCCGAGGACCGGCTGCGCCACCCGGGTGTCGCGGACCCGATCCTCCTGCGCCCGTGCCCGCTCGGGATCGAACGCCGCCGGCGGATACAGCAGGTCGGCCCACTCCCGGCGGTGAAGTCGCAGGTAGTGCTGGAGTTCCGGGAACGCCACGAAGAGATCTGCCAGCATCCCCGGCCGCTGGCTGCCCTGGCCCGGAAAGAGGAACGCGACCTCGCCGGCCGCCTCGATGGCTCCGTGCTCCGGTGACGGCGGCTGCGGCTGGAACAACCCCGCCACCGGATCGTGCTCGCCCGCCAGCGCCCGCCGCAGCAGCTCAGCCAGGTGGTCGAGGTCATCCACGACCACCGCGACCTGGACCCGCTCGTCCCTCGCGTCGAAACGTCGGGAGGTGGTGTGCGCGAGATCCCGGAGCCGCCAGGGCCGCCCGCTGGCGTCGTTGGCGGCAAGGAGGTCGAGCAGCGCCTGGACACCGGAATGCGCGGCCCGCCGGTCGGCGCCCCGGAAGCAGAACAGCTCCGCCGGCCAGGTCGCCTGTCCGTGCCGCGGCTCGGTCCCGCCGTCGTACGCGCGCAGGACGACGTGGAAGTTGGTCCCCCCGAAGCCGAACGCACTCACCCCCGCGATCCGCTCGGCAGGCGGCGCGGGCCACGGCCGGCTCTCGGTGTGGAACGCGAACGGGCTGGTGTCGGAGTCCCAGGCGGGGTTGGGGTTGTCGAGGTGGATGGTCGGCGGCTTGACCCCGGCGTACACCGCCATCGCGGCCTTGATCAGCCCGGCGAGTCCGGCCGCACACTTGGTGTGGCCGATCTGCGACTTCACCGAACCCAGCGCACAGCGGCCAGGCGCCGCACCGGCCTCGGTGAACACCGCGGTGAGCGTCTGCAGTTCGGTACGGTCACCGACCACGGTCCCGGTGCCGTGCGCCTCGACCAGTCCGACCTCCGACGGCGCGATCCGGGCGTTGGCGTACGCGCGTTCCAGCGCCCGGCGCTGCCCGTCGGGGCGGGGCGCGGTCAGACCCAGCGCCTTACCGTCGCTGGCGCTGCCGACTCCCTTGATCACCGCGTAGATCCGGTCGCCGTCGCGTTCGGCGTCGGCCAGCCGCTTGAGGACGACGCACGCGACGCCCTCGCCGAGCGCGATGCCGTCCGCCGTACTGTCGAACGTCCGCGACCGCCCGGTCGGCGACAGCGCATGCACCGCCGAGAACATCAGGTAGTCGTTGATGCCGTTGTGCAGGTCCGCGCCGCCGCACAGCACCAGGTCACTGGTGCCGTTCGTCAGCTCCTTGCAGGCCACGTCGACGGCGGCGAGCGATGACGCGCAGGCCGCGTCGACGGTGTAGTTGGCGCCGCCGAGGTCGAGCCGGTTGGCGATCCGGCCGGCGATGACGTTGGCCAGGACGCCGGGGAACGAGTCTTCGGTGAGCCGGGGCAGTTGCTCGTCGAGGGCGGGGGGCAGTTCGCCGAGGTACGCCGGCAGGAGGGTACGCAGCACCCCGGCGTTGGAGAGGTCACTGCCGGCTTCGGCGCCGAAGACGACGGAGGTGCGGTCGTGCTGGTGGCCGGGCCCGGCGTACCCCGCGTCCGCCAAAGCCCGGCGGGCGACCTCGAGGGCCAGGAGCTGGGTGGGCTCGATGCTGGCCAGGGCCGCCGGAGGTATGCCGTACGCCAACGGATCGAACGGCACCGGCGGGAGGAAGCCGCCCCACTTCGACGGCGTGCGGTCACCGGACTCGCCGTAATAGGTGTCGACGTCCCAGCGGTCCGCTGGGACCTCCGTCACCGCGTCGGCGCCGCTCAGCACGGTCGCCCAGAAGTCCGCGAGGTCGGGCGAGCGCGGGAACACGCACGCCATGCCGACGATCGCGACGTCGACCGGCGGGGGCGGCTCGATGCCGGCGGCCGGCTCCTCGATCCGCAGCTCGCGGCGGAGCCGCTCCGTCCGCGCGGCATGGAACTCCGCCGCGCCGGTGGTGGCCGCGCGGTGCAGGTCCTTGACACCGGTTACCTCGGAACGAAGGGCGGCCACCTGGCCCGCCATGAACAGCCCGTCGGTGACCTGGCCGTCCGGATCGACTGGCACGAGCGTCGCACCGTCGCGGCGCAGGCCCTTGCTGGCGATCCGAAGCCGGCCGACGTTGAGCTGCTCGAGTCGTTCCCAGACCTCCCGGTCCGGCAGCCCTTCCGCCGTCAACTCGGCCTTGCGTTGCTGGAAGCTCGCGGTGAAGGCGCTGGCCACGCCGCGGGTCGCGTGACCGGGCGCGGTCTCGAGCAGGTCGGTGCGTTCGGCCTGGAGGACCTGCTGCTGGAACGCCGGCTGGATGGCGCCGTAGCGCACGGCTTCGGCGGTGAAGAGGTACGCAGTGCCCATGAGGACGCCCACCCGCACGCCACGCGCGGCCAGCGGCGCCGCCATCGTGGCGACCATCGCGGCCGAGCGGGCGTCGTGAATGCCGCCCGCGAACAGCAGCTGGAGCTCCTGCGCCGCGTCAGGTTCCCCGGCGAGGAAGTCGTCGAGAACGCCCAGCTGGGCCTCCCACAGCGGGAAGCTGGCCCGGGGCCCGACGTGGCCGCCGCACTCTGATCCTTCGAAGACGAACTTCCGGGCACCGCTCCGCACGAACTGCTCGAGCAGCCCGGGTGAGGGTACGTGGAGGTACGTCGTGATGCCGGCGTCCTCCAGCGCCTTCGCCTGCGCGGGACGGCCGCCGGCGATGATGGCGCAGGTCGGCCTGACCTCCTCGATCACGCGTAGTTGCGCGGTCCTGGTCTCCTCGGGAGCGAAGCCGAGGATGCCGACCCCCCAGGGTCGCTCGCCCAGCTCGGCCCGGGTTTCGGTCAGCAGCGCCCGCGTCGACGCCTCGTCGGACAGTGCCAGGGCGAGGAACGGCAGCCCGCCGGCACCCGCCACCGCACCCGCGAACCCGGGCTGGTCACTGACCCTCGTCATCGGCCCCTGCACCACCGGCAGGCCGATGCCGTGCGCGGTCGCGAACGACGAGCCGGGCCGCAGCGCCGTCTGCGGCGTACCCGCGTCCCGCGCCGCGTCCAGGATCGCGTCGCGGACCGCGCGTACGGTCGTACCCACGTCGCCGAAACGCTCCGCGAACCGCGCGGCGAGGAATCCGTCCTGGCCGACGGGCAGCGGGTCCAACCGCGGCGTCCGCGCGCCGGCACGCCTGGGAAGGAGACGGTGGCCGTCGACAAGGACCGTCTCCGAGCCGTCCATCGTGTGGATCGCGGCGGCGACGTCCGCGGGGAGCTCGGACTCGGCCAGCAGCGCGAGCTGGGAGTCGAGGACCACGCCGGCCGCGCCGCCGACGACGCTGGCCGCCGCGGTCCGTAGGCCGATCCCGCCGGCCACCCACACCGGAAGCGACAGATGCTCCAGCGCCAGCACCTGCTGGAGGAGGACGAACGAGCTGAGTTCGCCGACCCGGCCGCCGCTCTCGTTGCCCCTGACGACCAGCCCGTGCGCCCCGGCGGCCGCGGCCGCGAGCGCCTCGTCCCTGCTGGTCACCTCGGCGAGTACGCGGTAGTGACCGGCGAGTGCCGCCGGGTCCCATGGCGAACTTTCCTCGACGATCGCGCCAAGCAGCACCGTGTCGACCCGCGCGGACGTACCCACCAGTGCCTGCTCGAGGTCGTCGGGGACGAGGGCACACCCGGGTCTCACGCGTACGCCGAACGCGCCCGGCGCCCACCTCGCGGTCAGCTCCAGCGCGCGGCGGGCCCGCCGGTCACCGCCCGCGAGGTCCAGCACACCAAGCCCGCCAGCTCGGCTCACCGCGGCGGCGAGGCGTGCCTGGGGCTCTCCGCACGGACTCACGCCGAGGACGAGGTCGCGCCTGGCCGTGGGGCCGGTCATGCGTACTCCTTCCACATGCGGACAAGACGTTGGTTGGCAGCCGGGATCGAACGCTGGCCGCGGATCCGCCGGTAGTTCCGAGCCCCCGCTCGGCGAAACCACAGTTATAGGGGATGACCATGAGCTGCCATCAAGGCAAAAACATTACTTCTGGGTAAAATCGGGCGCACCGGATCTTAGCTGCCCAAAGCGAACGTCGCGAAATGCGGAGACAACCGCGCTGTGACAGAGCGTGGTCTCAGCTGCCGTAGGCTGGGCCGCCCGCTCGGGAGCGACCACCTGCCGCCTGGACCGGGCCGAGGCACCCTCGGCAAGGGAGTCGAGCAGGACGGCGAGGACCGGAGGAAACCCACATGGCGCGAACGCCCGCCGCAGCGTGGCCGCACTCGCTACGCGAGGTCGGCCTGTCGGTGACCGAGCAACTCGGCGCCGGCATGGAAGGCGTGGTGTACGCCCTGGCCGATGGCACGGTCGCGAAGGTCTGGGCCCGGCAAGGGTTCGAGGACCTGCTCCGCCTGCAGGCGTTCTATGCCGATCTCGCCTCCGCCGATCTTCCCTTCGCCACCCCGCGGATCCATCAGGTGATGGTTGTCGACGGGGTGAGCGTCACGATCGAACGCCGACTCACCGGGCGGCCGCTCTCTGAGTTCATCTCCGACGACGCGCCGTCTGACCGTGCCCTTCACACGTTCGTCGACGTGCTCGGAGCGTTGCGCGGCATCGCGCCGACCTCGGCGACCCGGGCGCTGTCCGTCCTGGACGAGCCGTCGCCGTTCTACGCCGACCCCGACGACTCGTGGCCGGATGCGCTGGCACGGCTGCTCGCCCGCCGCGTGGACACCTATGGCGAGCACTTCCGGCGTTCGGTCGAGGACTTCGAGGCGCTGTACGCGCGGGTCGTCGCCGCGCTCCAGGCTCTGCCCACCCCCGACAGCGCCGTCCTGCACGGCGACCTGTGTACGCCCAACCTGCTCGTGGACGACAACCTTCGCGTGGTGAGCGTGCTCGACTGGGGGTTCCTCACGACGGCTGGCGACCCGGCGTTCGACGCGAGCCTCGGCGCCGGCTTCTTCGACATGTACGGGCCACGGGCACGTGCCATTGACGAGCAGCTCACCGACTGGCTGTGTGCGGAGTTCGGTTACTCCCGGGCGCGGCTCCACCTCTACCGCGCGGCGTACGCGATCGCGGGTGCCCACGCGTACGACCCCGCCGGCGCCGACGGCCACTTCGCCTGGTGCGTCGACCAGCTGAACCGCCCCGACCTGCGGGCCAGCCTGCGATAGGGGTGCTCCGCCCGAGCAGGGCTCCTGGTCGCCGCCTGCTGTGTGAGGCGCCAAATGATCACGTATACGTGATCATTGCGGGCCTTGCCCAAGCGGTCCGGCTTACAGCTCGCAGCCCACGAGCACGGGTTCGTTGACGAGCTCGATGCCGAACGCCGCACGGACGCCCGCGCGGATCTCCCGGGCCAGCGCCAGCAGGTCTGCCGTCGCCGCGGCACCCCGGTTGGTCAGCGCGAGGGTGTGTTTGGACGACAGCTGGGCCGGCCCGTCGCCGTACCCCTTACCAAAGCCCGCCCGCTCGATCAGCCAGGCGGCGCTGGTCTTGACCTGCCCGTCCTCGCCCGGCCAGCGCGGCGCCTCGACCGGCAGCTTCTCGGCCACCTCCGCGGACACGACCGGGTTGGTGAAGAACGACCCGGCGCTCCAGGTGTCGTGGTCGCCCGCATCGAGCACCATGCCCTTGCCCCGCCGCAGGCCGAGCACGGCGGCGCGCACGTCCGGCAACGGCGCCCGCTCCCCCTGCTCCACGCCGAGGGTCCGGGCGAGTTCGGCGTACCGCACCGGCGCGCCGAGCTCCCCGAGTCGGAACTGAAAGACCACCTCGAGGACGACGTACCGCCCAGGCGCCCGCTTGAACCTGCTCATGCGGTAGCCGAAGTCGCAGTCGGCCAGCGGGAGGGTACGAATCGCGGACTCGCCGCGGTCCCAGACCCGGACCTGTGCGATCGTCTGGGCCACCTCCTGGCCGTAGGCGCCGACGTTCTGGATCGGCGCTCCCCCGGCCCGACCAGGGATGCCGGACAGCGCCTCGACACCGACCCAGCCCTCCGCGACCGCGCACTGGACGAACTCGTCCCAGTCCTCGCCCGCCGCGACCCGCACCGTCACACCACCACAGGTGCTCGCCGACTCGACCCGCACACCGCGCGCCAGGACACGGACGACGGTGCCAGGGAAGCCTTCGTCGGCGACGACGAGATTGCTGCCCCCGCCAAGGACCAGCAGCGGCTCGCCAGCCGCGTCGCAGGCCCGGACCGCCTCGACGAGGCTGTCGACGTCAGAGACCTCGACCAGTCGTTTGGCCGGCCCACCGAGGCGGAGCGTGGTGAGTTCGGAGAAGGGTACGTCGAAGCGTTCGTGCACAGCGGATCCGTCCGGTCTGGTCAGGTGAGGCGGACGACTGCCCGGGCCGCGCCGAAGACCTTGCCGCCTTCGGCGACGGCGGTCAGGTCGACGCGCGCCGTGCCGTTCTCCAACCTCTCGGCAACCTTCCCGCCGAACGTCACCGCCACGCCCTCCTCGGTGTCGGGAACGACGATCGGACGGCTGAACCGCACGGAGTAGTCCACGACCCGCGCCGGGTCGCCGAGCCAGTCGGTGAGTACGCGGCCCGCCAGCGCCATCGTGAGCATCCCGTGCGAGATCACGTCAGGAAGGCCGACCTCCTGGGCGACCCGCGCGTTCCAGTGGATCGGGTTGAAGTCACCCGAAGCACCGGCGTACCGCACCAGGTCGGCCCGTCGCAGGTGGATCGTGAGAGACGGCAGCTCCGTCCCCTTCTCCACCGCCTCAAAAGTCACAGCGCTCATGCTTCCGCCTCCCCGCGGTGGACGATCGAGGCGGAGGCCGTGCAGACCGGCTCGCCGTCGACCGTGGTGATCGCCGTCCGGGTCAGGATCAGGTCAGCGCCAGCCACCTGGCGTACTCCCTCCACCGTCAGCGTCGCGGCCAGCCGGTCGCCCGGGTGCAGCGGACGGGTGTAGCTGAACTTCTGGTCGGCATGGACCACCCGGTGCAGGGCCACGCCCGCTTCGGGGTCATCGAAGAGTTGGTTGAGGAGGCCGAACGCCACCACGATCGGGAACGTCGGAGGCGCGACCACATCGGTGTGGCCGAATGCCTTCGCCACCTCCGGGTCGCGGTAGACGGGGTTGGGATCACCGATCGCGTCGGCGAACTCGCGGATCTTTTCGCGGCCGACTTCGTACGGCGTCCGCGTGGAGTAGGCGCGGCCTACGAGGGCGTCGACGGGCATGTCGCGACCGTACCCGAGCAGCCCCGCCGGGCACGAGCGGCCACCCCGTAACGCGTCAGGCAAGAACGAACGCACGCAAAAGGGGCCGCTCCCGCATCACACGGGGCGGCCCTGGCAACCGAAACGCTCAGTCCCGGACGAATCGACCATCCGTAACGGACAAGTAGGCGCGAAGCGTCGCCGACCTCTCGACCGTCAACGAACCGCTTCGACTAGCGGGTCTCGCGGTGAGCGCGGTGCGTGCGGCAGCGCGGGCAGAACTTCTTCAGTTCGAGCCGGTCGGGGTCGTTACGGCGGTTCTTCTTCGTGATGTAGTTGCGCTCCTTGCACTCAGTGCACGCCATGGTGATCTTCGGGCGAACGTCGGAGCTCTTGCTAGCCACGGGATGCCTCTTGTGATCTGTCGGGGCGGGGGTTCCAGGGGGTCGCCTCCCTGGCTTGCGGGTAGTTCCAGGGGGACGAACCCCTGGAACTAACACTGCGGGCCCGGCGCAGTTGGCTGAGAGCCAACAAGCACACAAACCCACCTCGTAGCGGTGGCCGGACTCGAACCGGCGACACAGCGATTATGAGCCGCTTGCTCTACCGTCTGAGCTACACCGCCGCCGGACCGGGTGACCGCTCTGAGAGCGGTTCCGGCCGCAGAGCCCCAATACGGAATCGAACCGTAGACCTTCTCCTTACCATGGAGACGCTCTGCCGACTGAGCTATTGGGGCGAGCGACAACCGAGGATACAAGAGCCTCGAACCGGATCGGTAGTCGGATACCCGGCGGGTGTCACCGAACATGCGATCCAGGACCGGCGAGACGTCGTCGGTCCTTCGAGGCCCTGTCTCAGCAGCCTCGGACACTTTACGCGGTCAGATCGTTCCCGGCCACGTCGGCCACCTCCCCATCGGCCCGATGCAGGGCCACGCTGTCCCCGCCGTCCCCGAGGGTGGCCACGGACAGGCCGTTGTAGCAGCGGTCCGGCATGTCCGTACCCGCCCCGCTGTAGACCTCGAGGGTGCCCCCAGCCGGGATCACGTAGCTCGGCGGGATCCACAGCCGGTCGCCGGGATCGTCCCGTACGTACCACCCGCCGACATCGACCGGCCCGCTGGAGACGTTCCGCAGGACGACGTGTTCGGTCTCTCCGGATCCCGCGACCCGCTCGATGACCACGCTCGCCGGACCTGGCACCGGTTCGCCGCGTTCGATCACCTGGCGCGCGACCGCGGGGTAGTTCTGGATGAGGGCGTCGGCTCCCAGCGCGACGAGGGACGCGACGGCGACCGGGCCGTTCGGGATCCAGAACGCCGTCTTGAGCCCGGCCGCCCGCATGCGTACGACGTCGCCCGGCCGCAGCCGCCGATGGTCGGGGATGAAGTACTCCAGCCAGCCGGCCAGGTGGCGCAGCGTCGCGTCGTCCGGGACCGTCTCGGACAGGCCGCCGAGGGGGACCGCGTGGTCGATCTCCGCGGCGAACTTCGCCAGCGCCTCGTGGTTGAACGACGTCACCTTCACCCGCCGCGCCCGGTCGGGCGACGTGAGCCAGTCGCCCGGCGCGGATCGCAGGACGTCGGCGACCGCCTGCTCGAGGTCCGGGTGGCGTTCGGGGCTCTTCAGCTCGAGCCAGAGGCCGAGGCCCTCCTCCCGGAGGGTGTCGAGCGCTTCGGCGAACGTCGGGATGCGCTCGCCGGCGTACCGCTCGTCGAACCACGAACCCGCGTCCAGCTTCCGGAGCTCCTCCAGCGTGAAGTCACCCACGTGCCAGGGCGCGCGGTCGGGAAAGAGCTGGACGGCGTTGGTCGTCCGGGCGAGCGAGGTGTCGTGGATCAGGACGGGTACGCCGTCACTGCTGAGGACCACGTCGAGTTCGACGAAGTGTGCGCGCTGCCGCGCCGCCTCCCGGATCGCCGCGAGGGTGTTCTCGGGTGCCATCCCGGACGCGCCGCGATGGGCGACGATGATCACCTCCCGCCGGCCGTTCGGCGACGGACTGGTTGAGCCGGCTGGTTCCCCGGACATCGAGCACACTCCTCCCCTGCCGCGGCCACACAGCCTGGCCGACTGACCGGTGCGGCGTCCACACGATGCCCACCTGCTGACCCGGCCGGGATCGGCCGCGCCGCGCACCTCCCCGGCCGGCGTTCCGGTGATCATGCTGAGGATCTCGGCACCGACCCGCCCGGCTCGATCTCAGAGGAGAAAGCTGTGCTGCCGTCGCTGAAGCCAGTAGCCACCCTTCGCCGGACCCTCCTCACCCTCACCGTCGCCGCCGCTGCGGCTGTCCTGCTCCAGGCCACCGACCCAGCGGCGAGCCGCGCCGACACGGCCAAGGCAGGTTCGACTCCGGCCGACGCGGCTCCGGCGACGTCGGGGTCGAACGAGCGGAAGAGCTTCACGCTCGTCGTGATTCCCGACACGCAGCTCGCCGTACAGAACAAACCCGAACTCTTCTACGCCCAGACGCAATGGATCCTGGACAACCAGAAGGCCCGCGACATCCGCTTCGTCATCCACGAAGGTGACATTGTCGAGTGGCCGTCGCGCCAGTCTGACTGGGAACGCGCGAAAGCCGCACTCCGCCGCCTCGACGGGAGGGTTCCCTATTCTCTCGCCGTGGGTAACCACGATCTCGACGCGTGGGCGTGCGAGCCGGCGGCGAGCTGTAATCCGTGGGCATCGATCGCGCTCGACCGCAGCGCCGACTATCTCAACACCTACTTCCCCCGCAGCCTCTTCGCGAGCTGGCGCTCGTTCGGCGGAACCTATCCCGAAGCCCTGGTGGACAACAGTTTCTTCACGTTCTCAGCCGCGGACGTCGACTGGCTCGTACTCTCGATCAAGTTCAATCCCACCGACGACGAACTCGCCTGGGCAGACCAGGTGGTGGCGGCGCACCCCGACCGCCAGGTGATCATCAACACTCACGAATACCAGAACGGCAGCACCAGAACGCCGATCGGCGACCGGATCTGGAACGCCGTCGCACGCAAGCACGCCACCGTGCGGTTCATCCTCTCCGGCCACTATGTCAACGCCGGCTTGCGGGTGGAAACCGGCGACCTCGGCAACCAGGTCTACGGCATCCAGGCCGACTACCAGACCTATTCGATCCCGAACGTCAACGAAAACGGCTACCTGCGGATCATGCGGATCCAGCCCCAGGCCGGGACCGTTATCGTCCGCACCTACTCGCCGTACTGCGCGCAGACCGGTGAATGCCCCGCGTACAAACAGGATCCGGCAAACGAGTTCACCCTCAACCAGATCGACTTCCCCACCCGCTGACTGAAGGCGCTTATCTGAGCAGGCTCTAACGCCCGTGGGTGTAGTCGTCTGCGTTGTCACGGGCCGGATGCCTCCGGCCGGCCGGGCCCTGCGCGAACCCCCGCAGGAGGTTCGCCGTCACCTGCTCGACGAACCGCCAGGTCCGCGGGTTGAACCGCTTGGAGTGACCCAACGCCTGCACCCACCGCAGCGTGCCGGTATTGAACACACCAGCCCCCGAACCCACGGTGTAGTAGGCGGAGTTGGCCCAGGTACGCCGGTCGGTCCCACACAGCACCGGCGAGTCCGACAGGATCTCGATCGGCCGTGGCGTCGGCTTCCGCAGGTCCAGGCGGTCCGACTCGACCCCCACCAGATTGGGAAACTTCGTGCCCTTGCGCACACCCGTCCCGGCGAACAGCCAGTTCGTCGGGTTGGTGACAACGAAGGCGGCGTTGGCTGGGAAGCAGTCGTACATCAGGCCCGTCAGCACGCTCTCGGGGCGGGGATCCGGCGGGAACCGCCAGTCCTGCGTCGCCTCCGACGGGTTCGTCTTCCGTATCGGATCCTCCTCGAACGACTTGTAGCAGATGACCAACCGATTGGGCCCGAGCGCGGTGGACGCCAACCGCGCGTGCCGGAAGATCGCGTTCGCCCCGAGGAAGGCGAGGTTCGTGCCAGCCTCACGTGCCTCGATGGTGTTGGTGCGCATCGAGCTCGTCCAGTACTCATCGTGTCCGAGTGTGATGAGCGCCCGGGCCCCCGCCAGCAGTCCCGGATCCGTCGCGAGTTCGATGTCGGTGATGTACGCCAGCGGCACCCCCAGGCGTTCGGCGAGCACGATCGCCGGCCGCTCACCGCTCAGGAACCTCGACATGCCCGCGTCGTCGTACGGCCGGTCGAAGCTGACCGCCCGCGACCGGTCGGAGTAGCCGGTCGGCCCCTCGTAGAGGTCGTACCCACCCCACAGGTTGTACGCCTGCCAGGTCGTGACGCCGTTGACCAGCACGACCTTCCCGCTCGTGCTGGTGGAGCGCACGGTGATCGGGACGTAGTTTTCGTAGCCGGCCTCGGACCGGAGCTTGATCAGGTAGTTGCCCTCCGGCCAACCCTTCGTCGAGACGGTGGCGGACGGCTTCCACCGCGCGACGACCGTGTTGAGGGGACGTTCGACGACGGGCTTGACCTGGCGGATGCCCCGGATACGCGGAGAGGTCCACACCTCGCGCCCGCCCGTCCCGCCGTACCACCCGACCCGGAACGCGGTCGCGCTGAATCCCGGCGCTGTCGTGGAGACGAAGAGCCGGAACGAATCTCCCGGCCGGACCGCGATCTTGTCGGCGTACCCCTCGATCAGCTGGCTCGGGCCGGTCCGGGAACGCTTCCACGCCGTCGTGCCGGGACGGGAGTTCTCCACCACCACGGGGTTGGGGGTGGGGGTGGGACGGTTCGGGTCGCCACCCGACCGGGCGCCTGGGGTCGGGGCACCACTGGTCGCCTTGCCTTCCGGAGGGCCGGATCCCGTACAGCCGGTGGCAACGAGCAGAACGAGGATCGCCACCAGGACCCGCCTCACTCAACCCCCTCCCGCGAGTGCCTCAAAACCGCGGGCCGCGCTCGCAGCCCTCCCGTCATGGCCCGGCCCCGCCGGCCGCTGGACGAGAGCGGCCGGGCGGGCGGATGTCGCCGAAATCTGAGCGATGTTGGAAACCGTCGCGTCAGTGCCGGGACCGTCGTGCCAACAGGGCGACTGCCGCCGCCGTCGCACCAGCGATGGCGATCATGGCGCCCATGGCCTTGACTGCCCGGCGAGGACGCTGCGTGGACCCCATCTGCCGCGACTTCGACCGGCGGGTGATGGATGGCATGCTTCACCTCTTTCGCGATTTCCCGCGGGACCAGACCCGGGGCGTTCGCCTGAGTGTCACCCCACCTCGATTGCCTTCACATCGCCCACAGCGGGCGAACTTCAAGCGACCGATCGCAATGGGACGTACCCAAATAGGAGTCGGCAAACGCCTCTGTTCTCTCCCCTTCCGGCCGCGGGAGGCGTCCGCTGATCAGCCCAGGCCGGCGAGAGTCGTCACTATCGCCTCCGCCGAGGTGTCGACGATCTCCTTGATCTGCGGGATGTGGAGATAGAGCAGGAACGCCGAGGCGATCAGGAGGCCAGAGGCGATCAGGTGTTCGTACCACCGCCCCGTTGTCAACGGCCCCTTGCCCATGCGATTGGGTTTGCCGTCCAACCAGCTGAAGGGTATGGGGACCGAGCCTTCGGTCAGAGAATCGCCCACGATATGGACGAGGACCCCGACCGCCACCGCGTATGGCAGCCACTGCGCATGAGTCGCGGCGCCATTGTCGACCAGCCACCAGGCACCCGCAGCCGAAGCGAGCAGGTTGATCGGCCAGGACTTCTCGTACTCACCCGGAATCACGAAATGACAGGCGCGCAGAGCCAGTCCGATCGCGAGGGCCAGGACGACCATCGCGGCCCAGCGGTGAAAGCTCGCGAGGTACGCCGCTCCTCCCAGGACGACGGGGGCCACCACCACGTCGTGCGTCGCGCCCCGATGCCCCTGCCCGATCCTGACGACCAACCCCGCGAGCAGCCGCGAGAGCGGCCCCCACATCCTCGCCGCGGTTGACGACTCGTGGTCGAGGTCGGGCAGGAGCGCCATACCTCCACAGCAGGCGACCCACGCCACCTGCCCTGCCAACCGGTCCACCGGCAGCACAGGCAGAAGTGCGGCTCCAACAGCTATCCCTGACACGGCATGCGTATGTCCCATCACGGGCGGAACGATCTCATTCGCCACCCCCAGACCAGCTTCGGGTCCGGGTCGCGACCGGCCGGCCCGGGAGGACCTCGATGCCGGTCGCCGGCCATCCTTCACGTGGCGCCAGGCCGCCGCTGTGCAAGCTTCATCCGATGAAGAGTGACCTTCATCGGATGAACCTATTGCCCGGGCTCGGCATTGTGATTACTGTGCCCAAGCATCGAACGGCCGAACGACGCGCCGGCACACCCCGCGCCGCACCGACGGCGCGACCCTGCCTCGCGAATCAGCTCCTGACGTTTCCGCATCCCCAGTTCATCGGCAGGAGGAGGGCACATGTTCGGAAGGTCTCCTCGCACCTTCCTCGGCATAGCCACCGGCTCGGTGATCGCGCTCATCGGCGCGACCTTGTCCGCGAACGCCGTGGCGGACCCACGGGCAGACAACGCGTGTACACCGAAGCAGTTCTTCGTATCGCCTCAGGGCAGTGACCGGGCCAGGGGCACGAAGACGGCCCCCTGGAAGACGCTCGAGCACGCCCGTGACCACATCCGCAAGAACGGCCTGAACTCCGCGACCTCGATGCGGTGCGACATCGTGGTCAATCTCCAGGCCGGCGACTATCCGGTCAACAAAACCATCGATTTCAAGGACGGCGACTCCGGCAGCAACGGCCACCAGGTGATCTATCGAAGCGCTGATGGTCCGGGCAAGGCCCGCTTTCTCGGCGCCAAGGAGGTCACCGGATGGGAGCCCTACAAGGGCAACATCTATCGCACCCAGGTCGACAAGAATAAACTCTTCTACACGTTGTTCGAAGGACGCCAACGGGCCACGACGGCACGCACACCCAACCGCAACAACGAGGAGACGTTCGCGCCGTATCTCGTTTCCACCAACGAGGATCCCGCTCGCTGGAACACCCCGAAATGGCTGAGCTTCAAGGAAGGCGACTGGGATCCGGCATGGGAGCCGACGTGGGGCGACCTCGCGGATGCCCAGGTGGTCGTATGGTCGGGTCATGACTGGGTGTGGTTCACCGACACGGTGCCGATCCAGAACATGTCGTGGAACAAAACCTCGCGACCTTGAAGTACGCCACGAGATATCCGGTCACCAGCGACGAGGGCGGCTCCCGCTACTTCATCCAGAACTCCCTGCATTTCCTCGACCAGCCGGGCGAATACTATCTCGACTGGGACGAGGGCCTGCTCTACTACTGGCCACGGAGCGGGTCGATCGACAACACCCGGATCTATGCGCCGACCGTCAAGACGGTCTTTTCCTTCGCCGGCAAGTCACCCGAGAGCCGCACCCACGACGTGACCCTGGACGGTCTCGCGGTCGAGTACTCCGACTTCGTGCCGTGGTACCGCAACGGCTGGAACCAGGACGGCGACTCCGGCGAGGTGCACAAGTATCCGCAGTACGACCGGCAGATCGAGCTACCCCGTAACAGGTTCGGCACCATCACCCTGACCAACGCACGTGACATCGACCTGCGCCGGATGCACATCTCCAACACCGGCTTCACCGCGGTCTACATGTTGTTCGCCAACGAGAACATCACCGTGTCAGACAGCCTCATCGAACACATCGGCGGTGACGGCATCAAGGTCGAGGGCCCCTATCCGGGCGAGGGCGACGTCGCCCACGACAACGTCTTCACCAACAACTACATCCATCATGTCGGCGAACTCGTACCCGGTGACGCGGCCGGCGTCGAGATCATGAACAGCGGCAACAACAAGATCACCCACAGCGTCATCGAACACAGCTCGAGGTACGCCATCAGCCTGGAGAGCCGTCCCGAGGTCACCAACGCCGACAACTACGCGCGCAACAACCTCCTGCAATATCTCCGGATCGCCCATGTCGGCAAGGACAGCAACGACATGGGTGCGCTCTACGCCTATGGCGTCAGCAACTTCGAGCCGCACGGCACCAGCGGCGTCTGGGACCAGATCACGATCGATGACATCAATCCCGACCCGTCAGTGCCGTCTCCGGCGACGCACGGTGTGCACATGGACTTCGGCGGCTGCGGATTCCATTTCTCCAATATCTCGGTGACCAACGTCCAGGGAAACAAGTTCAAGGGCAGCCGGAGCTGCAACACCCTCGCCAACAACAGCTGGGACCCGGGCTTCGATCCGTCCAAGATGGAGTACGACAAGATCGGCGTCACGCCCAGTTTCCCTTACCCCGTTCCTGAATAGGTACGGGGATACGGCACGCGGTCAGTTCCCTACGTTCCGACGGTGGCGGCGGGTCTCCCGGGTCAACCGGGAGGCCCGCCCAAAGAGGAGAGAAGCCCGATGGCAACACCTGCCCGCCGCCAGTTCCTCAGGATGGGCGCCCTCGCCGTGGGTGGTCTCAGCGGCTCCATCAGTCTCGGGCAACAGGGTGGTCCCGGCACGGACGCGTGGGTGCTCGGCGAGCCTGCCGCCGCGTCGGTGCCAGATCCCGATGCCCGCGAAGCGCGCGCGTGGGATCGCGCGGCCCAGATCATCGCGCGGGTACGCCCACCGTCGTTCCCTGATCGGTGGTTCCCGGTGACCGACCACGGCGCGGTCGGCGACGGCAGCACCGACTGCACCGCGGCCATCGCCGGTGCGATCCAGGCTTGCCATGCCGCGGGCGGCGGACATGTGCTGGTCCCGGCCGGCCGCTGTGCGCTCACCGCCGATCTATGCCTACAACCAGCGCGACATCGCGGTGACGGGTCGCGGAGTGCTCGACGCCCAGTCCGACAACGCCCACTGGTGGTTCTGGATCGGATCGGGGCAGTACGGCTGGCAGCCCGGCATGCCCAACCAGCGAGCGGACTGGACGGCGCTGGAGCAGTCCGGCGCGGCGGGCACGCCCGTCGAGGAGCGCGTGTTCGGCGCCGGCCACCACCCACGGCCGAGCTTCGTTCAGCCCTACGCGTGTGAGAACGTCCTCATCGAAGGGATCGCCCTGCGCCGCTCACCGATGTGGAACATCCATCCGGTGTACTGCCGATCCGTGACCGTTCAGGATGTTCGGATCGAGTGCGTCGGGCCGAACGGCGACGGCGGCAACCCCGACTCCAGCCAGGACGTGGTGATCCGGCGGGTGACCTTCGCGACCCACGACGACTGCATCGCGATCAAGTCCGGCCGCGACGCCGATGGCCGGCGGGTCGGCGTTCCCTCGCGCGACATCCCGCGGTGGCTACGTACGCGACGTCCATATCCGGAATGTCGACTCCCCGGCCTGGGTGCAGTATCCCTTCGACGTCACCTATCAGTACTCCGGAGGCACCGGCGGCGATCTCTTCGCCGAGGTGGACGGGCTCTTCGCGCGGGGCTGGCGGGTCGACCCCTGCGGCATTCCGTACCGCATCCGGGCGGCCGTCGCGGCGCCGGCCGGTCAGGTCGAGCTCACCAATCTGGCCTTCGCGCGTGCCGACAACCCCCCACTTGTCCAGAACACCCGGGACCTCGTCCTGCGCCGGGTCACCATCGCCGGAGAACCTGCCACCTGACCGGCGAGGTCGATGTGTTTACGCCCCGAACGTGGGTAATACTGGTGGCGGTTGCGGCATTTCTGTGTACGTGATTGACCTTGTTGTTGCACGCCCGCGGAAGTCGATGCGGGCGTCACCCTCCCAGAAATGGTGGGGCTCCGCCGCTCGATCGTGACCAGTAGACCCGGAGCGGTCTGCGCCTTTCCACCATCCTGTCCGGAGGAAGAAATGACACAGGGAACCGTCAAATGGTTCAACACTGACAAAGGCTACGGCTTCATCACGCCAGACGACGGCGCCAAGGACGTCTTCGTCCACTTCTCCGAGATCGTCCAATCCGAACGTGGCGGATTCCGCACGCTCGAGGAGAACCAGCGCGTGGAGTTCGAGGTGACCCAGGGCGCGAAGGGCCCGCAGGCCAGCCAGGTTCGCCCGATCTGAGTCCATTCCGGCCGCTCAGCCGCGGCCGGCCGAAACGAGAGCCGCGGCCCGTTCCTCAGCAGGTAACGGGCCGCGGACTGTCGTCTTCTCGCATGGCCGCTAGGCCACACTCGGCCCGCCAGCCGACGCCCCGCCGCCGTACTCATCGCGGTAGTCATCGTGGTAGTCGCCGCGATAGTCCCGGGCGAGCTTCACGCGGTACATCGCCTGATCCGCGGCCCGCAGCACCCCGTCGACGTCCGACGCCAGGCCGGAGGAGCCGACGCCGATGCTGACAGTCACCGCGACCTCCCGCGGGCCGAGTCGCAGCGGACGCCGTACCTCGCGGGCGAGGCGCAGCGCGAGCGCCGCGGCCTCCTTGTCGGTGTCGCGGAGTACGAGCACGAACTCATCACCGCCCACCCGCGCCACGACGTCATGGTCGCGGACCTGCGAGCGGAGCCGGCGAGCCACCTCGACCAGGACCAGGTCCCCCGCGTCGTGACCGTACCTGTCGTTGATGTGCTTGAAGCCGTCCAGGTCACAGAACAACACGACCACCTCCTCCCGGTCCGCGAGCAGCTGCCCCAGTCGGGCCCGCAGCTCCGAGCGGTTGGGCAACCCGGTCAACGGGTCGTGCGCCGCCAGGTGGGCGAGCTGCTCCTCCCGGTCCCGGCGTTCGCTGATGTCCTGGATATGGATGAGCTGGTAGTCCGGTGCGCCCGCGGAGTCCAGGACCACCGAGCTGTTCATCGAGACCCAGACGAGGTGTCCATCCCGGTGCCGCAGGCGTAGGTCGCCCTGGTAGGCGATGCCACCGGCCGTCAGGAGCGGCCGGTCGTCGGGATGCACGACCGTCGCGAGCCCCACGCGTCGTAGCTCCTCGCCGGAGTACCCAAGCATGTGACACAACGCGGCGTTGACCCGGAGCAGGCGCCGGTCGTCCTGCGCGCGCAGGCTCGCCACCGCCATCCCACTCGGCGCGTACTCGAACGCCTGCCGGAAGCTCTCTTCGCTGGCCCGCAGAGCCTGGTGCTCCCGTTCGAGACGGTCCATCGTCGTCAGGACCTCCGCGTGGAGGCGGGCGTTGTCCAGCGCGATCGCCGCCTGCGCCGCGAACATCTCGAGTAGCTCCCGCTGCAAAGGGCCCGGCACCCGACCGTCGATCGGCAGATCCACGCTCAGAACGCCGACCAACTCACCGACCGGCGAGTACAACGGAGCGACCAGGATGTCCTCGGGGTGCCACGCGTCGGGATCCTCGGACGGGCTCTGTCCTGGCGTCCAGACCGGGACCTCGTCGGGGAGGCTCGCCGTGCCGTGAGGGAGGTACCGCAACGCACCCCAGTGCTCAGCGGCAGCCAGCAGATCATCCCAGGCCGCGCGCGGTCCGGACTCCCCCTCGAGGGCCTTCCTGACATCGGCCGGACCCGCCACAGCGGCGACCTGGAGGACGTCATCGTGTACGACGTTGATCGCCGCGACCTGGAACCCCAGGCTCGACACCACGCTGTCGACCAGCCGCTGGAGGGTTGCCGTCAGATCGCGGGCCGCGTTGAGTTCGCGGCTGACGCGATGCAGCATGCGCAACGCCTCGAGATGTCGCCGCAGACCCTGATCTTCGCCCACCCGCGCCCCCATGCCGGCCGCCCACCGAGATCCTGCGTCGATGAGCCTAGCCTGCGCACGGTGAACGGCTTCTCACTGTGGGCTTGCTACTGAGCGTCGTCCTCCTCCGGCGACTCGGCCGGGCTCGGGGCTTCGGTCGCCGCCGGAGTCACGACCGCTGATGCGCCAGGCTCGGGCGTCGACGGGCCTTCGGAATCCGACGCCGACGTGGCCTCCGGATCTGGCTTCGCCGATCCGTCAGGAACCGGCGCCGCCGAGCCTGCCGGACGCGGAACCGCCGAGGCGGGCGGAGTCGGTACGACCAACGACGCTGATGGCGGGCCGGCCACCTGCAGCGCGTAGATCCGGCCCTTGGCGCCGAGCCCGTACATCACGCCGCCCCAGCCCGGGGTCACGACCCGCTGTCCCGTCGGGTCGAGGAGATCCGATCGGGCCAGTTCCTTGCCGTTGCCGGCGGCCCTCCACACCACCTGCTCGGTGTATGTGAGGTTCCTCAACTGTTGTGCGTTGGCGTTGGGGCGTACGGCGGTCCCCACGAGGACCCGCCGATCCTTAGGTCCGACCAGGGCGATTCCAGCCATGGTCCGCTGGCTGGCGCCCCACACCTTCCGCATCGCGTCCTTCTGGAGCGAGATGCCGGTGAGCGTGCCGGTCCCGGCGTCCGCCGCGTAGACCATGTTGGTCTGGGGATCCACCGCTGGCGCGGCGGACGCGTAACTCTCCTGCCCGGGTCGAAGCGGTATCGGGTCGATCCGTACGACCTTCTTCGCGTCCGACTGCGCGATCGCGACCACGCTCATTGGCGTCTTGGTTGGGACGGCGTTCGTCTGGAACACCACCCAGTCGTTCATGACGGCGGGCGCCGACGCGATCGTCTGTCCCGGCCTGAGGTAGCTCGCGGGAGCCCACCCCGTGTCAACAGCGAGTTTCTTCTTTACCGGGTCCCAGAGGTAGCGGACGGTCTTGCTCCCCCCATTCACATAGAGGTACGTCTTACCGCCGATGACCGACAGGGCCAGACCGCGGGCCGCGGTCGGCGCCGTCGCGATCGCGTGCAGCGCCTGGAGCGTGTCGGGGTTGTACGCGACGATCACCGAGTTCGGCCGCTTGCCCTTACACCTGAGCGTCACGTCCATTCCCTGTTCCCGGCATCCGGCAGGCCGGGTCTGTGACACCGAGAAGAGCGTCCCGTCGGGGCCACCCACGGTCGTGTCGAAGTAGGTGTTCAGCGGATCCCCGGGCCCGGTCGGAAGGGACGCCTCCGCCACGACCTGACCCGTCGCCGCCGCGATCCGTACCGCCTGGCGTCCGTACGTCGCGATGACGTCACCGTTGGCCGGAATCACCACGGACGCCGGCCCGGTCCACTGCCCAGGCATCTTGTTGAGCGGAGTACGCCAGACCTGCTTCAGGGTGGACGGGTCGATCCGCGCGACATAGGGCGCGGAGGTCCCGGGAGCGTTCCCGCCGCCATAGAGGTAGAGCTCGTCGGCCCCCTTGGTCACCAGGTTGTACGGCGCGGCGTAATTGTCGCTGGAGGCGTACTCAAAGACTTCGTTCCGGCCGTTGAAGCTGCCCAGGAAATCCGCACAGGTAAAGAGGTGGGTGCGCTGGGAGTCGTGCTGCTCCGCGGCGACCATGCTCCGGAACCACGGCGCGTTCTGTTCCTGGGCGAGGCACTGCTGTTGTGCCGGAAAGCGGGCGATGTCTCCGGTCACCGGTCGGGCGAATGCCGCTGCCTCCTCCGGCGCCGCCTTCGCCTGAACCTTCTTCGGTGTACTGGAGGGTGGCGGCGGCATTCCGGCCGGACCGCCAAGGGATGGCGTCGGCGGACCCGGATGGCTGCCCGTCGTACACCCGGAGAGTACGACCAATGCGACCGCGGCCATCGGGAGCACTCGCCCGATTCCCTTTACCTGCGCCATGACCCGCCCTCTTCATACGTGGTTGAGGTTTGGGCCAACCGCATCACGTACGAAGGCCGGGCGCTTCATCCCTGTCGGGTGGACTTGCCAGACCCACGGGACGTCCGAAGCTCAGGGCCGGGAAGCGTCTCACTCTGCCGCGTCGTCGAATTCACCCTTCCGGGCGCCGTCGAGGAAGCACTCCCATTCATGGTGGTCATACACCAGCACCCGGCCAGCCAGATCATCGGAGACCCGCATCAACACCCACTCACCCGCGAAGGCCACCTCGATCGCGCCGGGGCCGTCGCTCGAGCTCTGCCACGTCAGTGTGTCGAGGTCGAGGTTGAGTTCCTCGACCGTGGGCTTGCCGTTTCCGGCCACGATGCTCCTCATTTCGGTATGCATTCGGCCGACGGCCGTCACCGATCACGACGTTCCGACGTTACGCCTCCGCCAGTCCGCCCTGGTGAGCGGGCTCGGGCACACCGCCTGGGACCTACTCCGCGGTCCGAGGCGAATGGGTGGGCGTACAGCGTTTGTACGGTCTCCTCGCGACGGCCTGAACCTGAACTGCGGGTACGGCGTGGTAGATACGACGCAGCAAGTCCGGGTAGCCATGATCATGGAGAGCAGCCTTGGGGAGGATGGATCCGGAACACGCTACAGGAGACGAGCGAGCGTCGTGATTCGCGATCCCGAGGGATCGCACTTGTGATTCACAATTTAAGGGAGCACTATGGTGCCTGAGACGCCCTGTCAAGAGGGGCGGGAGCGCGGCGACCGAGGAGGGGCAGTGTGAGCGACAAGGCGTACGGCGCGACTGTCGCCAAGCGTCGACTTGCTCGCCGGCTTTCCGAACTCCGAGTCGAGGCGGGCTACACCGCCAACCAGGTCTGTGACCGACTGAACTGGGGCCGCGGCAAGGTTGGGCGTTTCGAAGCCAACATCTGGGTGCGCCCAGAGATGAGCGACATCCGGGACCTGCTCCGTATCTACGGCGCCGACGAGGAGACGAGCAAGGAACTCGAGGACCTCGCGGCACTGGCCCGCACCCGGGCATGGTGGCGCGACTACAACGAAATCTTCGACAACGAGTTCCCCGGCTACGAGTCAGACGCCGTACGCGTCAGTGTCTATACGCCGCTTGTGTTGCCGGGGCTTCTCCAGACGCCCGCGTACATGGAAGCGCACATGCGGGTGGGCTCACGGTCCTCGGCGTGGCGTAACCGCGCCGTCGGAGCGCGACTGCGGCGCCAGGAGATCTTCGACCGCAAGGACGACGGCACCGCACCCGAACTCGTCGCCGTCTTCACCGAGGCATCTCTGATGTACCGCTGGGGCGCGCCGGCCGACCGCCGCGCGCAGATCGCTCACCTGGTCGAGATGGGCCGCCGGCCCAACATCGAGCTGCGCCTACTGCGCTTCGCGGACGGACCACACCCAGGCATGTGTGGTCCCATCAACACCTTTGACTTCCCCGGCGACGAGCCAAAGATGGTTTACGTCGAGACCGACTTCGCACTCCAGGAGGTGGTCAAGGCAGCTGAGGTGGACTCCTACACCGAGATCTTCACGCAAGCCCGTGCCGCGGCATTGGAACCACCTGCGACCACGGCACATCTAAAACAACTCGCCGAAACACTGGAGTAAGCATGATCGACCTGTCTCAGGCTCAGTGGCGCAAGGCCAGCCGTAGTGGCCAGAACAACGGCGGCTGCGTGGAAGTCGCAGCCAACTTTTCCGACGTCACCGCAGTGCGCGACAGCGTGCACCCAGACCGCGGTGCCCACGTCGTTGACCGAGGCGCCTTCTCCGCATTCCTCGCCGACGTGAAGGTCGGCCGTTACGACATCTGATCCGGCCGACCTTCAACACAGCAGATCCCCCCGGGGCGCACTCCCGGGGGGATCTTTTTAGCTGTGCCCTGTCTCAGGGGGCAGGCGGTCACCTTACAACGGCCGGCGACGGACCGTACAGGCCGGAACACACGTACTCCAGCGCGGCCCATACCCCGTCAGCCGGCCAATCACGCACATCTTTCCCAGCTTGTGATTGTCAAGAGCCCGATTCGTGCCATACGCTTCGTGAAGTGTGATTCACAGATTCCGAGATTCCGAGTCGTGAAGCGAGGATCGTGCGTATGCGGGGAAGCGAGAGCCGAGCTGTACGCCCGAAGGGTGATGGGCCGCTGGCCAGCCTTTCGGGGCGCGACAACCCCAAAGCCCTCCTCAGCAGCGGGTACGAACAGGTACCCGGCTGGTCCGCGCTCCTTAGAGGGCGCCCTCATTTTGAGTTCTCAGGCCCGCCGTCTCCGGTCGACGGCAGCAGGTCGTCGACGCCAGGCCGCGGCTACCTCTCACGGAGGTCAGCATGATCGGCATTCCAAGGGTCGGATACGTCGAGTGGCCCGAAGCTGAGATTGACGCCCACGCGATCCTTGTCGATCGCACGCACCGGCCCGACAAGTCTCCAGTGGTGATTCGCTGGTGGGGGATATTCCCCTGGCCGGCGAGGCAGGCCTCGTGTTGCGTCTCGTGCGCCCAGGACTGGCCCTGCCCGGAGATGAGATGGGCCGAGGAATGGCTTTCCAGCAGTCGCCGCTATCTGCGTCGGGTCCCCGAATAATCACCTAGTCAGGGCCAACGCGCGTCACACGTGCCGTTGGCTGGGCAGGCGAAATGCCCGCCCAGCCATCTCCGGCCTTAGTTCACAGCAATCTTCGAAGCAAGCGTTCCAGCACCATCAGGCGCGGCCCATCCCGAGAGGACCCGCGGGTCAGCCCCCAGGGCACGCTCGAGCGGCACGGTCACCGTGACCCGGCCCGCGCGGGTGACGGGAACCACTATCTTGCCGGGCGTACCCGCCTCGTCGACCACGAAGAGGTGCGCCTCCCCCGGGCCGGTCGCCCGAAGTTCCACCTTGACGCCACCGGAAATTCCGCGGGCCGAGGTGAGCCACCCGCTTCTGTTCGCAGACGCGGGCGTACCTCCGGAGAGCGGGACGTGGATGCGTACCGCTTGGTCGATGGTCTGCGGCGACTCCACACTGCGCAGGGCGGTGTTCGGGATGACCGGTTCATCAGCCGGGCCACCCGGTGGCGGCTGATAGCCGTCAAGGCGTGCTTGCCCCCAGCGGTACGGGTCCCCCTGCACACCACCCCACGTGGACCAGCCGATGCGGGTCTGGCCGGTCTTGTCCTGGGTGTCAGAGTCGTAGACGAGGACGTTCACGCCGAGCCGGTCGGGATCGACGGTGTCGGGGAGTTCCGACAACGGGATGGCGACCTCCACGGTGTAGCCGGTGAAGGGCTCGCGCAGGGAGCTCGCCCAACGGACGCCGGGCGCGGTCTGCTCGATCGGGCCCTGGTGGTTGTCGGCGTCGCGGAGGGCGCAGGCCGGACCTTCCGCGGTGAACGGCAGAACGGCCAGTTTGAAGGTGGTCGAGGTGTTCTCGCTCCGGCCACGCGGATCGAGAGCGATCTCCACGCTGTCAGTACGCCAGTGCCGCTTGCAGTCCGCGGTTGCGAGGGGCGTGCCGGCCGTGTCGTCGCGAACCTCCACCGCGACGTACAACGTGTCGCCGTGGCGGGCCAGCCGGGCGGTGCCAGAACAGTCCGCGGCGGACTCGCAGTCGCTGCCCTCCCACCGCCGCGAGATGTCGAGCGCCCCACCGGGGTACTCGTTCGCGCTGACCACGCCGTCCAGTGTCGGCGCCTGCGCGACCGCGGAGATCGTGGTGGTGGGCACGAGTTCCAGCGCCGGACGGGTGACCGACACCGACCCGCTGGTGGTGGTCGTGGTGACGGTGTACGCGTAGTCGCCGGCCGCGGCACCAGGCGTACCACCGGCGTTCGACGTCGGCAGCGATGCGTCGGTGTTGGTGACCGGGAACGCCACCGTGGTGGTGGCACCGGGGGCGAGGTCACTGAAACTCCGGCTGGCCACGTCGGCCCCGAACCCTGCCGGCAAGGCGAGCTTGACGGTGCCGGACTGGGCTTCGGAGCTGAGGTTCGTCACGGTGTAGTCGATGGAGCGCGACCCTCCGGACGGGATGGTTAGCACGGGTACCACGAATCCACGCAGCTGGGCGGCGCCCAGCTCAGCTGCCCAGTCCTCGAAAGACGACACCTGCGGGAGCAGTCGCTGCTGCGTGCGGACATCCGGGGCAACCTCGACCTGGGCGGCGGTGTAGCCGTTGCCAGCGCGCGTGGTGAGGAAGGCCCCGATCCGCGCGCGGGTGCTGAGGTTCGCGTCGGGTGCTGGCGTCACCGTGAAGCGAGCGGTTGCCGACGAGCCCGCGGCGACCTGGCCCAGCGTGCCACTACCGGCCACCCGCCATCCGTCTGGCACCCGAAGCGCCACCGAGGACTGGCCGAGGTTGTGCGCCTTCGGCGCGCTGACGCGGACGGTGACCGCGGTGGGCAGGCCGGGCCGGACGTCGAACGGACTGTCCACCTGGAGCTGGGTGCCCAGGGGGACCGTGCCCTTCGCGCGGGTCAGCGCGCCGTCGAGGATGGCGGTCGACGCCGCGGCGGCCGGCGTACCAGGTTGTGGGTACGGCACACGAGAGTCGACGAGGGTGAACCGATCACAGCCGAGCTGAGCGGGGTCAGAGGGTACGTCGGGGAACCCGGCCCAGCCCTGCGAGGCGTACTCCCGTTGGGCGTCCCGCTCGATCGCCGCCCAGGTGCGAGCCTGCTTGGTGGACATCGCGCCGGAGTAGACGCCGTAGATGTCCTGGGACGGGTCTGTCGGGGAGAAGGTGTTGACGCAGGAAGGGCCGGTCGGGCCGGTGCCGCGGGCGCGGTTGAGGAGGACCTTCGCCGGTGCGAACGGCGTCAACTTCTCCTTGCTGATCTGCTCGGGGAACGCCGCCGGATCCGCCGCGGCGTAATAGGCCGCGAGCGCCAGCCGGCCAGCTTCCTGGTGGTTGCCGTGGTTGCCCGGAGACGGTGCGGGATCCATCGTCACCAGGATCTCGGGCCGGGTCTGGCGTACCAGACGTACGACCTTCTCAAGCGTGTCCCGCTGGTCCCACAACTCTTCGGTGAGTGGCGCGGAGACGGTGTAGAAGAAGTCGACCTTGTCGAGGTTGAAGACCTCGCTGATGCCGGCCTTGCCGACCGCGCGGCGTTCCTCGTCCTCGCGCAGGAGGCCGAGTGCCGGGCCTTCCTCGGGGCCGACGGCGTTGCCACCGCCTTCGCCCCGGGTGATGGTGACGACACCGGTGCGCACGCCGTGCGACTCACCCCACTGTCCGAAGGTGGACAGGGTGCCGGCTTCGTCGTCGGGATGGGCGCCGATGAAGAGCGCGTCGAGGTCGATCGGGCTGCCGGCGGATGTCGACGACGGTGCTGTTGATGATGGGTTCGCGGCGGCGGGCGACGGCGCGGCCGTGAGTACGCCGCCGGTGAGCGTGACGGCCAGGGCGGCCATCGCTGACCTGACTCGCGGCCGCGAGGGTGGGACCTGCATGCTTCCTCCCGGAGATGATGCTGCGGACTCCTGCGACGGAGCTCCCCCGCTGCCCCTGAGGTCGCGACTGCAGATCTTCCCACGATGATCGTCGACCCGTCTGCCCAAAGGCACGATCACGCGGGTACTACGGTTGGAAGGGTGGCGGGCGTCAGTCGCTTTCGGCGGCGCGCGGGCTGTGGGTCAGGCTGGCGACGCTGGTGACTGCCAACGTCACCGCGATGAACGCGAGCGAGGCGGCGATACCGATGTGCGGAAGGTGCAGCGGACCGAGGTCGCTGAGTCCTTCGGCCTCCATCGCCTCGAGGATCAGCTTCACGCCGATGAACCCGAGGATGACGGCGAGTCCGTAGTTGAGGTAGCGCAGCCGGTCGAGCAGCCCACCGATCAGGAAGTACAGCTGACGCAGGCCCATCAGGGCGAACGCGTTGGCGGTGAAGATGATGTAGCCGGACTGTGTCAGGCCGAAGATCGCCGGGATGGAGTCGAGGGCGAAGATCACGTTGGCGGCGCCGATCGCCGTCACGACGATGACCATTGGGGTGAACACCCGCCGCCCGTCGACGGTGGTCAGCAGTCGTGAACCGTCGTACGCCTCCGACGTCGGGACGATGCGGCGGATCGCCCGCACGATCCGGCCGTCGTGGAAGTCGGACTCGTGGTCGTCACCTGGCAGGGCCAGCTTGACGGCGGTGTAGATGAGCAGCGCGCCGAAGCCGAAGAAGACCCACTCGAAGGTGCTGACCACCGCCGTACCGAGGGCGATGAACACCGCGCGCAGGACGAGCGAGATGGCGATACCGATGAGCAGGACCTTGTGCTGGTTGACCGGGGGTACGGCGAACCGCGACAGCAGGAGGACGAAGACGAAGAGGTTGTCGATGCTCAGGGTGTACTCGGTGATGTAGCCCGCGACGAACTCGCCACCTGGGCCGGGCCCCGCGGCGAGGGCGAGACCGACGAAGAACACCCCGGCCAGTCCGACGTACACAAGCACCCACAGCGCGGCCTCGCGGATACCGACGGCGTGCGGGCGCCGGCTCGCCCAGATCAGGTCGGCGGCGATCACCGTGAGGATGCCGAGCACGGTGGCGAGCCAGACCCACAGGGGCACGTTCACGATGACCTCCGGCGAGAGACAGACGTCGACCGCCAGAGGTCTCCTCCACCCGGGCTACGCAGCGCACCCGGGCCGTGACGCCGGACGCACCACCAGGCACGTCGTGTTGACGACACCACCGCGAGGGAGTACTCCCCTCCAACTGGCGGGCAGTGTAACCACCGCCAGCGAAGTGGCGTACTCCTGCGCCCTCAGGTGGCCGCGGCGGCGAGTTCCTCGGCCAGAACGGCCTCGACGTCGATCGTGACATCCACCATGTCGGCGACGACGACCCCGCCGCGGTCGACCGTGTCGTTCCAGCTCACACCGAAGTCGTGGCGGTTGACCCGGGTGGTGGCGACGAACCCGGCCCGGCGCCGCGGCCCGAGGTCGCGGCCGTCCTCCCACCAGGGCGTGTCCCATTGGCCCAGATACCTCACGTTGAGGGTCACCGGCCGGGTGACGCCGCGTACGGTGAGTTCCCCGATGACCTCGAACTCCGACGCACTCAACTGCTCCACGCTGGTACCCCTGAACGTCCAGGTCGGATGGTGCTCGACGTCGAAGAAGTCCGCGCTGCGCAGATGTGCGTCACGGGTGGGCTGGCCGGTGTAGACCCGCGACGCGTCGATCGTCGCCTCGACCTTGGCGTCCTCGGGGTGGTCCGGATCCACCTCCAGGAACCCGTGGACGTCCTTGAACTGCCCGCGGACGTACGTGACCATCATGTGCCTGGCCTGAAACTCCGCCGCCGTGTGGCCGGGCTCGAAGAACCATCTCGTCGTTGCCATGTCCCGCTCCCCTTGCGGGCGACCGCTCCGCTCCCCCTCCGCGCGACCTGCGCGGGTCGCCCCGCTGGCCTCCAGAGTATTCCGGGGGCCGCGCTGGCGCGGGCGCCCCAACCCTTCAGGGCCCCAGGCCCCTAGCCTTTGACAGCCCCGACGGAGAGTCCCTCCACGAGGAACCGCTGAGCGTAGGCGTACGCGGCGACGACCGGCACGCTGATCAGGATCGAGGCGGCTGAGAGCTGCCCCCAGGGCACCACGTCGCCGACGATCATCGACTGCAGCCCGAGCGGCAGTGTCTTCAGGCCTTCGTCCGTGATGAACACGAAAGCGAAAAGGAACTCGTTCCAGGCATTGGTCAGCGTGAAGAGTCCGACGGCCAGCAGTGCCGGCTTCGCCAGCGGAAGGATGATGAGCCGGAACGCCTGCAGCCTCGTCGCGCCGTCGGTCATGGCGGCTTCCTCGAGGTCCTGTGGAATTCCGCGGAAATAGCCCATGAGGAACCAACAGGCGAAGGGCAGCGTGAACGTCGGATAGGCCACGAACAACGCCCACAGGCTGTCGATCAGATGTGCCCGGCTCAGAATTTGGTAAAGCGGGATGAACAGCAGAGCACCCGGCATCACGTAGGTAAGCAGGACCGCGCCGGTCAGGGTGGCGGCACCGCGAAAACGCAGTCGAGCCAGGGCGTACGCCGCCAGTGCCGACAGGCTCACCGCCACCACCGTCGACACGGCGGCCACCACGGCGGTGTTGCGAAACCACAGCCCGAAGGCGTTGTCGGCCAGGAGTCCGGTGAACTGCTCGATCGTCCAGGGCGCGGGCCAGAGCAGGCTGGTGCGGGTGGTGATCTGGAGATCGGACTTGAACGCCGTCGCCACCATCCAGTACAGCGGCGCGAGCATGAAGAAGAGCAACCCCGCAAGCCCGATCCAGATGGGTACCCGTCCGGCGCGGCTCACGCCGAGGCCCGCGCTGCTGCGACCCGACAGGAGTTCGGCGCCCCGCCCCACCAGCACACCGAGAACGACGAGGACCGCGAACACCGCCGCCGACCGCCAGAACAGCCCGCGGTCAAGGACGAAGAGCAGGACGACGAGAGCGGCGAACGTGACACGGACCGCGATCCGCGCGGGACTGGACGACGACCAGCGGCGGGCGCCGGTGGTGAGGCGTTCACCCGACCTGAGATGGCGGGCGAGGATGAAGATGAGGATCGCCGAAATCGGGAGCAGCAGCACCGCAGCGGCCGAACCCAGGCCGAGCTGCAACTGCTGGATCGCCTTCTGGTAGGCGAAGAGCGTGTAGAGAGCGGTCGAACTTCCCGGACCGCCCTGGGTGAGGAGCCACACCAGGTCGAAGTTGTTGAACGTCCAGATGGTCGACAACAAGACGGTGACCAGCATGACGTACCGGAGACCCGGCAGGGTGACGTGAAGGAAGCGCCGCCAGGCGTTCGCACCATCCACGGACGCGGCTTCGTACAACTGTCCGTCGATCGCCTTGAGACCGGCGAGGAAGTTGATCGTGAAGAACGGAATGCCCTTCCAGACGTTGACCAGGATGACGGAGGACATCGCCAACTGCGGATCGGCGAGCCAGGTGGTCGGCCACTGCGGGACCAGGTGCACTGTCGCGAGTAACGGTCCGAGATGGAGCTGGGTCAGCACGAAGTTCAGGCTGCCGAACAACGGATCGAAGATCGAGCGCCAGCTCACCGCTGTCACCACCGTGGGAATCACCCACGGGAGAAGGACCAAGCCGGTCACCACCGCCCGACCGCGCCGGAGATTGTGGAGGAGCAGCGCCGCCATCAGGCCGGCGGTGACCTTGAAGACCTCCGAATAGGCCGTGTAGAGGACGGTGTTGGAGACGGAGGTACGAAAGAAGGGGTCCCCAAGGAGGTCGGTGTAGTTGGAGAAACCCACGAACACGTTGTCGCTGCCGTGCCGGGCCGTCAGGCTGAGCCGGATCGCGTCGAGGAACGGGATGGCGATCAGGCCACCGATGAGCAACACCATCGGAGCGACGAAGAGGAAGCCCGCCCTCCAGTCAGGTCCGAGGGCCCGCCTGGTCAGCAGTAGCGAGCCCCTGGGCAACCATCCCGTGCGCGCGGGGGTTTCCGGCAGCGTGTTCACTGCTTGATCCCCAGCTGTTCGAAGGTCTGGATGATCCGCTTGTTGGCGGTGTCGACCGCCTCCTTGACGCCGACGCGCTTCTGGACGATCTCCCCCATCATGTCGGTGAGGATGTAGGCCTGGAGCACGGCGTTCTGGCCGGCACTCGCCGCCTGGGGAAAGGTGTAGCCGGTACGCGTGCGCAACGGGAGCTTCTTGGTGCTCACCGTGTGCGCCACCTTGAAGATCGGATCGCCTTCCAGGTAAAAGGGATCGGAGGTCCAAACCTTCTCGTACGCCGGGAACGTCAGACCACCAGAGTCTTTCGCCAGGCCAAGGAAGGCGTCACCGGCGATGAGGTACTTCGCGAGAATCTTCGCCAGGTCGGGGTTCTTCGCCCCCTTGAAGATCACGAACGCGTTCAGGTCAGCGGTGTTGAGGACCACGTCGGTCGCCGGACCGAGGAACCCTTCGAGTGGCAGGGTCTTGTCGTAGACGGGGTTCTTGGTCGCCTTGGACTGCGCGTAGAGGCTGTACTGGTTGGACGTGATGCCGATGAGGCCCGCCAACCACGCCTCGTTGTTGCCGGTGTCCGTCCAACTCATGATCCCGGGCGGGAACATCT
This sequence comes from Actinopolymorpha alba DSM 45243, assembly GCF_000373925.1. Classification (GTDB taxonomy): domain Bacteria; phylum Actinomycetota; class Actinomycetes; order Propionibacteriales; family Actinopolymorphaceae; genus Actinopolymorpha; species Actinopolymorpha alba. The sequence goes on along the minus strand of NZ_KB892746.1, from coordinate 187,582 downwards.
TCTTGTACTTCGGGTTGGTGAACATGTCGGCGATGAAGTTGATCGCCTCCAGGGCCTCCGGCGATCGAAAGACAACCTTGCGCCCGTCGTCTGCCGTGATGGCTCCGCCGTAGCTGTTGATCACTGTCTGGATGAAGCCGTTGGCGTCCCCACCGCGGTTGACAGTCACGCCCCAGCCATAGCGGTTCTGGGCGGGGTCAGAGATCTCGAGTGCGATGTCGCGCGCGTTCTCGAAGGTCTTGAGATCCTCCTGTTTGATTCCCTTCTCCTCCAGCCAGTCCTTGCGGACGAACCAGCCGCCACCGATGGTGTAGAAGGGGATTCCCCACCATTTCCCGTCGATCTGCAACGACCTGCTGGCCGTTCCACCAGCCGGGCCGTATTGGTCCTGGAGTTCCTGAACGACATCTGACACGTCGACGATGTCGCCGAGTTCGTGGAGCTGGGCGACGAAGCGTCCAGCCGTGACGAAGGCCATCTCTTGTACGTTGCCCGCCTTGACGGCCGCGTCCTGCTTGGCGACGAAGTTGCCTTCGTCGGGGTTGACCTCGGCGTTCCTGATCGACGTACCAGTCTGTTGCGAGAACACCTTCAGAGCGCGGTCGATCGCCTTGTTGGCCTCCGCGAAGTACTGCTTCTGCGAGAGGATGGACGCGGATTTGTCGGTCAACGCCTCTGCCTCGGCGCGGAGCTTCTCGGGCACCTTCGCCGACGCTAGCTGTGATGGCGTTTCCGGCTCGGACTTGCCGCCACACGAGGCGAGGGCCGGCACGGCGAGCGCGGCGCCCATCCAGGTCGTACCAGCAAGGAAGCGGCGTCGATCAAAGCCCGCTGGGTTTCTCATGCGTTCTACCACCTCTCACGTACACGTCCACGTCGAGGGACCACAGGCGGCAGACACGCCAGGACGGAGCAGCACCAGGGGGACCCCGGCTCGTGCCGCCGTCTGACTCGATCGACGTGGTACGGATCTGTATGGAGTGATTCGTGCCTGGGGGTGGGACGCGTTCAGGGCAGGAGCCGACTGAGATCGGGTCTGCGGTCGACGTCGCGGCCGAGGAGGTTGGCCCTCCCATATTCCTCGGGCAGGTCGGTGAAATCCAGACCCGCTTTATACGCATGGCGTATGCGCCGCATAAACGATGTGGATGGCAGCGCCCGAGTCCCGAAGCCTGCCGTGGCAGACCTCCTGACGTTGCGGATCGGGGCCCGGGTGCGGTCGCGGTGGCCGATCTCGGAAACGCTTCGCGGTGGGCATCCCACCGGCCCGGGCATCGCGTTGCGCTCGGGTGCGGGCACTCGTAGTCTCCAGGAGACGATGCCACGTGAACGCGTCACGGCTTCGGTGTACATGTCGTCCACGCCGCCACTACCTTCGATTTCCCTTCCCTCGTGTGGGTTCGAAGCACATCAGGGTGTGGAGAACCAATGTCAACCGAGACCGGCGCGCCAACCAAGTGTGGAGGCTCGGGCCCGCCCATGCGTATCCAACCCACCCCTGACGACATCATCGAGCTCACGCATTCCTGGTCGGGCGACCGCTTTCCTGACGGCCGACCTCGAGTGTCCGACGACATCCTCGACCAGCTCCGGCTCGCCACCACGGAGCAGGCATGGGGCGTGCTGCGGCGTGAGGGATACGACCGGCAGTTCTCCGGAGGCTGGCGGCAGACACATCCCGGCACCATCCTCGTCGGCCGCGCGGTGACCTCGCAGTTCCTGCCACACCGGCCCGATCTCGACGCCGCGACGGTCACGGCCGGTCGCCGCGAGGGTCACCTTGCCCCCGACAAGCAGAACTCCTGGATCATCCAGACGCTCCAGGCCGGGGACGTGATGGTGACTGACATCTTCGGGAAGGTGAAGGAGGGCACCGTTGTCGGCGACAACCTCAGCACCGCGGTCGCCTCGCGTACCGGCGTCGGCGCGGTGATCGACGGCGGCGTCCGTGACTACCAGGGCATCGTCGAACTCAAGGACGTCAACTTCTTCTTTCGCGACGTCGACCCCACACCGATCCGGAACGTCACCCTCGCCGGGATCAACCTCCCCATCCGGATCGGTGAGGCCACGGTCCTGCCCGGAGACATCGTGCTCGGCACACCGAGCGGGTTGATCTTCATTCCGCCGCACCTGGCGCAGGCGGTCGCTGAGGAAAGCGAGGACATCAGGGTCCGGGATGTGTTCGGCAAGCTGCGGTTGGCCGAACAGACCTACACCAGCGCCGAGATCGACACCGGCACCTGGGCGGCCCATATCGAGGAAGACTTCCAGCAGTGGAAGAAGGCGCAGCGATGACATCCGATGGCGCGGCCCTGCTGGACAACGTCAACACGCATTCCCGTCCCAGTGACCTACGGATCACCGACCTCCGCGTCGCCACGCTGATAGGTGTACCGTTCCGGTCCAGCATCATCCGGATCGACACCAACCAGGGAATCAGCGGCTACGGCGAGGTCCGCGACGGGGCCAGCAAGACCTATGCGCTCCTTCTCAAGAGCCGACTCCTTGGCGAGAATCCCTGCAACATCGACAAGCTGTTCCGCAAGATCAAGCAGTTCGGGCATCACGCCCGGCAGGCCGGCGGGGTGTGCGGCGTCGAGATGGCGCTGATGGACCTTGCCGGCAAGGCGTACGGCGTACCCGCGTACGCACTCGCGGGTGGGAAGTTCCGCGACCGGATCCTCTGCTATGCCGACACTCCGAGGTCACCCGATCCGACCATCCTCGGCGAGCGCCTCCTCGGACGCCGCAAGCTCGGCTACAAGTTCTTGAAGATGGACGTCGGCATCGATCTTCTGTGGGACGTTCCAGGTGCTCTCATCGCCCCTCCCGGCGCCCGCGAGTCGACGACCACGATGCATCCGTTCACCGGCATCCGGGTCACCGAGAAGGGCGCGGAGTACCTCGCCGAACAGGTGGCGACGATCCGCGGGATCGTGGGGTACGACATTCCTTTGGCGGTCGATCATTTCGGCCACATCGGCGTCGAGTCGTGCCTGCGGATCGGCCGCACCCTCGAGCCCTTCACCCTTGCCTGGCTTGAGGATCTGGTGCCCTGGCAGCTGACCGAGCAATGGCGGGAACTCACCACCGCCCTCAGCACGCCGACCTGCACGGGCGAAGACATCTACCTCGCGGAGAACTTCCGGCCACTTCTCGAACGTGAGGCGATCCGGGTCGTCCACCCCGACCCCGCCACCTCCGGCGGCATCCTGGAAACCAAGCGAATCGGCGACCTGGCCGAGGAGTGCGGCATTTCGATGGCGCTTCACATGGCCGCTACTCCGATCGCCACGCTCGCAAGTGTTCACATCGCGGCCGCAACCCAGAACTTCCTCGCCCTCGAACACCACGCGGTCGACATTCCGTGGTGGAGCGACCTGGTCACCGGATTGCCGAACCCGCTCGTCGAGGACGGATACATCGCCGTTCCCGATACTCCCGGGCTGGGCTTCGGCGACATCAACGAGGAGCTTTTCCGGGAGCACCTCGACCCCGCCGATCCCGGGTTCTTCGAGGAAACGTCCGGCTGGGACAACGAAATTCGCCGGGACCGTCTCTGGAGCTGAGAGGTCGCGTGGATATGGCGCGCGGCGACAGGTGACCTTGCGGGGTTCAGCGCGAGCAACCGGAGCCGGGACCGTTGATCAACTTTTGTCGGGGCGACTGCGGTGACTTGGCAGAGGAGTTTTGGCAAAGAAGCCGAGATACCTCCACCAAGTCGGCCCCGGCTCCCCGCAAGATGCCGCGGCCTGTCCGTCATCTACTCAAGGTTCGGGTGGGAGCACGCTCTCGAGCTGCCCGCACTTTGGGTGGCTCGCAGCTCGTTCATGATCAACTTGCACAAATCGACCACGCGTCGCGCGGGTCGTGGTCGATTTCCGCAAGTTGATCATGAAACAGACCGCTAGTGGTCCGGCCTGTGAGACAACCCGCCACCTGCGGATGCGTCCGCGACTTGTCCGAAGCTTCTCCGCGTGGAGGGGGTCGGTCCTTCGGACAAGCCCCTGATCCCACACTGCGGCGGACCCTCTGACAACCCGCACCGGCGTTGCTGGCACTCCCTCGACGGTGCCGCGATCCGTCGGTGCGAAGGGGTTTTGAATAGCCTCTATCTGGTGTTGGGCGGCATCTCGTCGTCGTCAAGAGGGTGGAGGTCGGTCGGCGTCAGCACCCAGTGAAAGCCGTACTTGACACCGCTCCGATCGCCCTGGCCGGGGCCGAAGTATTCGGCGATGAGGGCGGCGAGGCGATCCCTGAACTCGCCCGCCTGGGCGGTCGAGAGCCGGCCGCCGTGCTCGCCGCCGGTCTGTACATAGGTGTCGCCGAACATTCCGGCAGCCGTGTCGGCGAACGCCTGGCGGAAGTCATAGACGGTGCGGCCGGGCATGACCGTCTCGTCGGTGGACTCCGGCACCGGCGAGTCGAGAAGTAGCTTGCCGGATGGGGTACGCACCCACCGGCCGGCCTCGCTGACCACGTGCCCAGACGACGCGAGCTTCGTTAGATACCAGAGCACCCGGGCGTCGGTCACTCCCAACTCTTCCGCAAGCCCTCGAAGGTCTTTCGGCGCGGAGAGAGTACGCAGGATGTCCCGGGGCAGCGCCGAACTCTCCCATCGGGTCTCCCGATCGGACGAGCTACCCGCACCAGGTGGTTGAGCCCCATTCATCCGGCGACCCTAGCGGACCGCACCCCACCCGGCGGCGCGGTCACCGCGATGCGGGCAGGGTGATTGAATTGGTGCTGCCTGGGCTGTGATCTTCTCGGGGAGGCGCCGTGCCACGTTCGGAAACTCGGCGGACCACGAGGTCCGGCTCAGGTGGCACCCTGGCCAAGCACGCCGCCGTCCGTGCCCACCTGCTGGACCTCATCCGGGGCAGCATGGAGCCGCACCAGAAGCTGCCGACCGAACGCCAGCTGTGCGACGAGCTTGGGGTGAGCCGGCTGACGGTACGCCGGGCGGTCGAGCAACTGGTCGGCGAGGGCGAGGTCTACCGCATCCAGGGATCTGGCACCTACGTCGCCGAACCCGCCATCCGCAAGCGCGAGCTGCTGACGTCGTTCAGCGACGACATGCGTTCTCGCGGCCTGACACCGGGCGCCAAGCTGATCAGGGCCGAGCAGACCGTGGCCGGTGCCCGGGAGAGCTGGCGGCTCGGCGTGAGTCCAGGCGAACCACTGCTGCACCTGGTCCGGCTCCGGCTGGCCAGCTCCGTGCCGATGTGCATCGAGGAGGTGTGGCTGCTGGCGCGGCTGGCGCCGGACCTGCTGGAGTCTCCGCTGGAGGACTCGCTCTACGAGACGTTGTTCACGAGCTACCGGATCACGCTCGACCGCGCTGAGCAGGAGGTACGCGCGACGGTGCTCGACACCGAGCAGGCCGCGTTGCTGGAGGTCCCGGCGCTGACACCAGCGCTCCAGGTCGAACGGGTGACCTACGACTCGCGGGGCCGGGCAGTCGAGCTGGCCCGCTCGCTCTACCGCGGTGACCGTTACAGCCTCGAGCAGACTCTGCGCCGTAGCCAGTGACCTAGCGCGCCCGGTGGACGAACACCGTCCCACCGCCGGCCAGCGAGATCGGGTGCTGCCGCTCGGCGAGCGCGAGCACCCGAGCGCCGGCGATACCGTCCCCGGCCGGCGCGACCAGGACCGCCGCCGGATTCTTGGTCGCCACCTGCCGCCGCCAGGGCGCACCGACCAGGTCCTCCAGCCCGAAGAGTCCGCCCGCCCACGACACCCGCACGTCGACGTCGCACCCACCGGAGAGGTACCAGCCGATGGCGGCCGTCGCCGTACAGGCCAGCGCCTCCACGCAGCCCTGCCAGATCCCGCGCGCGACCGCATCGCCCGCCCGCGCGGCCTCGGCGACCTGCCGGCTGAACGTCGCGATCTCGGCAACCATCGCCGGCGTCCCATAGAGATGGCGCGGCAGCGCGTCCAGCGGACCGAAGCTGTCCCGGGCCTGCGCCGCGAGCAGCGTCTGGGGTCCCCGGCCGTCGTACGCCGCGAGGGCCGCGCGCAGCCCATGCCGCCCGACGGAGAAGCCGCCGCCTTCGTCGCCGAGGACGTGCCCCCATCCGTCGACGCGCTGCGTCTCGCCCGCGCTCGTGACGGCGAGGGCAACAACGCCGGTGCCGGCGACCACCACCACTCCCGGTCCGCCGTCGAGCGCCCCCAGGTGCGCGGTCGTCGCGTCGTGCGCGATCCGTACCTCAGAGGCATCGCGACGGTGCGCGGTCGCGGACGCGATCCGGCGTAGCTCCTCGGGCCGATAGTCCCCCGTCAGGCCCATTCCCACCCGCTCGACGGGTTGCTGCGCCCAGGCGGGCAGCTGCGACCAGGCCCGCTCGACCAAGGAGATCACTGTCGTCGCCGGGTCCTCGCCGTACGCGAACCCGCCGGTGGTGGCGGTGGCGTCCCGACCGCCGTGCCAGACCCGGAGACGGAGCCCGGTCTGGCCGCCGTCAATCGCCGCGACCCCCGCCGGGGATCCGACCGGGGACCCGCTCCGTGATCCGCTCGGACTGGTCATGACCCTGGCACCGGCACCAGGTCGAAGTCGATCTCGAACGTGCGTTGCCAGGGCAGCCGGAGCCGGGTGATCTCCCAGCGGCGCGCGTCGGAGCCGCCGAGTTCGCTCGAGACCGCGGCCAGCCGCTCGGCACAGGTGGTGAGGTACGCCTCGACCGTGGCGGGGTCCGGGAAGGGCACGGACATGTGGTCACGGTACGGCGCCAGCTTGGCCAGCTCTCCGCGTACCACCGCCTGGTAGGCGTAGTCCTCGACGACCCGGTGCCAGCGCAGCCGGCTCTCCGGCGTCCTGTCCGTCACGCCGCGGCTCCGGCCCACCACATGGGCGACGAGCGCGGCCACCACCGAGCCCACGGTGTTGCCGGCGGTGTTCCATCCGCCGTACGCCCGGATCTGGTCGAGAACGGTCCGCTCCGCGAGTTCCCGAACGAGGACGGGATCAGCGCCGTTCACGTACCGCACGTCGGCCACACCGACGCTGTGACCGTCGTCGACGAGATGAGCCACGTGGTCCGCGACCGCGCGCGCCGCGGCCTGGTCGGATCCGGCCTTGCCGGTCCGGCCGGCCTGGTCACCCCGCTCCGGGTCAGGCGCGTGCACCACCAGGACGGCATCCGCGTCAGACAGCGTCTCGGTGGGTACGCCGCCGGCGGCCACGATCTGCCGGGCGACGCCCGCCGAGATCGGGACGTTCTCGTACGGCGCGATCCGGCTCGGCCCGGTCTCCTCGCAGAACCGCACCGCGATGCGCACCGGCTGGTCGAGTCCGGCACCGAGGGCCCGGGCGACGAGTACCGAGCCGACCTCGTCCGCACCCGGATACATCAGCACCCGGCCGTCCAGGCCGGTCGTCGACACCCAGTGGCGGAGCCAGACCTGCTCCAGCGATCCGGCGGCCCGCGGGGCGGTGTCGTCGGCGGTCACCAGGAGCGGGTCGACCGTCCCGCGGCCGGCCAGACCCAGCGTGTAGAGGTCGACGGTGTGGTTACGGAGCCGCCGGAACAGGAAGTCGGCCTGGATATCGGCGGGTACGGCGGCGAGGGTGTCCCGATCGTGCGGCTCCCCGAGGAACTGCCGATGCAGCGCGGCACCGAGTTCGTGCAGCTCGACGCCGTAGCTCGACCAGTACTCCGGCTCCTCCGCCGGGCTGTACGACCGGGAGGCCCGCATCACGGTGGTGACGGCACTGATCGGCAGGTCGGGGCGGCGGGGCCTGATCCGGTCGAGGACCGACAGGCGCTGGATCACGGTGGACGCGGGGTCATGCGTGGTGCGGGAGCCGATGAGTCCGCCGTACCCCAGCATGTCGAGTGAGACCACGAGCGCGTCGGCTGCTCCGGATACGTCGTCCAGCCACTCGGCGAGCTCGTCGGCCCGGCCCGGCACCCGCATGCTGGGGAGCAGCTCAGCCGGCGGAGTCAGCAGCTCGGCACCGGCGATCGCCGCGACCTGTGCCGGCAGGGTCGCGTTGACGGGGCGTTCGTCCAAGGGCAGAAGCGCGATTCGCACGGGGTCCTCCTGGTTCCGTGACGGCGGCCTTTATGGCAGTGGCGGGCGGGGCGCGGCGACAGCGAACCTGCGGGTGATCACCAGCGGATCGGTGATCGCGGTGCCGACCACCACCGACCACGCGCCCCGCTCGAAGGCGGTGCGTACCTGGTCTGGGCTGTCGACCCGGCCTTCCAGGACTGCGCGGACGCCCCGGGCGGCGAGGGCTGCAACCAGGTCGAGGTCTGGTCCGGTACGACTGGCGGAGTGCCGGGTGTAGCCGGAGAGCGTGCTGGCCACCAGGTCCGCGCCGGCCGACCAGGCCGCCATTCCCTCGTCGATCGTGGCCACGTCCGCCATCACCGGCCGGGCGACCTCGCGGTGGACGCGTTCGATCAGGGTGGCCACCTCGCCGGGGTCGGGACGGTTGTCCGGCACGGTCTCCAGGGCGATGATGTCCGCGCCGGCGGCGGCGAGTTCGGCGCAGTCGGCCAGCGTCGGCGTGATGAACGGTCGATGCGCCCCGGTGTGGACCTTCTTGATGCCGATGATCGGAACTCCGACCCGGGCACGCGTGGCCCGGACGTTCGGCGCCGACTCGATGCGTACCGCCACCGCACCACCCTGCTCCGCACAGGCGGCGAGCAGAGCGATCGCGGCCGGATCGTCGAACGGGTGACCGGGCGCTGCCTGGCAGGACACCACCAGCCCGCCGCGCAGGGCGGCCACCACGTCACTTCCCGGTCGACGCCCGCCGGGCCAGACCTCGGCGCTTGTTGCCATCCGTTCTCCATCCTTGCCGTGCGCAATCCGGTTGCAACATAGGACATTACCAATACGGGACCACTGCCAGCTACGAGTGCTCCATGAGCCGCGAGATCGCCCGCCTGAGTGTCCAAAGAAGCCGTCAAGAGTCGCCCCAAGCTCGTTGACAGCAGACCAATTGATATAGACCATTGTTGCTCGAAAAGATCTTGAGCGTCCTTGGCACCAGCTGCTCTACAACAAGAAGCTCTTCGAGCAGGCCGGCATCGCCGGTCCGCCTAGGACGACCAGTGAATGGGCGGCGCTCTGGCTTTGAATTTCGAGGTTCGCGGTCAGGCGCTCTATCGGGCGTTGATCTACCTACCTCGGTCGTCCCGATGGTGACCGCCACCTATCTGTGGCGGTGGATTCTCAACGCGCAGTACGGCATCGCTTCCTCACGGCCCAGCGCTACTTCGTCACCGGAATCGCCACCAGCGGACTCAAGTAGGAGCCGCGCCGCCGGTCTCACACAGGTGATCGAGGTATCGCCCGCCTGACGGCGGTCAGCGATGATCCGGGCGGGGCGAGGTCCTGCACCGGTTGATGATCTCGGCCATCGTGGCGCGGAAGTGTTCGCGGTCGTGTGCTGCGAGCGTCGAGACGAGCTGGCCGAGCTCGGCATCCACTTCATTGTGGAAGGCGGCCGCCGCCCGGTGGCCGGCGTCAGTCAGCATCACCTGCAGTGCGCGCCGGTCGCCTGGCACGGGTGATCGCTTGGCGAGGCCGCGCCGCTCGGCTCTGTCCATCAGACCGGTGAGCGCGGCCTTCTCCACACCGAAGCAGCGCGCCAGCTCGGCCATTCCCCTGGGACCGTCCAGCAGGACGCACAGGAGCTTGGCCTGGACGGGGGTCAGGTTGTGGCGTTCGGAAACACGCGCATAGAGGCCCTGCACCAGGCTGGTGAGCTGGACCAGCCCGGTGGCGACGTCGATCTGCGCGTCGTCCCCGCCGATGTGGTGTCCATCCGTTGCGCACCCCTGACCTGACGCCGCCAGTGCGGCCGCGGTCCCTTGCGCCGTCTCGTTCACAGCACTACGGTACATGGCAGATATAGTTAAGGTCACATACAGTATCGTCCATTAACGTTCTGGATTTGCGTGTTGGTCATGACGTCAGAAGGAGGCCCGGGTGTCCTTCAGTGAAGAAGAGATCGCCTACCTGCGGTCCCAGCCGCTCGCTCGCATCGCCACCGTCTCGGCCGACGGCCAGCCGGACGTGGCCCCGGTGGGGTTCGAGTTCGACGGGACGTACGTGTACGTGGGCGGCCTCGACCCCGCCCGGACCCGGAAGTTCCGCAACGTGCGGGCCGGGAACACCAAGGTCGCGCTCGTCATCGACGACCTGCTGTCCGCCAATCCGTGGACGCCGCGCTACCTACGGATCTACGGCAACGCTGAACTCGTCGAACGCGACGGGCAGTTCGGGCCCGCTGCCTACATGCGGATCACGCCCAGCATCTCGTGGAGCTTCAATCTGGAGGGGCACCCCTTCACCCACGACCGCGAGGTGAATGTTCGGCGCACCGTTCATCACGCCGCGACTGAGCAGGACGCGTAGCTTGTTCACACCAGGGAGGAGGGCCACATGAGCGGGCGAATCATTCAGCACAGTGCGTTGGGTGCCTCATGCGTGCCCGGAGCGAAGCGAGGACGCGCATGAGCTTCGATACACCGGGCGGAACCCGCGGCGCCCGTCAGCCCCGTGCGGGCCGTGTGGTGCGGTGGCTGAACCAAGCGGCCATGAACCGGATCCGGCGCAAGGGCGGCAAGTTCATGGGCATGGACGCGCTGGTCCTGACCACCATCGGCCGCAAGAGCGGAGCCGAGCGCGCCAATCCGGTCGGCTGGTTTCCCGGCAAGGACGGCAGCTGGCTGATCGTGGCGTCGGCGGCCGGGGCGCCGAAGAATCCGGCGTGGTACTACAACATCGCCGCGCAACCCGACAACGTCCAGATCGAGCTGGCCGGCCGCAAAGTCGCCGTGACCGCCGAGCAGCTCCACGGGACGGAACGCGCCGAGGCGTGGCAGCAGATCGTGATCGCCGCGCCCCGTTTCGCGCAGTACCAGCAAAAGACCGACCGGGAGCTCCCGGTCATCCGCTTAGTGCCCCGATCCAGCTGAGCTGGGCGCGCATCAACCGGGCAGGTCGCGGTGGGTACTCCGGCGCTAGCGTTTTCGCACCGCGTTGGTTGTTGAGGGTGGGTGGGTGCTGGTGGCGGTGACGGGGTTCGACGAGAGCGAGCGGCGGATCTGGGCGGGACGGGCCGCGGCGTACGCAGGGACCTTCGCCAAGCTGTGCGCTCATACGGTGCCCTGGTTGCTCGATGCCGCCGAGGTAGGGCCGGACGTGCGGGTGCTGGATGTCGGGACCGGGCCGGGCACGGTCGCCGTGGCCGCGTGCGCCCGAGGCGCAAGGGTCACAGCCGTCGACGCGGAGCCCAGCATGGTCGAGCTGGCCAGGCGTTCGGGGGCCGCGGTTGAGGTGCAGGTCGCTGCCCTGCCCGAGCTTCCCTTCGGTGATGGGGAGTTCGATGCTGTCGTCTGCAACTTTGTTCTGAACCACGTGGGACAGCCCAGGGCCGCGCTGACCGAGCTACGCCGCGTCGTGCGCACTGATGGGTGGATCGCGCTGACGATCTGGCCGTCGGCGGCAGCAGCGGGGCAGGCCCTGCTCGGTCGTGCGATCCAGGCCGCGGGCGCGGTGCGGCCGGCCCACCCGTCCCCGCTCGCTCCCGAGGACGATTTCCCTCGTGACGAGAGCGGTCTGACTGATCTGCTCTCGTCAGCGGGCCTGCGTAACGCCGCCTGCGAGACGCTCCGGTGGGACCACCGAGCCAGCGCCGAGGAATGGTGGAGCGGTCCCGAGGCCGGCGTCGCGTTCACTGGGCAGCTTGTGCAGAGCCAGACCCCCAGGACACGCGCCGCGATCAAGAACTACTTCGACACGTTCAGCGTGGAGTTCGCTGATGCGGACGGCCTGCTGACACTGCCGCACGCGGCCCTGCTCGCCCGGGCCCGCCGATAGTCCTTGCTGCTTCCGCCGGCAGTCACTCGCGATCTTCCACTATCCGTTGCGGCACCGTTACGCAGCGGCGGAACTCTGGTCATACTGGTCTGCAACGGTCAAAGGGGTCAAACCCGCAGCACTCGCCCCTGCAGCACCAGGAGGTCCCGTGTTCCGATCGACCACTGTGCCCGCAGACGCTGGTTCGGCATCGTCGCCGCGACCCTGAGCGCCGTCATCGCGTCGGTGAGCCTGGCTCCCCCGGCCGCCGCGACGCCGCGCAACGTTCCCAGCAAGTCGACCGCCCAGGCCGAGCTGAACGCGCTGACGGTGGCCTCCGAAGGCTCCATGACCGGCTACTCGCGCGACCTGTTCCCGCACTGGATCACGATCTCCGGCACCTGCAACACCCGCGAGACCGTCCTCAAGCGGGACGGCAGCAACGTCGTCGTCGACGGCTCCTGCTACGCGACCTCCGGCAGTTGGTACAGCCCGTACGACGGGGCCACGTGGTACAGCCCCACCGACGTGGACATCGACCATGTGGTGCCCCTCGCCGAGGCCTGGCGGTCTGGCGCCAGCGGCTGGACCACCAGCCGGCGGCAGGCGTTCGCCAACGATCTGACGTACCCACAACTCATCGCGGTCACCGACAACGTCAACCAGGCGAAGGGCGACAACGACCCGGCCAGCTGGAAGCCGCCACGCACGTCCTACTACTGCACCTATTCGAAGATGTGGATCCGGGTGAAGTACCACTGGTCCCTCAAGCTGCAGTCCTCTGAGAAGTCCGCGCTCCAGTCGATGCTCAACTCCTGCTCGTACTGACAGGATCCGGCCCAACCACGCGCCGGATGGGGATGAGACTCACTCGACGAGACGTCAAAGCAAGCTTGCGAGCAGTCCGTCGAGGGAGCCTCGTCCCCATCCGCGGTGCCCACCTCGGGGGTGTGGTGTGCCATCCTGTTCGCCGACGGCACGGAGGAACCCGGTGCGAATCCGGGGCGGTCCCGCCACTGTCACCAGGTAGCGTCCCTTCGAGCTTGTAGCCACGGCCGCACAGGCGGCTGGAAGGCGAAGGGCGCGCGACGATCTGGGAGCCAGGACACTCCGGCCGTCGGCTTATCCATCCAGGGCGAGGACTCCCGTGAAGGATGTGATGTCGCGCGTGCCGTGACGTCGCTCGTCCGTGGCTTCGTGGAGGTAGTCACGTGACTCCGCTCGAGCTGACCGTGCGCGCGATCAGACCTCTCGACTCCGGCGCGGTCGCCGACGCGCGGGCCCGGCAGGAGAGCCTGGTCAAACCGCCGGGTGCGTTGGGCGTCGTGGAGGACATCGGCGTACGACTTGCCGGACTGGCCGGCCGCTGCCCACCGCCGATCCCCGAGCCGGCCGGGCTCGCCGTCTTCGCCGGTGACCATGGTGTGCACCGCCAAGCCGTGTCGTCCTGGCCGCAGGAGATCACCGCGGCAATGGTCGCGACGTTCCTGTCCGGCGGAGCGGTCGTCAACGCGCTGACCCGGCAGGCCGGAGCCCGGCTCCGGGTGGTCGACGTGGGTGTCGATGCCGACCTCGACCCCGCGCCCGGTCTCGTGTCGCGCAAGGTCCGGCGTGGGACGCGGGATCTCAGCACCGAGCCCGCGATGAGCCGAGCCGAGGCCGTCCAGGCGATCGAGGTCGGCATCGAGACCGCCTCCGACCTGGTGGCCGAAGGGTGCCGCTGTCTGGTGACGGGTGACATGGGAATCGCCAACACCACGCCGTCGGCAGCGATGATCGCCGCCTTCACCGGAGCCAGCGTCGAGGACGTGACGGGCCGCGGCGCGGGCATCGACGATGCCACCTGGGCGCACAAGGTCGACGTCGTACGCCGGGCCATGGACCTGCACCGGCCCGACCGGGGCGACCCGCTCGGCGTCCTCGCGGCGGTTGGTGGGCTGGAGCACGCCGCCACGGTTGGGTTCCTGCTGGGCGCGGCGGCGGCACGGGTGCCAGTGGTGCTGGACGGCGTGGTCGCCGGTGCGGCCGCCCTGGCGGCGGTGGCGCTCGCGCCAGATGCGCGCGACGCCTTCCTCGCCGGTCACCTGTCGACCGAACCCGGCGCCGGGCTGGCCCTGTCGGCCCTTGGGCTGCGGCCGATCCTCGACCTGGACCTGCGGTTGGGTGAGGGATCCGGCGGTGTTCTCGCCCTGCCCGTCATCGGCGCCGCGGCCCGGGTCCTGCGCGAGGTCGCCGCGCTGGCTGACGTTCAGACTCCGAGCGCCGCGCCGTCCCGGCCGCGGTCTCGACCCCGGCGGGTCCTCGTCCTGGGCGGTGCGCGGTCGGGCAAGTCCACGACCGCGGAACGCCTCGTCAAGGATCCCCTGTCGGCGCCGGTCACCTATCTCGCCACCGGTCCCCAGCCCACGCCGGACGACCCGGAATGGGAGGAACGCGTACGCCTCCATCGCGCGCGTCGCCCAGCACACTGGACGACGGTGGAGACCCGCGACCTGGTGGCGCATCTGGACGCGGACGGGCCAGAGCCCCTCCTCATCGACTGCCTGTCGACCTGGTTGACCAGCGTGATGGACGCTCACGGGCTGTGGGACCAGAAGCCGGACGCCGAGGAGGCCGTCGCCGCCGAGGTCGACGCGCTCGTCGCGAGCTGGCGGACGACCACGCGGTCCGTCGTCGCGGTCAGCAACGAGGTCGGGTCCGGGGTCGTACCCGCCACCTGGTCGGGCCGGGTGTTCCGTGACCAGCTCGGCGTCCTCAACTCCCGGCTCGCGTCGGACTCCGACGAGGTGTGGTTGACGACCGCCGGGATCGCGCAGCGACTCCGATGAGGCAGGTCGACGGATCGGTACGCCGCGGCGCCGGACTGGGCGTGTCCGTGACGATGTTCACGGCCCTGCCGTTCCCCGGCGGCCATCACCCACTCGACCGGCGTATGACGGCGCGGGCCGTCCTGTGGCTGCCGTTCGTCGGCGCCTGCCTCGGCCTCCTCGCGGCCCTGCCGTGGTGGGCCGTGAGCAGCCTGGCGCCCGGGACGCCCGGTGCGCTGCTGGGCGCCACCCTGGCGGTCGGGATCCTGGCTGTCGCCACCCGCGGCCTGCACCTGGACGGTCTCGCGGACACCATCGACGGGCTGGGCAGCGCGGCGCCGCCCGACCGCGCGCTGGAGATCATGCGGAAGTCCGACATCGGGCCGTTCGGGGTGATCGCGGTCCTCCTCGTCCTGCTCGTCAAGGTGACCGCACTCGCCGCCACGATTGGGCCCGACGGCCCAGCCGGTGCTGGTGCCCTCACGGGCGGCCTCGCTCTCGTCCTCGGCGAACTCCTCGGGCGGTTCGGGGTGGTCCTCGCGGCCGGACGTGACGTTCCCGTCGCCCGCCCGGACGGGTTCGGTGCGTTGGTGGCCGGGACGACCCGGCGGCCGGCGCAGGTCGCGTGGCTGCTCGCGGCGATCCTGCTCGCCGCGAGCCCGCTCCTGTGGGGTACGCCGCGGCTCGCCGGCCAGCTGGTCGCGGCGGTCCTGGTGGGTTCGGCGGTCGCCGTCCTCTGGCGGCGCCGGGTGGTCCGGCGAATCGGTGGAGTCACCGGCGACGTCTTCGGTTCCATCGTCGAACTCACGTCGACCGCCGTCCTGCTGACCATCGCCCTCACCGGCTGAGAACGAAAGGAGGCGCTGCCATGGGACAGCCCAGCGGGACCAACGGGACCAACGTCGTGGCCCTGCGGCCGCGGTCGGTCGTGGCGCTCTGCCTCGCCTCGGCGGTCGGCGTCGTCGGGTTCGGTTGGCCGTTCCTCACGCCGGAGCCGAGCACGCTCGGCGAGCATGTGGGCGACGCGCCGTACCTCTTCGTCGCGGTGCTCACCCTGGTGATCGCGGTCGTCGCCGCCGAGCTGTCCGAAGGCGGGATGGACGTGAAGGCGGTGGCGATGCTCGGGGTCCTCGCTGCCGTCGGCGCCGGCCTGCAGATCCTCAGCCCGGGCGCTGGCGGGTTCGACCCGGCGTTCTTCGTGCTGGTACTCGCGGGCCGGGTCTTCGGTCCGGGCTTCGGCTTCGCGCTGGGGGTCGTGCTGCTGTTCGCGAACGCTCTCCTCACGGGCGGGGTCGGGCCATGGATGCCGTTCCAGATGATCGGACTGGCCTGGGTCGGACTCGGCGCCGGTTGCCTTCCCCGCTGCTCGGGGCGGGTCGAGCGCGTGATCCTCGCGGTGTACGCGGGCCTCACCGGGTTCGCCTACGGCGCATTGCTCAACCTGTGGTTCTGGCCGGTCGCGGCGTACCTACCGCCGGGGTCGTCGTACGTGCCGGGCGCGCCACTGCTCACCAACCTCAGCCACTACGCCGCGTTCTACGCCACGACCTCGCTCGGCTGGGACACCGCCCGCGCCCTGCTCAATGCCACGCTCGTCCTCGTGGCGGGGCGGCCGATTCTGCTGGCTCTGCGCCGGGCCGCCCGCCGGGCCGCGTTCGGAGCAGCGGTCACCCTCGAGCTGGATCCCGGCGATGCCAGGCCGCCAGCAGCTCGGTCTCCTCAGCTGCCGTGAGGCCACAGCGGAGCGCGTCACGGCCGGACGAGCGGACCCAGGCAAGGGTGTCGCGGGCCGTCTCCTCCAGCGGGCGCGCTGACAGGCCCGCCGCCTGCGCCGGGCTGACGTCGCGGGTCATGAACCCCGCGTACTCCGGAAGCGGCAACCACAACGGCACTGAACGCGGCCCGGACCAGGGGTTGACCTTCTCGGCGGTGAGGAACTCCTGGTCGACCCAGGTCAGGGCCGGCTGCTGCCCACCCACCGCGGCACCAATCCTGGTCAGGATTTCGCCCCGCGACCTCGGCGGGTACGTCGCGTCGTACGTGCCGGTGAGGCGGGTCTCCGCGGCGTCCACGATCCAGTTCGCAAGGTCGCGTACGTCCACGAACTGCACCGAATCCTCCGGCGCGCCCGGCGCTGCCACCTCACCACCCCGCGCCAGCCGCACCGGCCAGTAGGTGAACCGGTCACTCGGGTCACCCGGACCGACGATGAGGCCGGCGCGGACGACGAATGCCCTGTCACCCACGGCGTCGGCGACGGCGTTCTCGCAGGCGACCTTGGCCGCGCCGTAGTTTTCCGCATCGTCTTCGTCCGCGTCTGCCGGCAGCGCCTCCCGCAGGATCGCCGTGTCACCGTGCTGCCCGGGCGTGCTGTCGTCGGCGTAGACGTTCATCGTCGACACGAAGGTCCAGTGCACGCTGCCAGCGGCGAACGCCGCGAGGGCCCGGCGCACCTGAGTGGGCTGGCGGGCCACGTCGAACACCGCGTCGAAACTCTGCCCAGCCAGCGCCGTGAGCCCCTCGGGGTCATCTCGATCAACGCGTACGAACGACGCGCCGGCCGGCGGCTCGCCGCTGCTCCCCCGCGCCGCGCAGGTCACCTCGTGTCCGCGGGCAACGGCTTCGGCCGCGACGGCCTTGGAGAGAAAGATGGTTCCACCGAGAACGAGTATGCGCATGGCGACCTTCCGGCTGGTCCGGGATTTCTGGGCTGGAAGCACACTCGCGGGTGTCGTCGCCGGCTGGCCAGTAGATTGCGCCGACAGCGAGAAAGTTGCGCCAGCAGCGAACTCGAACGCAACGGCCGGCGGGGCCGCGCGAGCCGGGTCAGCGCGGCTTGACCACCTCGGTCTGCCGGGCCCGCTCGCCCGTGCGGTCGGCTGTGCCCACATCTGCCCGGGCCTGGCCCACAAAGTCATTCTTCGCACGTTGTACGCCGGCCAGCTCACCGCCGATCAGGTCCACGAACCAGCAGTCGGCGGCGTACCAGACCTGCGGGGGTGCGAGGAGCCGGACCATCTCGCGCGCCTCCACCAGCTCGTCCCGGACGCGCCCCTGGCGAGCGGTCGCGGCCAGCAGCGCCTGCTCCACGTCGTCATCCGGGTCGGGCACCCCTTCCCGTCGCCGGGTCAGGAGCTCGACGTCGTGCCGAGTGGTGCGGACCTCCCCGACGGCCTGTTCGTACTGCCAGGCCAGGCTCATGAAGCGGGCGTACGCCTGCTGTCGCTCGGCCAGAGCCGACATCCGCCGCCGGTCCCTCGCCTCGGCCTCCCATGCCTGGCGCTGCTCGGTGGCCTGCTGATCGAGCAGCCTCAGCATCTGCTTGTTGCTTCTCCGCACGCTGAGTCCCTGCGCGATCATCGCGACGAGCGCACCGGCGAGAACGCCAACGGCGACGAGCAGGATCCGTTGGACGGTCGGACTGAGCGCGTTCCACCACGCCATAGCACCCACCATGCCGCTCATGGACGGCACAGGAGAGAAATCCGCCAACGATCTCGACTCTTTTACCGCCGCCCGGTTGCCGACGTCGACTGAATCACCTCATGAACGGCACACAAAGGGAATTAATCAGAACTCTTGCTAGACAGTTACCCATAATGCTGGGCAGCCTACGAATATGGGCCAGCGCAACCAGCGCCGGCTGGAGCGGGTATCGAGCGTTGCCAGGACCTTGAATACCTGCGGTGGAGGGTGGAGGGTTCTTTTAAGGGCTTCGTGCCGGCAAGCCCACGTTGGCGCGGCGCCGAGTGAGCTGTCACCACGGAGGAGAGGTGGCGATGGCTGACGGGCGAGCATACGACCAAGACCGGCCCGAGCGTGCCTCACCTTCCCGGCAGGGAACGCCGGGCGCCGCGGACGCGATGGCTGTTTCGCGTACGGCGATGGACCAACTTTCGATGCTCACCGGCCGACCGACGGAGGGCATTTCCCGGCTGGAGCAGGCCGACGATGGCTGGCATTTCCAGATCGAGGTCGTCGAGTTGGAACGCGTACCAGACTCGACGAGCGTGCTTGCGAGTTATGAGGCCAAGACCGACGACAGCGGGAATGTTGTCTCCTACAAACGCACCCGCCGATACACCCGCAACCAGGCAGGTGAACTGTGACCAGCAGACCCAGTTACCGCAGCAGCGATATGGTCCCGGTCTCGCGGTCGACAGATTCGCTGGCGGACATCCTTGAGCGGGTACTCGACAAGGGTGTCGTCATTGCTGGCGACATCATGGTGAATGTTCTCGACATCGAACTCCTCACTCTCAAAATCAGGCTCCTGATCGCATCTGTCGACACCGCCCGGGATATGGGTATTGACTGGTGGAGGTCCGACCCCTTCCTTACCGGCAACAACGCGCTCGAACGGGAGAACCGCGAACTCCGGGGCCGGGTCGAACGCCTGGAGCAGCTCGTCCAGCGCGCTGGACTGCCGGCTGAGGAGATCGAGCGCGAGTACGCCAGGGAGCGGGCTGAGCTCGAGGGAATGTCTGACGACCGGTACGCGACCCGTGCGCATGCCCGAGAACGCTCCCCTCGCGGTGAGGAGGGCCGGCGATGACAGGCCAGCCGGCTCGTCGATCCGCTCCAGGGCCGACGCCGGAAGCGGTGGCCTCGCTACTCGCCGAGGCCGACCGCGAGGCCCGCGCCATCGTCCGCAAGGAACTCGTGGGTCAACTCGTGGAGCGGTACCGCGCCGCCATGCGGGCGCAGGTGGGCGCGCCGGCCGCGGTGGCTCAGCCGCCCGCCGCCGAGCCGATGACCGCTGAGGCAGCGAAGACCGAGCCGGAGCTGGCCGGGCCGGAGCTGGCCGGGCCGGAGCTGGCCGGGCCGGAGCTGGCCGGGCCGGAGCTGGCCGGGCCGGAGCTGGCCGGGCCGGAGATACCCGAACCTCGGCCGGCGGAGCCGGAGACGGCCTGGTATCTGTACGCCATCGTCGCGGCGGACGCGGGCCAGGACCTACCCCCTCTGGTCGGTGTCGAGGAGCGGCCGGTGGAATTGGTCTCCACCGAGAATCTGTGCGCGGTCACCGCCGAGGTGCCTCTGGCCGGCTTCCGTACCGGCGGCGAGGAGCCTGACCTGACTCCCGAAGGTTGGCTTCCGCGGGCGGTCCGCGCGCACGAACGCGTGATCGAGCAACTCTGCACGCTCACGACCGCGCTGCCGTTCCGCTTCGGTGCGCTCTATCCGAGTCGCGGCCAGGTGCGGGCCGTGCTGGACAGCCATGCGGACCAACTCACCGCCGAGCTTCGGCGCCTCGACGGAACCGCCGAGTGGGGCGTGAAGGTACGCACGCGCGAGGAGTCGACGGGCCGGGGGCACCCCACTGCCGGCGAGGTGACCGGCGGGACCGCCTGGATGCGCCAACGCCGGGACGCCGCCGCAGCACGGGAACGCGCGCGCCACGCACGTGCGGAGACCGCGGCCGACGTCAAGCAGGCCTTGACGACCTACGCACGGGAGACCGTGGTCCGCGCGGCCTCGCGGCCCGACGAGCCAACGGCGCTGGTCTTCGACGCCGTGTATCTCATACCTCGGTCGGCGGAGCGGGACTTCCATGAAGCGATCCGCTCCACGAGCGCGCGCTACACCGACGAAGGCCTGCGGTTCGAGGTGACCGGACCGTGGCCGCCCTACCACTTCGTACGACTGCCCACCGACAAGCCGACCGGTCAGCAGACCGAGCCGTCCAGCGCCGGCTCAGCCACGAGGTACCCCGAACCCGAGGAGAACCCGGGTGACCCGTGCGGCCGGACGACGGTGGAGGACGCGGCCCACCAGGCAACCCGGCAGGGGGCGCGGCCATGAGCGAGCGAACCATCAAGCACAGCGCCACGCCCGCGGCGAAGCGAGGACGCGCATGAGTGAACGCCGCCTCGCGCTGGACGACGGGTCGCTGGTGGACGTCCTCGACCGGCTGCTCGACGCCGGGGCGTACGTCGACGGCACGGTGCTGATCACGCTGGCCGACGTGGACCTCGTCCGGCTGGACCTGCGGGTGCTGCTGGCCTCGATCGAAACGTTGCGGCGCGACGTGTCCCCGCCGGAGGCGGTCGAAAGAGGGCGCCCGGCCGCCAACCCCGCACCAGCGATCGAGGACACCCGCGGCCAAGCCGGCATCGGGTCAAAGCCCCATCACAAGGCCGGACCGTCGACGACCTACACCCGGGCCTCAGCACGAGCTCCAACGCCGTATCCACGAATCCACGCCGGATCGGAGTTCCGCGAGACCGGAGCCGCTGGATCCGGTACGTCAGCTGGGATCGCCGGCCTGGTCGTCGCGGTCGTGGACATCCTGCGGAAGTTGTTGGAACGCCAGGCACTGCGGCGCATGGACGCCGGCAGCCTGACCGACGACCAGGTGGAACGCCTCGGGCGGGCGCTCATGGCTCTGGAACAGCAGACGTCAGAACTCGCGACGTTCGTCCGGGGCCTCCAGAAATACCCGTCACCGCCCAGCGCCGGCCGACTCCCCTGGCAGCGACCTGAGCCGGTAGTCGCGGAAACGAACGCCCCACAAGAAGGCACGATGCGAGAAAGAAGAGATCCACCATGACATTGCAGCCGTCGAGTGGCGTCGCGCCTGCTCCCAGGTCGAGCAGCCTGTACGACGTACTCGAGCTGATCCTCGACAAGGGCCTGGTGATCGACGCGTACATCCGGGTCTCCCTTGTCGGCATCGAACTCCTGACGATTGACGCGCGCATCGTGGTGGCGAGCGTTGACACCTATCTTCGCTTCGCCGAGGCCGTGAACCGCCTCGACCTCACCCAGCAGAAGACCTCCGAGACCTTGCCGGAACTGGTGGGAGACCTGGCCGAGAAGGGCGCCAAAGGAAAGACCGAAGGCGCGCTGGAAGGCGTCGCCGAAAAGTCGAAGAGCGCGCTGGAAGGCGCCACGGAGAAGTTCACCGAAGCGTTCCTCCGCGGTCGAGAGGGCGAAGCCGAGCGGGCGGAATCCCCTCACCGTTCCCGCGGCGTCGGTCGCCAGCGGTCGGGTGAGGAGGAGGACCGCTGATGAGCGTCGAGCAGCCGAACGAGCCGGTCTACGTGTACGGCGTGGTCGCGGCGAACCGCGCGTACGAGGTGGAAGGAGTCGTCGGCGTCGGTGAACCCGCCCGCCCGGCCCGTCTACTCGAAGCCGACCGGGTGACCGCGGTGGTCAGTGACACGCCGCCGGGACTTCGGGCCAAGCGCCGGGACCTGCTGGCGCACCAGCACGTCCTTGACGAGCTTGGTCGGCAGGGCACGGTCGTACCCATGAGGTTCGGTGTGGTCGCCCGCGACGAAACCAGCCTGCGTGATGAGTTGGTCCGCGACAACGAGGCCTACCTCGCCCTACTCGCCGAGGTCGAGAACCGCCTTGAGTACAACGTCAAAGCATTCGCCGACGAGGACGAACTGATCAGTGAGGTCGCCGAAACCGATCCGACAGTTCGTGAACTCCGGCAACGAAGTTCCGCGTCCGCCACGGTCGAGGACCAGGTGCGGTTGGGCGAAGCGGTCGCGGCCGCGCTCGAAACCCGCCAGGAGGCGCTCGCCGAACCCGTGCTGGAAACGCTGCGGCCGTTCGCCGTGCGCAGTGTGATCGGCCCTCAGGTGCAGGACTGTGCTGTCAACGTGAGCTTTCTCGTCAATCGTGGCGACGCGTCGGAGTTTCTCTCCGTGGCGGAGAAGCTTGGCGAGCGGCTCCAACCGCGGGTTCGGCTGCGGCTCACCGGGCCGCTGCCGCCGTACAGCTTCGTGCAGTCGCCGCAGGGGTGAACGCGCATGGGTCTGGTAACGGGACTGCTTACTCTGCCGCTCGCGCCGGTACGCGGCACCGCGTGGATGATGCGGCAGCTCATCGACGTGGCGGAGCGGGAGTGGTACGACCCTGAGCGCGTCCGGGCCGAACTCCAGGCGTTGTCACAGGCATTCGAGAATGGCGAATTAACACCAGAAGAGTTCGACGCCGAGGAAGACGCGTTACTTGATCGGCTCGAGGAGGCCCAGCGTCGCGCGGAAGGTGTCTAGGGCATTTTCCACCTCGGCGAAGGAGGGAACGAACGATGAAAAGTTCGACGAAGATCACCCTCGCGATCGTCGGCGGGTATGTCCTGGGCCGGCGCAAGAAGGCCAAACTGGCCCTCGCGCTGGGTTCGTGGTTGGTGGGAAAACGAATGGATGCCCGCGCGTTGGCCCGAGATGCGGCGGGCCGGCTCGCCGCATCTCCGGAGGCTGCCCGGCTGCGCGACGAGTTGACAGAGGCGGGCCGGTCGACGGCGGTTGCCGTCCTCACCAGTCCGCTCAACAAACTGGCCGACAACCTGCATGAGCGCACGGCCGCGCTCACCGGTGCCGGCGAACGCGAAGAAGCCGAACGCAAGGAACGGGAGGAACACGAGGAACGCGAGCGGCCCGAACGTGAGGAGAGGGAACGCGAGCCGGAGTACGCGCGCGAAGAAGAGGAAGAGGAGCGCGAGCCTGCCTACGCGGGCGGGCGCCCAATCGGCGAGCAGTACGGCGGCGAACACGACGAAGGCAACCCTGACGACGAGCGCCTGGGACGCCGCGACCGCCGCCGTGAGTCAGCGCGGGCGGTCCGCCACACCAGAGGCCGCGGTCGCGGCTGACCGAGAGTTCGTACGTGACGGAAATGGAGGGAGGCCCGGGGATGAGCCAGACGACGAGCCGGCCACAGCGCGAGTCGGTCACCATGGGCGATGTGACCAAAGGGCTGCGGGAAGCGGCAGCGAAGAACCCTGCGACGCAGCGACTTGTCGAGGAGGCCCAGGCCTATCTCGTCGCCCAGGTGGAACACAGACTGACCAACCTGGGTGGCAGGCTGGGCGCCATCACACGAAAGGCCAGCGGGGTGGTGGAAGAAGTCGCTGAAGCCGGTCCCGGTGGCTTCCTGGGCCGGGCGGCGAAAGAGGTCGTCGGCGGGGCGAGCCCACCGGTCGCGGCGACCAAGGCCGGGTTGAAGGGGATCACTGAGAAGGTGAAGTCCGCGTTCAAACGGGGCGGGAAGGCCGGCGGCGGAAAGTCGATGAACATCATTGAGGACGTCGATGTCGGAGTTCCCCTGCGGGTGGCGTACAACCACTGGACGAAGTTCTCAGAATTCCCGCGCTGGTCGAAGGCCACCCAGAGCGTCGATCAGGAGGACCCGACAAAGAGCAGTTGGAAAGCGAAGATCGCCTTCTCCAACCGCAACTGGAAGGCCACCACCATGGAGCAGATCCCGGACGAGCGCATCGCGTGGCGTTCCGAAGGACAAACGATCGTGAATGGTGTTGTCACCTTCCATCCACTCGAGGACAACCTCACCAAGGTTCTGGTCGTCCTCGAATACGTTCCGCACGGCTTCTTCGAGAAGACCGCGAACCTGTGGCGAGCGCAGGGTCGCAGGGCGCGCCTCGACATCAAGTTGTTCCGTCGCTACGTGATGATGCAGGCCGACCCCGAGGAAGAAGGCTGGCGGGGCGAGATCAGGGAGGGTGAGATCGTCCGCGAGCACGACGAGGTGATGCGAGAAGAGGAAGAGCGCGAACGCGGCGAGGGGCTGGAACGCGAGGAAGCCGAACGCCGTCGGGTCCCCGAACAAAAACGCGAGCCCGAAGCGGAACGCGCACGCGAGCGGCAACCCGAACGCGCTACACCGGGCCGACGGCGGTGACGCGGACGACGGCACTGCCGGCCTCGTCGGAGGCGGCCAGATCGACTTCGGCGCTGATGCCCCAGTCGTGGTCGCTGGCCGGATCGTCGAAGATCTGGCGTACCAACCACCGGTCCGCCTGGGTGTCGATCATCAGCATCGCCGGGCCGCGCGCGTCCGGACCGGTGCCGATGGCGTCGTACTCCTCGAAGTACGCCTGGAGAGCCGCGGCCCAGGCGTCCGCATCCCAGCCGGCTTCCGCGTCGAGCTCGCCGAGTTGGTCGTAGCGACGCAGCGCGGCGAGTTCGACGCGCCGGAACATCGCGTTGCGCACCAACACCCGGAACGCCCGCTTGTTGGCAGTGAGTGCGGTCGGGCGATCTTCGGCGGCTCTGACTGCGGCGGGGTCGTCTGTGGGGTTACGCAGCCGCTCCCACTCGTCGAGCAGGCTCGAATCGACCTGGCGTACCAACTCGCCAAGCCATTCGATCAGGTCGGTGAGTTCCTCGGTCCTGGCCTCTTCGGGAACGGTCTGCCGCAGCGCCTTGTAGGCATCGGCGAGATAACGCAGGACCAGCCCTTCCGACCGGGTGAGTCCGTAGAAACCGACGTACTCCACGAAGGTCATCGCCTGCTCGTACATGTCGCGGACCACCGACTTCGGCGCCAGCTGGTGGTCGGCGACCCACGGGTGGCCGCGGCGATACATCTCGTACGCCGCCTCGAGCAACTCCTCCAGCGGCTTGGGATGCGTGACCTCCTCGAGCAGCTCCATCCGCTCGTCGTACTCGATGCCGTCGGCCTTCATCGCCGCGATCGCCTCGCCCCGTGCCTTGTGCTGCTGGGCGAACAGGACCTGCCGCGGATTGTCGAGGGTGGACTCGATGACCGACACGACGTCCAGGGCGTACGTCGGCGACTCCCGGTCGAGCAGCTCGATCGCGGCCAGCGCCAGCGGTGACAGGGGTTGGTTGAGCGCGAAGTCGAACTGCAGGTCGACGGTCAGGCGGACCCGCCTGCCCTCCTCGTCCGGCTCGGCCAGCCGCTCGACCACTCCCCCGGCGAGCAGCGCGCGGTAGATCGCGATCGCCCGGCGGATGAGCCGGCGCCGCGCGGCGGGGTCCTCGTGATTGTCTGTGAGGAGGCGGCGCATCGCCTCGAACGCGTCACCGGGCCGCCCGATCACGTTCAGCAGCATCGCGTGGCTGACCGCGAAGCTCGACGTCAGCGTCTCGGGCTCCGCCTCGACCAGCCGCTCGAACGTCGGCCGGCCCCAGCCGATCGAACCCTCCGGCGGCTTCTTGCGGACCACCCGGCGCCGCTTCTTCGGATCGTCCCCGGCCTTGGCCAGAGCCTTTTCGTTCTCGACCACGTGCTCGGGCGCCTGGACGACGACCTGGCCGAGCGTGTCGAAGCCGGCCCGCCCGGCCCGCCCGGCGATCTGGTGGAACTCCCGGGCCCTGAGCAGGCGGGTCTTGACACCGTCGTACTTCGACAAGCCGGTGAACAGCACCGTGCGGATGGGTACGTTGATGCCCACGCCGAGGGTGTCGGTGCCGCAGATGACCTTCAACAGGCCTGCCTGCGCGAGGGTTTCGACGAGCCGGCGGTACCTCGGGAGCATCCCGGCGTGGTGGACGCCGATGCCGTGGCGGACCAGCCGCGAGAGGGTCCGGCCGAATCCCGCGGTGAACCTGAAGTTGCCGATCGTCTCGGCGATCTTGTCCTTCTCCGCGCGGGTGGAGACGTTCAGACTCATCAACGCCTGCGCGCGTTCGAGTGCCGCCGCCTGGGTGAAGTGCACGACATAGACCGGCGCCTGGTGGGTGGTGAGCAGCTCCTGGAGCGTCTCGTGCAGCGGGGTGGTGACGTAGGAGAAGAGCAACGGCACCGGGCGTTCGGCGGAATGCACCACCGCGGTCGGCCGGCCGGTCCGCCGGGTGAGGTCCGCCTCGAACCTCGAGACGTCCCCCAGCGTCGCCGACATGAGCAGGAACTGCGCCTGCGGAAGCTCGAGTAGCGGCACCTGCCAGGCCCAACCCCGGTCAGGCTCGGCGTAGAAGTGGAACTCGTCCATCACGACCTGGCCGACGTCGGCCCGGTCGCCGCTGCGCAAGGCGATGTTGGCGAGGATCTCCGCAGTGCAGCAGATGATCGGAGCGTCCGCGTTGACACCCGCGTCGCCCGTCATCATGCCGACCCTCGCCGGCCCGAACATCTCACACAGGGCGAAGAACTTCTCCGACACCAGCGCCTTGATCGGCGCGGTGTAGTAGGTGCGCTGGCCGTGCGCGAGGGCGGTGAAGTGAGCGCCAGCGGCGACGAGGCTCTTGCCGGACCCGGTGGGGGTGCTGAGGATCACGTTGGCGCCCGACACGATCTCGATGAGCGCTTCCTGCTGGTGCGGGTAGAGCGCGAGCCCCTGCCGCTCCGCCCAGGCGGAGAAGGCGTCATAGAGGGAGTCGGCGTCTGGCTCGGCGGTGTCGGGGAACGCGTCGGCAAGTGTCATGGCCGTTCCATCGTGCCGTACGCCGCCGGTTTCGCGACGGCCACCCTGGTCGCCCTACCCCTGGGAACGTGACCAGGTGATCCATCCGCCGATCGGCCGGCCACTTCGCCTGACGTTCCCGGCTCCTCAGCCCATCGGCCGATGTCCCGCCAGCGCCTTCTGCCCAAGGCTGGAGGAACCCACTCGGCTCACAGGGAAAGGACATTCATGCGCTTCTACCGCAAGCCGTTGCGAACGATGGTCGCCGCGGGTGTGGTCCTGCTCGCCTTCGTCGCGCCGGCGGCCGCCCAGGCATCAGGTCCTGAACGCCTGGACGCCGCGAAGCTGCAAGCCGCACTTGACGGTGTGCACCGGGCCGGCATTCACGGTGCGATCTCGCGACTCGACCAAGGCCACGGGACCTGGCGGGGCGCCTCCGGAGTCGCCGACCTGGTAACGAGCCGGCCGGTGCGTCCCCATTTCCAGCATCGGATCGGAAGCGTCACCAAGGCGTTCACCGCGGTCGCCGTACTCCAGCAGGTCGGACTGGGGGGGATCGACCTCGACGCTCCCATCGGCCGCTATCTGCCCGACCTGGTGCCGGGTGAGCGCGGGCAGAGGGTCACAGTCCGCATGCTGCTGGAGCACACCAGCGGGATCGGCAACTACATCGCGCCGCTGTTTCCAAGCATGCCCGACTCACTCGCGAGTGTGGACGCGTACCGCTTCCGTTCACTGTCGGCCCGCGACCTCGCGCTGACCGGTCTGGCGGAGCCGCCCACCGGCGAGCCAGGAGCCGCTGAGGCGTACTCCAACACCAACTACGTGCTGGCCGGGCTGATCCTGGAACGCGTCACCGGCCAACCGGCGCAGGAGTACATCACCCGGAACGTCATCGAGCGCGCCGGCCTGCGCGCGACGTACTTCCCGGGCAACGACCCGTCGATGCGAGGGCCACACTCCAAGGCCTATCTCACGCTGGCGAGCGGTGAGTCCGGGGAGTACAGCATCTACAACATGACCTGGGGCGGCACCGCCGGCGCGCTCGTGTCCACGGCCGACGACCTGGCGGGGTTCGCCCGGGCGCTGCTCGGCGGGCGTCTCCTACCACCCGAACAGCTGGCGGAGATGAAGGCGCGGACGGTCACCATCGACCCGATCGACCTCGCCGGCTGCCAGACCTGGATGACCGCGGGCACCGTCATGGGCATGGAGACCGTGGTGCTCGCGAGCGACGATGGCCGCCGGGTCCTCGTCTACGAGGCCAACACGACCGACCAGCGCCCCGAGCGGGCCGAGGCGATCCAGGCGGCTCTCCTCACGTTCATCCGTACCGCCGGTGAGCAGGGGCTCTGCCACTGAGCGGACGAACGACAGACAGCGGCTGGCTCGCAGGCGGCGTGCCCGGCCTTGTGGCGGGGCACGGCGGTGCGGTTTCTCGGGTCGGCGTAGTGGCTAGATCGTGGGCGTGGGCAACATCCTCGTCGGCACCGCTTCCTGGACTGACAAAACGCTGCTCGAATCCGGGTGGTATCCGGGCGACGTCGACACTCCGGAGAAAAGGCTGCGCTACTACGCCGAGAAGTTCCCCGTCGTCGAGGTCGATTCGACCTATTACACCCCGCCCACTGAACGCAACAGTTCCCTGTGGGCCAGCCGTACTCCCGAGAACTTCACGTTCAATATCAAGGCGTTCTCCCTTCTCACGCTGCATCCCACCCGGCCGGGGGCGCTTTACAAGGATCTCCGGATCGAGACGGACAAGACGAACATCTATCTCAAGGACCTGGCCTCCACGGCGGTCGACGCGGTGTGGGAACGTTTCCTCGGCGCCCTCGAACCCCTGTATGACGCGGGAAAGCTTGGCGTGCTGCTCTTTCAGTTCCCGCCGTGGTTCTCGATCAGCAGGCAGAACAAGGAGTACATCCTGCGGGCCAAGGAACGCTGCACGCCGTACCAGATCTGCGTGGAGTTCCGTAACTTCAGCTGGCTGTCCGACCGGAACCGCGAGGAGACGTTGGACTTTCTCCGGTCGTACGCCGTACCCCTCTCCTGCGTCGACATGCCACAGGGATATCGCAGCTCGGTGCCGCCGGTGCTCGCGACCACGGCCGACCTGGCGGTGCTGCGATTTCACGGGCACAGCGACAAATGGACGAGCCACAACATCTACGAACGCTTCGGCTACCACTATTCGGAGGCCGAGCTCCACGAGTGGGCACCGAAAGTCCGCCAACTCGCCGACGAGGTGCGTACCACTCACGTGATCATGAACAACTGCTACCGGAACTACGCCCAGACCAACGCCGAGCAGTTGACGCAGATCCTTCACGCCGCCCGTCCCCGGCCGTGAGCAGGTCGTCCCGGTGTGCGGAATAGCACCGCCGCGCGTGAACAAGGTCTGGCGGTGACACGCACCGACGCCGTACGGTAACGCAAATGGTGGTAGATCAGCGGCGGGGGCTGCGCACCTGGCGACTGTGGTCGCTCTCGGTGCCGGCGATCACGTACCTTCTCCTAGTTGACGCGGTAGCGCTCGCCTCCTGCGTCGCGCTCGCCCTGAGCGGGCCGCCGCGGGTCAGCGAGATCGGTACAGCTGTCACCTTGTGCCTGTGTGCCGTGATCGGCACGGAGGGAGCACGCCGGGTCGAGCGTCGCCGACGCCGCGGTGGCGCGCTGCACAAGGACCTCCAGCCGGTGTGGATGCTGGCCGCCGCGGTCGTCCTCAACCCCGCCACGGCCCTGGCCTGCGTCCTCGTGATGCGGGTGTGGTGGCGGATCCGCGCGAGCCGGTGCATACCGCATCGCTGGGTGTTCAGCACCGCAGTCGCCCTCCTCTCCACCGCCGCGGCGCACGGCGTCTACGACACCCTGCGCGAAACTCTGCTCGACGCGCGATGGTCGGCGGCAGCCTCGGTCATGGCCGCGGTGGTGTCGGCGGCCGTCACCTTCATCGCGATCGACACGCTCGTGTGCGCGATCGCGATCCGGCTGCTCGTGCCAGGGAGCACGCCCCGGCAGATGTTCGGCGAGCCGCCCGAGTTGGCCGTCGACGCCGTGGCAGGCGGGCTTGGATGTCTCGTGGCAGCCGCCTCGATGGTGAGCCCCTGGATCGCGCTGCTCGCCATTCCCATCACCCTGACCGGCCAGCGGGCGCTCCTGCTGGACCAGCTCGAGACCGAGGCCAACACCGACGGCAAGACCGAGCTGGCGAGCTTCCCGTGGTGGCGCCAGGAGGTCGAGGACCGGCTCGCCCGCGCCCGGCGGAGGAGCGAACGCTTCGGCATCCTGCTCGGCGACCTCGACCACTTCAAGCGAATCAACGACACCCACGGCCACCTCATCGGCGACCAGGCCCTGCACGCGATCGCGGGACGGATGCGGGCCGCGATCCGGGCCGAGGATCTCGCCGGGCGGTTCGGTGGCGAGGAGTTCGTGATCGGGATGCCCTGCGTCGACGCCAGCGATGCGGTCGGCGCCGCTCAACGGTTGCGTACGGCGATATCCGGGGATCCGCTGGCGGTGTCCACCGATGACGGTGCGAAGAGTACGCCTGGCACGTCCGCCATCATCCGGCTGACCATGTCGATTGGGGTCGCGGTGTTCCCGGAAGACGGCGCGACCCTCGACGAACTCCTCGAGCACGCCGACCGCGCTCTCTATGCGGCCAAGGCCGCCGGTCGGGACAGGGTGTCGCGTGGGGAGGTCATCTTCAGTCCGGCGGGGGTAGGGGATGAAGCGGGAGCCGCACCGGTACTCGATCCCGCACTCGGTCCCGCGGTCGGTCCCGCACTCGATCCAGGCGCCGGACCCGGGGCCGACGTCGGGGCCGGGGCCGCATCGGCGCCGGCCAGCGTTCCGGCGAGCCGCACACCATAAGCCGGTCTCGCACGCCACTGGCCTGGAGGCCTCCTCAAAGCCCATGGTCTCGCGTTGGTTGACGATGACCGACTCTCGGATCGAACCTCGCATCCGCAGTACCTCAGTAAGATCGTGAAAACTCAAGGGGGTCATAGCACCCCAAAAGCTTCACAATCTGAGATGACCAGGCCATCACGAGGCTGCCAGAGGGTTCACCAGGCTCCTACGCCTGGCGAATCCACCCTGGCGATAACTCGTGCCGACCAGGCCCGTCGCCGCGAGGTACGGCTCAGGGCATGACCTGGAGTTCGGCGAGGCTCGCGTCACCGCGACGCCAGGTGCCGACGTGCAGCGAGACGTACCTCCCGGTTGTCCCGCTCGTGAAGGGCTTCCAGGTAACACCATCGTCGGAGACCTCGACGGTGTACGACGGAACGGCGCCCGAGGTCCAGCGCGGCGTCACCGTGCGGATCTGGTTCGCCGAGCCGAGGTTCACCACGATCCGGCGGTCGGAGGCCCCCGGCGTCCAAGCTGTCGCGGGGTTCGCGTCCACAGCACGGTCGGGGTCGGTCATTCCCACGGGCAGTGGTGAGCTGGGGTAGGTGATCCGGTCGCGGGCGAGGTCGGCCGTCGGCGTGCGCACTCCGACGGTGAAGGTGACCGGAACGACCTGTCCGGGGCGTACCCTCACCGAACGGCTCTCACCCGTCACGATCGACGTCAGGCGTACCACCGCCGCCGTGGGACCAGGATTGCGGACCGTCGCGTTATGCGAGTCGCCGACCTCGATCTCCAACCCAGTAAGGGAATCGTTGCTCGACACCTCGAACCGCGGGAGTTCGACGCCGGCCGAGCCGGCGGCGAGTGAGACGGCGTACGACAGGCCGTCGCGGGTCAGCGTCTGCGCACCCCGGTAGACGACCCGCTTCGATCCCGCCTGCGGCACTGTCAAGCCCACCTTGTCAAGCGGCGCATCACCGAGATTGAAGACCGAGAGGTACGCGGAGTTCAGCGCGGCCCGCAGCGCCGCGGGACCGCCAGAGGGCTGGGGTGCTCGCGAAAGCCGCGCCGTCTCCTCAGGCGACTGCGCCGGGTAGCCCTGCACCACCATGCCGGCCGAGCCCACCGCCGGACCGTGAGACAGCGCCACCGCGGTAGGCGCCACGCCGATCGGGTTCGTCGAACCAGAGATCACGAAACCCGCTCGCCCGTCGACGTTGAGCCAGTCACCGTCGAGCGTCGTCCAGCGCGGGACGCCGGCCACCGTCTTCCACGTCTGGCCGTCGAGTGATGCCTCGATGCGGTAGTTGAACGGCCAGGCGTCTTCCTGCCAGTGGATCTTCACCCGGTCGACGTCAGCCTCCGCACCGAGATCGACCGCCCACCAGCCTTTCATCGTGGGGCGTTCCTGGGCGGAGTTGGCCCAGCGGGTGGCGTGGTCGCCGTCCACCGCCTTGTCTGGTGTGCTGCTGGCACCGAAGCTGGTCGAGGCGGTCGCCGGCTTCGCCAACGCGAGGTTGACATCGCCATCCGAGCCGTACGCCTCGAACTCATACATCGAGTAACCCCACTGGGACTGCGCCTGGACACCGACCATGCGCAGATGCCGCGCCCGGGTGGCGGGGAACTCCAACGTCTCCGTCCCGCCCCTACCGTGGTTGTCCGCCGCCAACGTCACGCTCCCCGCGGCCGTTGTAAAGGTACGGTTGCCATCGAGGCCCGGCATCCCCGGCATGCTGAGGTTGAACAATCGCAGGTATCCCTCGTCGTCGCCGGTTCCCGTGGTGGCGTACGCGATCGTCCCGTCGGGCAGGGTGGTGAATCCGGCGTACGACGAACCCCGCCGCACCACCGTGGCGGTCGCGTCGATGCCGTCCCGCACCTTCGTGTAGGTGCGGGAAGTGAAGGAGTCCGGCGTCGCGACGGACGGCAGGAAGGACGGCGACTTGCTGGCAGGGTTGACGAACCAGTCGTCATGGTTGGGCAGGAACGCGAACTTCGTGTAGCCCGGCTTGGTCGTCGGGATGGCGAGCGACCTCGACGTCTGGTGGGCGACGTAGCCCGGCACCGCACCGAAGTCAGTGACACCCGACACCCGGGAGAAGTACTCCGCCTCGCTCACCGGACGGACGTCGCCGGCGAGCCGGTCGCGCCAGTAGTGCAGCAGATAGGCGTACGCCACCTCGGCCCGCGCCTCGGTTTCGTACTTCGTTCCCTCGTTGGACTTCACCAGTCGGCCCACCGGCGGCCAGGCGACGTACGCCGGCAGGCTGGCGGCGAGCATCCGCTCCGCGCGCGCGGCAAGCCGGTCGCCGTTCACCATCGCGCGGAACGTGAGCGGTATCAGGCTCCTGCCGTACAGATGCTGGCGGTCGGCGATCATGTGCTCGACGGGTACGCCTGCGGACGTACCCAATCGGTTGAGCACCTCAGTCAACTCGTCGTTGTTGGGCAGCGTGATCTGGCTCTGCGGCACGCGTTGACCGGTCAGGAGGTAACGCACGACATTGCGGCCCGGATACGTACTGGCCGACTGTTGGTACATGCCGTTCCACGTGTCGTGGTTTTCGGACGTGAACGTGTCGAAGACGTTCTGCGCGGTGTTCCATTCCTGGACGGGACGGCCCGCGACGACCGCCGGATTGACGCGGTCGGCGACCGGGAGGCCCGGCATGTTGAGCGTCCAACGATCAAGCCATTCCCGCCAGCGCGGCGCGTCCGGATCGTTCGGAAGATAGGCGTCGGCGGCCGACAACATCATCGTGCGGGCGCCCATCTCCTCCAGCTTGGTGTCCTTCAGATATCCGCCAGCGAGTCCGTTGGTCGTCCCGCCCTCCCGGCTCGGGTCCGTCGGATTAGCGCCGACGTCAGCGAGGTACGTCGCCTCGCCGCGGGTCATCGTGTCGACGTTCGCGCGGGTCGTCGCGTCGAGCTCATCCCACATCAGGTGCGCGGCGTCGGCGAGGTAGGCCTCCATTGTCGCGTCCCAGTAGATCCGCGCTCCCCAGGTGCCGTTCACCGGGTCGACGAACCTGTTGCGGGCAACAGCTTTGGCGATGCTGCGCACGGTGTGCTCGCGCAAGGTCGCCTTGTCAACGCCGGCGACCGTCGCGTCGTACGTACCGAACTTCAGCAGGACCGCATTGCCAAGCGTGCCCACGACGTCCCAGCTCTCGATGCCATACGACCCGAGCTCGGCGTTCCAGGTGCTCTCCTGGAATCGGGTGTTCTGCAGGAGCAGCTGGTAGTAGGCCCTCGCGAGTGCGTCCTCTGAGCCGGCGGGCAGGCCGGTATCCCCGCGCGCGGGAGCCTGCACCGTCGAGACGAGGAGCACACCGAACAGGAGCAGAGGCAACGCCGCACGCAGATGACGCAACACCGCGGACTCCTCACACCGGAGAAAGTGCCTGTGGTCAGTGGCGCGCCCGACCCTAATCGATAAATATGACTTGTTGAAGGTCTCGAACGCGGCCCATCGCGGCCAGGCTCGGGCGGCAGTCCGGAGCCGGCCTCAACGCCGGATCCCGGCGTACGCCACTCCCATCGCGACGGCCAGCGCCAGGAGGCAGGGCCCGATCCACGCCGCGCCAAGATGACCCACGACAACGCCCACGCCCGCCGACACTCCGGCACTGCCGACCGTCGACGCGGCGACCTGGAACCCGATGGCCTGCTGGGCCCGGCGTGCGCCGACTCGTTCTGAGGTGGTCAGCGTCATGAGCGGGAAGATCGGCGCGGTGGCGAACCCCGCCGCCGTGATCCCGACAGCCGCCACCCACGGCGGCGCCGGCAGCGCCATCAGCAGGGTCGCGGCGATCACGCCCAGCACGCCACCGGTCAGGACCGGCCTGACCCCGACCCGCTCCGCCAACGGCCCCAGCACCAGCCGGCCGACGAACATCGCCGCCCAGTACGCCGACACCGTGAGCCCGGCCGGCTCCGTCGCGAGGCCACGTCCCTCGGTCAGAAACACGAACGCCCACAGGCTGGTCGCCGACTCGACACCGGTCTGAAGCGCGACAGCGGCCACGCCGCGCCAGATCGCGGCTCGACCACTGGGCCGCCGGTCCTCAGCCGCCTCGGAAGCCGAAGGTGCGGAGGCCGGCTGTCTAGGCCGACGTCCGCCACCTGGCGATCCCGCTGGTCCCCAACTCCTGGCGGTGAGGGCGAACGCCGCGCAGAGGAATGTCTGGACGACCGCCAGGACGGCGTACCCCCAGCGCCAGCTCAACCCGCTGGCGAGCCCGGCGGTGATGAGCAACGGACCCGCAGTGGCCCCAAGTCCGTAACTCGCATGCATCCAGTTGATGTGGCGGGCGCCAAAATGGCTTGCGGCGTAGGCGTTGAGCCCCGAGTCGACCGCCCCCGACCCGAACCCACCCACGAGCATCGCGGCGGCGACCACCCACAGCGCGGGCGCGAGACCACAGGCGACGAGCGAGACGGCCGACGCGGCGGTGCTGCCGGCCAGAAGCCAGCCGACACTGATCCGGGCGAGGAGGAAGCCGGTCAACGAACTCGAGGTGAGATATCCGGCGATCCCGAACGGCACCATGAACCCAAGCGCGCTCATGGGCCCACCGAGACTCTGGCGCATCAACGGCCAGGCCATCCCGAGAATGCTGTCGGGCAGGGCAATGCTGACAAAGGCGAGATAAGCAAGGAGGAGCAACGGCACCGCGGCCACCTTCCGGGCAGCGACATTGCCGGGCTTCGACAGGCGTACGACAGTGGGCAGTCGACGACGGGACGCAGGCGTTTCGAAGCCGGCGGGAGCAAGAAGACGAAGCTCCCAGGCGGAGTCGCCCTGCCGCGAGCCTACGCAGCACGCGACGACAGGTCAGATATCACCGTGTCAACGCGTGCGTGGCTGGCCGGGCTTGAGTTCACAGCCCATGATGCTCCTCGACGTGGCCTGACTTTTGTGCGTACGACCCTAAACCACGCGCGCTCAGCGGGTGAACGCCGCGACCCACCGATCGGCGTCCTGCGCAATCCACAACGCCCGCTCCACCTCGTCCATCGATGCGGCGGCGTGCCGGCGCGCATGGTCCTGATCGTCGAGTCGGGGGACCCAACCCCCGATGCTCCACAGGGGTTGGCGAGCCAACGCCCACGGGAGCGCGGTCCGCTCGACGTCGCTGAGCCGCTGGTCGAGTCCGCTGCCGTACGCGTCGACCAACCGGCGGAGGGCGTCGATCCGGCGGCCGTTATCCAGGTGACCGAACTCAACGTCCGCGAAGTGCAGCGTCAACGCGAGATCGTCGATGCGGGCGTGCTCGCCCATGAAGTCGAAGTCGCCGACGTGCACCAGACGCGCGCCCCGAAAGAACACGTTGTCGTCCCAGAAGTCGCCGTGCACCAACTGGCGGGGAAGCCTGCCGACCAGGCCGGACTCGGCCTCCCAGACCAACGCGGCCAGCCGATCAGACCGGTCCGCGAGTAGCCGCTCGGCCGGCGTCGTATCCCAGGATCGGATCCGTGCGGTCCCGGCCGCTGTGCCGCGGTACACCTCGTCGGGCTCGATGTGGTTGGCGTACCGCGTGAGACGGCCGGCCGGTGAGACCTCGACCTCCCGGAGCAACGAATGGATCCGGCCGAGCATGGGCAGACCACGCTGGAGGAGGTCCGGAGTGATCATCCGACTGTGGTCGTGTTCAACGTATGACTCAACCTCGACCATCCGGCCCTCGACGCGGATCCACGGCTTGCCATCACCGGTGGGCACGGGCGGTGAGCACGGCACCCCCGCGCGGGCGAGTTCGCGGCGCACCCGCTGGATGTCGTCGAGGCGCTCGGGCGTGACGTACGGCCGGTAGACGCGGGCCACGTAGCGGGCGGATCCCTTCATGACCAGGAGGTTCAGGTTCAGCCCTCCCCCGAGATCGGCCGCCGCGCTGGCATCGAGGCCGTAGTGGACACCCAGCGCCGTGACCAGCTTCGCTGTCGGAATCGCACGCAGGCCGCGGGCCTGACCGTTCGCGTCGTCCGCCATGCGGCTGACCCTACTGAGCAACCCCACCAGCGGCGCCAAGGATTTTCCGCTGACGAATGGCCGCGCACGTCGAACTCGCCGGGTACGCCGGATCCGGACTTTCCCGAACCGCTGGCCCTGAAGCGATGCCCACCCTAGCGTCGCGTACATGGCACTTCCGCACGGTCAGTTCCGGCTGGGACCGCACACGGGACGCCTGCTCCTGCGCACCGGTCGCCAGGGTGTGGCCTCAAAGGTCGGGCACGACCTGACCATCGAGGTCACTGACTGGTTGGCGCAGGTGAACGTCCCCTCAGACACGCCCGAGGATGCCACCGTGACCGCCCGCGTGGAGATGGGATCGCTGCGGGTACGCGAGGGCACCGGCGGGGTCAAGCCGCTATCCGACAAGGACCGGCAGGAGATCGAGACGAACGCGCGGAAGATCCTCGAGGTGGACCACCACCCGGCCGCGGCGTTCGAGTCCAGCCAGATCTCCGTCGACGGCGCCGGCTGGACCGTCAAGGGATCCTTGACGATTCGCGGGGTCGCGGTGCCGGTCGAGCTGACGGTGCGCGAGGAGGCGCCGCAGAGCTATCGCGGGACGGGCGTGATTGTGCAGACGGCGTACGGCATCAAGCCCTATTCGGCGTTCCTCGGCGCGCTCAAGCTGCGCGACGAGGTGGAAATGGAGTTCGAGGTCGACCTGGCCAAGGTGGAATGACTAGCCCTTTGACCGCGATCAAATTGCTGATCATGAACTTCTTCATGAAGGGTTCTGGGACGTATAGCCCTTTCTGCCTTCATGATCATGGAACGCGAGCCCGGCGGTGAGCGGTGAGCGGTGAGCGGCTGGCATCGCAGGGCGTGCCGTTTTGGGTCGGGGCACCTTGTACGGCTCTATTGGCCAAGGGTGCCCCCGACCCAGAACGGTGGTCTTGTCGGATGCTGGATGCCCTTGTTTTGTTGGGCTTTCGGGCCGGGGTCTTGTCGTTGGTCGCCGCTAGCGTTCGGGCATGGATCCGACCTCGACGGACACGGGCCGGCACGGGTTCTCGGTGCTGGTCGAGCGGATACGTGCCCGTCTCGCCGAGGAGTCGGGTGCGCTGTTGTGGTCGACTCCTCACGAGGAGCTCACCGACCTGCTCCTGAGCCTGGAGGCTCTCTCGGCGCAGCTGGAGGCGGTCAAGCTTCAGGTGATCCGCGAGGCCGACCGGCAGGACCTGGGCCGAACAGCCGGCGCGACGTGCACAGCTGCCTTGCTGTCGTCGCTGCTGCGGATGCGCCCTGAACACGCGCGGGCGGCGGTGCGCCTGGCCAACGACCTGGACACCGCCCTCCCGCTTGTCCAGTTGGCGTTGAACGCCGGGGAGATCAGCGCTGATCACGCGAGGGTGATCGCGAAGGCGATCCGTGACCTGCCGAAGGAAGCCGGACAGGAGACCAGGGCCGAGGCCGAGCAGGTGCTGGTCGAGCATGCTCGCGTCTTTGACCCGAAAGACCTTGCCGGTCTGGGCAAGCCGTCTTGAACGCCGTGGACCCGGACCTGGCGGACAAGGTGCTTGCGAAGAAGCTCGCCGAAGAAGAGGCTGACAGACCTGGAGCGGTAGCGATTTGCGCCATCGAAAGTAGCCGGAGTCGGACTTGGAAACCGCTTCCCCACGAGACGATCCCCTGCCAGCATCGAGGGCAACGTAGCGGCAGCGGATTCTCCGGGGAGAGCACAATGCGGCGACGTACCTTCGTGACCGGCTCGCTCGCGGCCGCCGCAGCGGCCACCACCTCCGCCGCCGCCTGGGGCCTGTCAGCGGCCCACCCGCGGCCCGCCCTCGCCGACGACGTGGGAGCCATCATGACCGCCTCGGTCATCAGCGAACATCCGAGACTGATGCTGCACGACCTTGCCACCCTCAAGGCCAGGGCCACCGCGAACGACACCCTGGCGAGGTGGTACGCCAAGGTCAAGGCCGACGCGGATGCGATCGTGCCGCTGCCGGTTTCGAAATACGTCATACCCGACGGGCTTCGGTTGCTCGACACGAGTCGTGAGGTGGTACGCCGGACCTATTCCCTGGCGGTGGCGTTCGCCGTGGAGAACGACCCGGCCTATTCCAACCGTCTGTGGGCCGAACTCAACGCGGCCGCGCATTTTCCGGACTGGAACAGCCAGCGCCATTTCCTCGACACCGCCGAAATGACGCACGCGTTCGCGATCGGCTACGACTGGCTCTTCCATGTCTGGACGGACGAGCAGCGTGCGGTGTTGCGGCAGGCGATGGTGGAGTTTGGCCTGAAACCTGGCCTCCGGGTCTATGAGAGCGCCTTCGGTTGGCACACCGGCACCAACAACTGGAACATCGTCTGCAACAGCGGCCTCTCCCTCGGCGCGCTCGCCCTCGCACAGGACGAGCCCACGCTGTGCACCCAGATCCTCGACCACGCCCTACGGTCCATTCCGCGGGCGATCGCGGAATACGCCCCCAACGGCGGATATCCCGAAGGGCTCGGGTCGTACTGGGGCTACGCGACCAAATATCTCCTGCCCTATCTCGAATCGCTCCGGACCGCCACCGGCGACGATCACGGCCTTTCCCAGTCGGCGGGCCTCGCGGAGACGGGCTATTTCCCGATCCACCTGACCGGTCCGGCCGGCGAGAACTTCAACTATTACGACGCGGGCGGGGGTTCACCGCAGCCGCCGGAGATGTTCTGGTTGGCGAGGACGTACGCCACTCCCGTCTTCGGCTGGTGGGGCGTCCAGGGAATGGACCGGAATCCGGTGAGTTGGCTCCAGAGTCCGCTGTCCCTGCTGTGGTACGACGCCGACCAGGTGAAGTCTCCACTGGAGGCGGACCTGGCGTTCGATGGCTATTTCGGCCGCTGCGAGGTCGCGACGATGCGCAGTGGCTGGGAGAATCGCACGGCCACGTTCGCCGGCTTCAAAGGCGGCAACAACTCGACCAGCCACGGTGACCTCGACCTCGGCAATTTCGTTTTTGACGCGCTCGGTCTGCGCTGGGCTATCGAACTCGGCAGTGACGACTACAACATGCCCGGCTATTTCGCCGGTGGTCCGGGCGGCCAGCGCTGGACCTACTACCGCAAGCGCGCCGAGGGCCAGAACACGCTGATCGTCAATCCCCGAAAGGGAGACGACCAGGTGGTGACCGCCACCGGCACGATCATCAGCCGGGCCTCCGGACCGACCGCCGCCTACGCGATCGCCGATCTCACCGAAGCCCATCCGGCGTTGACCTCCTGGCGGCGCGGCGTACGGCAGTTCGACAACCGCCAGCAACTCCTCGTCCAGGACGAGCTCACCGCGGCCGAGCCGGCCGAGGTCTGGTGGTTCATGCACACCGCCGCCACGATCGCGGTCGCCGCGGACGGCCGGAGCGCCCGGCTGACCCGCGGCGGCCAGCAGGTGCTGGCCCGGATCACCTCACCCGAGGGCGCGGTCTTCTACAACGCCGCGGCCAAGCCGTTGTGGACCTCGCCTGATCCCGATGTCCAGAACGACAACCTGGG
Organism: Actinopolymorpha alba DSM 45243; assembly: GCF_000373925.1. Taxonomy (GTDB): domain Bacteria; phylum Actinomycetota; class Actinomycetes; order Propionibacteriales; family Actinopolymorphaceae; genus Actinopolymorpha; species Actinopolymorpha alba. The sequence goes on along the minus strand of NZ_KB892746.1, from coordinate 147,456 downwards.
CATCCGGAAGCTGGCGATCCGCCTGACCGGAGTGACCAACCCGAGGGTTGCCGTCCAGCTCACGCCGGTGCGCGAAGGTCAGGAGGCGCCGCCCGCCGAACCCGTCACACCGCTGTCTGGTTGGTCAGTCGGACCCGCGAAGGTTGACGCCCTGAAGTCGCTCTCGGTAGACGGCAAGGCGCTCGAGGAGTTCTCGAGCCGGACCTTCGTCTACGACGTACTCCGGCCCCGTGGCGCGAAGCTGCCGGTGGTCACCGCGACCCCCGCGGGGGAGGGCGACCGGGTGATGATCCATCCGGTACGCCGGCTGCCCGGCGCGGCCACCATTGACGTGACCTCACCCGGGAAGGCCCGCGCTCGCTACCAGATCTTCTTCCGTACCGAGATCGGCCCGGGCAACTTCCCCAGCACCATTATCGCGAGCGCCGACGACGGCAACGTGCCCGAGAACACCATGGACGGCAACCCGGCCACGCGCTGGTCCGCCGAGGGTGACGGCCAGTGGATCGCGTACGACCTGGGCGCGGACGGTCCCGTGTCGAGTGTCACCATCGCGTGGTACCAAGGCGACAAGCGGGCGTCGCGGTTCGACCTCGAGGTCGCGCCGGCGGGCGGTGACTGGCGACAGGTGTTCAGCGGGTCGAGTTCGGGTACGCGGGCGACTCCCGAGACGTACACGTTCGACGAGGTCTCCGCGCGCTACCTCCGCATCGTCGGCCACGGCAACACCGCGAACGCCTGGAACAGCATCATCGAGGTGACGATCCCCGGCCGGACGGTCACGCTGCCCGCCACCGATCCCTTCCTCGCCTCGGTGCTGCTCACCGCACCTGACTCGATGCACGTCGGCGGCACGGCCCGCCTCGAACTGGCCGGAACCCTGAGCGACGGCACCCCGGCCGACCTGTCTGACGCGACGATCAGCTACGCCACCGACGACCCAGCCGCGGCCACCACAAGTGACGACGGCACCCTCACCGCCGTGGGCGAGGGAAGCGTCACCGTCGCCGGCATCGTCGTCAGCAAGGACTGGCGCCTGGAGTACGCCCGCCGGACCGTCACCGTGGTGGACCCGAGCAAGGTACGCGTCCCCGCAGCTGCCGACACCTACGTCAACGACGGGGCGAACGCCAACACCAACTACGGCACCTCGACGACGCTACTGGTCAAGACCGTCCAACCCGCCGGGTCGGGTTACACCAGGCAGGCGTTCCTGCGCTTCCAACCCGAAGCGGTGCGGGGCACCATCGAGTCGATCACGCTCCAGCTCCACGCGTCGGTCAACGACACGGGAGGCACCGAGATCGACGTGGAGGTGCACGAGTCCGCGACCTTCGACGAGAAGACCGTGACCTGGAACACCAAGCCGGCGATCGGTGCCAACCTCGGGTTGACGCACATCACGAGCACGGCCGCGTGGTACGCCGTCGACCTCACCGAGCAGCTGCGCTCGGCGGTGGCGGCCGGCCAGCCGATCAACCTCGCGCTGATCCAGAACCCTCCGGCCGGCCAAGGCGGTCTCGCCACCAACATCCGCAGCCGGGAGTCAGCTCAGGGCCCGTACCTCCTGGTCAACCTGAGTACAGCGTCCGGTTGACCGCACGCGAATTGGGGTGAGGAATGATCACGTTTGCGTGGTCATTTCCCACGAAGCGCGCCAAATTTGGCGCGCGAGGTGGGGAATTGGCGCGTGAGGTCCCCGGCCCCGCACCGTCTCACCTCGCGAGCCGCGCCACACTAGCTGGGCTCGGCGTGAGACAAGGGCGTACGCCCATCCATGCCCGGACGCAGGAGGAGCGCGAGGCCCATGTCCTGGTCGTTGGCGAGCGGGTCGGCGAAGTAGCCGGGCTGGTCGTCCACCGCGGACGGAAAGATGAACGCGCAGGAGGCGTGCCCGTCAGCCGTGAAGTCGACCAGGTTGGCGAGCAGCACGTCCTGGGCGATCGTCAGCGCACGTGCACGGGACAGGTCCGGAAGCTCGACGTCCTCCGGATAGTCGAGCAACGCCCGTCCGGACAGCACGCTCCAGTAGTGCGGGAACGTGTCGCCGTACAACCGTGACCGCCCGAACCAGTAGCCATCCCAATGCCGGATGGGCACGTTACGCAGGCGCACGTGCGGCTGGGCGCCCGCGAACGCCAGCAGCCAGGGCAGCACCGTCCGCATCGCGTCCCGGATGCTCGTCGAGGGTTCGATCCGCCAGGCGCCTTCGAGGATCGACAGCAGCGGAGCGGTCATCGACTGTTCGTACGCCACCTCGTGCGCGGGCAGGTCAGCACCGAGCGCCACGACCGCCCGCGCGTGACCGATCAGGTGGTCTCGCAGCCGCAAGGCGTCCTTGACACGGCCGGATTCCTCGCACAGGTGGGCGGCGCGCAGCACGGCCTCGGCGATCCCGATGGCGAGGAACTTCTCGCCACCGTTGGCGTAGTAGCTGTCGATGATGCCGACCGCGCGGGTGAGGTCCTCCGGATCGCCGTACGTCGCGGAGAGGTCGGCGAACAGCTGCGCGAGCCAGGGATGGTTGTACAACCGCGCGGTGTTGCTGCTCGTACTCCCATCGCTGACCCGGTGGTCTGGCTTGATGATGTGTTCCAGGCAGAACTCCTTGTAGGCAAGGAGCGCCTGGTCCACCTCGGCCACGTTGTCACACCAGCCACGGGTCCGGGCCTCGAGCAACAGCTGCGGCATGCCGATCCGTTCCCGGGCGTCAGACCAGTCGCTCCACCCCAGGTCGTGCGCGACCCGCAGGCCGCGTTCGGTGTCGTACGGCACGAACGCCGCCGCCCGGCTGCCGCTCCGCTCGCTGGCACGGTGATGGTCGAGCAGCGTGCGGACCCGACGGCGGACCAACTCCTCCAGTGGCGTGTGGTGCAACACCGCAACCCGGGATTGACGGCCGTCGGCGTGCCGTACGTCCACGTGTGAGACCTGGTGGTCGTCGGTGGAGATCTTTGTGGCGGGACCATCCGGCGTGCTGATCGTGATCGGGGTGCCGACCGGGGCGGCCAGGGCGGACGCCGACACGGTGGCGCGATGGCCGGCGAGCGCCGCCGGGATGTCGTCGTACCACCCGATCTCCCAGCCGAGCGGGAGTTCCTGTCCCGGCGTGAGCCGGAGTTCGGGTTGGCCGCCGAACGCGTGCGGTGCCCGCGCGTGGTCGGTCGCGTGCAGGCTGATCACGCCGCGGACGTTGGAGCTGGTGGCCTGGTGGCGACCCGCGATGGAGTACGCCCAGAGCTCACCTTCGGTCAGGTCGAGGGCCAACGCTGGCGGCGTTCCGTCCATCCTGACCGCCGCCAGCCACGACTCGGCACCGCCGGTCCAGACGTGCGCGTGGCAGTGTTCGCGGAGCACCTGCGCGGCCGGGCCATAGAGGTCCCTGATCGGTGTCGCGATGGCGTAGGAGCCGATGGTGATCGTCGTGGTCGAGGTGTTGCGCAGGACGTAACGCTCGCGCCACTTCTCGCCGAAGGTGCGGGTGACGTCCAGCCGGAGGCCGGGCACCGGCTCGTAGCTGACCCGGACTTCCGTCTCGTCGAACGCCACGTCCGCGGGTCGTACGAACCGCCCTGAGCCCGCGTCGGTGAGAAGGAAACCGGTGCCCCACCGCCAGTCGGGGCCAAACCACCACACCGAGTCGTCGAGGACGGCGTTCAGCCCTGGATGCGCCGGATGCCGGGCGCCGACCACCAGCCCGTCGTCATCGACGTCGACGGTTCCCTCACCACACCGATACGTTCGCACGGGGAGGGAGCTTAGGGCTCTCCATGGCACAAACGCGAGCCCTTACTGCGCCCGCCCCGGCGCCTGCTGCGACGACCGAACGTCACACAATCGTCGGGTGTCTCGTCCTCCTTCTGTGCGTAGCGATGACGACCTCGCGATGGAGTTCCACGCGATCCGCCCCCGGCTGATCGGGGTCGCGTACGCCCTGCTCGGCAGCGTGGAGGAGTCTGAGGACGCGGTCCAGGACGCCTGGCTCCGGTTGGGCCGTGTCGACCACACCGAGATCGAGGACGTCACCGGATGGCTGGTGGTCACCGTCTCCCGGATCGCTCTGGACATGCTGCGCTCGGCTCGCCGGCGTCGGGAGGAGTACGTCGGTGAGTGGCTGCCCGAGCCGGTCGTGACCGATGGCGACCCAGCCGAGCGGGTCACGCTGGACGAGTCGATGAGCCTGGCCATGCTGGTCGTCCTGGAGTCGCTGAGCCCGGCCGAGCGGACCGCGTTCGTGCTGCACGACGTGTTCGGTCTGCCGTTCACCGAGGTGGGCAAGGCGGTCGGGCGGACACCCGCGGCCTGCCGCCAACTCGCCGCCCGGGCCCGCAAACGTGTCTCGGAGCGCGCGCCGCGGTTCGACGTGGACGCCGACGACCATCGCCGGGTGGTGGACGCCTTCGCCCGGGCGACGACAAGTGGTGACCTCAACGCTCTGCTGGCGCTGCTGGATCCGGATGTCATCCTCCACAGCGACGGCGGCGGGGTCGTCAGGGCTGCCCGGCGGCCGATCTTCGGCGCATCGAAGGTCGCGCGCTTCCTCGGCGGCCTCGCCCGCCGCTACCCGGCGACAGGTGACCCGCGCGCCTCCACGGTCAACGGCTGGCCGGGACTGCTGTGGTTCCTCGACGGACAGGTCGACAGCGTGGTCGCGTTGACTGTGGCCGGCGGGCGGATCACCGAGATCCATATGGTCCGGAACCCCGAGAAACTGCGAAGCATCAGCCGGCTTTCATCAACACGACGCCCAGGACGGCCAGCACCGTCATCGCCGTCCGCGCCGCACTGAACCGCTCGGCGAACACCACGGCCCCGATCACTCCCGCGAAGACCACGCTGGTCTCCCGCAACGCCGACACCAGCGCGAGCGGGCTTCGACTCTGTGCCCACACGACGATGGCGTACGTCACCAACGAGAGAACGCCGCCGAGTAGCCCGAGCGGCCACGAGCCAGCCAGCGCCGACCAGAACCCCCTGCCGTACATCACCTTGCAGGCAAGGAGGATCACCGGCCCCTGCAACAGGAACAACCACATCGCGTAGCTCACCGCATGGCCGGATTGCCGGACGCCGATCCCGTCGATGAGGGTGTACGTCGAGATCGCCAGCCCGGTCGCGACGGCCAGCGCCAGGCCGCGTCCCGAGCCCGCCGGCGGCCGGCCCCCGACGAAGACGAGAGAGGTCAGCGCGAGCGACACCGCGACAATGCCGGCCAGCTGGCCGCTGGTGAGCCGTTCGTCGAGGAAGGCGACCGCGACCACCGTGACCACCAGGGGTGCGGTGCCCCGAGCCAGCGGATAGACCCGGCTGAACTCACCATGCCGGTAGGCGTTGACGAGGAGTAGGAGGTACCCCGACTGCACGATCGCCGACGCCGCGAGGTACGGCCAGGACGCCCTGTCCGGCAGCGGCAGGAAGCAGACCGCGACCCCCGCGATCGGGACGTACGACGAACCGATCAGCGCCGAGGCGATCCGCTGGTCCTTGATGGCCTTCGCGATCGCGTTCCAGACGGCATGCAGAGCAGCGGCGACGAGGACCGCCCCGACAACGGTGGGTTCCATACCGGTCAGTCACGCGCCCCGAACGGTACGCCGTACAACCGCCACTGCGTGGGATCCGGCCCCTGCGGGCTTCGCCCGTCGTGCCCACCCCCCACCGCGGGCGCGATCGCGATGCCCAGCGCGGTCAGCGTGTGCGCGGCGACGTCGGCCTGCTCGAGGGTGGCGGGTGGGACGGGTGGCAGGGAGGCGCCGGCCGCCGCGATCCAGGCCGTGCGTTCCTCCGGGCTGTCGCCGCCGTGGCCACCCTCGTCAAGGTGGCCGTGATCGGTCGCGACGATGACGGTCCACTCCTCCTCGGCGTAGGAGCCGCGCGCCTCGATGGTGTCGAGGATCCTTCCGAGGCGCAGGTCGCTGCGTTCGATCGAGGTGACGTACGCCGGACCGACGCCGAGTTCGTGGGCGTTGACGTCCGGTGCACCGAGGTAGATGAACGCCGCCGCCGGGCAGTCTGGTCCGGCGAGGACCCGGCAGGCGTCGGCGGTGATCGTGTCGTCGGTCGTGTCCCAGGCGGCAAGGTCGTGCCCAGGATCATCGTTCGGCAGCAGGCCGCCACCGAGAAAGACCGGCCCGCCGCTGGCGGCGCTGACCAGGGGTGGCCAGCCGGCCGCGGCGTACGTCGCGAGCCCGTGCGCCCGCACCCGGGTCAGGACGTCGGGGTACTCCGCGATCCGGTGCCGGGTGAAGTCGTTGTCGAAGACGTTGTGGACCGGCGGCAGGACGCCGGTGACCATCGTCGTCCAGCTCGGTCCGGACATCGTCGCGCCGTCAGGGTTGACCTGGACCGGACGCAGGAAGCCCTTCGCGGCCAGAGCGTCAAGGCGCGGAGTCCGCGCGGACGCGAGCGTGTCGAACCGTACGCCGTCGATGCCGACGACGACCACGTGGCGGGCGGTCCCTGATGCGCTGCTGTCGGCGGGAGAAGCGGTCTCGGGAGAAGGGGTGGCGGCCATGCCGTTGATCGTCGTCGAACGGCGCGCGCGGGTCCACCCACATGACGTCCTGCGGACACTAGCCGCCCTCGCGCGCCCCCGGCAGGTCCGCCCACGGGTCGTAGTCGACCTCCAGCGGCTCCTGCGGCGGACGCTCGGCCTCGGGCACATGCTGGAGGTTGACGCGGATGCGGTACCAGACCGAACTCCTCCCCCGCATCCCGTCCACCAGCGTGTCGGCCGGGTGGAGATGGCCCACCACAGACGGGTGCCGGGCCTTCCAGCGCTCCAGCCCAGCCATCGCCTCCGGCTTGGTCTTCGCCCGCGCGATCTCGATCAGCGGCATGGTGGACTCGCGGCGGCCGGTGCGGTTGGCGCCCTTCGGCGGCTTCTCCGCAGGACCGAGGCGCTGGGCGAGGTCGAGCAACGCGTCCAGGCTTCCCGAAGACGTCTCGATACCGGCCCAGGGATCACCGAGCGCGGCGTACCGCTCGCGCACCGCTGCGAGGGTGAACGCCTGCGGGTCGCAGTCCGGCACCTCCGCCCAGGTCAGAGGCGTGGAGACCCGCGCGTCGGGAGTGGGCCGGACCGAATAGGCCGAGGCGATGGTGCGGTCCTTGGCGTTCTGGTTGAAGTCGACGAAGACGCCCTGGCGTTCCTCCTTCCACCACTTGCTGGTGGCCAGGTCGGGCGCGCGGTTCTCGACCTCGCGGGCGACCGTCTCGGCGGCCAGGCGTACGTCGCGGAACGACCAGTGCGGCTCGATCCGGGTGTAGATGTGGAACCCTCGGGAGCCTGAGGTCTTGGGCCACGCGGTCAGGCCATGGTCCTCGAGCACACCCTTCGCCACGAGGGCGACCTCGACGATCTGCTTCCACTCGATGCCGGGAACCGGGTCGAGGTCGATCCGCAACTCGTCGGGATGGTCGAGGTCCTCGGCGAGGACCGGATGCGGGTTGAGGTCGATGCAGCCGAGGTTGACCACCCAGGCCACGCCGGCCGCGTCGCGTACGACGACCTCCTCGGCCGAGCGGCCTGAGGCGTACCGGAGCTCGGCCACCTCGATCCAGTCCGGCCGCTTGGAGGGCGCGCGCTTCTGGAAGAACGCCTCCTCGTCGATACCTTTTACGAAGCGTTTGAGGATCATCGGCCGGCCAGCGATGCCGCGCAGTGCCCCCTCGGCGACACCCAGGTAGTAGCGAACGAGATCCAGCTTGGTGTAGCCGTCGGCCGGAAAGACCAGCTTGTCGGGGTTTGTGATCGTCACCTCACGACCGGCGACCTCGAGGACCTGCGACTTCGGCATGCCCTCACGATAGGACGCCGCGCGGCTGATCCTGGGGTCCCGCGCGACGCCGCTGTGATCCGGGCCCGTACCTGCGCTCGTGCTTGTGCTCGTACTTGAGGCTTGTTCGTGCGGCTGGAAGTGTGCGGGCATGCGTCATACTTCGCACCGCTACCTACATGGCGATCTTGTCCTGGTGATCGACTGCCTTGATCTCGAACGCTCGGCGGCCTTCTGGACGGAGGTGCTCGGGTACGTCCGGGAAGGGCCGGCGGGCGGCCGGTATCTGAGCCTGATTCCCGCCGATGCCAACGGGTGCGAGGTTCTCCTGCAACGTGTCACGGACCAGAAGCACACCAAGAACCGGCTCCACCTGGACCTGCGGACCCGTGATCTCGCGCCGGAGGTCGAGCGGGTCGTGAGCTTGGGCGCGACCGTGGTGACCGCGGATCCGATCAGCGAAGACGGCTGGCGCTGGCACGTGCTCGCCGATCCGGACGGTAACGAGTTCTGCATCCTGCAGCCACCGGTCTCGTACTGGCAGAGCCGGCGGCCCCGTCCAGCCGCTCTCACCTAACGCGATCCCTCGCCGCGGAAGACCCGTTGTCTCACGGGTCGAGATGACGCGGGCGGTGTCTCACATTGTGTACGCCTTATCCGGTACGAGGCGGGGCATGTTCCCACCAGGCAAGACAAGTTCGCCTAGTGAGGTGGGGACTTGCCGCGTGAGGTCTGCCAAAGGGTGTACAAAATGTGAGACACAAGCCTGGCTTCTCACTATCCGATACAACCGGGTGTACGCCATTCGAGACAGCCGCCACCTCACGCGGCATCTCCCCACGAAGCGCACTGAATTCGCCTTGCTTGGTGACAACTCGGCGCAACGAGGGCCCGAGCCGCCTCACGCCCGCGGCACTTCAGAAGACCGTGGAAACTCCAGGGGGTCATAGCACCCCCGAATCTCCACGATCCTGAGGCGACCCGCCATTACGAAGCTGCCGCACCCGCAGATTGCCGGACCTCACACGCCAACCATCACGCCCAGGTGAACCAGCCGAAAGTACGGCCCTCTCCTGCCTGAACCGTGCTTTCGATCGATGGTCGCACCGTGCCGGCGCCCGCAGGCTGAAGCCATGCCACCTATCGTGCGAGCCCACGAACTGGGCAAGAGATATCGACGACGTTGGGCGCTGGCGAACTGCACGCTGGAGATTCCGGCCGGGCGGATCGTCGCGCTCGTCGGACCCAATGGAGCCGGCAAGTCCACGCTGCTGAACCTGGCGTCGGGCATGCTGACACCCACCTCCGGCACGATCGAGGTGTGCGGCGGTCGGCCGGCCAGCGGCCCGGCGCAGCTGGCCAGGGTCGGCTTCGTCGCGCAGGACACTCCGACCTACCCCGGGCTGACCGTCGCCGAGCACCTTCAACTCGGCGCCCGCCTCAACCCGAGGTGGGACAACGCCCTGGCCGAACGCCGGATCAAGCGACTCGGCCTCGATCAAACCCAACGCGCCGGGAAACTTTCCGGCGGCCAGCGTGCCCAACTCGCCCTCACTCTGGGCATCGCCAAACGACCTCAGCTACTCATCCTGGATGAGCCGGTCGCTGCCCTTGACCCGTTGGCGAGGCGCGACTTCATGGGGGACCTGATGGAATCCGTCGCCGAGCACGAGCTCAGCGTCATCCTTTCCTCCCACCTGGTGTCCGACCTGGAACGCGCCTGCGACTACCTGATCGTGCTGGCCGCCTCCCGCGTCCAGCTGGCCGGCGAGATCGACACGCTGCTGGCCACCCACCAACAAGGTCTGGAGGACCTCGTCCTGGCGTACCTGAGTCGACCCGTCGCAACTGAGGTACGACCGACTCCGGAGGCCGTTCGATGATCTGGTTGACGTGGCGCCAGTTTCGCGCCCAGGCGGCGGCGATGGTGGTCCCGCTCGCCGCTTTCGCCGCGGTCCTTGCGATCACCGGCACACAGCTGCGGGACGAGTACGACCGCGACGGCGCCGACTTTCTGCCCCAGCTCTCCGGTGCCAACAGCAGCCTCTACCTGATCGGTGCCCTGGCCGTGATGGTCGTACCCGCGATCATCGGCATGTTCTGGGGCGCGCCGCTGATCACCCGCGAACTGGACGCCGGTACGCATCGGCTGGTGTGGAGCCAGAGCGTCACCCGCATCTGCTGGCTGGTCATCAAACTCGGGCTCACCGGCCTTGCCGCCATGACCGTCGCGGGAATACTCAGCCTCGCGGTGGCCTGGTGGGCGAGCCCCATCGACACGGCCGCCGATGCCACCAGCGTTCTCGCGGGCTTCTATTTCCCGCGGCTTTCACCGGTGATCTTCGACGCGCGCGGCGTCGCTCCCCTTGGGCACGCTGCCTTCGCCTTCATCGTGGGCGTCACCATGGGGGTTCTCGTCCGGCGGACCTTGCCAGCAATGATCCTCAGCCTCGCTGTCTTCCTTGCGGTCCAGATCGCCATGCCGATCTGGGTACGGCCAGCTCTCGTGACCCCTGAGCAGGTGACCACGCCGATTACCGCTGAGAACCTCAGGAGGTGGGACGGCGAGCGTGTCCATCTCACGCTCGACCAGCCAGGCGCGTGGGTTACCGCTCAGCAGACGGTCAATGCCGCCGGTCAACCGGTCGCGGCGCCGTCGTGGGTCACTGACTGTCTCGGGCAGGGGGCGGCACAGCGGGCGTGCGTTAACAAACTCGACCAGCTCGGCTACCAGCAGCTGGTGTCGTATCAACCAGCTGATCGCTTCTGGACGATCCAGTGGCTCGAGCTGGCGATCTATCTCGCCCTCGCGGCGGCACTGGCCGGCTTCTGCGCGTGGTTGCTCTTGAGAAAGGAAAGAATCTGATGCTTCCTGGTCGCCAGCATTCCCGGCGCACCCAATTCCGTAGCCGCAGGCGTCTCGGCACATTGGCCACGGTCGTCGCGGCAGGGTTGCTTACTCTCGCAGGTACGCCTGCCTCCGCCGGTCCTGTGGTCGAAACCCACAGGACAGCGACCGCCACGCCGTACCTGCCGAAGCCAACCGGAGCCCACCTCGTTGGGACGACCTCGCTGCACCTGAAAGACACCTCTCGCCCAGATCCCTGGGTGCCCGAGGCGGAGGCGAGGGAGTTGATGGTCTCCCTGTGGTATCCGGCGCGATCTCGAGCAGAGCGGCCCGCGCCGTATATGACGCCCAAGGAATCAGAACTCCTCATGGCAGGAGCAGGGGTCACCGGCGTACCACCTGAGGTGCTGAGCGGGACGCGGACCAACGCCTACAACGACGCGAAACCAGCAGGAGGAAAACGCAGCCTGCCCCTGGCGGTGCTCTCCCCCGGCTTCACCTGGCCCAGGAGTTCACTCACGGCTCTGGCCGAAGACCTGGCCAGCAGGGGGTACGTCGTGGTCGGCATTGACCATACGTACGAGAGTTTCGCGACGACCTTTCCCGATGGACGGGTCGCCACCTGCGCGGCTTGTGAGGTGCCCGGTGAGGGCGGCGATGAGTTCGGTACGAAGGTGGTGAAAGGCCGCGCGGCCGATATCTCCTTCGTACTCGACGAACTCACCGGCGCACACCCGAAGTGGCAGGGCGCCAGCCTGATCGATCCGTCCCGGATCGCGATGGCAGGTAGCTCAATCGGAGGCGCGAGCGTCGCCGAAACCATGCTGCGGGATTCTCGGGTGCGCGCCGGGATCAACATGGACGGCACGATGTTCGCACCGATCCCAGAACCCGGCCTGTCGCGACCGGTTCTGTTCCTGGGCCAGGAAGCGCACGGTCCAGCTGGCTTCGATCCCACGTGGGAGCGCGACTGGAAACGCCTGACAGGGTGGAAACGCTGGCTGGTGGTGGCCGGATCGGTGCACGCGTCATTCACCGACTATGACCTGCTCACTCAGCAGATCGGAGTCGACCTCGGTAGCGAACTGGCCGGGCCCCGCTCCGTTGAGATCACCCGACGGTACGTCCGCGCCTTCTTCGACCTGCATCTGCGTGACAAGCGGCAGCCCCTGTTGCGCGGGCCGTCGGCACGCTATCCGGAGGTGAGGTTCTGTACGCCCGACACCACGACCTGCGCGTAGGAGATCCGGGGGCCGGCATTCCACCGGCCCCGGATCAAGGTCGCCGACCCCTCAGACGGCGCCCTGCCACACAACCGGGAACGCCTCATCCGTCATCGGCTCGCCGTCGCCGACCGTCACGAACTCCTTCATCACATGCTCACCACTCGCGACATACCTCGTGTCGTCACCCATGACGTGCAGCGCGATGGCCCGCCGCGGCCGGGTGCTCAGGTTGGCGTGCGAGCCGTGCCAGGTCAGCGAGTGGTGGTAGTGCACCTCACCCTTGGCCACCGGCCGCATGACCACCTCGACCGGATGCCCGTCGAAGGTGTCGGGGAGCTCCGGCTCCCCCTCGATGCTGTGGAGGTACGCGATCTGGTCGCCCCACAGGTGCGAGCCGCGCACCATGCTCATGCAGCCGTTACTCTCGTCCACGTCGTCCAGAGCGACCCACGCGGTCACCTGGGTCATCGGGGTCAGGATCGGCCACAGGGGTGCGTCCTGATGCCAGTGCAGCAGCCCGCCCTGGGCGGCCGGCTTGTACTGAATCTGGTCGTGCCACATTCGCAGCGAGTTCGCTTCGGTGAGCTGGGCGAGTTCCTCGGTGATTCGGGAATTCCGGGTCAGGCTGGCGAACGGCTCGCTGGCCTGCCAGATGTTCACGATCTGCCAGATCGGACGCTCGTCCGTGCCGAGATTCGCGAGGTGAACGGGTTGCGGTTGGTCCTTACGATCACGCTCGTCGATCACCCGCACCATCTCGGCACGGAGCTCATCCACCTCGTCGTCGGTGAGCACCCGGCCGCCCTTGACGAACCCATCGGCGTGAAACCGCTTCACCTGTTCCTCAGTCAGCATCCTTCTCGCCCCATCCCGTGCCTGGACAGCCGCCGGTCCGGCGTACGCCTCGTGAGAAACGTGTCCCGGAGTCGCGCCCTTGTCAAGGCACGTTCAGGTCGGCGGCTCAGCGGATTCCGGCGCTGCCGGTGCCGAGGTTGACCTGGTAGATGTAGCGCTGGCTGAAGAAGTAAACGATCACCATGGGCAGCGTGAGGAAGAGCGCGCCCACCATGACCAGGTTGTACGGCGGCGTCTGCGCGTTCGTACTCGTCCCCGAGAGGAACTGCACGCCGAGCGCGAGCGGATACTTGCTCTGGGTGTTGAGATAAATCAGCGGCCCGAAGAACCATCCCCACGCCCACGAAAAGCTGAACACCCCCACCGCCACCAGCACCGGTTTCATCAACGGCAGCACGATCTGGGCGAAGACCCCGAAATGGCCGAGCCCGTCCACCTGCGCGGCCTCGTCCAATTCGCGGGGTATCCGGGTGATGAACTGCCGCATCAGGAAGATGTTGTACGCCCCTCCGAAAAGGTGCGGCACGATCAGCGGCAACAGCGTGTCGATCCATCCGAACTCCCGGAACAACACGAACTGCGGAATGATCGTGACTTCGGCCGGCACCATCATCGTGCTCAGCAGGATGGTGAACAGTATGGCCTTTCCGGGTGCCCGCAGCCGGGCGAACGCGTACGCCACCATCGCGCTGACGAACACCTGGCCAAGACAGGCGAAGGTCACGATGATCAGGCTGTTGAGGATCCAGGTGGCCATCTGCGCGTCCGAGGTCATCACCCGGACGAAGTTGTCGAAATGAAACTCCTTTGGAAACAACGTGAACGCGGCCTTCTGGACCGTGGCATCACTCGACAGCGCGATCGACACCATGAAGACGAACGGCGCCGCGAGCACCGCCGACACCACTGTCAGCACGGAGTAGGACCACACGGCGTCCCTGCGACGGAAGGTGCCGACGGCGACCGTCTCCCGCTCACTTCGCCGCCCCGTGACGGCGGGACCGCCCGTGACCGACGCACTCACTAGCGGACCTCCGTCTCGTAGAAGACCCAGCGGGATGAGGTACGGAACGCGATCGCCGTACAGATCATGATCACCGCGAAGAGCACCCAGGACAGGCCGGAGGCATATCCCATCCGGTAGTTCTTGAACCCTTCTTCGAACAAATACGGGACGAGCATCTGGCTGGCATTGTTGGGACCACCGCCGGTGAGGATATAGACCTGACCGAAGACCTGGAACGATCCGATCAATCCCATCACCACATTGAAGAGGATGACCGGCGACAGCATCGGAAGGACGATCTGGAAGAACCTCTGGCGCGGGTTCGCCCCGTCGATCACCGCGGCCTCCAGGAGCTCCTTCGGGACCCCGCGCATGCTCGCGAGCAGCAGGACGACACCGGTACCTACTCCCCATAGTGACAGCAGAATGAGGGCCGGAATCACCCACGCCTCTTCGCGGAGCCAGTCCGGACCGGTGATTCCGAGCACCCCGAGCGCGCGGTTGATCAGGCCGGCGTCTGGCGCGAGCACCCAGGCGAAGAGCATCGCACTCGCCACGAGCGGCACCAACGCCGGAAGGTAGACGATGGTGCGATAGATCCGCATGCCCGCCAGTGGTTTGTTCAGCAACGCGGCCAGAGCGATCGACACGATGGTCGACACACCGACGGAGATGACCGTGTAGTAGGTCGTGTTGCCAAGGACCTTCCAGAACACCGGGTCCGCGGTGAACATCCGGATGTAGTTGTCCAGGCCGGTCCACACGGGCGGCGTCAGCAGGGCGTAGTCGGTGAAGCTGAAATACAGCGACGCGATCATGGGTCCCGCGAGAAAGACCACGAAGCCGACCAGCCAGGGCGAGACCATGAGATAAAACCACCTGGCCTCGCGCCTGGCCTGGAGCGAACGCCGGGCCCGGATCGATCGTCGGGTCTGGATCGACCTTCGCCGTGGAGTAGTCACTTGCTCTGACTCATCACCTGGTCGAGCCGCTGCTGGATGGTCTCCAGTGACTTGGCGGGCGTGGCCTTGTTGTTCATCATCGGCTCGATGTTGTCGCTGAACACCTTGATCATCTCGTTCCACTGCGGCGTCAACGGCGGGACGTAGATGAAGCTCGCGGACTCGGCGAAGGCACCCATGTTGACTTCACGCGTCGCCCACTTCGGCTTGAGGAACGCGTCACTCCGCTGCACCTCGAGGTTGGCCGGGGCGTCCTCGGCCTCGTCGATGATCGGGCGTTGGCCCTCCGCGCTGGACAGGAACTCGACAACCTTCCACGCGTCCGCCGGGTGTTTCGACGTACGAGAGATCGCCAGGCCGTTGAAGAACGCGCTGGTCGCCGGCTGCTTGCCCTTCCACAGCGGAGCGATGTCCCAGTCGAGTCCCTTGACGGTGTTGGCGGCGGCGATGTTCCAGAAGCCGGTGATCTCCATGGCCAGCTTGCCCTGCGCGAAAAGCTGGTCGGGCCCCACACCCTGTCCGTAGTTGGCCAGGTCGCGTGGCGTCGGCGCGACCTTGTGCTTCCAGGCCAGGTCGTTGTACCACTGCATGGCCTCGACGTTCTCCGGGCTGTTGACCACGGGCCGGTTGTTGTCGTCGAGGATCCGTCCGCCGTTCTGGTACATGAACGTCATCCAGTACGGCCACCAGGAGATCGTGGAGAATCCCCACTGCTTGACCTGGCCGTTCTCACGGATGGTCAGCTTCTGGGCCGCGGCCAGCAGGTCGTCCCACGTCCATTCGGCAGTCGGATAGTCGGCGCCGGCATCGTCGAACATCTTCTTGTTGTAATAGAGGACCATCGCACCAGACCGGTCCGGAATGGCGTACTGCTTGCCTTCGTACGCGAAGATCTTCGGCACCGTCTCGCCGAACATGTTGCCAAGGTCGAGCTTGCTCTGCTGGATGTAGTCGTCGAGCGGCAACACTTGGTTCTTACTGGCGAACGCCGGAGTGTGCTCGGCCAACTCGAGGATGTCCGGCCCCTTGCCGCCGGCGATCGCCGTGGAGATCTTCTGGGAGTACTCCTCGCCGCCCGGTGAGAGTTGGAGTCGTACCTTGATATTCGGGTACTCCTTCTCCGCCAACCGGAGTCGCTGGTTGTAGACCTTCTTGTCGACATCGCCTCCCCACACGCTCATCGTGAGCTCGACCTTGCCCTTGGAGGGTTCGTTCGAGGGCCCGGAGCCGCAGGCAGCGAGAGCGGTGAGGACACCCAGAGCGACCGCGCTTCCCACCAGCGCGGTGGCAAGGCGTGACCTGGGAGCCGTGACAGATGGCATGCGGTCCTCCTGGCGACGTGACGCATCCAACGACGGGCGACCCACTTTAAATAATATTTGATGCGGCGGTAACCCACTCGGCACGGATTGGCCGATCGAGGCCGGGCAGCCTTCCCAAGTCCGGCGGAGGTGACCGTCGCAGGATGTCATATCAAGACCGTCGGAGCTTGACGCGATCGTGACCTTGGTGTGACCGAAGCTGGGGCAACGAATCCGCTCGCCGCGGCATCTTCAGAGGTGTCACCACTTGCATGTCGACACCAGCTCGGCTGCCATCAGCACGTTGACGGGGAGGACGGATCTCATGCGTCGTCGTCGGATCGCCACGGCCCTCATCTGCGCCGTGTTGGGCGTCGCCGTTCTCGGAGGCGCCGCCTACGCCACCGGGATACCGCCGTTCGCGCGGCAGACTGTCTCCGCCGCGTCGAATGCCGCCGCACCTGACGCGACGCCGACGCCCG
Source organism: Actinopolymorpha alba DSM 45243 (assembly GCF_000373925.1). GTDB lineage: Bacteria > Actinomycetota > Actinomycetes > Propionibacteriales > Actinopolymorphaceae > Actinopolymorpha > Actinopolymorpha alba. The sequence continues at coordinate 130,998 of NZ_KB892746.1, read as the reverse complement.
GCCGGCCGACCGCGCGCGCGTCCGCCGTACCCTCGACGACCGCACCGACCTCGGGTGCTACGGCAACGCCACCGGCGGCCGCCGACCCGCGGGCGACACCGGCACCCACCACGGTTCGGCCTACTCCGAGAGCGACTGCCCGGCCAAAGCCGGCGGCGTTGATGAGCCTCGACGATCGCGGTGGTGACGTACGCGAGTTGGAGGCGCGGCTCGCCCAGCTCGGGCTCGTCTCGACCCGCTGGATCGACAACTATTTCGGCACCGCCACCCGAACCGCGGTCCGAAGCTTCCAGGTCAAGCGGGATCTCCCCGCACTGGGGTACGTCGACGCGGCCACCTGGCGCGCGGTCCGGGCACAGACCAGGACGCCCACCCGCGCCGAGTTGTATCCGCCCAAGCCGACACCGCAACCCAACCGCGCCAGCGCGCTCGACCCGCGCTGCACCACGGGCCGGGCCATCTGCGTCGACAAGTCGACCCGTACCCTCCGCTGGGTCGTCGACGGCCAAGTGCGGTTGACGATGGACGCGCGGTTTGGCTGCCAGTCGAGTGCCACCCGCGAAGGCGCGTTCACGCTCCGCGCGAAGGTACGCAACGGGTACTCGAACTTCTACGACACCCGGATGCCGTTCGCGATGTTCTTCAGCGGCCACCAGGCCGTGCACTACTCCGACGACTTCGCCGCTCGCGGGTACGCCGGATGCTCCCACGGCTGCGTCAACATCCGTAACTGGAACGCGTTGGAGCAGCTCTTCGGCGAGGCCCGCGTCGGTGACAAGGTGATCGTCTACTGGTCCTGACCGCTGGCCGAGATCCCTTTGCCCAGCATCTGGCCGGGGAGTCGACGTGGCGTTGGGCGAAGCCGAGTGGAAGACGTGCAGGTGGGTGACGACGACGTCGCCTGGCCGGCCGGTGAGTTCGACGACTTCCACCGGCACGCCGTCGATCTCCCCCGTCTGCCCGACGAGTGACCGGCCGCGGTCAGGCTGGCTCGCACCGCGCAGCAGCTCGGCCAGCCAGGGATCGTGCCTCATGAAGCGCCGCCAGTTGTCCTTGCCTCCGCCTGTTTGAGTGGGCGCAAGCCTTTTCTGGTACCGCTCCACAAGCCTGTGTGTCCCAGGAAGCAGCATCGTGCCACCGCCTTGCGGGCCGACCTCCCCGAAGAACGCGAACAGCTTGACGGCGAAGACCGGCCAGGTCGGCTCCGCGAACCCGCAGTCCATGTGCCAGAGATCCGGGAGGACCCATGGCCCTCGCTGGGGAAGCGTGACGAGGATCTGGGCACCAGGCTTGGGCGGAGTCCAGCCACCGGCGCCGAAGATGGCGTCGAGGGAGGTACGAACGGCAGGATTGTCGGTCAGCGCGGCGAACGCGCGATTCCGCTTCAGGCCCTTCCAGCTGATGCCGGTCCAACCCTCCGACCACGTGGAAGGGTCGTCGACATCCAGACCCGTCGTGCGGCGAGCGTAGCCCCAGACAGCGTTCCGCATCGCGGCCGCTTCGTCCTCCGTGAACGCCGCATCCAAACGAACGACGCCGGTCTCCATGAAAGCCTGTCGAATGGCGCTCTCCTCCATGTACGAAAGTCTCCCGTGGACGCACCCACAACTCACCTGAATTTCGGAGAGCGGAGTAGCCGGACGACGCCGGCGACGGACACCCGAATGCGCTGGTCGGGTCTGGTGGCGCTTTGCTGCTCCTGGTCTGTCAGGTTCGGAGGCGTTGGTTGCGGATGGGGTTGCGTTGCTGGTCGATCCATTCGGGTGGGGTGAATTCGGGTGCGCCGTCGGCGGCTATCCGTATCTGCCAGGTGCCTTGGTGGATGAGCCTGTGGTGGTAGCCGCACAGCAGGGCCCCGTTGGCCAGCGTCGTCGGTCCGCCGTTCAGCCAGGACTTGATGTGGTGGCCGTGGCACCAGGCGGGTGGCCTGTCACAGCCGGGGAACGCGCATCCCCGATCCCGTAGCTCCAACAACTTGCGGAGCCTGCCGGTGAAGAACCGGGTCCCGTCCGACAGGGCGACTTCGCCGTCGCGGATGCCGAACCAGCTGACTTTGGCATCACACGCCCATTCCTGAACCGTGCGTGCCGACACGTAGGTGCCGGTACGCAGCAGCCGTCCCAACCCGGTGCCGTTGACCAGGTTCCCGTCGGTGATGGTCACAACGATGTGCGGTTTCTCCCCACCCTGCGACGGGGAGGCTCCGGAGTCGAGGTAGCGGCGGACGAGCTCGTCGAGCGCTTCGCCTCGACGCTGGGCCGCGCTTCGGGGGTCCAACCCGTCCGCGGTGGTGGGAAGCGGTTTGGAGAGTGGCTCGATGGCGGTGCGGAATCGGTCGGCCGCGATCGGGTCGAGCTTCCCGCGGATGTGGGTGCCCGAGCCGTCCGGGGCGTCGTACAACGACAACTCACACCGCCGGGCAGCCTTGGCTTCTTCTTCGGCGAGTTTCTTCGCAAGCACCTTGTCGGCAAGGTCCGGGTCGACAGCGTTCAAGACGGCTTTGCCCAGACCGGCCAGGTCTTTCGGGTCGAACACGCGAGCGTGTTCGACGAGCACCTGTTCGGCCTCAGCCCTGGTCTCTTGGCCGGCTTCCTTCGGTAGATCGCGGATCGCTTTCGCGATCACCCTCGCGTGATCGGCGCTGATCTCCCCGGCGTTCAACGCCAACTGGACAAGCGGGAGGGCGGTGTCCAGATCGTTGGCCAGGCGCACCGCCGCCCGGGCGTGTTCGGGGCGCATCCGCAGCAGCGACGACAACAAGGCGGCCGTGCCGGTCGCACCAACTGTTCGGCCCAGGTCGCGGCGGTCGGCCTCGCGGATCACCTGGAGCTGAATAGCCTCGATCTGGGCCTTCAAAGCTTCCAGGTTCATGAGCAGGTCGATGAGCTCCTCGTGAGGAGTCGACCACAACAGCGCACCGGACTCCTCAGCGAACCGGGCACGCGCCCGCTCCACCAACACCCAGAACCGGTGCCGGCCCGCATCCGCCGAGGTCGAATCCATACCCAAACACTAGCGGCGACCACCGACAAGACCCGGTCCCGAAAGCCCAACGAAACAAGGCCATCCGGCATCCGACCAGACCACCGTTCTGGGTCGGGGCACCCTTGGCCAATAGAGCCGTACAAGGGTGCCCCCGACCCAAAACCGCAAGCATCACGGTCCCCCGTCGCACGCCCCGCGATGCCAACCGCGCCGCCCACCGCCGGGCCCGCGTTCCATGATCATGAAGCCAGAAAGGGCTATCCGTCCCGAAACCCTTCATGATCACGAACATGATCACGAAAGCGGCCTGAATCTTCCTCGGAGCTGGCCCACGCGCGGGGAAGCAGGTGCGCATGGTCGTTGTAACGGACCAGCCGTGCCTTCATCTCACCCGTCCCGGGTAGCGGTCGTCGACGACCCATTCCGTGATGGCGGTGGCAGTGCACTCGGGGAAGGCGTACAACCCATGAAACGGCAGGCTGAGGAACGCCCACAGGCAGGCGCGCAAGGGAATCGTGTGCGTGACGATTACGAGCGTTCCGCCCGCAGTGGCGATCACCGCTTCGATGAAAGCCCGTGCGGCGCGTTCGATCGCGACCCGTACAGATTCACCACCGGCGGACTTCGGCGCGTATGGAGACCAGGCAGCCAACCGTTCACGCGCCCCGGTCGCCAGCCATTCGTCGACCGAGATTCCGTCGCTCTCCCCACGTGCGGTTCGCAGAACCCACAGTCGCTCTCGACAGGCAATCCTCCCAACGCGCTGGAAATGATCTCCGCGGTTTCGATCCCCCGTCGCGCGTTACTGGTCAACAGACGCGACGCACCAACGAACTCGCCCGTGGCTGCGAGCCGCTCCCGCAACCGCTCCGCCTGCTGGCGTCCATCATCGGACAGGCCGAGATCGTCATGATCGACCAGGCGTGGTGGCACATCCTTGGCATCCGATGCATTGCGGACAAGGATGAGGCGGGTGGCTGCCAACGTCCGAATCTCTGCCATTTCCGCATTCTCCCGCAGCCCGGCAGCGCCCGATCTCACTACTGGATGTGAATGCGGATCAGGTCCCGTCCACGGATCGTGAACACATCGCCGGTTTCCTCATCGACCGCGAGTTGCGGCTCGTTGTACCACTCCGCGGCGAGCCCCGACATCACCGGCGTCATGCTCGCGTCAGGATCCACGCGCAGCAAGGCATCCGTGGTGATCGCGTACACCGCACCGGCGCGAATCCCAAGGTAGCCGGGACGCCCAGCCGGGATCCGAGCCGACGCGACGACCGTGCGGGAACGCGGGTCCACGATGGCAAGGACACCTTGCGCGGTGACGGCGTACAGCAGACCGTCATGGTGGATGAGGCTGGCGTACGCGGTCGCGCCCGGCACGGCGGCCCACGTCCAGGCGACCTTGCGCGTCGCGAGGTCGAACCCCACCAGCCGCGCCTCGGTGGCGACCGGCGGCGCACCGTCGACACTGGTTTCGGTGCCGAGGTACGCCATGGCCTGATGGCTCGTGACCGCACCGATCGCCTGGTCGGCGACAAGGTCGTCGTAGCGTTCGATCCGTCCGGTCTCGGGGTCGACGATCGCGAGCGCACCACCGGTCCGGCCGTACTCGTTGCGGGTGCCGATCAGCAGCAGGTGATCCCGTGACACCCGATGCATCGCCCGCGGCCGGTTGGACTCCCCGCCAACGGCGCCGAGGTTGGTCACCACGCCGGCCTTGTGGTCGTACGCCTCGACGAACGCACCCGGATAGACCGCCATGAACGTACGCCCGCGCACCGGCGCCATCGTCTTCGGCTCGCCGTCGACCGGAGCCCGCCGGCTGGTGCGCCGCTCCAGGTCGTGCACCTGGAGCCCGAAGTTGCCGCCGACGAGCACGCGTTCGGCGTCCACGCTGGACAGTGACTGGGGTGGTTCGGGACCGGTTCGCAAGCCGACCTCAGCCAGGTCAACGGTCGTCACGCCGCCATCGGCGAGGGTCCACCACAGCCCAGCACCGGCTGCTCCATGCACCACACCGTCCCGGACGAAGACACCGCGCGTCTCCTGCCCGGCGACAGGGACCGCCAGCTTGGTCAGCTCGCCCGTGTCGAGTTGGCAGGAGTAGAGCGCGCCGCTGGGCCGGGCGGTGAAGTACGCCGTCGTACCGGAGATGGCGATCGCGTCGACGGTCCGTTCGCCGGTGGCGACGACGACCGCGCGAGACGGGTCACGGCGGTCGATGATGGCCAGGTAGCCGTTTGGTTCGGTGCCCGCGACGACGTAGTCGCCGGCCACCACCAGGTCATAGACGAACGACTCGCCGTGCAACGCGGCCGGCAGGATCTCGGTGCGGGCGCCGGTCGCCGGGTTGATCGTCACGAGCCGCGCGGACGTGCCGGTGCCGGCGTACACCGTGCCGCCGTCATCCACGGCGACGCAGCGCACGTACCGCAGACCCGCCACCGCCTGGCCGAGATCGCGCACGCCGCGGGTGGCGGGGTCGATCTCGTAGACCTTGCCGCGAGGGTAGGTGCCCGCGTAGATCAGCCCGGCCGGCGAGGCGGCCAGGTCGAACGCGAACTCCTCGGTGCCCAGCCGGGCGACCTGCTCGACCTGTCCTGTGGCCCGGTCCAGCCGGTGGATGTCAGCGACCGAGTACATGCCGGCGTAGACCGCTCCGCGCACCACGACCGCGCCCCAGCCACCGAGACCGGTCGGCAGGTTGTAGTTGTTGACGACCCGCCCGCTGAGCAGGTCGTACTCCGCGAGCGTCGCGGGTTCGAGCCCGCGCGTGACCACGAAGGCGCTGTCTCCCGCGAGCGCCGCGCCGACGATCGGAGCCCCCAGGACGGCCGGACCGAGGTTGGTAACGGTCACCCCTGGGGTCTCGTTGGCGTGGGCGGTGTGTGGTACGGCCGCCGCGACCATGCCCGCGCCAGCGGCGGCGAGCAGGCTCCGCCGTGACGCCATTCGTTCCGGTGTCGCCATCAGCTGGCCTCCAGTCCGATGCGGATCAGGTTTCGCCCGCGCAGCACATACAGCGCCGAGCCGTCAGGAGCCGCGGCGATCATGGCGCCGCTGTAGCTGTCTGTACGCAGGTTGTCGACCACCGTCGTGGTCGCGAGAGTCGACCGGTTGAGCTTGAAGACCTGCCTGGTGTCGACTCCGTAGATGGTGTCGCCGACCAGCACCAGCGCACTGGGGCCGCTCGCCACCTGGCGTGTCCGGACGACCGTGCGGCGCGAAGGGTCGTACTCGAACATCAACCCGGTCTCGGTCACGCCGTAGATGCGGTCGCCCGTGGCGATGAGGTCGACGATCTCCTTGGCCCCGGGGACGGGAACCGTCTCGTACCGCACCTTCCGACTGGCCAGGTCGAACACTGCCAGCTTCGCCTCGGTCTCCCGTGGCGTGGTGCCCAGGCCGTTGTAGACGCTGCCGCCGAGGTACGCGGTGCCCTGCTTGATCGCGACCGAGCGGACCGACTGGTCGTGGATGATGTCGCGGTAGACCGCCAGGTCGCCGCTGGCCGGTCGGTAGAGGCCGAGGGCGCCACCGAAGAGCCCGTACTCCGGCTGCGTCCCGACGGCCAGCAGCTTGTCGCTTGGTGAGTACGCCGCGTCCAACGGCCGGGTCTGATCGTTGCCGAGCGTGGTGACCCGGACGGGATCGCCACCGCCCGGCGGCATCCGGAACAGATACGCCAGTGTGTAGACCGAGAGCCACAGCTGGCCGTGCGCCGGGGTCATCACCTTCGCCTCGCCCGGCAGGAACCGCCGCTGGGACGTGCCCGACGCGAGATCGTGCACCTGGACGCCGGCCTTGCCGCTGACGTACACGCGAGGTCCGTCGCTGGCGATCGCCATCGCCAGTTCGGGTGCCGGCGGCATCCCCGCCTGGGTGATGTCGACGCCGGAGAACTCCCCCGTGTCGAGGTCGTAGGTGAGCACGTTGCTCGTCAGGATGCCGCGCAACTTCCTGCCCTCGAGGAAGATCCGGCCGAAGTACGCACCGTCGTACGGCACCAGCAGCTTGGTGAGCGTCGCGGTGTCCCGGTCGTACTTGTAGAGCGTGCCCGACGGCCGGGTGCCGAAGTAGACGTCGTTCTTCGCCGCGTCGATGGTGATGGCGGTGATATAGGAATCGTTCGGCGCCTGGACCACCTCGTAGCGGGTCGGGTCGGCGGTGTCGATCAACAGCATCGTTCCGGTCGCGGAGAGCCCTGCCGCGAGGAGGCCGTCCTCGAGGGCGAGCGTGGCGACGAACGTACGGTGGGCGAACTCCGGTGGCAGGATCTCCTTCTTCGCCCCTGTGGCCCGGTCGATCGCGATGAGATGAGCGTGCGCCCCAACGCCGGCGTAGATCGTGGTGTCGTCGACGGCGATGCTGCGGACGTACTGTTCGCCCGGCACCGCGGAGCCGTAGTTGCGTCTGGCGCCAGTGGCGGGGTCGTACTCGAAGACCAGGCCACGCGGATAGGTGCCGCCGTAGACCTTCCCGTCCGGCGAGCTGTCCAGGGCCCAGATGAAGTTGTCCGGCAGCGCGTCGCTGACCTTGGTGACCGACGTACTGGTCGTGTCCACCTTGTAGAGGTCGCCGGGTGCGTACGTACCGACGTAGAGGTCCGTCCCGACCGCCGTCGTCGCCCACGCGCCCTCCCCGGTGGGCAGGGTGTAGCGCTGGGTGACCCGCTCCTGGCCGGGGTCGTACGCCCCGACGACGGTCGGGCTCACGCCGCCGGTATTGACGAAGATCTTGTCCCCGATCGCCTCTGAGCCATTGAGGGACGTGACCGACGACGCGGGACCGAGGTCGGTGACCGTCGCTGACGGCTCCGGGTCCGCCGCGTACGCCGGAAGGGCGAGGAGAAGGCTGAGGGTGGCGAGGGCTGCGGTCGCGGTGATCGCTGTGCCTGGCATGGGTGGGGCTCCCTGCGAACGCGGAAACGGACGCGGACGGCCTTTCGGTCCGGACTGTAATTCCGGATCACCGTTTTGACCAGACCTCAGGTAAGAACTCGCGATTGGTGAGCTCTCCGACAGTCGGTGATTACTTTCGCGATTCCGAACGCGAGGTCACGACGTCTCCGCTCCTTCCTTCCCTGCATTCGCGGCGAAGGGGGAGAGTAGGCGTAGGGGAACAGATGCGAGGGAGGAGATCGTGAGGCTCTCGACAAGCAGGGGCAACCGGAAACAACACGCGCACGAGCGGTCGTCGGAAAGGCGCACGAGGCTGCAGCAGAAGGCGACGCACGCGGCACACGTGGCCCAGCAGAGGACGACGGACGCCGCCCACGCGGTCCAGCAGAAGGCGCCGCAGGTAGGAAAAACGGTCGGTGCGAAGGCCCCGGATCAGCTCCGTAAGACGGGTACGCGGCTGCGCAAGGCCGGCTCGCGGGCGCTGACGGCGGCGCGCGCCCATCCACGCCCGATGCTCGCGGTGGGCGGTTTCCTCGCCGCGCTTGGGATCTTCGTACGTCGCCGGTTGGTCAGGCGGGCACGCGCCTGAGGTTACCGACGGCGGCCTCCGGCGGCGGCCGGATTAGGCGGGTTCGTACCATGGCCAAGGACGGCCGACCCGACGATCTTTCGCTGAAATCTCGGCGCCAGCTGTCGAATTCGCGCCAGCCGTCCGACATGGGGGTGTAGGGCGACAATCGCCAAGCTGATTTGGAGACATCCCCATGGCCCAGTACGCGATCCTGATCTTCGCGAACGCCTCCCACGACCACGCGGCCCTGAGTCCGGAGGACCGCGCCGCGCACGACCGGCACGGTGAGGCCGTGGAGAAGTTCGGCGGCACCATGCTGACGGCGTTCGCGCTGCAACCCGCCGCCACGGCCACCTCGATCCGTGGCGACGTGGTGACCGACGGTCCCTTCATCGACGCGAAGGAAGTCGTCGCCGGCTTCTACGTGATCGAGGCACCCGACCTGGACGCGGCAATGGAGATCGCCCGCCGCAACCCCGCCACCCAGCAGGGCGGCGGCGTGGAGGTACGTCCCGTCGACAGCGGCTTCGTCGGGGTGCCGCCCACCGCGGGATGACGGACCCCTCGGACGTCCGGACGGCCGTCGCGGACGCGCACCGTCGTGGCTGGGCCCTCGCGCTCGCCGCGACGGCGCGCGTCGCGCGGGACCTCGACCTCGCCGAAGAATGTGTCCAGGAGGCGTACGCCGCGGCGCTGGTGTCGTGGGTCCGCGACGGCATCCCGAAAACCCCGGTGGCCTGGCTCACCACCATCGCGAAGCGCCGGGCCATGGATGCGGTACGGCGTGAGCAGGTGTTCCGGTCCAAGCTGCCGTTGCTGGTGGAGTCGGAGGCGATGGAACCAGAGGAGTTCGCGCCAGAGGAGTTCGCGGCGAACGAGATGGCGGGCGAACCGGCCCCGCACCAACCTGCCGCGGGCGAACCAGCCGCAGGCGAACCAGCCCTGGGCGAGCCGGGCGACGACGTCGTACCTGACGAGCGGCTCCGGCTGATCTTCCTGTGCTGCCATCCGGCTTTGGCCCAGGACGCCCAGATGGCGCTCACGCTGAGGCTGGTCTGCGGGGTCTCGACCAGGGACATCGCCCGGACGTTCCTGCTGTCGGAGCCGACGATGGCCGCCCGGATGACCCGGGCGAAGAAGAAGATCACGGCCGCCCGGATCCCCTACCGGGTGCCGGGCGCCGCGGAACTCCCGGATCGGCTGAGCGCGGTGCTCGGGGTGATCCATCTGCTGTTCACGACCGGACACACCGCGCCGTCGGGCGCCGCGCTCGTGCGCTCCGACCTGGTGGACCAGGCGCTCCACCTGGCCCGGATGCTGCGGGAGCTGATGCCCGACGAGCGGGAGGTCTGGGGACTCCTCGCCTTGCTGCTGGTCACTGACGCCCGGCGAGCCACCCGGGTCGATACGCAGGGCCGGCTGCTGCGGCTGGAGGAGCAGGACCGCTCGCGATGGGACCGGGCGGCGATCGCCGAGGCGCACGACCTGATCGTGGACGGCCTGCGCGGCGGGCGTCCCGGACGCTACGTCCTGCAGGCGGCGATCGCGTCGCTGTACGCGGAGGCGCCGGCGTACGAGCAGACGGACTGGCCACAGATCCTGACCTTGTACGACGAACTCCTGAGGATCTGGCCCTCCCCCGTGGTCGCGTTGAACCGCACGGTGGCGATGGCGCGGGTCCACGGACCGATGCGGGCGTTGGCCGAGGTCGAGGAGCTGGAGCGGGCGGGCCAGCTCGCGGGGTACCACTACCTCCCCGCCGTCAAGGCAGACCTGCTGAGGCGACTCGGCCGTACCAACGATGCCGCGCTCGCCTACCGCCAAGCCCTGGAGTTGGCGCAGAACGACGCCGAGCGGGACTTCCTGGCCGCGCGGCTCGCCGAACGCCTCGCCGGGCCCGATCACCCGTAGGGACGCGTACCAAGATCCTTTGGGTCCGATGTCGAATCCGGCCCGGCGCCGATCGTCAGGTGAAGAGAAACTTGTGACGGGTGTCCGGCAAGAGCCCGAGGAATCGAGGCCACAGTGAAGTACGTGTTGATGTTCGTGGAGACCGAGGAGTTCGCCGAGAGGTTCCGCACGATGAGCCCCGCCGAGCGGGGGCAGGCGTTCGCGCGGGTCGACAGGTGGCTCGCGGAGTACGCCGACAAGATCGGGAACGGCGCCAAGCTGGCATCACCGGAGACCGCGACGACGGTACGTCTGGACGGCGCGGAGCCCATCATCACTGACGGGCCCTTCGTGGAGGGCAAGGAGATCGTCAGCGGTTTCCTCGAGATCGAGGTAGCCGATCTGGACGAGGCACTGCGGATGGTCCGGGACTGGCCCGGGTGCCCGATCGTCGAGATCCGTCCGCCCGAGGCGATGGAACGCTGAGCGCTTCGGTGAGCGGCGTACCGCAGGCCGAGCTGGCCCGAGTGTTGCGTGAGCACGCGGGCCAGCTGGCGGCGTCGCTGGTCCCGTTGATCGGTGACTTCGGTACCGCTGAAGATCTCGTCCAGGATGCGGTCGTCGCCGCGCTGGAGCGGTGGCCGCTCGACGGTATCCCGGAACGCCCCGACGCCTGGCTGTTCACTGTTGCCCGCCGGCGTGGCCTGGACGTGCTCCGGCGCGAAGGTAACTATCGCCGCAAGCTCGCGCAGCTTCAGTGGCCCGTCCCGGCCGAGCCCGACCACCGCCTCCAGCTCGTCTTCACCTGCTGCCACCCGGCCCTCAGCCGCCCGGCACAGGTGGCGCTCACCCTGCGGATCGTGTGCGGGCTGACGACCGCCCAGATCGCGCGCGCGTTTCTGGTGCCGGAGACCACGATCGCGCAGCGGATCACCCGCGCCAAACGCAAGATCGCCGCGGCCGGAATTCCGTACCGCGTTCCCGCCGACGACGAACTCGCACCCCGGCTGGCCGAGGTCCTCACGGTGATCTACCTCGTCTTCAACGAGGGCTACCTGTCCACCGCGGACCAGGCACACTCCAAGGACCTGTCCGACGACGCCGAATGGCTCGCGAGCCTCCTGCACACGCTGATGCCCGCCGAGCCGGAGGTCGGCGGGCTGCTCGCGCTGATCCGCCTCCATCGCGCCCGCGCGGCCGCCCGCTTCGACTCCGACGGCGGGTTGGTGCCGCTGGAGGCACAGGACCGGTCGCTGTGGGACCAGGACGCCGTCGACGCCGCTATCCACATCCTGACCCGGGCCGCGAGGCACCACCGTCCGGGGCCGTACCAACTCCAGGCGGCGATTGTCGCCTGTCACGCCGAAGCACGGCGATGGGAAGACACCGACTGGCCGCAGATCCGCGTGTTGTACGACCTGCTGCTCCTGCTCTCGCCCTCTCCGGTCATCCGGCTTAACCGGGCGATCGCGACTCGCTACACCTCCGGCCCGCAAGCCGCCCTTGCCGAACTCGACGAGCTTGCTGGCAGTTTGGAGGCGTACCCGATCTTTCACGCGACCAAGGCGGAGCTTCTCCGCGATCTTGGGCGTACCGGCGAGGCCGCGACCGCTGATCAGCGCGCCCTCAGCCTCACCCAGAACCCCGCCCAGCAAGCACTTCTGGGCCAACGCCTCGACCTCTTCACGTAAGAGGTCGCGCTTGACGACCTCTAAGCATCACGGTCCGGAAATCGCGCGGTATGCGACGTCGGGATAGGTCCCGCTCATCCACATAACCGTGGCGCGTCCAGTCGGGCCGATATCGACCTGGTGAAAACGGCCGCTGAGCGTCTTGGTTGATCCAAACGATCCAGTACGGGAGATGGTCCGGGTGCCGACCTGATCGGTAGAGCCTGGTATGTCGAACGTAACGAGTCCATCGCCGTCATCATCGAGCGCAAGCTGAGGATGATCGTAGAGGCCCAGGCGGGTGATGGCACCCAGTGCGCCGTCGCGATTGACCATCCGACCAACCATCTCGAGCTGATTCGAGCTGTTCCCGCGGGTCCAGACGAGCATCGAATCGCCTTCCAGATCCGTCGCGAGCGCATGGAACATCCCGAGCCTGTCCGTTGGCGCGGAGGCCACGAACGGCGCGGACAACGACCCCGACCTGCTCCACCGGGAGATCCAGAGTCCCGGTTGCTCCTCACCATTGGAGGCGAAGCTGATGACCGCGTCGCCATCTTGGTCGACACCAACATGCACCCATCCGAATCCACCGACGGAAGAAATGGGCGCGATCAGCACCTGCGCGGATGACACGTATCCAGGGCTGATCCGCCTGGCAAGCACTCTGCTCTGATTATCTGTCCATGCGACGACAGCCGTCCCTGTGCGGGAGATGTCCGCGGCGGGCATTTCGCTGCCCTCACCGAGGGCGAGAACAGGGCCCACGAGCCCATCCGGGTAGAAGTGTCGAGCCAGCACGACCCGCTCCTCAATGCGGAACTCGGTCCACACCACCAGGGCAACTCCTGACGGTGAAACGACCACGACTGGATTGTCTGCCACGGCGTTGGGAATCAAGGAAGAGATGAGTCGGATGGGTCCGACCTCGCCCGACGCCGATACTCGGCGACCCACAATTCGTCCCTCCTGTCTCCACACCACGGCGGAGTCGCCATCGTCGTCGGAGGCCGCCTGGGGCGCCGTCGACAACGGTCCCAGAGCTGACAGGGTCTTAATTGAGCCAGCCGACCCACTCGCCGGTTTCATTCTCATTTGGACCTGGTCCGAGCCGAGGGTCTGACGGTTATCAGCCATCCAGACGAAGATGGCGTCGCCCTGACGGTCGACGGCCATATCGCGAGGGTTTGACGGATCCCAACCCGAAGCCGACACCTGCCATGACGTACTCCAGGCAGCGTTGGCGGGCGCGCTCAGGTTGACCAGGAGGACGCACGCCAAGGCGAACACCAACGCCATCAGCCTGCGGCGTCCTTTCACGACCGTTCCACCCCGACCACTGAATCCGTTCAGCGACAGCACCTTGACGTGGCGAGTACGCATACCTGGAGTGCGCACGAGTCTCCTATCCGACCGTCAGCTTGAGTGTGGTCGAGTTACCAGCGAGATGGTCAACGTCTCCCGCCCGGTAGACGCGAAGGCTGTAGGTCCCCTTGGACGTCGGCGTGTAGCTGAAGCTGTACGTACTCGAACTGGACAATGTCGCCTGCTTCAGTGTGTGCCACGCACCCGAGTAGTAGCGCTGGAGTTGTACCGGCTGGCCGGCGTGGCTGGGCGCCACGGAGCCGGTCACCGTTACGGTCTGTCCGAGGGTGATCGAAGTCCTGCTGAGCGCGGCGGTGACCTTCTGACCGATATGTATTCGGACCGTTTTACTCTCGACCTCGGTGTATCCGGGAGCGGCTGCGGCTAGCAACCGATAATCGCCACTCGTCGAGGGTTTCGGCGACGCCGTGATGCCGCCGAATGCTGACGTCGTGTGCGTACTCACCGTCGACCACGTGGTCGTACCCAGTGGTCGCACCTGCAGCCGAACTGACCGCTTCGACAGTGGGGTGCCGTCCCAGTACGAGAGTTCCCCACCGAAGTAGGCGGTTGCTCCATAGGTCAATGTGGTCACCCGAGCCGACAAGATCAGTGTCTGGTCCAACGAGCCTGGCAGGGTGACGACCCGTGCAGAACTCACGTTGCCGGTGCTGTCATACGTGAAGATGGCGAACGAATACGTTTCGTTCGAACGCAGACCCGAGACGTCGATACCGGTGCCCTCGCCGGCGTAGGCGAGATAGCCCGCAGTCGCGATTCCGGACCCCAGATTGTTCGCGGGCAAGTACCGCACGACTGTGCTGGCATAGTCGGTGTCGGTGGGATTGACCCACGAGAGGCGCGCCGATGTCGCACCGGTCCTGGTCGCTGCCGCACTCGTCACTCGGGCTGGGGGCGTGACATCTGCCCTGGCCCGGTAGCGCATGCGGCCCTGGAGCGACCCCTTCCCGTCACAGGTCTGTCGGAAGCTGACATCTATGCGATCGAGCGCGCCGGTTACCGGGGATATCCCTAGCTGCGTGACCGTGAAACTCCCATTGATCGTGGTGCAACCGGTACTTCTGGAGACATACATCGACGGGACCGCGTCGCCAGTCGGGTATTTCTGTGCGTTGTCGTACGTCCTGCCCTCCGCAAGGGCATCGTTCCGCGCAGGGGCGAAGGTCGTGTTCCACAGGTCGCCGTTCGCCGCGGTGACGCTGCCGCTTATACGGCTGGATGAACCCCTGTAGAGGAAGGCATCCCGCGGGGCAGTGTAGAGGTAGGTGCCGCCTCCGCCGATAGGATCGTCGGCGGTACTCGTGAATGACCACTCGGTGACACCTGGCAGGCCGTATCCATCGAGGGGCACCTGGAAGGTCCCGGCGCTCGTCGTAATCCGCAAGCGCGCGGTGCGCGGTCCCGCTACGCTCGGCGCGAATCTCACTGAGACCAGACAGGATTTGCCCACGTCGAGGGAAAGCCCAGAACACTCGTTGGAGTCGATCACGAAGTCCGTCGGATGGGCGCCATCGAGCGCGATGGTGGAAACCTGGGCCGCGGCGTTGCCACGTTGGCGGACCCGGAGCGGAACCGACTTGCCCAACTGGCCGCGATAGGTTTCGGGCCAGCGCACAGCATCCGACTCGACGTCCACGCTCCCCATCGACGCACCGAACCGGATCTCACCAAAGAGCGCTGGCTTTCCTTCCCCGCAGTGCTGCTCGTACAAAATCCACAGCCGAGTGATGATCGTACGATCGGCTGACCAGGCGATGTCGCGTACCTCGAAGTTACCGATCTCGTCACT
Organism: Actinopolymorpha alba DSM 45243; assembly: GCF_000373925.1. Taxonomy (GTDB): domain Bacteria; phylum Actinomycetota; class Actinomycetes; order Propionibacteriales; family Actinopolymorphaceae; genus Actinopolymorpha; species Actinopolymorpha alba. The sequence goes on along the minus strand of NZ_KB892746.1, from coordinate 115,801 downwards.
GCAACCACGTCCGTCGCCAGAAATGCTGATACCTGGTCGGCCGGGATCCTGGAAGGGCCACGCCTGGGCGTCAGGATAGAAGCCCGGCGTCAAGTGTCCATAGTCCGCGGCCGCGAAGTCGAAGCCGTAACTCTGGTTATATGGCCCACCAGTGATCCATACCTTGGCCCCGTTGGTGCCCGTTGAGGATACCCGCAATGTGCCATTCGACTCGTCGTAGTGGCGGTCGACGCCGCGACCGAGGTACTCACCCTTCTCGGCGAACATGGTCACCGACCACGCATCAGTGATCGTGTTGGTCAAGGTCGAAGCCGCTCGCTCCCGGTCGCTACCGGAACGAGGCTCGGCGATCGCCGCCGTACCCCCGATCAGGATCAGGCACCCGAGCAGCAACGCGGTGATTCGACGACCGCCCGACAGAACCATCAAGGGGTTCCCCTCCCAGCGACGCACGACGTGAACGATGCGGGCATTGCAGAACGAACAACGCGGACACGATGCGATAGAGCGTGCTGGCCCCCCACGCACACCCCGACAGACCGGCACACGCTACCGACCCGCGCAAGACCTGACCCTTGCGAGATCGTCGACGTGCGGGGATTGCCGCTAATGGAAAGGAATCGGACAGATCGGGCCTGGTTGTTTGCCCGAATTCGGGCAAACCGTTCCCACTGGCTGGTTAGCCGGTGATCTCGATTAGCTACAGGTGTCCGGAAACGGCCACTTCGCGAGACTCGCTCGTCATCGTCTGTACGTCTTCTCGTAAACCGACACCTGTCGCAGCTGACCTTGTTCGTCTAGTCGGTGGAGCTCAGGGAACGGAACTCCGCGACCCGCTCGGGCTGGTCGGTGGGCAGGGCAACGCGGCCATACAGCCAGAGCAGCAGATCCGCCGTCGTACCACTGACCGTCGCCGGGCCATCCGCACGAGGCGTCCACAGCAGTGCGGCGGCAGGGTCTGCCTGGGCGATCGTCCACGAGGATCCGGTATCGGTCGCGGTGAGGACGATCGGGCCGGACAGGGATCGGCCCAGCTGCTTGACGTCGTTCTCGTCGGCCAGGGAGCAGGTGAGGAACTCCTCGACCGCGTCGGCCGCCACCTCGGTCTCCACCGTCCATGCCTTCCCAGCGGCGTTCACGGCATCCCAGTGGTGCACGGCGGCCTCCTGCACCTGGTGCCTCGTGATGAACCCGATGTCCTGGCGTCCGGGGAACCAGGTCCACACGGGTGCTTCCTGGTCAGCGTCGCGAAGCGTGTCGACGAGTTCGGCGGCACCGCGCTCGAACGCCGCGACGAGATCCTCCCTCTCCGGACGCCCCGGCCGCTGGGACTCGTCTGCCGGCGCGGCCAGCCGCTCCCCCGCGATCGTTCGCCAGAACCAGTGCACCTCGGTCAGGTGCCAGACCAGGTCGGCAACGTCCCAGTCGGGACAGTGCTCGACCCGCGCGTCGAGGTTGTCACGGACAGCGTCGGCGAAGCCACGAGAGTGGTATGTGATCGCGGCAAGGCACGCATCGGTAGAGAGAGTCATGGCCGCCACCCTAGGCAACGGCGCCGACAGCGGCATCCGGGTTTCGTCTCACCCGGGTCTAGAGTCCGTTCTCGACTGACCTCTCGGCGCGCACCTCGAAGGGACTTGAGGGCATTGCACGATCTCTACTACCAACCTGACGGCTGCTGGTTCGGAGACTGTATGCCGTTGTGCAAGGACGGCGTGTTCTATCTCTTCCACCAACGCGACACCCGGAAGCCGGGCCCGTTCGGGGAGCCGTTCGGCTGGGCGTTGGCGCGTACCACCGACTTCGTGTCGTACGACGATCTCGGCGAGGTCCTGGAACGCGGCGGGGACGACGACCAGGACCAGTTCATCTTCGCCGGCAGCGTCTTCGAAGCCGACAGAACGTTCTATGCCATGTACACCGGCTACAACCGCGACTTCAAAGCTCGCGGGAAGGCGTCGCAGGTGCTCATGGTCGCCACGAGTCCGGATCTGACGACCTGGACCAAGACGGGACAGGAGCTCGTCGTCCCCCAGCCTGGTTACGATCCAGACGACTGGCGGGATCCCTTCGTCTTGTGGGATGACGACACGCAGCGCTACGTGATGATCCTCGGCGCCCGCAAGGTCGACGGAGAGAAGATTCTCACCGGCCGGACCGTGTCGTTTAGTTCGACCGATCTTCGCGCCTGGACGTTCGAGGGAGATTTCTGGGCGCCCGGCCTCTATTCGATGCACGAGATGCCCGATCTCTTCAGGATGGGAGATTACTGGTATCTCCTGACGACCGAATACAGCGACAAGAGCAAGACGGTCTACCGCATGAGTCGAAGCCTCGACGGCCCCTGGGTCGCGCCCGCGGATGACGCCTTCGACGGACGTGCGTATTACGCCGCTCGCTCTGCAGCCCACGGCGACCAGCGGTATCTCTTCGGCTGGGTGCCCACGAAGGAGGACTGCGATGAACGCCGTTCGTGGCAGTGGGGCGGAACGCTTGTCGTACACGAGATCATGCAGCGCGACGACGGATCCCTCGGTGTCGTCCCACCCGCCGGAGTTGTGGCCGCATTCAGCGATCCGGTAACACTCCCGCACGCACTAATGACTCTTCAGACCAGCGACTCACTCGCTGAGTGCGTCCTTGCCGAGGAGTCGGGCGAGGTGTTCGCCTTCGAAACCACGGTGCGCTTCACGGCTGGCACCAGGGCCTTCAGCCTCCGCCTCTACGAGGACAAGGCGACCGGAGATGGGTACGAATACAGATTCAGCATCCCCGAAAACCGGGTCAGCTTTGATCGACGCCCCAACTATCCCTGGTATCGCTATGACAACAAGGGTCTCGAGCGACCCATCACGCTCACACCTGAACGCGACTACACCATCACGGTGATCGTCGACAACAGCATCGCGACGCTGTATGTCGACGGAGTGGCGCTCAACGCACGCGCCTACGATCGACCAGGCAGAACGATCGCTCTGGACGTCATCGACGGAGCGCTCGAGATCAGCCGCGCGGAAATCCGGAAAGGCTTGCGCCAAACGTCCTAAGGGGCCTCGAATAGGAGACGAACTCAGACACCACGGCAAAGCCCGCCCGCTTGTAGATCTCGACCGCCCCGGTCGGGTTGGTCGCATCGACGTTCAACCGGGCCGTTGTCTTGCCCGCCGCAGCGGCAGCGGTCAGCACCTCGGCCAGCAGGAAGGAAGCGAGGCCCCGGCCACGCCAGACTGGTCGGGTACCGACGACACCGACGTACACGCCATCGGGTTGGGGCTCGTCGAACGCCAGGACGTAAGCAACGATGTCGTCGTCGTACACGATCCGGGACAGGTCTGGCCGGAACCCGGCCGACTCAATCGTGCGGGCAGTCCACTCCTGCATGCCGCGTGGCTCGAAGCCAAAGTGCTCGGCGAACGCTTCCAGATGTGCGGAATAGAGCGCCGCCGAGTCGACATCCGCGGCGTTCTGAACCCGCAGCCCGGTGGGCAACGCCCGGACAGTCGCCGCTGCCGTAGTCGGCGCCTCCATACCGAACCAGTACCGGACCGGAGTGAAGCTCTCACGCTCGAGCAGGCGCTGCGCGACGGTGTCTTGCCGGTGCGCGCCTGCGCGGGCGGTCCAATCGGCTGTCGGCGCGATCTGACGATGCAGATCATCAAGGCGCCCGACCTGCCATGCCAGGAGTTCCCGACCGATGCCTTGCCCGCGCCATGCCGGATGAACGGCGCCGTTCATGCCGGCCTGCTGTCCCCCGTCCGCGGGCGCTGAGACCAGCCCGTACGCGACAACCATGCCGTCCGACGTCACCACAAGTCGGGTGTCAAGATCCACGTCACGTATACCCCGCATCCAGTCGCCCACATCATGGGGACCAAACAACGGCGGTCCACCGAAGTGAACCTCGACGTCGTTCGCCAGTGCGGCCACGGCCGGAGCATCGGCCTCGGCATACGGTCGAAAAGTTGCCATGACCCGACTCTACGAGCCTCCCCACGACAGACTGAGCGGCAAGCCCAAGATCACTTGTTGGCGGCGTCGCGGGCTCCGCGTAGCGCGATGGCGGCCAGGCCGGTGATGAAGACCAGGCCGGCGCAGACGGCGGCGCCGAGGTCGTGTGGTGGGCGGGCGGGCCAGATCCAGGGTGTAGTGAGTGCGGGACCGTGCCACTGGGTGTACAGGGCGTAGATGGCGATCACGAGGTAGGCAGTGGGGGCGGCCCATGCGAGTGCTCCGCCAAGGAATGCGGCGCACAGCAGGCCGATGCCGGTTAGTCCGGCGAGGTTGCGCAGCACGTCCAAGCCGCCCCCGGCGAGATGAGCGCCGATTCCCGCGACGGCCAGTGCGCCTACTGCGGCGGCGGTCAGGGTCAGCGCCGTGCCCAGTCGCAGGAGCGGCAGCCATCGGCCGGTGGCGCGTTCCGGTTCGCCGAACGGGCTGGCGGTGGTGACGGCGATGGCGACGGCGCACCCGGTTTCGAGGATCAGCGGGAGTTGGAGTGCGCCGTAGGCGTCCCACTGCCAGAGCAGCGCGATCCGGAGTACGACAGCGCAGGCCGCGATCGCGGCCAGGGCCGCTGGGACGCGGCGGCTGCTCAGGTGCAGCCGTAGCAGGCGTAGGCCACCACGGGCGGATCCCGCCGGCGGCTTGCCGGCCGCGACAACAGTCATGGCAGCTCCGCGAGGGTGAGCTGACCGGCTCGCAGCGCGGCCACGTGGCGCGTGAGCCAGGCGTGCCGGGTGGCGGGTGGCAGGGCGGCGAACCGTTGCGCGGCGTTGGCGGTGGGGGAACCCGGTGGGAGCGTAGAGGTCTTCAGGATGGCGGCGGCGACCGCCTGTTGCGCGTCGGTCGTCCTGCGGCGGTCACCGCCGATGACGCTGTTGAGGATCTCGCGCGCGGTGTTCGTTCGCAGCTCGCTGGTTAGTTCGTCCGTGGTTGCCGAACGTGCCAGTTGGAAGGGAAGGAGGAGGTGGAGCGTTGGCGGCGTCCCTCTCATGGCCGGGCCGGCACTGCTGATACTGACACCGTTGCCCGATTCCTGTCGGTAGGTCGCGGCGGCTTGGTCGATGCGAGCCGGCGCGCCAGGCAGGCCGGCCAGTTCGCCGAGTACCGGTTCGAGTGCGGCTGTCAGGGTGGGCAGGTAGCTGGCGTACGCGGGGTGCAGGCAGACCGGGATGGGGGTGTCGCCGCACACGGGGGTGTAGGGGACGGGACGGTCGTTGGCAGGGTTGTGCAGCGCGGGGATGGCGATCATGCCGTGGGGGTCGAGCCGCCCGGTGCCAGCCAGCGCGGTCGCGGTGACCGCGGCCAGCACGCCGGCCGTGGTGAGGCCGGCGGTGAAACGGCGTACCCACCGGCCACCGGACCCGGCGGGCAGGCCGAGTACGCCGAGCAGCGCCGCGGTGAGGCCGGCGAGGAACATCAGCTGGACGATGGGCAGGTCAGGCAGGTACCGGTAGAACGTCGCGACGCCATGGTCGGCGCCGATCTCCCAGGGGCCCGCGACCAGCGGGGACACCTGCCAGGGTGAGTCGTCGCCTTGGATGAACTGCGCGGTGAGTTCGAGCGCGAGGAACGCGGCGACCGCGACCAGTGGTGCGGTGAACCGGCTGGGGCGCAGCGCGCCGGCGGCGAATCCGAGCGCGGAGAACGCGGGCAGGCTCGCGGCGCCGACAGCGGCCGGCCACCACAGCGGGCCGCCCCAGGCCCCCTGCTGAGCGGTGACCGCGTACAGCGCAGCCACGCAGCCCAGGTAGGCGACCAGCGCCCAGCAGGTGGTGGCGGCCCAGGTGGCGAGCTGGCGGACCCACCGCGGGCGGGAGACGCCGGACAGAAGGTCGGTCATGCCGTGCCGGGCCTCCCGCGAGCCCAGCCAGGCGGCGGCGCCGACCACGGTGGGCACGAAGACCGCCGAGGCGCTGGTCTGCATGGTCATCGCACGGACGTTCCACAACGGTGGGTACGCCATCGCCGGCCGGTACGTGACCAGCCAGAAGAGCGCGGCGACGATCGGCAGCAGCCACAGCATCACGTTGCGGCGCAGCTCCAACCGCAGCAGTCGCCCCGCCGCCGCCAGCGGCACGCGGGCGGTCCGGCCGGGCCGGGTGGGCACCGGCATGGCGGGTGTGGCGGTCATGAGCCCGCCTCCGCCAGCACCGCGCTGTAGCCGCGCTCCAGCGGGGCATCGCCCGCCGCCGTTGTTCCGGCGCCGCGGGCGACCAGCTCGTCCGGCGTACCGTGGAAAACGATCTTTCCCTGGTCCATCAGGGCGACCTGGGTGCAGGCGGCGCCGACGTCCTCGACCAGGTGGGTGCTGACGATGACGGTGGCCTGCTGCCCGAGGTCGCGCAGCAGGGCCCGGAACGCGACCCGCTGCGCGGGGTCCAGTCCGGCGGTCGGTTCGTCCAGGAGCAGGAGTTCGGGCTCGTTCACGATCGCCTGCGCGATGCCCACCCGGCGCAGCATCCCTCCGGAGAGGGTGCGCAGCTTCGCCGTCGCCTTGTCTCCCAGGCCGACGCGTTCGACCGCGACGGCGACCGCGCGGTGCACCTCCGCCGCCGGCAGCTCCTTCAACAGCGCGAAGTACTCGACGAACTCCACGACCGTGAACCCCGGGTAGAAGCCCAGATTCTGCGGTACGTAGCCGAGCCTGCGCCGGATCTGCCGGCGCTGCCCGTAGACGCCGGGATCACGACCGAGCAACCGTATGCGGCCCGACGACGGTGGGATCACCGTCGCCAGCATCCGCAGCAGCGAGGTCTTGCCCGCCCCGTTCGGGCCGAGCAGACCGAACACGCCCGGACCCGCGTCCAGGGTCACCCCGGCCACGGCCACGTTCCGGCCGAACCGGCGGGTCAGATCAGTGGTCGCGACGTTCATGAGCTTCCTTTCGGGATCCTGGTCGTGTAGAGCACGATCGCCGCGCAGCAGCCGGCGAACGCCAGACAGGGAAGCCACAGTGCTGAGGTCGTCACCGCGGCGCTGATCCGCCCGGTGGCCGCCTGGCCGGCCAGAATCGCGATCAGCCAGCTGGCCACGCCGGCCGCGACACCGACGTTCGCCGACCGGGCGACCGTCGCCGTGGCCAGCGCCAGCGCGCACACAGCGGTCATCGGGAGCAGCCAGCCGAGCGTGACCGCCGTCGCGACGCCTGACGCGGCCGAGGCGGCCAGCCCGAACGCCGCGTTCAGACCGAACACCGTCAGCGCCCGGACCAGCAGCACCATCCGATCGCTGACCGCGACGCTGCACGACAGCTCCCAGGCCGGGTCGACGCCGGGTCCGTACGCGTACGCGATACCCGCTGCGGCCACAGCCGGCGCGACGAGCGCGACGTAGGGCGTCCCGGTCCCCAGCGTGGCCAGCGCCCCGGCCAGCAGCACCACCGCGGTGGCGACGACCCACGCGAGCAGCAGCGACGGCGTGGTCACCAACGCCCGAGCCAGGCCCGGCGAGCGGAGCAGCCGGCCGGCCAGCCGCTCCACCGGACCGGGACGGCGCCGCCACACCTCGGCGGCCACCCCGACCCAGACACGGTCCAGGTCGACGTCGCGCGGAGCTGGGCCGGGCCGCGCCGAGGCACGATCGGGACCCACCTCATGGTCGCTGGTCATCGCCCACCTCTCTCGAGCATCGGGTCGTGGCGTCGCAGCGCCGCGCGCATCAGCCGGCGGATCTGGTACGCGCGGCTCTTCACCGTCCCCTCCGGCACGCCCATCAGCTCAGCTACCTCAGCCACCGGCCGGTCCTCGACGTACATCAGCCGCCAGGTCTCCCGCTGCGGGCTGCCCTCCGGGCCCAGCGCCTCGACGGCGGCGGCAAGCTCTGCCCGGGACAACGCCGCTTCCGTCGGGTCCACCGGCTGCAGCTCACCGGCCGCAACCAGAGCGGTCACCAGCCGTTCCGGATGGCCCCGGCGGCGCAGCCACAACGCCGCCTGCCGCCGCGCGATCCCCCACAGCCATCCACCGGCACCCCCCGACCGGTAACCCGCGGCACCTCGCCACACCCCCACGAAGGTCTCCTGGAGCACGTCCTCCACATCGGCGGCGGGCAGGACCGTACGCAGCCGGGCAGCCAACCACGGCGCATGCCGCGAGAACAGCTCGCGCAACGCCCCGTCGTCACCACCCGCCACGGCACTGACCAGCTCGTCGTCGTCCATCGCCTTCTCTGTTGCGTTCCAGCGCCTCCGGGTTCACGAGGACGCAGAACTTCTTCTTACTGCGAGTCTCAGCGGGAGCCGATCTCCGCCCCCGGGCGGCGACGTACGGGACAAGTCAGGCGGTTGACTTAACTTCGCGGGCGGACTTGACTGGACGCAATCGCAGCTTGGCCTCCGGGGGTGTCACAGTGAGCCAGGACGACAACGGACAGGTACTTAACTACCCGATTCCCAGCGATGCGGCCCTGGAGCCGCCGGCCGAATGGGCGCGATTACGGCAGGAATGTCCGGTTGCCGCGATTCGCCTGCCCAGCGGTGATGAGGCATCGCTCCTCACCCGCTACGACGATGTCAAGTTGGTCTTGTCAGATCCGCGATTCACCCGCCAACTGGACGCGGACGACGCAGCCCGGATCTCCACCAACGAATCGGGCGGACCATTCAACAGCACGCTCGCGTCATCGATCTCCCAGACCGGCGAGGGGCACCTGCGGTGGCGGCGAATGGTCGTCAAGTGGTTCACCGTCAAGCGGATGACCGCTCTCCAACCGAAGATCGAGGCGATGACCGACCGGCTCATCGATGAGCTTCTGGAAGACGGTTGTCCAGCGGATCTCAGGGCGCGCCTTGGCTTTCCGCTGCCGGTGTGGGTGATCTGTGACCTGCTCGGCGTTCCGGACACCGATCGGGAAAGATTCACCTACTGGTCCGAAACCCTGCTGAACCTCACCAGGTATACGCAAGCTGAGGTTGACGCCGCACAGGCGGAGTTCCTGTCGTACATGCGCGGGCACATCACCGTCAGGCGTACGGAGCCGGGCGAGGACCTGCTCAGCGAACTCATCAACGCGACCGATCCTGCCGGTGGCCGGCTGTCTGAGGAGGAACTCGTCGCCACCGGCCAGGGTCTGTTGGTCGCCGGACACGAGACCACCACGAACATGATCGGGAAGATGGTGGCGATGCTGCTGGCCGACCGGCAGCGGTGGGAGCAGTTGCTCGCGGACAGATCGCTGATTCGTACGGCCGTGGAGGAAGCGCTGCGGTTCGACGCCAACGCAGGATTCGGAATGCCGCGGTATCTCACCAACGAGGTCGAAGTCGGCGGCACCCTGCTCCCCCGCGGCACCACCGTCGTATGCAACATGGGCGCGGCCAACCGCGACGAGAGCGCGTTCGCCGACGCCGACGAGATGAACCTTCACCGCAACCCGAATCCCCATCTGGCCTTCGGCACCGGACCGCACTCCTGCCTTGGCCAAACACTTGCCCGCACCGAACTCCAGACGGTGCTCGACGTTCTGCTGCGCCGGCTTCCCTCTCTCGAACTCGCTGTCGCGGCGGAAGACCTGCACCGGGTGGAGGGACTCATCGTCGGCGGGCTACGCGAGGTTCCGGTGCGGTGGTGACCGTGCCGAGCAGCATCAGGTCCGTGCGCGCCGAGCGGAGTGGCGCGACCCGCGACCTGATCCTGACCGCGGCGGAACGCCTGTTCGCCGAGCACGGCGTATTCGCGGTGTCCAACCGCCAGGTCAGCGAGGCCGCGGGACAGGGCAACAACTTCGCCGTCGGCTATCACTTCGGCACCAAGGCGGACCTGGTGCGTGCGATCGTGCGTAAGCACGACGAGCGGATCGAACGGCTTCGCCTGCGGATGTTGGCCAAGCTCGGCGACAGTGCGGAGGTGCGGGACTGGGTGGCCTGTCTCGTACGCCCGGTCACCGAGCACCTTGCCACGCTGGGAAGTCCCACGTGGTACGCGCGGTTCGGCGCCCAGGTGATGACCGACCCCGCACTCCGCGCCATCATGATTGACGAGGCACTCAGCGCTCCACCCTTGCAAGAGCTTCTTGACGGGCTCAACCACAGCCTTCCAGCCTTGCCGTTCCAGGTACGTCTCCAACGCGGCGAGATGGCGCGTCACCTGATCGTGCACATGTGTGCGGACCACGAACGCGCCCTGGCTGACGGAACCCCACCAGCCAGCACCACGTGGCAGGAGCTGGCGACCGGACTGATCGACGCGATCGTCGGGTTGTTGCTGGCTCCCGTCACATCCGCGGACCCGGGCACCTCCTCACGAGAGTAGAGGGAAGCCCTTGACTGCCTGGGAAGTCTCGGGGATCGTCTAGGCGATCAACAACGCCGCCTGACTGTGGACGGAGAACTCCCTCATGGCAGACGCGTCCGAGACCGCACCTCCGACTGGCGGATCCCGCCCCGGCAAAGGCATTTTCGCGCCACGTCAGATCGCGCGGATGGCCATCCTCATCGCGCTCAGCGCGGTTGGCGCGTTGATCAAGATTCCCAGCCCGACCGGCACGGTGGCCTTCGACAGCGCTCCCGGATTCTTCGCCGGCGTGGCGTTCGGTGGTCTGCCGAGCGCCATCGTCGGTGGGATCGGTCACCTGGCGAGCGCGCTCACCACCGGCTTTCCCCTCAGCCTGCCCGTCCACCTGCTGGTGGCGATCGTCGTCATGCCGGTCTCAGTGGTGGCGTTCGGATATCTGGCGCGCAGGACTTTCCTGATTCTGGCGGCCGTCGTCGCGATCGCCCTCAACGCGATCGCCGGCATTGTGGTGGTGATGCCGTTCATCGGTGCGGGTCCGGCGATCGCGCTGCTGGTGCCGCTGCTGGTCGGCGCCACTGCCAACGTGGTGATCGCTTCCGCCGCGTACTCCGTCCTCGCGCGTGGAGGTCTGGTGGGCGAACGCCGGAACGGCAACGGCTGATCCCGTGCATGACAACGCCGGCGGCCGGCGAGCCGTTCGGGATCTGACCGTCGTTCCCCTCACACCTGGCCAGGTGATGGTGGTGGCCTGTGATTCGCTGGGCGCGATCGGCGACAAACCCCACGACGTCTATCGGACCGATCCCGCGACGTGTGGCCACTTCGCGTTACGCGTTCCATTGTTGGAGATACTCGCCGCGGGCGCGCGGCCCGTCCTGGTCGTCAACACACTCAGTGTCGAGATGGAGCCGACCGGTCGAGCGATCATCGCGGCCATGCGCGAGTTGCTCACCGACGTCGGGCTCACGGATCCGGAGGCCTTGACCGGGAGTACCGAGGAGAACGTCCCCGTCGCCCAGACCGGCGTCGGCGTCACGGTGATCGGGCTGGCGCACCCTGATGACCTGCGCCCGGGCGAGGCACGGCCCGGTGACAGCGCCATCCTGCTCGGTCTGCCGCTCTCGGCCCCCGAGGACAAGATCTACCAGGGCCATCCGGGCCAGGTGAGTGTCGCGGAGGTACTCGCGACGGGCCGCCTGACTGGCGTTCACGACATGCTGCCGGTCGGCTCGCGCGGTGTCGCCGCTGAGTTACACGACCTCGCCGCGTCAGCCGGCTTGGACGTCGAGCTGAACGCCGACACACCGGTCGACCTGCGTCGGTCCGGCGGTCCGGCCAGCTGCGTGCTCGTCGCCGGCCCCGAGACGTTGGTCGCGTCCCTGAAAGCGTTGCGGGCAAGCCTGCCAGTCCAGGTCGTCGGGCGGTTCGTGGAACGCCCACAATGAACCCAGCGGTCACCACGAACACAGCGGCAACGGACATCGTCGTGTTGGACCGCGTGTCGTTCACCTACGAACACGCCGCGCAACCCGCCTTGGGAGATGTGACCCTCAGGCTTCCCGCAGGCGCACGCATCGCGATCACAGGGCCGACCGGCGCGGGCAAGACGACGCTCTGCATGCTGCTCAACGGCCTCATCCCGCATCTGTACGAAGGCCGGCTCACCGGGCAGGTGCGGGTCGCCGGCCACGATGTCGCGCGCGAGACGGTGCCGCAGATCGTCCGCGACGTCGGACTGGTGATGCAGGATCCGGAAACGCAGCTCACCGGCCGTACGGTCGAGGAGGATGCGGCGGTCGGACCGGCGAATCTCGGTTGCCCCCGCGGGGTTGTACGTCGACGCGTTGACGAGGCCCTCGCGATGGTCGGGCTGTCGGATCTCGCGACGCGCCCCACCGACCAGCTGTCGGGTGGCGAGTCGCAGCGACTCGCGATCGCCGGGATCCTCGCGATGGAGCCGCGGGTCCTGGTGCTTGACGAGCCAACGTCCGAACTCGATCCCGCCGGCGCGGCCACGGTGGTCGATCTCGTACGCCGACTCGCCCGGGAGCAGGCGCGCACCATCGTGCTGGTCGGACACGATCCGGACCTGATTGCCGGCTGGGCCGATCTCGTGGTCGTGGTACGCGAGGGCGCGGTCGCCTTCGTGGGGACACCGCGTGAGCTGTACCGCGACCCTGATCGGGTTTGTGGTCTGGGGTTGCCTGCCCCGCAGGTCACCGAACTCGGCTGGCGGCTCGTGGCCAGCGGAGTGCTGCCCGCCGACGACCTACCCTTCACCCTCGCCGACGCCGAGCGGGTGCTCTTACCTCGACTCGCCGTTGGTTCGACCATCCCGGCGCAACCGGCCGTCCCGGCCCCGGCGGCCAACACGTCGCCGCGGCGGCCGGCCGACGTACGTACGCCACCACCGACCACGCCCGCGATCGAGGTCGCGGGCCTCACGCACACGTACTCCCCTGGTGTGACCGCATTGGCCGACGTCGATCTCACCATCGACCAAGGGGAGTTCGTCGCGCTGGTCGGCGGCAACGGTGCCGGCAAGACGACGTTCGCCAAGCACCTCAACGGCCTGCTCCGCCCAAGCGCCGGTAGCGTCCGCGTCGCCGGTGAGGACATCGCGGGCCGCGCGGTCGGCGAGCTCGCCCGCCTGGTGGGGTACGTCTTCCAGAACCCCGATCACCAGATCTTCTGCTCCTCCGTTGCGGAGGAGGTCGCCTACGGCCTACGCCAGCAGGGCGCACCTGAGGACGAGATCGACCAATCGGTCGCACGGGTCCTGGAACTGGTCGGGCTGTCGACGGTCGCGGACCGGCATCCGTTCCGGCTCGGCAAGGGACAACGGCAGCGCCTTGCCGTCGCCTCGGTTTTGGCGTTGTCGCCATCCATCCTGGTCATCGACGAACCCACCACAGGACAGGATCTCGCTGGTACGCGATCGATGATGGGGCTCATCGATGAGTTGCACCGGTCGGGCCACACGGTCGTCCTGATCACGCACGACATGTCGTTGGTGGCGCGACATGCGAAGCGGGTATGCGTTTTCGTCGACGGGCGGCTCGCGGCAGACCGCACCCCGCGAGACCTTTTCGCCCAGCCTGACCTACTGAGCCGGGCCTGTCTGGAAGTCCCGCCGATCACGCGGCTCGCAGGCACCCTTGCGGACAAGCTCACCGCCGCCGGACGACCTGACGCGGTGGATCCGGCAACGCTCGACGTCGCGTCGCTCGCGGCGAGTCTCACGGATCTGTTGGCGAGTACGGATGCTCGCTGACTATCAGCCGGCCGACACGCTGCCGCACCGGCTCGACCCGCGCCCGAAACTCCTGGCGTTCGCGGTCGGCGTCGTCGCGTTCTTCCTGTTCGCGCATCCGCTGGCCAACCTTGTCCTGGTGGTGATCGCGTTCGGACTCTGTGCGTGGGCGAAGGTGTCGCACCGGCGGCTGCTGCCGGTCGTCGTACCCCTGCTGCCCTTGCTCGTCCTCATTCCGGTGCTGTCGGCGGTTAGCTACGGACCGGCTCGCTTCGACGGGTCGGCGGCGCGCGTTCTCTTCCATCTCGTGCCCGGCACCGACCATCTCCCGTTCACCGTCGGTGGACTGCTCACCGGCTGCACGCTCGCGCTTCGCCTCCTCGGCATGGTGGCCTTGACGACGGCGTTGACGGTGAGTACGCCGATCGACGGAATCGTCCAGCTGATGCGCAAGGCGCGGTTGCCCTACCCATTGACGTTCCTGGTCGTCACCGCTCTGCGATTCGTACCCACGATGCACCGGAGAGCTGAGCAGGTCCAGGACGCCCAACGTGCGCGGGGCGCGCGGCTCGAACGTGGTGGAATGCTCGGTCGGGTCCGGGCCTTTGTTCCGGTGATGGTGCCGCTGCTTGCCGAAAGCCTTCGCATGGCTGACAATCTCGCCGCCGCGATGCTGAATCGCGGGTACGGCGCCAGTCGTAAGGTCGCCAGCCTGTACGAGATCCGGATGCGGGCCCGAGACTGGGTGGCTGTGGCCGCGTTGACGGTGGTGCTAGGTGCGGTGGTGGCGCTGCGGATCAGGTGGGGATCCTGGGGGTTCTGATGTCTGAATTGGTGAAGGATGGGCCGGACGCCGCGGTCGTCGGCAAGGCGACAGCCGCGTTGTACGGCGTGGCTCTTGGCGATGCCATGGGAATGCCGGGCGAACTGTGGTCGAGGCAGCAGATCCGCGAACACTTCGGTGAGATCACTGGTTTCCTGCCCGGCCCTCCTGGTCATTTCATCGTGGACGGCTACGCGGCCGGGCAGGTCACCGACGACACCCAACAAACCCTGATGCTCGCCGGCGCGATCATCGAGTCCGGTGGCAGAGTCGAGCCGGCGGTGATCGCGCGGCATCTGGTCGCCTGGGCGGACCGCGTGGGCGCCAGCGAAGGTCATTTCCTCGGGCCCAACTCAGCGCGCGCCATCGAGGCGCTGCGAGCGGGAGCACCACTGCAGCAGATCGGCGTACGCAGTGACACGAACGGCGCCGCCATGCGGATCGCACCGGTCGGCATCATCAGCCCGCCGAACGACCTGGTCGCCCTGGTGGACCGCGTCGAAGCCGCGTGCGCGGTGTCGCACCGTACGACGATCGCTATCGCTGGCGCCTCGATGGTCGCGGCCGCTCTCTCTGTGGCGTTTACGGCGCGAGGGTTGGACGAGGTGTTTGCCGCGGCGTACGAGGCGGGATCATTGGGCCTGCTTCGAGGAAATCCGGTGCCAGGCGCTTCGCTGCGGCGGAGGACCGAATGGGCGCTGCGGCGGGTGGCGGCCGGAGGGACGGTCGAGGAGGTCCTGGAGGATCTGTACGACTTCCTCGGCGCGGGCGTCGCGATGACGGAGACTGTGCCTGTAGCGCTCGCCCTGGTGGCGCTCAGCGGTGGCGACCCGATCCGCGCGTCGTTACTGGCGGCGAACCTTGGCGGTGACACCGACACGATCGGGGCGATCGCCGGTGGCATCTGCGGTGCTTACGCCGGCATGGCGGGTATCCCTGAGGATCACCGGGTGGTCCTCGACGAGGTGAACGCTTTCGACATTCCTGCCGTCGCCGCGGCGCTCGCGGTGTTCCGCCAACGCAACCAGTGAGGTGGCTGGGGTGACGCCATCGTCCGAATGCCGCCAGGTGGGCACCGACACGCCAGCGTTACCCGACGGGGGGCGGCCAGAGGCGTGGGCACAGGAGCGGGTCGGTGTAGTCGGGGTGGCCGTCGCTCGTGCGCGTGACGTACTCATCGTTGGGGTGCCAAGCCTGTTTGCCATCGGCACCATGGTGCTCGACGAAGTGGTTGTCACCGGGCTGCAGGTGAATGGCGATCGACCGTCGCGGATAGTCAGCGAGGTTGGGCCCGCTGCCGTGCACAGTGCGGCAGTGGTGAAAACTCATCGCCCCGCGGGGAATCTCGGCCACGACCACCGACACCTCGTGCCGATCCCGAACGTTGTCGAGGGTTGACAGGTCCGGGTTGAAGAAGTCGAGGACCACGTCGTCGTCCCAACGGTGGCTACCGTCCACGAAGGACACCGCGCCGTTCTGCTCGCCAACATCGTGGAACGGCACCCACGCCGTCACCATGTCGGCGCTGGCACACGTACGCCAGTACTGCCGATCCGTGTGCCAACCGACGTTGACCTTCCCGCCTTCCGGAAGGGAACGCTCCGCCGGCTTGTAGAGCAACTGGTCATGCCACAACCGGATCTCATCAGCACCGGAGAGCCGGGCGGCACAGGCCGCGATCAACGGATGCCGCACCAGCGTGGCGAGTTCGTCAACGACGAGGGACGCGTAGTCATTCTTACGAAGGACGTCACCATGCTCGGGCGTCCAACCGCCGTGGGCACGACCACCCGGCAGCAGTTGGTCACGGTCGCCGGCATAGAACCGCTTCATCCCGCGCTCGGCCGTGTCGAGGACGGCGGGTGGCAGGATTGGCCGCGAAATCCAGTAGCCATGGTTGACAAAGAACGCCACATCCTCCTCCGTGGGGAGCAGGTCGGCGTGATGCTCGAGGAACTCTTTCGCAGCGGTCGTCATGGTGCCGACGGTACGCCGAACCTTGCCGCTCAGGCGTTCACAATCGACTCAGTGAACGTACAGAATCTTCAGGTGACCGATGATGTCGTACGCCCGGCTGGCCTGCGCGCCGGCTTCCACGCCCACCTTGACCGAGCTGGCGTCGCGGGACTCGTCCACGCCGGCGACCAGCAGGCCCCGACGTCATTCCTCATCCGTCGCCATCGCCACGACGTGTGGGAGCTGTACCTGCAGCTCAGCGGCCCGGCGACCAGGTGGCTGGTGGGCGAGGAGGAGTACGTCGTTGACCGTCACGAGCTCCTCGTCGTACCACCCGGGACGATCCACCACATGGTGTGCCCGGCCGCGTCCGAATGGCATTTTCTGTTCGCGGCCTTCGATATCGCGCCGCTACTCGAGCGTTTTCCAGAAGTGGCCGACCAATGGCGGCGCGCCGTGCCCCGCATGTGCCCGGCGCGGGCACGGCGGTCCCGCCGTTCGAGGCCTTTCTCCGCGAAGTCCTGACCACGCGGCACTCGCGCGCCGAAGGCCTCACACTCACCGCGCAACATCTGCTCATCGAGGTGACCCGTCTCTTCGCAGGTGAGGGTGGCGTCGATCGCCGGCTGCCGCACCCGGCGGTGGCCCATGCCCGACGCCTGATCGACGAGGCCTACACCGAACGCCTGCCACTCGCCCAACTCGCTCGCACGGTAGGCATGTCACCGACGTACCTGACCACGCTGTTTACGGCGGAGATTGGGCTCAGCCCGGCGCGTTATCAGCGGCAGTTACGCACCCGGCGGGCCGAGGTCCTGTTAGCCGAAACCGACCGGACGATCACTCAGATCGCCGTCGACCTCGGATTCTCCTCCGCCCAACACTTCGCCACCGTCTTTCGTGAGCACACCGGCCTCACTCCCCGCGCGTACCGTCGCAGCATCCTCGCCCGCGGGGAACACTGATCGACACGTTTTCGGGGCCCTCAGCTCGCGGCAGCGATCGGGCCCCCCTCAGCTCGCGGCAGCGACAAGAGCGATACCAGGAATCTTGTACTCGCCGCCGGTCTCGAAAATGCCGAGGGCGTTCTCGAGGCCGGCCGCAACAGCCTTGCCTTCAGGTTGCGGCAGCTTCCGCAGTGCGACGGCGAGGGGGCCCGCGGTGTCGGCCATGAAGCGGAGATAGTCATCGACGTCGCGGAACTGGAACTCAAGCGGAACCTCTTCCACCTTGACCACCCTGAATCCGGCGGCCTCGAGCAGAGCCTTCGTTTGGACCGGGCTCGCCATGCTGAACGGCGTAGGAACCCCCTCGCGAAGGGCCGGCAGCTGCCCGCCTTTGACAAGGGTCGAGGCGATGACCGTGAAGAATGGATTGCGCTCGGCAGCTCCCCACACCGCCAAGGTCAGCCGCCCGCCGGGGCGAAGCACTCGGCGCGTCTCGCGCAACGCTTCGGCGGGATCCGCCATAAGCATGTAACCGAACCGGCAGAGGACGCCGTCGACCGAATCGGTGTCGAGACCGAGGTATTCGGCGTCCAAGACGCGAAACTCCACGTTCTTGATTCCGAGCTCGGCACCCCGGCGGCGGCCCACGTCCAGCATCGCCGGAGAGAAGTCGGTCGAGATCAGGCGGGCGTCCCCGCCGAGCGCCCTGACAGCTTCGAAGCCTGTGTCGCCTGCCCCGGCGGCGAGCTCGAGCACGGTGGCCCCGCGAGGGGAGGCCAGCTCACGGACCATCCACTCGCGCACCGGCGCCACAACCGTCTCGAACCGCGATCGCCAGCGCTCCCAGCCGGGCGCGATCGTCTGCGAGATCTCGTAGCTGGTACGGCGGTACTCGTCGGTTACCTGGTTCGTCATTGCGGACCTCCGTGCTTGGCTCGGTGCTCAGTCATGAGTTGAGACACCACCGGCCGGGATGATGGACCGGTCCGTTTCGCCTACGTTCGGGGTCGTTACCTGTGATGGACAGGATTCGGAGAGGTCTTGCGGTGCACCCATGCGGACCGAGCAGATGATCACCCGCGCCCGTACGGGCGACGAGGCGGCGTTTGGCGAGCTCGTCGACCCCTATCGTCGCGAGCTCCAGTTCCACTGCTACCGCATCCTCGGCTCGCTGCAGGACGCCGAGGACATGCTCCAGGAGACGCTGCTGGCCGCATGGCGCGGCCTCGAGGACTTCAAAGGGCAAGCTTCGCTGCGCGCCTGGCTCTACCGCATCGCGACCAACCGTTGCCTCAACCTGCTGCGCGATCGCGGGCGCCGGCCACCCTCGCTCGAACCAATGGTCGAGCCCCCGGAACCGACCCGCCGCGGTGAACCGATCTGGCTCGAGCCCTACCCCGACGTCCTGCTCGACGGCATCCCCTCGACCGCGCCGGGCCCGGACACCCGATACGAGACCAGGGAGGCGGTTGGGCTGGCGTTCATTGCCGCGCTCCAACGTCTTCCACCGCGCCAGCGGGTGGTACTCGTGCTCCGCGACGCCCTTGGCTTCAGCCGCGCCGAGGTGGCGGCCATGCTCGACGCCACCGAGGCGTCGGTCAAAGCTTGCCTCCAGCGCGCCCGGGCGACACTCGACGCCTCTCACCCCGCACCGAGCCGCGAAAGCGCACCATTGCCGCGCTCCCCGCGTGAGCTCGACGTGATCGGCCTCTTCATCGCCGCACTCGAAAATGGCGACGTCGACGGTGTGGTCTCCCTACTCACCGACGACGCCTGGCTGACAATGCCACCCGAGCCGTACGAATACCAAGGCCACACCGCTATCGCCGCCTTCCTCCACCACCGCGCTCCCCTGCTCGGCGGCCACTTGCGGCTCGTGGCCACCCGGGCCAACGGTCAACCCGCGTTCGGTTGCTACCTGCCCGACGCCCAGGCCAAAATCGTGCGCGGCTACGGATTGATGGTGCTCACCCTTGAGGGCAACCTCCTGTCGGCCATCACGTGGTTCGGCGAACGCAGCTTGTTCCCTCATTTCGGGCTTCCACGCACCATCCCTGAGTAACCTCACAGCGACTACTGCGCCAGGAGGGCTCATGACCAGATGCTCGGTTGGTTCTCGGTCTGTGTCGTACGTACTCGCCAGGGATGACGGGCTGCGCACCGACGTGTTGGCCCTCGACGGCGAGAAGGGATGGTCGGTCCTGAAAGCTGGGCCGGTCTTCACGGTCGTTGTGGACGGGCTGACAATCAACGGGGAGTCCGACGGTCTCGAGGTCGAGAATGTCACGACGATCGGGCGCGGTCGCGGTGTTGTGGAGGAGATCACCCGCTGCGGATATGCCCGCGAAAGCCTGACCGTGGGGATCGAATGGCACGTCGTCCGCTATCCGGATCTTCCGCTGATAGAGACGTGGGTCAGCCTGACCAATCGCGGTCCACATCCGGTGACGGTCGAGCGGTTGGATTCGTTGGGGCTGACCATTCCTGCTGGCGATTACGAGCTGCTTTCGTTCACAAGTGCGTGGGGCAAGGAGTTCGACGGCGTACGCGAGCCTCTGAAGGACTCCAGGACGATCGGTACGCTGGCCGGCCGGTCCTCTCAAGGGACGCATCCGTGGTTCGGTCTGGTCCGCGCTGACGGGTCGGTGTTGTGCGGGGCGATCGCCTGGTCCGGCAACTGGATCGTCCGCCTGGAAGAAGTGACGAAGGTGAGCGGGACCGCGGACGCTGCGGAGGAACGGCGCGCTGGAGCGGGTTACGTCCTCACCGGCGGCCTGCATGACCACGGGTTCACCAAGAACCTGCGCCCTGGTGAGACCGTCGACGCGCCTCCCGTTGTCCTCGCCCTCGGATCGGACGGCAACCTGGACACGACGTCGATCTATCTGGCTCGGGCAGCGCGAGAATACTGGGCGCCGCGGAACGATCTCGCGGACCGCCTGCCGGTGGAATGGAACCACTGGTGGACCTACGAAGATCATCGAATTGACGAGGCCACGTTCAAGGCGAACGCCGACATCGCGGCCGAGCTCGGAGTCGAGGTCTGCACTCTCGATGCCGGATGGTTCGGACCGGATGATTCCACCTCCCACTGGCCGGAGGTTCGCGGCGACTGGGACCTGGTTAATGCCGCCAGGTTCCCCGGTGGGATCCGAGCGCTCGCCGATTATGTGCATGAGCGTGGAATGCGGTTCGGGCTGTGGTGCGAGATCGAAGCGCTCGGACCGAAGGCTGCCCTCCTCACCCGGCGCCCGGACTTCCCCGCGCTGCGGGACGGCGCGCCACTCGGCTACGTCTGCCTGGCCAACCCGGCCGCCTGGCAGTGGGCGTACGAAACGCTCGACCGGCTGTCCCGTGAGCTGGGTGCGGACTGGATCAAGCTGGATTTCAATCTCGACCCCGGGCTCGGCTGCAACCGTACCGATCATGGCCATGGCGTCGGCGACGGGCTGTTCGAGCATTACCTCGGCTACTACCGCCTGCTTGACCGGGTACGCGAGGAGCATCCTGACCTCGTACTCGAAAACTGCTCGTCGGGTGGGCTGCGGGTCGATCTCGGAATCCTGCGGCACACTCACCTGACCTTCCTGAGCGACCCTGACTGGCCAGAGCACGGCCTGCAATTGCTGTGGGGCGCAACGACGATGCTGCCCCCAAACCAGCTGCTGCACTGGGGATTCTCGGAGTGGCTCAGCACCCATCCACAGCAGACGTTCGATCCGCGCGATATCCAGCTCGCACCACACCAGCTGGATTACTACCGGCGGATCGCAATGCTTGGCGCGACTGGTTTCTCGTTGGGTTTGCCGGAGCTGCAGGCGTGGGTCCGGGACCGGCTGGCCGCGCAGATTCGCACGTACCAGCAACTCGTACGGCCGTTCGTAAGAACCGCCGATGTGCACCGGCTGACCGGCTCGCCGCGGCGGTTCGGCGGCGGGGACCGGTGGGCCGCGGTGCAGTACGCCCAACCTGAGGGCAGCGAACACCTCGTCCTCGTCTTCCGGCTATCCGGCGGCGAACCCAGCCAGGAGATCCGGCTGCACGCCCTCGACCCGGACCAGCTTTACAGCGTTCGTTGGCAGGACGGCGAACGCGACGAGACCCGCAGTGGCGCGGAGTTGATGGACGGCGGACTTGCCCTCACCCTGCCTGAGGAAGGCTCAGAGATTCTTGTGATCCGGGAGAGTCGACGATCATGACGACACAGGATTTGGTGGAGATCCTTGCACGCTCGCAGGTAAACCCAACCTTCTACAGCATAGGAAGCGAAGTAGACCAGACTCTTTGCCTTATTCATCAGGATCAGATGTGGACGGTGTTCATAAGTGAGCGTGGCCAGAGATTCGACACCGTCAATTTCGTTCTAGAAGACAACGCATGTGTGTATTTTCTGAAGGTAATCTTCGAGTTGACAAGGACCGGATAGGCGGGTCCCCACTGAAGCGTCGCCCGGTCCGATCGTCAAGAGGTTAGGTCCTACGCGGGGCGGACCAGCAGGGCGGCGAGGTGCCAGTGGTCGTTCGGCGTACCGGAGAGTTCGAGGTCGATCTCACGTCCAGACGCCCCGCCGTCCAGGGTGAAGCGTTCCCAGGTGAACTCGCCGGTCCCAAGTGGTCTGCTCGCGACAAGCAGGACGCCTTCGGAGCGGACGTACGTGGGCTGCGAGGGTTGGGTGCCGTCGCCGACGAGCAGGTAGGCGTCGTGTGGTCCGGCGGGGATCGCGAGCCGGAGCGTGCGGGCAACCGTGTCGTTGACGAAATCCCGACGGAGCGGGTCGGGGACACCGCGGTCACGCGATTGCGGCGCTGGTCCAACCCAGCCGTATCCCGCCGCCGTCGACCAGCCATCCCCGGGCGCGAGGCGCTGGTAACTGGCGAGCAGCGGGCTGGTGGCTGGCCCGGCGTCGAGCGCGTGCACGACACCGGCGCCGTCGGGTACGCCCAGCACCTCGACGTTCTGTCGCCCGCCGCCGACCGTGCGGCCCTCGGCCGACACCTCAAGCTGGAGCCTCGCAAAAGTGGGCTCCTCGCCAGGCACGACCACGGCCTCGATCCGGGCGGTCCCGCCCGCATCGACCGTGACGGTCCCGGGCCGGCTCGACCATCCGTCGGGGACCGTCGCCGCAGCCGTGACGGAGATGGCATCTGCCTCGGTGAGGTTCGCGACCTCGATCGTCACCGAGTGGTCTCGGCCACCGACCATGAGCAGCGGCACGTCGATGCCGGTGACGACGATCGGGGGCGGCTCGGCGCGCGGATCCCTGAGAGCGAGCGCGTTGAGGTGCCAGTGCTGACCGGGTACGCCGGACAGTTCGAGGTCGACCGTGCGGCCGGCAGCGCCGCCGTCCAGCATGAATGACAGCCAGGCGTACGACCCACCGGTCATGAAGGCGCTCTCGGCGACGAGTTCCCCACCCGAGCGAACGAACGTAGGGAAGGAGTCGGCGCCGGCATCACCGACGAGGAGGTACGCCTCGAAGGTGCCGGCCGGCACCGCGATCCGCAGCGTACGTGCTGCGACGTCGTTGACGAAGTCCTGCCGGAGCGGATCGGGACGGCCGCGGTCGCGCGACTGCGGCGCGGCTCCGACCCACCCGTACCCGCGCTGCGGATCCCAGGCGTCGCCCGGCGCGAGCCGGCGGTAACTCGGCATGATCGGACTGCTCGCGGAACCGGCGTCGAGGGCGAGAAAGCAGTGGGAGCCGGCCGGCGCGGTGATGGTGTCGACGAGAGGTTGGAGTACACCCAGCCCGCCGGCATTGACCTCGGCGCGCAGTGTCGTGATCTCGGGCTTGATCGGCGGCGTGACCGGGATCGAGACGTCGCCGAACTCGCGTGGCGTCAGCGTGGTGGTGTCGGTTCCGGTACTCCAGCCGTCCTTCGCCGCGAAGCCCACGGTCACCGCCCGCCCGGTCGTCGAGGCGTTGCCGACTGAGAGGCGGAGGACGTTTGGCCAGCCGCCCAGGAAAACCCTCGACTCGGCAGGCCGAAGCTGCACCCATTCCCGTGCAGGGTCAGGGATCCTGCTGCGTTCGAAGTAATAGGAGACGATCGAATCGCGCCAGAGCGTGGCGTGCTCGACCTGGCGGTCGAACCGTCCGAGGATTTCGGCGTATCGGCGTTCGTCGATCCGGCTGCCCAGTGATCGCCACTGGCGACGCAGACGTTCTGCGTCGTCCAGGCCGTCGAAGTGGGAGTCGTAGATGTGTTGGATGACGGTGCTGCCGGAGTGCAGGCGGTGGGTGTATGGAACGTGGTGCATGAACAGCAGGAGCTCGTCGGGGCAGGTCACCAGTGACTCGAAGACCCGCGCCACGGGCGGATGGTAAAGGCCGGTGTAGCCGATGCCGGTCGCGACCGTCCGGTCAAAGCCGGTGCCCTCCGAGTTGGCTTGGTTCCATGGAGCGTTGCCCTCTGGATTCGGGGTGAAGTGGTCGCCTGCGATCATGAATCCCACCCCCAGGGGCGAGGTGTAAGACTCGTAGATCTCCCATGACCGCAGCAGCATCCTGGTCAGGACCTGGACGACTTGCGGATGCGAGCCGAACGTCATGCGTACCCATTCCTCGGCGACCTGCGCGGGATCCAGCCGCGGGTTCCAGGCGAGCCGCCCGAAGCCGTGGGTGTTGGCCGCGGCGAGCTGGTGCCGCGTCCAGTCGACGTCGGAGCCGACGTTCATCACCCCGGCAACTCCGCCTTGACGGCGGTCGTAGGTGGTTCCCGCCACGATGTCGGCGACGGTCGTGCCCGCCCCGGCCGCGTGGGTGTCGAAGTCGTAAACCTCCTTCCACATCGGCACCAGGTAACACAGATGGGTCGACTGTCCGGTGTACTCCTGAGTGATCTGTAGCTCGAGCATTGAATTCGTGCGCGGCAACGCTCCGAACAACGGATGAACTGGCTCGCGGACCTGGAAGTCAATCGGACCGTTCTTGATCTGGAGTACCACGTTGTCGGCGAACGCCCCGTCGAGCGGCGTGAACGTCTGGTACGACTTGTGGGCCCAGGTTCTCGGGTCGAAGTCGTGGACGAACGCCCGCCACATAACGATCCCGCCGTGCGGTTCCACAGCCCGAGCAAGCAGGTTGGCGCCGTCGGCGTGGGTGCGGCCGTAGGTGAGCGGCCCGGGTTGACCTTCGGAGTCGGCCTTGACCAGGAAGCCGCCGAAATCGGGGATCAGGTCGTAGATCTCGACGGCCTTGTCCCGCCACCACGCCTGCACATCCTCATCGAACGGGTCGGCCGTTGGTAGGCCGCCCAGGGTGATCGGGCAGGCGAAGTTCGCCGACAAGTAGAAGTTGACACCCCATGCGCGGAGGACGTCCGCAAGCCCGGTCAGTTGCCGCAGCATCTCGGTCGACAGGAACGCGGAGTTGGCGTTGACATTGTTGACCACGGTTCCGTTCATGCCGAGGGACGCCAGTGCCCGCGCGTAGGTGACGTAGTGCGGCAAAATCTCGGGTAGTTCCTCCCAGTGCCAGATGGACTGACCGGCGTACCCTCGCTCGACGCTGCGGTCCAGGTTGTCCCAGTGGTTGGCCAGGCGCAGTGGGTTGGCCGGACGTTCGACGACGTCAAGGGTGGTGAGACTCTCGTGGGTCTGCAGGAGTCGCAGGAGATGGAACGCGCCATAGAGGGCGCCACGTTCAGCGTTTCCTGCCACCAGAATCGCGTCGCGGCCCCCGATCTGGCGACGCAGGAGCACGTATCCCTCAGGCCCGAGCCCGCGGAGCACGTCTGGTTCGACCGCGTCCGCGACGAACCGCGAGGACTCCGGCGTACCAACGATGAGCGCACCGTCGCCTGAGGGCGCCTGCTCCCGCGGAACCGTTCGTCCTGTGAGCGCCGACAGACCGCGACAGAGCTCGTCAACGGCCGACCCCAGCACCTTCCCGCCATCGGGAACGACGACGTGGGTGAGCGCTCGACGGTACGACGTCAACAGCCTGGCGTCGTCCACCAATCGATACCGCAGCCACAACTCGTGGCCGTCCTCGCCGGATGGCTGGGGACCGTCCGGCCGGGTGGTTGCCCAGGCCATCGACCCTGGCGGCAGGAAGAGACCCCCTGCCAGCACGCCAGCGCCGGCAAGCAGTTGTCGACGGGTGACATGGTCATGCATCAGGAACCCCACCGTGGTCGTCGTTTGTGGGCCTGGCGCAGATTCTTAGAAGACGATTTCGTCCTGGACCGTAGGCAGTGAGGCTCCCAGCGTCAAGGTTCAAGGACGGGCCAACCTGGCCATTCGGGAGCGGACGAGAGTCCCGAGGATTCCTCACCGGAGTTCGGCGCAAGCGTGCTATCGGCCGGCGCAGTACCTCTCGACAAGGGCCTGCCCTCGTTCGCCGTCTGTGAACTGGCCGACCGCCCAGAGGCACGGCGTACCCGGAATCGTGGTCACGTCAGTGAAGCTGGCGCCGATGCCACCGGGATCGGCCGTGGGTGATGCCGTCCAGGACTTCCCATCCCAGTGGGCGGCCAGCGTACGATTGGACTGGCCGCCTACGGCCCACACATCGTTGGGCCCAGCGGCCACCACGTCAGCGAAGGCGGCGTCACCGTTGAACCGTGGCGTGGCGACGTTCGACCATGCGACGCCGTTCCACTGCTGTGCCAGCGGCTGAACCTGCGTGCGCCGCTGTTGCCACCCGACCGCCCACACATCCTCGGAGCCGGCGGCGGCCACGCTGGTGAGAACCGCACCATCACGCGCGGTGGGACTCGAAACGGCCGTCCAGGCGGTGCCGTCCCAGTGCTCTGTCAACGTACGCATCACGGAGTCGCCGCTGTCGTAGTCGCCGACCGCCCACACGTCCCCCGCGGAAGCTGCCGCGACATCCAGGAGGTAGCTGCCGAGTCCGGTCGTGCCGGGGTTGGGGCTCGCGACGATCGACCAGCGGATGCCGTCCCAGTGCTGGACGACTGTCTGACCCGTGAGTGGCCAGGCCGTCGCGCTCCCGACCGCCCAGGCGTTCTTCGGCGTCAGCACCGTGACGCCCATCAGCATGGTGTCCAGTGAGGTGACGTTCGGGCTCGGGACCACCCGCCAGCGGACGCCGTTCCAGTGCAGGAGAAAGGTCCGGTGCTTCCCGTCCGGACCGACGTCATAACCCGCGGCCCACGCATCAGAAGAAGACGACCCGGAAACGGCGAACAGCCAGTTCTGTGTGCGGCTACGGTTGGGGCTGGGAATCCGCGTCCACTGCGATCCGTCCCAGTGCAGGGTGAGGGTGCGGACGCTTCCTTGCTCGCTGACGTACCCCACCGCCCATGCGTCAGACGCGCCGAACGCGACGACGCCTGTCAGGTCAGTCGGTCCAGTCAGCGCCGGAAGGGGAACCACCTCCCACCGGGCGGTCACACTTCCCTGCGCGACCGAGGGCGCCGCTCCACCCACCAGGACTGTCATGGTGGCAAGCACGCTGGCCATCAGCGCTCCGACACATCGCACCAACGCTCGACTCCTCGACATTGGGCCACCTCCCCGAAAAGGTATGAGTCTCAAGAAAAATGCCTGAGAGGTCGACGGGGTTGCCATTGCGGAACGAAAGTAGGAGATCCCGTAATGAGGGGCGCGGATATCCGAGCTGCCGGTCAGTGTCCGCTGGCATAGCGGGCAGCTAGCTCGGCGCCGATCCGCGCCAGTTCGACCTGGACGGATCGGGGTTCGACTACCTCGATCATCGCGCCCCAGCCGGCGAGGTGCCGAGCGATGTCCAACGGAGTCGGCGCGGCGAGGCGTACCCTGGCCCGCCCGTCGTCGAGCTCGCCGTCGGTGTGGCAGTGCTGCCCGAACTGGTCTCGGAGCACCGGCACGAATCCGGGCTCAAGGAGCACGGTCGCCCAGGTGCGTGACCGCCGCTGCTCCACCTCGCCGACGACCTCCTGCCACGCGCTGGCGAGCGTGAAGTCGTCCGGGCGTTCGGCGGGCTGGTCGGTCGGCTCGGCCTCGATGATCCGGTCAACTCGGAAGGTTCGCTGCCCTCGTTCGGTCCCGGCGAGGAGATACCAGACGTCATCCTTGTCGACCAGCCCCCACGGGTCGACCAACCGTTCGGTCCGCTCCCGGGCGCTGTTGGTGTAGGTGAGGCGGACCTTCTGCCGGCGGACCACAGCCGCCTGCAGCAGGTCGACCAGCTCGGGCCGGCGGCGATCACGCTCGCCCCAGCGGGTGGGGTCGATCATGGTCGCGCTGGCGGCGGCCTCGGCATCGGCCCGGAAAGTCTGCGGCAGCGCCCGTACGAGTTTGCGCATCGCCGCCTTGGCCTCACCCGAAACAGCCGCGGCCGGGCCGACGAGCAGAAACAGCGCCTGCGCCTCGGTTGCTGACAGCCCGCTGAGGTCGGTGCGGGCGCCACCCACGAGCGACCAGCCGCCACGGCGACCGGGCTGCGGGTAGATCGGGATGCCGGCAGCGGACAGCGCCTCCAGGTCGCGGCGAGCGGTGGCAACAGACACCTCGAGCTCGTCTGCCAGCTCGGCGGCGGTCACCCGGCCGCGGGCCTGCATGAGCAGGAGGGCAGCGACGAGGCGGTCAGCACGCATGTCCCCAACTTCTCCAACAAAGTGCTCAGTTGATGAGCACTTTAGACGGGAAGCTGGTTCCTGTCACTGACCGAAGGAAGGAACCACCATGTTGCGAGGATTCACCACCATCACCTACTTCGCCGACGACGTCGCGGCCGCGAAGGACTGGTACACCAAGGTGGTGGGCATCGAGGCGTACTTCGTACGGCCCATCGAGGGTCCGCCCGCGTACGTAGAGTTCCGCGTCGGCGACTACCAGCACGAGCTCGGCATCCTGGACGGCGGGTTCGCTCCACACGATCGGTCGGAGCAGCCTGGCGGCGTGGTGACCTACTGGCACGTGGACGACATCCAGGCCAGCGTCGATCGGCTGCTCTCCCTCGGAGCCACCCTGCACGAGAAGCCGATCGAGCGCGGACCCGGATTCGTCACCGCATCGGTGGTCGATCCCTTCGGGAACATCCTCGGCCTGATGTACAACCAGCACTACCTGGACATCCTCGCGTCAAAGTCGAGGGGTTAGGGCGTGGCGGCTTTGCGGGCTCGATAGGCGGCCACCGCCGCCCGGTTTCCGCATCCGCTCTCGCAGAACCGTTTCGACCTGTTCTTCGACAGGTCCACCAGCACGTTGTCGCAGTCGGGGTAGTCGCAGATCCGCAGCCGGCTCAGCTCCGTGGTGCGTACAACGTCGACGAACGCCATCGCCGCTTCGACCGACATCCGCGTGGCAAGCGGCGCATGGGGCGGGGTGGCGTGCAGGTGGTAATCCCACTCATCATGCTTGACCAACTGCGGGAGGGCAGCCGCCTCGCGCAGGAGCTCGTTGACGATCTCGACGACCCGGTCCTCCTCGGCGGTCCACACCTCCCTCAGACGCGGCCGCAGCGCGCGTACCTCACGAAGCTCCTTCGCGGTGCGCTGGCGCTGACCGCTCCAACCCCAGGTACGTACGAACTCGTCGAGCGCGGCGAGGTCGGGCAGGCGCTCGTCCTCGCCGTCGACGGTGTTGACCAAGGCCGCGGCAGCGGCCAGGGCCACCTCGGTGTCATGAGCAAAAATCATCTTGACCCCTGTCACCCGGCACCCGTACAGTCATCAGCGTACCGTCTCTTTGCTCATGACAACATCGTGGCGACCTCGCCCTCGGAGGACCAATGCACACGCGACGGGCCGCTGGTGTCGGGCTGGGCCTGGCGTTACTGTCCGCGGCGACGTTCGGCACGTCCGGCTCCTTCGCGCGATCGTTGACCGAAGCAGGTTGGTCGCCCGGCGCCGCGGTGACGGTCCGGATCAGCCTCGCCGCCTTGCTGCTGGCCGTACCCACCGTGCTGGCCCTGCGCGGCAGATGGCGAGCGCTGCGGAGCAATCTCGGCCTGGTCGCGGGCTACGGCCTGCTCGCGATCGTCGGCGCCCAGCTGTGCTTCTTCATGGCCATCCAGTACCTCTCGGTCGGCGTCGCGCTGCTGCTGGAATACCTCGGCATCGTGCTGATCGTTGCCTGGCTGTGGATCTGGCAGGGCCACCGACCGCGACGACTCACCCTCGCCGGCTCGGCGATCGCCCTGCTGGGGCTGGCGTTTGTCCTCGACATCCTGAGTGGCAGTCGCCTCCATCCCATCGGCGTGCTGTGGGGCTTCGGCTCCGCGGTGGGACTGGCCACCTACTTCGTACTCTCGTCCAAGAGTGACAACGACCTGCCGCCCGTCGCCGTCGCCGGCACCGGAATGGGCATCGGCGCTGTGGCGCTGCTCGTCCTGGGTGGTGTGGGCATCCTGCCGATGCAGGTGAGCCTCGTACCGGTCAGCTTCGCCGGCCATAGCGTTCACTGGCTGGTCCCGGTCATCGGCCTGTCACTTGTCGCTGCTGTGATCGCCTACGTCACCGGGATCGAGGCCGCCCGGATGCTCGGAGCAAAGCTGGCGTCCTTCCTCGGCCTGACCGAGGTGGTGTTCGCGGTGCTCATCGCCTGGGCCCTGCTGGGCGAACTCCCTACCCCCGTTCAGTTCCTGGGCGGGATGCTGATCGTCGCCGGTGTCGCGTTGGTACGTATCGACGAACTCCGATCGCCACTCCAACAAGGGGCAAGCTCAACCGACGACGGCACGCCGGAGATGCCGATGCGTTCATCTGCCGGTGCCCTCTGACACGACCGCTCACCCGAGCCTGCCTCGCGAGGTCATGGGCATCCCATTCGCTGGTGCTGGAAGAGAGCGACAAGTTGGCGCTGTCCAGTGGAAAGTGCGCTGCCGTGTTCTCCGACCTGGCCAGGCGTTGGCGTTGGACGGTGAGGTCTTGCTCGTCGGTGGAGCAGCACCTCTGACTGAGAAAGTCACCGTGCACTCACGGACGCAGCAGTTGCCGCACCCGTGCTGCCTCTCGAGTGAGGTGGTCGCGCTCCGGCACGCTGGTAGCGGCGCGGGAGGCCTCGGCATACAGCTCGGCGGCGTGCTCGAGGTCGCCGGCGCGTTCGTGCAGGTATGCCGTCACCGCGGCGTAACGGGGCAGGTCGGGGTTCACGTCAGCCAGCGCCGCCAGACCGGCCTGCGGTCCGTCGGCCTCCCCGACCGCTACCGCGCGGTTGAGCCGCACCACCGGGCTGCCGGTGAGGAGCAGCAGTTCGTCGTACCACTCCACGATCTGCACCCAGTCCGTCTCGGAGGCGCTCCGGGCGTCCGCGTGCAGGGCGGCGATCGCGGCCTGCGCCTGGTATTCGCCCAGCCGATCGCGGGCCAGCGCGGTCTGCAGAATCGTCACCCCCTCGGTGATCAGGCCGGTGTCCCAGCGCGATCGGTCCTGCTCACCAAGCGGCACCAGGCGACCTCCCGAGCCAGTGCGAGACGCGCGCCGCGCATGGTGCAGCAGCATGAGCGCGAGCAGCCCCGCGACCTCGGGCTCGTCGGTCAAAGCGACGAGCTGGCGGGTGAGGCGAATCGCCTCGGCCGCCAGGTCGACGTTTCCGCCGTACCCCTCGTTGAAGACGAGGTAGAGCACGCGCAGCACCGTCCCGAGATCGCCGGGCTGGTCGAGGGGCAGCCCTGCGATCCGCCGCTTGGCCCGGCTGATCCGCTGCGCCATGGTCGCCTCGGGGACGAGGTACGCCGACGCGATCTGCCTGGTGGTAAGGCCACCGACCGCGCGCAGCGTCAGGGCGACAGCCGAGGTCGGCGGCAGGGTCGGGTGCGCACACAGGAAGTACAGCCGAAGAGTGTCGTCCGTGGCGGGCGCCGGGCCGGCGGGAGGCTCGGCCTCCACGGCGAGTTCCCGGCCCCGCCGCGACGCCTCGGCACGGGCGGCGTCGAGGAACTTGCGCCATGCGACCGCGACGAGCCACGCCTTCGGGTCGCGCGGTGGATCGTCCGGCCAGGTGTCCAGCGCCCGGATCAGCGCCTCCTGCACGGCATCCTCGGCCGACGCGAAGTCGGCTCCGCGCCGGACGAGGACACCGATCACCGAGGGCACGAGCTCCCGCAGCAGCGACTCGTTCACTCGGTGACCGTGGGCGGCTCGGTGAGAAACGGTCGAACCTCGAGCCACTCATGGATCGGCTTGCCGTCGGGTCCGGGTGCGGCGGAAAGCTCCGCAGCCAGCTGGAGCGCACGGTCCCAGGACTCCACGTCGATGACCATCCAACCGGCGATGAGGTCCTTGGTCTCGGCGAACGGACCGTCGGTCACCGGTGGGCGCCCCTCGCCGTCGTACCTCACGAACGTGCCCTCGGGCGCCAGTGCTTGTTCGTCGACGAACTCACCCGTCTCCTCCAGGCGGGCTGCGAAGTCGCGCATGAACTGCACGTGCGCGTCGACCTCCTCCGGCGTCCACTGGTCCATCGACCCGTAGTCGACGGCGGGGGCCGGGCCACCTCGGTAGTGCTTCAGGAGCAGGTACTTCATGGTGGTTCTCCTTGATCGTCGCGCGGCCCGTCGTGGCCACTCGTGTCCCTGGGCCGGAGCCAGCGCCACATTCTCGACACCCGACACGACAACTATCCAAGACACCCGACAACGTCCCCAACAGGCTCCCGCTCAGCACCACCTGACCAGCCCAGCGTCCGCAAGAGATCCGTCCGTAAGGGATCTTTTCCGTCCCATTCGTGTCAATTTTCCCGGTGCGGGCGAGATCGAGGTGGTATCCATGTCGAGCGAGAATCGTCCGTACGGGCTTGGAGGCCCCTCCCACTCTCCCCGCCGGCCTACCGCTACCCAAACCCACTTCGCCGGAGGAAGGGTGTCTCTTTCGCGCAGGCGGGATCGACGTACCTAGCAGGAGGTCGGGTTCGACACCGGGCACAGGTCGCTCGGGACCCGGCCGGATAGGCGGCAGACATGACCACAAACACCAAGGCAGCCACTCGGGGCCGTGGCCTGCACATCACGCTGTGGGTCGGGCAAGTGCTCCTGGCATCGCAGTTCGCGATGGCCGGGATCTTCAAACTCAGCGGTGACCCGACGATGGTGGCGATGTTCGATGACATCGGTGCCGGCCAGTGGCTGCGGTACGTGGTCGGGGCACTTGAGGTCGCGGGCGCACTCGGACTCCTGATCCCGCGCCTGTACGGACTCGCAGCCCTCGGACTGGCGGCGCTGATGGTCGGGGCGACGGTCACCAACGTCTTCGTACTCGACGCGTCGCCGTGGCTGGCGCTCGGCTTCCTGGTCCTGGCGGCACTGATCGCCTGGGGCCGCTGGCCGGACACCCGTGCCCTCATGGGAGCACGATGACCCGCGAACAGCAGGGCGGCGGCCACGTCGACCCAGATCGCGGAGTAGGAGAGTCACAGCGTCGCTGCGGCTCTCGGCCGGCAGCGGACTCGTTGGGTGCTGCGCACAGATCAGCAGAATCGCTGAGCCGCAGTACGCTCCGGAAATGAGTGAGCTGACCGACGGTGTGATCGTCCTGCGACCGTGGCACACCGACGATGCCGAGTGGTACGCCACGCAGTCCAATGATGTGGAGATTCAGCGGAACACTGCTGAACCTGCCCACCTGACGGCCGCTCCCGTGGCTGAAGAGATCGCGCGCTACGCCGCTGATCCGCGCTATCCCGGCTGGGCAATCTGCGAGGCCGACTCAGGCGAACTGCTCGGGAACGCCGGCGTGGATCTTGCCCACGGCGAGGTGTCGTACTGGGTGGCCGCAGCCGCTCGGGGCCGAGGCATAGCTACCCGCGCGGTGCGACTTATGGCCGCATACGCCTTCGAGATAAGCGAGCTTGAGGAGCTCAGGCTTTGGGTGAAGCCCGGAAACGCCGGTAGCGCCAGGGTGGCCAGAAAGGCTGGGTTCACCAGGGCACCCGAACTCGACAATGACGTCGCGATCCGGGACGAGGTGTGGCGGGCTGAGTACTACCGCATGACGCGCGACGCAGCCCACATCTCCGCTGCTTCGCACCGCACGATCGTGGACGGCCGCTTGATCTTGCCGTAATGCGAGCGGGGATCGAGCGGCAGGAACTACGAGAAGTACGGCGCTCCGGCACCTCCGACATTGAAACGCATGGTCATAATCATTCGACTCCTGCCCATTGGTGGATCGACCGCATGGACGGGACACATGGCGTCTGGCGTGGGCCAGCCGCGCCCGCGCAGGATCACTAAATCGCCGGACACGACGGGCCACTCTCCAGAATGCGACCCGTCCTCCACCCGGAAGGTAGCCCGGCCCTCCAGCGTGAACACCGCTATCACCCCGCCTGCGCCAGGAGGGTCCCGATGGGCAGTGATATGACCCTTGCCCTCGGGGTATCGAGTCCAGGTCACCTCATTGAAGAACGGGATGGATGGAAACCCCATCGTTTCGGCGGACGACGAGAGCTGCGACACAAGCTTGGTCGCCACGTTCACTACGGCGTTGGAGCACTCCGCCATAGGGAGATAGGCGCCAAACCCGAACTGGCGAATGCCGCCTTCATCCTCCTGGAGGGGATGCCAACTCTCAGGATGCGATTGTTCCAGGTCATCGACCCACTCCCGCGTCAATGCTCCTTCGGCGTGGAACCAACCGGGACCAGTCAGCGAGGTAATCGCCGCCGCACCGTAGCGAATGATGCTATACATTGAAGGAGTCCTCAGTGATTGGGCCTATGAATGCGATGGAGTAGCCGTCAGGGTCAAGGACGTTGAACTGTCGCCCCCAAGGTTCGTTCTCGGGCGGTTTCTCTATTACGTACCCCGCCCGTTGAAGTTCAGCGTGCAGCGCATCCGCGTTGGTCACATCAAACAGCAGGTACGGGCCGGCACCCGGATTCGGGTTAGCGGGCGCGAGCTCGAAGACCAGTCTCGTGCCGGCGAGGGTGCAGTAGACGATTCCGTCGGAAGACTCAACGCTGTCGAAGGATGCCCCAATGAGCTCATAGAACTCACGGGACCGCTCCATATCGCTAACGCCAAGCCAAGTCCCTCGCAAGCGCGTAGCGACAGCAGACTTGAGGTCCAGCGACGACATCTCACGTCGCTCCGCTACGGACGAGGTGCCACGCGCCGGCGGCCTGGTAGATCGCTCGGCGGCGAGCGCCGTGGCGTAGTTCTCGCCGGTTTCGCGCATGCGCCGACGGACACGATGCTTGAAACGTCGGTCCCGCGTCATCCAGACACCTCCACCGCGCCGCAGCAACCCCCAGCGACCAACTACGGACGGCATGGCCGGACAACCAGGACCCGAGGGGTTGGTCCCCCTTCGCCTCACGATGGACTCGGCTGGGGCGACGTCCAGAGGCTGGGCGCTGGATCTGCGCCCGGGGATCAGTCTGGCGACCGCTGCCCAGCCCGTCAAGGCACAACGAATAGCCGGTCAGCGGCAGCACCCCGCGACATGCCTGCAGCAACGCGAAGCAACGTCATGCGGCAAAGACCTAGCTGCGGCGCTGCCATCAGCGACGCCTCCTTGGCGGCGCCGGCATATGGTCGTAGTTGTGCGCCGCCCGGGACAACGCAACCGTCGCCAGCGCCCGGTCGTCCGCTCGGGATGGCCGAAATCAGCCGCGTGGCCCACGCCTTATGTACATGTGGGCTTCTTGACCTTCGCACGTCGGCCCGCTATCAACATATATGCTTTCTTCACGGCAGGCATCCTCCGCCGGCGCCGGCACTCAAAGCGTGCGGGCGAGCCGAAGGCGGAGGCGTTGGGGTCATGAGACCTTGCACGGCTACCTCTTCGCCGCGCCGGTGATCCTAGGCCTGCTGATCTTCACGGCGTACCCCATCATCTTCACGTTCTATCTGAGCTTCACCGAGTACAAGATCGTGGATGTCCCCCGCTTCGTCGGGTTGCGCAACTACGTCGCGATGTTCTCCGACGAACTCTTCCTGAAGTCGCTGTCGGCGACGATCTACTACAGCGTTCTGGCGATTCCCTTGACGCTCGCCACGGGGTTCATGGTCGCCATCCTGATGAACCAGAAGGTTCGCGGGATCGCGGTGTACCGGACTATCTGGTATCTCCCCACACTCGTACCAGCTGCTGCCGCCGCCGCGCTCTGGCGATGGATCCTCAACCGCGATTTCGGTCTGCTGAACAACCTGCTCGGATCACTCGGACTGCCCACGCCGGGATGGTTGATCGAGCCCGGACTCACTATCCCCGCCCTCGTGCTGGTCGGGCTGTGGATGGGCCTTGGCGGAACGATGCTGGTCTTCCTCGCCGGACTGCAGGGCCTGCCCCAGCAGTTGTACGAAGCAGCCGAGATCGACGGCGCCGGCACGTTCGGTCAGTTCAGGCATATCACCGTCCCGATGATGTCGCCGATCATCTTCTACAACCTCGTCCTCGGCATCATCGGGTCGTTCCAGGTCTTCACCATCGTCTACCTGATCTACACGCCCACTGGCACGGGAAGCGCAGGGCCGGAGGACTCTGGCCTGATGTACATGGTGTTCCTCTACCGCAATGCCTTCCAGTACTTCAATGTCGGGTACGCGGCGGCCCTGTCATGGCTGCTGTTCCTGGTGATCGTCGGGCTCACAGCCGTGATGTTCCGCCTGCAGCGCCGATGGGTCTACTACGAAACCGAGCGCGGGAGGTAGTTCAGGTGGCCACGACGACCGCACAGCAAGGCGGACCCTTGGCGGCCGACATGGGTCAGGGGCCCCGGACGTCGCGTCGGCGACCATCCAGTCGGATCCGCACGGTGCTGGCGTATGTGCTCCTGACCGGCGGTGGCCTGGTGATGCTGCTGCCGTTCGCATGGTTAGTAAGCAGCTCGCTCAAAGGCCCGGAGAACATCTTTACCGTCCCTCCGGAGTGGATCCCGGAGCCGATGCGGTGGAGAAACTTTACTGATGTACTGTCTGCGCTCCCGTTCCTACGGTATCTGGAGAACACGCTCGTCATCACCTTTGTCGCGGCCACCGGCCAGGTGGTGACGTCCGTGCTCTGTGCGTTCGCGTTCTCGCGATTACGCTGGCCCGGCCGTGACGTGTTGTTCGCCATCGTGCTCGCCACACTCATGGTCCCGTACACCGTGACGTTGATACCGACATTCATCCTCTTCAAATCGCTGAACTGGCTGGACACCTTCCTCCCCCTGACCGTGCCCTACTGGTTCGGAGCGGGTAGTGCGTTCTTCATCTTTCTGCTCCGGCAGTTCTTCCGCACCTTACCGATGGAGCTTGACGAGGCGGCTCGGATTGACGGTGCCGGGCCGTGGGTTATCCTCACCCAGATCATCCTTCCGCTGTCACGGCCAGCTATCGCGGTCGTGTCAGTATTTGCGTTCCTCTCGCACTGGAACGACTTCTTCGGACCGTTGGTCTATCTCACGAGTGAAAGCAAATGGACCCTCGCGCTGGGAATCTCGGCACTGCAGGGTCTGCAGTGGGGTCGTGACATGACCCATCTCGTCATGGCCGTCTCCGTCATCATGGTCGCACCGGTTGTGGTGCTGTTCTTCCTGGCGCAGAAGACGTTCATCCGCGGAATCGTACTCACAGGTCTCAAGGCGTAGCGCTCACTCCTTGGGTTTCGAGAAAGGCATCATTGTGGATGCTCAAGTACGTAGTAGGCGCGAGTTTCTTGCACGCACGGGATCGCTCGGCGTCGCACTCCTTGCGGGCGGTTTCGCATCGGGGTGCAGCGGCTTTACCGGGGGTACTGGTGGGAACGGTGACGGTTCCGCCAACGGCAAATCTACGGGCGTGGACTTCTTCGCGCGAGGCGACCAGGCAATCTGGAAGGTCTTCCGTCAACTCCGTACCGAGTTCGTCAAGCGCAACCCCGACACCAAGGTGAACATCGAGCAGGTTCCCGGCGACTTTTACCAGAAGTTCCAGCTGAAACTGGCGAGCGGCACACCGCCGGACAGCCTGTTCGAGTGTTCCTGCACGATCACCTCGTCGATACGCGCAGGCGCGGTGGAGCCACTCGACAACCTGATCAAGAACGACAAGCGATTCAAAAAGGACGATTTCCTTCCGACTGCGTGGGACACCTCTGAATACGAAGGCAAGACCTACGGCCTGCCTTACGACGGCGGGTCCATGGCCATCTACTGCAATCTTGACTTGTTCGAGAGAGCAGGGCTCGAGCCGCCGGATCCGAAGCAGCCGATGACCTGGGACCAGGTGCTCGACTTCGGTCGCCAGCTCACCCTCGACCGAAACGGCAAGCATCCTGGCGAAGCGGGGTTCGACCCCAAACGAATCAAGCAGTACGGGTTCGATCCCAGCGCCGGGGGCGTACCGTGGCCGTGGGTTTGGGCGAACGAAGGCGAAGTAATCACCAAGGATCGCAAGGTTCCGCTGGACGAGCCGGAGGCGGTCGAAGGTCTGCAGTTCGTGGCTGACCTGGGGGCCAAGCACTCGATTGCGCCGAGCCCCGCGTATCAGCAATCCGGCCAGATCTCCTTCCTGACGGGCAATGTCGCAATGGCCTACGACGGTGTCTGGTCGTCGGTCCGGTACCGGGGAGCGAAATTCGACTGGGACGTCGTACCGTTCCCAATTGGACGCAAGAAGGTGTCGACGGGATGGTATTCACCGCTCTCCATCACGGCCAAGGCGAGCGACGAGGACAAGGAAGCCGCCTGGAAGTGGATCTCGTTCTGTACGTCCGCCGACGGCCAGAAGATCGTCTCTTCGCTCGGTCAGAGCGTGCCGTCGCTGCGCACATTGGCAGAAGGTGCCGTCTTCCTCGACCCGAAGACCAAGCCCGTAAGCAAGCAAGTGTTCCTCGATGAGCTCAACCCCGAATACCTCCGGACGCCTGGTGACCTGACTGGCAAACACTACGGCGGGTACGTCGTCGAGTGGGGGAACGTCTTCACGCCGGCCTGGGATAGCGTGCTGAATGGCAAGCGCACCGCCGCTGTGGCAATGAAGGAGGTGCGGCCGAAGCTCGAGCGCCTGCTCGCCACCGGCAAGACGTCGTAACGTCTCGAGTCGGACCCAGCATCGCTAGATCTCACGGAGATCGCAGGCGAGCACTGGGTGTGCCCCCGGCAGATCTCTCCGAGCTACCACGACGAACTCGTGGCCGCCTGCCGCTAGTACGTGCCGCGTTGAAGAAGCAGACTCAACCCGGGCCGCGGGTTGCCCTACGGACTTTCGTGGTCCGGCTTCGCGAGCCGGGTCAGTGCGGCTACAACCAGGTCCTGCACGCCGGTATCCAGGGTGGGTTGGAGGACCGGTGCGAAGCGGGCGCTGTGATTGACCGGGATGTCCTGGGCGACTGTGCCGCGTTGCTGAGCGGCCCGATAGGTATCGGGATCGATGCCGCCTAGGGCCCAATAGGTGTACGGACTGCCAAAGGCATCGGGGATCCGGCTGAAGTCCTCGCTGGCACTCTGCAGCTTGCTGGTTCCCGCCCGATCCCCGAAAGTAGCGACGAAGGCGGCGGAGACCTCGCGGGTCACCGCTTCGTCGTTGACGGTCAGCGGGAAGTGGTCGCCTTCGTCGAAACGCGGCTCGCGGATCGCTCCGGAGGCGTCGCACTCGGCTGCGACGATGCGCCGCACGGCGGCTAGGACGGCCCGACGGGTTTCCTCGTCGTAGGTGCGCACGTTGACCAGCAGATCGGCCGACTCCGGGATCACATTGGCGCTTGTGCCCGTCTGGATGGCGCCCACCGTGAGGACTGCGGGCTGGGTGGCGGCCAGCTCACGGGAGATGATCGTCTGGAGACGGACGACAATCATCGAAGCCATGACCACGGGGTCGATGGCGTCCTGCGGTGCGGAGCCGTGGGCGCCCCTACCGTAGACAGTGATCTTCACATTGTCCGCTGCTGAGAGGAAGGAACCAGCGCGCGTGCCCACCTGCCCGGCGGGATAGGGCAGCACGTGCTGGGCGAACGCGACGTCCGGGCGGGGAACGTGGTCAGTGAGCCCGTCGGCGAGCATCCGGTCGGCGCCGTCCCCGGGCTCCTCTGCGGGCTGGAACAAGGCGACGAGCGTGCCCTGCCAGGACTTGCGGGTGGCCGCCATCAGCCGGGCAGCCCCCAGCAGACAGGTGACGTGCATGTCATGACCGCAGGCGTGCGCCACGGGCACCTGTCGACCGGAGGCATCCGTAGCGGTGACCGTACTGGTGTATGGCAGACCGGTGTCCTCGCGGACAGGCAGGGCATCCATGTCAGCACGCAGCAGCACTGTCGGCCCGTCACCGTTGGCCAGTACGCCGACCACGCCGGTGCCGCCGACGCCCTCGTGCACCAGGTAGTTCCAGCTCTTCAGGCGCTCCGTCACCCGAGCCGCGGTCCGGTGCTCCTGGTGACTCAACTCGGGGTGGGCATGCAGGTCCTTGTAGAAGTCCTCCAGATCGGACCGGATACCGCCAAGCCCGGCCACGACAGCATCCGCGGAATCCCTGAGAGTCATGGCTGTGGACTCCTCCTCTCCACGGGCGATCGGATTGCGCGTCCATGTCAGGGACGCCGACGACGCGAGGCCCGCAGCCGCCAGTCGCGGCTGCCCGGCAGCCTCCAGCCCCGGTTGATCGCGGCCAGCCGCAGCAAGATGCCGATCACCACACCGGCGACGATGCCGACGGTGGGTACGCCGAGCTCGCTGCAGACCACCATCACCACGCTGACCACGACCGCAACGGTTGCGTACAAGGGCGTGCCGCCGAAGATGTCAGGAGTGCGTCCCAGCATCAGATCCCGGACGGCACCACCGCCGACCGCCGTAATCGTGCCCAGCAGCACCGCCGGCAGCCAGCCCAGACCGACAGAGAGGGTCTTCTGCGCCCCAGCCACCGCCCAGACGCTGAGCGCCGAGGCATCGAGCAGGTTGAAGGCCCAGCTAGAGGTGTGGCGGCTCAGGTCGGCCACGAAAGCCAGCAGGACTCCGCCGGTGGCGACGGCGAGATAGGCGTAGTCGGTCAGCGCCACGGGGGTGCCGTGCTGCAACAGGGTGTCACGGATGATCCCGCCGCCCACGCCGGAGACGATGCCGATGACCAGGAAGCCGAACAGGTCCAGATCCCGGTCCCGCGCCATCACCCCGCCGAGCATGGCGTTGACAAAGACCCCGCTCAAGTCCAGAACCCGAGTCACCTCGGTCACGTTCCCCGGCGACAACCAGCCGGCCACGGAACAGCACCTCCCTTCCCTTCTTCCACCATCGAACCAGCCAGAGCGGCAGCCTGCCGAGGAGGCCACGTGGGCTCGCCGACACGGGGAGACGGATGGAACGTCGGGCACATTTGTCACAAAACGCTGACCTGCGGAAACGTACCCGCCGCAGTCCCGCGTCCCGAGGGTTTCTGTACACGCCCAGACC
This sequence comes from Actinopolymorpha alba DSM 45243, assembly GCF_000373925.1. Lineage (GTDB taxonomy): Bacteria > Actinomycetota > Actinomycetes > Propionibacteriales > Actinopolymorphaceae > Actinopolymorpha > Actinopolymorpha alba. Next base: position 75,352 of record NZ_KB892746.1, on the reverse strand, counting down.
GCCCCGAACCCGCCGCCGGAGGACCTGCACGGCGGGCCCGCCACGCTGGATACCCCCACCACAACCGAGACACTCGGAGTTTCTGTCATTTGTGTCCAATATGTCCAAGGCCCGGGGCCGCCAATCGGAAGCCCGCCCCCCTCATGCCGGCGGGGGCCGAGACGGCACTGATCCGGAGGGCCGGCTGTCGACGGGCCTAGGCTAGACGGCCGCGCTGCCCCATCTCTTGTGCTGGGCCCGGAACTCCTCCAACTCACGGTCGAGTTCGTTCACCGTCTCCGGGAACCGCTGCGAGACATCGATCTGTTCCGTGCTGTCTTCAACGACATCGAAGAGGGCGCGTTCGACGACGTAGGGAGGGGTCATTCCTTTGCGAACATGATGAACGCGCTTGAATCGACCGCGGCGCGCCGCCCATTGCCCGTCATATGTCCAGAAGACAGTGCGGTCGTCCGTGTCGGTGTGAGGGCTCGGCTCTCGCAACCCTGCGAGGAGCGGGCAGCCGTCGATGTCGGCAAGGTCCGTTGGCGAGCCGTCCACGGCTTCGAGGATCGTCGGGAGCAGGTCCATCATCAGGCCAGCGCCAGAGTAGTCGACTCCCGACGGCAGTTGGGCCGGCCACGATACGATCGCGGGTACTCGAATTCCCCCTTCGAACACCGATCCTTTCGTTCCCCGGAGCCCGCCGGTGGAGCCGCCGTCATACGAGATCTCCTCGCCGTCGAGCCAGTTTCGACTCTCCGCGGAGGGACCGTTGTCAGAGGAGAAGAAGATGAGCGTGTTCTCGCGTAGCCCGCGCTCGTCGAGTGTGTCGATGATCAGCCCTATCGCATCGTCCATCGCCGCAACCATCGCCGCCATGGTCCTGCGGCCTTCAGGAAGATGCGCGAATCGACTCATGTACTCGGAGGGTGCGTGCAGCGGATAGTGGGGCGCATTGAACGGCACGTAGCAGAAGAATGGTCGACCGTCATCTCGAGCGATGAACCGGGACGCACGCTCGCCGATCACAGTCGTGAGGTAATCGCCGTTGAGCCACACCTCTTCGTCGCCGTCCCAAAGGTCATGCACAGGATTGTGCGCCCCCCAGTAGTAGATATGGGAGTAGTAGTCAACGCAGCCCGCACGAAATCCGAAGCTCTCGTCAAACCCGTAGTTCAATGGACTGAACTCTTGGGCCACCCCGAGATGCCACTTGCCGAAGATACCCGTTCGATAACCGCGGCGACCAAGTTGTGTGGCCAGAGTCTCCTGCCGAGGGAGGCCCCGCGTGCGGCGGGCGCCTCCCAGGATCGTCTCGACGCCCGCGTGAGCGGGATACCTCCCTGTCAGGAGCGAAGCCCGCGAGGGCGAGCAGACCGGCGAGTTTGAGTACCACTGTGGCAGTCGGACGCCGGAGGCGCACAGGCGATCGAGCGCCGGGGTCTTCAGATCGGCGGCCCCGAAGCATCCGACGTCCCCCCAACCGAGATCATCGGCATAGATGACAACGACGTTGGGACTCGTTGTTTCCGGCACGTTCCCTCCTCGAAGAGTGTCAACGATTACCATTCTTGCGGCAGCGAACCAAGTGATGCCGACGGTTCCACTGGCGTGCCAGGAGCCCGGGAGTCCCCGAACTCGATCGCTGTCTCGCTCCAGCACCTCCAGCCACTCCTGAACGTAGGCGGTGTCGCCGGGGGCAGTCATCAGGCCGTCTGGGTGGGTGACGAAGCGGTCGAAGGTCCCACCTGGGCCGCTCACTTTCGGGCTTCACGTCCCACAACTCAAGCGTCACACCGGGCTTGAGATCTCCTTCAGCCTTTGCGGACGATCAGCCGCTGTGATTCGCTGGTCTCGCAATGCTGCAACTAACACGAGCGAGGTTGTCGAATGCAAGCCATTCCTGAAGGACTGCTGTCGGCGGTTAGTGAACGATATCGTGTAGCGCCCGGAGCACCGAAGCGCTGAGCGGAGGGTCTGCCTCCAAGGTCTGGCGGCTGGACTCGGTTCCACCAGTCGTAGTGCGAGTCTCGCAGTACTACCAGCTGAAGGACTTGCAGCGGTCGTGCAAGGTCGCCAACGAGTTGTCCCACATGATCCCGGAGGCGATTCAGCCGCTCGTCGGATCAGACGGTGAATCAGCCTTCCTCTGGGGTGGCCACCCGGTCACTGTCTGGCCCTTCGTGGATGGCGCGCCATTGAACCGCCAGGACCTCGAACAGCTACGACAAGCGGCTCGCTTCCTGGGACGGCTGCACAAGGCTGCGCTGGCCTGCCCGGGTCTTGGTGATGGCCAGTCCCCAGTTCGCGACGACTTTGACGCGGTGCGGCTTCTCCCAGACGGTGAGCTGGATGAGTGGCTGCGGTCCTGGCATGACAGCGATGCCGCCAGAGAGCAGGTCGGGTGGATGCACAGGGACTTCTTTCCAGGCAACATCCTCTGCCGGCAAGGGATGATCGTCGGCTTGGTTGATTGGGACGAAGTTGAATGGGGGCCGCTGATCACCGAACTGGCCATATCGGTCTGGGAATTCGGGAAGTCGCCAACTGGCGACACCCTCCTGCTGGATCCTGCGATGGAGTTCCTGACTGCGTACCGGCAAGCGGGTGGCCCCGTTCAGCCGTCTGATTCCTTGATCCCGCTCATACGAGCGCGCCTTCGGCATGGTGTCGCCTTCTGGAGCCGGCTCCAAGCCGACGGCCACGAGGTCGACCACATTGACATCCAGGCACTGGCCTCAGCATTCGCGTCCCTTCGTCGCGTCCGGTTGCCCCTGTGAGCCGATCCGCGCGCGGAGCCCGTTGGGGCCAACGGGTAGGTGTTTGCGACAGCTGCCCGAGATGCAGGAAATGTTTGCGACGCTGCGGGCTGCTTTGCGAAACGGCGCTGTTGTCGTCAGGTCGGCGTACAGCGTGCCCTTGGCAACACGGGCAGCCATCTGCGCCGCTCGTCGGACAGTGGACGCCACGCCAGGCCCACCAGTAATCGACCGCACGATACGAACCACGGACGCCAGGTACGTTCCACTCCCCGGTTTCCGCATCACCGGTGCCCCGACCCACCGGGTCAGTCGCCCTTCGTGCCGTCCAGGAGTTCGCGCAAAATGTCCAGGTGGCCGTTGTGCCGCGCGTTCTCCTCGACGAGATGATGCAGGATCCAGCGAAGGTTGATCCCCCGACCATCGCGCAGCTTCGCCACGGCAGGCATGTCCAGGTCCCACCCGGCGATCAGCGCGTCGTGGTCGCGCGCCAGCGCCTCGTAGTCGGCCACGACCTCAGACAGCGGCAACCCAAGCCGGTAACGGAACTCGCGGTCCGGGTCCTCCTCGGTCCACGGGCCCTCGTCCTCACCACCCAGCAGCCGCACCTGGATCCAGGAGTACTCCACCCAGCGCAGATGACTGATCACTCCTGAGACCGTCATCAACGGTGAGCTCGGCAGCACCGCTCTGCGAGCGTCCTCGTCGCTGATGCCCTCACACTTCATGATGGCCGTCTTGCGCGTGTAGTCGAGCATGGTCAGCAGCGTCGTCCGCTCGTCGAAGCTGCTCGGGACGTCCGTCCGCTCTGTCGTCATGCCCGCGATCCTGCCTGCCCTTGGTGGACATCCGTTGATCGGGGGTCAGAGCCGCCGCGCACCGGGACGGCCGTCCTCGACGATGAACGAGGCGAACGTCGACACCGGAGCGTCAGCGCGACTCACGCTGGAGACCATGCGCAGGTCGGTCCGCCACTCCTTCTTGTCGACACTGCACCGCACGTAGCCACGACGGTCACCGTCGAAGAACGTGATGTGCGGGTTGTACTTGATCATCGGCCCGTAGTAGGGGCCGTACACCTCATCGTCCCCGTTGGTGGTGATGGACGTGCCGACGAACTCCGTGGCGACCACCGGCGAGCCCGGGTCGTCGAAGTCGCGCTTGATGTCGTTGACGAACGTCGAGTGCCAGTCACCGGTCACGATCACCGGGTTGCGGACCCGCCCGGACACGAACGTGTCGGTGATGCGCTTGCGGGCGGCGGGGAAACCGTCCCACGCGTCGTGCCAGAGGATGTCGCCGCTCGGGCCGTCGTGGTCGAGGCGGGCCATCATGACGCTGTTGGCGAGGACGTTCCACCGCGCGTCGGACTCACGCAACCCGTCCAGCAGCCACTTCTCCTGCGTGGTGCCCAGGACGGTCACCTTCGGGTCGTAGGCCGCGGGGCAGGCCGCCGCCTCACCCCAGCCGCACGGCGGCGCGTCGCGGTACTGGCGGGTGTCGAGCACGTCGAACTGCGCGAGCCGACCCCACTGACTGCGGCCGTAGAGCCGCAGCGACCCGTCCGGCCGGGGCAGCGAGCGGCGGCGTACCGGCTGGTGCTCGTACCACGCCTGGTACGCGGCCGCCCGCGCGGCGGTGATCGTGTCGTCGTAGGCGCCGGCGTAGTCGTTCTGGTACTCGTGGTCGTCCCAGGTCACCAGCCACGGAAAACGGGCGTGGGTGCGCTGCAGGTCCGGGTCGCTTTTGTACAGCGCGTACTGCATCCGCCACCGGTCGAGGTTCTGCGGGCCCTCCTGCAGCACCTCCGGGAGGGGCGTGTGCCGGTTACCACCGTCGGCGGGCAGGCCGTACTCGTAGACGTAGTCGCCGAGGTGGACGACGAGATCGAGATCCTCCTCGGCCATGTGCCGGTAGGCGGAGTAGAAGCCGTGGGACCAGTCCTGGCAGGAGGCGAACGCGAAGTTCAACGAGTTGGCGACGTTGTCGTGCTCGGGTGTGGTGACAGTCCGGCCGACCTCGGAGAGGTCACCGCGGTAACGGAACCGGTAGTAGTAGTGCCGGCCGGGCTCCAGGCCACTGATCTCGACGTGCACGGAGTAGGCAAGATCGGGCAGCGCCTGCGCGGTCCCCGAACGGACGAGGCGCCGCATTCCCTCGTCGCTTGCCACCTGCCAGTCGACGGGCACCGGGCGTCCGGGCATGCCGCCGTGCGGCGCGAAGGGGTCCGGAGCGAGCCGGGTCCACAGCACCACGCCGTCAGGAGTGGGGTCACCAGATGCCACGCCGAGCGTGAAAGGGTACGCGCCACCACGTGGGCGAGGTGCGGCCAGCGCGGTTCCAGCCGCGGGCACCTGGCTGAGCGCGGCGAGGCCGGCGACACCTCCGACGGCGCTGAGGAAGCGGCGGCGCTTCATCGCGGCGAGAGCGCTCGAGTCGGTCGGCGAAGTCATGCGGAGAAGGCTAGAGCCGGTCGGGACTTTTCTCCAGCAATGAAAGACGACGGCCAGGTGACGGCTCGGTGTCGTACCGGAACGTTGACGAGTTCGCACCCGCCGCATCAGGAAGGCCGCAGCGTAAGACGCCCTCAGCCGAAGTGGGGTGTTCTTCAGTCGGCATCCAGACCAGACGGCGACGAACCGCAAAAGGCAACCACCACAGCTTTACGCTGCTGCCGTTGGCAGTGCAGATCCACCACGCAGCGACCGCCGGGTTCCGCACCGGGCGCCTTATCAACGACCGCACGAAAGGCCTCCTTTCCGCCTCGGAATGCGTCATTGGGGAACGCATAGGGCGCAGCCCACCTCCCCCGTGGTCGTCGCCCCAGATCTCGACAGGTATTGGCAATTCCTCGTTGCCGTATTCTGCTTGAGTCTCTCGCAGTTGGTGAATCTTCGACGCCGGCTGGCCCAGCGCAGCTGCTTTCAGTTGCGGACGTAGGAACGTACCGCCTCCACCGCGTACCGGTCAGGTACTGGACTGGATCGCGCGCAACGCCGCGCCTGTCTCAGATCTCGAAGACCTGGTGATGGTTCGCCGGGTGCTCGACGCGCTTACCAGCCGGCTGGATGGCACCGCAGCCGCCGGTTCCTGCCAAAGCCGTTCGCCACCCGCCGAATGATCTCTCCACCGAGCGGAAGGTATGGGTGGCCTAGAGCGACCTCGGCGTACCTGGTCTGATGGCGCGCGGTTGGTCAGCTTGGGAAACGTACATCCACCGGCATCAGGGGCTGGTTCACCCCGACGTCGGCGGCCGCGAGTGTCCTGGCGTGACCTGTCGATACCTGGGCGCATGGCCCGTGGATGGCACGGCTCCGGCTGCCGCGAGTCGCCGACCCACTTCCAAAGAGGCAGGCAACTCGATCGCGACCACCTCGTCCGAGCTCCGGAAGTCGTCGACCAGGTGCTCGCCGTCGTAACGGACGTAGCCTGAGAGTCAGGCCGGGTGTAGCAGGGGTCTACAGGGCCCACGCACGGGAGAGGCAGGCGGCGATGAGCCAATGAGTGCCGATCCACGCGAGTGCCAAGGGCCGCCACACTGTGCTGAGCTTCGACGGCCGAGTTCTGACCATCCGGTCCACGAGCCTGCGCGAACGCGGTGCGACGAACCCGGGGCGGGTACCCGGTGTCGGGTAGGCGGGTCAGTGCGATCCAGCGTCAGGCCCGCACGCGTGGTTCAATCGGGCTCCGTCACGTGAGACCACTCGATCCGAAACCGGGTTGACAGCGGACGGGTCCGACCGTTCGGATGGGCCCTCGTGAGTCCCCGCAAGATCCACGCCGACCAGGCCGACATCGACACGCCGCTCGTCCGCGAGCTGGTGGCCGCGCAGTTCCCGCAGTGGGCCGCGTTGCCGCTGGAGCCGGTCGACTCCGGTGGACTGTGCAACGCGATCTACCGCCTCGGTTCCGACCTGTCCGTACGGCTGTCGCTCTGGCCCGCGGGCACCGACGTAGTCCAACGGGAGCAGGCGAAACTCGCGGCACTCGCGCCGTTCCTGCCTGTGACCATCCCTTCTGTCGAGGCGATCGGCTCACCCACCGACGCGTTCCCGGGCGAGTGGTCCGTCCACCGCTGGCTCGCCGGTACGCACCCCTCCCCCGACGCGCTGGTTGATCCGCGTGGGCTGGCGACGGACCTCGCGGCGTTCGTCGACGCGTTCCGGCGGATCGACCTGCCGGACCGGCCGCCGGCGTATCCGGGCGAGCGCCGGACGCGCGCTCCGATGGTCTCGATGGACTCCTCGACGCGGAAGGCGATCGGCGAGCTGGACGGCCTGATCGACACTCGCGCAGCACTGGCGTCGTGGGAGGAGTCGCTCGCGGCGCCGTACGACGGGCGCGAGGTGTGGGTGCACTCGGACCTGACGCCGAGCAACCTGCTCGTGTCGGCGGAGGGCCGGCTGACCGCGGTGCTCGACTTCGAGACGTGCGGTGTCGGCGATCCGGCGTGCGACCTGTTCCCCGTGTGGTACCTGCTGCCCGCGAACGTCCGCGACGAGTTCCGTGCGGCGCTGGACGTGGACGACGCGACGTGGCTCCGCGGCCGCGGGCGCGTGCTGTCCCAGGCGCTGATCGTGTTGCCGTACTACAAGGACGCCAACCCGGCGACGGCGAACTACGCGCGGCACGTCATCCGCGAGGTGCTCGCAGCTCCTCGATGAGGTCTCCGAGCTGGCGCGCGGCGTCGGTGGGGTCGGCATCGGGTCGCATCCAGCGCTGTTGCGCGGTGGGGAATCTGCCGCGGTACAAGGAGGCGTAGGCGAGCACGTAGTCCCTCGCGTTCTGCTCGGGGGTGACGTTCTCGCCGACGAGCTGGCAGGCCTGGTACGACAGGTCGATCCGGTCCGCGAGCCACTCGGGAACGTCTTCGAGGTCGACCGTTCACGTGTGGGCGGCGTCGAGGATGCAGTCGGACAGGGCACGGCCGTCGTGCCGTTCGGCGCGTGCCTCGAACAGGGTCCAGGCGCGGCCGAACGAGCCGGTCCGTTCGCCCCACCGTTCGGTCGCGACCTCCGCGAGCGCGCAGTTCACTAGTGATCATCTAGGCGCAGGGACGCGTGAGCTATGACCTCCCAGATCGTGCCCGAACGGTTGCGAACACAGATGAATGAGACGGGAACTGAGACTGAGGCTTCCCGTGATGGCTCGCTCCTACTCGTGATGAGGGTGCGGGCGCCCCGACCCCTTAGCCTCGATACACGTCACAGCCGCACCATCTGCAGCGTCCACACGAGGTCTCCGAGGTCACAGTGAAGAACATCTATGTCGTCACACATCCGGAGGCAACCCACCACGTAGACGGACTCGTCGGCGGGTGGTTCGACTCCGATCTGACCGAGCGAGGGATGCGACAGGCTGATTCGATCGCCGAAGCACTGTCTGAGCGCCTCAGCGACGCCGAGGTCGAGACGATCACATCCGACCTGCGCCGCGCGCAACGGACCGCAGAGGTCATCGTCAAGCGGATCGGCGGCGGCGTGAAGTTGGATCCAGACCTGCGGGAGAAGTCGTACGGCGAGGCGGGTGGCCGACCCAAGGCTTGGCTCGAAGAACGCCGCATCCCAATTCCGGAGTTCGGCGAGCGGCTACGGCACGACGAAGGTGTAGACGGTGCAGAGACACGGATGGACCTTGCCGTAAGGGCGTATGCGGCGATGGATCGGATCCAACACTCCTCGATGGAGAATCACGTAGTTGTGACACACGGAGGTACCGTCACCCTCCTCCTAGCAGCCTGGATTGGTATGCCCTTGGAGGCATCGGGCCGTGTCCAATTCCGCGTTTCCTCAGGTGGAATCACGCACTTGCGCAAGGACGACCGAAACTACAGCCACCAGATCGCCCAATTGAACGAGACCCGCCACCTGAACTAAGTCCGGCGGCGCATGGCCCGCGCTTGGCACTGACTAGCGCGCCTTCTGGGATCGAGGGGAGGTCAGCAGCACAAGCAGAAGGGGTTACCGGCGGGGTCAAGCATGACCCGGACATGCTCCTGCGGCTGGTGTTCCGCGAGACTCGCGCCTGCCTGGAGTGCCCACGCGACCGCCTCGTCCAGGTCATCTACGCCTATGTCGAGGTGCATCGTCGCGTTCTGACCGCCGGGCATGCTTGGCCAGACAGGCCGCTCGTGGTCCTGGTCAGACTCGATGTTGATGCCGAGCAGCGTCCGCCCCGTCTCGCCCTCGGGCGGGTGGAGCTGGACCCAACCGCCCTTCGGCCCTTCATCGACGATCCGCCAGCCAAGGAGTCGCTCATAAAACCTGGCCAGCTCCGGGGCGTGCGGAGCCGGTGGTGCTGTGATCGTGACGGCCCCAATCTGCATCCGCGGTCGTGTCATGCGGAGACCGTACCTACCGGTCAATCCCCACTTCAACCTTGATCTCGTACAGGTCCGTGGGAGCGGGTGAGGGGAATCGAACCCCCACTCAGCTTGGGAAATGTACGCCTACGGCGTCCTAGAGGGCGATCTCCGGCGCGGACGTGAGGCTGGAGCGGCCTGGAGTGCCCTTCGTCGTCCTCGGCTAATGGCCCGTTCATGGCCTGCCGGACCCTCGGGTTATCGTCTCGCCATGGTCGGCAACCCGCAAACCCGATTGGTGATCCTCCGTGGCAACTCCGCCTCGGGCAAGTCGACAATCGCGAAACGTCTGCGGGAGCGCCTCGGGCGTGGTGTCGCCTGGGTCGAGCAGGACTACCTGCGCCGTACGGTGCTCCGGGAGCACGACCGGCCTGGCCTTCCGAACATCGGACTGATCGACATGACTGCTCGGTACGCCCTCGACGCCGGCTACCACGTGATCGCCGACGGTATCTTCGGTGCGGAACGGTACGGTGAGATGCTCCGGCGACTCACAGATGATCACGCGGGCGTGACCAAGCACTACTACTTCGACATCCAGTTGGAGGAGACGCAGCGTCGGCACCAGACCAAATCGCTGGTCACCGTCAGCCCGGAGAAACTGCGCGAGTGGTATCACCGTCGCGATCTGCTCGGCTTCGTCGACGAGTCGATCATCACCGCCGACGAGAGCGAAGAACAGATCGTGACACGACTGGTGAGCGAGGTCGGATTCGGTGATCCACCCGTGCGGGCCAGGTTCGAGCCGGCTGTCCATCTCGAGTAGTGGTGTCTGAGCTGTTGGCGGCGTCGGCGGGAGAGCCTGGCCGGCGGGATCTTTGTGAGCTATCCAGCGAGAGTCACGACTGCCATTTCCGGGTGAAGGGAATGCTGACTGTGCCGCCGGCTACCACGTCGTAGCGGAAGCCCTTGCTGAAGTCGTTCGGGTCGGCGTAACCGCGGGTCGTGGTGATGTCGCCGATGTCGAGCACCGCCGTGGTGTCGTCGGTGAAGCGCGCACTGCGGATGCGATAGACGGCGTTGCGCGCGTTGCCGTCGGCGGTGGTTCGCGGGTTGATGGCGAAGCTCGCTGAGTTCGACTCCGGCCGCCAGGCAGGGGAGGTCGTGTCCTCGAAGTCGCCGTTCTCGATGCTGGTTCCCGAGATTGCCACGTCGTCGAACATCGCGGTGACACCGAAGTTGCCGACGCCCCTCTTGCTGATCAGACGCAACGTGAGTACCGCGGTGGTCTTGCCCGCCAGCTGTCCGGTGACATCGGCGGTGAGTTCCTGCCACTGGCTTGGACCGGCGACGTCCCGCTCGGCCACGACCGCACCGTCGATCAGCACCTGCATGAAGTGGTAGCCGGCGGTGGCTCCCGCGAAGTCGTCGTTCAATTTGACGGACAGCTGATGAGAGTCCGTCTGGTTGACGGTGATCTGCTGGCGGAGCGCCCCGAAGTCCCCCGCCTTCGACGGAGTCCTGGACGGGTACACGATCGTTGCGTACGTGGAGTGGGGCACGGTGACGTAGGCGTAGCTGCCGTCGAGCTTCATCTTGGCCGGGACTTCACCGTCGAGCTTGACGGTGAGCTGGTTGCTGACCGACAGGTCGCGGGTGAAGTCCCGCAGCGTACCGGTCGCGGCGGCTGGGCCCTGCATCTGTGGCAGCGGGCCGAGGAAGCTCGCCCCGTGGGTCCACGCGTACTCCGGCTCGCCACCGCGGGTGGAGTACACCCCGAACGAACCGCGGAACATGAGCTCCTTGCTGTTGCCGAGATCGACCTTCAACATCACGTCAGTCCGAAGCGAGTTGACGATGTGGTCGACGCGGCCGTTGGTCAGCTCCACGCGTACCGCGGCCACCTCATGCGGGGCGATCGTGCCGTCGATGGCCCGCACCGGCACCGCCGAGACGGATCGCACCACCCGACGGTCGACGTACGGCTCGACGAGCGAGACGAACTGGCTGGTGAGCTGCTGGCCCGCGGGGGCCTGCCGGTGGGCGATGAGGTACCGCAGCTTCGCCGGGTTGCCCGGCTTGTTACGGGGCGGCGTGCCGTCACAGATCGCCACATCGTCCACATCAGACAGCATGGTGAGCCGCACGTGGAGGTTCGGGTCGGGGTCGTGCACCCCCCAGGTGTCGCTGACCTTCCAGTCCACGCTGAACGGTCCGGTGGGGTTGGTGTCGCGGGACACCTTGTCCAACCAGTCGAAGCCGCTGGCGTTGCTGCGGTACGGGGCGTCGTCCGATGGCATGGGTACGTTCGGGCCGGCGTAGGTCCCCGTTGGCTGTTCGACCAGCGTGAGCCCTTCGGCCGTTGCGGGGCCTTCCGCGGCGTGGAACGAGAAGTGGTGGTCGGTGCCGCCGACGACGCGGAAGACGTCCACCGCGTAGAAGTTCGTGTCGTCGACCTTCACCATCGCCGACAACCGCCGGTAGGTGCTGGTCTGGATATATGCCACCGGCGCCGAGGTGTCGCACACCTGTACGCGGTCACCGGCCGCGAATCCGTGCGGCGTGCCGACCCATTGGCCAGCCTGCGGCTTCTTGTCGACCACCACCGTGTTGTGGGCGATGGTGTTCTGGTTCCACTCCTGCGTGCGGATGCTGGTGTCGGCGAACTCCGGATATCCGAGGTCCGGCAACAGGTCCACGCCGAAGCCGTGCATGCCGAGGTTGAGGGCGTCGAAGTCGCCGTGCCCGGTGGTGCGGCCGTAGTACACCCACAGGTCGCGCACCTTGCTCCCGGTGCCGTTCCGGAGCATGGCGAGGCCGTACCCGGTGAGGTTCTCGCTGGGAGGCTGCCACGTGCCGTGCTTGGCGATCACGTCGCGGATCCGTTGCTGGATACCGGGAACGTCCGGGCTGAAGAGGTTGCCGTAGAGGTTGTCGGCGCTGTTGCCGTTCATCAGGTAGGCCATCTGGGCGTACTCAGGAAGGCCGAACTTCTCGAAGAAGTAGAAGAACTCGTTTGGGGAGCCGAACAGGCCGGGCTTGCCAGTCGAACCGGTGTCGCCGATCTGCGGCACGTAGGCGCCCAGCATCACCAGCGGGTGCATGCCCTGGAACATCTTCCGGAACTTCGGGTGGTCGTACAGGTCTGCTGCGGGGTAACCGGAGTACCCGTCGAGGACGTCGGCGATGCCGCGGATGTGGCCGATCCACAGCCGGTTGTATCCCGGCGAAGCCTCGTTGCCCATGCCATCGCGGTCCACGACGTCCACAAGGGTGCGGTACACGTCGCCGCCTGACACCCGATACTCGGGTGCGGGCCCCACGCCGCCGGTCTTGAAGACGAAGTCGATCCACTCCTTCGTCTCGGCCGGGGCGTCCAGCACCACACCGGCGACGGTGATCGACCGCTGGTGCATGCCGAAGTTGCCGCGGATCTTCCCGGCTTGCACGTTCGGGTACACCTGCCGCAGGATGCCGTTCTCGATGTTCACGCGGATCGCGGCCGGCGAGTCTTTCGGGGCGAGCCCGTACTGGCCGGCCTTCTCCGACAAGAACGGCACCACGTTGGCTTCGTCGGTGTTCGCGATCGCCGGAAAGAAGGCGTCGTAGGCGTCGCAGATCCCCTGCGAGATCCCGGTCTCCCAGATGCAGCCGACGACCTTTCCCTTGCCACTCAAGCCATCGGAATGGAAGTAACCCTCCGATCGCTTGTACGGCGCGGTGTCCATCGACGGGTACACGTCGGCGATCCGGTCGAGCAGGATCAGCCCGGCGCGGGCGTACTTGAGATCCCCGGTAGTGAGGAAGGCGTCGCGCAGTGCGGGCAGGCCGTAGTACATAGGCGCCGTCGCGCCGTACCACACCCACCAGTGGTTGTAGTACGGGACGAACGTCCACTTGGCACCGTTGCCATCGACCCAGCCGAAGCCGTCGTCGACACCCCACGTCGGGCCCTTCTCCGGGTACAGCTCGTTGACGAGCAGGCTGCGGTCGGCGCGCGCCCGGTCGAAGTTGCCGTGCTCGTCGAGACCGCTCGCGTAGAAGGCGCCGAAGTCGTTGGTCGGGTAGATCCGCGGCAGCCCGGAGTCCTCCGGCACCGACGGGTCGATCAGTTTCCACGGCTGGTTGATCGGGTCGGCGAGCCACGGGTAGTTGCCGAACCGGTAGATGTCCTTGCCGGTGATGGGAGAGCCGAGGTCCTGGTTCACCGCGTAGCTGCGCGGCACGCCCTGGCCGGTGACCAGCTTCCAGAGCCAGTCGTCGCCTTTGCTGACAAGGGGATCGGCGTTCGCGACGGCGGCGTCGCGGGCCGCCTTCGCCCAGTCGTACTGCTCGACGTTGCGGCGGGCCGCCGTCACCATCTCGGGGGTGTAGACCGTCGCCTTCGTCTTGGTCGGGGTGTCGGCCAGTGTGAGCGTTGGCTCCGCCGCGGCGGCCAAGTCGGGGATGAGCGGCGGCAGCAGCGCTGCCGAACCGAGGAGCATGCTGTAGCGCAGGACATCACGGCGGCTGGGCTGGAAGCCAGCTCGTGAGGATGGCACGGGCTCGGAGAAACCGCTCATCGGGACACCTCAGTTCTGTCCTATCGGCCAGTGCGTCAACGGCTGCCGTTCGCGGCCACTGATCGCGGTGCACTCAGTCCGGTTGCATCGACTGGGTAGAGGCGCGGAGCGCTCCTTGGTGCCAGAAAATAGACGTGAGCCGGGTTTCGGTCAAGACCTAAAATAGGCGCTGGCTCCACCACGTTCACCGGCCGCCGCCGCGCAGAGCGGTCACCGCCCGCCTGATCGTGGGCCGGGTTGTGTTCGCGGATCATCGGTTCCAGGCCATCACTGGACCTGAGTGCGGCGGCAGCTTCGTTCCGGAACGGAATAACGGACCGGACGTCAAGGCCAGATTCGATCCGCTGCAGGGTCGGGCCTGACGGCCCACTCTTGAGCCAGTCGCCGACAGGCGGAGCCGCCCTGCCGGGAGCCGCATGCGCAGCGTGCGTGCGGGATAGTCGCCACAGAGATCACGCCGCAGTGGGTCCCAGACACCGCCGCGATCGCGGCCTTGCGGCCGACAGCCGATCCATCCGTACCCCGCGCGGCGCTGGCGTGATCACGAACGACTGGTCTGTCCCGCCAAGGGCGGACAGACCAGTCGCGATGTCGCTACTGACCGAGGCAAGTCCGGGCTGGAATCTGCTCACGGTTGATAGACGCGGATGCAACCGGACCGTGCGGTTGCATCCGCGTACTGGGCCGTATGGTGCGACGCGGTTGTCAGGGGCGATTCAGGACGATGGGGCTCAACGGGTTCTGCACGTGCGGTCCGTCGATGACCGGCCCGTCGTCGCCAAACTTCAACCGAGACAACCAGACAAGGCGGCCAGAGGGCTGACCGTCCGGCTCCCACGCGTGATAGACGTACCACCAATGCGGTCCGACCTTGATCGGCATGCCGTGCCCAGGTCCAGACGCCACATCGTTACCGGCCAGAATCGGCCCGTCCCCATGCTTGGTCCACGGCCCCGTGATGCCCGGAGCCGTTGCCCAGCAGACTCCGTAACTGTTGTTCCAATACTCACCGGTCGAGTAGAAGCAGTAATAGGTGCCTCGATGCACGATCACCGACGCACCTTCAATCGTGTACTTCTCGTATGGCTGGTCCATACCGATGATCCGCTGTGGATCTCCGCGCAACTCCAGGCCGTCGTCGGTCAGCCGCTGCAGATAGATATAGGACGGGAGACGGACTGCGTTGCCGTCGTTTTTCCACAACAACCACAACGAGCCATCGGTGTCGCGGAACGGCGACGCGTCGATGCTTCCGCCTTCGTCGGACTGACCGATCAGGGGCGTGGAGCGGTCGTCGGTGAACGGTCCGGCAGGCGAATCCGACACAGACACCGACACCGCCTGCTGCCCGATGTCAGCACGGCGCGCCGTGTAGTAGGACAGGTAACGGTCCCCCACCCGAATCACTTCCGGCGCCCAGTGCCGGCCTGACACCGACCAGTCGGCAATCACCGGCATACCGTTTCCGACCTTTGTCCAGTTGACCAGATCGGGCGACGTCAGCACCGGCATCGCACCCATGCTTCCGGCGGTCGAGTAAAGGTAGAAGGCTCCGTCGGCGAACAGAACGGCAGGATCGGGATGGTTCGTCGGCTCGACGGGGTTTAGATACCCGCGCCCGCGCGATTGCGCGTTAGCAGTACTGCCCATGAGGGTGACCATGGCAGCGCCTCCAGAGGCCGCCAGCAAGGCGCGTCGACTCATGGAACCGATGGACTGGGACGAGGGGGCCTGCGGCATGTCTTCTCCTTTGAAGGGAGTCCAAACCGTACGGGTGGCGCCGAAAGTGAACGATCACCGCGAAGTTAAGTGATCGTTCATCTCATCGCAAGTAGTGTGCCGGTATGGGTACTGGGCGTCGACCGACGCTGCGCCAGGTAGCCGATCTGGCGGGCGTCTCGCACCAGACCGTGTCACGGTACTTCCGCCCGAACAGCGGTCTGCTTCCCGAGACGGCGGATCGGGTGAAGGCAGCCATCGACGCCCTCGGATATCGACCCAACCTTGCCGCCCGTGCCATGCGGACACGCCGGAGCGGCATGCTCGCCGTCCTCCTGCCGGGGTGGGTGGGCCCAGAACGAACCGTCGCGGCAGCCTGCGAGGAAGCGCGCAGTTCGGGCTACCGCGTGGAGATCGTCATCGACCTGGATGAAGGACCGGTGTCGTTGAGCGTCCGCGTCGAGGATTTGCTGGCGAGCGGACAAATTGAGGGGGTCCTCTCGATATCGCCGATGGATCCGGCGATCTCATCTCTCCCCGGCGTGGTGGTGCAAGTCGACCAGTACGACCACCGGCTCCGTGCGGTCGATGCCGTTGCCGACGATCAGGCGACCATGGTCGAGGTCGTTCGGAAACTGTCAGAACTCGGCCACCGGGATCTTCTACACATTGCAGGCCCGCAGGACTGGCCGTCTGCACGCTTGCGCTTGGCGGGATATCTCGAGGCGTGTGAGCGGTTCGGTCTCCGCTCACACGGGGAGCCGTCCGGACACTGGCACCCCGAGACAGGCCGCCAGGCGATAGAAGCGTTGCTGGACGAAACTCCGGTCACAGCGGTTGTCGCCGCCAGCGATCACATCGGCGTAGGCGTCCTCGGTGCAGCGCATCGTCGGGGCTGGGCCGTGCCGGGCCGCCTGAGCGTCACGGGCTGGGACGACCTCCTTCTTGCACGCTACTCGGCCCCCGCATTGTCGACTGTCGCCGTAGATCGAGAGACCGCCGGACGGCACGCCATGCGACGACTGATCGCGGCTGTCGAGGGCCGGCCCGAACCCGAAACCCCGACTGCACCACTCACTCGGATTGAATTCCGCGAATCGACCGCGCCGCCTGAGAACAACGGCGCATAAGGTTCGGACGGCGTCTGGAACGCCGGACACGCCAATGCCCGATCGACGGGCGTCAGATGGATCAGCACCTCAACGGTCCCATCATGATCAGACATTTTTGTGCACGATAGCGCCATCGCGGCACCCATGAATCGGCGCGACGCTAAGAGCCGACGGTCGTCGTTCTTCTTCCCGTGAATCGTTTCATACGAAAAGCACTCCTACTCGTGTCCGACAGTCTTCTTGGTAGGCGGAAGGGTGAGGGTCACAGTGAGAGTTCTTCCGGTATGGCGCCGCTCGCAGCCGCGGATAACGCGCCGCTACGCCATGGGTCGCGGGTCGAGCGGGTGCCCCGGAGCGATGAGCCGACGTACCCGACACAGGCGCCAGCCCGCTGAATCGCCGGACGAGGTCCGAACCGCGTGCCGGCACGGCCCTGATGCGGTCGCCAACAAGTACCGGTCATCGACAAGGAACCAACGGAGCGAAGGGATCGATCCATGGTGACACCGATCGGGCGAAGGACATTTCTTCAGCTGAGTGGCGTGGGTGCGGTCGCGGTATTGGGCAGCGGGTTTTTCACCGCCCGGCCCGCGACTGCGTCGAGTGGTACGCCGGGTGAGCAGTGGGAGTTCGATTCCCAGCAGGGGTGGTTCGTCCAGCCGATCAGGACCACGGGCACGGCGATAACGTGGGAATTCAATACCAACGATGATGCCGAAGGCTGGACGGCGGCCAACGGGCTGGGACCATTCAGCGTCGCGGGTGGCACGTTGTCGACGAGGGTGACGGGATTCGATCCCTATATGGTGGCACCTTCGGTCAATCTGTCCGGAATTCGGGATCGCATTCTGCGTATCCGGATGCGCGCCACGGCTGGTGAGGCGGTCGCCATCTATTTCGCCACTGACGAGTCACCGGCGCTCGCCGAAGACAAGCGGATCAAGATTCCCATCAATGCCGACGGAGCATTTCACGAGTACGTCGTCGACCTCGGCGCGGCCAACGCGCTGTGGCGGCAGGGCACAGTCCGGGTCTTCAGGTTGGATCGCGAGCCGGCAACGGCCGACGGCGCCGAGATAGAGATCGACTACATCCGGATCGAGCAGCTTGACGACGCGCGGGTGGCGGTCACGCCGCTGTCAGTCAGTCCCGGGTCGGTACGCGCGGGCAAGGACCTAACGCTCACGGTCAAGCTCGCCAATCTCGGCGGGCGGGCCACAGATCCCTTCCCGACGCGGCTCACCCTGTCAGAGGGCTTCGTCCTCACGTCAGGAGACCCGGAGCGCACCGTGCCGGCGCTTTCGCCTGGCGCCGAAGTCACGCTGTCGTGGGCCGCGAAACCCAACGGTGACGTTCCGGGCGTGGCGAGTATCGACCTGGTGGCGCCGGGAGCCGGTCAGCGTTTCGGCGTCATCCTGCCCGCAGTGCCGCGGGTCGTGAAGCCAGGCACCTGGTCGCCGGAGGGCGTACGCGCATTCCGCGACTCCGCAGGGCATGTCTATCTGCAGAACGCCAAAGTGCGGATGATCCTGGCCCGTGGTGCCTCCGGCTACGCGCAACTGATCCTTGACGTGCGCTCCGGGAACCGCTGGCAGCAGGTCGCAACGGCACAGCCGTTGACCTGGTTGCTCGTGCCGGCAAGCGACGGGGTCCAACTCCTCCCAGTCGTACCAACGCAGGTCCGCCTCAGTACGGCGGGCATCGTCCTGACCGGAACGGTGACCGATGCGTCGGGCGTACAGTGGAGCGTCGAGTTGACCTTCTCGTTGCGGGCTGGCGCGAATTCGATCCGCGCGGAATACGCCGCGACGCCGGACCGCGACGCGGGACTGTTCGCTTTCCGAGGACCGTCACTCACCGCTGGTGAAGGCAGCTTCGGTGGCACTCAGGACGCGGCGCTGTTCCCGGGCCTGGAATGGCTGGTCGCCGGCGAGAAGTCGTCGAGCACACTCGATGCCAACCCGCCGATCAACCTTCGGACGACACCCCATCCGCTGAAGGTGACCGTGCCGCTGATGGCGATCGCGAGCGGAGACAAACTCGTGTCGGTGCAGTGGGACGCCAACCAGGCTTGGAATGGCGCACAGCAGTATCCGAGTGCCCGCTTCGCCTCGCCCAACTGGCTGGACGGGCAGGACAACCATCTCCTCTCGCTCTTCGTGCCGAGCACGGCCGACGCGGTAGCGGAGAACGCGCCGTGGGCGACCGCGGCGTACGCGGCCTCGGCCGGGCGTCGCCTGACCGTGACCGCCGACCTCGTGGCAGAGGACACCGGGGACATCCTGCGCGCGCTCGACCGCTGGTACGACGCCTACGGCCTGCCCGAGCCAGCGGAGAAGCCGTTCTCGTGGGCGGACGAGCTGGCCCTGGTGCGGCACGCCTACGTCAACTCCTACTGGGTTCCGGAGGCGAAGGGCTGGCAACACGTCTACGGCTGGGAACCCAAGCAGTTCGTACCGTACGCCGCGGTGCTGCAGCTCGCCGGGCTGCTCGCGGACGCACCCGAGGACCGGGACGCCGCCCTCGGACGGGTACGCGAGTTCGTCACCAGCGTGCTTGCCAACAGCGGACCCGGCGGGCTCGCCAGTACAGACGGTGCGGGCATCGCGATGTACCACGCGCCGTTCTACCTCGGTCATCTCGAGGGCGCGTTGCCGAAATGGCAGGCTTCGACCGCTGACCTGATCAATGCACAGAAACCCGATGGCGGCTGGCCGTTCATGCCGGACGCGGCGCGCGAGTTTCTCGGCAAACCCGGCACCGAAATCATGGGGCTGTCCGCCGTTAACACCCATCTGCTGCTGCGCTATGCCCGCCTGACCGGCAATTCCAACGCGCTCGCCGCTGGTCTGCGGGGCATCGGATTCCTCGATGAGCTCCAGGTGCCGCGAGCGGCGCAGAGTTGGGAGGTGCCGATCCATACCCCGGACGTGCTCGCCTCCGCGTACGGCGTCGGCGCCTACGCTGAGGCGTACCGGCTGACTGGCAAGAGAAAGCACCTCGAACGCGCGGTGTACTGGGCGCGTACTGGCCTGCCGTTCCTCTACTCCTCGACCGACCCGGAACGCCCACTGCTGCCGTACGCGTCAATTCCGGTCTTCGGGACCTCGAACTTCGCCCTGCCCTGGTTCGGCGTCCCCGTGCAGTGGAACGGCTTGGTGTACGCGTACTTCCTGCTCGACCTGATCGACGCCGCCACCGACCCGACCGGGCGGAAGCCGTTCGACCTGTCCGGCCGGAGCCTTGAGTTCGCGTGGCGGAAGGTCGCGGAAGGAATTGTCGTCAGCGCGCTGCACCAGCAACGGCAGCAGGAGCCGGGCAAGGGCGGCTATCCCGACAACTGGCCGCTCATACCGAACGTGCCCGTGCCGAACGTCGACATCAATCCCGAGACGATCGCGAAGCCAGCGATCATGCTCATCGGCCATCCGGTTGACGTGCAGACCACGCTGCTCGGCGGCCGCATCCGGCTCAGCACCGCGGCGGACGTTCTCGCGGCGACGCGCTCCTCGTCGTCGCTGACCGCCCAGCTCGGGTTCTACGAGGGCCAGACGTCACAACTCCTGGTCGCCGGTACGCCGCCGCCGCGGTCAGTGACGGTCGACCGCCGGCCCCTCGTCGCCATCTCCGACCTTGACGGAGCTGCCGAGGGGTGGAAGCGGCTCGACGACGGGATGCTGATCGTGAAGCTGCGGCATGCACAGACCTCGACACTGACCCTCAGCTATTAGGCCGTGTCTGGCAAGGTCGCGGGTCGCCCGCGTAGTGGTGTTCTACGCGGGCGAGCCACGGACGCAACCAGTCGGGATGCGGTAGTTCTCAAAGTCAAATGAGACAGGTTATGCCTACCGGGGTGGTACGTCAGGGACTGTGACATTCGTGGGGGTCGGACCAATCACTCCCGCCTCTGGCAAGTCCCAGCTAGTGCTGTTGCGCCCAGCCGGGGATTATGAATCGAGGTCGGAATAGGCGGACCATCGCTCGGCGAGGCGGCCGTTCTCTACGCGGAGAAATGCCAGCCCGCGCTGGCGGAGTGACCTCCCGGTCCCTCGGTGGGTTCCACGCCAGATCGCACGCAACGCCACGGTTGCGGCCAGCCGGCAAACGTCGCTGGTGACCAGACTGGCGCCGGTCGGCCGCAGCTGCGAATACATGCCCGCATGGTAGAGCCGCCCACCGACCTGGATCCCAGCACCGGGATCAACTTTCCGGACAGGGCCGTGCGGTGTCTTGACCCGCAGAGTGGTTAGGAATTCGATCGCGGGGACAACGTCATGTGGCGAGATCGGCCGGCCGACTCCGCCTGCGGTTACGGGAACAAGGCGGTCGACTTTCAACATCTCGGGCGTCGACCTGCTCGCCAGGTTCCCAGCGCGCGGGTCGGCCGAGCCGATGGGAAGGTTCCCCTAGCTAGATCTGGACTTCCTTACCCTGGGCCGCGGAGGTGTAGACGCCGTCCAGGATCTTCATCATCTCCGCGCCCTGCCAGGCTGGTGCGATGCTCTCGGCCTCGCCCAGACAGGCTGCTACGAAGTTCTCAATCTCGTGGTCGAAGCCGTCGTCGAGATCGAAGGTGTCGAACCCGATCTGCGGCGTCACGTTCAGGACCGTCTCGTGCTTCTCGGACGCGATCTGCAGCTTCGGCTCGAGGTCTGCCCCGCCCTTGTCGCCGTACACCGAAACCATGAGCGAGTCGTTCGTCGCGTGCAGCGAGAACGACGCGTCCACGATCAACGATGCGCCATTGTCGAACCTGATCAAGGCGTTGGCCATGTCCTCGACGTCGTTCTTGGTCGGGTCGTAGTCGGCCACCTGCCACCGCGGCAGGGTGGTGATGTTGGAGCGGTTGCCCAGCTTCTCGTAGGTGTTGGCGCTGACGGAGGTCACCCGTGGCGTTCCCATGAGGTACCAGCACAGATCGATCACGTGCACGCCGATGTCGATCAACGGCCCACCGCCGGAGATCGCCTTGTCGGCGAACCAGCCACCCGGATTGCCCACCCGCCTTATGCAACTGGCCTTGGCGTAGTAGATCTCACCCAGATCACCGGCGTCGATGAACGACTTCAGTACCCGGCAGTTCGCCGAGTGCCGTCGGACGAAACCGACCTGGAGGATCCGGTCGTGCGCCTTCACCACGTCCTCCAGCCGCTGCGCCTCGGCGTAGGTGCGGCACATCGGCTTCTCCACCAGGACGTGCTTGCCGGCCTCGACCGCGGCGATGGCCAGTTCGGCGTGGGTGTCGTTCCAGGTGCAGATACTCACCGCGTCGACGTCGGGGTCGGCGAACAGTTCCGCCGGGTCGCTGTAGGACCGACTGGCTCCCCACTGCTTGGCCACCGAGGTGGCACGGTCGGCGTTGATGTCGCACACCGCGAGCAGTTCGGCGCGCGGATTGCCCTGGTAGGCCTTGAGATGACAACCGGCGATACCGCCGGTGCCGACAACGCCGATCTTGACCTGCTGCATGAGTCTCCTTGAGTGATCGGTTCTGGTTTCAGGCTTCGGCGTAGATGCGCTTGGCGTTGGCGATGCCGCGGCCGCAGCCGATCAGGCAGTCCTCGTGACCCTCGAACTCGATCGAGGCGAAACCGTCATAGCCGGATTCCTTGATCGACTTCGCGACGCTCCAGGTATCCAAATCGCCATTGCCAACGATCGCGCCGCGCAGGTACTTGCCGCCCCTGCTGCGGAACCAGCCCTCACCCGGGTTGCGGTCGGCGGGCCGGATATAGAAGTCCTTGAAGTGGACGATCATGGCGTATGGCAGGTTGGCCGGAACTGCGACCGTCGGATCCTCGTCAACGCAGAGGAAGTTCCCGATGTCCAGCGTGGTCTTGAAGTTGGGCTCGTCGACGGCATGCACGATCCGGCGTACGCGGTCGCTGCTCTGCACGAAGAAGCCGTGGTTCTCCAGGCTGGTGGTGACACCCTTCGTCGCGGCGTACTGCGCGATCTCCTTTGCTGCCTTGACGATCTTCGGCAGCGCGGCCTCGAAGGCCGGCGTGTCGTCGCCCTGGATCCCGGCATGTGCGACCACGTCGTGGCGCATCAGCTTGATGCCCAGCCGTTCGATGAGGTCGATGTGGGCCTTGACCCGCTTCACCTCGGCCGCGTTCTCGGCGTCGTCGCCCAGGAAGCTCGCGCCGATCGCCATGTTGGACAGCGTGACGCCGCGGTCGGCCGCGTGCTCGACGATCTTGTCGACGAACGCCGGGTCGGAGTCGGTGTTGGGAACCGGGCTGTCGGAGCCTGCGTAGATCGAGGCCAGTTCGAGGTGTTCACCTTCGCTGTCAGCGACCCAGTCGATCACGTCGAACAGGGTCATCTCCCCTGTGCTGAGCCGCTGATGGAAGCTGTAGGAGCTGAATCCGAACTTCATCTGGACATCCTTTTCGTCGATCGGTCGGGTACGGCAGGGGCCTCAGATACGGGTGCGTCGGATAGCGGGCCGTCGAAGGTGCCGGGCCAGCGATGCCAGCGGGGCGGCACGCCGGGAACGCCGAAAATCTGGGTCGAGTGGGTCTCGAAGGTGGAGCCGAGGGCGCCGCAGAGGGTTCCGTTGGACTTCAGCAGTGAGGTGGTGATCACCGGCTTGCCGTCGGTCATCAACATGCGGTGAACAGCCTCGGTCAACGGGGCGATCAGGTCGTCGCCGGCCCGGGACAGGCCCCCGCCGATGACGATCAAGGCCGGGTCGACGGTCAACGCGATGATGGCGATCTTCGGTGCGATCTCGGCGCAGAATTCGGTGATCTCTGCCGCGGCCCGCCGATCACCCTCCCGGGCCCGGGCAAACACCTGCTGCCCGGTACGTGCAGTGCGCCAGTGCAGCCGGCCGCGCTTCGAGGACTCGGTCCAGCGCATCCCGCGTAGGCTGCCCAGTTCGCCGGCCAACCGGTGCCGGCCCTGCAGGATCGCGCCGTTCATGATCAACGCCGCCGAAATCCGGTGGCCAATCTGGAGGAAGATCAGGTCGTCGTCCGAAGTGGCGCCGGATCCAGGTCTGGCGCCACCGGCCGGCTCGGCCCGGAGCCGCTGCTCAGCCAGGGCGGCCAGCTTGATGTCGTTCTCGACCAGCACCGGGCAATCCCAGGACGCCGAGAGACGGTCGGCCGGGTCGACACCGATCCAGTCCGGCACCGCCAAGCTCTGGGTGATCCGGCCGCCGTGATCAAGGATGCCGGGTACACCGATCCCAGCCGCGCGCAGGTCGGCGGGGGCTGCCCCCGAGGCTCGGATCGCCTGACGGACAGTGCCGCGAACGACCCGGAGCCGACCGGAGCCGTCGATTCCGGCGGGCACGATCGCCTCCGCCCGGCCGACGATTTCGCCGGCCAGATCGGCGATCCGGACCCGGACGCTGCCGCTACCGATATCGATCCCGGCGACCCGTCCGGCGTCCGCGGTGAAGGTGTACGCCCGCGCGGGACGGCCGGCTCCTGGACTGCGCTGCGGTCGAGCCGGCCGAACCGGACCCGTCTCGAGCAGATCACCGATCACCGCCTCGACGGTCGGTCGCGCGAGCCCGGTCGCGACGGCGAGTTCGGCAATGGTCAGCGGGCGTTCCTGGTCCCGCAGCACCGCCAGGCAGGCCGCCGCGTTGGCACGTCGCACGGCCGCCCCGGCCGGATCCTCTGCGGACAGGAGAACTCCATACAAATTATGAAACCCGGTTATCTAATTAGCCATTAAGGCATCTCGTCCGCGTCGGGTCAACCCCGCCTACGTAGGATCCGGGCGATACGACCGCCCTCGGCCGTCCGTGGCACACCACGACCCCGCTTGGTTCGTACGGACCGAAGCGGGGTCACTCCCCCGCGTGGCGGGCTGGCGGCGGGGTCACGTTCTCCTGACACGGGCACGCAGCCGCTCGCTGAGCACGACGTCATGTGGGAGCGACCGCAGCGCCTTCGCATCTGCGATCACGCCCTGCCCGCGAAGGAGGGCGGCCAGGTAAGCCCAATGCGTGGCTGCCGCCTCCTCATAGGTCTGGCCCTCGACCGGCTCGTCAGGCCCTACCACGGTCCGGGCCATGTCCTCGATCTCTTCGACCGTGGTCGCGTCCCAATGCGCGGTGGAACCCCAGCCCCGGTCGTCGAGCAGCGTGATCCGGCGACCATCGTCGAGAACGGCTGAGAGCGTCGCCGACACCGACACCTGGCGCGGGTCGCCTACCGGTCGAGGCCCTGGCCACAGCCCTGGCCGCGCTTGACCCGACGGGACCGGTCGCCCGCCGCCGACGTCGTGGAAGGTGCTCGGCTCCTCCACATCGAGATCGGCAGCGGTCTCGAGCCGAACGACAGCGGTCACGCCCACCTCCCCATCCTGTCAGCAGCTACGCGCTCGGTAACTCCACGTCGGGTCCGAACGAACCAAGGTGGAGAGTGGCGTCCAGTGCCTCCAGAACACCTTGGAGCAGTGAAGCGGACTGCTCATCCGAACCTTTTCCACACCTGTCCCCGGCCACCGCCCCGACGGAGGAGCGAGTGTGTATCCACCGCATGTTGCGCAACATACACACTCTACCTAGTCTTGAGGCCTCGCGAGTAAATGAGGGGTCATGGCCCGACGAAACATCAGCATCCCGGACGAGCTGGACGAACGGCTGGACCGGCATCGAGACCGCATCAACGCCTCCCGAATCTGCGCTATCGCGTTGGAGAGAGAGCTTGACATGATCGAAGAGCAAACCCGCCCGCTAGAGGTCGACGAGTCGCAAGTGGAGCACCTGGTCGAACGACTGCTGCAACAGCAAGACGACAAGGACAAGTGGTACGGCCGAGGCCGTAGCGACGGGCGAGCCTGGACGCAGGAGACCGCCACCCTGGAAGAGCTCCGAAGGTTCGACCAGCACTGGTCCGGGCTCGAGGGCATGACGGTCGCCGACTTCAATCCCGAGGACCTCGAGGGCTGGATTATCGATCTGCTGCCCAGGGCGTTCCAGGCCAATGAGCTGCGGCAACTGCCTCCCGCACTTCAGGGTGCCTACATCTTCGGTTGGCACGAGGGTGTGAGTAACCTCTGGCGAGCCGTACGGACACGCCTGTAGAGAGGAACGGAAACTCGACGCCACTGCGGGTGTCGACGATCACGCAATTCGAGCCAGAGCCGGTAATTCCCCACCTTGACGATCAGTGATGGCCCCCTGGGGACGACGTACCGCCCCGGTGCACCCGGACGCGAGGCAGGACGGCTCAACCAGGACACGACCTGCCCCGACTGCAAAGGAACCGGCACAGGCGGAGGCAAGATGACCGACGTCACGAACGCGTGGGGGTCGGGTTCTCTCATTTGTCTGCCGGGCTGTCCCAGCCGGAGACGAACCATCGGACTTCTCCTGTGGCTGGGTCGTACAACCGCCGGTTGATGGTGCCGATGTTGCCTCCGTAGACGTGGATCCCGACGGTGGGCTCGTCACCGATCGCCGCGACGGCGTGCACGTCGTCGTCGGTCGTACAGCACACGGTGACCTGCCCGCGTTCCCATACTTGCTCACCGGCCGGCGTCAGGGCTCTGCCCGGCTCAGACGCCGCGGGCTTGACGTAGCGGAGCTCGCGTTCAGCCCCCGCGTAGATTCCGACCACACCCCATGTCTCGTGGCCGTGCACAGGTGTGCGTTGACCTACGTTCCAGACGACGGACGCCAGTGACCAACTGTTGTCGGGGGCGATGTAGAGCGGGTAGGTGAGATGACGCTCGTTCGACGGCCGGGTGACCTCTGGGGGAAGCCGGTAGTTGCTGGCCAACAGATCAGACAACCGAGTCGCGATCTGTTCCGTGATCTCGTACTGGTCGCTGATGCTGCTGACCAACGACGCCACGTCTTCGATGAAGGTGTCCATGGTCTACCTCCTACGGCTCGGTCGCCTTCGTGTTCACCGGCTCTTGGCCGTGAACGTCAGGTGGGTGACGCCGGAGGGTGCGGAGACCGCCTCGATGTCGTATGCGTCCTCCAGCGACTCCAGGCCGTCCCAGAGCCGAACACCGCGGCCGAGCAGGATCGGGACCTGCACGACGTGCATGTGATCGATGAGCCCGGCAGCAAGGAAGTCGCGGATCACGGTGGCACCTCCGCCGATGCGTACGTCCTGGCCGCCTGCTGCCTTGCGGGCCGTCTCAAGCGCCTCGGCGGGGGATGCGTCGAGGAAATGGAACGTCGTCCCGCCCTCCATCTCGATCGACGGGCGCGTGTGATGGGTGAGTACGAAGACCGGCGTGTGGAACGGCGGGTTGGGACCCCACGCGCCCTTCCACTGCTCGTCCTCGTGCCATCCAGGGTGGCCCCACTTTCCGGCACCCATGATCTCGGCGCCGATCCCGGGACCGTACTGCTGGGCGAAGACGTGATCGACGCCGCTGCTGCCTGCGGTCTGCTGCCACGACCGGGTGGCGAACATCCATTGGTGCAACCTGTCGCCGGCGTGACCGAAATGGGTGTCGGCGCTTTGACCCTCACCTGTGCCGAAGCCGTCGAGCGAGATGGCGAAGTTGTGGACGCGGACGTGGGACATCGGAGTGCTCCTTCGAGTGTGACCCTTCCTATCGGCCTCAGCATGTACCAACAGATCCATGTCGTCTAATGCCAATCTTCGGTAAATCTCATTGATATTCTTAATTTGTGCTCAACCTCGTTCATCTCAAGGTGCTGGCCGCGGTGGCGCGGCACGGCTCCGTGACCGAAGCGGCAAAAGAACTGCACTACTCCCAACCGTCGGTCAGTCACCACCTGTCTCGCCTGGAAGCGGCCACCGGCGTCAAGCTCGTTCAGCGCGTCGGTCGAGGGATCCGACTGACCCCAGAAGGGCAGCTACTGGCCAACCGGGCCATCGAGATCCTGGGACGTGTCGACGCAGCCACCAACGAGCTAGCAGCACTGGTCGGCTTGCAGGCCGGGCGAGTCCGCCTGGCCGCCAACGCCTCGGCGCTGAGCACGATCGCGCCGAAGGCGGCCGGCACGCTGGCCAAGGCACACCCGGGACTCGAGCTGATCCTGATCGAACGTCACCCGGTCGAAGCGCTGCAGATGCTGCGAGAAGGCGAGATCGACATCGCACTCATCTTCCAGCACGCCGACGCCCCACTCGACGAAGAAGAGGGATTCCGCCTCGTCCACATCACCGACGACTCGATCTACCTCATCAGCCAGCAACCGGGCGACAGCATCGCAAACCATCGCCACTCCGCCTGGATCGGCGGCTGCGAACGGTGCCAGAACGAACTGACCACCGTGTGCCGGCCCGAAGGCTTCATCCCACGCATCGCATCACTCAGCGACGACATGGTCGTCGTGCAAGCCCTCGTCGCCGCCGGTGTAGGCGTCACCACCCTGCCCGGACTCGCGCTCCAAGCCCACCGCAGACCCGACATCCACGCGACCGAACTCACCAACTTCCACCGCCAGATCTACGCCGCCACCTACGGCGACCCACCTGACCCGCCCGCCACGACGGCCGTGCTGGCGGCACTAACCGAGGCGGCCACGTGAGCGATGTCGAACGCCCTGCCGACGTCCCTCTACTGACGATCAAGGCAACCGAACAGGATGGCTCCGCTTCTAGTTACCATGCCGGTCCGATTCCTACGTTGGCGGCGTTCTTGTGTCCGGGCGTGCGATACCCCTACCTTGCAAAGGCAAATCCGGGTCTCACGCTCAACTGAGCGTGAGATCACTCCGCCGTACGCGCCCAGCCGTTCTGCCCGCTGTTGACCGCCGCAGCCCATGATCACCCCGTCATCTGGCACGTATCTGGCACGGCGAGGTCCCCCTGGACGACTGGCAGCTTGGGAAAGTACGTACATGGCTCTGTGAGGCTGACTGATCGACGCTGGAGACGACGGCCGAGAGTGACCTGTCCAGACCTGGGCTAATGACCCATGGATGGCCTAAGTTATGACGCCGTGAGGAGGGTCGCGGTCATCGGTTGCGGAGGAAGCGGCAAGTCCCACGTCGCACGGCAGCTTGGCCAGCTCCTCAGCGCTCCGGTCACTCATCTGGATGCGGTCTACTACGACGACGCATGGAATCAACTTCCCATGGACGAGTTCGAAGCAGTGCAGCGCGATCTAGTCAGAAGTCCAGCCTGGGTCCTTGACGGCAACTACAACTCGACGTTGCACGTGCGGCTCGAAGCCTGTGACACGGTGATCTTCATGGATCTCCCGACTCGCGAATGTCTGTGGGGCATACTCACTCGCCGGGCCGCGCATGGACAGGGTCAGGACCGGGTGCGCGGCATGTTCAACCGCATCGATCTGGACTTTCTCCGCTATGTCGCTACCTACCGGCGGAAGATGCGGCCACGTGTTCTGAAGAAGCTCGATGATCTCGCCGGTCACGCTGAGATCGTCAGGTTTACGAGCCGCCGCCAGGTGCGTCGATGGTTGGCGACGGCGAGGGCGCAGCCCCAATGATGATGCATGCGACACGTTCGTGGGCAGCTCCCCGCCGGTCGGACAGCTTGCCCACATCCTGACAGGACCCCAGCTTGGAAGGCTGGCGCGGGAGCCTGGTCACGGCACCAGTCTCGCCTGGTATTTAGCCATGAACGACCGAACGTGGCCACTGCGTACCGTCCCTAATCGCACGCGAATCGCACGACGGAGCATCCGAGCAACCATGTGATCCGTAGAGGCAGGCAGTCTGATCGCGAGCTGCTCGGTCGCTCTCGGCTGGTCGTCGACCAGGTGCTCATCGTCGTCCGACGTCGCAGGTCGCTGGGGTCAGGCTGGCCGACGCTGCCGAGATCGGAATACGGTTCGCGCGGACCTCTGGCTGACTGGGAGAGTTGCACCCTCAGCCGAGGAGCAGGAGGACTCACCGTGCAAGTCGTCGAACTCATCGAATGGCAGCCCGAGTGGGCGAAGGACTTCGACGTCCTGGCTGCTCGCATCAGGAAAGCAGCCGGTTCCTCGGTGGTGCGGGTCGACCACATCGGCTCGACGTCTGTGCCGGGGATGGTGGCCAAGGACTGCATCGATGTTCAGGCAATCGTGCACAGCCTCTCTGACGAGCAGCTCACAGAGGGCTTGCTGAGCGCGGGATTCACGAGGTCGCCCGGCGCCTGGGAATATCGGGATCACGTCCCGGAACGTTGGAACGGAGATCCGGCTGCCTGGGACAAGCTCGTCTTTCGCCCACCCGCAGGTACCCGGACGGGCAACGTTCACGTTCGTGTTGCCGGCCGCCCCAACGAACGGTATGCCCTGCTCTTCCGCGACTTCCTGACCCAGGATCAAGCGGCCCGCGAGGCCTGGGCAGAGTTCAAGCGACGGCTAGCACGCGCAGTGACCCCCGACCTTCCAACATATGGTCAGATCAAAGACCCGGCCACCGATGTACTGATGGCCGCTGCGGAGCGATGGGCAAGGGAGACAGGCTGGACGCCTTCGCAATCTGTGAGCGCGGCATCTGCCACACCTCGGGACTGAGGGCTTCTCTCTCGCCGGCCGGCCAGATGAGCCCGGCGCTCCACTCCCCGAGGAGGACTGGGGGTCTGGGGCAGCGCCCGCAGGGAAGACCTCGATCTCTGATGACCTTAACCAGCCAGGCGGACCGTCAGTGGCCGCGCCGGCCCGTCCGAGGACGGTCGCCAGGCCGCCCGCAGGACGAGGACGGGGCGGTGCGCGCCGCTTGGGGCGCGCATTGATCCAAGAGAGGTCAACTCAGCAACACAGGGCTGCGGGCGAATGACCTGTGCCACCTAATGCTTGACGATCGTGTGCCACCTGATAGTCGACACTGGTCGTGCTCATCCATTCTGGTCAGCGGCATTTCTGCCCAGGATGTAAGCATGAGCTTCCATCTGCCTAATGAGTTTTACGCGAGGCTCGCCGTGAAGCGCCGCAAAGTGGAACGGGCCGTCTCGACCAGGCTACGAAGAAGAGCGGGGGCACGTGAGGGGCACGTTTCCCCTCGCTCGTCGCCGCCTCTCCGCACAAGGCGGTGCCATGATGGCGGGTCAAACCCTTTGATCCACGGGCGCCGGGATGTTGGAATGGCCGGCATGTCACCGCTGGGCTCGTATGTGGAGTGGCAGCACGCTCAGGTGAGTACGCCACGCTCGGTGCTGGCCGAGGTCGTACGCCGTGCTGTGGGTACCGGGATCGACCGGGTGGATCGGATCGTGGAGGGGTACTCGAACGAGGTCTACCGGGTCCGGTGTGCCGAAGGGCAGGATGTGGTTGTCCGGATCCGTCGGTTTGATGACGACACCTCCTTTGCTACCTCGGCGGGCGAGGCCGGGGCGATCGAAAGGGCCCGCGCCGCCGGCGTGCCCGCTCCGGAGATCCTGCTGCTCGACACGGTACGGATCGACGGGTCGGAGTTCCCCGTCATGGTGCAGCGCACCGTGCCCGGCCGTCCGCTCGGCGAGGTCATCAACCTTCTCTCGGAGCGGCAACGGCACGACGTGCTCGCCGAGATCGGCGGACTGATTGCTCGAATCAACGGGGTCCATGTCGATGACGAACGCGACTGGCCGACCGCAATGGCGGCCGACCTGGCTAACCGACATGCGGAACGGGACAAGATCCTCGCCGGCGGGTTTTCGGCGCCCCAGTTCGACCGGATGCTCGACCTGCTGGAGGGATATGTCCGCGACTTTCCCTGTGAGCAATGGGTGCTGTGCCATGGAGACCTCAGCCCGAAGCACATCTTCGTGACCGGTGACGGCAGTGACGGCGCGGCCGTACGGGTAAGCGGGATCATCGACTTCGGCGATTGGAAGCCCGGTGCCCCGGTCCAGGACCTGGCCGTGCTCCGGGTTCGCGGTCCGCGGCTGGACCTGCCACCGCTTCTCGCCGGCTACGGCGCGCCGGCTCACCAGACGTACCGGCGGCAGTTGGACCTGCACACACTGCTCATCGCGCTGTCTTCGCTAGAGATAGGGGTGGATGAGGACGACCAGGCCTGCATCGAGCGCTCAGGCCACCTGATCCGCACCCTGGTCGCCGACCTCGACGACCCAGACTTCTAGCGGCCAGGCAGCGCAAAGAATGAAGCCCAAGCCAGCCATGTAGCCGTTCCACCGCACCTTCGCGGCGATATCCACCACAGCCAGGACTCCCAGCGAGTCGGTGTCTACCAACCGTGCAATGCCGACTCATTCGTGACACACGACTTAGGAGCACATCGTCACCTGTCCAGATCCGTCCGAGGATTGCTCGTTCACGCCGCCAAACGGCTTGCAGCCCCACCGGTTGTCCAGGGTGATCCAGGACGGTATTGCTGCTAGTTGCACGCGCGCTGCACGGCGACTGGTGCCGGTCGCATGTCAAGGAGAGGCGGTTTACTCGCAATGATCCCGGCCGAGAAGATTGAAGCGGCGCTATGCGCCTGGCCGTATCAGGCCGAGTCGGTCACACCAATGGCCGGACAGGGGATGAACTCCACCACCTGGATGGTTGTCACCGCGCAAGAGCGGTACGTGGCAAAGCTGGTGGACGATCTCGACGCCCCTGGGCTGATAAGGAGCCTGCGGATCGCGGAATTTCTCGCGGCGCGCGATCTGCCCTGCGGCCCTCCGGTACGCACCCGCGACGGAGACCTGACGGTCTCGCTGCCTGAAGGGCGTGCTCGCGCTGCTGCGGCACACGCCGGGCACCCCGCCAGACCCGTCTGTGCCGAGTCAGGTACACCGCGCTGGGCAAGCGCTGGCCCGTGCTCATAACGCGCTGCGCGACTACCCGACTGGCTCCGACCCGCACTACCGGTGGCCGTGGGAATGGGTTGACCGACTGCTGGACACCATCGCGATGCCGGAACATGTGAACTCCGCAGCGCGTCGTGTCTGGCCGGAGCTCGTCCGCACCGTCGCGGATCACCAGTTGTCGGTTTCCGTCATCCATGGAGACCCTGGCCTTCGCGGTTTCCTGATTGCCGACGACAACCGGGACGCGCTTGTCGACTGGGTGACCACGATGCGCGGTCCGCTGTTGTAAGACCTGGCCTGCTTCGTGGTCATGGAAGGTCCGCAGACCGCGCGCTGGTTCATCGACGGTAACGCAACGCAAATGCCAGAGATCCGCCCCCAGCTGGCCCACCTCGACTGCCTGGTCAAGGCCCGCTGGTTGGCCAACGCGATCTATTTCGCCGACCGGATCGGGCGGAGGGGCGAACGAGGATCAGACTCGCCCACCACGAACCAGGACGGCTTGGCCGAAGCCTACGCAGGCATGACTGGCGGCGGCGCGTGACCTTCAGCCGCGCGGTAGCCGGTCAGCCTCCGCGCGGCTCCACGACGTGCGCCCGTATGCAACCGCGATGCCTGGCTGATGCTGACCCGAGACGTTGGTGGGTAAGGGCCCACCAGTCTCCCCCGTCATCCTCGCAACCTGCCAGATTGAAGGTCGGAGCGGAGACCGGAGACTGGCCTGCGAGGAGGACGGGCTTACCACCGCCCGCAGCGCTCAACCCCGGGGAGCAGTTCGAGACGTGTCGAGTTCTTCGGCGAGCATGTCCATGAGGAGACCATCGTTCCACTCGCCCGTTTCAAGGTTGCGTTCATAGCGACGCATCACGCCGACCGGCGTAAAGCCGACCTTGCGGTAGCAGCGGATGGCTGCTGCGTTGTCCGCGCGTGGGTCGATGACAATTCGATGATGTCCCAGGTCACGGACTAGATGGACGGCGAGAGTGCGGACGGCATCAGTACCGATGCCCTGACCGTGGTAAGGCGTACCGACGAAAATGTCGATGCCGGCGTGCCGGTACTCCGGCTCTGGATTCTCATGGGACTGGATGAAGCCGACGACGGATCCGTCGAGCAAGATCGTGTAGCGGGTCGACCTTGACCCTTCGAGGGGCCAGTCAGCCTCGGACGCCCAGCCGCGTGGGCGAAGCTCGCGGAGCCGCGGGACATCGGCCACATCAAGCGTGCGCAGCGTGACTCGCTCGCCCTGCAGCTCGGTCATCGGCTGAGCCTTCCGAGATTCGGTTGCTCATGTGCCGCCCGGCGAGCCCGAGGACGGCCACCCACGGCCGCCCGCAAGGGCGGCTGCCGGGCGGTGCGCCGCGTCAGCGGCGCCTTGACTTCCATGAGGCCTATTCGGCATTTCCACCCGCGACATGAACCGAAGGTAAATGGCCCGGACCGTCTGATCCGTAGGCCGCAGAAGATCGTCCGGCTGTGTCCATCGTCGTCCAGATCACGAGGAGCGCCTTTGGGGCTGTGGGCACAGATCGTCGCTATCCGTCCATGGCTGTCCAGCTCTCGTGTTAGCAACCGCGTTTGCGAGATCCGCTGACGAGGAGGATCTGGGACCAGCCCCGTCGCTTGTTGCATGCCGGCTTGTACGGCAGCTCCCCAGATTCCCCGGTTCAAACAGGACACAACACGGTCCGGTTCCTGCTGTAGCGTCGCCGACGAGTTCGGACCTACGACCACGGTGGAAGGAACAGCCAGGATGGCCAGTTCCGGGACACGGGACAAGACGGAGAGTTCAGGCATGACGATGGTGTGGTGTTCTGCAGTCGCGGCGCAGTACCGGTCAACCCTCGACGACATGGCCATCGTCCTGCGCGGTTGTCCAGATGAGCTGTGGGAAGCAAGCATCTACGAGGTAAAGAAGACCGACCAATGGGCGTGGCCTCCGACGGATCGTGACGGGCAACCGTTCGATGACCCAGCGGTCCGTGAACGCAAGTTCCAGGCCATGTCTGCCGTGTGGCGAACCGCCTCCCACGCGCTCTGGTTCACCGACCTCGACCTGCCCCCCTTGGAGGCTGATTGGGCACCTCCAGCCCCGTTCTCTCCGCGCGACGAAGAAGCCTACGTCGTCCCGCCCACGTACTCTCGCGAACAGCTGCTCGGCTACATCGACCACTGCCGGCGGAAGGTCGACAAACTCTTTGCTGACCTGACCGATGATCAGGCCGCCGCACAACTCCCCGAACCGCACCGAAACGGCGGAACGTCGCTGGCGGACATCCTCGTCCAAGGCGTAGTCCACCTCCAGCTTCACTCCGCCCAGGTGCGCACCTTCCTCAGAAGCCAGGGCATCCGTTGCGCCGATGAGTGAGCGTCGTGGCTGTTGTTGCGCTCGCCCCCCCGCAGCATGTGATCGAGGCAGGATTTCGTCCCCCTTGACACCCTGCTCCGCGATTGCCGCGTGTTCGTGCCCACCGCCACAGGCAACCATTGTCGTTGGCAGGGCAACCACTCTCCCCCGTCGTCCTCGCAACCAGCCAGCCCGACGGTCCGAAAGCTGCGCTGTAGCCTGCGAACTCTTACCTTGATCACTAGCGACGGAGCGGGGTGAGATGGTCGTTCCGGAGCAGGTCGCCGAAGCGTTCGACCTTGGGAAGCCGGTAGGACAGTTGGTCCCGGTCCAGCACACGGTGTCGCAGACCTGGCGAATGACGACCGACCAGGGCTCGTACTTGGTGAAGCAGCTTTGGCCGGACGCAGATCCTGAGTGGGCGGTTCAGCTGAACGACCGCAAGAGCTTCGAGCAGCGAGCATCCGCGGCCGGCATTCGCACGCCCCGCACCGTGCCACCTTTCTACCCTGCGTTCGGGTGGGCTGGACGAGTCGCCGGTCGAGGCGCCTACCGGGTGACTGAGTGTCACCGACGACGACGATCTTGCCGACTGGCTCGGTCGAACGCTGACGACCCTTCACAGCTTCCAGCCCTATGACGGCGACCTCACGTTCCCCTACTACATCCACCCAGCTGGGCAGTGGCGAGCATGGAACAGCCAAGCCGCAAAGCAAGGACGCCCCTGGGCCTTTGAACTCGCCGATCATCTCGACGATTACGTGGCGATCACTGACAGGCTCCGCGCCGCATTTCTCAGGGTCGACGATCACGTCATCACCCATCGGGACATGGTGCCCTTCAACGTCCTGATCACCGGCGCGGGCCCTGTCCTGACCGACTGGGAGGTCATCGGGCCGGACAGCGCCAGCCTCGAAGTTGGGTTCGCCGCTGTCACCTTCGGGCGACGCAACACCGCATATACGCGCCGCGTCCTCGACTCATACACAGCCAACGGCGGCGCACTGCCTGAAAACCTTACGGAGGACCTCTTCGCACACAAGCTCGGCAGTGAGCTGGGCAGGCTGGCGAGCATGCTCCGAGCGGCGCTCGAAGGCCAACCCCTCCGTGGTTGGCAGACCCGCTACGACGACCCTGACGAAGGCGTGAAGTTGTTGCTGCACGAGGTTCTCGCCACAGCCGGCCGGCTCAAGCGGCTCGCCGCCGAGCTTATGATCTGACGCGATCGGCCATGACTTCTCCAACTGCTCCACTCTGCCTGGTCACGCTGGTGTTCGACGAAACCGGCGATCAGAAGAAAGGCAGCCATACCGTCGGCGATCCGGCCCGTACCACCTGCCGGCGCCAGCACCGAGGGTCACCTCAGCACGATTCGGCCGGTGCTCCCGTCCACCTCGACTTCCGCGCCGTCGGGTAGGGCCGCCATCGCGTCCGGGACCGCCAGCACCGCGGGAATGCCCTGCTCTCGCGCGACGATCGCGGCGTGCGAGAGCAGGCCTCCGATCTCGGTGACCACCGCTGCGACCGCACCGAAGAGCGGCGTCCAGGCCGGATCGGTGGTCCGGCACACGAGAACGTCGCCGGGGCGTACCCGGCCGAAGTCGCTGGGGCCGCGGACGACGCGTGCCGGTCCTACGGCGACCCCGGAGCTGCCGGGCGTACCGGTCAAGGCGGTGCTGTCCTCGCTACGGGAGGACGGCGTGGCCGGTAGTGGGGTCGTGATCGGGCGGGCCTGAAGGATCCAGATCCGACCGTCGGCGACCGCCCATTCGATATCCTGCGGCCCGTCCAGCAGGTCCGCGATCTCGCGGCCCAGTTTCGCGAGCCGGACGACGTCCTCGTCGGTGAGGCAGAAGCGCTCCCAGTCGGCGAGCGGCACCTCGCGGGTGATGACCTGCGTGTCCTCGCGGTCGATCCGCTGGTCCTTGACACCCAGCGCCCGGTGGACCACGGTGTCGCCGGACACCACCCAGGAGTCCGGGGTGACCCGGCCGCTGACGACGCTCTCACCCAGCCCCCACGACGCCTCGAGCCGAATGTGCGTCCCGGTGAACATCACACCCGCGACAGCGGCGTCCACCAGACGCTGCACCAGCACGGCGGTCGTCGGAGATCCGGCGGGTACGTCTGCCGCCTGCCAACGCCGGTAGCCGACGGCACGCCGGGACCACAGCGAGGCCCAGCACTTGCGTACCGCATCGGCTACCCGGTCGGGCCCGCTGATTCCGAGGAACGTGTCGTGCTGCCCCGCCGCCGAGGCGTCGGCGGTGTCTTCGCTGGTCGCCGAGGAGCGCACGGCGACGTACGCCTCGCCCGACGGCCCGGCGAGCCGGTTGAGCGCGTGGGAGATCGCGTCGACCAGCGGGGAGGCGAGGGGCGCCTGCTCGACCAGCCGTCCCGCGGTGTCGGCCTCGGTGAGGTCGAGTCCGGCAACCGCCTCCTCGTACGCAGCGTTCGGCACCACGAACCCGGGGGGCACCGGCAGCCCGGCCTGGAGAAGCCGGCCCAGCACGGCGGCCTTGCCACCCGACGTAGCGGATTCAGCGTCAGCTAGATCGATCAACACCGCTTCTCCCTGCTGACACGTGATTGGCCGGACATGCCCACGGGGAACCCTACGTGGCTGGGCAGGTACGTCAGCGTTTGACGTCCGGGATGCCAGCCTGAATGCTCACTCCCATGACGTACG
Source organism: Actinopolymorpha alba DSM 45243 (assembly GCF_000373925.1). GTDB lineage: Bacteria > Actinomycetota > Actinomycetes > Propionibacteriales > Actinopolymorphaceae > Actinopolymorpha > Actinopolymorpha alba. The sequence goes on along the minus strand of NZ_KB892746.1, from coordinate 38,228 downwards.
CCTCAACGCCGGATCTGCTTGTCCTACACGCCGTCCGGGTGACCGGGGTGGCCGACGACGCGGCCGTCTCCCGGCGCACCGGCATCGACCAGGATGTGGTTTCCGAGCTGCTAAAGGACTACGAGGCCTACGGCTGGGCGACCCACGTCGAGTTCGCGGGCACCAGCGGATGGACGCTCACCGAACGGGGTCGCGAGGAGGACTCCACGAGACTCACGAAGGAGCTGGACCAGGCCGGCGCCCGGACCACCGTCGAGCGGGTGCACCGGGTGTTCGAGTCACTCAACGGGCGCGTGGTGAAGGCGTGCACCGACTGGCAGCTGCGGCCCAAACAGGACGATCGGCTGGCAGCCAACGACCACAGTGATCCGGAGTGGGACGCCCGCGTGCTGGACGAGCTCTCCACGCTCGCCCGGGAACTGACGCAGCTCGTCAGCGACCTCTCCGGAGCACTGGCGCGGTTCGGCGGCTACGACGGGCGGTTCTCCGCGGCCCTGGCCCGCGCTCGTACGGGGGAAAAGCAGTGGGTGACCGGCGTCGGTGTCGCCTCGTGCCACGCCGTCTGGATGGAACTCCACGAGGATCTGCTCTCGACGCTGGGCATCCCGCGTGGCGTGGAACAGGGACGCGGGTAGGTTCGCCGCGTGGCAACCCGACATCTCTATGTGGCACGGCACGGCGCGGCGGACGCGTTCGGCGAGATCAAGGACACCGGGCGCCGGCAGGCGAGCCTGCTGGGCGAACGACTCGCAGGCCTGCCGATCGACAACATCTGGCACTCGCCGCTGCCGCGCGCCACGGCGAGTGCGCGCGAACTGGCCCGGCATCTGCCCAACGTGCTCGTCGCCGAGGCCGCCGAACTCATCGACCACGTGCCCTATGTGCCCGGCACGACAGAGATGCCCAGGTCCTGGGTCGGCTTCTTCGACGGCTACGACGAGGCCGAGGCGGCGTCGGGCAAACGGCTCGCCGACGCTCTGGTGGCGCGGTTCGCAAAGGTGCCCGAGGCGGGACAGCCCGACTCGTACGAGGTTCTGATCACGCACGCGTACCCGATCGCGTGGCTGGTGCGCGAGGCGCTGGAAGCACCGCCGGTCCGATGGCTCAGTCTGGACAGCGCCAACACGGGGCTCACGGTGATCGAGTACCGCACCGGCCTGGCGCCCACCCTGGTGATGTTCAACGACATGAGCCACCTGCCGCACGACCTGCGCTGGACGGGAGTCCGGGCGGACGCGCGGCCCTGAGGCCGAGGTATCACAGGTGCCCCGCCGGATCAACGAGCAGAACGGAATTCCAGTCCGCATAGCTCTCGAGAATCCGCGATGGCCACCGCCTGACGGCGCCGCGGATCACGGCGTGCGCTGGCAGACCATGAGCGGGTTGCCGTCGGGGTCCTCGAGATGGACGACGAGCACGCTGCCGATGTCCTCGACGTCGGAGGTGATGTGCACACCGAGCCGCTGCAGGTGCTCGACGGTGGCGGCCATGTCGTCGGTCCAGAAGAAGAACCGCGGCGGGCCGTCGGCCGTGAAGTCGGTGCGGTTGGCGTCGAGGGCGATGCGCGGGCCCTCCTCGACCGGGATGTCGAGGACCGTGCCGCCGTGCGACGCGGTGTCCGGCTCGAACCCGAGGAGCGCGCCGTACCAGCGGGCGGAGCGCTCCATGTCGCGGACGGGGACGAAGACCTGGCCGACGTGGCGGCGGATCGGTGAGGTCAGCACCGTGCGAGCCTAGCCCCGCGGTGGCGTCCCGTCGGAGACCTGATCATGTGTTCCTGTCCGTGCGGGGTGGTGGAGTCAGCGTCCGGTCGCGCCGTCGATCAGTTCGCGGAGGATGTCCGCGTGGCCCGCGTGGCGGCCGGTCTCCTCGATCATGTGGGTGAGTGCCCAGCGGATGCTGGGAGCGGGACGTCCCGGCCGGGGTCGAGGAACCGATGCGCCGAGATCGGTGCAGCCGTCGAGCACGTCGTTCGCGCGTTCGACCGTCTCCCGGTAGCGGGCGACGACCTCGGCCACGCTGTCCGCTGGTGCGGCCTGGAACGTCGCCGGCCAGTCGGTGACGTTGTCCCCGAGGAACATCGAACGTTCGACGAAGGTCAGGTGGTTGAGCAGGCCGAGCAGGTTCGTGCCTGATGGCACCGTGGCTGTCCGGACCTGCGGTTCGGGTGCACCGTCGACCTTCGCGGCGATCGAGGCGCGGAGGTAGTCGAGGAATCCGCGCAGGACCTCGGTCTCGCTGCTTCCGGTCCGGGGCGGAGGGGTGTCGCGGCGGCGGTTGCGGCGCGTGGTGGCGGGCACGGTGGTCTCCTGCCTTCGTTGGGGGCGGCGCTGACCGCCGGGTCATGCGGTGCGGCGGATGAGCAGGACGTGGTCGGTGACCTCGGCGGTGCGCCCGTCCGGTCCGGTCGCGATCCGGCGGGGTGCGTCGGCCCGTTCGACCGTCCATGTCGCCGCGTCCAGGTCGATATCCGCCGCGACCTCCCTCGGGCTCGGGTACCGGACGTCGGGATCCTGGTTCCACGACCACGGTGCGGCCGAGCCGTGGTCGACGACCAGCAGCCGCCCGCCCGGGCGCAACGCGTGCGCGGCCGAGCGCAGGACGGCTGCTCTGTCCAGGTTGAAGGGGGTGTGCAGGTAGTGGGCGCAGATCAGGTCGAACTCGCCGTGCGGGAACGACGTGCGCAGGTCGTGCCGCCCGGCGGTGACGCGGTCGCCGAGGCCGTGTGAGCGGGCGAGCGCGGCGAGCCGCTCGACCGCCACGGCCGAGATGTCGGCTGCGGTAACGTGCCATCCCTGGCCGGCGAGCCACAGCGCGTCGCCGCCGTCGCCGCATCCGAGGTCCAACGCGTCGCCAGGCGACAGGCCCGTGACGGTCTCGGTGAGCCGAGCATTCGGCTGCGGGTCGGTGGCCGCCGTTCGCGCCGCGTGCATTTCGTCCCAGAACCTGACCGCATCGGTGGCGTTCATCAGTGCTCCTTCCGTCGGTGCGCGCTCAGTCTCACCAGGCACAGGCCGACCTGGCACGAAATCTTGCGGTTCTGGCAAGGTGGCCTCGTGGACCGCGAAACAGACGACGTGCTCGACGCGGTGGGGCCGCGCCTTCGTGCGCTGCGTCGTCACCGCGGCATCACCCTCGCCGACCTCGCGGCGACAACCGGCGTGTCGGAGAGCACCCTGTCCCGACTGGAGAGCGGTCAGCGCCGGGCAACCCTGGAGCTGCTGCTACCGCTGGCCCGCACCTACAACGTTCCGCTGGACGACCTCGTCGGCGCCCCGCGCACCGGCGACCCCCGGATCCACCTCAAGCCGATCCATCGGTTCGGGATGACCTTCATACCCCTGTCCCGGCGGCCGGGCGGGGTACAGGCGTTCAAAATGATCATCCCCACCCAGCAAGAACCGCTCGAACCGACCCCGCAGACACACGACGGTTTCGAATGGCTGTACGTGCTCAACGGACACCTGCGACTCGTCCTCGGCGAGCGCGACCTGACATTGCCGCCCGGTGAGGCAGCCGAGTTCGACACGTCCTTGCCGCACTGGCTGAGCAGCGCCGACGGCGGCGTTGTCGAGCTTCTCATCCTGTTCGACCCGCAAGGGATGCGTACGCACGTACACGCCGACCCACATCGACCGTCTCACGGCGGGACCCAGCGGTGAACTCAGCGATTGATTAGCCACGTCGACCTGAAAATGCTTAATGAGCGGTCGCGCTCCCCGAGTGTCTACGGTCAGTTCTGGCAACGCGCACGTGAGATAGCGCTCACAGCGCCAGAGATCGACTCGCCGCTCGGGCGGCGACCCTACGACCTCCGGCATGCCTGCGTGACCACCTGGCTGAACGCCGGCGTCGACCCAGCCCAGGTCGCGGAGTGGGCCGGTCACAGCGGGGCCGTTCTCCTCCGCGTCTACGTCTGAATCTGTCGACAACTCGAGCAACGTCGCCGGTTCGGCATGACCTATTGCATGTCTCGGGGCGAGCCCCCAGACGGCTTGTGACGGCGCGGGCTGACTGGCCCCGGCTCCGAACGAGCCCGCAGATTGCCCACCTGGCGGAGCAGGTGGGTGGCCAGCGCATCCACCGCTCAAGCCCGGGATCGCGGTCAGCCGATACGGCGACGTGCCTCCTCATCAGCTGTCGGTTTGTGGAGATGGACCCGATTGGGTGGGACGTGCTTGGTGAGCCAGGTGCCGTTGGCGGCTTGGTAGAAGGGGATGCCGTCGTGGTGCATGCCCGCAGCGTCGATGGTGAGGATGACGGGTTTGCCGCGGCGGGCTCCAACGGTGTGGGCGGTAGCAAGGTCGGAGGAAAGGTGGACGTGAGTTCGCTGTTGGGGTCGGAGGCCGTTCGCGAGGATGCTTGGGAGGAAGCGGTCGACAGTGCCGTGGTAGAGCACAGCTGGTGGTTCGGTGGCGTCGAGTTGGAGATCGACGTTGATGGAATGGCCTTGTGCGGCGCGGACCTGTGTGCCGCGGACCTCGAACCGCTTCTTGTCGGTGCCAGCCACCAACTGGTCGAAGAGCTTGCGGTCGATGGGGTGGCCGTGGCGAGCGAGGGCGGCGAGCAGGGTGTCGATGGAGATCCAGCCGGATGGGTCGAGGCTGATGCCGATGGCGGCGGGGTTGTGTCGCAGTACGTAGGCGAGGAACTTGCTCGCCGCGACGCGATCCTCGGTCATGGTGTTGCCAGGTGGGTGAGGAGGTCGTTGACCTGGGTTCGTCGTTGGCTGCGCCACGTGGCCCAATACCGGATCTTCGGGAGGTCTGTCACCGGTATGGCGGCTAGACCGTCTGGCACGGCCACGCATCCGTTGACAATCGTGGCGCCGATGCCGAGGGCTGCGCAGTGGACGAGCAGGTCCCAACCGTCGACTTCGGCGGTGACACGCCAGGACGCTCCTACGTCCGCAAGCGCCCGCTCGAGCGCTCGGCGGTGGGGTCGCCCACTGGCAGGCAGAACCAGCTCGAGACCGTCGAGATCGAGCAGGCTGACGTCGTCTCGGTTGGACAACGGGTGGTCGACGTCGATGACCAGCAGCTGCGGGTAGCTGGCGATCTGGCGTGAGTCGAACTGTGGAGGTGGGGGGTCGTGGGCGATCACCGCGAGGTCGACGCGACCCGCTGACAGTGCCGAGATCGCCGACTCTCGGTCGGTGGTGAGGACGCTGATGCTGCGGCCGGTTGCACTGATGCGGCGAATGGCTTCGGCGATCACCCAGCGCAGCGCGCCACCTCCCGCGGCGATGCCGAGTGGTCGGCTCGTGCCGTGCAGCTCGCCGAGGAAGTCGTCCAGCCGTCGATGCGAGTCCAGTGCAAATGCTGCCAGCCGTTCGCCGGCGGCGGTGAGCGTCAATGCCCGGCCGGTGCGTTCGTACAGGTCGACACCTAGCGCGGTGGCCAGCTTCTTGATCTTCACATGCAAAGAGGGCTGGCTGATGTGGAGAGCTGTGGCCGCGGCAGTGAAGTTGCGGTGTTCGGCGAAAACCGCAAACGAGCGAAGAGCGTCGGCTTCCAGCATGTCCCGCTCAGTCATAGGAACGAACTATAGCTAGTCCGCAGGAAGATAGTTCAGGTCAGGGAGCGGCTGGTGGATGCTGTCGAGCATGGAACAGCGCCGCGAACCACGCTTGGGTATCGACATCGGACGAGTGATCATCGACGGATCCGCGCATCCGGAAGGTGGGGACACGGCGTTCTTCACCGGCGACGAGGCGACCATGCTGGCGACGCCTGAGATGGCGGGCGCAGTGGCCGCGATTGCCCGGCTCGTCGAACAATTCGGCGGGCAGGTCTGGCTGATCTCGAAATGCGGCACGCGAGTCCAGGCCCGCACCGAGCGCTGGCTGGAGGCACACGACTTCTACACCCGCACAGGGCTGCAACGCGATCATGTGCGGTTCTGCAGGGCGAGAGCGGACAAGCGAATGCACTGCACTGAACTGGGCTTGACCCACTTCATCGATGATCATCCCGACGTGCACGCGGCGATCCGCGGCACCGTGGACCACCACTATTTCTACGGGGTCCAGCGACAACCTGTGCCCGGCTACGGTCACCACACGCCCGCCTGGGCAGACGTGGAACAACTCATTGCCGACTCGATCGCCTCGCGGTGCGTGTGACTGACCGGAGGCACTGCGAGCGGTGCCAGCGGTAGCCGTTCCAGAGCCGGTTCTGATGTCGCACGAGGGGGATCCACCAGCCAAACAAGCTCCTCGGGCCGTCGTGATACGGCTTGAATGCCCGGTCGACACCGACGCCGCCGGCGACACCACAATGCTCGACGTCACCGGCTCGGCTTTGCGGGCCAGGACATGACATCGATAGCCGCCGGACGCCTGGAACACCTCGTACGGGCCGGTCAGGTCGAGGGACTGGAACCGCGGGATGATCACGAATGCAGTCAGCCTGATCCACCACGCATATCGTCGGCATATCGAAAACCAGATACGTGCTGGCAACACCACACTGCCTTGACTGGCGGGCGTGAGTCTTACCGTCGGGCCGATCAGCACCGCCGAGCACCTGGCGTTCGTGCAGACACAGCGGTCGGTCAGCTTCCTGCAGACCCCGGAATGGGGCCGCGTCAAGACCGAGTGGCGCAGCGAGTCCCTCGGCTGGTACGACGGCCGGCAGCTGGTCGGCGCCGGGCTCGTCCTGCACCGCCCAGTGCCGCGGCTTGAGCGCTTCACGCTGGCCTACCTGCCCCAGGGCCCGGCCATCGACTGGACCGGCGAGATCGACGCGTGGCTCGACCCGCTGGCGGCCTATCTCAAGGCACACGGCGCGTTCGCGATCCGGCTCGGCCCGCCGGTGCGCACGAACACCTGGAGCGCCGCCCAGGTCAAGGAGGGCATCGCCGACCTGGGCATCAAGCGGCTCACCGAGCTGCCCAGCCAGCAGGCCGACCCGATCGGCGCCCGCGTGACCAGCCAGCTCAGGGACGCCGGCTGGCTGCCGCAGAACCCGGAGGACGGCTTCGGCGCGGGGCAGCCGCAGTTCACCTATGAGGTTCCGCTGGCCGGCAGGACCGAGGACGACCTGCTCAGGGGCATGAACCAGCTCTGGCGCCGCAACATCAAGAAGGCGGCCAAGGAGGGCGTCGAGGTCACGGTCGGTGCGGACCTGAAGGCGTTCCACGACCTCTACGTCCACACCGCCGAGCGCGACCACTTCACGCCGCGGCCGCTGCGCTACTTCGAGACCATGCTCGCGGGGATGAGCGCCGAGGACCCCGAGCGGATCAGGCTCTACCTGGCCCGCCACCAGGGCGACCTGGTCGCCGCCACCATCCTGGTCCGCGTCGGCGCCCACGCGTGGTATTCCTACGGCGCCTCCTCCACCGCGAAGCGCGAGGTCCGCGGCTCGAACGCCTGCCAGTGGGCGATGATCCGCGACTCGCTGGCGGCCGGCTGCGATGTCTATGACCTGCGCGGCATCACCCCCACCCTCGACGCGGACGACCCGCACGTCGGGCTGATCCAGTTCAAGGTCGGCACCGGCGGCCAGGCGGTGCGGTACGTCGGCGAGTGGGACCTGCCGCTGCGGCCGATGGTCTACCGGGCCTTCGGCCTCTACCTGAGGCGGCGCGAGTACATGAGGCGGCTCCGGCGATGAACCTGGACCACTGGGCCGAGGATCCATCCAGCGCGGCCGACGACCACCAAGATCAACTCCTTCCAGAACGTTGACTCATGACCCGCCCCCGCCGAACTACGCGAGCGCGGCCGCGACCTCGTCGAGGCGCGCCTCGCGGGAGGCCTTGACGAGCACGACATCGCCGGCTGCAAGGGTGCGGCGCAGCAAGTCGACGGCCGCGTCGTTGTCGGCCAGCGCCACCGCCCGCTCGCCCGCGCTCTCGGCGATCGGTGCCGCGGCCTTGCCGACCGCGACGATGAGGTCGGCGGTGCGCGCGGCGTACACCCCGATGGCGCGGTGCTCGGCCTCGCTGTCGTCGCCGAGCTCGAGCATCTCGCCGAGGACGGCGATGCGACGCCCGGCCTCGATCGCCGCCAGCGCGTCGAGGGCGGCGCGGGTCGAGTCGGGGTTGGCGTTGAAGGAGTCGTTGAGCAGCGTCGCGCCGCCGGCGAGGCCGCGCAGCTCCAAGCGCCACTTGGACAGCGCGGTGGTGGCCAGCGCCGCCGCGGTCACGTCGAGGGGTACGCCGGCCGCCAGCCCCGCCGCCGCGGCAGCCGAGGCGTTGAGCGCCTGGTGGGCGCCCACGAGCGGCAGCGCGACGGGCGCCGAGCCGTCGGCGGTGCGGAGCGTGAAGGTCGGCCGGCCGAGCCGGTCCAGCGCCAGGTCGAGGACCCGCACGTCGGCGTGCTCGGCCCGGCCGAAGGTCAGCACCGGGCCGTCGGTGAGCGCGCGCATCGCGACGACCCGGGGATCGTCGGCGTTGAGGACGGCGGTCCCACCGGGCGCCTGCCCCAGCACCAGCTCGCCCTTGGCCTTGGCGATGGCCCCGCGGGACCCGAACTCGCCGAGGTGGGCCTGGCCGACGTTGAGGACGACGGCGATGTCGGGCGCGACCAGGCCGGTGAGCTCGGCGATGTCGCCGATGCGGCGGGCTCCCATCTCAAGGACGAGGAACCGGGTGGCCGCGTCGGTGCGCAGCATGGTGAGCGGCACGCCGAGCTCGTTGTTGAGCGAGCCGATCGTGGCGACCGTCGGCGCGCCGCTGGACAGCACGGCAGCCAGCAGGTCCTTGGTGCTGGTCTTGCCCTGCGAACCGGTCAGCCCGACGACGGTCAGCCCGTCGCGGAGCCGGGCCACGACGCGGGCCGCGAGGGCCTGCAGCGCGGCCTGGGCGTCCTCGACGACGACGGTGGGCAGCGGCGTGGGCCGGGAGCCGAGCACGGCCACCGCGCCGGCCCGGCCGGCCTGGCCGGCGTAGTCGTGGCCGTCGACGTGCTCGCCTGCGAAGGCGACGAAGAGGCCGCCCGGCTCGGCCTGTCGGCCGTCGAGCACGGCCGGCGCGGTCACCGTCACGGCGCCGTCGCCCTCGACCGTCCCGCCGACGACCGCGGCGATCTCACCGAGACTGAGCGGGATCATGCCCGGGCGCCGGGGCCGGCGATGCGCAGCGACAGCCGGCCGATCGAGATCACGCCGATCGGGAGCAGGCTGAAAAGGTAGCGGGTGACGGAGGCTGGTTCCCTGGAGGTCATGCCTCCAGTCAAGGCAGCGGGGCATATCGTCGGCATATCGAAAACCGCATACGTGCTGGCAACACCGCGCTGCCTTAACTGGCTGGCATGACCTACAGCGAACCAGTACGAACAGCGGCCCGCCGCACTCGATCGCTGGCGTCCGCGTCCTCCTCAGCCGCCCCGAAAGTGGGGATCACCATTTATGGATGCGGGCAGGACGAGGCCGTGATGTTCGGAGAGCTGGCGCCCCGCTTCGGCGTCCTGCCAACGATCACCGAGGCAGCGGTATCCGAAGCCAATATCGAACTGGCGTCCGGAAATCGATGCATCAGTGTGGGTCACAAGACTCAGGTCACGAACTCCACTCTTCTCGCGCTCAGTCAAGCTGGCGTAACGTACATCTCCACAAGGAGCATTGGATTCAATCACATCGATGTGGAATACGCGGAGAGCGTCGGCATCGCCGTCGAAAACGTCACCTATTCGCCCGACAGTGTGGCTGACTACACGCTGATGCTGATGCTGATGGCGGTGCGGCATGCCAAGTCCATGGTCCGCCGCGCGGATGCTCATGACTACAGACTGAACGATGTACGCGGGAGAGAGCTCCGCGATCTGACCATCGGGGTCATTGGAACAGGACGAATCGGCACGGCGGTCATGGACAGGCTGCGGGGTTTCGGTTGCCGATTACTCGCGTACGACATCCACCCCAAGACTGCTGCCGATTACGTTCCTCTCGATGAATTGCTGCGGCTGAGCGACCTCGTAACGCTCCATACGCCGCTCACTTCGGAAACGCGCCACCTTCTGGATCGTCGACGTATCGAGCAGATGAAGCACGGCGCGTTCGTCATCAATACCGGACGCGGTGCGCTTCTTGACACCGAGGCCCTCATTCCAGCGCTGACATGCGGCAGATTGGGCGGTGCGGCGTTGGACGTCCTCGAAGGAGAGGAAGGAATATTCTACGCCGACTGCAGAAACAAGCCCGTCAAAAGCGGAATGCTGCTCCGACTGCAAGAGCTGCCGAATGTGCTTATCAGTCCGCACACCGCCTATTACACGGACCACGCCCTGAGCGACACCGTTGAAAACTCTATTGTCAACTGCCTCACATTCGAAAGCAGGGATCAGCGTGGATAGGTTGAAGGTCGGAATCATCTTCGGGGGCGGTTTCGAGGAGCATCCCGTCTCCGTCAAGTCTGCGCAAGAAGTCGCCAAGAACCTCGATCTCGAAAAGTATGAACCGTTCTACATCGGGATCACGAAGAGCGGTGCCTGGAAGCTCTGCGACGGCCCCGACGTCGGCTGGGAGGACGGCCGTTGCCATTCGGTTGTGCTGTCACCGGACCGAAGCGTCCCCGGATTGCTCGTGCTGGAGCAAGGGCAGTACGCAACGATCAGCCTGGACGTCGCGTTGCCCGTCCTGCACGGCAAGCTCGGCGAAGATGGTGCGATCCAAGGCTTGCTGGAGCTCTCCGGCATCCCCTACGTGGGCTGCGATGTCCAGAGCTCCGCCGTGTGCATGGACAAGTCCCTCGCCTACATCGTCGCCGGCAACGCGGGAATCGCCACGCCGAATTTCTGGACCGTCACGGCGAGCGAAGACCTCGATGCCGACCGGTTCAGCTATCCCGTCTTCGTGAAGCCGGCCCGTTCGGGATCGTCCTTCGGAGTCAGCAAGGTCTCCGGGAAAGAAGAACTGCCGAGTGCGCTGGAAACCGCACGACAATTTGACTCGAAGGTGTTGATCGAGGAGGCGGTCCTCGGCAGCGAGGTCGGATGTGCCGTCCTGGGGAACGATTCGGATCTGACAACAGGCGAGGTGGACCGAATCTCACTGTCTCACGGCTTCTTCAAGATCCATCAGGAGGATGATCCCGAAAGCGGATCCGAGAACGCGACCTTCATCGTTCCCGCGGACATTCCGGCCGAGTTGCGCGCGCTCGTTCGGGAGACGGCCAAGGCCATCTATCGCGCCCTGGGCTGCCGGGGACTGGCGCGGGTGGACATGTTCCTCACGGAGGATGGAAAGGTCGTCCTCAACGAGGTCAACACGCTGCCGGGCATGACCTCCTACAGTCGTTATCCGAGGATGATGGCCGCCGCAGGGTTGCCGCTTTCCGATGTGATCGACCGGATGGTGGCGTTGGCCTTGACGGGAACCGCGCGATGAAGGACGACTTTCTCTTCGTCGACGAGTTCGTATCCGGCATCCGCTGGGATGCCAAGTACGCCACCTGGGACAACTTCACCGGCAAACCGGTGGACGGATACCTGGCCAATCGAATCGTCGGCACAAGGGCTCTGTGCGCAGCCCTGGAAAGAGCGCGAGCAGAGGCCGCATCCCTCGGCTTCGGCTTGCTCCTCTGGGATGGTTACCGCCCTCAACGCGCCGTGGATTGCTTTCTGCGCTGGTCAAAGCAGCCGGAGGATGGCCGGACGAAACTACGGCACTATCCGAATATCGACCGAGCCGAGATGTTTGAAAGAGGATATGTTGCCGCCAAGTCGGGACACAGTCGGGGCAGCACCGTTGACCTGACGCTCTATCACCTGGCTACCGGTGAACTCGCTCCCATGGGCGGCTACCATGACTTGATGGATTCGATCTCACACCATGGGGCACAAGGAATCGCGCAAACTGAAGCGAGAAACCGTCGATACCTTCGTTCCATCATGGAGGCCTGTGGTTTCAGCTCCTACGATAGCGAGTGGTGGCATTACACACTGAAAGACGAGCCTTATCCAGACACCTATTTCGATTTTCCATCAGCTGGTCGGCAGACGTGACGGCGCCGCGCGTCGTTGTCGCCGGCGGCCATTCGGCCGGACACATCGAGCCCACGATGAACTTCGCCGACGCGCTGCGACGGCTGGAGCCCACGGCCGAGATCACCGCCCTCGGCACCGTCCGCGGCCTGGACACCACGCTCATCCCCGCCCGCGGCTACCCGCTCGAACTCATCCCGCCGGTGCCACTGCCGCGCAAACTGAACCGGGACCTGCTGCGGACGCCGGGCAGGCTGCGCGACTCGGTGCGGGCAGCCGGGGCGGTACTCGACCGAGTGCGGGCCGAGGTCGTGGTGGGCTTCGGCGGCTACGTGGCCGCGCCGGCCTACCTCGCCGCCCGCCGGCAGGGCCTGCCGATCGTCGTCCACGAGGCGAACGCCCGACCCGGAGTGGCCAACCGGCTCGCGGCCCGGATGACGACCCACGTGTTCACCGCCGCGCCGAGTGTCCGACTGTCCCACGCCACCGCCATCGGCATCCCGCTGCGGCCGGCGATCACCGGGCTCGACCGACCCGCGGTGCGCGACGCCGCCCGGCAGCGGTTCGGTCTGCGACCCGACGGGCCGGTACTCATGGTCACCGGCGGTTCTCAAGGCGCCCGGGCGATCAACGCCGCGGTGTCCGGCGCCGCCGCGGCACTACGGGCGACCGGCGTGCAGGTGCTGCACATCACCGGGCCGCAGCACGTGGTCGAGGTGCCTGACGGCGGCCCCGCCGACCCGCCCTACGTCGTCATCCCCTACGTCGACGACATGCAGTACGCCTACGCCGCGGCCGACTTCGTGATCTGCCGCTCGGGGGCGATGACGTGCGCCGAACTGGCCGCTGTCGGCCTGCCCGCCGCGTACGTCCCACTGCCGCTGCGCGGCGGTGAGCAGCGGCTCAACGCCGAGCCGGTCGTCGCGGCCGGCGGAGCACTGCTCGTCGACAACGCCGACCTCGACCAGGCCTGGATCGAGACCACCCTGATCCCAATACTCACCGATCCCGAACGGATCGCGACGATGTCGGCCCACGCGTCGGCGGCCGGCACACCTGACGCGGCTGTCGTCCTGGCCCAGCACGTGCTCACCGCGGTCGCCGAGCGACGTAGGTTCGCGTCATGAGACCAACGCCGACCACGCCGGCGACCGCAGGCGTGCGGCCTGGACCCGTCCTTCGCCAACGGAGGCCTCGTCGAACGACCCGACCAACCAGCAAGCGGCGACACTCACGCCGCATGACATTCCTCTCGGCGCGTGCGGCAATTCCCCTGGTCGTCATCTGCCAGTGTCCAGGGGCGCGGCGGGTAGTTGCACTGTGACGCGGAGCCCGCCGGCGGGGCGAGCGGTGAGGGTGAGGGTGCCGTCGTGGGCTTGGGTGATGCTCTTGACGATTGCCAGGCCGAGGCCGACACCTGTGTGGTCGGTGCGGATGCGTCCGGTGCCGCGCTGAAACGGCTCGACAAGCGTGGAAACCAAATGGGGGGTGAGCTTCTCGCCGGTGTTCTCGACAGTGAGCACCACAGTCTTGGGGTGAACGCTGGTCGTGACCCACACGGTGCCCTGTTCAGGCAGGTTGTGGACGATCGCGTTGTGCACGAGATTCGTAGTCAGCTGCAGCAGGAGCGCGTGGGAGCCGAAAGCCGGGGTGATGTCGCCGGAGGTCTCGATGGTGAGGCCGCGTTTCTCGGCGAGCGGGAGCAGCGTTTCAGTGGCTTCTTCCGCTATGAGTGACAGGTCGACGTGTTCTCGGGTGAAGGACCGTTGGTCGGCGCGGCTGAGCAGGAGCAGTGCTTCGGTGAGGTCGATCGCTCGGGTGTTGACGAAGCGGAGGCGGTCGACAAGTTCGCCGTTGTCGCGGTGCGGATCGCTGCGGGCCACGTCGAGAAGGGTCTGCGTGATCGCCAGTGGGGTACGCAGTTCGTGGGAGGCGTTGGCCGCGAACCTCTGCTGTTCGGCGACCTGTGCTTCGAGACGTGCGAGCATGGTGTCGAAGGCGTCGGCGAGTTCGCGGAACTCGTCTTCGCGGCCTTCCAACTGGATCCGGTGGGAGAGCGACCCGTTCGCGGCCAGGCGGGTGGCATTTGTGATGCGAGTCAAGGGCGCGAGCATGCTGCCGGCGAGAATCCATCCCCCCACCAGACCGAACACCAGCAGGAACGCCAGCACTATGGCTACCTTCGGGAGGAAGGCAGCCAGCAGGTCGATGCGGTCGGGTATGGACCATGGCGCAGGGGCGAGCCTCCAGGGTATGTAACGCAGCAGGAACACCCAGACGACCGCGAGCAGCAAGGCGCCCGTAAGCATGATGAACCCGGCATAGCTGAGGGTGAGTTTGAGGCGAACGCTCAGGCCGGGCTGCCTATCCATGGTCTGATTCCTCAGGTCCGGTGCCCGGTGCTGTGTCGATGCGGTAGCCGACGCCGGGCGCCGTGGCGATCAGCCAGGGTTCGCCGAGCCGCTTGCGCAGCGCCGACACCGTGATGCGCACGGCGTTGGTGAAGGGGTCGGCGTTCTCGTCCCACGCTCGCTCTAGGAGTTCTTCGGCGCTGACGACGCCGCCTTCGGCAGCGACGAGGACTTCAAGCACCGCGAACTGTTTCCGGGTGAGCGCGACGTAGCGGCCGTCCCGGTAGACCTCTCGGCGGAACGGATCCAGCCGCAGACCTGCGATCTCCCGCACAGGTGGCCTGTTGTGGGCGCGCCTGCGGTCGAGTGCTCTGAGCCTGAGCACGAGCTCTCGCAGTTCGAACGGCTTGGTGAGGTAGTCGTCGGCGCCGAGCCCGAACCCGGAGGCCTTGTCGTCGAGCCGGTCGGCAGCGGTGAGCATGAGGATCGGCATGCCGCTACCGGAAGCGACGATGCTTTCGGCGATCTCGTCGCCGGAGGGCCCGGGGATATCGCGGTCGAGGACGGCGATGTCGTAGGCGTTGATGCTCAGCATTTCCAGCGCGGTGTCACCGTCACCGGCGATGTCGGCCGCGATCGCCTCCAGCCGCAGCCCATCGCGGATGGCTTCTGCCAGATAGGGTTCGTCCTCGACGATCAACACACGCACGCCCTCGATGCTACGAGCCGGAGCATATCGTCGGCATACCGAAAACCACATACTGGCTGGCAACGCCACGCTGCCTTGACTGCAGGCATGACCGACAGCCGACCAGCACGAGCAGCGGCCCGCCGTACCCGATCGACCATCCTCGCTGCCGTTATGTTCGTCACCGCAGCGGTTGTCGGTGTCCTCCTCATTTGCCGGTCGCTGGCCTCCTCGTCCTCCTCGTCCCCCTCGACCCCCTCGACCGCATCGCCCATCGACACTCCTCACGGCGACCACCATGGTGCACTTGGCGAGGCAGATGGCGCCGTCCCTGACGGCGTGACGGTCTTCGATGACGAAATTCCGGCCGTGGCCAACCTGGATCCCGATCTCCTCGGTGCCCTCCGCCAGGCCGCAACGGGTGCCGCGGACGACGACGTCAAGTTCTACGTCAACAGCGGCTGGCGTTCCCCGGAGTACCAGAATCAGCTTCTTCGTGAGGCGGTCTCGAAGTACGGCTCGGAAGAGGAAGCTGCCCGATGGGTCGCCACAGCGGACACGTCTCCTCACGTGTCCGGAGTCGCGGTCGACATCGGGCCCTCCGACGCCACGGCGTGGCTGTCCGGACACGGCGCCGAGTACGGGCTGTGCCAGATCTACCGCAACGAGCCCTGGCACTACGAACTGCGCCCCCAGGCGATCGATCGTGGTTGCCCTCCCCTGTATGCCGACCCCACGCACGATCCGAGGATGCAGCAGTGACCGGCGCTTTCGGCCGATCCTGTCTCGACCTCGGTTCGAGCCCGTAGCTGCTGACAGAGAATGGGGGCATGACCGCTGTCGTTCGGCTCGAGACCGCTGCCGATCTCGATGTGGAGGAGCCCGGCACCTTCCACGACGTCGGCGGCGGGCAACAGGACCAGCCGGTACCGTCGGATCAAGCGCGGCCAGCACTGTGGCCAGGACCTCGACCGGTAGGCGACCCCCGCCAGGTGTCGGTGTCGGCGACGCTCTCAGCCGTTCTCGACGATGGTCGCCGGATCACGCTGCTCGACGACCGGGGCTGGGGTTCCACCGAGCATTGGGACGCGACCACGGTCGAGGAGATCGAGGACATGGCACGGACCGTGGTAGGGCCTGACGAGCCGGTCGAGGGCCAGACCTATGAGGAGGCGGCAGCCACGCATTGGGCTTACCTGGCCGCCCTCCTTCGCGGGCAGGGCGTGATCGCAGATGCGAAGGTGCTGCGGTCGCTCCCACATGATGTCGTGCTCAGCGAGCGGCTGCGTACCCGTGTCCGGAGAACGTGACCTCCGCCGCCAGCCCGGCAAGCACTGTTGGGGTGGACACATTGGACACAAATGGACGCTTTGGATACAAATCGCCGGTCCGCATGGTCGTCGCTACCCGCCAGCTCCACCTTTCGTCCTGAGCGACTTGCCGCATGCGATTGGTCAACCCGCTACGTGAGCGACAGACGCCGCCTCAGTCCATGAAGACGCTCCAGGCCACGGCGTTGAGGTTGTCGGCGAGGAAGATGTCGGTGCCACCCAGGCGCGTGTTCCAGGATGCCGGCATGAGCTCCGCGGCCCGCGCGACCACCGCGTCCATCCAGACCTTGAGCTGCGCCTGCCGGTTGTTGTCCGGCACGCCGACAGCCGCCGACGCTTCCCGCAGGTCCACGGTGCGCAGCGCCTCGGTGGCGGAAGATCGCAGATCGCGCAGGTACTCGCGGTTGGTCTGCACGTCCTCGGGCGTACCGAACATGGCCATGTGGCCGGACACCACGGTGTCGAAGTCGTACTCCAGCATCTGGTCCATGGCATCGAAGTACGCCGGCACATGAGGTGCAAACAGCAAGCGGAAGAACGGCGCGTTCTTCACCGTGAAACTGTCGATCGCGGTGAGGATCTTGCGCTCCGGGAGGTGGATGAACAGATTGCCGGCCTGATGCCAGTCGCCGGTGTAGTCGAAGACGAACCGCTCGTCGTCGATGGTCAGCGCGTTGCTGGGGCCGGCGAAGGTTTCGTTGGGCAGCGGCCGATTGGCGTCGTGCGCCTTTTCGATGAACCGGGCGGTGATCTCGTGGGCGATGATCGTCAGCCCGTCGCGGGCCAGCAGGTGCGCGGAGCCGATGTGGTCGGCGTGCGCGTGGCTGTAGATCAGGTGAGTGATCGGCTTGGAGGTGACCTCCTCGATACCCATCAGCAGTCGCTCTCCCAGATCCGGCGGGGCGTCCACAACGACGACGCCGTTCCTGGTCACCAAGAACATGGTGTTCACCATTCCGCTGGTGATGCCGTACGCACCCTCGCCCAGTTCGGTGACGCGATAACCGGACTCCGGGATCGCCGGCCCCGTGGCGAACTCGGGCACAGGCGCGAACTCCGTCATTCGGCGCTTCCCCCCCGCGGTCCGATGTCGGATCACACGCCGACCTTGACACAGCCACCATTCCCCTTCCCACACCCGAACATGTGAGAGATAACCAACGCCTGCGGCAACCGTGGTCGGCAGCAGCCGTGGTACCTCGGCGAGCGCATTCGCGATCACAGTCGACGCCCGCGAGGTCTCATGGGCCAGCTCCTCACGCTCCAACTCTGAGGCGGCCGAACTGTGGGTGTGGACCGATGAAAGCCCCCGTCGCAGCGGCTATGGACAGCAGGTGTCGAAAGCGTGAGCATCGGAAGTGACAGGCGAGGGACGAGTGGCCTTCTACAGCCACCTCGACGACAATCAGCCGTCTCGCCGCCTGGCCTCGAAGCTCGAAGTCATGCACCTCTTTGACCTGGCCAACTTCACGTTTGAGGGCTGATCGCTGCAGAACTCATGCCATGCGGTTAGCTTCACACCCACTTGACGCCCAGATTGCCCTGGCTGACGAATCGCCAGGTCGGACGCCGCGCGGCAGCGAACATTGCGTGCAGGACCGCGCTTGGGACGCATGCCGGGGCGTCGCGTTGGTCCGTAACTGGTCCGTACTTCTCCCCCCGCGCATGGCCCTGGCTGTCGCAGGCGTGTCTGGTGAGCTAGCGCAATGCATGGCAGCATGCCGAGATGCCGGGTTGTCCCTTCTGTATGCCCGAGGTGGAGCGTCGGATCGTGTTCTCCGACGATCATTGCTTCTCGATGTGGACAGAGGAGTCACCCGAGGGTTCTGCGATGGTGCTTCCGCGAGCGCACCGAGTCACGGTGTTTGACTTGACGGATCATGAGTGGGCGTCGACGCGGCGCTTGCTCGATCAAATGCGTGAACTCATCGTCAATGCCCACGCTCCTGACGGATGGAATGTCGGATGGAACGTCGCCTCGGTCGGCGGACAGTCTGTCTCCCATGCGCACTGCCATCTGGTGCCGCGCTATCGCGATGAACCGCTGGCCGGACGAGGACTTCGATCTTGGATCAAGGATCCATCTAATCGGCCACCTCATCATCCGCCGGCCAAGCAGCCATCCTGGTCGACGCCCGAGACAGCGGTGGCCAAGCGTCAAGGTCACGATGTGTAGCAGGTCGGAAAGACCCCTGCCTTGCAAAGGCATATTCGGGTCCCACGCTCAGCTGAGCGTCGATCGGCTCGCCGTGCGGAACGCGCGGTCGTGACCGCTGTTGACCGTAAAGGACCATGATCAGCCGCGTCATCTGGCGCACAAGTGGCACGGCCACTTAAATGGTGACGGTCGTTCGAGGCACCTCGGGGCATCGTCCGATCCGGGCCTGTTCAGAGCGCGGGTCAGCGCGGCTGGTGTGCGGCGGTGATCATGGCACCCTGTATCGATGGACGTACGTGAGGCCAAGGAACGCGACGTTGAGGCCATTCTCCTCCTGCGTGAGCGCGTTGCCGCCGAGGACAGGTGGATCGCTGAGACAACACCTGATGATCGCCCTGCTGGACGGCGGCTCTACGTAGACCGGATCCAGCGGCCGAGCTGCAGCGTGTTAGTGAGTGAGTCTGAGGGAGTCATTGATGGTGTCGCCGCGGTTGATCTCGTCGACGGCATAGCGGCGCTCGGAATGTTCGTCGACGCCGCATCTCGCGGCCTCGGAAAGGGGACCGCCCTCCTCACAGCAGCCATCGCCTGGGCGAGATCGCAAGGCGCCCACAAGGTTGGGCTCGATGTATGGCCTCATAACGAGCCGGCCATCAGGCTGTACAGACGGGCGGGATTCGTCACGGAGGGCCGTCGACTTCGCCACTACAGACGGCGGAACGGTGAAGTGTGGGATGTAGTTCAGATGGGCCTCATCCTCGACCACACCAGCCCTGGCTGCCGATTCGACGCTTGACTGTGCCTGAAAAGCGGAAGGTCGGCGGTTCGACCTCGCCCCTGCCCACCGCCCTGACCTTGGTCATATGGCGGAACGTGACTGACCGCCAGCGGCCGTTGATCACCCTCTTTGACCGCCCGCTTTTGCACGTGGATTGCACGAGCAGCAGGCGGTTCTGCGTCCGAGCCGGATCCAATTACCCGCAGGAACGGGCACCGTGATCGCGACCTGCTCGGCCCCTCCTCGTCCGCCTGGTGCTCATCCTCGCCGGTGTTGCAGCCCCTATGGCCACGTGGGTCTGGATGGCGGGTGGGAGAATGCTCCGCATGCCCTGGGCCGAAGACTGGGACGAGCGAGTTGCCGGGACCTCATGCAAGCTTTGCGACGAGGGTCGACCAACAGAGACGAAGCTCGGGACGCGGATCTTGTCCAGCGAGGTCGCGGACGCTTACCTGATGCGCCGCGCACTGGTACGCGGTTACGCGGTCATCATCTGGCGCGGCCGACACGTGGTTGAGCCAACTGAGCTGACGCCCAGCGAGGCCGCTCGATATGGCCAGGACGTGCTGCGCGTCGGGCAAGCCATCCAGCGGCACTTTCGTCCTCTGAAGATGAACTACATGACCATGGGCAACTGGACCCCCCACCTGCACACCCACGTGACAGCCCGCTACATCGACGACCCCGCTCCCGGCGACCCACTTCCGGCCGGCCAAAGCGTCCTCCTACCCGAGGACCAATGGCGAGAAGGCGCGGCCGAGCTCCGAACGCTCCTCAACGACGCCACTTCCCGCGCCGGGGAGCCCGATAGCGACTTCCGATGACTGCACGGCGACCAGGTGGCAGGAACCTGTCGCCCCTTCGACTCGTTAGAAGCGGGCACCATGACCATGAACTGCTCGTCCGCGCTCGGGAGGTCCTCGGGCTGGTGTGCTGATCGTCGCTCGTCGGCGATGGCCCTGAGGTCACGCTGGAGTCATGTACTGAGCGCGCGGGTCATGACGAACATCATCGACCCGTCGTTCTCCCCACGCCCTGCGACCTTCTGAGCTACGACCGATAGGACGAACCGGATGCCCCAGCAGCCTCGCGCGGCGTTCCACCCGGCGTCAGTTGCCTGCTCGATCCAGGCGGCAACCAGCCAGCTGATGGAAACAGCAGAGTCTCTCAACGAGAGAGAGGTTCAGGCACCGTCGCTCCTACCCGGTTGGACCCGGGCGCACGTGCTGACCCATGTGGCCCGCAACGCTGACGGCGGACGACGACTGCTGGTGTGGGCACGGACCGGCGTGGAGACATCGGAGTACCCCAGCATGCAAGCACGGGCGGCAGAGATCGAAGCAGGCGCAGTCCGTTCCTTGGCCGAGCTTGTGGCAGATGTGCGTGACTCCGCCGACAAGTTCGCCGAGGAGTACGCGAGGATGTCTCCGCAGGCGTGGCAGTCGACGGTCCGCTGGACCGGCGGCCACCTTGGGCCAGCTCTCCAAGGGGCAGAAGGTCGGCTGTTCGAGGTATTGATCCACCACGTGGACCTCGATGCCGGCTACCGCCCTACGGACTGGCCTCACGCCTTCACCACACAGGCGCTCGCCGACATCTCCGCCTACATGTCAACCCGCGCAGACGCGCCAGCGGTCCGCCTGCACGCGGAAGACACCCAAGCCTCATACTCCATTGGCGACGGCCAAGCCGGCATCCCAATTCACGGGACCCAAGCGGCGTTGCTGGCCTGGCTGCTAGGACGCTCAGCAGGTGACGACCTGGTTGCTCCGACAAAGTGCTCCATACCGAAGATGCCCAACCTCTGAGCCCAGAGCATCCGGCGCAAATGCGACCAGCTTGGAAGGCTGGCGGGCCTTGCATCTGTCGTAGCCGGCCGGACGAGGACCAGATCCGCCGGCATGCGTCGTGTGACTCCCCGGCACACCGCCACTACCCCATGGCCACGGCTTGCCCCACGGTCCGAGTTCGGTTCCCTCGATGAGGCCGCGCTGTCGATGGCGGTGCGACCCGCTTCGACTGTTGCGCCGTCGGTGTGACAGCGGCCTGCGCGGCCTCGACCCACGGGCAACGGAGGCACCTCGGTGAGCGACCCGCCGACTGGGCGGCTCGACAGCGCAGCTACGTCCACGAGTGGAACGCGGTACGCCACAGTTGACAGCATCGACACTGTCGCCCGATGAAGGTGCAGCACATCGTCGCCACAGCGGACTGACGAACGGCAGTGGCGACCAGGACACCGTGGTCCAGGTCGCCACCGTCGTCACACCGGCCGCTCTTGCGTCAAACCGAGTCGAACCAGCCCAGCGAGTCGATCTGGAAGTGCGCACCCCAGTTCGGGTAGTCCCCGCCGACGGCGTGCATCGTTACCTCGATGTGGTCGACCTTCGACCGGCCCGCCCAGCCGGAGACGTCCAGGCTGACGAGGTTCCACTGGTCGGCCTTATACGGCTGGGTGATCGTCTGCACCGACGTGCCCGACCGGAGCGTGAACGTCACCTCGTACCCGGTGGAGTTCGGCGCGCCACCGTACGAGTTCACGTACACGACGACCCGCTTCGCGGCGGAGAGGTCGAGTGGCGTGGCCGGGTCGACGTACATCGTCTTCGGCTCCAGGGACGACGTCACCGGGGACGCGCCGTCGAGCATGTACGGACCCGCCTGCGGGACACCGGGTCCGTTCGCCGTGCTCGACGCCGCCGACACCGACGCCATCCCGGGCCCGGCCTGCCAGCCCTGCACCGTGCCGTCGTCGAAGTCGAACAACGGCTTGGCCACCGGGACCGGCTTCGGCGGTACGGTCACCGCGACCCGGTAGTCGAAGCCGGCCAGCCGGAAGCACAGGCTCGGGTGGTACGGGTCCGCCGGCGCCGACGACGCCACAGTCACGTCGAAGTCCCTGCCGGCGCCCGGCGCGATGCCCGCGGTGCCGAACTCGGAGGGATCCAGGTTCACCCCATCGCAGGGCCGCACAGCGAGCGACTCACTAACCGGCCGGAGGTCGTCGTTGCGGACGGTGACGTGCACCGGCTTGTCCACGCCGATCCCCTGCGGCGCCTCCGCCGCGATCGACACGTTGCCGGTACGGCCCGCTCCGGCCAGCACACCGGCCAGCTGGACGTCGTCCAGGTCGAAGTGGCCGCTCCAGGCCGCCTGGGTGCTGCCGCGGACCCAGACCTTGATCCGGCCGATCCGACCGCTCCAGCCGGACAGGTCGATGCTGGCCTGCTGCCAGTCCCCGCCGTCGCCGAGTCTCGTCGCGCCCTGGACGACCGTCCCGTCGGTGCCGTACACCTTGATCTTCACGAACCGGGTACCGACGGCCGGGTCGGCCGGGATCCGGATCCGCAGGCTCAGGCCGTTCGCCCCGCGGGCATCCACCGGGGTCGGCAGCACGACGTCGGTGCCACGCCACAGCTGGGCGAGCTGTGCCGCGTAGCCCGGCTCCCAGGTGAAATCGGTGCGCAGCACGCCGTCCGCCGCGGTGACCCGCTCCGCCGCGTCGGAGACCCGCCAACCCTGGGTGCCGTCGGCGAAGTCCATCAGCGTGGTGGTCTGGCGCGGCATGGCGGTCCGGCTCGCCCCGACAGTCTCCGGGTTGGCCCGTACCGCGACCTTGCCCGGGTCCCACCCGGTCACCAGCTCGGACCAATCGTGGATTCCGATCACCCCTAGCGCGAACTGTGTCGCCTGCAACGAGCGGCTGGTGTCGATGTCGCGGAAGACGTCGTGGACCAGCTTCGGCGTCTTCGGCGCGGCCGGGGCGTCGACTGTGTCGTCCCACCACCACAGCCCGAGCCGCAGCCCACCCTCGTACCGGTGGTCGACGTGCCGGTGCAGGATGAACGCGTCGATCCCCGGCAGGAAGGCGACCTTGTAGTACCCGAGCGCGTAGCAGGCGGCCTGGTTGCGTTCCGACTCCGCCGTCGTGTTCGGCGTGTTGCAGCCCTGCTCGGACAGGATGATCCGCCGCTGCTGCCCGGCATACGTCAGCTCCGGGCGCGCCAGGTACTGCGGCAGCACCTCGATGTTGCGCAAGGTGATCTTCGGTGTGGTGTCCGGGTCGCTGGTGGTGTTGCCGTCCCGCCAGAAGCGTGGATCGACGAGGTTGTCCGGGTACGGGTGGTAGGCCACGTTCCACGGGTAGTCACCGTGCGCCTTGGTGAGCGCGTTGAGCCGGTCCACGACGTCCTTGCCCGGGTAGAAGCGCCCCGGAATCGGCACCAGCGCCTTCGTCCACGCATGC
The DNA here is from genome assembly GCF_000373925.1 of Actinopolymorpha alba DSM 45243. Taxonomy (GTDB): domain Bacteria; phylum Actinomycetota; class Actinomycetes; order Propionibacteriales; family Actinopolymorphaceae; genus Actinopolymorpha; species Actinopolymorpha alba. Next base: position 14,747 of record NZ_KB892746.1, on the reverse strand, counting down.
GTAAGCGAGACGTAGGTCCGCGCCTCACGGTACGCCGCCCGGGTGGCGAGGAAGGTGATCCGCAGTGCCCGCTCGTAGTACTGCAGGAACTCGTCGATCGGCTTCTCGCCCATGTTCTGCCAGTCCCAGGGCGCGTCGATCTCGTTGCCGACGATGAACCCGGTCGCGCGGCCGAACCGTTGGTCCGAGCGGGTGTAGCGCTGGGCGAGGAACTCGACCGCGGCGGTGTAGTACGCGATGCCCTCGGCGGTCTTGGTGTTGAAGGCGAACACCGGCCCGCCGCGCAGGTCGGCGTCCGGGTGCTTCAACACCTGCCAGCTCGAGTTCGGACGGTCGTCGCGGTAGAGCAGCAGGATCAGGTTGACCACCGTCCGGTTGTCCGACAGCGGTTTGATCTGCCGGTCGAGCCCGCCGACCGCCGAGGCGTCGAAGTAGAACGTCCGGCCCTGCGAGACGAACGGGATCGACTTCCCGGCGCCGGCGTCCGTCATCTGCATCACGGAGTTGAACGGGACGTTGATCGCGGCATGACCGACCCCGAGGTCCTCGGCGTCGGCGGTCAGCTGGACCTGCAGACCCTTCTTCGTTGGGCTGGTCGGGTACGGGTAGTCGTTCGCTGAGGTGGTCTGCAGGTCGTCGACCTGCCGATCGGTCCCGACCTCCGCCCCGCCGGCGACCGCGACGTACTTGCCGTAGTAGAGCCGCCCGGTGTCGCCCACCCGCGAGATGGTGGCGGTAAAAGCTCCGTCGGCGTCGGACCGTGTGGTCGCGACCGGGGTGGTTCCGGCCCAGGCCGAGTCGTCCTGCTCCGGGCCAAGGGCGTACACGGACACGTCGGCGCCCGGCCCGGTAGCGCCCCGGACCTCGATCGCCTGGTCGGTGGCACGGACGGACGTGATGCCGTCCGGGGTGGCGGCGGACGCCGCGGTGGTCGACGTCACGAGACACCCAGCCGCCAGCGCGGTGACGACCGCTCCGGCCAGAAGTCTCCTGAGTGACCCGATGGATCTGTTCATCGCAACTCCCTCGAACCCCGTGAGTGACCGGATCGATGCCCTACTTGGTCTTCGCCCAGCTCTCGGTCCACCCTGCGTCCTTGCCTGCCTCCTTCACCGCCGTGGTCCAGTTCTCGAGCTTCTGCAGCGTCTCGGTCTCCTCCTTGGTCCCGTGCAGGTTCGCCGTCGAGCATCTGGTCCGCGAACTGCTGGAACGCGGTGATCAGCCCGGTCCAGCGGCGGTTCGGCTACTGGCCCGACCCGCTCCCCCAGAACCGCCCGCCACCTGCGCCAGCCTGACGGTTAGGCCGCCCCCTGGCCGCGACGTAACTGCATCCTGCGTCGGTCTCACGCTGCCCCGTACACCTCCAGCTCGTAGAGCGAGTACCCGTACTGGGTGCCACGTTCGACTCCCTGGATCCGGAGGAACCGGACCCGCTGCACCGAGTCGAACCGCACCTCGTCGACGCCACCGTCGCCGTCCATGACGGCAGCCACCTCCGTCCACGACGTCGCGTCGGTCGAGACCTGCACCCGGTATGCCGCGCCGTACGCCGCCTCCCAGCGCAGCACGGCTCGCGCCAAGCGCGCGGCCTGCGGCAGCTCGACCTGGAGCCACTCGCCGTCGGTGCTGGCCGACGACCACCGGGTCGCCAGATCTGCGTCGATCGCGTGGGCGGCCACGAACTGCGGGAGCCCGAGCTCGACGCTCGACGCCGTCGCGGCGCCACCCGGCGCGAGGTTGGTATCCCCTGATCGCGGCACCACTTGTACCTCGGTCGTCCGGGTGACCCGGTGGCCGTCCGCGGTAGTGACGGTGGCACGTAGCTCGTAGCGTCCGGCGGGAACACCGGCGGGCGCCGTCACCTGTACCTGGGTCAGGACATCGCGTCCGCGCGGGACGCTGACCGGCCTGGACGCCGTATCGACCTGCCAGCCGTCCGGCACGGCGATGTCCAGCCTTCCCTCGATCGTCGCCAAGCTCGTCGAGGTGAGCCGCACTTCCGCCGGGAAGCTGCTGCCGATCTCGACGGTGCCGTCGGCCGGACCGGTCAGCGTCGTCTCCACAGTCACGTCGGCGTAGAACGGAATCACCTCGACGACAGACGGCGCCGCCGTACCGGTAGCCCAGACCAGCCGGATAGCGTCGGCGGCGGTCCCTCCGACGGCGACCTGACCGTACCCGGAACCTACCGGCCCGACGGTCCGCCAGGAGCCACCGCTGCGCACCTGGACCTCGGCGGCGGCCGGGGCCTGCGGATCCTGCAGGACCGCCACGCCCTCGAGAGGTCCCGGCCGCGCCAGCTCGACCGTCAGCGCCTCACCCGGGCGGGGCTCACGCGCCGCGTCGTAGCTCGTCGCCAGGCACCCGTCGACGGCCCGGCCGAGCGCGGAGCCAAGTGTCGCCGGCGGCCCGCCGGTTACCACGCCCCTGGGTTCCGGGCGGTCGACGACGATCCGCAGCGCCTCGACCCGCACCTGGCCTGCGTTGTCCGGAAGGTCGAGGCGAAGCTGGGTGAGCGGACTCGGCCCGGTGCCGAGCTCGACGCGATAGCTGGCCGGAGCGCCCGCCCGGACCTCGAACGCCGTCATCTTGTCCTCGGCGAACCCGGGTCGCGCCTGCGTCGCCCAGTAGATCTGCCCACGCCCGCCGGACTCCACCTGCAGCGTGACCTCGACGGCGAGCCCGCCCTGGCAGGCGGGCGCCACGTCGAGCGGCCGGTCCTGGACGAGGTATGGGTCGTCGCCCGTGACCTGGGTGGTCAGCGCCCCATTCTGCGCCGAGACGGGCCCCACGCTGTTGCCCGCGACCCAGCCCTCGGTGTCACCATCACGGTCGAAGTCCCACACCTGAACGGGCTCCGGCTGCCCGCCCGGGCTGTCACGCAGGCCGAGCCAGCGGTCGTCGGCCCGCAGCGCCCGCGCCACGAACTCGTCGAGGATGCTCCGGCCGGGCCTGCCGATCTCGGTCCACACCGACGCGATCTCCGGTGACATCGCGGCGGCGGCCGCCCGCCCGGACTGCGTCACCGCACGACTCTGCCAGACGGCGTCGCCATCGCCGTTCTCCTGCGCGACCAGCATCCTGGTCGCGGAGTTCGCAGCCTTGGCGAGGACAGCGAGCTTGTCTACATGCTTACCGATGTCCTCGAGCAGGGACTCGTCAGCGACGCCGGTACGGAGCGCGGTGGGCAGCTGCTCGAGCTCGTCGAGCCGCGCCCGCAGGGCGGCAGCCGCGGCGCTCGTCGGACGCCCCGACTCGTATGCCTGCCAGAACGTGGCCAATGCGGCGGTGAGGCCCGGCGACTCGTCGCGGTGGAGGTACCACGACTGCGAGTTCTCGGCGAACGTCCGCAGCGCGTCGTACCCGCGGCCGCCGATCTCCCGCAACGCCGCATCCCACGAGGCGTCGGGGTCGTACGCCGGGGGGTTCCAGGTGTAGTCGGCGACGGTGAACAGGGGGATCTCCGACGCGGCGGCCTGGTTCATCGGGTTGGAGACGTACCCCGCCATGCCAGCCGCGGCGAGATCGGCGCCGCGCCCTCGCAACGGCCCGAGGAACAAGCGGTTCGCCGCGAAGTCGTTGACCGGGTAGTTGTCCCACATCAGCACCTCATGGCCGAAGGCCGAACCGGCCCGGCGCACGTCGTCCCCGCTGGTCGGGCCGAACGGGCTGGTGCCGGTCCACATCACCAGGACGTCGGGGTGCACCAGTCCGGCGAACCTGCGGGTGTACGGCGTTGGGCTCGTCGGCTGGCCGTACTCGGTCGGCACCGTCATCAGTCGTGCAGCGCCGGCACGTGGTTCGAGGAACTCCGTCCGGAACCGGTTCAGCAGGTGGGCCTGGGCTGCCGCCGCCGGACTCTCGTCCGCACCGAAGCGCTCCCGGTCGGCCGCACAGCGCAGCCCTGGGTCGATGTCATCCAGCAGCAGCGCGAACGAGCGTACGCCGATGTCCCACATCTGCGTCGCCTTGGCCGTGAGTGCCGCAAAGTCCTCGTCACCGGAGTAGCAGACGGTGTTGCCCGGCGAGAGGGCGAAGGTGAACCGGACGTGGTTGTCGACGGCCCGCTGGACGAGCTCGGCCAGCTGGGCCAGCTTGTCCGCGGGGTACGGCTCCCGCCACCGGTCCCGGTGGTACGGGTCGTCCTTGGGTGCATAGACATAGGTGTTCAGCTTGTGAGCGCCCAGGAAACCGACCTGCCGAAGCCGGTCGGCGTGGGTCCACGGCGTGCCGTAGAAGCCCTCGATGGTGCCTCGCAGGGGCATCGAGGGGTAGTCGCTGATCGACGCGCCGGCCAGCCGGTACCCGTCGTTCAACGGGATGAACAACTGCCGCAGGCTCTGGACCGCATAGAACTGCCCAGCGGCGTCCGCGCCCCCGAGGGCCACCGTCCCGAGCGGTCCGACAGAGGCGTCCGCGCGAAGGCCGTACGCCTCCGGGCGGTCCGGCGCCACGGTCTCGGCCAGGGCCGCCCGGACGTCGGGGCGGGTGCTCGGACCCAGGTGGATGGTCAGGGGCGCGGTGCCGCTGGCTCGAGTCCGCTCATCCACCCGACCCACTCCGTGCGCGGTGAGAGTGGCGCGCAGTGCCCTTCGTGCCGCAGGGTCGGTCGAGCTGTCGACCACCACCTCCACCCGACCGGGCACCGTGAGGTCACCACCGGCACGGGCCATCGACTGCGGCGTCGGCGTGACGGTGGGCATCGGTGCTGGTGCTGGCGCCGCCTGCGCGACCGGCTGTCCGAGCAGCCCCGCGAGAGCGAGCGCGCCAGCAGTGGACGCGGCGATGAGACTCCTGCAAGGGTGCGACATGGCTCCTCCGTGTGGTCTAGACCACTCGATGATCACCGTGGAGACACCGGACAAACGTGTCGAGGGGCGTCTCGCGGGCGAGGGCGACGTTTACCCGTGCTGCATCATGTGGCGGTGCCCACCAACGAGTCGAAACTCTCATTGCGCGACCTGGTCCTGGCCCTGCCGCCCGGTGCCCGGCTCGCCGCGGAGCGGACGCTCGCCTCGGAGTGGGGGTGGCACGGATGACGGCCGTGCCGGTCGGCACCGGTGGCTGGATGAAGAGACCGGCCGGCGCGTCGAAGGTCTAGCCGACGGCTGATGCGTCCGATCTTTGTGTGGCTTGCCCCTGCGTGGCTGTACCGCTGGAGAGTTCTGCCGGGGCGGGTGTGGCGAAGTATCCGTTCGTGGCCGTGGCGAACGCGCCGATCCCTGACCAGCGAAGGAGCGCGCGTCGGCCCGGTCGAGGAGCTTCAGGATGAGGTTCGAAGGGAGCGGGCATGGTTGAGCACCTCCGGGGGTTCGTCCCGTTGTGCTGGGCCTTCCGGTGCTACCGGAACACGGATTGTGGCGAGCCTTCACCCGGCCATCTGTATCGATTCAAGCCGGGTACTGCGGAACTGTTCAGCAGGAACCGTTCGCTGTCAATATCCCCGCATATCCGTGAACTCCATCGACCGACGCACGTCAAGAACCCGGGCGCGCGCTCCCTCCGCAGCGTACAAAACTGACGGCGAGCACGCGGCCCGCCACCCACGCGGACGGCCGGTCACCCCGGAGCCCAACTCCAGTTGCATAACACCGCCGCCGACGGCAAGCGGCTGATCGCATTCATCACCGACATTGCACAGCGCCGGGAACGGCGGCGTCGCGATGCCCGCGCGGGCGAACCCGGCGGCAAGAACCGCTCCTCGAACGACGCGTTGTGCGCGACGATCACGGCACCGTCGAGCCGGGCCAGGACGTCACCAGCAACATCGGCGAACGCAGGTGCGTCGCGGACGGCATCGTTGCTGATGCCGTGCACGAAGACCGGGCCGGTGTCACGGCCCTTCGGGTTCAACAGCGTCGCGTACTCATCCAGGACGCGACCCGACGCGTCGACCCGGACAAGGGCGACTTCGATGATCGGGTCTCCTGGCCGGGGAGAAGCCGGTCGTCTCCACGTCGATCACCGCGTACACACCGTCGTGCCGATACCCGCGCTTGCCGGCGGAATTCCCGTACACGAACAGCAAACCCCGCGCACCCGGCTTCGCAAACGCTCCAGTCCTGCTGCCACGAGCGGGCGGACTCGCCTCCGCAGGCGGAACAGGTCGTGGCGTCACCTGTACCGCGGGCCGCTCGACCTCCACGCCATCTTCCGCAGACGGCAGCTCGGGCCTGGCCGTCCCGGCGCGCCTCCGCCACAGCCACCAACCGAAGGCCAGCAACACCAGCAGGCCAACTACGAATTCCACGAGGCCCCCAGACATATATCTACGCCAAACCGTCGTCAGCCTTACGCGAGCGGGAACCTACCTCTCCGCTCTGAAACGAACAGCCTCGATCGATGTCTCGCCAGCCCTGCCTGGGTTCCGACACCTGTCCGCCTCCCTGTGCTGCTGCTGATGACGGCGGGTATCGCGCTGCGAGCAGTACTGCTCGAAGCGGCGGTCACCACATCCCCTCACACATTGACGATGGGCGGGATCGTCGAGCTTCGGAGGGCGGGCGCGGCCGGCGGAGCAATGCCAGTGCGGAGACCGGGAAGATCAGAGTGGAGAGCACGCCGGCGCAGACGAGTGCGGCCGCATTGACTGAGGACAGCAGGCCGAGCGAGACCCCGATCTGGGTCGCGGTGACGATCAGTGGTAGCGACGTGGCCAGCAACAGTGCCGCCGCTTTCCATCTCGGAGACCCAACGGCCCTGCGCAATAGGAGGGTCGGCACGCCATGGATGACTAGCAGCGCGACCAGGAACGCGGGCACCCGCAGCAGCACGGACGGGCTGACGAAGAGTCCGCGTAGGTCCAGCTGTAGCCCGCTGGTGATGAAGAAGACCGGGACGAGAAACCCGTAGCCGATGGCGTCGAGTTTCACCCGGAACCTCGGGTGCGTTGTGGTATCGCGGTCGACGGCACTAACAATCGCGCCGGCCAGGAACGCGCCCAGAATCGTCTCCAGACCGAACCGTTCGGCTAGCGCCACGAAGCCGATCAGCAACGCAACTGCTGCCCGTACCCGCAGTTCAGCGGTGGTGTCCTGCAGACGGCGGAACACGCGGATGAGTCGCCTGGAACGTTCTGCCATCGCGGTGACGACGCCGATGAGGGCCACTAGAGCGGCGAAAACGATCAGTGAGATAACCCGCCCGCCGACGGACGCTCCCGACCCGGAGAAGAGAAGTGACAGCAGCATGACAGCCCCGAATTCGGCCGCCGAAGCCGCGGCGATCACAGCCAGGCCGGTGCTGCTGTCTGCCTCGCCTGCGTCGAGTAGGACCGGCACGACCAGCCCCAGCGAGCTCGCGGACAGTGTCACGGCCAGCAGCAGCGGGCTGCGCGTCCAGTCCAGGGAGGCAAACGCCAGCCCGAAAAGTGCGGCGAGGACCAAGGCAAGCCCGTATCCGGCGAGCGCCAGAAGCGGTACATGCCCGCGTAGCCGCCGAACGTCGATCTCCAGGCCGGACAGGAACAGCAGGAATGCCAGCCCGAGCAGCGAAAGGATGCGTACCGGAGTGTCTACGCTGACCAGGCCTAGCCCAGACGGGCCGACAACGATGCCCACGGCGATCGACACTACGACCGACGGGATGCGTAGACGGGGGAAGAAGCCCAGTAGGAGCGGCGCACACAGGGCGATCAGCGAAACGAAGAACAGGTTTGTAAACGATACGTCGGGCACACCCGAACCTCCTCAAAAGGTCGGACGGCCGCAGTCATCTCCGTGGCAACCATCCAGCCGTCGGTACGACTAGATGTTCCCTGTCAGTACGTTGGTGACGCTGCGCGAGGCGTGAGGCTGGGTTGGTCGCCGAGGGCGGTGTGGGCTCGATGGTGTTGGTGGATGTTCCGAACCTGGACGGCTCCGGCTCGTCGGGTTTCACCGTTCACTGGAGGCGTGACGCGATACGTCGAACGTCGGGAAGAAACTAGCTTCACCCCATTGGCAGGCGGCGCAGCAACGAAAGCCAAGAACCACCAAGCAGGGGCGCCAATTAGAGCGTACGTAATCCCGGCTAGGCGTCGAACATCGCGAAGAGGGTGTTGAGGCCTTCCGCCAGGAGTGGGTGGGTGAAGATCGCGTCCGCCACTGGCGATGAGCGGCGCTCGTGCGAGCGTTGGTGCGAGCTGGGACTCATCGGGTCGGACGTCCTTGCCCGACACGATCTAGACATCGGGTGCTCCATGGCGCCTAGTGAGCGCGTGACAGGTGCTCGGGCGGGACTGATTCGGTGAGCCAGACCCCGTTGTGGCTGCGGTAGAACACGGCCCCGCCGCGGTGCATCGCTGCCGCATCGACCCGTAGGACGACCGGCGTCCCGCGGCGGGCGCCGACCAGCCGGGCTACTTCGGGTGTCTCGCTCAGGTGCACGTGGTGGCGCCGGCCCCGCCGCAGGCCCTCGTGGAGAATCGCTGCCAGCGCGCGCGAATGTGTCCCATGCCAGAGCACCCGGGGCGGCTGCGCTGGGTCCAGCGCCAGGTCGACGGGGATGCTGTGGCCTTGGTTGGCCCGGATTCGACCGCTGTCGATGGCGAACCGCTGCTTGTCCGAGGTAGCGGCCACCAGCTCGATGTCGACGACCCAGACCCGGCCGCCGTCGCTGGACAAGGCCTTCGCCAACGCCGCGACCTCTACCCAGCCCGACGCGTCCAGAGTGAGCCCCACGCTGCCCGGATCATGCCGCAGCACGAAACTCATGCGCCTCGACAGTCGCGTCAGCTGGCCCGGTGTCAGACGGCTGCCATCTTCCGGTGCCTCGCTCGACGGGCCGGCTACGGCCTTGCCCAAAGCTCCGGAGAGGGGCTGGTTCGGATAAGGATCGTCCATCACACCAGTCTCCGATACTGACCGCGGCCAATGAATGCGTCGAGCCGCTAGCCGGTCTCTCGACCTGGCAGGGGCGCGCCAGCCAGAAAGCTCTCGTACGCCGCGCGCGCGTCGTCGTCGACGAGTGGTTGTTGATGGGAATAGCGGCCATCGGTACGGTCGCGCTTCGGGCCTGACATCCAGAACTCTTCTCCGGTGTCGACGTCGTAGAAGTTCGAGTCGAAGTTGGCCCTTGGCGTCCCCGTGACTCGGCGCAGCGTTCTCCCATGAACGTAGGCCGTCCGCCAGGTACGCGTGAACCGCACACGAGCGATCCACCCAGGCCCACGATCGGTGTTGTGTCCGGTCTTGAGCTGGAGGTACATGATCCGCTCGGGCACTCCCAGAGGGTAGGTCCGTACGGAGGCCTGTAGCCACTGGTTTGTCGATTGGCCGCAGAAGCGGACGCACGTCAGGCGCCGGTGATGCCGAACTTCTCCAAGACAAAGCGCCAGAACAGTGGCACGGCGTCAGAGGTGGGACGCGTGATCACGTCAGGGTGCCCCGACACGGTGCGGTGGGCGATTTGAACCTGCCCAGGCACCGGAGTCGAGACCACCAGCACTTCGATCGGAGGAGCGCCCGTCGGGGCTGATGCGACCAGAAGGTCGTGCATCGACCTTGTCCCGCGAAGCAGCTGATTACCCGCTTCCGACGCTTCAACGCAGCGCATGGATTGGCCGCACGCCCGACCGACTTACCCATGGAGCGGCATGGACGTCAGCGACGGCCGCCGATCTCGTGGTGCCAGTAGGCCGCGTCGTGACTTCCCACTCGAACGACCCCGTCCGGTTCGATCGGTGCTGGCCAGAGTTCGAGCAGGTAGGAGTCCACGACGCCTTCTGGTGGGACGCTCACTGTCGGCCTTCGGTCCGACGGGCACCTCGATCTCACCGGCCCCGCGGAGTTGACCGCTCGAGGCGAATTCGGCTCTTTCGAAAAGTGATTTACCCGATGTCGTGCCTCCCCGCCGAACGGAACGCTGACCACATGCCCTCGAGGTTTTGCGTTCCCTTGCTGCTCAGATGGACTAAAGCTGCGCCACGATCTCGCGAGCGATCTCCTCGGCGATCTCCTCCCCACCGTCCGCAGGATCGCGCCTGTAGGAGATGTCCACGAGCACGTTGTCGACGCGGACGAGGACAAAGACATCGCCGAGGGACTCGATAGCAAGCATTGACGCCTCGTCGCCAATGCCCTGCAATTCCTTCGCGGGTTTCCAGTTAGGGTTCGCGAGGAGTCCGTCGAAGTCCTTCTGTGCCCGCTTGGCGCCCGAGTCGAACCACGACTTCTCGAAACGTCTCGCACTCAGTAGGAGGGACGCGTACGGATTCGAGCCAGACCCGGACGCATCGTTGGACAACTGGCACCCACGCTCGTTCTCCCCGGTGCCATCCGACTCGGGTTGGAGCTGGGCGTCCGGTACCCACCTCTCCAGTCGATCAGAGGTGGCGACGATCTGGCACACGTCCGGCGTCGAGGTGAACCGGCCGTCGGTCACGCCGAACACGAGGTACCCGACTACGGCGATGGCTACGGCTGCGGCGGCGACGAGCAGTGTCGACGCACCGGAACGCGGAGGCGTCTCCCCAGGCCCAGCAGGCCGGCGAGCCGTTGGCTCGGGCGGATCGGCCGTGTGCGGTGATGAGGTGTAGGGCTTGGTCGGCGCGGGTGGTTCGAGTGTCGGTTGGTTCGGTACGGTCGCTGCGTTCGGGTCGGTCGCTGCGTTCGGGTCGGTCGAGGCGCGTTTCAGTGCGTCGCGTAGTTTCGCTGGGTTCCAGCGGCCTGCCGGGTCGCGGGCAAGGGTGCCCAGTAGCGCGGGGGTGAGTGGTCCGGCTAGGTGTGGGGGTTGCGGGTCTCTGGTCAGGACCGCGCCGATGAGTGCGGCTGGCTCGTCACCGGGGAAGGCGTGCCGGCCTTCGACCGCGTGGTAGAGGGTGGCTGCGAGCGACCAGAGGTCGGATTCTGGGCCGGGTTTGGATCCCGCGAGCCGTTCGGGGGCCATGTAGCCGGGTGATCCGATCAGGCGGCCTGTACGTGTCAACGCGGTCGCGCCGGCGACGGCGGCGATACCGAAGTCGGTGAGTACGACCCGGCCGTCATCGGCGAGCAGGACGTTGCGAGGTGTGACGTCGCGGTGGAGAATCCCTTGTGTGTGGGCGCAGTCGAGGGCATCGAGCAGGGTGAGGCCGATTCGTGCGACCCGGTCGATGGGGAGTGGTCCGTCGGCGCGGACGGCTTGATCGAGTGACCTTCCCTGGATCAGCTGCATGATGATCCATGGCCGTTCGTCTGCTTCGACGACGTCGTGGATGGCGACGATTCCCGGGTGTTGGAGTCCTGCCGCGGTACGGGCCTCCCGCAGGGCACGTTCGTTCAGGATGTGGCGTTCATCGTCGTCCAGTCCGTCGGGCGGGTGGAGCTCTTTTACCGCTACTTCGCGGTGCAGGCTCTCGTCGTAGGCACGCCAGACCACACCCATTCCACCCCGGCCAACGGGCTTGATCAAGCGATACCGACCAGCAAGGCGAAGGCTTTCGGACACACACGGAAGATACCGGGCACTTTGTCCTGGTTACACCTGCGGTTGGAGACCAATGCGTGCCATGGGCGCGGCCTAGTACTCCAGCCGTAGATCGTGATCTTGTGGGTGGCGCCCCGGAGGGGTAGATGGGACCACCGTTGATCATCTCGACGAGATCGGCCGGACTGTCAGGGAGGCCGTTCTTTCTCCGCCTACTTGAGTTCGCCGAGACGGAGGGCGTCCCTGATGTCGCTGAGCTTCGCAGCCGTAGCTGGGGTCCACTCCTTCTCCTGTTCACTGAGACGGAGCGCATCCTCAATCGCACTGAGCTTCGCGGAGGACAGGACGCCCGCCTGCCCGATCAGGTCGTCCCGGGACAGTGTGGTCAGCCAGGTGCAAGGGGTGAAGCCCGGATGCGAGAAGCCGAACCGCAGCACGCCTTCGAAGGGCAGTCCTTCCGTAGCTCCTACTGCCACTTCGACTCCCAGACCGCTGATGTCGACGTCAGCCGGAGCGACGACCTGCATCGCCCGGAACCCGCGCGCCTCGTCTCCCGACAGGAGTACGACCGGCCGCCGCTCGTCGAACTCGACCCACCAGACTTCGCCGCGTTGCACATGTCCTCCTGGCCCGGGACTGCGGGCGAACCCCGCACGCTCGCGACCGAAGCACGGAAGTAGTGCAGCCCCGTCTCCGGACGCCTTGACTGTTTGAAGGACTCTAATCTGCGTCGCCAGGTCGGCCGCCACTACTCTGGCCAACGATCCTGATCTTTGGTGGGGGCTGCTGTGGGAACGCGTGCGGCCACCGCTGATCATCGGTGTGTGAAGACAGATGATCATGCGGTGGCCGCAGGTCACAACGTAGACCCTGCCGGTTGGCAGGAAGTGTTCGAGGGCCTGATGGGTCGGATCGCGAGCCGGTTCGCGCGGGTCGAACCTCGGCGTCGGGTGCGGCAGTTGATACTCGGGCTCCTGGCGGACCTGCCGCGCAAGAACTGCTGGACGATCGCAGAGCATGTCGGGGACGCCACGCCGGACGGGTTGCAGCACCTGCTGGGGCGGGCGAAGTGGGACGCCGACCTGGTCCGTGACGACCTGCGCGGCTTCGTGCTGGAGCACCTGGCGGACGACCAGGCGGTGCTGGTGGTCGACGAGACCGGCGACCTGAAGAAGGGCACCCACACTGTGGGAGTGCAAGCCAGTACACCGGCACCGCGGGCAGGATCGAAAACGCGCAAGTCGCGGTGTACCTCACCTACACCTCCCGGCACGGGCACGCCGCCATCGACCGCGCTCTGTACCTGCCCAAGTCCTGGACCAGTGACCCGGACCGCTGCGAGCAGGCCGCCGTCCCGGATACGGTCGGCTTCGCGACCAAGCCACCCCTGTCAGCAGATGATCGAACGCGCCCTGGACGCCGGAGTGTCAGCTGCGTGGGCGGCTGGCGACGAGGTCTACGGCGATAACCCGAACCTGCGCACCGCCCTGGAGGCAAGACAGTTGGGCTACGTGCTCGCGGTCTCCTGCACCTACCGCGTCCCCACCCCGGCCGGCCCTCAGCGTGCCGACCACTTGGCCAAGCGCATCCCGCGCCGGGCCTGGCAGAAACTGTCCGCCGGACGCGGCGCGAAGGGGCACCGCTGGTACGACTGGGCGCTGGTCGCCATCACCACGGGCGAACCGACGGGCCATCGACACCTTATGATCCGCCGCAAACGCAGCACCGGCGAACTGGCCTACTACCGCTGCTACTCGCCCCGTCCGGTGCCGCTGTCCACGCTGGTCAAGGTCGCGGGAAGCCGCTGGACGGTGGAGGAGACGTTCCAGAGCTCGAAGGGACTGGCGGGGCTGGACGAGCACCAAGTGCGCCGCTGGGACTCCTGGCACCGGTGGGTCACCCTGGCCCTGCTCGCCCACGCCTTCCTCGCCGTCACCACCGCCCTCGAACGCCGCAACCAGGCCCAGTCCGACGACGGGACCAGCCCCGACGGACTGGTCCCGCTCACCTGCAACGAGATCCAGCGCCTGTTCACTACCCTGATCGCCCAACCCGCCCGCGACCTGGCCCAACGACTTCGCTGGTCCACCTGGCGCCGACGCCACCAAGCTCGCGCCCGCCACAGCCACTACCGCCGCCAAGCCGCCCAGCCATGAAGATCACGATCTACGGCTGGAGTACTAGGGATGTTGGACCGTGCCGTCGGGGAGACGCGTACGTGTCCAGGCGTCGTTGATCAGCGGCGCGACGGGCAGGAACCGGGCGGCCAGATCCTCGTCGAGATCGACGCCGAGCCCGGGCGCGTCACTCGGCCACAGATGACCGTCACGCACCTGCGGGCACCCGGGAAAGACCTCGGCAGCCGCGTCGTTGAACACGTGCTGTTCCTGGATCCCGAAGTTCGGAGCGGCGAGATCCAGAGCGAGGTTCGCCGCGTGCCCGATCGGCGAGACGTCCCCAGGGCCGTGCCATGGACCCCAAGCTGCTGGAGATCTTGCCGGCGACGACCACGTCCGATCGGTTGGCTCTGGTTGGCATGCACGACTGGACCGACCCACTCTGCCGGCGATCGCCGACGAGTGGGGTCTGACCCTCTTCGGGCCCGACGAGCTGCGATCCAGCATCGCTGCGTTGCTTGACTGGATTGGTGCCACCGGCGCACTGAGGTGTCCAGGAAACGCCGGGCACCTCATGGCTCGGAGTGGGGGCCACAGCCACTCATGTATGGCATCTGATGGACTTCGTTGACGCGGCTCCCGCGCCAGAGCTGACCCCGTCCCTCGTTGAGCAGCTGATGGAGATCATCGAACTCCAGGCTGGCCAAGCCTCCGAGCCCTACGACCACTGGTCCTACGCCTGGCGGCTCGCCACCGGTCAGGAATCCGGTCAAGACTTAGCTCCGAGTTTGTCGACGGCTGTCGCCGGGCTTTCGGGGTATTCCTCGGTGGTGTCGGCCTTGGTCGAGCGCCTGCGGCTCGTGTGTGCCGACGTCCCACCACCACGAGAGGCACCTGACATGGTCCATACCGATCTCAACCCCAGCAATGTCCTGGTCCGTGACGGAGCGGTGGTGGCGGTCGTGGATATCGGGAATGCAGGTAGCGGCACGCGGGCGACCGATCTCATCAACCTCGTGTGGCAAACCTTCCAGGATCCGCTGGACGGTGTCCGAAGGCGGCTGTGGACGAGAATCCTCGACCTCGTCGGCTGGGAGGGGGCGGCGGTGCTCGCAGCGACACAGATCCTCGTGAGCCTCGAGGTCCCCATCCGTCACGGGCGCCACGATGTCGTTCCAGGGGTGGTCAAGCGCGGCCATCGCGCCCTCGACGAGCTGAACGCGCTTCGCTAACTGTCGCCGGTGG
>NZ_KB892745.1 GCF_000373925.1 Actinopolymorpha alba DSM 45243 | reverse complement strand
CCAGCACGCACAGCTGAAGATCGACACCGGCCTATCAGTCTACTTTGCTGACCCGCACAGCCCATGGCAGCGTGGCTCGAACGAGAACACCAACGGGCTGCTTCGCCAGTACTTCCCCAAGGGCACTGATCTGTCACGGTGGAGCGCCAACGATCTCCAGGCCGTTGCGGCCACATTGAACAGCAGACCCTGCAAGACACTCGGATGGAAGAGCCCCGCCGAAGTCCTGAACGATCAGCTACTCTCGCTCCAGACCACCGGTGTTGCAACCACCGGTTGAAACCCTCCAAATATACTTCTGCCGAGTTCAGGAAGTATCTGCGGTCCTGCGAGATCAGGGCGTCGGTCGGGCGGACCGGAATCTGCTACGACAATGCGATGGCGGAATCATTCAATGCCGTCGTGAAAGTCGAGTTGGTCTACCGGACCGCTTATCCGACCCGGGAACAAGCTATCGCGGATATTGCACGCTACATCGAGCTCCGCTATAATTCCCGAAGGCTCCACTCGGGACTCGGATACAAGACCCCACACGAGGTCTACAACGAGTACCTAAACCAGCGTCAGACAGCGTAGAACCACTTTAATCAGCTGTCCGGAAAACGCGGGGCAGACCACCTGATCGGTCAGGCCGAGATAGTCGTAGTCGGTCTTCTTCTCACCCGTGGCGCCGGCGTTGGCTGTCTTCGAGGCGGTGCGGTCCAGCGCGTCGTACGCGTACTTCGTCGTCGCGGTGGCACCGGAGTCAGGGTTGGTGAGCTTGCGGTGCTCGCTGATGCGGTCGAACCCGTCGTAGCGGTACCGCTCCAACGCCTTCCCACCTGAGGTCACCGTGTCCAGGCGACCGAACGGGTCGTAGTTGTAGGTCGAGGTCGCGCCACCGGTAACCGTTGCGGACGCCAGGCGGTTCCGGTTGTAGGTGTAGTCGGTGGTGACACCCTTGACCTTCTGCGAGACGACGTTGTTGTTCGCATCATGCGTATAGGTCTCGGTGTCCGCACCCGCACCGGTCTTCGTCAGCGTCGCGATCCGGTCGAGCGGATCGTAGGTGTAATCGCTCGTCGTCGACAGCGTGGCGGCATGGTTGTCGGCGTTCATCTTCGACCCGACATCACGCGACCGGTTCCCGTTCGGGTCATACGACATGGTGTGCTCTGCGACCAGGGTGCCGTTCGGCTTCTTCTCCACCTGCCGCTGCAACAACCCCTCCAGGAAATAGGTGTGCTCGACGGTGTTCCCGTTACCCTTGGTTTCCTTCCACCGCTGCCCACGATCGGTGTACGTGAACGACGTCACCTTCGGGCTGGCGTCACTCGAGCTCTTCTTGTCCGTGACCTTCGACAACAGATCCCGGGTGTCGTACTCGAACTCCCCGACCTTCCCGTCATGGGTACGGGTGTCAGGGTTCCCGTTAGGGTCGTAGGTGAACGACGTCGTGTGCTGCTCCGCACCCGACAGCGCCTTCTCCACCACCTGCTTCACCTGGTTCAGGCCGTTGTAGGTGACCTGGTACGTCTTGATCTTCGGGGTGGGCCTGCTCTGGTCGGTGATATCGGTCAGGTTCCCGTTCGGGTCATAGACGTACTCGAACGAGGTGCTCTCGTCATCGGTCTCAGTCACGGTGCGGACCAGCTTCACCGCATCCGCCACCACAATCCCGCCACTGTTCTGAGCCAGACTCACCTTCTGGTCAGTCTTCGCCTCGGCGAAGGTGAACGAACCCAGGCTCACCCACGACCCGGTGTTCTTGCTCTGGTCGACCGTCTTCGGTGCCGAACCGGACGCGTGGGTGGCGTAGTCCGGGCCATGACGCCCTCAGCGGTGCTCGCGCTCATCCACATACCAGTCTTGGAAGCGTTCTGGGCGTCGGAATTGTCGACCAGCACGACCTGCAAACCGAACGGAACCCCGTCATCGCTACGGGACTTGAGTTTCCCGTCCGGGTAGTAGGTCCACGACATCGCCCGGTCCGCGGCGTCCGCGGCGGTGATACCGGCCCCGGTCAGGCTGCGGGACTTCTGCTGGCCCAGGTCGGTGTAGTCGTAGACGGTGGTGATGTCCCACGGGTCGGTCGATGTTTTCGTCCACCCATTATCGAAGTAGCTGAACGTCGTCTCATTACGAACCGTCGGCTGATTCTCCGACGGCGAGGCACTCAGCGACCACAGGGCATCCGCGCACAGCTACGTCGCTGCCGTCATTCGAGCCGCCATCGAGCGAGGCCGACTTCAAGCCGGGGAAACGTCCACCAAGACCAAGGCGACGACGGGGTCGTAGTTGAATGACGGCCTCGGGCAGCTTGCGCAGCATCAGTGGCGCCAACGCGGTCCAGGGCATCGGTGTTCCGACCAACGCCCCGGCTGACTAGCACGATCCCAGCAGTCGTTCAGGCCAGGTAACGCCCATTGGGGCCGCCCTTACGCGGAGTGGGCCTCCTCGATCTCATGTTTCCGTTCGCTGAAGATGCGCACGGCGATCGTGTCGCCGTCGACCAGTCGTTCATAGAAACTCTGGTCCTCTGCCCATTCCGGGAAGGACACGATCGGATACTGGTCCTCTTGCCCGAAGTGGAAGTACCCAATCTTCCAGCTCGCGGGGAACGACCCGTCCACTACCTCGAACAACGGAGCCGGAACCCAAGTGGGCCACTCGTGCCCATCGTCGTCGAGGATGTAGTACCAGGCAACTCCGAGGTAGATGGTCATTGCGAACACCGCGTACGAGCGGCCGACCGTAACGGGAAACTCGGTACTGCCATCGACGCCCGCGGAGCTGTCACGGCTCATGGCCGGTAGAACATCACCAGTTCTTGCGGTACAGCGAACGATCATTTGAACTTGAACTCCACGTCCATCTTGGTCGTCAGATTGCGGAAGTAGTGAACAGTAACGTTGCTGTCCGTTCCGCGAAGGACATACTGCATTTTCACCCACTCGCCTTCCCCGTAGTTGGCCAGAAGCCTCGGGGCATCGCCGAGGTTCCGCATGATGATCGTGCCTTGGCCCTCTTTGGCGGCCCCGAGCGCAAGTTGCTCGGGAAGGTTGCGCGGCAGCTGATCCGGGATGGGCCCCTTTAGGACGCCTACCGCCTCGTCCGCGGATCCGGCTCCAGCCTCCGCGGTTCCGGCGGCTTTGGCTGCATCGGCCGCTTTGTCTCCGCCCCGGGCGACCGCCCTTGCGACAAGGCCGGGGGCGCTACCGAGTACGGTGGCGCCGCAGGAGAAGCCGGCGTCTACCCAGGCACTCTCTCTTGCGTAAAGGTAACAGTTTATGCCGTTCGCGGCGACCGCGGTCGGCCCGGGAAACAACCCAAGTGTGCCGAACAGCTGGTGATTATCCTTAGGCGGGGCTATCGGCTCGGGATGGGTCGTCTTGCTCGAGTCTGCTCCCGGCGCATAGACCAACTCCGACCGCCACTTGAAGTTGGCCGCTGTTTCGGTGTTCAGGTCTGTGTTGCCAAAGCCATCTTTGATCTCACCGGCGTAGTAGAAGCTCCGGCACTCCAGCATGTTCGACTCAGCACAGTCAGACGGCAGCGGCTCATGCCCATCCACATCAACCCTGGTGATGGGGTTGCCGGCGGTGAAGGCGTAGCGGTTGGCGGTGAAGGGGTCGGTGGCGAGGTTCATGTCCGCGAGGGCCCCGTTGTAGAGGTCGCGGGTGAGGAACCGGTTCAGTCCTGGGCTGTAGTCGCGGAACCCCATGTCGTAGGTTCCGGAGGCGGCGTCCCAGCGTTTGCCGGTGTAGCGGTAGGCGTTGTACGGCTCCTTGCCCGGGTTCTGAGCATCTGGTTTGTCGATGCCGGTGAACTGGGCGTCGTCGTTGTTGCCGTACGCGGTGTACCCGTAGGTCGCCTTCGTATCACCCGAACTGTCGGTGAGGGTTTCGACGTCGGTGCGTGGGTTGTAGCCGTAGTACGCGTCCTCATCCGCGGCACCGGTCTTGTGGGTGACCTGCGACAGTCGCTGTCCCCACGGGCTGTACTGGTAAGACTTCGTAACCTCCGCACTGCCGCCGACCTTCTCTGAGATCACCTGGCCGGTCAGACCGAGGTAGTCGTAGTCGGTCTTCTTCTCACCCGTCGCCCCGGCGTTCGTGGTCTTCGTCGCGGTGCGGTCCAGCGGGTCGTAGGCGTACTTCGTCGTCGCGGTGGCGCCGCTGTCGGGGTTGGTGAGCTTGCGGTGCTCGCTGATGCGGTCGAACCCGTCGTAGCGGTACCGCTCCAACGCCTTCCCACCCGAGGTCACCGTGTCCAGACGGCCGAACGGGTCGTAGTTGTAGGTCGACGTCGCCCCACCGGCGACCGTCGCGGACGCCAGGCGGTTCCGGTTGTAGCTGTAGTCGGTGGTGACACCCTTGACCTTCTGCGAGACGACGTTGTTGTTCGCGTCATGCGTATAGGTCTCGGTGTCGGCACCGGCGCCGGTTTTCGTCAGCGTCGCGATCCGGTCGAGCGGGTCGTAGGTGTAGTCGCTGGTCGTCGAGACGGTGGCGGCGTGGTTGTCGGCGTTCATCTTCGACCCGACGTCACGCGACCGGTTCCCGTTCGGGTCATAGGTCAGGGTGTGCTCTGCGACCAGGGTGCCGTTCGGCTTCTTCTCCACGTGCCGCTGCAACAACCCGTCCAGGAAATAGGTGTGCTCGACGGTGTTCCCGTTGCCCTTGGTTTCCTTCCACCGCTGCCCACGATCGGTGTACGTGAACGACGTCACCTTCGGGCTGGCGTCACTCGAGCTCTTCTTGTCGGTGACCTTCGACAACAAGTCCCGGGTGTCGTAGTCGAACTCGCCGATCTTCTGGTCATGGGTGCGGGTGTCGGGGTTGCCGTTCGGGTCGTAGGTGAACGACGTCTTGTGCTGCTCCGCACCCGACAGCGCCTTCTCCACCACCTCTTCGACCTGGTTCAGGCCGTTGTAGGTGACCTGGTACGTCTTGACCTTAGGGGTGGGCCTGCTCTGGTCGGTGATGTCGGTGAGGTTCCCGTTCGGGTCATAGACGTAGGCGAACGACGTGGCCTCGTCGTCGGTCTCAGTCACGGTGCGGACCAGCTTCACCGCGTCCGCCACCACGATCCCGCCACTGTTCTGAGCCAGACTCACCTTCTGGTCGGTCTTGGCCTCGGCGAAGGTGAACGATCCCAGGCTCACCCACGACCCGGTGTTCTTGGTCTGGTCGACCGTCTTTGGTGCGCTACCCGAGGCGTGGGTCACCGTGTAGGCGGCGCTCGTCGCGGCCCCGGTGACCTGCGGGTACTTCACGAACACCTGGTAGGTACCGTCCTGCGGGATCTTCAACTCCCACGTGAACACATCACTTCCGGCACCCGCCGCATGCGTGGCGTAGTCACGACCCTGATGCCCGCCGGCGGTGCTGCTGGTGGTCCAGGTGCCCGTCTTCGACGTGTTCTGCGCGTCGGAGTTGTCGACCAGCGCAACCTGGGCGCCGAACGGAACCCCGTCATCGCTCCGGGACTTGAGTTTCCCGTCCGGGTAGTAGGTCCACGACATCGCCCGGTCCGCGGCGTCCGCGGCGGTGATACCGGCCCCGGTCAGGCTGCGGGACTTCTGCTGGCCCAGGTTGGTGTAGTCGTAGACGGTGGTGATGTCCCACGGATCCGTCGTCGTTTCCGTCCACCCGTTGTCGAAGTAGGAGAACCTGGTGGCGTTAGAGTCTTCTGGTTCGTCCACCGACGGCGGCGCTGTCACCTTGGCAAGCCGGCCCACATCGTCGTAGTCGTAGGTCGTCTTACTCGCACGCCGGTACGCCTCGTCACCGTTCGGGTCGTACGGCGTCCGCTGCTCCTTGACCCGGTTCAGCTCGTCGTAGACCGTCTCGGTCATGAAGTCGTCGACGACACTCGTCCCGACACCGCGGGGGCTGGTCACCTTGGTGGTGTTGCCGACCTGGTCGTACTCGTACTTGGTGATGTTGTGGACGATGGTGCCGGCATCGTTCTTGTGCGGCACCTTCACCTCGGACGGTTTACCGCGTTTGTCCAGCGTGATGAGTGTCTGGTTGTCCTCCTGGTCCTTCGTCGAGGAGACCAGACCGTCGCGGTCATAGCCGGTCTTGGTGGTCTTACCGGCCGCGTCAGTTGTCGACGCCACCTGATGGTTCAGGTTGTAGGTGTACTTCGTGGTGAAGTCGGTGGTGTCCGGGGTGGCGTTCTTCCGCGGATCAATGACCGTCTTCAGGTTGCCGACGTTGTCGTAGCTGTAGGTGATCTTGCCGTCGTCGGCGTTCGTTACCGTTGTCAGCTGGTAGATCTCGTCGTAGTCGTATCGGGTCACAAAGTCGTTCGCGTCATCGGCGGAGAGGGTGCCCTTCGGCTCCGTCTGCGACTTCAGGTTGCCGACCTTGTCGTAGGTGAAGACCGACTTGCGCTCCGGACCGGTCGGCGTGTCC
Organism: Actinopolymorpha alba DSM 45243; assembly: GCF_000373925.1. GTDB lineage: Bacteria > Actinomycetota > Actinomycetes > Propionibacteriales > Actinopolymorphaceae > Actinopolymorpha > Actinopolymorpha alba. The sequence continues at coordinate 113,807 of NZ_KB892745.1, read as the reverse complement.
TTCGGCTCCGTCGACTCGACCAGCTGGTCCGCCGCGTCATACTCCGCCGTGTAGACCGCATCGGTCGGCGTGGTCGCCTTGGTCACGTTGTCGTTCGCGTCGTACTCCGGCGCCGGCGTGACGATCAGCTCACCGGCGTCCTGGTCCTTCGGCTCGGTGTGCTTACCGGGACGGCCGAACAGGTCGTACTCCTGCAGCACGTCCTTCTGGTACGCGTCGGTGACCTTATAGACCTGGCCTCGCCTGCTGTAGTAGAACGTGGTCTCCTTGTTCTTCGCGTCGGTGATCTTCTTCGGGTACCCGGTCACGTCGTAGGCGCCGTACTTGGTGGCGTTACCGTTCGCATCTGTTGCGACTGTCAGCTGACCGGCATCGTCATAGCTGTAGCGGGTGGTGAAATCCCCTGCTGTGGGCGTGGCCGTGCCAGCCGGATCGGTGACCGTCGCCAGGGCCCCGGTGGGGGTGTAGGTGAACTCCCACTTCCGGCCCTGCGGCGACGTCTTGAACTGCAGGTCCCTTACGTACCCGTTCAGGGAGGGCGGGTCGTAGTACTCAAACTTTGTGCCGGCTGTGTTGTTCTTGTTCGCCTCGGCGTCCTTGATCTCCAGCGGGTACCCGGTCTTCGGGTCATAGCTCCAGGTGGTGACCGCGCCGCCCGCCTCTTCCAGCCGGGTCACGTTGTTGTCCGCGTCCCACCCGACCTTCGTCATTTCCTGCTTGGCATTCGTCGTCTCAATTGGGAGACCGAAGTTGTCCGTCAGGTAGGTCGACTTGTGCGACTCCGCGTCGCTCACCTCGGTCTTGATCTGCGAACCCTCCTGGCCATCCGGATCCGTGTAGGTGAACGTCGTCTCGCCGCCTAGCCGGTCGGTGATGGTCTTGGCCCGCCACTGGAACTTCGAATCATCCTCAGGCGGGCTGTAGTAGCCCAGCTTGGTGTCCTTACCGCGTGGGTCGGTGACCGTGACCAGCTTGATGTTCTTGTTGCCCTGCTTCGCGTCGTAGGCGAACTTGAACGTCTTCGCCTTCGCATCCCCCGCACCGTCAACCAGGCGGGCGAGCAGGCCCTTGTCGGTATAGGTGAAGGTGATCTTGCGACCCGAGATGTCGGTGAGCTGCTTCACATGGTCGATGATCTTGGGGTTGGTCAGGTTCGTGCCCTGCTTCTCCGCACCGGTGTCGTCGATCCAGGTGTAGGTCGCATCACCCTTGTTGTAGTAGTCGAGGATCAGGGTCGGCCGCCCGGTCGGGTCGTTGATCCGGCGCAGCAGCTTGACCGGCTCATTGTTGGACTTGCGTTCCTCGTAGGTGAACGCGGCCATTTGGCCGTTGTTGTCGACGATCGAGGTCAGATACCCGTCACAGTCGTAGAAGAACTGCGTGCGGTCCGGGCGGGTCATCAGCCACGCCCGGTCCTCCTTCACCTGTGGCCCGCAGTCGGTCTGCTGCTGCAGGTAGAAGTGCACACCCCGAGGGCTCTTCCATTCGTTGGCCGCGGAATCCCAGGAGAAGGTGTGCTGGGTGCCGTCCCCGTCGGTCAAGGTGACCTTGGTCGGGTTCGGGTTGGGGTGGAAGTCAAGCGGCGTTCCCAGCCGCTGCAGCGACGACGCCTGCAGCGACCACCCATACCCCGCGCCAGAGTCCACAGTGTCCTGGGAGTTGTACGCCAGCCGCGCGAACGTGCTCAACCCACGCGACGGGTTGGAGAAGATGTTGTAGGACCACACCGCATTCCCGGCGTGCGTGTTCGTCATCACCGACGAACCAGCACCGGTGTTCTTACCGACGTAGGAGTAGAACTTCTCCAACCCCAACTGGGTCGAGGTCGGGTCCTCCACCGCTACCGACTGGTCGAAGGACGGAATCTGCGTCGGAGGATCCGACAACCACTTACCGGTGGTCTTGTTGAACAGCTCCCACCGCAGCACGTATCCGGCGCGTTTGTTACCCGAATCGGACTGGATCGGCGGCTTCACCTTCGCCTTCACCGTCACGGTGTCCCCGGACGCCAGATTCTTCGGCAACACCGTCTGCTCCGGGCTCCCAGCGTTCGCCGGATCGGAGCCGTCCGGCAACGCCCACCGATACGACACCACCCAGTCCGCGGCCAGCCACGGCGACAGGGTGGTGTTCGACACGGTCACATCAACCGAGTAGGTGTCACCCGGCACCATCCGCGCCGGCGTGTAGGGCGCGTAATAGGTCGACTCGGTGGTCTTCTCCAGATAGGTGACCGCGAGCTTGGGGCGAAGTTCGGTCGACGCACCCGAAGCTTCGGTCGACATGAAGCGGGTGCCCTCCACCGGAGCGGTCTCGTCCGCGAGCTTGAGCACCACCCCCAGGTTCGACGCTGAATCAGCCTGCCAGGCACGCGCCGCGTCCGTGACCTTCCAGTTCCGCCAGGTCGGCGGAGCGACCGCCACCCCCGTCGTCGACCCGTCCGCCGCAGCGGCGAAGTCCCCACCCGGAGTCGTCCACGAGGTGGTGGCGTTCGCCTTGTTCCACGTCGCGGTGGACTGGGTGAACCCGCGGGTCAGCCGGTGCACCTCATACACCGCACCCCTCGACGTCGAGGCACCCACCGTCCACAGGCTCAGCTGCGCATCCGTGATCACCGCGGACGAGGGGATGCTCGAGGTGTCGAACTTCAGCAGCGCCCTGGACGCGCCGTACGTCGCCGACTCGTTACCCGCCATCAGCTGGGTCTGCGCGTCCAGCGTGTCATGCGCGGTGTCGGGCTGGTTCGCCGTGAGTGTGGTGTCGGTAACCGTGTCCGGCCCCTGCAACACCTTGATCAACCGGCCAGCCTTCGGCAACCCCACCTGGATCGCCGGGGACGGTGTGAGCTGGTCGTCAACGGTCTTCACCACGACCCGGTAGTAGTACGTCGCCCCGGTCGGGTTCGGGTCGTCCGCCGCGGTCGGCGTCGCCGTCGTATCGGTGAAATTCGTGGTGTTCTTGCCCACCGGCGCCACCAGCGTCGCCGGCGTCGGCGTGAAATCCTTGGTCGTGGCGCGGTGCACCTGATACTCGACGAGATCGTCGAAGGTCTCCGGACTGGCATCGGTGTACGCCGACCACGACAACTCCGCCCCGGTCGCATGGATCAACGTCGGCGTGTTCAGGGTCACCGGGGGAAGCTTGCTCGCCTGGTAGTAGCCCTGAACATCCACCGTCAACCCAGCCGCCGACGACGAGTAGATATTGATGAACCCGCCCGCACCGACCGGCAGAATCGCGGTCCCGGTCACATCCGTGTCCGCGACGTTATAGCTGACCAGCGTCGCCCCGGGCCTTTCCTCGCCAGCCGGCCAACCCACCAGGATCCCCTTGTTCACCGGGTGGGTTGCGGTCACCGACACCGCCACTGCCGTAGCGCCGGTCGCCGGCACCGCCACGTTCCCGCCGCTGTCCTTCGCGCCCGTGATCTTGATCGATCGGGTCTCAGCGCTGGCGAAGTCCGTGGCCGAGGTATAGATCCGTCGTGGGTTCACCGGCACGTAGAGATCCCGGCCAGTCTGGGTGTTGTCCAGGTAGTAGCCCTGCACATCCACCGTCAACCGCATCTGCCCGGTGCCCGTGGCAGCGACCGCGAGCTTGCCGCCCGTCCCCAGCTTCACCTGCGCGAACGCTGAGGTGTTCGCGCCCGCCGTGGCGTTCAACGTCGTCACCGCAGGCTTCGTCGTCCCCGACGGGAACGCCGTCAACTCCCCAGCAGCCGTCGGCTCCACCACCGTCAGGTTCACCGCGACCGCCGACACCCCAGACGCCGGGATACCGCCCACACCCGTGACCTGGATGTCCCTGGTCTCCCCACCCTGCAACGGGGTCTGGCCGGAGGAGTTGGTGTCATAGAGACGTTTCGGAGTCAGGGCGACGAACGTGCCCCCACCCGCCGACACGGTGGTATCGGTGAAGTAGCCCTGCACATCGGCTATCACGTTGACCGCGCCAGCGGCGTTGAACACCTCGATCTGGCCGCCCGCGCCGACCTTCGCGATCACCGTGTTCGACACCGTGATCCCCGCCGTCACCGACAACTGCGACACCGCCGGGCGTGACTCACCCGTCCCGAACACCGTCAACGCCGTATCCGACCCCTGCGCGGGCACGGTGACGCTCAACACCACCGCCGACACACCAGACGCCGGGACGCCGCCGACCCCGGTCACCTTGAACGACTTCGACCCACCAGCCCCGATCGTGCCGGTGTAACCACCCACACCCGAGCGGGTGTCCACAATCCGTGCCGGCTGCAGACCGCGGTACTCCCCGCCCTCGCTCAACTTCACCGCACCCGAACCGGTAAACCAGCCCTGGATATCAATCACCACATGCAGCGGATTCGGGCCGCGGTTCCCGATCGACACCTTCCCATCAGCCGACAACTTCGTCGCGATCAGAACCGAATGATTAACCCCACCGGGAAAGATCACATTATTGATTCCCGGCTCGGGCTCATCCGGATTCCACACATGAATACCGCCCGGGCTCGGCGGAGTCACCACGATCACATTCGCGAACACCGCGCCCGCGCCGCTGCTCGGCATACCAGCCACACCAGCGACCTGAACAGTGCGGACACTCCCCGCCGGAATCTGAGACTCCCCAGCAGAACGCGAGTCATACACCCTGGTCACCAGCGGATTGAACGCCGCCCCCGCCTGCGGATCCCCCACGAACCAGCCCTGCGCGTCCACCAACACATCAATGGCGACCGTGGACGAGAAATTGTGGATCGTCGCTAACCCGTTAGCATCCGGTGCCACATTGATGGTCTGCGCCGTCGTCGGACCTGAGAAGAACACCGGCCCCGCACCCGTCGGAGCCACACCCTTCTTGAAAATCCCCACCGCACCCGAACCGCCCGGCGTCACCACCGAAAGGTTCACAAACACCGACGTCGCATCCGTCGGGATTCCCTTCGTGCCAGCGATCTGGACGTCGACCTCACCGCCGGCCGGGATCTTCACACTCGTCCTGGTATCCAACAACCGGACCGGGCTCGACGCCACAAACCCGCCCGGACTCGAACCGCCGTCATCAACGAAATAGCCCTGCACATTCAAACCGAGGGTGGCGGTTCCCGAGTTGTTGAACACCTGCACCGTGCCAGTGCTCGACAACTTCACGACCGCGGAGTTCTGCTCCGTCGTCGCCGCCGGCACGTTCAAGTTCGTCGACGTCGGCCGGGACCCCTCAGTCCACACCGTCACATGCGTGTCCGCCGAACCATTCGACACCGTCACATCAAACAACACCGCACGCGCGTTAGCCGGAACACTCGCCCGCCCCGACACCGCAACAGTGCTCGTCTGCCCCGCCGTAAGAGTTAATGCCTCCAAGACCGTCAACCGACTCAACGGCACAAACTTCAACGGCGTATCAGCAGCCTCCGCCCGACTACCAGACGGGCCAGCCGCCACAACAGAACCCACCCCGCTGACAAGCGAAGCCACCAACAGCACCGAAAGGGCAACACAAACCGCCCTCAGCACAGATCGTGAACGAGTTTCCGTTACCGGCCACATAGCCCAGCGCCGCGAAGACACAACGAACCACCCCACCCAGAGAAAAGGAAGCCCCGCCCTAGCCGACCAAGATCATCGCGCCTAAAGGACCGTACTTGAGGCCAAACCACCCGTCCAGGCATGCAGCAATCAAGCCAGGGGCAATATGTCCGGAATTGCTACGGAAGATGCGCCGCCACACCGACCCTCAGGGCTGACCAAATCATGCCAACCAGCCCTCAAACAAACTGCCCCTTTATAGCTCGACATGACCGTTTTTGACAGCCCGCAAATGACGCTGGTGTTAACAGGGAGACATCTGGGCGACCTTGGAAAGGAAACGTCCACAGAGACGACATGAATTGACGGTTAACCAATACGGTCACCCTGCGACGCAGTCCTGTGGCGTCGAACATCTCAGCGGCACGGCACAAAGACCCGGCACGATCAGCCGCCGTCGACGGCAGTTACGGTCAGGGAGTTTTGCCCAGAAGCCCGAATGGGCAGAGAAGACTGGTCTTCAGGTTCCCTATGACGATCGAGGTCGACGCTGCACGGCATACGCGGTGCTGTCGTACCTAGCTAGGATGGCGCGCCGACAGGGAAGCCGAGCTCGCTGGACGCCGCCGCGAGCTCTTGGTCGTACGTAACAAACTCCGTCAACTCCACCCGAAATGGATCCGCACTGGCTAGGTGGATGGCATCGAGAGAGCCCAGTCTGGGAGTGCGATAGGCCATGGCGCGGGCCAGGACAGTGCTGCTGAGGTCCACTAGATAGATCCCCTTCAGCGCCTGTCCCGCGAAGTACGGGACTCGCTGGTGGTCGATGCCCGCGCGCAGCAGCGTCCGGGTGATCTCCAGTTGTGCGAGCTCACTCGTAATCAGCTCCGTGCCCGCGGGTAATGCCTGCCGCCACGCACGGAGGGCTTCGGTTTCTTTCTCCTGTTTGATGAACTTCAGGAGCACGCAGGAGTCAACGTAGATCAACGGTGGCGCTCCTTGTCCCGATCGGCGACAAGGAGATCAGACAGGCTATCGAGTTCGGGCGCGAGGTCCGGGATGAGATCCGGCAACCCCTGTTCCGCAGGTGGCCTGACCTCTCCGGCGGAGATCATTCGCTGAAGCGTGCTCGGATGCTCCACCTCGGGAACCATCCGGAGGACTGGTTTGCCCCGATCCGTGACGACAAGCGACGCTCCAGCCCGCACGCGCGCCACTGCCTTGGACGGGTTCTGGTTGAGCTCTCGCAATCCGATAGTTTCCACTCGACTAAGGTACCTATCTAATGTAGTTACATCAAGCGATGTGGCTACGCCGGGTCTGCGCGTAGGCGATAGCCTGCGGGCGTGGCCGAACCAGCCGAACCAACCTCCCCGCCCGCGATCATCTCCGACGGCGACGTCAGCCTGTGCGCCTCGACCCAGGACGAGGATCCGCTTCGGTTCACTGTCACCGCACAGGGGGCGGCGGTCGGGCTGGTCGAGGTGCGCGACGCGGGCGACGGCGTCGGGGAGCTCACCTGGCAGACGGAGGTGTCGTTCCGGCAGCAGGGGTTCGCGACCCGGGCAGTCCGCCTCGCGGTGACCTACGCGTTCACCGAGCTGGGCCACGCCCGGGTTCAGGCCCAAGTCGACGCCGGCAACCACGCCGCGCTGCGGATCGCGGCCCGGGCAGGGCTCCGCCGGGAGGGCATCCTCCGCGGCCGCCGGACGATTGACGGGGAACGCCAGGATCTGATCGTCCTGGCCCGGCTGGCCGGCGACCCCGAACCCCAAACCCCGGCCGGCTTCATCGGGCTGGTCAACGCCTCCTTGCCGCGGACCCGGCTGATCGCCCACATCGTCATCCGCGACCGCGCGGGCCGGGTGCTCCTCTGCGAGACGACGTACAAAACCGACTGGGAGCTGCCCGGCGGCGTGGTCGAGCCCGCCGAGTCGCCACGCGACGGCGCGACCCGCGAGGCGTGGGAGGAGCTTGGCGCTCACCTTCCGCTCGGCCGGCTGCTCTCCGTCGACTGGCTGCCGCCCTGGCGCGGGTGGGATGACGCCGTCGAGCTTCTCTTCGACGGAGGTGTGTACGACACCGAGGACCTCGCGCGCTTCACGCTCCGGGCCGCGGAAATCCGGCAGGTGGAGTTCTGCACGCTCGAGCAGGTGCGGGAACGCTGCCTGCCGGGGACCTACCGCCGGCTGGCCGCGGTCCTCGACGCTCCAGACGGGCAGGTCCTCTACCTCGAACGCGGCGCCCCACCCGGCAGCGACCTCACCGACCTCACCTGACTGGACGCCCGTCCGGTCACTTCATGTTGGCCTCGGCAAGGGACCGCGTGACGCCCAGAAGGCGGACCTTGCCGTCGCCCTGGCCAGTCGCGGGAACGACCGCCGCCACCTGCCAAACCCAGGTCGTCCGCAGGAACGCCGTTCCCTTGTCGAGCCCGGTGTAGGCGGCCACGGCGTCCTCCTTACGGAACTGCAGCGTGGCCGCGTCCCGCATCGCCAGCCGCTCGGTCTCCGCCATCGTGAACAGCACCAGCGCCCCACCGTCCTTCGTGGCGAGCGCGCGCATCGAGGTGACGTCGAAGGACTGGCTGTAGCTGAACGCCTTCGACCGCGCGTTCTGCTGCGCCGCCTGGTGGGCACGCTGGGTGTCTGGGGATGGCAGGAAAACCTTGGCCTGCGGGGCGGTCGGGCCGTCCTGGAGTAGTACGGCGTACGCGATCGCCACCTTGGCCGGCGGCCGGACGAGCGTGTCCCCGGGATTGGCCGACACATCGATCGCGGCTCCGTCACGCATGGCAAGCGCCGGCAGCTGTGCATCCTCGTCGAGTTCGACCGACTGTGCCTTCTTCCATGGCGAACCTGCACTTGAGCGCGCCACCAGGTCGACAGCCGTCCGGCCCTCCTGCGCGACCTGGGAGACCGCGACGAACCAGACCGGGTAGTTGTCGAACTTCGGCAGGTAGACCTGGGGGTCGTCATGGGTGAGCGGCTTCGCGGGCTTTTTGTTCTTGGGGTCGAGCCGTCGTGCGATGAGGAACGCCGCGCTGCTGGCACGCAACAGCGGCCCCGACTCCACGGCCCTGGCCAGATCCGGGTTGCGGGTGAGACGCGCCTTGTTGCTGATCTCGTCGTGGCGCTTGAGGAACGCCTTGGTCGCATCCTCGCTGGCCGGGCTCCAGGCCGGAGCGGCCTTTCCGGTCCTGGCTTCGGGCATGGACACGCATCCCGCAGTGGCCAGGGCGAGGCCCATCGCGCCGACGAGCACGCCTCTCGCCAGGAGTCGGGGAACGACGACCGAGCCTCTCAGCCGTCCTGACCTGGCCGTTCGTTCGTACCGCATCCCCGCCCCCGCCCGGTTGGTCATTGCGTCGCCGCTTCTCAGCTCGCTCGGTCGTGCCCTGCCGGCTCGTCCGTCACCCTCGCTAGGCACGGCGGTCCTCCCCGTCCTTCCCCTCCGTCGTCGCGGGGAGTACGGGTCCGACCGGCCCGGGAAGCCACGGCGGGGGCTCGGCGTACTCAGCCCCCAACGCCACACCCTGGCCGTTCCCGTTCACCTCGGTGGTCCAGGAGGCACCGTCGCCGACAGAGGTTTCGGCAGGTGCGGCGCGGTGCTCGCCGGTTGGCGTCGCTCCCGGCCGCGCCTCCGCCCCGGGGGAGAACTCCTCGAACGCCAGGTGATCAGCCGGACGGGCGATCCTGCGCCCACCCGATCCGGAGCCCTCGACCGCGGGTGGCTGCGCGGGTGGTTGTACGGGCGGCAGGGCGAGATCAGGGAGATCTGCCGGAAAGTCGAACGCGGGCAGCTCGCCTTCCTGGGGCCCCGGCTCGGATGGGTACCTGCCCGGATCGTGCGGCGGTCTGGGGCCGTCAGGTCGGGGAGCGTGGCTGGGTCGGCCGCCCGCCGGCCGCCATGGGAGTGCGCCCGGGGGGTCGAAGGATCGGGGCGCGTCGAAACGGGGTTGGTCGCCGCGCGGGGGCAGCTGCCCATTGCCGGCGGGCGGGTTGGCCCGGTCAACGGATGGAAGGCCCGGCGGCGGCTGTGGCGGCTGGTATGCGCCCACGCCGGCATGCGGGTGGGACGGATAGCCGGGCGGCGGAGCGTTGCCGGCCGGCGGACCCCACGGCGAAACCTGTGGTTGGCCAGCTCCAGGGACAAGCTGACCAGGCGCAGGTACAGGTTGACCCGGCGCGGGTCCCGGCTGACCAGGCCCGGGTCCCGGTGGCTGCCCCGGGCCGGGACCGGGCTGCGGAGCCGGGAAACCTCCCGGTGGGGGTCCCCACGCGCCAGGCTGCGGCCCACCCGCGTGCGGACCTGCCACTCCGGCGCCGTCGCCCGGCACGCGATGGGGAGCGGGAGCCCGATCCGGCTGCCCCGACTGGGACCAGAACTCGTTCTGATCCCAGAGGTCGCGGCCTTCCCACAGGACCTCGGCGTCGTTCCGGGAGGCACGCCGCCGCCCACGGATCAGCAGGATGCCACCCACGAGGAGGAGCGCACCGCCGGCGAAGACCAGCAGGGCGGTGCGGAACGCGCCCTTCAGCTCCAGACCGAAGGTGGCGGTGACATCCACGCCCGCACGCCCGTCCGCCGACATGATCACCAGGTCGTAAGGACCGTCGGCGAGCTGCCACGACAGCGTGTGCGCGCCACTCCCCGACGCCTTCGCGACCCACCAGTCGATGTCCGTGGGCCGGAGGACACGCGTCAGCTTCCCGTCGACCTCGCGGGTGGTGAGCGCCAGGGGGTAGGTGACCTTGGTGATCTCGGTGTGCGGAGCGTTGGTGAAGTAGCTCTTCACGTCGATGTCGTGCCCGACCCCGACGAAGACGTCCCGGCCCTTCTCGGCGGACTCGACCGTCACCACCAGCCGGTTGCCGTAGTAGTCGAGCAGGTCGGGCGGCGTCGTGACCGCGACGCCCTTGCTCTCGAGCTTTCGCGGGCTCGCGCTGACGACGTCGTCCGGCCCGACGATCCAGAACGCCGTCACGCCGCCGGCGACGAGTGCCACCAGGCCGACGAGCGCGACCAAGGCCCCGGCAACCACACGAAGGACGCGCATGCTCACAAGATGACCCCAGTCGGTAGTGCCTGCTGGTCCGCTAGCGTAGCCAAGCACGGACGAATGCGGCTTACACCACCGACCGACCAGTGGACAACCGCGTCAGAACCCCTCGAGGCTCACCATCAGAACGCCGCGGAGCCCGCCATCAGAACAACGCGGTGCTCAGCAGTCGTCGCGCCTTCATGACCCGCTCGTCCTCCGCGCCTACCGCGTCAAACAGCTCGAGCAGATGCATGCGGATGGCGTTGCGCTCGTCGCCGGCGGTGCGGCGTACGGCGTCGATCAGTCGGGCGAAGCCGTCCTCGAGGTGGCCACCGACGACCTCGAGGTCGGCCGCCGCGCACTGGGCCTGGGCGTCGTCGGGCTTGGCGGCCGCCTCGGCCTGGACCTGGGCGGGCTGGAAGTCGCGGACCCGGCTCAGCAGCCGCACCTGCGCCAGACCACGCTTGGCCTCGGCGTCGCCCGGCGCCTGCTGCAGAAGCTTCTCGAACGCACTGATCGCTCCGTCGATGTCACCGCGTTCCATCGCCGCGTCCGCGTCGGCGTAGCGCGGGTCACGGACGAGTTCGGCGTCCTCGGCCACGGATCCAGCGGGCTCGGCGGTGCCGGTCACCCCCTGGCTCACCGCGAGGCGGAGCAACTCGTCGATGAACTGCCGCACCTGCGCCTCGGGCAGCGCGCCCTGGAAGAGCGGCACCAGCTGGCCACGGACCACGGCCACGACGAGCGGGATGCTCTGGACACCGGCCGACTGGGCGATGCGGGGGTTCTGGTCGACGTCGATCTTGGCCAGCACGAACCGCCCGGCGTACTCCGCCGACAGCCGCTCCAGGATCGGGCTGAGCTGCTTGCAGGGCTCGCACCATTCGGCCCAGAAGTCGACCACGACCGGCACCGTGATGGACCGCTCGACGACTTCCTGCTGGAAGTTGGCTTCGGTGACGTCGACGACGTAGCTGCCTTGGGCGGCCCCGCGACTCTGGCCGCCAGCCGCTGGAGCGGCGGAAGTCCTGCCAAGGCCGGACAGGTCGAGGGCACCGGGACGCGTGAAGCTCTCCGAGGTCATAAGCCCGATTCTCTCTGAACGACCGTGGGGTTCCCAAACAGGGTTCCGGGGTGTCAGACCGGAGCCACCGGCCTGGTCGCGAGGAGGGCGCTCGCGAGGCCCGCCCGGGTCGTCACCAACGCGACCCGGTCACCACTGTGGAGCGGGGTGGTCAGGCTCGCGTCCCAGTCCCAACGCCCACCGAACGGGCGGTACGCGAGGACCCGGACCTCGCCCGGCTCGACGAGATCACCCAGCAGACCGCCGTCGGCGCCCGAACCGGCACCGACCGGGAGTTCCGTGACGAGGAGTACCCGCCGGCCGGCCGGGACCGTCGCCCCGACCCGGCGTTCGAGCATCTCCGCGGCGAACGCCGGGGCCGCCAGGATGGAGACGCTGCGGGTGGTGCCGAGTCCGAGCCGCTGCTGGACCCGGCCCGCGAGGTCGTGATCGAAGACCCGCAGGACGACCCGCGCGTCGGGATTGCGTTCGCGCGCGTAAAGCCCGGCCTGGAGGTTGGCCACGTCGTCGTTCGTCACCGCGACGAGAGCCCGGGCGCGATGGATCATCGCGTCGTACAGCACGGCGTCGTTGCTGACGTCCCCGACGATCACCGGAATCCGCAGCCGGCGCGCCAGCTGGATGCCGGCCCGGTCGGGATCGCGTTCGATCGCGACGACGTTGAAGCCACGCTGGTGGAGGCGTTCGGCGACCTGCGCGCCCACCGTGCCGAGCCCGCACACCACGATGTGCCCACGAGGCCGGCCGCGGACTCCTCCGAAGGACCTGGCGAGGGAGCTACCGACGAACGTGTCGACGATCGCCGCCGTGAGCAGCGACACCATGACCAGACCGAGGAGCTGGACGCCGACACCGACGAGCCGGACCCACGCGGCCGCGTCGGTGGTCCGCGGGTCGTCGAAACCGGTCAGGGTCACCGTCGACACCGCGATATAGAGAGCGTCCAGCCAGCTGAGTCCGTCGCCCGGGCGGTGCGGCCACTTCCAGAGGATGAGGGTCCCGACACTGATGAACACCAGCAGGCCAAGCCCCACGAACCGCAACCTGCGGTCGAACACCCGGCCGAGGTCGGTGAGAAGGTCGCTGAACCGCGGGTGGACCCGCCGCGACTTCTGGCGGATGGCGGCGCCCAGCACGAGGTCGGCGTCGTGGGTCGGGAGGAGTTTCGTCTGGCCGTTCCGTCCGACCCGGGCGAGCCCGGCGATCGGCGGGCAAGTGACGAGGTTCGCGGGGCCGGCCACCACCTCCCGCCCACCAACGCTGATCCACTGGACGCTCGACTCGTCGAGGGCGGCCGCGACGAACTGCGGCGCGGCCATCGCCGCGGCGGACAGCACCGTGCAGTTGGTGGCCAGGCGTTCGAGGTGATCGCCGAGGCGTGGGTTGACGATGTGGACCACGAGGCGGACCTGCGGGTTGAGCTCTTCCACGGTGAGGGCGGCGTGCACGTTGCCGACGTCGTCCGTCCTCACCAGGGCGACCGCACGGGCGGTGGCGACGCCGGCCTCCCGGAGCGCCGCCTCATGGGGGCGCGGGGCCACGACGAGGGTGGCGCCGAGGCGCTCCATGTCCTGGGCGTAGTCGCTGTCAGGATCGGGAACGACGACCGTCACGGCTTCGCGGACGGCGCGTAACTCCTCCACAAGTCGGACCGTCGTCGTGTCATCGCCACAGACGACGTAGTGACCGCTTTCCACCGCGGCTCAGACGGCTTCGCGGCGTCGGCGGAAGATCCGGCGCCACCACTGGGACCGCCGCTCCGACGCAGCCTGTCGCAGCTGCGCGGCGTCGGACTCGCGGGCCGCAGCCGCGGCCTGCTGGGCCGCCGCCCGGTCGGCGCGCCACTGGTCCACGATCCTGTCCGCGTCGACCGGAGCCAGCCGCACCGGCGGCCCGACGGGGATCCGTAGCCAGTCGTTGATCCGCTGGTTGAGCTCGTCGACGGCGGCCCGCACGGCCTGCTCCGAACGCAGGCGCCGCACGGTCTCAGGAAGCCGCTCGACTTCCTTGCGCAGCTTCAACGGCGTGGGCAGGATCTCCTCGCCGGACAGGCCCTCGCGGCGCAGGTGGTTCGTCACCCACACCTCGTCGTAGGGCTTGTCGAGGTCGGCGATGGGCTTGCCGGCACCGGGGAGGTTCTCGAACCCTCCCCGCTCGGTCGCTTCCCGGATCTGCTTGTCGACCCAGGTCTCGAAGCTGACGCCGGGTGGCTTGCGCTCCGTCATAGGGCGATTCTCCCGCAGGTACGGCGGTTTCGGCCACGACATCCCGCCTCATGGCTCCCCAGCGGCCTCATGGTGCCAGTTCCGCGCGGAGGGTTGCGAGTGCGTCGTATGTCCGGCGCAGCGCGGGATAGAGCTCCCGGTAGACGCTGTAGTAACGCTGGTACGCCGCATGCCGGTCGGCGTCGGGTAACACTCGGCGTACGACGCCCTGCCGCGTCCGCACGGTGGCCGCCAGGTCGTCGATGAGTCCCACACCGGCCGCCGCGACCAGCGCCGCTCCGACAGGTGCGCCGCGGGCGTCCTCGGGAGTCTCGACCGGCAGGCCGGTGACGTCCGCCTTGATCTGGTTCCACGTACGCCCCCTCGCTCCACCGCCGACCGATCGCAGGACACGTGGCGCGAGCCCGAGCCGGCCCAGCTCCTCGAGGTTGTGCGCGAGGCCGTACGCCGTACCCTCCAGAATCGCGCGTACGACGTCAGCCCGGCGGCTGGCCATCGACAGGCCGACCAGCGCGCCCCGGGCGGCCGGATCCCAGACCGGCGAGCGCTCGCCGAGGAAGTACGGCAGCAGGACGAGCCCGCGGCTCCCGAGCGGGGCGGTGCCGGCGAGCTCGTCCAGTGCGGCGAAGACGTCCCCGTCCAAGCCTGCGAGCTGGCGTTCCCGGTCGCCGAACTCGTCACGGAACCACCGCAGGATCCCGCCGGTCGAGACCATCGAGCCGTACACGAGATGGTGGCCCGGGACGGGGTACGGCAGCACGCTCATGGTCCCGAGCTCGTCGCGGCGCAACCGGCTCGCCTCGAACGCCGCATTGACGACCGTGGACTGCCCGGTCATCTCACAGACGTCGCCGTGCTGGACGAGGCCGGCTTCGAGACTGGCGGCGGCACCGTCGACCAAACCGGCGACGACCGGCGTACCCGAGAGCAGACCGGTGGCTCGGGCCGCCTCCGCCGTGACCCGCCCCACCACGGTCGTGGGCTGCTCGACCTGAGGAAGCCATCCGCGCGGGATACCCCACAGATCGACCAGCTGCTCTGACCAGGCGCCGGTGTCGAGGTCGGCCAGCAGCGTGAGCCCGGCATGCCCGGTGTCGCAGGAGCGGACGCCGGTCAGCCTGCTGACGACGTAGCCGTTGGCCATGAGAACGCCGGCACCGGTCTGCCCTACCGCGGGTTCGGCCGCGAGTAGCCAGGCCAGCTTGGGCGCGGCGAAGTAGGCGTCGAGCCGGTTGCCGGTCGTGGCGAGTACCCGCCCGGTGACGTCGGCTCTGTCCTCGCACGCGCGCCGGCCGCGGCGGTCCAGCCAGAGCAGCGCCGGGCGCACGGGGCTGCCGGCCCGGTCGACCACGACCACACTCGGCGCCTGGCTGCTGATGCCGACACCACACACGTCCGCGGGCCGTACCCGCGCTCGGGCGAGGACGGCGTTGACGCACCGCGCGGTGGCCGCCCACCAGTCCTCGGGGTCCTGCTCGGCGCCGTCTGGTTCGACGTACCGCGCCGGGTACTCCTCCGCGGCGTCGGCCACCACCCGACCGGCCTCGTCGAGCAACACCGCCTTGACGCCGGTCGTGCCGACGTCGACCCCGACGGCGGTCGTACCGGCAGGAGTGATCATGGGCGCCAGCATGCCCCGAACCTGGCCGCGGGAGCTCCGATGTGCCCGCCACTGGCCGGCCCGTTGTCGCGACCGGATTAGTTGTGGCGCCCGGATTGACAGAACCGCCCGCCAACCTTGATAGTCGAACTCGGTTACCCGAGTTCGACTATCCGAGTTCGACTTCAGGCTGGTGAGAATGCGCGCCCTCCGTACCCCGCTCACGATGGCGGTCCTGAGCCTCCTCCGCGAGCAGCCGCGACATCCGTACGAGATGCAGGCACTCGTCCGCGAGCGCCACATCGGCGAGGTGGTGAAGCTGCGCGGTGGTTCGCTGTACGACGCCATCCGCCGCCTCGAGCGCGCTGGACTCGTCCAGCCGGTGGAGACGACCCGCGCCGGCACCCGGCCGGAGCGGACGGTCTACGCGATCACCGACAGCGGGCGCGAGACCCTGCGATCCCTCGTGCGGGAGTACGTCGGCACCCCCGCCGAGGAGTACCCCACCTTCACGGCGGGCCTCGCCCACCTTCTCAACCTGGACCGCGACGAGGTCGCGCTGCTTCTCCAGAGCCGGATCGACGCGCTCCAGGCCGAACTCGACGACACCGACCGCCACCTCACTCCGCTCCAGCGGGCCGGCGTACCCCGCATCGTGCTCCTCGAAGTGGAGTACACCCAGACCCTTCGCCGGACCGAGATCGAGTGGCTTCGTCAGGTCGTGCGGGCCATCGAGGCCGGCGCGCTGCCGTGGCCGACGGAAGAGGCAGATTCCACCGCGACGAGGAGAGTCCCATGACAAAGCAGTTCCCGCCCCGCTACCTGAAGGTCGCCAACAAGGTCATCATCGCCCTGCAGCGAGCCGGGCTCGTGCTCGGCACGATGCGGGTCCTCACCGTGCCCGGACGTAAGACGGGCGAGCCCAGGAGCACCCCGGTTTCGCCTTACACCGTTGGGGGTGTGCGGTACGTGGTCGGCGGTGACGGCAGTGGCGACTGGGTGAAGAACGCCGAGGCCGCGGGCCAGGGAATCCTGTCGCGGGGCCGCCTGAGCGAACGCGTACGCCTCATCGCCCTGCCCGAGGAGGAGCGCGGCGCCATCCTCCGGGAGTTTCCAGCGAAGGTTCCGCACGGCGTGCCTATGTTCCTCAAATCCGGCACCGTGGCGGCGGCGACACCTGAGGCGTTCGAGGCGGCCGCTCCCCGGTGCGCGGTCTTCCGCATCGAGACGCTGTAAGCCGCGCCGGGCAGGCCGTGGTCGGTCGGCCGCTCCCGCCGACCGACCCCCGCCTGCCAGATGACCGAATCCGGTACCCGGACCCGCGAAAGTCGCGGGCGAGTCTCCCTTCAGGTCTTGACGGATCGTAATCAGTCACCCAAAGTAATGGACCTAGCGGGAGTTTCTCGCAATTCCGACGTACAGCGCCAATCGGTGCTGAACGCTCATGTCCGGGAGCCGCCCATGCGTCGTCGTTCTCGTGTCGCCAGCCTCGTCGCGGCCGCCAGCGCGACCCTGTCCGTGCTGCTCGCACCCGTCCCCGCCACGGCCGCCACCGGCGGGGCCTCGACCACGAAGCTGCTGGTCACGCGGCTTCCGGCCGAGGATTCCCCGCTGCTGACCGTGCTTCGGCTGCCGCCGCGCACCCTCTCCGCCGGCCAGACGATGTCGGTGTACGGCCGGATCGCCGCGACCACGAACGTCACCCGCGGGCCCATGATGGGCGCCCGGATCATCTGCCTCGGAGGCGGCGGCGGGTCGCCGTACACGGTACGTAATCACAGCGGCAAGGCCTATGGCGTACAGACGGTAGTCGTACGTTGGCTGTTCGTCGCACCGAAGGATGGGACGTTCACCTGCGAGCTCCGCGGCCAGGCCGCGACCATGCTCGACCCACCGGCGACCCGCCTTGATCTGGTGGCTGACAGCACCCTCCTGCGGATGGTGCCCGCCAGTTCGGGCTCCCAGCAGTGGCTCGACCGGGGCGACTCGTGCGTGGGCAGAGTCGGGATCCCGGACATCCAGCAGTGCGCGCGTCCGAAGGCCGCCACCACCGTGATGCACCGGGTCATCCCGACAGCGCGCGCGAAGAACGTCACCGCCGTCGCCGACGTCCAACTCAGTCGGGAGTACGGCGGCTACCCCGGCGGACCGAGCACCGTCAAGGTCACGCTCGAAGCGATGCCGGCCAACGCCGACAACATCTCCTGCGCACCCACCAAGAAGACCTCCGCGACGTACACCATCAGCGGCAACCTGCACCACTACAAGGCGAACCTCAGCCTCCCGCAGATCCCGGTGAACCAGAGCAGCGCCTGCGGCACGCGGGTACGCATCAGGACCAGGGTCGACCACCTCGACGGTAATCCCGTCACGGTCCACAACTACCGCTACTCCAACACCTACGCGCTGCTCTACTGACCTGGTAGGCAAGGGCCGCAGGATCGGCAAGGTTGTCTTGACGGTGGGATATCCCGCGAAGGATTCCGGGGTTGCTCAGCGCCTGATGACAGCTGTTCCTACGCCGCACCAGGACGGCAGCCTTCCACCCCCACTCTCCTTGTAAACAAGGACTTCCCGGCATCGGCGAAGTGATCATTTTCATGATAGAGTCGTATACATGTTCGATCGCGGGGATGTTGATGTGTCGGCGTTGGCTGAGGCCGCGCCCGGTCCTGAGCTTGCCGCCACGCTGGCGGCGATCGATTTGAACGCGGTTAACGGCTATGCGCGGGTCGTGGTGATGCGGGCCTGGCAGCGTCAGGTGTCGTGGGCATCGTGCCGCATGTATGAGGCGATGTCCTACGTGGCGCGGTCACCGGTGGGTGGCGAGGACGCGCCGCCGGAGTTGATGGATATCTGCAGGGAGTTCGCGTCGGTGGAGGTCGGGGCGGCGTTGACGTTGGCGCCGGGTTCGGCTGATCGTGAACTGGACTTAGCGCTTGACCTGACCGCCCGCCTCCCTGGTACCCGCGCGGCACTCGAGGCGGGCCGAATCGATGTGAACAAGGCGCGGGAGATCGCCTCCGAAACCAGCTGCCTGTCCGATGAGCTTGCCCGCCAGGCCGACGAGTGGATCCTGTCGAAAGCGCCGGGTTAACTCGTCAACAGATTGAGCGCCGGTTGAAAGCCAAGGTGATCAAACTCGATCCGGTAGGTGCCGAAGAACGCCGGAAGGCAGCCAAACGCGAACGCCGCATCAAGTTCAGCGCCGGCGTCAAAGGGGTCGCGAGCATCTTCGGCTACGACCTACCACTGGAGAGAGTCGCCCAAGCGAAGGCGTTCATCAAGCAGATGAGCGAGCACCTCAAGGCCGGTGGGGATGACCGCTGGCTCGACGAAATCGAAGTCGACGTCTTCCTCGACCTCCTCTGCGGCCGGCATCTGGACACGGGCGGTATGGCAGTCAAGGTCGAGCTTGTCGCTCCGCTCGACACCTGGCTGAGAGCCGCCGCTGGCAAGACAAGTGATGAAGCTGGCGAGGCCGGGTACGAGCCCGGTGACCTGAAGGACTTCGGACCCGTCTCACCCGAGGTGATCGCCGACATCATCAAAGCCGCCGAAGCAGGCTTCGAGTACTGCTGGACCGTCACCGAAGACGGTGTCGTCGTCTACCACAACCGCAGCGCCTACCGGCCAACCAAGAAACAGCGCGAATTCGTCCAGGCGAGAGACTCCGCACCTGCCGCCACCCCGGCTGCGAGCGCGTAGCCGAGAAATGCGAAGCAGACCACACCTTCGAACACCGCAACGGCGGAACCACCTGCCCCTGCAACCTCACCATGCTCTGCAAACGCCACCACCGCGCCAAACACCAAGGCGGCTGGTGGTGGACCCGCCAAGACCAGGAACCATGCGAGCACAAAGCCCACTCGGACACACCTACGACGTGGACCCCGACCCCCTGCCAGGCGGCACGATCCCACAACAAGCAAACCCCAACCAACAGGGACCCGGACGCCGCAGCGTCGCCGACCACCCCACCAACCGGACGGGCCAATGGAACGCAGGCCTCACGAGAGAAGAAGCCGGCACGCCCTTCTGACTGCTACGCGGGGCTCGCTCAGGACGCTCCCCTGGCGGCGAGCTGCCACGCCTCGGCGGCCTTCTCGTCGGTCGCCATCGCGGCGGCCTTCCGCTCGGCGTCGACCAGCCGGCGGTAGGCCGCGATCTCCTCGCTGCGCTGGGCGTCGCTCCAGCCCAGGATCTCCCCCATCAGGCGGGCCGTGTCAGGCGCGGCGTGGGTGCCACGGTCGGCGGTCTCCATGAAGATGCGGGTACGCCGGACCAGGACGTCGACCAGGTGCAGGGCGCCTTCGGACCGGGCGGCGTACACGATCTCGGCGGCAAGGTAGTGGGGCGCTCCGAGGATCGGCCGGGCGTACGACGGGTTGTCCGCGATCAGGTCGAGCAGCTCCGTGATGAGGGTGCCGTATCTTCCGAGCAGGTGGTCGATCCAGTCACCCGAGAGGCCCGACTCTCGCGCCAGGCGGTCCCGCTGATGCCGTATCGCCTCGAACCCCACCGCCCCGAGCAGCGGCAGCCGGTCGGTGGCCGACGGCGGGAGCGTACGCCGCAGCGGTCGCGTCGCCGCATCCACAGCGTCGCGGGCCATCAGGCGATAGGTGGTGTACTTGCCGCCCACCACCGTGATCATGCCGAGCGGGCCCTCGAGCACGGCGTGATCACGACGGAGCGCGGCCGTGGAGTCGGCGGCGCCGCCCGTGCTGGCGAGCAATGGCCGCAACCCCGCGTAGATGCCCACGACGTCATCGGGCTCGAGCCGGTGGCGCAACCACTGGTTGGCGTGGCCGAGCAGGTAGTCGATGTCCTGCTTCGACGCGAGGGGATGCTCGCGGTCGTACTCCCACGCGGTGTCGGTCGTGCCCAGCAACCAGAAGTCGAACCACCGCCGGATGATGAAAACGCTGTCCCGTGTCTTGGTGATGAGGCCGGTACGCGAGTTGATCCGGTCGCCGGGGACCACCAGGTGGACCCCCTTGGCCGGCTTGACCGCGATGCTCTGCTGGCCGCCGAGCGACTGCACCTCGTCAGCCCAGACACCCGCGGCGTTGACCACGACGCGGGCGGAGATGTCGACGTGCCCACCGGTTTCGAGGTCGTGGACGCGGACGCCGCGCACCCGGCCGGCCTCACGCAGGACGCCGACGACCCGGGCCCGGGTGATGATCGTGGCGCCGAGACTCGCGGCGGTCCGCGCCAGCGTCATGGTGTGGCGGGCGTCGTCGACGCGTACGTCGTAGTACTGCACCGCACCGGTGACCCGTTCGGGCGCAAGGTCAGGCATCTCGGCCAGGGTGGCGCGCCGGCTCAGGTGCCGGTGCCCCCGCACGCTGCGCGGGCCGGACATCCTGAACAGGTCGTACAACGCGACGCCGGTGCCGACGTACGGTCGCTGCCACCGCCGGGTGAACGGAAACAGGAACGGCTCCGGCTCCACGAGGTGCGGGCAGAGCCGCTCGACCATCAGGTCGCGTTCGAGGAGCGCCTCACGGACGAGGCCGAAGTTCAGCTGCTCGAGGTACCGCAGGCCGCCGTGGAAGATCTTCCCCGATCGGGACGACGTGCCGCTGGCCAGATCGTCGGCCTCGACGAGCACGACGGTGAGTCCACGCGACACCGCGTCGAGGGCCACGCCGGCGCCGGTGACGCCGCCACCGACCACCACCATGTCGAAGTCACGGGCACCCAGCGCGCGTATCTGCTCCTCGCGGCGCTGGCCGGAAAGGCTTGACCGGTCCACGCTCACCCACTGACCGGTCGAGCGGGCGCGACCTGGCCGTACGTCTCGAACTTCGCGATGACGCGCTGGAGCTCCTTGGCCGGGAGCTCACGCGGCAAGCGACCGACCGCCCCGGCCGCGGTGGAGGCGCGGAGCCAGACCTCGCAGAGCCATTCGAGGTAGAGGTTGAGTTGGTACGCCTGCGCCAGCGAGGACCCCACCGTCACCGTGCCGTGGTTGGACATCAGGCAGCCGGTGCGGCCCTCCAGGGCACCGGTCACCGAGGCGGCGAGTTCGGGCGTGCCGTACGTCGCGTAAGGGGCGACCCGCACCGGCCCACCGAACAACGCGACCAGGTAGTGGATCACGGGAAGCTCCGCGACCAGGGTCGAGACCGCCGTCGCCGCCGTCGCGTGCGTGTGGACGACAGCGGTGTGGTCGGTGGTGTTGTAGACGGACAGGTGCAGTGGCATCTCGGACGTGGGCTCGAGTCTGCCCTCGAGCAGCCTGCCGGAGAGGTCGGTGACACACACGAGGTCGGGAGTGAGCGTGTCATAGTCGAGCCCGCTCGGGGTCGCGAGGACGAGGTTGCCGACCCGCATGCTCAGGTTGCCGGAGGTGCCGACAACGAGGCCGTCAGGTCGTAGACGCTGTGCGAACCGAACGATCTCAGCCCGTTCCTGGGCCAACCTCATGCTTGACGCTCCTTCCACTCCATCCGGGCCCGGTCGACGGCGGCGCGGTAGTGCTCGTACCTCTCTGCGTACTCACTCATCAGGTCCGATCCCGGTTGCACACTAATGTCTGGTTCTGTCCAGGATCTGGCGCCAGCATCAGCGCTCACCGCGCCGATCCCCGCGAGCACCGCGCCATAGGCACCGACCTCCGGTCTGGTGGCGACCCGGACCTGCCGGCCCAGGACGTCGGCGAACATCCGCAGCCACTGCCTGCTGCGGACACCGCCACCGCAGCAGGCGATGTCGCCGCGTACTCCCGCCGCCTCCAGACAGTGCCGGGCCGCGAACGCGATCCCCTCGCAGACCGCCCGCACCAGATCCGCGCCGCTGGTCTGGACGGTGAGGCCGTCGAAGCGTGCCCGCGCTCCCGACTCGACGAACGGCGCCCGCTCTCCGGCAGGCGAGAAGTACGGCAGGCAGGTGACGCCGCCCGCACCGGGCTTCGTCCCCGCCAGTATTCCATCCACCTGATCATGCCGGAGGCCCACGAGGGTGAGCACCCAGTCGAGCGCCGCGGTCCCGACCATCGCCGGCATCGCACGAAGCCAGCGTTTCCGCGCGCCGTACGCGATCGTCAGGCCGGCCGGCTCACCCGCGAGGTCCAGCTTGTCAATGACGACTTGACAGGCAAGCGTGGTGCCGACGATCAGGTGGCCGTCGCCCGGCTCCTCGACCCCGCAGCCCAGTGCGCAGGCAGGCAGGTCGAAGGGTCCCGCGGTGACCGGCGTACCGGCCGCGACACCCAGCAGGTCGGCGGCCTCCCGGGTCAGGGCGCCCGTCGGGTACGGCTCCACAACGGGAGCCAGCAGGCCGGCCCGGTGGGCCAGTCCGCACCGCTCCAGCAGGTCGGTCGCGTACGTCCGCGAACCAGGGTCGAGGAACGGCAGCGACGCGTCTGAGGGGTCGGTCGCCCGGACACCGGTGAGCCGCTGCATCACCATGTCCTTGCAGTACGCCGCGGTGGTGGCCCGATCGAGGACGGCGGGCTCGTGGGAGTCCAGCCAGGCCAGCACCGGCGCGGGACATCCGGGGAACATCGCGCCGCCGTTGCGCCGGAACGCCGCCTCGACCACCCCCTCCGCCTGCCAGCGGTCCACGATGCCGGCGGCCCGCGCGTCCATCCACGACACGGCCGGCCGGACGCCACGGCCGTCCTTGTCGAGCAGCCAGACCCCGTCGCCCTGACCGGTCAACGCGATCAGCTCCGGCGCCCGGCCGCTCCCCGAAACCACCCGGCCGATCACCTGGGCAACCGCGGCGACGACCTCGTCCGGGTCCTGCTCGAACCATCCGTCGCGGGGACGGAGGACCTTGGCGGGCGCTGCTTCCAGCGCGACCTGGCGACCCGTCTCGTCGAACATCGCCGCCTTGATGACCGACGTTCCGACGTCCACTCCGACATAGGACATGGCGTGCCTTCTCAGGTCCGCAGGACGTCAGGGTTGGCGGGACTGGCCGGTGGTCGCCCCTCGGCCCAGCGGGCAACCTCGTCGGCGCAGATCCGCGCCGCCCGCTGGGCGACCTCCCGGCTGCACCCGGCGATGTGGGGCGCCATCACCAGACGCCGGGTGGAGAACAACCGGGAGCCGGGCGGCGGGGGTTCCTCGGGAAAGACGTCGATGCCGGCGCCGGCGAGCCGGCCCTCGTCGAGCGCGTCGCACAGGGCCTCGTAGTCGAGCAGGCCACCTCGCGCGGTGTTGATGAGCACCGAACCGCTGGGCATCTGGGCGATCTCGGCGGCTGCGATGAGATTCCGGGTCTCCGGCGTGAGCCGGGCGTGCAGGCTCACCACCCGGGACCGCGCGAGGAGTTCGCCGAGGTCGTCCACTTGCTCCGCCTCGGGGCCGAACGCCTCGGGCGCCGCTTTCGGGTCGTACGCCAGCACCCGCGCGCCGAAGGCCGCCAGCAGGCGGCCGACCAGCGCACCGATCGCGCCGTACCCGACCAGCCCGACCGTGGAGTCGCGCAGCTCGAATCCCGCGGACTCGTACCGGAAGTAGTGTCCGGGCCAGTGGCGGCCGGCGAGTTCGGTGTGGCCGGTGGCGATGTTGCGGCAGGTCGCGAGGATCAGACCGACCGCGAACTCCGCTGCGGCGTTGGCGTTGCGTCCGGGCGCGTAGCAGACGAGGACGCCGGCGTCCGTCGCCGCGCGCAGGTTGACGTTGACGGGACCACCGCGCGAGACCACGACCAGGCGGAGGTCCGGCGCGTGCGCGAAGACCCGGGCCGTGAACGGCGCGAGATGGGTGACGGCCGCCTGGACGCCGTCGAGAGCCGCGATCATCGTGTCCTCGTCGCCGGCCGCCTCCACCACCTCGGCGACCTCACTCCAGGGCGTGGTCGGCCAGGGAAGGTCGAGAGTACGGATCTCCGGACCGTCACCGAGCTGGTCGCGCAACGCCCGCTCCAGTAACTCAGAACTCACGAACTCGTCCCCCGCGGCGAGGACCCGCCCACTCGTCATCGCAGCCGCTCTCCTGTCTTTGCGTCGAACACGTACGTACGAAGCCGGTGGAACGCCACCGACACAGCCTGGCCGGGCACCGCGCGAAGCCCTGGACCAGTCTGGACGACGAGGCGGCGTTCGACACCTGGAAGCTCCACCGTGAGCAGGGTGCACTCCAGCAGATCCTCGACGACGAGCACGTGCGCCACCGCGTCCGCCACACCACCTGACCGGTCGGCGTCCGGGCCGACCAGGATGACGTCCTCCGGACGTACGCCGAGCACCACGTCACCCGCGGCGCCCCGGATGTCGGTCGGGACGGCGACGTGCGGCGAGAGCCAGACCGGTCCGCCGCCCTCGAGAACGCCGGGCAGCAGGTTCATCGCCGGCTCCCCGACGAAGCCCGCCACGAACACGTCGGCCGGATCGTCGTACACCTCATCCGGCGTACCCACCTGACGGACCCGGCCCTCGTCCATCACCACGACCCGGTCAGCCAGGCTCAGCGCCTCCTCCTGGTCGTGGGTGACGAGCACCGTGGTGTAGCCGAGTTCGCGTTGCAGGCGGCGGAGTTCCCGCCGGGTGAGGTCGCGCTGAGCGGCGTCGAGGCGCGAGAGGGGCTCATCGAGGAGCAGGACGTCGGGCGCCCGGATGATCGCCCGGCCGAGCGCGACCCGCTGCTTCTGGCCCGAGGACAGGCTCGCCGGCCGGGCGTCGAGCACGTCGAGCAGGCCGATCCGCCTTGCCACGTCGTGGATCCGGGCGCGCCGCTCGCGGGCCCGACCGAGCCGGCGGGCGTCGAGCCCGAAGGCGAGATTCGCGGCGACGGTGAGCGGTGGATAGAGCCCGTAGTTCTCGAACGCCACCCCGACGTTGCGCTCCTGCGGGCGTAGCCCCAGCACCGACCTGCCACCGATGAGGATGTCGCCGTCCGTCACGTCCTCCAGCCCCGCGATCATCCGCAGGGTCGTCGACTTGCCGCAGCCGGAGGGGCCCAGCAGGGCGACGAGTTCGCCACTTCGCACCTCCAGGTCCATCCGGCGGACCGCCTCGACAGGCGCGCCTCGCCTGCTCCGGAAGACTTTCCGGACGCCGTACAACACCAGGTTGCTCATAGCTCCGCCACCTCGTAGCGCACGTTGTCGCGGTCGAGTTCGGCGAGCGCCGCCTCGTCGGCCCCCGCGTCGACGATCACCAGGTCGAACGCACTGACCGGAACCAGCCGGTGCAGCGCCCGTCGACCGAGCTTGCTGTGGTCGAGCAGGAGGTAACGCCGGTCCGCGGCTTCGAGCATGGCCCGCTTCACTCCGACGATGCGTTCCTCCTGGTGGTAGGCGAAGCCACCGGCCAGCGCTGAGGTCGAGACGAACGCCGCGTCCACCCGCAGCAACTCCACCGCCTCGACACACATCACGCCGAGGAACGAGTCGTGTAACGGGTCGTACGTACCGCCGAGGCCGGTCAGGCCGACGTCGCGCAGCGTGGCGAGTTCACGCATCGCGGGCAGGAAGTTCGTGGCGACGTGCAGTGGGCGCAGCCGCTCCAGGTGGGCGATCAGGTGGTAGGTCGTGGTCGCGTCATCGAGGATCAGCGACATGCCGGGCTCGACGTGCCGGGCGGCGACCCGCACGATGGCCCGCTTCTCTGTCAACATCGCCTTGCGGCGGTACGCCACGTTGGACTCGAAGACCCCCGAGGGCTGCGCCGTCACCCCGCCACGGAACTTACGTACGACGCCCCGCGCGGCCAGCTCGTCCAGGTCGCGGTGGATCGTCATCAGGCTGACCCCGAACATCGGGGCCAGCTCCTGCGCGGTCGCCGTTCCCTTGCCGAGAACGAACTCCGCAAGGCGTTCCTGACGTTGCTCCGGCTTCATGCTCGCCATCACCGCACCACCCTCCGCCCACCGTCGTCGGGGAGAAAGACATGTGCGGCCGCCGGGTCGAACGTCACCACGACCTTGTCGTCCAACACGTGGCCGTCGGCGACCTCGCGCGGGACCACCAACGACAGCAAAGCCGCGCCGACCCGGACGGTCACCTCGGTCTGCCGGCCGAGATGTTCGAGGACATAGATCGCAGCGTCGAAGCACACCAAGCTGGACGGAAGGTCACCGGCACCACGGAGGAGACCGAGGTCGCGTGGGCGGATGCCCAGCTGGGCCCGCACGCCTGGGCTCGTCCGCAGACCCGGGACCGGTAGCCGCAGCGCTCCGTCCGTACTCACGAACGTCAGCACCCCGCCAGCCGCCGCGATGGCGCCGTCGACCAGGTTGATCGCCGGTTTGCCGAACGATCGGGCGACCACCGTGTCCGCTGGTTCGGACCACACCTCGCGTGGGGTGCCGATCTGCCGGATCCGGCCAGCGTCCAGGACCCCGATCCGGTCCGCGAGCGAGAGGGCCTCCACATAGTCGTGGGTGACGTAGAGAGTCGTCGTACCGTCCTCACCGCTGATCGCCTTGAGTTCGGCGCGCATGCTGGCGCGCAGCCTGGCGTCCAGGTGCGAGAGGGGTTCGTCGAGCAGGTATGCCGATGCGGGCCGGACCAGCACCCGGCCGAGCGCGACCCGCTGCCGCTGGCCGTTGGACAACTGCGTGACCGGCCGGTCGAGAAGGTGGTCGATGCCGAGCAGGGTGGTGATGTCAAGGATGCGTTGACGGGTTCGTTCCGCTGGCATCCGGCGGCGTGGCGAACGCAGCGGGAACGCGAGGTTGTCGAAGACGTTGTGCTGCGGATAGAGCGCATAGCTCTCGAAACACATCGCGAGATCGCGCCGGGTCGGCTCCACGTCCGTCACGTCCACCCCGTCAAGCCGGACGACACCGACCGAGGGTTCCGCCAGGCCGGCGGCGACCTTCAGTGTGGTGGTCTTGCCTGCGCCCGAAGGCCCGAGCAGGCAGAAGAACTCCCCGTCCCGGACATCGAAGGTGGCCTCGTCCAGGGCGACGGTGCGGCCGTACGTCTTACGGATTCCCGCCAGCTCCAGTGCGGCCATCAGCTCTTCACCGCCCCGAACGAAAGCCCACGGACGAGGTAGCGCTGGATGAACAACGCGAGCACCAACGGCGGTAGGACGGCCATCACCGCACCGGCCGCCACCAGATTGAACCTCACCTGGTTGCCACCAAGGAAGGCGAGCGAGCTCACGGTGACCGTCTGGGCTTCGCTCGACGTCAGCGTGAAGGGAAGGATGAAGTTGTTCCAGGCGAAGATGAACGCCAGCAGGCAAACCGCCGCGACACCGGGTCGCACCAGTGGCAGGACCGTCTTGACGAACGCCTGCCGGCGGGAGTAGCCGTCCAGGAGTGCGGCCTGTTCCAGGTCAGGTGGCAGGTCCTGGAAGAACGACCGCAGGATCCAGACCACGAGTGGCATCGTGACCAGCTGCAGCGCCCAGATCATGCCGACGTAAGTGTCGTAGAGACCCAGCTGCTGATAGAGCACGCCGAGCGGGATGATCACGACAAGCTCCGGCGCGAACCGAAACGACAGCAGGGTGAAGAGCAGACCCTCGCTGCCGCGGAAGCGGAAGCGCGCCGCCGCGTACGCCGCCGGGACCCCGATGACGAGGGACACCAGCACCGCGCCCACCGCGCAGATCAGGCTGGCCAGGAAGAACCTCAGGTACGCCGACTCGCCGGCCCCGATGCCCAGCACCGCACGGTAGTTGTCCAGCGTGGGTGTGAAGCGGAGGTAGGTGGAGGTCTGCTCGGCGTTGGACTTCAGGCTCAGGGCAACGATGAAGACCACTGGTGCCAGGGAGAGGAGGAAGTAGACCACGAGCACCAGGTCCGCCAGCACTCCTCGGCCGCGCAAGCCCGCCTTGCCACTCATGCGCGTCCTCGCTTCGCTGCGGACGCGCATGAGGCACTAATGGCGCTGTGTTGGATGATTCGCTCGCTGCGCTCACTCATACGGACCCCGCCGCCCGGCTCTGCACCCGGCCGAGATAACGCACCAGCACGAACGAGCTGGCGTACACCACCACCCACAGGATGAGCATGAACGTCATCCCCCGGCTGTAGCGCGCATAGGTGATCGCCTCGAGGTAGGCACTGATCTGCAGGGTTGTCGTCGCATCACCCGGACCCCCGGCGGTGAGACCGTAGATGATGTCGAACACCTTCAGGCAGTCCATGAACCTGAAGATCACCGCGACCAGGATGTAGGGCCACAGCATCGGAAGGATGAGCCGCCGGAACGTCAACCACCAGTTGGCACCGTCCACCGCGGCCGCCTCGAACGGCGAACGCGGCAAGGAACGCAACCCCACAAGCGCGAGGATCGCGACGAACGGCGTGTAGAGCCAGGCGTCGACGACGACCGACCAGAAGAATGCCGCGAGGGCGCTGTCGGTGCCGCGGTATCCCTCGACGCCTGCGGCGGAAAGGATCGGCCGGACCCAGCCGACTTCAGGCAGCAGGATGAGCTTCCACATGATCGCCGCGATGATCGGGGCGACCATGAGCGGCACGATGAGGAAACGTTCGAGGATCCGCGCGACAAGACTGCTGCGATGGAGCAGGAGCGCGATACCCACGCCCACAACGGTTTCCACGACCGTTGCCACCACGGCGAACGACACCGTCACCTGGGCCGAATGCCAGAAGGTGTCGCTGCTGAGGATGTCGACGAAGTTGCGCACACCCACGAAGCTCGGTGTGCGGTTCGCGTCGGAGAAGTTGAAGACCGTGTAGCCGACGCCCACGAAGAACGGATAGAGGATGCCCACGCACAACAGCACGGCCGGCATCGCCAACAGGTACGGGCGTAGCCGGCGCCGCCAGCGCGGTGTCCCCATCAGCCGGCCCGCTCCCGCGAACCCCGGACTGCGATGCCGTACATCCCGTGCCCCCAACACCGTGCCTCAACGTGCCCGCACACCGGGTCCGGCGTACGCGCGCTCCTAACACGCGGCGATGTGAAGATGTCGCCTCACGATGTGACGAGGCGGGCACGTCGTCAAGGGACCGCGACCGGCTTCGGCCAGCGCCCCGCGGGCCGGCTCGGGCCTACCAGGTGTCCGCGCCGGCGACCAGCGGTGGGTTCCAGGCCACCAGCCCCCAGTGGCCCGCGCGGTTATGGCGCAGCACCGCCCCGGTGGCGTTCCGGATCACCGGAAACGCCCTGCGGTAATGGCACGGCGGCACGCCGAGCAGGTCACACAGCACGATGCGGAGGAACGTGCCGTGCGCCACCACGAGGACGCGGTCACCGAAGCGCCCGCTGCTCAGGTCGTCGAACGCCGCCCGCCCGCGGGCGCAGGCGTCGGCCGGCGGCTCGCCACCTGGCAGCGGATTGGCGTACGGATCGGCCTCGAACGCCGCCCACTCCCGCGGAAACCGCTGCCGCATCTCCGCCGCGGTGAGCCCGTCGCCGGCACCGAAATCGAGCTCGACCAGCCGGTCGTCAACAACCATCTGCAACCCGGTCTTGCGCGCGGCCGGCTCCGCAGTGTCCCGGGCCCGCGTCAGCGTCGAACTCGCGATCGCCGTCAGCCCGGCGTTCACGGCCCACTCGCCGAGCGCGGCCGCCTGCGCGTGGCCGTGATCGTTGAGCGGCACGTCCGCCCGCCCGGCGTAGCGGTTCTCCGCATGCCGGGGCGTCTCGCCGTGGCGGACCAGGAACACGGTCATCGGCTGATCATGAACGAGGTCGGTCACCCGTCGACGATAAGCCTTCACGATCACGCCGCCTCCGCGAGGCCGCACCCCGGGCCACACGGTCGCAGCAGACCTGTCCAGCCCCTGCGTCGCAGGACCGAGGCGACCTCGGACGCGATCGCGCACTTGCGCTCCACGGTGTCGACCCAGCCGTACCGCAGGGTGTCGTGGCCGCGCACCGTTGAGGCGTTGTCACGTCGATGGTCCCGGAACGCACCGTCCTCGACATGGCCGATCCGCCCGTCGAGCTCGACGATCACGCCGTAGGGCATGTAGTCCACATCGGTCCACTGGCTCCGACTTCCCGACAGCCGGTGTCGTTGCCGCACGCCGACGGGAAGGCCATGGGCTCGCTCCACCTGCCGTACGTACGCGATCTCGAGTGCCGATTCGGCGCCCTCGGTCACGTCCGCGAGCATGCTCCTGATCACAACCCGCCATCTGGCCTTCTTGCGCGCTTGGAGTGCCTGGAGGAGGCGGGCCGGGGTGCTCCGGCGCCGCTGACACGCTCGGGTCACCCAAAGAACAACCTCCGACATGCTGTCCGCGACATCAGCGAGATCCAGCACTGTCTCCTCGACGCGGGTCACCGGCGGGGTCCGGACCGGATGCCTCGATCGCTCCAGCCAGCCAGCAAGGTGAATACGAAGACCCGGCTGGTCGACGACCCGGCGGTGGCGAGGGACGCTGACGTGGATCAGCGTGCTCGGCTGATCGGCAAACCCCCACATCTCGGCGGCGGTCTCGTGACTCAGGGTGGCACCGTCGCCGGCGTACAAAAGCGCGGCCCAGATCTGTGTGCTCCTCGAAAGCGGTCCACTGAACGTCGCGTAGACGCCTCGGCGGACCGGCCTCCAGCGTCCGGCTCGCACCTGCGTCCTG
This sequence comes from Actinopolymorpha alba DSM 45243, assembly GCF_000373925.1. Taxonomy (GTDB): domain Bacteria; phylum Actinomycetota; class Actinomycetes; order Propionibacteriales; family Actinopolymorphaceae; genus Actinopolymorpha; species Actinopolymorpha alba. The sequence goes on along the minus strand of NZ_KB892745.1, from coordinate 82,874 downwards.
ATGAAGGCATCTGTTACGCCGGCCGCGAGCGCCTGCCGTCGGCCGACGACACCCGCTTGAGCCTCGAGGAGGTCCCGCAATGCCGGAGGAAGTTCTCGTCCCACCCGCCCGACTATGGCGGGATTCCGCGCCTCGACGCTGCCGCGAGATGCCAGGCTGTGGACAGCGGGGAAGATGATGAAGGATATTCGTCAAATATCGACGAAAAGTCTTCACGATCCCGCCCCGAGCCAGCCCCGCGCGGTCAGCTCCGCGCGCCACCGGTCGTACGTCTCGTCGAAGCGGTCAGACACATCTGCCCGCGGCTCGAACCGCTCACGCGCCCGCACCAAGGCCGCCGCCGCGTCGCTGAGTGAGGGGTACGCCGTACTCGCCGCGACGACCGCCATCCCGAACGCGCCGTCGGTGACCTCCGGTACGACGATCTCCCGGCGGAGGATGTCGGCCTGGATCTGGGACCAGTACGCGCTGCGGGTCGCCCCGCCCGTGAGCGTCACCGCCCCGGTGACGGGCGCGCCCAACGCCCGCACGTGGTCCAGGGACAACCGCTCGACGAAGCCGACGCCCTGCAGCAGCGATGCGTACCTCTCGGCCGCCCCGTCCGCGGACCTTCCCACCGTGAATCCCACCGCGTCCGGGCTCCGGAAAGGGAACCGCTCGCCGGTCCCGACCAGCGGATAGCTGAGGCAGCCGGCCGGCTCGTACGCACCAGCAGCGCGGTCGAGAGCGGCGAGGTCGGCGTCGGGAAACTCCCGCGCGAGTACGCCGGCACCAGCACTTGACGCACCGCCCGGCCACCAGACGCCATCCGGGCTCCGGTGGGAGTAGACCGTTCCGGTGGGATCCTCGACCGGCAGCGCGGTCGTGCCCTTGAGCACGAGCGTCGTGCCGAGGACGAAGTTCCAGGCACCCGCGGCGAGCGCACCCGACGCCACCTGAGCCGCGCAACCATCAGTGAGCCCCGCGACGACCGGCGTTCCGGCCGGAATGCCGGTGATCTCGGCGGCCCGTCCGCTCACCGGACCCAGTAGTGCGCCCGGCGCGACGACACCTGGCAGCCGCGCCGGCGCAAGGCCCAACCTCGCCAACGTCTCGACCGGCCAGTCGCCCGCACCGAGGTCGACGCCGCTCTTCAGCGCGTGGCTCCAGTCGGTGGCCACCGGCTGGCCCACCAACCGCGACGTCACGAGGTCGGCCTGGTGCGCGAGGCGTGCGCCAGCGGGTACGTCGTGATGGTCGAGCAGCCACAGCGCCTTGGCCAGGCCCCAGGACGCCTGCGGGTGAGCACCCGCCGCGGCCCATCCCGGCGCGGGGTCGGCGGCGGCCCGCTCGGCGTAAGCTCCGGCCCGCCCGTCGTCGTACATCAGGGCCGGCGTCACCGGACGCGCCGGGTCACCGCCGGTCTCCTGGACGAACAGCACCGTGCCGGACGTACTACACACCGACAGTCCGCGCACCCGGCCCGCATCGAGGTCACGCGTCGCCTCCACCGCGGCCCGCAGGAACGCCGACCACCACTCCTCGGGATCCTGCTCGTGCTGGGGGCCGTCCCGCCGGCTGGTCAGCGGGACACCCGACCGGGCCACCACCCGCCCGGCTCCCGACACCGCGAGTACCCGCACGCCCTGGGTACCAAGGTCCACGCCCAACCAGATCGCGTCGCTGTCCGCCACCCGCCTCATCCCACCGGTGCGGCCAGGTCCCGTCAACCCGGTCCTGGGTGAGCCCATCTCTGACGGGTATCTCCTTGCACGTGAAGGCTCTGCTCACCACCGGACACGGCCCGACAGATCTGCGGCTCGCTGACATCGACGAGCCATCGCCCCGCGAGGACGAGGCGGTCGTGGAGGTGCGCGCGGTCTCGGTCAACCGCGGCGAGCTCGCGCACGCGGAGCGGCTCCCGCCGGGATCGCGCCTTGGCTGGGACGTCGCCGGCGTCGTCGTACGCGCCGCCGACGATGGTTCCGGGCCCGCCGCTGGTACCCGGGTGGTGGGGGTGGCGCCCAGCACCGGGTGGGCCGAACGCGTGGCCGTCCCGACCCGGGCGCTCGCGTCCCTTCCCGAAGAAGTACGCGACACCGAGGCCGCGGCCCTCCCAGTCGCGGGGCTCACGGCGTACCACTCGCTACGGAAGGCAGGCTGGCTGCTCGGCAGCACCCTTCTCGTGACTGGTGCCGGTGGCGGTGTGGGGAGGTTCCTGGTCCAGCTCGCCGCCCGCGGCGGGGCCCGGGTCATCGCGGTCGTGGGGTCCGCGGAGCGCGCCGTGGGGCTCGGCGAGCTTGGCGCGAGCGTCGTCACGACGTACGACGACGTCCCCGACGAACTCCCGGATCTGGTCGTCGACGGCGTGGGCGGCCAGATCCTCGCCGCCGCCATGGACCGGTTGAAGCCGGACGGAGTCGCGGTGGCGTACGGCAACGCGTCCGGTCAGCCGTTGACGCTGCCCGCCGACTGGGGACACCGCCATCCGGACACGGTGTTCCGGCGCTTCAGTCTGCTCCTCGAGGCGTCCCGGACGCCGATGGCGCCGACGCTCGCCTTCCTCATACAGCTCCTTGCCAGCGGGTTGCTCGACCCCCAGGTCGCGGCGACCGCGCCGTGGGGAGAGGCGAAGCCGCTGCTCGAGGACCTCCTCCACCGCCGGGTCAATGGCAAGGTCGTCTTGACAGTGGGCAGCTGACCGGTCAGAACCTCGCCGGCTCGCGGTACTCCCCCCACTCGGCCTTCAGCACGCCGCAGATCTCACCCAGCGTCGCCTCCGCCCGGGTCGCCTCCAGCATCGCGGGCAGCATGTTCTGGTCCGTGCGGGCCACCTCCGCCAGCTGCCGGAGGGCAGTGTCAACCACGTCTTGCGCGCGGGTACGACGCCGCTCCGCCAGCTCCCGTCGCTGTTCGCGTTCGACCTCGTGGCTCACCCGAAGGATCTCCACCTCGCCCGTCACGGTCTCGTTGTGGGAGTTGACGCCGACGATCTTCTTCTCGCCCTTCTCCAGTGCCCGTTGGTACTGGAACGCCGAGTCGGCGATCTCGCTCATGAACCAACCGTCCTCGATCCCGCGGAGCAGCCCGGCGGTGATCGTGCCGTCGCCACCCATCTCCTTGATTTGGGCGAACGTTTCTTCGGCCTGAGCCTCGAGTTTGTCGGTCAGCGCCTCGACGTACCACGAGCCACCGAGCGGGTCGGCGACGTTCGGAACGCCGGTCTCCTCCATGAGGACCTGCTGGGTCCGCAGCGCCACCTCCGCCGACTGTTCTGACGGGAGAGCGAGCGTTTCGTCGAGAGCGTTCGTGTGCAGGGAGTTCGTGCCACCCAACACCGCCGCCAGCGCCTCGACCGTCGTACGCACGACGTTGTTGTACGGCTGTTGCGCCGTGAGGGAGACGCCCGCGGTCTGGGTGTGGAATCGCAACCACTGCGCCCGCTCGGTCTTCGCGCCGTAGACGTCACGCATCCAGCGCGCCCAGATCCGGCGGGCCGCGCGGAACTTCGCGATCTCCTCGAAGAAGTCGATGTGGCTGTCGAAGAAGAACGACAGACCGGGGGCGAAGACGTCGACGTCCAGGCCACGGGACAGCCCGAGCTCGACGTACCCGAACCCGTCCGCAAGGGTGAACGCCAGCTCCTGCGCGGCCGTCGCACCAGCCTCACGGATGTGGTAACCCGACACCGACAACGGCTTGTACGCCGGGATCTCCTTGGCACAGAACTCCATCAGGTCGCCGATCAGGCGCAGGTGCGGCTGCGGCGCGAACAACCATTCCTTCTGGGCGATGTACTCCTTGAAGATGTCGGTCTGCAGGGTGCCGTTGAGTTTGCCGACGTCGACGCCCTGGCGCTCGGCGGCGACGAGATACATGCAGAAGATCGGGACGGCCGGGCCCGAGATCGTCATCGAGGTGGTCACCTCGTCCAGCGGGATGCCGGCGAAGAGCACGTCCATGTCGGCCGCCGAGTCGATCGCGACCCCGCAGTGCCCGACCTCACCCCGGGCCTGCGGCTCGTCGGAGTCGCGCCCCATCAACGTCGGCATGTCGAACGCCACGGAGAGCCCGCCCCCGCCGGCGGCGAGGATCATCTTGTAGCGCTCGTTGGTCTGCCGGGCGTTCCCGAAGCCCGCGAACTGCCGGATCGTCCAGGTCCGTCCGCGATATCCGGTCGGGTAGAGCCCGCGCGTGAACGGGTACTCCCCGGGCCAGCCGATCCGCTCGAACCTCGGGTCTTCGGTCGCCTCGGGTGGGCCGTAGACGGGCTCGACCTCCTCACCCGACAGCGTCGTCCACTGCCGGGACGGCTGCTGCTGCTGCTCGGCCGCCTCGCGCGGCGGACCGGCCGCCTCGCGTGGCTGTCCGGGACCACGTTCGGCCGCCGCGGCGTACCGCTGCTGCCAGCGGCGGCGACCAGCGGCGATGTCTTCAGCCCTCATGGGGACCTCCCGTACGCCCTGCGCGGGTTCCACCTCGTCCTCGATAGTAGGACGTCCAACTAAACGGTGGGCGGCAAACGTAACGGAGGACTCAGGTCAGAAAATCTCCGGCATCACGCCGGATCTCGGTGAGGAGGGCGTGGACCGTCGTGAGCGCCGCGTCGTCGAGCGCGCTGAACCCGAACCGGATCGCGACCAACTCCTTGGTCGTCGCCTCCACGACCGCCCGTCCCTCGTCGGTCACCTCCGCGAGCACGCCGCGACCGTCCTCGGGATGGGGGGTACGCCGGACCAGCCCGTCACGCTCCAGCCGGCGCACGATCGAGGTCACCGAGGTCGGATGCACCTGCAGGCGCTCACCCATCTTGCCCAGCGGGAGCGCACCGGAGCGGGTGAAGGTCAGCAGCACCAACGCCTCGTAACGGGCGAAGGTCAGGTCATACCGGCGCAGGATCTCGTCGAGTCGTCCCAGCACGATCTGCTGGACCCGCATGAGCGAAGTGACCGCCCGCATCGGCTCGACCGCGGCGTCTGCGCCAAAGTGGCTCTCCCACTGTCGCGCGGCTTCCTGCACTGGGTCGAACGGCAGCGGCCTCCTCTTCGCCATGACGAGGAAAGTAACAGGCGGCTACCGCACCCATGTGCGCTGGCCCGGCGTACGGACCAGGCTTACGGGCGCCGGGACGGTGGACCGGCCAGTGACTCCGGCGGGCGAACATCCTGATGAGCGCCTCGCGGCCGGGTGAGCCGGGCAGGTGCGGACGGCTTGGGTGCCCGTGGCCCGGAGGTGGGCCGGCCCGGGCCTGACAGCCGGGACGATGGACCTGAGACCGACTCCATCTCGGCATCGGACCGGCGCGGCGGACGGCCCGCCGGGGCCGGTGGCACGATGCGCGGGCGGATCCGCCGGACCACCCACTCGACGACCACCCAGGTCGGTCCGGCGAGCCGGCGGAGCCAGCCGACCAGCCGATGCCACTCGCGGTCGGCAGTGAGCGACAGCTCGAGCATGGCGCCGCCGATCATGGCGCCCGCCACCAGGTCACTCAGCCAGTGGGTGTGGCGGTAGACGGAGACGACGGTCATGACCACGCCGACCAGCCCGACTGCCGCCATGAGGAGGCGTCGCTGATGCGCCCGGATCTGGCCGTACCGCACGAGCAGCGCCACGATCAGGCCGTACACGAAGATCACGTTGGCTGTGTGACCCGAGGGAAAGAGCACGTTGTCGCCGACGAAAAGAGCCGGTCCGCCGGTGCGCGGGCTCTCCCGGCCACTCGCGAGCTTCAGGAGTCCGACCACGAGGTTGAGGGCGAACGTCGCCCCCACCGCGATGACAAGGGGTCGGATGCTACGGATCCGCCGGCTCAGCAGGTAGGCGACAAGGAAAAGCAGCGGCAGACAGATGAGCCGCTGGCCAATTCGGTCAACACCGTCGGCGAATGGATAGTCGTAAGGACCTTGGAACTGCCAGATGCCCGCCACCTCGGCGTCGAGACGAAGCAAGGGCCCGCCGCGCGCCAGATCCCCAAAGATCGCAAGGACTCCGACGAAAAGGGCAACCGACAGAACGGGGAATCTCGAACGCGCACCGCTGGACCCGTCTCGTCGAGTTCCCGAGACCCGACTGTCCATGGCGAGCCGGCTCCTTTCGATCGACAGCGGTGGGGGTGGGCCCGGACGGGCGAAGCCCGAGCGGGGCCGGAACCACACACTGTGCGGACGCCGCAAGCGACATCCTGGTCGACGTACCCGACGATAGACGGTGTACGACTTGGTCCGGTTCCTACTCCTTCGTCATATTCGGAGCGTTATTGAACCGTTCACCTCGGGCTAACCAGCCGGGATGACGGGCCCACCACTGGGCGGGTGACGCCTCCGGCCAGCCCGAAGCCTACCCAGCCAGGGTGAGAATCCACGGCGGCCAGGTAACGATCCGTACCCCACAACCTGGCTGCCCCCGGATACGAATCGCCGCCGCCCGGTAGCGGACGGCGGCGAAAACTCTGGGACTGGCGCGTGCGAACGGCTCTAACGCGGAAGGCGGCGAGCGGTGGGTGGCCGGGGCTGGCGGGGGTGGTTGGCGCGCCCGGCGCGTCTGCGCGCCATGGCCGCCGTCGTCGCCGCCGAGGGACCCTCGTCCTCCTCCTCGTCGTCCTGCTCCTTGGCCGTCGCGCGGAGACCCGAACGTTGCAACAGACGCTGGATCGTGAGGTCACGCTGGTCGGGACGTCCGACGTACTTGATCTCACGAAGGCCCTGGTCCTGCGCCGCCGACTCGAAGATGAAGTGCCCGTAGCCGAGGATCCGACCGATGAACGGCTTGTCGACGGTGATGTCGAGAATCCTCATGATCGGCGTGGTGGCGATCTTCTTGGTCAGAACGCCTTTGACCCGGAACACCCGCATGTTGGTGATGACGAAGCGGTCCATGTGCTCGTTGAGCGCACGCCAACCGGCGTGCGCCAACAAGACCAGTGCGGCGGCGAACGGCACCCAGGCGGCGTTGACAGGGAGGTTGATCATCACCCCGAACAACAGCAGGGCACCGAGGCACTCCAGGATCGGGAGGAGATAGACCACCCAGTGGTGGCGTACCTCGTCGACCACCACCTCGCCCTCGTCGGAGAGGAGGTGCCGCACGATTCTTGGATCAGCCAGGGCTCGGCGGACCCAGCGGAGGGGTCCGGTCACGCGAAGACTGAGGTCAGGAACCGGATGACGGACTCGAATCCAGTACTAAGAAAGCTGCCAGCGCCACGGACGGCACCGGCGGCGTTGTCCGGATTGGTGATCAAGTAGAACGCAACAAAGGCGATGACCAACCAGGTCACGACCTTCTTCGTACCTGCTGTCACGTTCGGCACTCCTCCCTGGGACCCCTGTGCGGCCTGCTTGCGTGTTGTAGCCCACCACGAACTCTAAGTGGTATCGGCCACGCCGCAAAGAGTAAACGGCGTACATGTCCACAGCGTGGTCCCAGAAGCCTAAGTGATCCAGAGACCTCACGAAGGGGACGGCGCGCCGAGCACCTCCGCGACCAGCTCGTCGGCGGCCTGATAGGGGTCCAGCTCGCCAGCCACCACGCGCTCGGCGAGCGCGTCAAGGCGGCGGTCGTGCGGTAGCAGGTCCAGGCGTTTGCGCAGGTCGACCAGGGTCAGCTCGGCGATTTCGTCATGCGCGCGGCGGGTCCGCCGGCGGGCCAACTCCCCCGACTCACGCAGATACGCCCGGTGCTGGGTCACCGCGTCGACCACCGCGTCGATCCCGTCGCCGGTCGTGGCCACAGTGCGGACGATCCGAGGGATCCAGGAACCCTCCCGGTGCTCGCCCAGGGCGAGCATGTGGCGAAGATCTCGTCCGACCCGGTCGGCTCCGTCGCGGTCCGCCTTGTTGACGACGTACACATCTCCGACCTCGAGGAGACCGGCCTTCGCCACCTGGACCGCGTCCCCCATGCCGGGAGCGAGCAGCACAAGGGTGGTGTCGGCGAGCCCCGCCACCTCGACCTCGGACTGTCCGACGCCGACCGTCTCGACCAGGATCACCTCGCAGCCGGCGGCGTCCAGGACCCGAAGCGCCTGAGGTGTCGCCCAGGCAAGGCCGCCGAGGTGGCCGCGGGTGGCCATCGACCTGATGAAGACGTCAGGGTCGGTGGCGTGCTCCTGCATCCGGACCCGGTCGCCGAGGAGGGCGCCTCCGGAGAACGGCGAGGTGGGATCGACGGCGAGGACGCCGACCCGGCGACCCGCCCGGCGATACGCCGTGACCAACGCGGAGGTGCAGGTCGACTTGCCCACCCCGGGTGCCCCGGTGATGCCGATGACCTCCGCCTGACCGGCGTACGGAATGAGGGCGGCGGCGACCTCCCGGAGGCGTGGTGAGGCGTCCTCGACCAGAGAGATCAGCCGGGCGACCGCGCGCGGATCACCGGACCGGGCGGACTCGACGAGGGAGGGTACGTCGCGCCGTTGTCCAGCCCGCGCCCGCTCCACCCTCATCGCCGCTCCACCCTCATCGCCGCTCGGAACTCATGCTCGCGCCGCGTTCGGGCGGGCGCTCGGACCTGAATGATCACGTATACGTGGTCATTACCGGCCTCGCATGGTGTCGACGCCGTGTGAGGCATGCAATGACCACGTATACGTGATCATTCGTTCGCTCCGCGGACGGCTCGCCCTTCACCGGACGGCACTCGCAGGATCAACGCGTCGCCCTGGCCACCGCCGCCGCACAGCGCCGCAGATCCCACGCCACCACCGCGACGGGCGAGCTCGAGGGCGAGGTGGAGCACGAGCCGGGCACCCGACATACCGAGCGGATGTCCGAGCGCGATCGCACCGCCGTGCGGGTTGACCTTGTCTTCTGATAGACCCAGCTCGCGCATCGACTGGACGGCGACGGCCGCGAACGCCTCGTTGATCTCCACCACGTCGAGGTCGTCCGGGCTGATCCCCTCCTTGGCGCAGGCCGCCCGGATGGCGTTGGCCGGCTGTGACTGCAACGACGAATCGGGACCGGCCACCACGCCATGGGCACCGATCTCCGCGATCCAGGAAAGACCGAGCGCCTCGGCCGTCTCCCGGCGGGCGACGACCACCGCGCAGGCGCCGTCGGAGATCTGCGAGGACGATCCGGCGGTGATCGTGCCGGCAGGACCGAACGCCGGCCGCAACCCGGCGAGCCGCTCAGCGGTCGTGTCGGGGCGGATTCCCTCGTCGGCCGTCACCGCGAGGGGTTCACCTCGGCGCTGCGGAACCTGGATGGCGGCGATCTCCTGGTCGAAGACACCGTCCTTCTGGGCCGCCGCGGCGAGCTGGTGGGAGCGCGCGGCGTACGCGTCCTGGTCTTCGCGGGAGATGCCGAGCCTGGCGTTGGAGTGGTCGGTCAGCTCGCCCATCGACGCCTCGGTGAAGACGTCCCAGAGCCCGTCACGAATCATCGAGTCGACCAGCGTCGCGTCGCCGTAGCGCGCGCCGGTCCGCGACTCCGGGAGCAGGTGCGGTGCGTTGGACATCGACTCCATGCCACCGGCCACCACGAGGTCGAACTCCCCCGCCCGGATCAACTGGTCGGCGAGGGCGATCGCGTCCAGGCCCGACAGGCACACCTTGTTGACCGTGAGCGCGGGCACTGTCATCGGGATGCCCGCCTTGACCGCGGCCTGCCGGGCAGTGATCTGGCCGGTCCCCGCCTGGAGGACGTGACCCATCAGGACGTACTGCACCTGCTCGGGAGCGACCCCGGAGCGGTCCAGCGCGGCCTTGATCGCGATGCCGCCCAACTCGACGGCGGAGAAGTCCTTGAGCGCGCCGAGCAACCGACCCATCGGCGTACGCGCGCCGGCGACGATGACCGATCCCACGCAGTCACCCTACGCTCACCTGCCCGAGTGTCCGGCCAGGTCAAGCCCGGATGCCGGCCGCGATGGCGCAGGATGGAGCCATGCTCGAGGAATTCCCTGACTCGCCACCGCCGGTCGTCCGCGCCATCGACCATGTCGGCATCGCCGTGCCCGACCTTGACGCCGCCATCGCGTGGTACGCGCAGACCTTCGGGATGCGGGTCGTCCACAGCGAGGTCAACGAGGACCAGGGGGTACGCGAGGCGATGCTCGCGGTCGGCGACGAAGCGGGCCCGATGATTCAGCTGCTCGCACCACTGAACGACCAGTCGCCGATCGCGAAGTTTCTCGCCTCCCGCGGTGAGGGAGTTCACCAGGTCGCCTACACCGTCGACGATGTGGAGGCGGCCTCAGATACATTGCGCGCCCGCGGTCTCGAACTCCTCTATGACAAACCCCGACGGGGCACGGCCGACTCCCGGGTGAATTTCGTCCACCCGAAGAGCGCTGGCGGTGTGCTCGTCGAACTCGTCCAACCGGCCCGCCGGAACTAGCCATCATCGCGAAGAAAGCCGAAAATCCTGGCGGTGTAGGCCCACGACGCTCCTTCCTCGTGTCAAGGTTGAGGTGGGCTTGCTCCCTGGGCCGCGGCCAGGCCTCCGTTCCAAGCCCTGTGGGCGCCACGAGCGTGCCGACGTGCCATACCCAAGGTTGGGCAGGGACAATCGGGGCAGGCACCATGGGACACTGATCGACGCCGTGAGGAGCACAGATGTCTGAACCCGACGAGGGCCTCGGCCTGCTGGAGAAGGGCAGCGCTGTCGGCGCGTTCACCACCGTTCTTCTTGGTTATGACCGCCATGAGGTCGATTCAGTAGTCGGGCGGCTCGAGTCCAACCTGGCTGACTGTGACCGTCGGATCAGTGCACTCCAAAGAGACCTCGATGCGAATCGGCGGGCGCTCGAAGACGCCGGCGAACCCACCTGGGCAAAGCTCGGCCGGCGTGCCCAGGAAATTCTGCGGCTCTCCGAAGAGCAGGCGCTCGACGTCGAGAGCCGCTCCGAGGAAACGGCTTCTGAAGTCCGCGCGGACGCGCACGCGGAGGCTCGACGGGTCACCGACGACGCCGAACGCCTGGCCTCGGAGGTTCGGCGACGCGCCACCGACGAAGGTGAGAAGGTCCGCAACGCCGCCGAGGAAGAAGCCGAGCGCATCGTGAAGGCGGCCCAGAAACGCCGCGAAGACATCCTGACCCAGGTCAACGAGAAGGCCGAACGCCAGCTCAAGGACCTCGACCAGCAGCTCAAGGCCCGCCGGCAGTCGGCCGAGCACGAGATCTCCACGATGCTCGCGGCCGCCGAGCACGAGGTCGCCGAACGCCGCAGCGCCGTCGCCGGCATCCTCGAGAAGGCCCAGCGGGAGGCCGCCGCCGTTCACGCCAACGCCACCGCCGAGGCCGAACGCGTCACCACCCACGCCGAGCAGCTCATGCAGGATGCCGACAAGCGTTCCCAGGAAACCGACCAGCACACCGAGGGGCGCCTGCGCAGCGCCAACGACCGGGTGGCCCAGGTGCTCGCCCGCTCCCGCCGCGACGCCGAGCAGATCCGCAAGGAGGCGCGGGCCGAGGGCGAACGCATCGTCCGGGACTCCCAGACCAAGGCGCGCGAGGAAAGCGCCGCTGCCGAACGCCAGATCGCCAGCCTGCGCCGCCAGCGCGACGACCTGATCGAGAGCCTCACCAGGCTGCGCGACAACGTCAGCGTCATCGCCGGCGTACCCGACCAGCCCCGGCCGACCGCCCTCAGCGGCGCCAACCGCACCCCCGCGTCCGGCGGAGCCAGTGCCGGCGGGAGCAGCGCGCCCTCAGGCACGGCCACGGCGACGACGACAGCTCCACCGAGTTCGAGTCCGGCCAAACCCCCCGCGACGTCGACCGGAAGCGAACGCCAGCAGTCCAGCGGGTCCCAGCCGCAGCGAGGCAAGTAGTCACGCTCCGCATTCACGGGATCGCCCGTTCCGGCCACCGCCTGCCACCCCACCCGACGTGCGGTCGCGCTCGCGCCGTGAGAGCCTTCACGTCTGAGTGGCCAGGATGACCTGAAGGCTGGAACGGCGGAGTGATGAGCGGAGACGAGGCGGTGGCGTCGCCCACCAACGAGGCAGGGAACGGAAAGGCTCACCAGCCGACAGCGGCTGACGAACCCACCGGAGACCAGTCCGCGTCCGACGGACCGCGGGACTCCGGCGCCGCCGAGCCGGCGGCGGCGGTCGCGGCCGAGCGCCTGAGCCCGGAGCCCATGCGCTTCGGTCCGCCCGGCGCACGGTTGAGCCGGCACTCGCCGTTCTATCTCGGTTTCTTCGGGGCGATGGGTGCCCTGCTCGCCTGGCAACTCGCCAACATGCTCGCCTCCGCCCGCAGCGTGCTGGTCCTGCTGGTCATCTCGCTGTACCTCGCGGTCGGCCTCAACCCCGTGGTCGAGTGGTTCGTGCGGCGCCGAGTACGCCGGGGTCTTGCCGTGGCCGCGGTCTTCGTGGGCCTCGCCGTGATCCTCAGCCTGCTCGGCCTCGCGATCATCCCCGTCGTCACCGATCAGGTGACCACGCTGGTCAATTTGCTGCCGGAGTGGCTCGACCGGCTGCGCACCGACCGGAATCTCATGCAGCTGGACGATCAGTACGAGATCACCAAGAAGGTCCAGGAGTACATCACCAGCGGTGGTCTGGCCGAGCGGTTGTTCGGCGGCGTTCTCGGAGCCGGCCGGGTCGTCTTCAGCACGCTCTTCAGCGTGTTCACTGTTCTGGTCCTGACGCTGTACTTCCTCGGGTCTCTCCCGGCCACCAAGAGTGCGCTCTACAAGTTCGTCCCGCGCTCGCGGCGGGTGCGGGTGACCCGGCTGGGCGACGAGATCCTGGATCGGGTCGGCAGCTACGTCGGCGGCCAGATCGCGGTCGCGGCCATCGCGGCCACGGCGGCGTTCATCTTCTTCATGATCGCGGGGCTCCATGAGTTCGCCCTCGCGCTGGCCATCACAGTGGCCGTCCTCGGGCTGATCCCGCTGATCGGCGGCGCGGTCTCGGCGGTGGTAGGGACCTCCGTCGGGCTGCTCACCGACGTCAAGATCGGGATCGCCTGCCTCATCTACTTCATCATCTACCAGCAGATCGAGAACTACCTGATCTACCCCAGAGTCATGCAGCGGTCCGTCAACGTCCCGGGATCCGTGATCGTGGTCGCGGCGTTGGTCGGGGGTTCACTGCTCGGCATCCTGGGCGCCCTGCTCGCCGTACCCACCGCCGCGGCCATCCTGTTGCTCATCCGCGAAGTGATCCATCCGAGGCTCGAAGACGCCTGACCGCCGCACGTACGCATACGGCGGCGGTCAGGCGTCAGGACTACCTCAGGACTACGCGGAGTCTCAGGACTGCGCGAGCCGCGGGTCGGTCGCCGAGACGGTCTCACCGGACTCGTACCACCCGGTCGGCCGGCGCGAGACGAACGGCGTCACTCGCTCGGCGCCGGTGGGCGCGGCCCAGCCCACGGCGTTCGCGATCACTCGCAGGACGTCGGGGTGGTGGTAGACGGGGTACTCCTGGTCACCCGGGCTGAAGTAGAACAACCGGCCCCGGCCCCGGCGGTAGGCGCAGCCACTCCGGAACACCTCGCCACCGCTGAACGAGCTGATGAACACCAGCTCGTCCGGCTGCGGGATGTCGAAGTACTCGCCGTACATCTCCTGCGCCGGGATGATGATCGGGTTGGGTACGCCCACCGCGATCGGGTGGTCGGGCGCCACCGTCCAGACCAGCTCGCGGTCGTTGTCACTCCGCCAGTCCAGCGAGCAGGTCGTGCCCATGAGCCGGCGGAAGATCTTGGAGAAGTGGCCGGAGTGCAGCACGATCAGACCCATGCCGCCGAGGACGGCTTCCTGCACCCGGTCGACAACCTCGTCGGACACCTCGCCGTGGGCCGCGTGACCCCACCACGTCAGGACGTCGGTCTCGGCCAGCACCTCCTCGGTGAGGCCGTGCTCGGGCTCCTGCAGGGTGGCGGTACGGACGACCACGTTGTCGCCGAGGTTGGCGGAGATGCCGTTGGCGATCGCCCCGTGCATACCGTCGGGGTAGATCTCCTTGACGGAGGCGTCACGGCTCTCGTGGACGTTCTCGCCCCACACGGTCACCCGGATCGGGGACGCGCTCATTGTGTTGCTCCCTCTGTCACTCGTGTGCGAAGTCTCGGGGGTTACGCCCCGGCGGATACCAGCACCTCGCGCCCCTCGAGGGCGGAGAGGTAGCAGGCGTCGATGATCTGCGCCCGGGCGAGCCCGTCACGCCCCACGTGGGCGGACCAGTCACCGCCACGGATGAGGTTGACGAACTCACGGACGACCGCCCGGTGACCTTCACCAGGCAGCACCCGCGGCCGCACCTCGGCCGGGGCACCGGCCACGTCGGTGTAGATCCGCAGCGTGTCCTCGCGCGCGTAGTTCTCGACGCTGATCTGGGCGCCGCCGTCCGTGCCGTACAACGCCACACCGAAGTCGTCACCGGGCTTGCGGAACGTCGCCCAGCTGGTCTCCAGCTGCAGGGCACCGCCGCCCTCCAACCGCAGGAAGGCGGTCGCGAGGTCCTCGACCTCGTATGCCGACCCGACGGCCAGCTTGGCGGAGTACTCCGACCCGCCGAGCCCTCGGGGGCCCAGCTCGGAGAACGTCGACGCGCTCACGGAGATCACCCGGGGCTCCCCGAGCAGGTAGAGCGCCATGTCGAGCATGTGGACACCGAGGTCGATGAGCGGGCCGCCGCCAGCCATCTCGCGGTTGGTGAACCAGCTGCCGAGGCCGGGAATGCCGTTGCGCCGCATCCAGTGCGCCTTGGCGTAGTAGACCCGTCCGAGTTGACCAGCGTCGAGATGCCGCTTGAGGACCGCGACGTCACCGCGCTCGCGGTGGTTGAAGCACACCTTGAGGACGCGGTTCGCCTTCACCGCCGCGTCGACGATCGCCTGGGCTTCCTCGCCGGAACGGGCGAGGGGCTTCTCGCACAGGACGTGTTTGCCGCTTTCGAGCGCCGCGATCGAGATCGGCGCGTGCAGGTGCGTCGGCGTGGCGACGCTCACCGCGTCGAGGTCGTCACGCTCGAGCAGGTCCTGCCAGCGTTCGTAGAGATGGGGAATCGCATGCTCCTTGCCGAGTTCGGCAAGGCGGTCAGCCTCCAAGCCAGCCAGGGCGATGACGTCGACATCGGGGAGGGCGAGATAGCCCTTGAGGGCCGCCTGTCCGGCGAAACCCAGGCCGATGACGCCAACGCGAAGAGGAAGGGACTGTTCAGACTGAGCGGCCGCAGAAGTGGCGGCCGCAGGTACGTTCGTGCTCATCGCCGACCAGTGTAGGTATGGCCCAGCGCCTTTCCGCTACTCCAAAAGAGCGGGCCGGTTTGGCCAACCCCGGCCAGTTGGCGAAACCTGCGGGTGGACCGGACCAGTTGTGTGGTTACTCGCCTGGTCCGGGGACCGGCCGGTCGGCGAACGCTGCCACGGTCTGGTCACGGTACGCACTGGCGTCGGCATACTGCATCGGGCCGTCCCAGGTACGTGGGAGCGTTCCCACGTCGGGCGCCACCCGCGCCACGATCTCGTCGAGGACCCGGTCCGCGTCACCGACCCAGAGGTGCTTGGCGCCCGCCATCGCGACCACCTCCGCCCGCGGGATCGCGGCGAACCGCTCCACCGCCTCGGCCGGGCGCAGGTTGTCGTCGAACTCGGGGACGAGAGCTGTCACCGGCTTGCCCGACGCGGCCCACGTCGCGAGGTGCTCGGGCCGGGCGAACTTCAGCGGCGGCGACAGCAGGATCGCGCCCTCGATCGCGGGGTCGCAGCCGTACATCAGGACAAGGTCGGTGCCGAAGGACCAGCCCACGAGCCAGATCCGGGGGAGGTCGGCGAACTCGGCGTACTCGATCGCAGCGGCCACGTCGTAGCGCTCACCGACCGCGCGGTCGAACTCCCCCTTGCTCCGGCCCTGCACGCTCTCGGTGCCGCGGGTGTTGAAGCGGAGCACGGCGATCCGGGCCAGTGCCGGCAGGCGGTAGGCCGCCTTGCGGTAGACGTGGCTGTCCATCATCCCGCCGTGGGTCGGCAGGGGGTGGACGCAGATGAGGGTCGCGACCGGCGGTCCGTCGAGTGGCTCGGCCAGCTCGCCGACGAGCCTGAGCCCGTCAGCGGTCTCCAGCGTGAGCGGGGTACGCCGGGCCGGGAGGACGCTGTTGGCCCGGATCGGCTGGGGGCCGGGCACGTCGGGTGCGGGACTGCTCACCCCCCGATTGTCGCCTGCCAGGTCCGTCCGGGTTCGCCGGCCTCGCCTCCGCCCGCCGGCTCACCTGCGCCGACGACGGTCGCGGGCCTGCCAGCACGCGGTGTGCCAGTGCCGGCGTTCGTCCAGACCGGTCCCCGCGAACGACCGCGGGTCGACCGGCCAGGCCACCACGTGCGGTGTCCCGGGCTGGATCAGCTGGTCGCAGCCGGGGCAGCGGTACGGCTTGGTGCTGGTCGCCCCCGTGATCTGGCGGACCACCCAGTCGCCGTCAGACCACTCCTCCACCCGCTGGTGCCCACCGAACAGCGGGCGCTGCGGCGGGTCTGGGCGGCGCCTGGAACGTCGGGGCACCACCCAATTCTTCCGGGCCAGTCCGGCGGTGGGCTCCTCGGGCGGCACATCCCGCGCCCGCGTGGCGCACGCGCCCGGCTCCGGCGCCGTACTCTTGTCCCGTGCCCCGTTATGAGTACCGCTGCCGCGCCTGCGGCGAGACGTTCGAGCACTCCCGCCCGATGAGTGAGGCGGGTGCGCCCGCGACCTGCCCGAAGGGGCACGACGACACCGTCAAGCTGCTGTCGACCGTCGCCGTCTCCGGCCGGGCTGCCGCCGCAGGTCCCGCCGCCGCAGGTCCCACCGGCGGTGGTTGCTGCGGCGGCGCCTGCGGCTGCGGCTGAGCGGCTACTCCCCGCGAAGGCCGTACGCCCGGATCGAGGTCACGTCGACCTGGTTGCCCTTGTCATCGATCGCGCCCATCCGTAGCGACACGAAGCCGCCCGGCTTGTTCGGGTGGGTCAGAGTCGCGCTCCACCGACCGGTGGGGTTCTGGCTGACCGGGACCGCTGACCAGGTCTTCCCGTCGTCGTACGACACCGACAGCTGAACCCGGCGCACGACCCCGGTTTCGGGACCTCCCAACATCGGAAGGTCGAGGCGGAACGGCTTACCCGCGGGCGCCCGCCCGTGGGCGTCGAACGCACCGGTGGCGAGGATGTTCAGCATCGACACCAACCCCACTTCGTCGGCAGGTGTGGCGGAGGAGAACACCCAGCGGCCGGTGACCGTGGTGGCGTAGGTCGACCATGGCACCTTCCGCTTCGCCGAGACATCGAGGGTGTACGTGCTCCGGGGGCTCGGCTGGACGCCCGCGTCGAGCAGGAACGGATCGGTCGACTCCGCGACGACCTTGCCAGCCCTGCGCAAGGTGACCTTGCCCGCGATGCCGGTGGCATCCCAGACCGCCTGGCTACCGCTGGTGAGCGAGGAGCTGAACGGCGCGAACCAGAAGTTCATGCTCCCGTCGACACTGCGGTTGCCCTGGCCGTGCGGGCGGAACGCCGCAGGGTTCCAGGTGCGGCTGACCCGCTGGCCAGGATGATAGGTGGCCGGGTCATGGAACTCGGTGAACCACGTCCGCGAGATGTTCGACCTGACGTCGAGAGTGTCCGACCAGATCAGCGGCTCCCCTGGGCCGGTCCCCGAGCCGAACTCCGCACTGAACAGCCGCGTCCGCCGGCTGGGGAGCGGCGTGGTGTAGAACCACCCGAGCCCGGTCGTCACACCGCGAGGGAGTTCGGCCTGGCGGAACCACACGCCCTCGACGTCCAGCCCGACGCCGCCCGCGTCGAACCTCGAGTCCAGCCGCACGAGGTCGGCGTCGCGGACTGAGTACGCCGGGTTGGCGGGCACCCGACCCTGCTGCCCGAGGACCAGGTCATAGGTGCCGCGGCCGGAGTCCAGCGCCTTGTAGAGGGCGAACATGTAGGTCCGGTCCGTCACGGCGGCGGTCGGCAGCGCGTACGTCGGGTACCGCTGGGTGCCCGGGAGGTTCACCAGGGTGGTCCACGGAAACCCGCCGACGAGTTCGACGGTGCCAAACGTCGTGACGACCGTCGAAGCGTCGGGTGCCTCCACCCGGGCCTGGACCAACTTCGCCGCCCGGGCGTCGAGCGTCAAGGTGAGGTTGCCGGTCAGGGTGAAGTTCGGCCTGGAAAGGTGGGTGAAGCTGGGTGGCTTGATCCCGTGTTCCGTCACGATGATCTCGCCGAACGTGTAGTGCCCGCGCGGCAACCGGACTCCGAGCCCACCCTTGACCGGCCGGAGCCAGAAAACCTCCCCCGAGGTGGGGTCGGCGACGACCGGCTGGGCGAGGAACGCCTGGTCGAGCCGGTCGATCAGTTGGCCGTCGCGATCGGTGGCCTTGATCGTGAGGTCGTACGCCTCTTCCTCGACGTACGCCGTCCACGGGGTTTGTACGGCGACCGCTCCACCGCTCGCGGTGATCCGGCCGTGGTAGACCGTGCCGGCCATGCCCATCCGGGGGTTGACAGTGAGGGTCACCGGCGCGGTGCTCCGGGCCGGAATGGTGAGCGTCTTCTTGTCGAGGGTGACGACCCCGGCGGGGGCGGGATCGCCGCTGCCATCCGCCGCGCTGACGCGGAGGGTGAGGGTGACGGCGGCGGCGGTGGTGTTGCGGTAGGTCACCACCCGGCTGGTCTTGGCGGTGTGCGGCCACTTCAGATAGAGCGAGACGCTGCTCCGGTCGGCGCTCACCCGCTGGGTCAGCGCCCTGGCGGCGTCGAGTTGGCCCGCGCCCTGGTCGAAGACACCTTCACCCGCCTTGGGTTTCGCCGAGCCGACCAGCATCGCCTTGAGCTCGGCGGCCTTCCAGGTCGGCCGTAGCTGGGCGAGCAGTGCCGCACCTCCGGCGACGTGCGGGGTGGCCATCGAGGTTCCCGACATCCTCGCGTAGGAGGCGCCCACCGGCTCCTCGGGGAACGATCCGCCCGCCCGAGCGGCCACGATGCCCACACCGGGCGCCGCCAGGTCCGGCTTGAGGGCGAAGTCGGTCACTCTCGGGCCCCGGCTCGAGAACTCCGCGGTCGTACCCGTCGAGCCCACCGCCCCGACAGTGAGTGCGGCGTCGGCCGAGCCGGGAGAGGTGATGCTCTCCTCGTAGGGCCCGTTGTTGCCGGCGGCGACGACGAACAGCGTGCCCTTCTGCGCGGTGATGCGATTCAGCGCGAGCGACACGGGGTCAGTACCGTCGGTCGCGAAGGACGAGCCGATGCTCATGTTGGCGATCCGGGCGCCCTGGTCGGCGGCCCATTCCATGCCGGCGATGACGGACGACTCGGTGCCACTGCCCTCGTCGTTGAGGACCTTGCCGTTGAGCAGCGTGGCGTCAGGAGCCATTCCCTTGTAGCGACCGTTCGAGGCGGCCCCGCTCCCGGTGATGGTGGACGCCACATGCGTACCGTGGCCGAATCGGTCGTCGGCACCGGACGGACTTCCAATGAAGTCCCGCTCAGCCACCACCGCTCCCTTGAGGTCGGGGTGGTCACGGTCGACACCGCTGTCGAGGACAGCCACCTGCACCCCCTTACCGGTGTAGCCGAGCTGCCATGCCTTCGGCGCGCCCGTCTGCGGGACACTCCGGTCAAGGGTGGCCCGCACCGGGCCGTCCAGCCAGACCTTCTCGACGTCGCCGGCCAGGGCGCCGCCCCGGATCGACGGACCGGTCCCGGGCGCGGCCGCCGCCTGGCCGACGAGCCAACGCCAGAAGCTCACCGCCTCGCCCTTGGGCTCTGACACCGCGGCTGACCGCACGCTGGGCAGCGGCCGCCCGATGGTGGTACCACGCGGAACGGCGGCGAACCCACTCCGGCCGGGCGCGTACTGAAGGATGAGCGGAATCCGCTTCGTCCTGGCGTCGTCGTATCCCGCGGCGGCCAGGCGGGCAACCTCGAAGAGCCGCCGGTCGAGCCGCCCGGTCAGGAGCAACGGTGCCGCGTCCGAGGGCACCACCTCCACGTCGCGGCCGCGCTGGCGGATGCTGAAGACGACCTTGCTGCGGCCCGGACCGGGAATCGGCACGACGCTTCTGACGCCCCCGGCCCGAGTGGTCAGGCGTACCCGGTCACCGCTGATCAACGTGACCGTCGAGATCTCGTCCCGATCGGGTACGGCGGGCTTGCCTGCCGTCGAGGTCGCGGCCGTTGCCCCGGAACTCCAGATTCCAGCTACCGCCATCGCGCCCACCGTCAAGGCGAGCAGAGTCCTCCGAAGACCGCGCATGCATTTCCCCCAAGCAGACGCACTGCAGACGTGACGAAGCAATACCCGTCGCCGGCAGGACGCCCGCGATGGGCAACAAGGTTGCATGGCCCGGCGCAGGCCCGCGCCCAAACGCCGGAATCGTCAGGCGTCTTCGGACGCCGGCTGCTGCTCGGGGTCGACGAGCAGGATCTCCTGCCCGGCCTTACGCAGTGCCTTCGTGAGCTGGTCGGGGATGCCCCGGTCGGTGACGCTCACGTGGACGTCTGACAGCTGGGCGAACGGTATGAACGCGAAGTGGCTCGACTTCGAGGAGTCGAAGAGCGCGACCAACTGGTCGCAGGCCTCGACCATCCAGCGCTTGAAGTCGGCCTCTCCGGCGTGGACGTCGAGGTAGCCGAGTTCGGCCGACACCGCCCACGGCCCGAAGAAGCCCTTGCTCAACCGGCCCGCCCCGCTCAGGGTCTCGGGCACCCCTCCGACCAGCGCCTGCGCCGTCGCGTGGACAGTGCCACCCGGCATGATCACGGTGATCGTGGGGTTCTCGGAGAGGACCTGCGCGATCCGTAGTCCGTTCGTGACGACGATGAGGTTGCGCCGCGCGTGCGTCAGCCGGCGCGCCAGGTGGTAGGTCGTCGTACTGCAGTCGAGCACGAGCGCGTCGCCGTCTGACACCAGCTCCGCCGCCCGCTCGGCGATCGACCGCTTCTCGTCCTGCTGCTGGCGGAGGCGGAAGTCGAACGCCGCACCGTCAGCGCCGTTACTCACCCGGACGGCACCACCGCGGACGCGCCGGAGCTTGCCGTCAGCCTCGAGAGTCGTGAGGTCCTGCCGGACGGTGACGGGTGACGTCCCGAACAACCGCGCCAGCTCATCGACGCTGACCCGTCCGCGCTCCAGCAGGAGTCGCTCGATCGTCCGCGCCCGCTCATCCATCGACGGGATCGCCATCCCCACCTCCGCGCGTAAACCTAGCCCACCCCCTTGCGCCGAAGCCAGCCGTAATGCAAAGCTGACCGCCATCGTTTCGAAAGTGTTTCGTAAGCAAACGAAACCTCTAAGAAAGCTGACTACATGTCGGAGCACGGTAACGGGGTCAACGGGATCTCTCGGCGAACCGTCCTGTCCGGCGCGGCGGTCGCCGCCGTGGGCTCCCTGCTCGCCGGATGCGTGGGGACGAGCAACAAGCCGTCAAGCACCACGACGAGCAGCGGGGACAAGGGAGACAGCCAGACGGTCACCGTCTGGTCGTGGTTCGTGAAGAGCACGATGGACAAGGCCATCAAGGCGTATGAGAAGGCCAATCCAGGTGTCACCATCAACTACAGCTACTACAACTACGACCCGGAGTACCTCACGGCGCTGAAGACGGCGGCCCGCAGCGGCACGCTGCCCGACGTCATCGGGCTCCAGCCGGGGTCTCTCACGCAGCAGTACCGCTCCCAGCTCGCTCCGCTCCAGGACCTCGCGGCCAAGAGCTTCGGCTCTGACTGGGAGAAGCAGCTCGCCCCCGTCAACCTGCAGCAGATGCGCCTCGGCAACCCCGAGGGCGACAAGAACTACTACATGGTCGCCCACGAGTCGCAGGTCCTGTGTGTCTGGTACAACCGCGAGGCCTTCGCCAAGCTGAAGCTCAGCGTTCCGACCACCTTCGACGAGCTGGTCGCGGTGTCGAAGAAGCTCCGCGCCAACAGCTACCTGCCGATGTACCAGGGCGCCGCCGGTGCGTGGCAGAACGAGAACGTCTTCCTCATCCTGGCCAACCAGTTGCGCCGCGGGATCACCGACGACGCCCAGGCCGGGAAGGTCCAGTGGACCGCGCCCGAGCTCGTCGAGGCGATGACCGCCTGGCGCCGGCTCTTCACCGATGGCGTCTTCCAGGACGGTGCGCTCGGTGCACAGGCCTACCCCACCGGCGCCCAGCTGTTCGGTGCCGGCAAGGTCGGCATGATGACGCTCGGCTCCTGGTGGCTGCAGCAGGCCCAGCTCGACCCGCCGATCCCGCCGCTCACCCAGGACCTCAAGGGATTCGACTACTTCGACTTCCCGGCCATCCACGCCGGCGGCAAGCCGGGCGCGGTCGTCGGTGGTATCGACGTCGGCTACGGCCTCACCAAGAACGGCGAGAAGAAGGCCCACGCGTGGAAGTTCCTTGCCAGCCTGGTGAACGGTGACGCCGGCAAGGCTGCCCTGGTCGACGTCAACGACCTGCCGGCGTTCAACGGCGTACAGCTTCCGGGCTCGGTGAGCCCGCACGTCACCGAGTTGTATGACCGTTTGGTCAAGCAGCTTCCGGACGCGGTGAACCAACGCTTCGCCTCACCGTCGGTCCAGACCGCGCTCGACAACGCGCTCGCCGCCGTCGCCGCCGGGCAGCAACAGCCGAAGGCCGCTCTTGCGAAGGTGCAAGCAGCTCAGGCGAAGGCGCTGGGCGGCTGATGGCCCAGGCGCTGAGTACTCGTCCGGCCGCCCTCTCCCGGCGAGGGCGGCCGCGGCGAAACGGAGAAGCCGACTTCGCCACGCTGCTCGGCAGCCGGCGGGCCGGCTATCTGTTCCTAGCACCAGCGATCCTGTTCTTCGTCGTCTTCATCGGCTATCCCATCGTCTCGGTGCTGACGGCGAGCCTCTCGGTGCGGGACGACGCGAGCGCGGGTACTGGCCCGCTGGCCAACTTCCAGGCGGTCGTCACCGACCCCGTCTTCTGGACCGCCGGCCGCAACATGCTGGCCTGGGCAATCCTCACCATCGGTATCCAGACGGTGGTCGGCGGCACGCTCGCGTACTTCATCGAGAAGCACGCCAAGCGGAGCAAGAGCTTCCTGCGGACCGCCTTCCTCGTCCCGCTGGTCACCAGCGCCTCGGTGATCGCGATCGTGTGGTCGCAGATGTACGCGCCGGGCTACGGCCCCCTGCAAGGTCTCCTTGACAGCGTGGGTATCCACCTCAGCACCAACCTGCTCGCGGACCCCCGCACCGCGATCTACGCGATCATCGTCGTGAACATCTGGGAGTTCACCGGCTTCTCGATGCTGCTCTACATCGTGGGGATCAACCGCATCCCGCGCGAGACGATGGAGGCCGCCGAGATCGACGGTGCGCGCGGTTGGCAGTTGGCCCGCCACATCGTCATCCCGATGATTTCGCCGGTGACCAAGAGCCTGGTGATGCTCGGCATCATCGGCACGCTCCAGACATTCCCGCTGGTCTATCTGATGACGTCCGGCGGGCCCAACCACGCCAGCGAGATCTTTGGTACGCAGATCTTCCGTACCAGCTTCCTGCTCGACCAAAACGGCTACGCGTCGGCGCTGTCGGTCACGACCCTGCTGATCGCGTTCGTGCTGACCGCCACCCAGATGAAGCTGCTCGGAACCCGGATGAGTGTCGGGGGACAGTGACAGATGGCCACGCAGACCGCTCCTTCGCATCTGTCAACCGACGGTGGCACCGATCCCGGCGCCTCGATGGCCGCCGCCAACGTCGGCTCCGTCCGCCCGCGGTGGCGTTCCCGGGTCGCCGTCACGCTGCTGTCCGCGGTGGCAGTGATCTGGCTGCTGCCGGTCGTCTACCTCGTCAGCGTCTCGCTCCGGCCGCCCGAGAACGCCTTCGATTCTTCGATCCTGAGCACCCACGTCACGTTCGACAACTTCCTCGTGGTCTTCAAGGACAACCCGATCCCGCGTTACCTGCTCAACTCCGTCCTCGTTTCCGCCGTGTCCACAGCGATCGTCGCGGCCGCCGGCGCGTTCTTCGCGTACGGAACGACGGTCCTGAAGCTGCGGTACAGCCAGGCGATGTACGCCGCCATCCTCATCACGCTGATGGTGCCGCTCGGTGCGCTGGTGGTGCCGCTCGGCGCACTGCTGCAGATGTTCGGCGGGATCAACAACTACTGGGGCCTGATCGGGCCGTACGCCGCCCTGGGCATTCCGTTCGCGGTCGTCGTGCTCGTGGGTTTCATGCACAGCCTGCCGAAGGAGGTGTTCGAGGCCGCGGTCATCGATGGGGTCAGTGCCCGGAAGCTGCTCACCCAGGTCGTCCTTCCGATGTTGCGACCCTCGATGATCTTCGTCGCGGTCTGGCAGTTCATCACCAGCTGGAACGAGTTCTTCCTCGCGCTCACTGTGATGACGAAGGACACGATGAAGACCCTGCCGCTGATCCCCCAGCAGTACAGCGGTGTCTACGTCGGAAATCCGGGCGCGTTGTTCGCGATCCTCGTGCTGGTGGCCGCGCCGCTGGTGCTGCTCTATCTCATCGTCCAACGGTGGTTCGTCGCCGGCCTGATCGAGGGATCGGTGAAGGGATGAGCGCGCGATGAGCGAGCGAATCATCCAACGCAGCGCAATAAGTGCCTCATGCGCGCCCGGAGCGAAGCGAGGACGCGCATGAGCGTTGTGGGGATCGATCTTGGCACCAGCGGTTGCCGGATCGCGGCGTACGACAGATCCGCGACCGAACTCGCCTCGGCCACCCGCAGGTATCCCCTCACCCGCGGGGCGCCGGGCCATGTCGAGGTCGACGCCACCCTGGTCTGGGAGGCGGTCCGCGGCTGCCTGCTCGATGTCAACACCAGGTTGGCGGCGGATCCGGTCACCGCGGTGTGCGTCACCGCCCAGGGCGAGGCGATCGTGCCCGTGGACGCTGACGGCGAAGCCCTCGACAACGCGCCGGTCAGCGTCGATCTGCGCGCCGTCGAGGAGACGGAAGCTCTGGTGAGTGCCGTCGGCGCGAGCCGGCTGGCCGAACTCACCGGACAGCCGCCGCATCCGATGTTCAGTGTCGGCAAGATCGCGTGGTGGCGTCGAGTGCCGCGGGTCTGGGACGCCGCGACGACGTTCACCAGCCTGTCGGGATTCGTCAACCTGTGCCTCGGTGTCGGGCCCGCCATCGACTACACCCTCGCGGCCCGCACGATGGCGTTCGACGTACATGCTCGTGAGTGGTCGGCGCTCATCCTCGAGCACGCCGGCATTCCGCTTGACCGGCTCCCCGCGGCGGTACCCGTCGGCACGGTGCTGGGTCGGATGCCCGAGGCCACTGCCCGCGGACTCGGGTTCACCGCACCCGTCGACGTGGTCGCTGGTGCCCACGACCAGGCCTGCGCGATGTGGGGCATGGGCGTGAGCGAGCCGTCGTGTGCGGCCTGGTCGCTCGGCACCAGCGAGTGCCTCACCACGGTGACCGAGGGGTGGCCCGGACAGGCCGTCTCTGAAGGCTTCGCGTGCTACCCGGCCGACGACACCGACCGGTACCTCCTGCTGGCCGGGATTCCCTCGGGCGGCTCGACGATCGACTGGCTGGTCGACCGGTTCGGCGGCGAGTACGGCCGGCTTTCTGACCGCCCTTCCCAGCTGCTCGTCCTCCCCCACTTCGCCGGCAGCGGCACGGTCGACAACGATCCCCTGTCGCGCGGCGCCTTCCTCGGCCTGACGCTGGAAACCACGCGGGACGAGATGGTGCGGGCCCTGGTCGAGGCGTCCGGCTACGAGGTCGCCCGCACCCACGACCTGCTGGCGAAGTCGGGCGTGCCCATCAACGACATCCGTGCCGGTGGCGGCGGCGCCTCCCCCGCCGCCGTGGCCGTCCGTGCGAGTGCCGCCAACCACGCGTTGACACTCGTGGACGGGCACGCCACCGCCCGCGGCGCGGCCTTCGTCGCCGGCGCGGCGACCGGCTACTTCGGTCCGATCGCCGAGGCCGGCGCGGCACTGCGCACCGGCGATCCACTCGTTCCCGATGCCACCACCCAGAGCTGGTACGCCGGCCAACGCGACCGGCACCACCAGCTCTATCCGCTCCTGCGGGACATCTCCCACGCAATGTCAGAAGGGACCACCAGTGTCATTGGCGAGTAAGGATCTCCGCGAGGAGATCATTGAGTACTGCCTGGCGTCCATGCGGTACGGCCTCAACTTCAACACCCAGGGCAACATCAGCGTCCGGTTGCCCGAGCACGACGCGATCGTGGTGACACCCACCGATCTCGAGTACGACAAGATGACGCCGGACGACCTGGTGGTGGTCGGCTACGACGGAACCATCCTCGAAGGTAACCGCGGCCCCTCCTCTGAGGTCACGGTGCACCAGGTCGTCTACCAACGGCGTCCCGACGTCAACGCGGTGGTGCACAGCGAACCCGTCTACTCCAACGTGTTCGGAGCGCTCGGGCGGCCGATCGAGGGCGTCCTGGTCAACATGGTGATCTACACCCGCGGCGCCGTGCCCATCATGCCGTTCCAGCAGAGCAACAACTCCTCCTTCGGTGAGGCGATGTGCGACGTCATGGGCGAGCGCAACGCCGTCATCTGGGGTAACCACGGCCTGCTCACCGTCGGCCCGAACCTCCGCGACGCGTTCAAGACCAGCATCGCGGTCGAGAGCGCGGCGAAGGTCCAGCACGCGGCCCTCTCGATCGGGACGCCGCACGTGCTGGAGTACGACAAGCTCGGCTTCACCTCTGCCCTGTAAACACCAATGCCCCAAAGGAAAAGAGGACCGTCAAGAAGGGCTTGCGCATGACATTCGTGACTCTCCTGCAGGCGCTCGACGAGGCGGCGGCCGGTGACTACGCGCTGGGTGCGTTCAACGTCTCCGATCTCGTCCAGGCCGAAGCCGTCCTCGACGCCGCGGCGGCCACCGCGTCACCGGTGATCGTCCAGGCGATCGCCGGCGGGTCCGCCCACGCCTCCGACGAGCGGTTCTGGGGTGCGCTGGTCGGGCTGATCAAGACCTACGACGAGGTCCCGGTGGTCCTCCACCTCGATCATGGTCCCGACTTCGCCACCTGTGCGCGGGCGATCGCGGCCGGCTTCACCAGCGTGATGATCGACGGGAGCCTGCGGGCGGACCGGCGTACCCCGTCGTCGTTCGAAGAGAACGTCGCGGTCACCGCCGAGGTGGTGGAGTACGCGCACGCGGGGGGCGTCTCGGTCGAGGGTGAGCTCGGCACCATCGGCGGGGTCGAGGGCGGCACCGGCGAGGCGAAGGAGATCGTGCTCGCCGATCCCGACCAGGCGGCGGAGTTCGTCCGGCGTACCGGAGTCGACGCGCTCGCGGTGGCGATCGGCACCTCACACGGGGCGTACAAGTTCGACCGCGAACCCGACGGTGAGGTGCTTCGGCTCGACCTCACTGAGCGGATCCACGCCCTGACCAGCGGCACCCACCTCGTCATGCACGGATCGTCCACGCTGCCCGCGGAGTTGCGCGCCGAGGTCAACGCGTACGGCGGGACGCTGCCGGAGTCGTGGGGCGTGCCGATGGCTGAGAAGGTGCGCTCGATCGGCATGGGTGTCCGCAAGATCAACCAGGGCATGGACTCCCACCTGGCGTTCACCGCGGCGGTCCGCAGGACACTGGCCACCGACGGGCTGAACGTCGATCCGGCGGGGTACGAACGCGCGGGGCGCGAGGCGATGCGGGCGCTGCTGGTGGACCGCATGCGGGACTTCCGCAGCGCCGGACAGGCGAAGCGGCCGCGCTCCTAACGGGCGCGGCCGCCGGCCGCTTCCGGCCCGGGTCCCTTGGGGTCCCTAGGCCAGGCCGTAGGCCCGGATCGAGGTCATGCTGACCAGGTGGCCGTTGTCCGTCCTGACCTTGATCCGGACCGAGACGTAGCCGCCCGGAAGGTTCGGGTGCGTGACCATCCCGTGCCAGAGGATCGAGGTGTCGCGGACGGTCGGGATGTCGCGCCAGGTCTTGCCGTCGTCGTACGACACCGCAAGCTCCGCCGAGATCGGGGTGCCGGATCCCTCGATCATCTCGATCGGGAGGTTCAGGCGGAACTCCTTGCCAGCCGGCGCCCGGCCGTACAAGTCGAACGCGCCCGTGGCATGGACGTTCAGCAGTCTCATGTCGTGCGGGCCACTGACGTGGCGGGAGCAGGTGAACTCCCAGTAGCCGTGCACGCTGGTGGCGTACTTCGACCAGGAAACGTCCCGCCGTCCGAGCAGGTCGAGGTCGTAGTTCAGCAGGTCAGCTGGCTGCATGCCGGCGTCGAGCGCGAACGGATCATCGGACTCGGCGACGACCTTGCCTTCCCGACGGAGCACGCTCTGGCCGTCGATCCGGGCGTCGTCCCAGACGATGACCCGGGCATCGGGTACCGAGGGAGAGAACGGCTCGAAGAACAGCTTCATGTGACCGTCCGTGTGCCGGAGTCCGCCGCCTTCGGGGCGGTAGCCGGCAGCGCTCCACGGACGTACCGTCCGCTGGCCGGCCGGGAAGAGGCGCGGCACGCGGAGTTCGGAGTACAGCAACTCCTCCAGGCCCCGGCGGACGTCGAGACTGGCGGCCCAGGGCAGCTTGTGTCCGGCGAAGCTGGTCGTGGCGAGGTGCACGCGCCGGCTCGGGAGGGCGATGTTGTAGTGCCACCCGAGGCCGACCTGCACGTCGCCGGGTAGCTCGGCCTCCCGGAACCACACGCCGTTGATGTCCAGGCCCGTCCCGGCCGTGTAGAACCTCGAGTCCACCTGCGACAGGTCGGCGTCTCGCACCCGGTAGGTCAGGTTCGACGGAATCCGGCGATCCCGGCCGACGAGCAGCTCGTACGTACCCGCGCTGCCGCTCAGGACCTGCAGCATGGCGAAGTTGTACGGACGGTTCGTGACTTCCGAGGTCGGCAGTGCGAAGACCGGGAACCGCTGCGGCCCCGGCAGCGCGATCAACGTCGTCCACGGCCGTCCCGCGAACATCTCGACGGTGCCGAACGTCGTCGCGAGCCGCTGCGCATCCGAGTGATCGGAGTTGATCTTCACCTGGCGGGCGTTCCGGGCGTCCAGCGTCACGGTGAGGTTGCCGGTCACGTCGAAGTCCGGCCTTGCCAGCAGGGAGAAGCTGGTGGGTTTGAAGGCGTACGTCGTCGCGATGATCTCGCCGAAGGAGTAGTGACCGCGGGGTACGTCCGCTCCGATCCCGCCGCTGACCGGGTTGAGGTCGATGACGTCCTCGGTGTCGCGGTTGAGGACGACCGGCTGGGTGAGGAACGCGTCGTCGAGGTTGGTGAGGAGCCGGCCGTTCCGGTCGATGAGCCGGAAGGTCAGGCGGTACGTGCCGTTCGAGGGCGTCTTTTTCGCCTTCGGCTTCGCTGGCGCCTTCGGCTTCGCTGGCGCCTTCGCCTTCGCTGGCGCCTCGGTCGTGGGCGCGTGGTGGGTGCCGCCCTTCGCCGGGAGATCGAGCGAGACGCGCTCGACACCAGACGCCAGCACACCGGCGCCCGGTCCCGGCTTCGCCCCCGTCTTGGCCCGCTTCCCGACGAGCCACCGCCAGAACGCGGGTACGTCCTTGAGACCTACCGTGACCGGCACCTCGGGCGTCCCGGCGATCGACCGCCCGACGCGTACTCCCTTCGGAACGCCGGCCAGCGACGTTCCCCGCGTACGTCGAAGGAGGAGCCGGATCTCGTGCACCTTCATGCTGTCGTACCCCGCCGCGACCAGACCGGCGACGTCGAACAACCGCGGATCGAGCCGGCCGGTGCGCAGCAGTGGCCAGGCATCCGCGGGGATCGCCTCGACCCGGTCGCCGGCGAACCGGATGCTGACGGGCGCAGCCTTCCGGCCGGCAGGTGCCACCGGTACGGCGGTTCGGGCGCCGTTCGGCTGGGTCGTCAGACGGACCTGGTCGCCGGTGATCAGAGTGGCCATCGTGACGGTCGTCTGGGACGAGGCTTCTTCATGGCCATGGCTCCCGGCCGGCGCCCGGGGCGCTGCTCCCATCGACGCCGGCTGGGGCGTCCCGGGAGCGGCGGCCGCCCCCGGCATCCCGACAACGGCGAGGGCACCCGCCACCAAGGCAAGCAACACCTTCCGAGAACCACGCATGGATTCCCCCTCCATATGGTTCAGAGCAGTCTGAGGCGATCGGAGTTTGGGCGGGAATCTCGGCCGTGGACCCAACAGACCAGTTGTCGCATTCTCCATTTGACCAGGTCAGACGACTCTTCAAACCTCAAACACCGCAAGAGGAGGGCAAGCGTTAGTCTGGGCCGTCGTGCGCCTCGTCATCGCTGCCTGCCAGGTCGACTACGTCGGCCGCCTGACCGCCCATCTGCCGCAAGCCACCCGACTCATCCTCGTCAAGGCCGATGGTTCGGTCTCGATCCACAACGACGACCGCGCCTACAAGCCGCTGAACTGGATGAGCCCGCCGTGCAAGCTCACCGAGCAGCCGGCCGACGGCGACCAGCCACTGCGGTGGACCGTCACCGGCAAGGACGGCGGCCAGCTGATCATCACCATCAACGAGGTCCTCCACGACTCCACCCACGATCTGGGCGTCGACCCTGGGCTGCAGAAGGACGGCGTCGAAGCCCACCTGCAGGAGTTGCTCGCCGAACACCCGCACACGCTCGGAGAGGGCTGGAGTCTGGTCCGCCGGGAGTACCCCACCGCGATCGGGCCGGTCGACCTGCTCTGCCGGGACGCGGGCGGCGCCGCCGTCGCGGTCGAGGTGAAGCGGCGCGGGGAGATCGACGGAGTCGAGCAGCTCACGAGGTACCTCGAGCTGCTCAACCGCGACCCGCTCCTCGCACCGGTCCGCGGGGTCTTCGCCGCGCAGGAGATCAAACCGCAGGCCCGGGTGCTCGCCGGAGATCGCGGTATCGACTGCGTTGCGGTCGACTACGACGCGCTCCGCGGCCTCGACGACCCGTCGATGCGGTTGTTCTGAACGCGGCTGTCCCTTATTCAGATGGCGGCCTGAATGATCACGTATACGTGATCATTCAGGCCGCGCGCTCCCCCGCCCACGCCGGTAGGCGCCCGGCGGTACGCCGAACCGCGCCCGGAAGATCCGGCTGAAGTGGAACGCGCTACCGAACCCCGCCGACGCGGCCACACTCCCGATGGGGAGGTCGGTCGCTTCGAGGAGGCGGGCTGCCCGCCCAAGCCGCGCGTCCCGGAGTGCCTGCATCGGCGTACGCCCGGTCTGCGCTGAGAAGAGGTGCGCCAGCCGCGACGGCGAGAGCGCGACGTGCTCCGCCAGCGAACGGATCGTGTGCGGCGCGGCCGGGTCTGCCGTGAGGAGCGCCTCGACCCGGCGTACCCGAGGATCGATGCCGTCCTCCCCCATCGGCTCGCCCCGGTCGATGCTGGCCGTGCTGGTCGCGAGCACCACCACCTCCTCGACCCGGCCCAGGGCGAGCTCGCGGGCCGGCGTTCCGGCCGCGACCACGAGCCACGCCTCCCGGGCATCGCGGCTGACCGCGTCGGGGAGCGGACCGTGGGCTGGCCATCTCGCGTCCGCGTGGAGGCGCCGGAACGCCTCCCCGATCCGGTTGTGAACGACGGTGGGTACGCCGGGTACGTGATAGACCCGGCCGCCCACGGCGTACGGGCGCAGCCATGCCTGCCATGACGGGCGGGCCTGGCAGTGCACCCACCAGAAGGACCACGGCCGCTCACCCGGCTCGGCCGCATAGCTGTGCGCGATTCCCGGACCGAGGGCCACGAGGTCACCGGGCCCCGCGCGTACGTCAATACCGCCTTGCCGGAACCGGCCAGCCCCGTCGACCGTCCAGGTCAGGAGCCAGCTCGGCGCGCCCCGGTCCCGGTGGACGACATACCCCGCGCCGACATCGAACCTCGCCGCGACGAGAAGCTCCGCCGACGGGGCCGGCGTGAGGTGGACCTGGAGGTCCGCAGCAGGATCCGGCAGGTCGTCAGCGGTCACGGATATCCCCTTACTCCCACGCGGAATCTACGGTCGAAAGACACCAGCCTGAGCGAGGCGACGGAGCCGACGCCACGAAGGTACCCAGCCGAGGAGGCACCCACCATGACCACCGTCCACCCGCCAGCGCCGATGAGCGCGCTCCCGGACGTCGAACGCCAGCGGTTCGCGGACGACGGCTTCGCGGTTGTCCGTGCGCTCTTCTCCCCGGAGGAGGCCGCGCAGATCCGGGACGAGTTCATGGCGCTGCACGCCGCGGGACCGATCCCGGGACACTTCGAGCCGGTGCCCGCCACGCCCGGCGAGCCGTACGACGTCCTCCGCGCGTACCCGCGGATGATGCATCCGCACGAGGTCAACGACCTGGCGCGGCGTTACCTGCTCGACCCGCGGATCGGCGCGATCCTCGCCGACCTGCTGGGTGAGGAGCCGCTGGCGGCACAGAGCATGTTCTACTTCAAGCCGCCTGGCGCCCGTGGGCAGGCGCTGCACCAGGACAACTTCTACCTGCGCGTGGAGCCGGGCACCTGCATCGCCGCCTGGGTGGCGTGCGACGTCATCGACCGCGAGAACGGCGGGCTCGAGGTGGTGCCGGGTACCCACCGGATGGACGTGTTCTGTCCCGAGGACGCCGATCCCGAGGTGTCGTTCACCCGGGAGTACGTCCCGCCGCCGCCTGGACTCGCGCCGGTCCCGGTGGACATGGAGCCGGGAGACGTCCTCTTCTTCAACGGCAGCCTGGTGCACGGGTCGGGGCCGAACGCCACGACCGACCGGTTCCGGCGTTCGTTCATCTGCCACTACATCGGGCGCTCGACGGAACGGATCGCGAGGTGGTACCCCACGCTCACGATGGACGGCGAGCCCGTCGTCCTGGCCGAGAGCATCGGCGGGGGCCCCTGCGGTACGGAGACCGCGATCGCCGGGCCGCACTGAGGTCGCAACAGCCAGGTGTGCTCCGCGATCGTGCGGGATGCCGTCGAACTCTTCAGCGGGTCGTACGCCGCCCGGGTCGACGGGCTTGCGCGCGACACCGTGGCGCGGGCACTGTCTGAGGATCGCTCGCTCATCAAGACCTGGGCGATGCGCGGGACCCACCATCTCCTTCCAGCACAGGAGTTCGCGCTCTGGCAGGCGGCGCAGCGCACCCGCCAGCACTTCCGCAAGCCTGTGTCGCTACGGAACTTGACCAGATCCTGGCGGCGCTCCCACCAGCGCATCCCGCGCCTGGCTCACTCCGCGAACGTGCGCTGCCGGCGAAGGTTCGCCGAGGCGCGGAACGCGAAGCCGACCGCTTGGCTGCCTACCTCGGCAAGGACCTGCGGCTGGAGTGGAAGGCCTGAGCCCGCAGAGTCGCGCGTCTTCGTACCACTCGGGTCACCAGCGGTCAGATTCAGCTTATCCACAAGGAGATTCTGGTCTCTGCGAGGTGATCGTTCCTTCGTTATACTGGGACACATGTTCGACCACGGGGATGTTGATGTGTCGGCGTTGGCTGAGGCCGCGCCCGGTCCTGAGCTTGCCGCCACGCTGGCGGCTATCGATTTGAATGCAGTGAACGGCTACGCGCGGGTCGTGGTGATGCAGGCGTGGCAGCGTCAGGCGTCGTGGGCGTCGTGCCGCATGTACGAGGCGATGTTCTACGTGGCGCGGTCACCGATGGGTGGCGAAGATGCGCCACCAGAACTCCTTGATACCTGCAGCGAGTTCGCTTCGGTTGAGATCGGCGCCGCCCTGACGTTGGCGCCCGGTTCGGCTGATCGTGAGCTGTGTTTGGCGCTTGACCTGACCGCCCGCCTCCCTGGTACCCGTGCCGCTCTGGAGGCGGGTCGGATTGATGTGAACAAGGCGCGGGAGATCGCCTCCGAACCAGCTTCCTGTCCGATGAGCTTGCCCGCAGGCGGAGGAGTGGATCCTGTCGAAGGCGCCGGACCTGACCCGGCAGCAGATCGAGCGCCGGTTGAAGGGGAATGTGGTGGCGCTGGATCCGGTGGGTGCCGAGGAGCGGCGGAAGGCAGCGAAACGCGAGCGTCGCATCAAGTTCAGTGCCGGTGTGAACGGGGTCGCGAGTATCTTCGGTTATGACCTACCGCTGGAGAGCGTCGTCCAAGCGAAGGCGTTCATCAAGGAGATGAGTGAGCATCTCAAGGCCGGCGGGGATGACCGCTACCTCGACGAAATCGAAGTCGACGTCTTCCTCGACCTGCTATGCGGCCGGCATCTGGACACGGGCGGCATGGCCGTCAAGGTCGAACTCGTCGCCCCACTCGACACCTGGCTGAAAGCCGCCGCTGGCAAGACAAGTGATGAAGCTGGCGAGGCCGGGTACGAGCCGGGTGACCTGAAGGACTTCGGACCCGTCTCACCCGAGGTGATCGCCGACATCATCAAAGCGGCCGAAGCGGGGTTCGAGTACTGCTGGACCGTCACCGAAGACGGTGTGGTCGTCTACCACCAGCGCAGCGCCTACCGGCCAACCAAGAAACAGCGCGAATTCGTGCAAACACGGGACCGCACCTGCCGCCACCCCGGCTGCGAACGGCCAGCGGCGAAATGCGAAGCAGACCACACCTTCGAACACCGCAACGGCGGGACCACCTGCGCGTGCAACCTGACGATGCTCTGCAAACGCCACCACCGCGCCAAACACGAAGGCGGCTGGTGGTGGACCCGCCAAGAATCGGGAACCATGCGAGCACAAAGCCCGCTCGGACACACGTACGACGTGGACCGCGATCCCCTGCCAGGCGGCACGATCCCACAACAGGCAAACCCCAACCAACAGGGACCCGGACGCCGGACCGTCGCCGACCACCTCACCAACCGGACGAGTCCAAGCAGTCCAGGACTTACGCGGGAAGAAGCCGGCACGCCATTCTGGGCAGGAAGGGCTGAAGCTTGAACCCTGTCAAGGCGAACCTGCATCATCGAACTATGGCCGGACTCCCCACCCGCACCCGGGTGATCGTCATCGGGGCTGGCGTGGTCGGCCTGACCTGTGCCGTACGCCTGGCCGAAGCAGGTTATGACGTCCACGTCCTCGCCCGCGATCTTCCCCTCGAAACCACGTCCGCGGTGGCGGCGGCCGTCTGGTACCCCTACCGCGCCCTCCCGCAGGACCGGGTCACGGCGTGGTCGGCGAGGGCGTACGCGGAGTTCGCCCGGCTGGCGGAGGTCGAGCCAGGCGCCGGCGTACGCATGCGCACCGGCCGCGAGCTCACCCGCGCGGAGATCCCCCAGCCCTGGTGGGCCGAGGCCGTCCCCGATCTGCGGCCGGTGAGCCGACCGCCGTCGGGGTACGCCGGGGGCTGGGAGTTCGAGGCGCCGGTCGTCGACATGAGCGTCTACCTCCCCTGGCTGGTCACCCGCCTCGAACGCCTTGGCGGCACCCTCACCCGGCACGCGCTGAGCGCACTCCCCAATGCCGCGCAGGTCGTGATCAACTGCGCCGGCCTGGCCGCGCGCCGGCTCGCCGACGACCGGACGCTGACGCCGGTCCGCGGGCAGATCTGCCAGGTCGAGCAGATCGGCCTGTCCGAGTGGTGGGTGGACGACTCCGAGCCCAGCCGCCCCGTGTACGTCGTACCCCGGCTCCACGACATCGTGGTCGGCGGCACCGCCGAGGAGGGCGACTGGGACACCCGGCCGCGGGAGGAGACCGCGCGTGCGATCCTGACCGTGGCCGAACGCCTGGTGCCGGCCCTGGCCGGCGCGCGGGTGCTCCGGCACCGGGTCGGGCTCCGTCCAGCGCGCCCGAGCGTGCGACTCGAAGCCGAGGACACGGGCGGCGGTAGGGTCGTTGTTCATTGCTACGGACACGGTGGTGCGGGCGTTACCATGTCCTGGGGCTGCGCGGATGACGTGATCGCCCTCGTCCAGGAACGCGTTCCGGCTTGACCGTCCCTTTCACCGTTCCGGGGCCCGGCTAGGAAGTTCACCCAAGGAGCCACCGTGGACGACGAACGCCCGCCGCCCAGCGAGCAGCTACCCGCCGCCCAGCCAATCCGCGCCTCCGACTCCGAACGCGAACGCGTCGTTGAGTTGCTGAGCGAGCACGCCGCCGCCGGCCGCCTGACCCTCGCCGAGCTCGAGGAGCGCGCCCACCACGCCTACCACGCCAAGACCCACGCCGAACTCGCCGTCCTCACCCGTGACCTTCCGGAGCGGATCACGCCGCCGAAGGTTCGGCGCAAGGTCACCCGCTGGTTCGTCGCCATCATGGGCGGCTCCAACCGGCGGGGCCGCTTCCGGCTCAGCGGAAGCGTCAACACGATCGCCATCATGGGCGGCGACAACCTCGACCTCCGCGACGCCGAGGTCGACGGCGACGAACTCGTGATCAACGCGTTCGCGGTCATGGGCGGCACCGACATCTACGTGCCCGACAGCGTCGAGGTCGTCGTCGAAGGCTTCTCGCTCATGGGCGGCAATGACGAACGCGGCAGCCGGCGGCCCGCCCGCCACGGTGCGCCACTCATCCGGATCCGGGCCTACTCCCTGATGGGCGGCATCGACGTCTGGCGACTGCCCACCGAAAGCCGCGGCAAACCACTCAAGGAGGCCCGCCGCGCGGCCAAGCAACTCGAGCGTGGCCTGGAGCTCTGAGCCTGAGCCACCGCCGGCCAGGCGTTCGGCCGGTCAGTCCCCGTCGGTGCGCAACTGGACGTGAACGTCGACCGGCCGGAAGCCCAATCGCCCATACATCCTGTGCAGGTCCTTCTGCGCGCACAGCCACACCGCCCGCGGCCGGAGCCCG
Organism: Actinopolymorpha alba DSM 45243; assembly: GCF_000373925.1. Lineage (GTDB taxonomy): Bacteria > Actinomycetota > Actinomycetes > Propionibacteriales > Actinopolymorphaceae > Actinopolymorpha > Actinopolymorpha alba. The sequence continues at coordinate 46,306 of NZ_KB892745.1, read as the reverse complement.
AGCGCGTAGCGCGTGGCGGCCGCGGAGATCGCCGAGCCGAAGCCCCTGCCCCGCGCGCCGGGGACGACCGTGATCGCCGAGATGTACGCGGTGCCCGCGACCTCGCGGACCTGTGCGCAGGCGACCGGCACGCCGTCGACCCGGCCGACGAGATGGTGGTACGACGGCGCGGCCAGGCTGGCGGGCGACACCAGGGGCGTCAGCTCCTCGCCGTACACCGCCAGGAACTCCGCCGGACTGGTCGCGAGGGAAACCTCCAGGCCCTGCACGTGGGGAACGCTCGCGAGCCGATCGGCGCCACCGAGCAGGAGAACCGGCAGCTCCAGCCACGGCGTGAGACCGCGTTCGGTGAAGACCGGCTGGGTCACGTGCCGGCCCCGGGTCATCACCGCCCAGAGTCCGGGCACGTCCGCGTGCCCTGAAACCCACTCGAGGGCGGCGTCGAGCGCGGCCGGCCGCGGCGGGACCATCGCCTTCGCCTGGGTGGCCCAGGCCTGCTTGAGGGGGTAACTCACGCACGGGATTCCCGCCACCACCGCGCTGACGCCCGAATCTGCCGGGATCTCGGTCAGCGCGGCCTCGGCGCGCGCCAAAGCGTCCGCGACGTCAGTCATCGGACCGTCACCTCGGGCAGGGCGGCAGAAGGGGTGGAGTAGGGCACGCGGATCACCCTATCCACCCATTCTGCGCAATCGCCCAGGATTTAGATCACAGCGGCCGGATCGGGCCGCCCTCTCCAGCGGCGTCGTCCTCTCCGGCGAGTTTCCTATCCGGCCGAGCCGAGATACAACGCGTTGAACAACAGCTTGTACGTGCCGTGTGCCTGCGCGCGATGCTGAGTCCGGAAGCCCAGCAACGCCACCTGCCCATCGCCGTAGGCGACGTCCGCCACGGCGGTGGTGTTCGCGAGGATCTCCTCGCCGAGAATCCAGCCGCTCGCGAGCAGGTCCTGCGACGGGTAGCGCGCCGTGGTAGCCGCACCGTCACCCTGCAGTTCGAACGCCGGACTCTGCGAGAAGAAGGCGAAGGACCTCTCCGGCATGCCGTACCCCAGAGGTGTCGTGTTGTCGACGTTCACCCGCAAAAGCGAGCCTGGGATGTACAGCTTCTCCTCAGAAACCCCAGCCGTGACGTCCTTCACCGGAAGGCCGAACGCCTGGATCGGCAGTTGCGTGGCCGAGTCCATCGCGACCAGGGTGCCGCCAGCCTTCACGAACGCCTCGAGGTTCGCGACACCCTGCGGGCTCATCCCGCCGGTGTACTCCGCGGGCATCGACCCGGCGGCGTTGCCGTCACGCATCGACCGGTAGGTCGCATCGGGCAGGACGATCACGTCGTACTTCTCCCGCAGGTTGCCGGCGCGGATGGCGGCGTCCTGGAGCCGGGCATAGGGGATCTCGAACGTGTCGAAGATGTACCTCGTCCAGCCCTCGTCGTAGAAGCCGCTTCCCCACGCCTGGTAGAGACCCACCCGCGGCGCGCTTACCGGCTTGGCCGTCGCGGGAATCTCGGTGACGGTCCCGACCCGCAGGCCCAGCTTGCTCGCGAGTTGTTCGAGCCGGGAGCGGCTCTCCGGGGTGGCGGTCACGAGGAAGGTCCCGGCCGGCCAGGAACCCTGGTCGGTAGTAACCGTGCCGGTGGTCCGCCGCACCTGATCGCCGGCCGCGAGCACCTTCGCCACCGCTGTAAAGGTGTCGTTGACACGCGAGTCGAGAGCGTACGCCGCAGCCGGACCAGCGCTGACGGTCCCCGCCGGCGGCTGCGCCCAGCTGACCGCCTTGGTCGGCGCGGCCACCCGCTCGCCGAACTTGTCGACATCGACACCCATCTGCAGCGAGAGGGTGTACCCGGTGATGTCGTACGGCTCGTCCAGCGGGCACGTCGGGCAGGCCCGGCGTTCCGGATACACCTGCGGGTTGAGCAGGTCGGCGAGATACGGCCGGAACGCCTGCGCGCCGCGGACCAGGAAACTCCCGGCGGGATAGGTGCGCCCGCCCGCCTCGAACGCCGCCGTGGCCTGCTCGATCTCGACGCCGCCGCGACGCAGGGTGTTGACCAGCTTCACCGCGGTGGGAACGTCGGCCTGGTCGGCGGGAATGACGTAGGTCTCGTCAGCGCCCGCACCAATCGCGGCCCGCCCCATGCGATAAATGCCCTCGAGCCATTCGGTGCGCTTCTCATTGGCCAGGTCGAGCATGGCGAGCGAGGTCGAACTGACATATTCGCAGCTCTGGCTCATGTGCCACCACCCGCCCTGGTAGGGATCGGGATACGACACCGACGGAATCTTCGTCGACTCGCCGTTCTCGAACGTCGCGGGGAATTTCGCCGGATCGTTGAACGCCGGCGTCGGCGAATTGTGCGAGGTCTCGGTCAGGATGCCGATCATGTTGTGGTAATACGGCGCGGACCGCATACCGCCGTTCCACCACATGTCGAACGAGATCCGCGACACCGCACCCGGTTTTCCTTCGGAGGTGAGCCGCCGGGTCATCGCGTCACCAACCAGGTTGACGCCCCGCGTCACCTCGGGAGGGATGTTGGGATTCACTGGATCCTCGAACGGCGGAACGAAGATCCGCGACGGATACGGACCCGACTGGTGCTGGTTGTGGACGATCTGCGGGAACCACTCACGGTAGAGCTGATCCGCGATCGCCCGGGATTCTGGGAGGTTGAACATGTACCAGTCACGGTTGTTGTCGTGGCCGGCGTACTTCTGGTAAAGCTCGGGCAGCCGGAGTTCCCACGGCTTTTCCTTGTGCTCGCGGTACCACTCCGTGACCTGCGTTCCGCCGTCGGGATTGAGATTGGGAACGACGAGCGTGATGACGTTCTCCCGGATCTCACGGAGTTCCTTGGTCTCCCCCGAAACCAACTGGTAGGCGAAGTCCGGCGCCTCCTGCGTGGGCGCGGTCTCGGTCGCGTGGATCCCGAAGTCGACCCAGGCGATGGTCTTGCCCTGCTCGGCAAGCCGCTGCGCCTCGCCCGGGGTCAGATCCTTGGCCAGCGCGAGCCGGCGCGCGATGTCCTTGTAGCGTTCGAGGTTCGCCGGCTTGAGGTTTTGTTCGGAGGAGATGACCGCGAGCAGTAGATCGCGGCCCTCGCTACTCTTTCCGATATCGAAGAGCCGCATCCGGTCGCTTGCCCGGTCAAGCTTCCGGTAGTAGTCGGCGATCTGCTCGTAGGTCGCCATCTTGTAGTCAGTACAGGGTTTCCAGCCGATCACCGACTCCGGTGTCGGAACGGCTCGGGCAGCTGCCGCCCGCGTCGGTGAAACCGACTGCTGGATGGGCACGAACATCGCGGCCACGGCAACCAAACAGAGGAGCGCACGAACGGAACGGAACATACCTGTCCTCCGCGATTCGGCGTCAGGATGTTCCCACTCGTACACCCCACTTCCCGCACCGTAAAGCCGATGCGGGGGCATGACCACACCTGGCCGGCCCTCGCCGGTGCGGCCGTGTCGGGCGTGTGACAGTCGCTACGAAGACGTTCGCTGGTTAACGGCCCTAACCGAGGCGTTCATCCAGATAGCACCAACGCCACGTCTCGCCCGGCTCGAACGAGCGCATGACCGGATGCCCCGTCTCCATGAAATGGGTGGTCGCATGCCGCCGGGGCGAGGAGTCGCAGCAGCCGACGTAGCCACAGCTCAGGCACATACGCAGATGGACCCAGTCGTCCCTTCCTTCGGCCAGACAACCTTCGCAGCCTTCGGTCTCCTGGGTCGGCGCCTCAGTCGGCGCCTCGACCAGGTGTGCGCACGGGTTCATGCGTCCTCCCTCCCCTTCGTGAGTTCTCTCCCCGTCATTCGTCGTCCCTCCGGCGCCGGCGCGACAGCATCATTTCCTCGAGATCCTGTTCGAGTTCGACCCGGTTGCGCACCTCGTCAGGCAGTATTCCCCGGTCGCGAGCGTCGATGAACTCCTGGCGCTCGGCCTCCAGCATGGCAAGCCGCAGCCGGCGGAACGCCTCGGAAGGGGGCTCCCGGTCGGGGTTGCCCAGGCGTTCCCACGCTTCGTTCGCGCGGTTTTCCGCAAGGGCGTTCAGGCGCTCGACGACGTAGCTCGGCGCACCGACCTTCGCGGCCTCCTCCTCCAGCCGGCGCTGCGCCGCGCGGAACGCGGCCTGGCGTACCTCCGCCTCCGCGAGCGCGTCGGCCTGCGGGTCGTCGCGCGACACCCGCAACCAGCGGGCGAACCAGGGCAGGGTGAAGCCCTGCCCCACCAACGTCACGAGGATGACGACGAATGTCACCCAGACCAGCAGGTCCCGGCCCGGGAAGGTGAACGGGAGGCTGAACGCCGCCGCCAGGGACACGACACCCCGCATACCCGCCCAGGAGACCACCGCGACGTTCGCCGGAGACGGCTGTGGTTCCCGGGCACGCACCCGCGGCAGCAGCCGGGGAAGGTAGACACCCGGAAAGACCCAGACGAAGCGACCCACCACGACCACGCCCACGACCGCGGCGGAGACCACGAGCACCATCGGCCAGGCGTACGACAGCCGGTCGACGATCCCGCGCATCTGGAGCCCGACGAGCAGGAACACGAACCCTTCGAGCAGGAACTGCGTCACCCTCCAGAACGCGTCCATCTGCAGCCGCGACGCCGGCCCCATCAGCAGCGGGCGGCGGTGGCCAACGTACATACCGCACACCACGACCGCCACCACCCCGGAGGCGCCGAACCGCTCCGCCGGCACGAAGGCGAGGAACGGCGTGAGGATCGACACCGTGTTGTCGATCAGGGCGTCGTCGGTACGCCGGTGGAGCCAGGCGGCCAGCCACCCGACCACCCAACCGATGAGCACGCCTCCGATCGCGGCGATGGCAAGCTCACGCAGCGCGGCATCCCAGCTGAGAGCGGCACCGACAGTGGCCGCCACCGCCACCCGCAGCGTCACCAACGCCGTGGCGTCGTTGACCAGGCTCTCGCCCTCGAGGATCGTCACGGTCTTGCGCGGAAGCCCGATCCGCCGCGCGATCGACGTCGCCGCCACCGCGTCCGGCGGCGACACGATGGCGCCGAGCGCGAACGCCGCCGCGAGCGGGATCCCCGGCACCAGAGCGTGGACGGCCAGCCCCACCACCAGCGTGATGAAGAGGACGTGACCGAACGCCAGGAGCCCGATCGGGCGGAGGTTGCGCCGGAACGCCGGCACCGAGGTCTGGATCGCCGCGGCGTAGAGCAGCAGCGGAAGGATGCCGCCCAGCACGAGTTCCGGCTCGAGGTGAAATGCCGGGACAAACGGGAGGTACGACATGATGATGCCGACCATCACCAGCAGGATCGGGGCGAGCAGACCCACCCGGCGGGCAAGGCCCGAGACCGCGCCGACGATGGCCAGCAACAGCACCCCGTCGAGGAGAGTCGCGCTCACGCGCCGAGCCTAATGCGGCGCCAGGCGCGCACTCCCCCCGCGGGCCGTCAGCCGTCGTACGAATAGAACCCGCGGCCCGACTTACGGCCCAACTCGCCCGCCTCGACCATCCGGGTCAGCAGCTCCGGTGGGAAGAACTTCGGGTCGGCCGTCTCCTCCCAGATGTTCGCCGTCGCGTGCCGGAGGACGTCGACGCCGGTGAGGTCGGTCGTGGCCAATGGCCCCATCGCGTGGCCGAAGCCGAGCTTGCAGGCGATGTCGATGTCCTCCGGGGAGGCGACGCCGCTCTCGACCAGGCGGACGGCCTCCACCACCAGGGCCGAGATCAGCCGCGTGGTCACGAATCCCGCCACGTCGCGGTTGACCACCACGCAGGTCTTGCCGACCGACTCGGCGAACTCCCGTGCCCGCGCGAGGGTCTCGTCGCTCGTCCGGTGGCCCCGCACCAGCTCGCACAGCGCCATCATCGGCACCGGCGAGAAGAAGTGGGTGCCCACGACGGACTCCGGTCGCGCCGTCACCGAGGCGATCTTGGTGATCGGGATGGCCGAGGTGTTGGTCGCGAGGACGGCGTCGTCGCGGCAGAACCGGTCAAGCTCCCGGAACACCTCGTGCTTGACCTCGATCCGTTCGAAGACCGCCTCGACCACGAACGACGCGTCCGCGGCCGCCGCCTCGAGGTCAGTGGTCGTACGGATCCTTGCGACCGCCGCCTCGGCCTCCTGCGCCGAGAGCCGGCCCTTCTCCACAAACTTGCCGAGCGACTTCCGGATGCCGTCGAGCCCGCGCTTGAGTGCCTCGTCGGTGACGTCGCGCATCGTGACCTGCCACCCGGCCGTCGCCGCGACCTGGGCGATCCCTGCGCCCATCAAACCGGCGCCGACGACCGCGAGCGTGCGAGGAGTGAGTTCCGCCATGGGGGCACCCTACGAGAACTCCGGGTGGCCATTACGGTATGTCGTGCTTCGCATGCGAATTCGAGTCGTAGGCCACGCGCACTGGGGCCATACGCCGCATGCTCTGGGAGGGATATACGCATGACCGTGGACACCTTGGTTGTGTCGGGGGGCACACCACTCGTCGGCGAGATCGCCGTCCGAGGAGCCAAGAACCTCGTACCGAAAGCCATGGTGGCCGCCGTGCTGGGCGACCAACCCTCGATCCTGTCCAACGTCCCGCGCATCCGGGACGTCGGGATCGTGAGCAATCTGCTCGAACTCCACGGCGTCACCGTCCGTGACGGAGAGACCCCGGACTCGCTCATCCTCGACCCGTCCCGCGTCGAACAGGCCGCGGTTCCTGACATCGAGGTGCACGCCGGCGCGAGCCGCATCCCGATCCTGCTGTGTGGCCCGCTCCTGCACCGGCTCGGGCACGCCTTCATCCCCGACCTCGGGGGCTGCAAGATCGGCGACCGCCCGATCAACTTCCACCTCGACGCGCTCCGGCAGTTCGGCGCCGTGGTCGAGAAGCGGCCCGAGGGGCTGCACATCAGCGCACCAAAAGGCCTGACCGGGACCAAGATCGAGCTCCCGTACCCCAGCGTCGGCACGACGGAACAGGTGCTGCTCACCGCCGTCCGCGCCGAAGGCGTCACCGAGCTACGCAACGCCGCGGTGGAGCCGGAGATCATCGACCTCATCTGCGTCCTCCAGAAGATGGGCGCGATCATCAGCCTCGACACCGACCGGATCATCCGGATCACCGGCGTCGAGCGGATGGGCGGCTACATCCACGAGGCCCTACCCGACCGGATGGAGACCGCCTCCTGGGCCTGCGCGGCGCTCGCCACCGGCGGCGAGGTGTTCCTCAGGAACGCCCGCCAGGTCGACCTCATGACGTTCCTCAACGTCTACCGCCGGGTCGGCGGGGAGTTCCAGGTGACCTCGGACGGCATCAGGTTCTGGCACCCGGGCGGCAAGCTCAACGCCCTGGCCCTCGAGACCGACGTCCATCCGGGCTTCATGACCGACTGGCAGCAGCCGCTCGTCGTCGCGCTGACCCAGGCGACCGGCCTGTCCATAGTGCACGAGACGGTGTACGAGAACCGCCTCGGCTACACCGACGCACTCGTCCGCCTCGGCGCCCACATCCAGGTCTACAGCGAGTGTCTGGGCGCGACCCCGTGCAGGTTCGGGCGGCGGAACTTCTCCCACTCGGCGGTGATCTCCGGACCGTCGTCGCTGCACGGCGCCGACCTCACCATCCCCGACCTTCGGGGCGGCTTCTCGTACATGATCGCGGCGCTGGCCGCGCAGGGCCGGTCGACGCTGCGCGGCATCGGCATCTTCCAGCGCGGCTACGAGAACTTCCTGCCCAAGCTCGAGGGACTCGGCGCCCAGGTCGACCTCGACGAGTCGGCCTGACGAGCTCAGCTGGCCGCGCTGGCGGCGGCTACCTCCGGAACTCCGCGTCCGGCTCGCGCATGACCTGCGCACCCAGGCGGTGGAGCACCCCCACGAGGTCGGGGTAACCCCGATCAAGGTGATGCACTCCGGACACCACGGTTTCACCCTCCGCCGCCAGCGCGGCCAGCACCAGCGCCGCACCGGCTCTGATGTCAGTCGCGTCCACCGGAGCCCCGGACAGGAGCGGCATGCCGCGGATGACCGCGTGGTGCCCGTCGGTGCGTACGTCCGCACCGAGCCGGGCCAGCTCCTGGACGAAGCGGAAGCGCCCGTCGAAGAGGTTCTCCGTCACCATCGCGGTGCCCTCACTGACAGCCGCGAGGGTCACCATCATCGGCTGCAGGTCGGTCGGGAACCCCGGATACGGCAGCGTCACGATGTCGACGGCCTGCGGGCGGCGTTCCATCCGCACCTCGAACCCCGTCGCGGCCGGCTGGATCGACGCGCCCGCCCGGGTCAGTTTGTCGAGCACGATCTCGAGGTGGTCGGCGCGGGCGTTCCGTATGGCCACCCGCCCACCCGCGATCGCGGCCCCGATTGCCCAGGTGCCCGCCACCATCCGGTCGGGTATGACGGTGTGCTCGACAGGCGCCAGCGCTTCCACGCCCTCGATCTCCAGGAGGGACGTGCCGATGCCGCCGATCTTGGCGCCCATCCGCGACAGCATCTCGGCGATGTCGACGATCTCGGGCTCGCGGGCGGCGTTGTCGATCACGGTCGTGCCCTTGGCGAGGGTCGCGGCAAGCAGGAGGTTCTCGGTCGCGCCCACACTCGGGAAGTCGAGGAGGATCGTGCTGCCGTGCAGGCCACCGGATGCCTCCGCCACGACGAAGCCGTGCTCGACGCGGATGTCAGCACCCATCCGGGCCAGGCCCGCGACATGCATCCCCACACCGCGCGAGCCGATGCTGTCGCCGCCGGGGAGCGCCACCTTGGCGCGGCCGCACCGCGCGACGAGCGGACCGAGCACCGTGATGGATGCCCGCAGCCGGCGCACGAGGTCATAGTCCGCTTCGTACTCGATCGACGAGGGTACGTCGATGCGCAGCGTCCCGCCGTCGGCGTCGAGCCGGCAGCCCAGTCGCTGGAGCAACTCGCCCATATAGCGGACGTCAAGAATGTCTGGCACTTCGTGCAGGACCGTAGTGCCCTGTGCGAGAAGGGCCGCCGCCATGAGTTTCAGAGCGCTGTTCTTGGCGCCGGACACCGTCACCTCGCCGACGAGGTGGGACCTGCCCTGGATTCGTAACCGTTCCACCCGCGCATGCTACGAGCCGGGCCGCGGGCGCCGCTGGGACACCCGTAGATTCGTCGGTGCGCTCGCTCCTCCGGACAGCGCCTAGGCTGCCCTCATGGTCAAGCTCACGCGCATCTACACCCGCACGGGCGACGCGGGTACCACCCGGCTCGTCGACAACAGCCAGGTGCCCAAGACCGACGCCCGGCTCCAGGCGTACGCCGATGTCGACGAGGCCAACGCCGCGCTCGGGATGGTGGTGGCGCTGGCCAGGCCCACGGACGAGGTTGTCGCCGTGCTTCGCCGGATCCAGAACGACCTCTTCGACGTGGGCGCTGACCTGGGCAACCCGGTCGACCCCGATGTCGTACCAAAGGTTCCGCCGCTGCGGATCACCCCGGCGTACGTCGAACGCCTGGAGGCCTGGTGCGACGAGTTCAACGAACGACTGGAACCCCTGCGGTCCTTCGTACTTCCGGGCGGGACGGCCGAGGCGGCCCTGCTGCACGTCGCCCGCACCGTCGTACGCCGCGCGGAGCGCTCGGCGTGGGCCGCTGTCGAACTCCATGGGACGGCCATCAACGCCGAAGCGGTGAAGTACCTCAACCGGCTGTCGGATCTGGTGTTCATCCTTGCCCGGCTGGCGAACGGCCCACAGGGCGATGTGTTGTGGCAGCCAGGCGGGCCAGTCGACACGGACTGACTGCACTTATCGACGGCTATTGCCGGTTTCGTGACGATGCCAGAGCGGACCGTAGCCGATAAATCGGGACAGAGCAACACTTTCTCGTTGAAGCACCTCGCATGAGGAGGTATTCGACCGCTAGGTTGTTCACTTGCGCCGGGGGCGAGCTGTGGCCGGGGGGCTGCGCACCGCGGGCATCCAAAGCATCGTGCCGTAGGTCAACGCTCAACGAAGAGCCAGCCGAAAGGTGAGGAATGGACGGCAGGCGTCCTGGTCGGACCCAGCACTCCGCATCTGAGCAAGAGGCCTGGCGCCCCCGACACTCGGCCCAGCCGCGGCCAGATCAGCAGCCCGACCAGCAGGCTGGAGCGCATGCCCGCCCGGCACCCTGGCACACCGAAGTGCTCTCCAACGCGCCGGGACAGTGGGCAGCCGCGGACGATTCTCGAGGCCATGGCCACTACGTCGGCCAGCGACGAGCCACGGTCTCAGGGCCTGCTCCCGAGGCCGGGCCGGGACGGCGCGCTGCTGACACACCTGGGGCTAACCGCGTTCGGCGCCGGCACCGGGCCGCTCGACCCGCACCGTCCAAGACGAGTCGCTGGGTCCGCCAACTCGTCGTTCTCCTGCCACTGGCACTCGCCTCGAGCTCGTGGGCGAGCCTCGGTGGCTCCGACAACGGCCACGGCTCGTGGTTCCCCGAGGGATACCGCGTCGCGTTGGGTAGCGACCGCGCATCACCTTCCGATGCCGGGAGCGACGAGCCGGCGTCCGCCCCCGACGTCGACACAGACACCGACAGCACGCAGCCGGCGCCGGGCGACACCACTCCCACGGGACAGACGCCCCGGCGCCCGCCCGTGACGCTTCCGCCCGACGACGGCCCCGACGGCCGGCCGGGCCCGGGCCCGCGTCCCACCAGCTCCACGTCGGATCCAGCTCCCGTCCCCTACCCGACAGGCGGGCCGACGACCGAGCCGCGCCGGCCCAAGCCGGGGCCCACCTCCGGTGACCCTGGGCCGCGTCCCACGTCCACTCAGACGTCCGCGCCGGCGCCGGTGCCGACGAGCTCGCCGACCACCCGCCGGCCGCCGGCCCCCACACCGACTCCCACGTCGTCCCGCGGCCCCGGCATTCCGCTGCCGCCGTTGCCGTTGCCGTTGCCGCTTCCGCTGCCGACGGAGATCCCGCTGCCGCTTCCCCTCTTCTCGGGTGAAGTCCTGCTGCCAGCAGCCGTCAGCCCTTCGAGTTCGCGGACTGCCCCTGGCCCCAGCACCCTCGACATCTACAGCTTCGGCTTCGGCTTCGGCGCGAGCGAGTAGGCACGGCGGCAACACCTCGACGACAGGCCCGGGTCCGCGCAGAGACATACGTGGGCGCGGGCCTTGTGCCTCCCAAGGCCCGCGCCCGCGGTGAACTCGCTTTTGTCAGGGTATCGATGATCTACAACGGTGCGTGAGTACGCCCGGGTGGTGCGGCTTCGAGCCAGGCGAGGAAGCCGGTGAGGGCGTCCTCCGCCATGGCGAGCTCGACCACGTGTCCCGCCTCGACGCATTCCACGACCACATGGCCGGCGTACAACCCGAGCGCCTCAGTCGCCAGCGGGTGCCGGCGAGCGCGGACCGCGAAGTTGTCCCGTGAGAACACCCGGCGGGGTCGAAGACCGAACGAAAAGACCCGAAACCACTCGACCCTGTCGCCGGAGTACCGCGCGACCCCCAGCACCCAGCCCTTGCCACCCGAGCCCTTGTGCAGGCGGACGCTGCAGTCGAAGGTTCCGCCACCACGCTGGAGCACTCGCCGGCGGATGGCCAGCCCCGCCAGCGCCACCACCACGAGCGCGAGAATGATCCCCGCCGAATCCAGGACGATCTCGATCATCCGGTGCCGCCCAGGGGTCGGCGGCCGCGGAATGGGTGTCGGCGGACCCACCCACGTGGCGTGTCCGCTCTTCGCGCTCTTACGACGTCCCCGGTCCGGGGCAGCTGGGCAGCATGATGGTCGGCTTGCCTATGAGGCGCTCCCGCCGTCTCATCAATCGCTGCCACACGCCCACCACACCCGAGGCTTATGACGTCATCTCGACGGCGCGGATGCGCGCTTCGGCGCGGCGTACGCGTTCGAGCGCATCCTCGTCGTACTCACCCGCAGCCCGTGCGCGCTCAAGATCATGGCGCGCCTGCTCGAGATCGATCTCATGCGCGAGCTGGGCGTACTCAGCGAGAACTGACACCCGATCATTGGCGACCGAGAGGAACCCACCATGAACGGCGGCGACCCAACACTCTCCACCGGCGGCGCGGATCTCGACCACGCCGTCCGCGAGCAGGCCGAGAAGCGGGGCATGCCCGGGCAGGACACCAATATCGCCCTCGGTCGTCCGCGCGATGACAGTCGCCGCCTCGCCGGACCAGACCGTGCGGTCGGGCGCGACCAGCTCGACATGCAGGGGCTCTGCCACCGTAGACCCTCCTGGCCTGAATCGTTCTCGGGAGAATACCCACCCGCGGGGACTTCGCCCCCACGTACCCCCACCAACAAACCGAACCTGCGGGGGCTTCGCCCCCACGTACTACACCGAACCACCTGTCATCGGCCTCCGGTAGGTGGGACTCCGGAGGCCGACGTCACCTCAGGGTGCGGGTCAGAGCTCCTTCTGGATCTCCGCCCACTTGCGCTCGACGTCATCGAGGCCACCGACGGAGTAGAACGCCTGCTCCGCCACGTGGTCGTACTCGCCCTCACAGATCTTCTTGAACGCCTCGATCGTGTCCGCGAGCGGAACGAACGACCCCTCGACGCCGGTGAACTGCGTCGCGGCGAAGGTGTTCTGGGAGAGGAACCGCTGGATGCGGCGAGCCCGTGCGACGGTGATCTTGTCCTCTTCGGGGAGCTCGTCGATACCGAGAATCGCGATGATGTCCTGAAGCTCCTGGTTGCGCTGCAGGATCTGCTTGACGCGGATCGCGGTGTCGTAGTGCTCCTGCGCGATGTACCTCGGGTCGAGGATCCGCGACGTCGAGGTCAGCGGGTCCACGGCCGGGTAGATCGCCTGCGCCGCGAGGTTACGGGACAGCTCGGTGGTCGCGTCGAAGTGCGTGAACGCGGTCGCCGGCGCCGGGTCGGTGTAGTCGTCCGCCGGCACGTAGACCGCCTGCATCGACGTGATGGAGTGGCCACGCGTGGACGTGATCCGCTCCTGCAGGATGCCCATCTCGTCGGCGAGGTTCGGCTGGTAACCCACCGCGGACGGCATCCGGCCGAGCAGCGTCGACACCTCCGCACCCGCCTGGGTGAACCGGAAGATGTTGTCGATGAACAGCAGCACGTCCTGCTTCTGCACGTCGCGGAAGTACTCCGCCATCGTGAGTCCGGCCAGGCCCACCCGCAGACGGGTGCCCGGCGGCTCGTCCATCTGGCCGAACACCATCGCGGTGTCGCCCAGGACGTTGCCCTCCTCGAACTCCAGGATGAGGTCGTTACCTTCACGGGTGCGCTCACCGACGCCGGCGAACACCGAGGTGCCACCGAAGTTGCGCGCCACCCGGATGATCATCTCCTGGATGAGCACCGTCTTGCCGACACCCGCACCACCGAACAGGCCGATCTTGCCGCCCTGGACGTACGGCGTGAGCAGGTCGATGACCTTGATGCCGGTGACCAGCATCTCGGTCTTGCCCTCGAGCTGGTCGAACGCCGGCGCCGACCGGTGGATCGGCCACCGCTCGGTGATCTCCAGCTGCTCGCCGTCCTTGAGGTTGAGGCACTCGCCGACGGCGTTCCAGACGTGGCCCTTGGCGACCTCGCCCACCGGCACGCTGATCGGGCTGCCGGTGTCGCGAACCTCCTGGCCGCGCACCAGGCCGTCAGTCGGCTGCAGCGACACCGCCCGGACGACGTTGTCGCCCAGGTGCTGCGCGACCTCCAGCGTCAGGACCTGGGACTGGCCCATGATCGACACTTCGGTCCTGAGCGCGTTGTAGATGTCGGGTACCTCACCGGCGGGGAACTCGACGTCGACGACCGTGCCGATGACGCGCGCGACCCGGCCGATGCCAGCCGCCGACTCCTCGGCGGTCTTCTCCGTAACCGTGGCAGTCATGTCTCTCACTCACTCCCGGCGGTCGCCTCGGCGAGCGCACTCGCGCCCCCGACGATCTCGCTGATTTCTTGGGTGATCTCGGCCTGGCGGGCCTGGTTGGCCTGGCGGGTGAGCGTCTGGATCAGCTCCTCCGCGTTGTCGGTGGCCGACTTCATCGCGCGCTGCCGGGCCGCGAGCTCACTAGCCGCCGCCTGCAGCATGCAGTGGTAGATGCGGTTCTCGACGTAACGCGGCAGCAGCGCGTCGAGAACATCTGCCGCCGAGGGTTCGAACTCATACAGCGGCAGCACCTCCTCGGACGCCGGCGGAGCCTCGCCCTCGACAACCTCCAGCGGCATCAACCGGATGACCTCCGGCCGCTGGGCCATCATGCTGACGAACCGGGTGTAGACGATGTGGATCTCGTCGACCCCGCCACCTTCGCTGCCGGCGAGGAACGCCTCGATGAGGGTCTCGCCGACCGCCTTGGCGTCGGAGTACGCCGGCTTGTCGGAGAAGCCCGTCCACTCCTCCGCGACGTCCCGCCGGCGGAAGCGGTAGTAGGACGCGGCCTTGCGGCCACAGAGGTAGGGCCGCACCTCCTTGCCCTCACTACGCAGCAGCTCGGTGAGGCGCTCACCCTCCCGGATGACGTTGGAGGAGTAGGCACCGGCCAGGCCACGGTCGCTGGCGATGATCAGCACCGCCGCCCGGCTGGCCTCCGGCCGCTCGGTGGTGAGCGGGTGGTCGACGTGCGAGAACGTCGCCAGCGCGGAAACCGCGCGGGTGAGTTCACGGGCGTACGGTGTGGCCGCCTGCGAACGCTCCTGCGCCTTGCGGATGCGCGATGCCGCCACCAGCTCCATCGCGCGGGTGCTCTTCTTGATCGTCGTCACCGCGCGGATGCGCTGGCGGTAGATCCGGATCTTGCCTGCCATCGTGATCAGCCCCGCTTCTGCCGGACGATCTTCTCCTGCTCGACGCTCTCCTCCTCCAGCGCCTCGAACTCCTCGCGACCGGCCTCGAGCAGGCGGCCCTCCGACGTCTCGAAGGTCTGCTTGAAGTCGGTCACCGCCTCCTCCAACGCCTTCACGGTGTCGTCGGAGAAGTCGAGGGTTTCGCGGATGGAGGCGAGGATGCCGTCACGCTCACGGCGCAGGAAGTCGAGGAACTCGGACTCGAACCGGCGTACGTCGTCGACCGGCACGTTGTCGATCTTGCCGGTGGTGCCGAGCCAGATCGAGACCACCTGCTCCTCGACGGGGTACGGCGTGGCCTGCGGCTGCTTGAGCAGCTCGGTGAGCCGCTGACCGCGCTCCAGCTGGCGCCGGGAGGCCGCGTCGAGGTCGGCCGCGAACATCGCGAACGCCTGCATCTCGCGGAACTGCGCGAGCTCCAGCTTGAGCTGGGCGCCGACCTTCCGCATGGCCTTGGTCTGCGCCGAGGTGCCGACCCGGGACACGGACTGACCGACGTCGACCGCGGGCCGCTGGTTGGCGTTGAACAGGTCGGACTGGAAGAAGATCTGGCCGTCGGTGATCGAGATGACGTTCGTCGGGATGTACGCCGAGATGTCGTTGGCCTTGGTCTCGATTACCGGAAGGCCGGTGATCGACCCGCCGCCCAGGTCGTCGGACAGCTTGGCGCACCGCTCGAGCAGCCGGGAGTGCAGGTAGAAGACGTCACCGGGGTAGGCCTCACGACCCGGTGGGCGGCGCAGCAGCAGCGACATCGCGCGGTAGGCCTCGGCCTGCTTCGACAGGTCGTCGAACACGATGAGGACGTGCTTGCCGGCGTACATCCAGTGCTGGGCGATGGACGAGCCGGTGTAGGGGGCGATGTACTTGAAGCCCGCCGGGTCAGAAGCGGGGGCCGCCACGATCGTGGTGTACTCCAGCGCGCCGTTCTCTTCGAGCGTGCGCTTGACCTCGGCGATCGTGCTGCCCTTCTGGCCGATCGCGACGTAGACGCAGCGAACCTGCTTCGTGGGGTCGCCGCTTGCCCAGTTGGCCTTCTGGTTGAGGATCGTGTCGACCGCCACCGTGGTCTTGCCGGTCTTGCGGTCGCCGATCAGCAGCTCCCGCTGGCCCCGGCCGATCGGGATCATCGTGTCAATCGCCTTGATCCCGGTTTGCAAGGGCTCCTTGACGGGCTGCCGCGCCATCACGCCGGGGGCCTGTAGCTCAAGGGCCCGACGCTCGTTGAGCCCCTCGATCGGGCCCAGGCCGTCGATCGGCTTGCCCATGGCGTCCACCACGCGGCCGAGGTAGCCCTCACCGACCGGCACCGAGAGGACCTGGCCGGTACGCCGGACCGTCTGCCCCTCCTCAATACCAGTGAAATCACCCAGGATGACGGCACCGATCTCGCGGACGTCGAGGTTCAAGGCCATCCCGAGGGTGCCGTCCTCGAACTCCAGGAGTTCGTTGGCCATCGCCGAGGGCAGGCCTTCGACGTGCGCGATGCCGTCGCCGGCGTCGGTGACCCTGCCGACCTCCTCGCGCGCAGCTGCCTCCGGCTGGTAGCTCGAGACGAAACGCTCGAGCGCATCCCGGATCTCCTCCGGGCGAATCGTCAGCTCCGACATCTGTGTGGTCCTAGCTCTCTCGGCAATCTCAGCTCAGGTTCGTGCTCAACCGGCTAGCCGGCGTCGCGCCTCGTCCAGCCGGCTGGCGATCGTGCCGTCGACGACCTCGTCGCCGAGTTCGACACGGACGCCGCCAATCACGCCTGGATCAACAAGGATGTTCAGGTGTACGTCGTGGCCGTACTG
This sequence comes from Actinopolymorpha alba DSM 45243, assembly GCF_000373925.1. Lineage (GTDB taxonomy): Bacteria > Actinomycetota > Actinomycetes > Propionibacteriales > Actinopolymorphaceae > Actinopolymorpha > Actinopolymorpha alba. The sequence continues at coordinate 29,731 of NZ_KB892745.1, read as the reverse complement.
GCGCCGCAGCGCCTGGGCCAACCGGGCGCGTTCGGCATCGCCCAAGGCCACGGCCGTATAGACAGTGGCCACGAGGCGGCGACGCCACTCCGCCGCCACCTTGGCGTACGTGTCGAGCGCCTCGGTGAAGGAGAGTCCACGCGGGGCCACCACGGCCTGCTCCACCAAGCGTACGGTCACCTCGGCCGCCTTCCCTTGGAGCAGGGTGCGGGCGAGTTCGGCCCGGCGGCTCGACGCGATGGTCCGGTCGGTGAGTGCACGGGCAAGTGCGACATCGCCCTGGACAAGACGGGCGAACCGGAAAAGCTGGTCCTCGAGATCGTCGAGGCTGCCGGCTTCTTCGGCCGCGCGTACCGACGTGAGCACCCCGAGGTATTCGAGGGCGTCCACGAGGTCACGCACCCGGGACCACTGCGCACTGACCGCGCTCGAAACCAGGTCGACCCCGGCCTGGCTGACATGCTGGCGGAGAAGGCTCGCCACCAGGCCAGCCCGCTCGTCGGGAGTCCGCGCGGGGTCAGTGAGCGCCCTGCGCAGACTCGGCTGGCCGTCGAGCAGGCTGGTGACGGCGAACAACTCGCCACCGAGCGCGATCAGGTCACTCGAACCGCCCGGGAGCGCGGCGATCTGCTCCCGGAGCGAGGCGAGCGAACTGCGCGAAACGCCACGAACGTCGGTCATCGGACCTCTCCGACCGGCTCCTGTTCCTCAAGCTCAGCGAGGAACCGCTCGACGATCCGGCGCTGGCGAACCTCATCGTCCAGCACCTCGCCGACGATGCGGTCGGCGAGCTGGATGGACAGGTCACCGATCTCGGTGCGGAGCTGGGCAAGCACCTGTTGACGCTCGGCCTCGATCTGGGTCTGTGCCTGGTCGACGATGCGCCGCGCCTCGGCCTGCGCCTCGGCACGCAACTCCGCGATGATCGCGGCGCCCTGCTCCGTCGCCTTCTCGCGGATGCGAGCGGCCTCGTGCCGGGCCTCGGCCAGCTTCTGGGTGTATTCGTCGAGTGCCGCCTTGGCCTTGTCCTGCGCCTCCGCGGCTTCCTTCAATCCGCCCTCGATAGCGGCGGTGCGATCGGCGTACGCCTTCTCGAACCGTGGTGTGACGAACTTCCACACCATGAAGAGGATGATGAGGAAGACCACCCCGCCGAGGATCATCTCGGAAGGGTGCGGAACAAGCGGGTTGAGCTGTTCCTCTGCGGCGATCAGTGTCATGGCGACAGTCCGTTCGTGCGCGGAAGGCTTTTAGCGGGCCGGAATAGCGAAGGCCAGCGCGATTCCGATGATCGCCAGCGCCTCGATGAGCGCGAACCCGAGGATCGCGATCGGCTGCAGCTTGCCCTGAGCCTCGGGCTGACGGGCGACACCGTTGATGTAGGCCGCGAAGACCAGACCGACGCCGATACCCGGGCCGAGGGTCGCGATGCCGTAGCCCAGCATGTTGAGGTTGCCGATCATTCCTCTTTCTTCCTTTCGGTTATTTCCGCCGGCTCAGTGTTCTTCGGCGAGTGCGCCGGCGATGTACATGGCGGTGAGGAAGGTGAAGACGTACGCCTGAAGGACCTGCACCAGGATCTCGAGGAACGCGATCGCGATACCGAACGCGAACGTGAGAACCCCGGCCGGCTTCGCGATCAGCCCACTCGCCTCGATGAGGAGGAACTCCGCACCGAGCGCGAAAAGCATGATGAGCAGGTGACCCGCGAACATGTTGGCGAAGAGTCGCAGCGCCAACGTGATCGGCCGGAAGATGATGTTGGACGCGAACTCCATCGGGATGATGAGCGGGTAGATCGCGACCGGCACCCCCGAAGGGATCGTGCTGTGCTTGAGGTAGCCGAGGAAGCCGTGCTTACGGATCCCGACGGTGTTGTAGACGATCCAGGAGATGATCGCCAGTGCGTAGGCGTACCCCGCATGGGAGAACGTCGGGAACTGCACGACCGGGATCGTCGCGAAGAGGTTGTTGACGAGCACGAAGAAGAACATCGCGACGAAGAACGGCACGAACTTGAGATACTCCGTGCCACCGATGACGTCCCGGGCGATGCCGTTGCGGACGAACCCGTAGGCCATCTCACCGGCGTACTGCCACCGGCCCGGCACGACCGCGGCGCGACGCGACGTGAGCATCAGGAAGCCCACGATGATGATCGCCGACAGCAGGACCAGCATCATCGGCTTGGTGACGCCGGCGATGACCGGCGGCAGGTCGAACGACGCAGGTCCCGGCGGCACAAAACTGCCGCCGCCGCTGGCGCTGACGACCACCGTGCTCACGTGCGCTCCTCTCGGGCGGGCTTGGTGTGGGTGCGAGAAGACAAGGACCGGCGTGGCTTCAGGACTTGCGGGCGTATCTCGCGATCAGGAGATACATCCCCAGCACCGAACCCAGAACCAGTCCAACAGGAAGCAGGAAGGACACGTCCAACCAGCGGTCGAGTAACCAGCCGAGCCCGCCATAGATCGCTGGTCCGGACACGAGGTACCCAACTGCCCCCCAAGCGGCGTTGGATTCCGCGGCGGCCGGCCGAGGGGCCGGCTCGTTCTGGTTCATCGCGCTCCGGACTGTAGCAGTCAGCTCGGGCGGGGCTTATGCCAGGGTAAAGGAAAGGTAATGCCCTCCGGCCCGCGGCGCCGAGGCGTCTGCGCGGTGCGTGCGACCTCATGACGCCCGCCCAGGGTCCACGGGGTGCGCCGCCGGCTCGTCAAGGTCGTAGGTGGGGACACGAAGCCGGGTATATGCCCAGATCTCCCCCGCCATCCCGGCGAGCACGCAGGCGACGACCGTCAGTGCGGTCGCACCCCGATGGATGACCGAGTCCACGCCGTCGATCGACCCGACGATCTCGAGGATGATGCCGAAGAAGAGCACCCGGAGCAGGTAGCTGCTGAGCGCCACCAACATCAGGGTGGCCGGCGGTGTCGACCGCACCGCGCGGACCGCCAGGAACCCCACTCCGGAGAAGATCACGGCCGTTGCCGCACCGATCAGCGCACCGAGGGCGCCCCGGCCACCCGCGACCACCGCACTCACGATGATCGAAACGCCGCCAACGGCCAATGTTGGCACCAGCGCTCCGCGAAGCAGCGGGGTCACCCTGTCGGTCGTCATAGCGGCGGCCGTCCCTGTTGCTCGTGTGGGTAATGCTCAGATGGCTGGTGCTCGGGTCGCGAGCGCTCGGCTGTGAATGCGCGCTCACACCCCCACCTCTTGTTAGTGGTTCCGGCCCCACGCGGGCTTCGCCCGCCCGGGCCCACCCCCACCTCAGGTTTGTGAAACTTAGCACAAGGTTGGGTCAAAACCGAATCAGGCGCGTCCGAGGTGGGCCATCCGAACCCCGCCCCCGCTCGCCGCTCAGCGCGGTCGGGCGACCTTCCGCAGGCGTGGCACCAGCGCCGTACACAGGATGGCGAGAACCACCACGAGACCGACCAGACCGACGGTCAACCAGGTCGTCCACAGCCCGATCGCCACCACACCGAAGGCCAGCAGACCCGCCCAGAGATACATCACGAGCACCGCACCCGGATGGGAATGTCCGAGTTCGAGGTGGAGGCGGTGATGCAGGTGCTTCTTGTCCGCGTCGAACGGCGAACGCCCGGCACGGGTCCGGCGTACGACCGCGAGCATCAGGTCGATGAACGGCAGCGCCATGACCGCGATCGGTAACACCAGCGGCAGCAGGGCCGGCAGCAGGCTCTGGCGTACCCCGTCCGCGGCCATCACGCTCGGGTCCAGCCAGCCGGTGAGGCTGATCGTGGAGGCGGCGAGCAGTAGACCCAGTAGATAGGCGCCCGAATCGCCCATGAACACCCGCGCCGGGAAGAAGTTGTGTGGCAGGAATCCCACGCAGGCCCCGGTCACGACCGCGGTCACGAGGGTCGCGGTGGTGGCGCGGTTGAGGGAGTTCTGGAACGCCAGCAGGTAGGAGTAGCTGAAGAACGCCGCCGCTCCAAGGCACACCACGCCCGCCGCCAGGCCGTCGAGACCGTCCACGAAGTTGACCGCGTTGGCCATCATGATGATGATCAGCGCCGAGATGATCGCGCTCTGCGTCGGCGACAACGACAGCGTGGTGCCGTCGGGAAGTGGCAGCCAGTTCAGCTGGACGCCGGACACCACCAGGATGCCGGCCGCGACCACCTGTCCCGCCAACCTCGTGATCGGGTCGAGGTCCACCACGTCGTCGACCCCGCCGACGACCGCGATCACCAGGCCCGCGAGCAGCAGACCCCACGCGTCTCCTCTGATCTCGGGGAGCATCCCGAGGAACGGCAGGTGCGTCGCCACGACGAACGCCGCGACCACCCCGCCGAGCACCGCCAGCCCACCCAGTCGCGGGATCGGGACGGAATGCACGTCCCTGTCCCGGATCGGGGTGATCGCGCCGATTCTGGCCGCGAAGCGGCGGACCAGACCTCCTAACAGGTAGGTCGTGGCCGCCGCGACGAGCAGGACGAGGAGATACTCACGCACGAGGGTGTCCTGCGTCAGGAGTTCGTTGCTGGAACTGGCGTCCAGGTGGATGGATCGCAAGGCGGAGGAGGAGCCAATAGTGGTGTTCTATTGGCGACGACGACAACGCCGCGAGGCGCCACCTGGACGCCAGAGACGGCGACAAGGAACTTCTGACGCAGGACACTAGTGCCTGACTCCCACGCCGACCAGGGCGGAGATCGTGGCGTCGACGGCCTGCGCGATGACCGCGCCGGTCGACTGGTAGACCTCCATCGGCCGGCCGATGGGGTCGGGAATGTCGTCCTCGTCCGGCCGGCTTGGTCGGACGGTGCCCCGTCGCCTGGCCGCCGCGGCGACGAGCGCACGGGACCGCTCCACCGGGTCGAACGGCAGGTCGGTGGGCGGCGTGCTCGCCAGGACCGCGCTGCTGGTCCGCGCGAACTCGGTCAGGGTGAAGCTGCGGCGCAGCGCCACGGGGTCGACGGTCACGACGTCGCTGCGGTGTGCCCGGGTGGCGGTGAGCACCAGGTCCGCGGCGGCGACGTGCCCGGGCGTCAACTCGGAGGAGAGAAAGCCGTTGGGATCCGCGCCGTACGCCGACGTGACCGCGGCCGCCTCCGGGGTCATCGCGCGCCCGTTGCGAGTGCCGGTGCCGGCGCTGAAGACCCGGAACCTGGCCACGTCGGGGCCAAGACGCCGGGCCAGCAACGACCAGGCCAGCCGCTCGGCCATCGGCGAGCGGCACATGTTGCCCGTGCAGACGAACATGATCGAGAACGTGTTGAGCGTGGTCTCCACCGTTGGTCCAGCCCCTCCATCGTCGTGATCGACGTACGTCACTCCGCTGGTGTTGGTACGTCGTTGTCCGTGCGGCGTACTCCGCTTACTCCGTGAGGTCCGGGACCACCGTGCGGAGCCGCTCCAGCGAGAGCACGCCCGGTCGCAGCACGCGCGGCGTCGGGCCGGTCAGGTCGACGATCGTCGAGGGCACCGCCCCCGGCGTCGGACCCGCGTCCAGGTAGACCGCCACGCTGTCCCCCAGTTGGGCCTGGGCGTCGGCACAGTCGGTCGCCGGCGGCTGGCCGGTGAGGTTCGCGCTGCTCACCGCCAACGGACCCGTCATGGTGAGTAGCTCCAGTGCGAGGTCGTGATCGGGCATCCGCACCGCCACCGTGCCGCCCGTCTCGCCGAGGTCCCACATCAGGCTCGGCTGCTGGTGGCAGATGATCGTCAGCGCACCCGGCCAGAACTTCTCGACCAGCTGGCGGCCGTAGTCCGGAATGTCCGCCGCGATGCCGTCGAGCGTGCTGATCGATCCGACCAGCACCGGTGGCGGCGCCGCCCGGCCCCGTCCCTTCGCCGCCAGCAGGTCGGCCACCGCCTCGGGGACAAACGCGTCGGCGGCGACGCCGTACACCGTGTCGGTCGGCATTACCACCAGATCGGCCCGCCTGATGGCGGCCGAGGCGATCTGCAGCCCGATCGTGCGCTCATCTTTGTCTTGGCACGCGTAGCGCTCGCTCACAGTCGCTCATCGTGCCATGCCAGTGCGCATGCCATCGGCACTAGGCTGGCCCGCGTGACCGATAATCTGCCGGACCGCGCCCTCCACCGGGCCTCCGACTCCGATCGGGAGGCGGTCGTAGAGCACCTCCAAGCCGCCGCCGCGGACGGGCGGCTCGACCTCACGGAGTTCGAGGAGCGGATGGCTGAGGCCTACCGCGCCAAGACGTTCGGCGAGCTCGCGCCTCTGACGGCTGACCTGCCTGAGACCGCCGCGCACGCTGGGCCGCCCGAGATCACGCTGCACGCCGTCGGGTCCTCCGTGAACCGCAGCGGGAACTGGGTGGTACCCCGCAAAGTGGTCGTCAAGGGCAAAGCCGGCACGACCCGGCTCGACCTCACGCAGGCGACGCTGCTGTCCCGCGAGGTCGAGATCGCCCTCGATGCCGTGGCCGGCTCGCTTGTCGTCATCGTGCCGCCCGACACCCACGTCGACGCGAGCGAGCTACGTACCAGCTTCGGGAGTGTCAACATCCGCACCGACACGACTCCCGGATCAGGTGGCGCACCACGCTTGAAGGTCACCATCACGGGGAGCGCCCACATGGGCTCGGTGGTCGTACGCCACCTGTATTTCTGGGAACCCTGGATCCGTAACGTCCTGCTCCGGTGGCGCCGCGCGCTGCAGAGCCGCTGAGCGCTCAGCCGACGCGGCGGGCCGTGGCGAACCGCGGCCGCCCGGCGAGGTCGAGGTGGTCGCGTACCTCCGCCCAGCCGCCCGACGCCGCGAACACAGCCGGCGCGCTCTCGCCCTGCACGTCCGCGTGCTCCACCACGACGAGTCCGCCGGGGCGCAGCAGTCGGCCGGCCGTGCGTTCGACCATCCGGATCGCGTCGAGCCCATCGTCGCCGGACCACAACGCGAGCGCCGGGTCGTGGTCGCGTACCTCCCGCTCGACGGATTCCCACGCCTCCAAAGGGATGTACGGCGGATTCGCGACCACCAGGTCCACCTGACCGTCCAGCTCTGGGAAGGCAGTCGCCGCGTCGCCATGGACCAGCGTCACGGAGCTGCCCGCGAGGTTGCGCTCGGCCCAGGCGTGGGCGGCCGGGTCGAGTTCGACGGCGTGGACGCGGGCCGCCGGCACCTCGTCGGCGATGGATGCCGCGATCGCTCCGGAGCCCGTACACAGGTCCACGACGACCGGCGCGGGACCCGTCGCCGCCAGGGCGTCGATCGCCCACCCTGCCACCACCTCGGTCTCCGGGCGCGGCACGAAGACGCCGGGACCGACTGCCAACTCCAGATGCCGGAACGGCGCCGTACCCGTGAGGTGCTGCAGCGGCTCCCGGGCCGCCCGCCGCGCGATCAGGTCGTCGTACTCCCGCGCCCGCTCCGCCGGGACGTCCGCGAGGAGCCGCAACCGCAGCCGCGGAACCCCCACGACATGGGACAGCAGGGCCTCGGCATCGTGCTGCGGGGACGCGACACCCGCGGCCGCGAGGCGTTCCCGCGCCCGGCCGAGCAGGTCGCGCGTCGCGATCATCCGGCCGAATTCTCCAGTGCGGCAAGGCGTTCGCGCTGATCGGCGTCGAGCAGGGCACCGATCACTCCGTCGAGTTCGCCGTCGAGCACCTGGTCGAGGTTGTAGGCGGTGTAGCCGACGCGGTGGTCGGTGATGCGGTTCTGGGGGAAGTTGTACGTACGAACGCGTTCTGACCGGTCGACGGTGCGGACCTGGCTGCGCCGGGCCGCCGCGACCTCCTTGTCGGCCTGCTCCTGCGCGATCGCGAGCAGCCGCGAACGCAGGATCCGCAGCGCCTGTTCTTTGTTCTGTAGTTGGCTTTTCTCGTTTTGACACGAGACCACGATGCCGGTCGGGAGGTGGGTGATGCGGACGGCGGAGTCGGTCGTGTTGACGCTCTGCCCACCCGGACCGGAGGAGCGGAACACGTCGATGCGCAGGTCCTTCTCCTCCAGCTCGACGTCGACGTCCTCCGCCTCGGGCAGCACGAGCACTCCCGCCGCCGAGGTGTGGATCCGTCCCTGCGACTCGGTGACGGGGACGCGCTGCACCCGGTGGACGCCACCCTCGAACTTCAACCGGGCGTACGGCGTCTCGTCGGATTCGGCAGCCGCGCCCTTGCCCTTCAGGGCAACGGTCACGCTCTTGATGCCGCCGAGGTCGGACTCCGCGACGTCGAGGGTCTCAGTCTTCCATCCCCGGCGCTCGGCGTAGCGGAGATACATCCGTAGCAGGTCACCGGCGAACAACGCCGACTCCTCGCCGCCTTCGCCGGCCTTCACCTCGAGCAGGACGTTCTTGTCCTCGTTCGGATCCCGCGGCAGCAACAACAGCCGCAGCCGCTCCTCGAGCTGGGCCTGCTCCTCCGCCAGCCGCTCGGCTTCCTCGGCGAACGCCGGATCCTCATCGGCCAGCTCACGCGCCGCGGTGAGGTCCTCGCTGGCCTTGTGCCAGGCGCCGTGTGCGGCGACAACCCGCTGGAGCTCCGCATAGCGCCGGCCCACCCGGCGGGCAGTCGCCTGGTCGGCGTGGATCGCCGGGTCGGCGAGCCGCCGTTCGAGCTCGGCGTGCTCGGCGAGCAACGTCTCGACGGCTTCGAACACCACGGCCTCCTTCGGAACAGATGGGCTCGTACGACACAAACAGCGCCGGCCAGGCAGAACCCACCAAGGGTCCCACCGGCCGGCGCTGAGAGGTCGCTACTTTTTCTTGGTGCCCTGGGCCTGGGCGTACCGCTTCTCGAACCGCGCCACACGACCACCGGTGTCCAGAATCTTCTGCTTGCCGGTGTAGAAGGGGTGGCAGTTCGAGCACACATCGGCGTGGATCGTGCCGTTGGTGGCGGTGCTACGCGTGGTGAAGGTGTTGCCACACGTACAGGTCACCGTGGTCTCGACGTACTCGGGGTGGATGTCGGGCTTCACTGCTGTCCTCCGCTCTCATGGCGCCGGGTCGTCCGCGGCAGCGGGCGTGAACCGGAGCCGGCGAATTAGTGTGCCATCTGGGGCACGTGCACTCTCAACCGGCCTGGGCCGGTGAGAATTCCGTCAGTCCTCGTCGCCGGACGACGACTGGGCGCCAGGCATCGTCTTGTTGATCTGCATGAGGAACTCGACGTTGCTGCGGGTCTTCTTGAGGCGTTCGAGCAGCAGCTCCAGAGCCTGCTGACCGTCGAGCCCGGAGAGCACCCGGCGCAGCTTCCAGACGATGCCGAGCTCCTCCTTGCCCATGAGCAGCTCTTCGCGCCTGGTGCTGGACTGGTCGACGTCGATCGCGGGGAAGATCCGCTTGTCGGCGAACTCCCGCCGCAGGCGCAACTCCATGTTGCCCGTGCCCTTGAACTCCTCGAAGATCACCTCGTCCATCTTCGAGCCGGTCTCGATGAGGGCGGTCGCGAGGATCGTGAGCGAGCCGCCGTTCTCGATGTTGCGGGCCGCACCGAAGAACCGCTTCGGCGGGTAGAGCGCGCTGGAGTCGACACCACCGGACAGGATCCGGCCGCTGGCCGGGGCCGCGATGTTGTAGGCGCGACCGAGCCGGGTGATCGAGTCGAGCAGCACCACCACGTCGTGACCGAACTCGACCAGGCGCTTGGCCCGCTCGATCGCGAGCTCGGCGACGGTCGTGTGGTCGTCAGCGGGCCGGTCGAACGTCGAGGCGATGACCTCGCCCTTGACCGTGCGCTGCATGTCGGTGACCTCCTCAGGCCGCTCGTCGACGAGCACGACCATGAGGTGGGCCTCGGGGTTGTTCTGGGTGATCGCGTTGGCGATCGCCTGCAGGATAAGGGTCTTACCGGCCTTCGGCGGCGAGACGATCAGACCACGCTGGCCCTTACCGATCGGCGTGACCAGGTCCATGATCCGGGTGGTCGGGTTGGTCGGGTCGGTCTCGAGGCGCAGCCGCTCCTGCGGGTAGAGCGGGGTCAGCTTGCCGAACTCCGGACGCTGCTTGGACAGCTCCGGGTCGGCGCCGTTGACCGTGTCGACGCGGACCAGCGGGTTGAACTTCTCCCGGCGCTCGCCTTCGCGGGGCTGCCGGATCGCGCCGCTGATCGCGTCACCCTTGCGCAGGCCGTACTTCTTGACGACCGCGAGGGAGACGTAGACGTCGTTGGGGCCGGGCAGGAAGCCGCTGGTACGGACGAACGCGTAGTTGTCGAGGACATCGAGGATGCCGGCGACCGGAACGAGAACGTCGTCCTCACCGAGCTGGGGCTCGGCGTCGAACCGGTCACGCCCACCGCGGCGTTCGCCACGGTCCCGGTCGCGGCTGTCGCGGCTGTCGCGGTCGCGGAAGCGGTCGCGCGAACGACGACGGCGACGGCGGCCGCCGGCGTCCTCATCGTCGTCCCGGTCACGGTTGTCGCGGTCGCGGTTGTCGCGCTGGTTGCCGTGCTCGCGGTTGCCACGGCCACCGCCGTCACGGCTGTCGCGGCTGTCACGGCCACCCGAACGACCGCCGTCCTCGCGGCCGGAGTCGCGACTCTCGCGGTTGTCGCGGCCGGACTCGCGCTCGCGGGTCCGGTCACCCGGCGCCTCGCTCGCGGCGTCAGCACCACCGTCGCGGCCATCCCCCGCCACGGGCGACGGCGTGCGCTCAGAGGCGGCCTGGCGCGGGGCGCGGCCTCGGCGCGGCGTCTCGGTCCGGGCCTCGGCCCCCCCGTCGCGAGCCCGCGCGGACGGCACGGTCGAGGTGTCAGCACCAGCCGGCTCGGCGCTGCTGGCGATCTCGATCTGAGTCTGCTCCGGGCGAGCCTGGGAACGGCTCCCCCGCTTCGCGGCCGGACGGGAAGACGCGCCCTCTGCCGCGGCCGCCGGAGCCGACGTGCCACCAGACTGCGCCGCCTTGATGGCGTCGATCAGCTGGCTTTTGCGCATCCGCGCGGTCCCGGTGATGCCCAGGCCCTGCGCAACCTGCTGCAGCTCGGCGAGCACCATGCCCGTGAGGCCGCTCGCACGACGCCGGGCACGCGCCGGCGCACCGTTGTCAGACGCGGTGCCGTTGGCACTGGCGTCGGAGGCCTTCGGGGTGGTGAGATCAGTGGTTTCGGTCACGTGAGGTCCTTCCCACGCGTGGTGTCGGCCGTATCGATCGCGTGCCGACCTGTCGATGCCGGCTAATTGCCGGGTCCTCCCTGTTGGAGTCGTGCGCAAAAGGCACGGGCTATTCGTATCTCGGCGAATCCGGGTCCACCGCCTGTGTCGTTCATGGTCGTTCATGCACAAAAAGTGCATACAGCCACAGGGGAGACGCCACAGAATCTGATGACAGCGGAAGCCTTCAGTTTCCCCTTAGGACTTCCCGGAATCGTGGCGAGATGGCGCCAAGCCATAACAAGGGCTCCGGCCCGTCAGGAGCTTAACAGAATCCTCCCGGCCTGGCGTCTCACCCCTCCCCAACATCCCGCGGGCGCTCATCATTCCCAACGTCGCCGACCATCTCGGAAGCTCCCGTCCGGTCGATCGGTAACACCCGAGCAACAAACCCGTCCGGTGTCCGACCCACCACCTCGCCGGCACCGCTCTCCTGGGTGAACGCCAGAACAGTAGGACCTGCTCCCGACACCACCGCGGGGATTCCGTGGGACCGGAGGTCGTCGACAAGCGCGACAGAAGCGGGCATGGCCGGCATGCGGTACTCCTGATGGAGCCGGTCGAAGGTCGCGGCCAGCAGGAGATCGAGGTCCACCTCGCCCGCCGGCGTCGTACCCACCGCCCCGGCGAGCACGGCGACGAGGAGCCCAGCGCGGCCGGCGTTCATCGCGGCGTCGGCATGGGGGACCGTGGGCGGCAGGAGTCCTCGCGCCGCCTCCGTCGACAGTGGCGTGGAGGGTACGAACGCGACCGGCAGCACTTGCGCGGGTTCCAGCCGGACCGCGTGTACGCCGCCCGGGCCGCGGTCGGTCCAGGCGACGGTCAGCCCGCCCAGGAGGCAGGCGGCGACGTTGTCGGGATGCCCCTCGAGTTCGGAGGCGAGCACGAGCGTCGCGGTGTCGTCGAGAACGCGCTCGGATCCCTCGACCAGCGCCCGACCGGCCAGCACACCGGCCGCGATCGCCGCCGCCGACGAACCCAGGCCACGCCCGTGCGGGATGCGGTTGGTGCAGGACACCTCGAGGCCGGAGGGCTGGCCGCCCAACCGGTCCAGGGTCGCGCGCAACGCACGCACGACCAGGTTGTTGTCGTCCCGGGAGACGTTCTCCGCGCCCTCGCCGGTGACGTCGACCGCGAGTCCAGCGGGGGCGACCCTGACCTCCACCTCGTCGTACAACGCGAGGGCGAGGCCGAAGGCGTCGAACCCCGGACCCAGGTTGGCGCTCGTCGCCGGCACCTTCACCCGCACCATGTCGGTGCGGAACGACGGTCCACCCATCCGGGTCCGCTCAGTCCAGTCCGAGCGCGCGGGCGGTGGCCTCCGCGTCAGGTGGAACGACCACCTTCTCCACCTCGCCGGCCGCCGACAGTGCCGTCTCGACGTCCTTCAGCCCGTGTCCGGTGACCGTGATCACGATCGTCTGGCCCGGATCAACCAGCCCCGCCTCCCGCGCACGAAGCAGCCCGGCCACACCCACCGCGGACGCGGGCTCGACAAAGATGCCATCGCGAGCGGCCAGCCCGGCCTGGGCCGCCAGGATCGCGTCGTCGGGTACGGCGTCGATGCGCCCACCCGACTCCTCGAGTGCCGCCACCGCGTCCTGCCAGCGGGCGGGGTTGCCCACCCGGATCGCGGTCGCGACGGTTTCGGGCTGGGAGACCTGGGCGCCGCGCACGATCGGCGCCGCACCCTCGGCCTGGAAGCCCCACATCCGCGGGAGCCGCCGCGACCGGCCGGCCGCGGCGTACTCCTGATAACCCAGCCAGTAGGCGGTGATGTTGCCAGCGTTCCCGACCGGCAGGATGTGGATGTCTGGGGCGTCCCCGAGCGAATCGACCACCTCGAACGCCGCGGTCTTCTGGCCAGCCAGCCGGAAGCCGTCCTCATTGGCTGAGTTGACCAGCACGACGGGGTACCTCTCGCACAGCCCGCGCGCGACCTTCAGGCAGTCGTCGAAGTTGCCCTGAACCTGCACGAGCCGGGCGCCGTACACGATCGCCTGTGCGAGCTTCCCGGCCGCGATCCGCCCCTCAGGGACGAGCACCACCGGGGAGAGACCCGCGCGGACGGCGTACGCCGCCGCCGACGCGCTCGTGTTACCGGTCGAGGCGCAGACCACGACCTTGACGCCCGCCTGCGCGGCCCGCGAGACGGCGACCGTCATGCCCCGGTCCTTGAAGGATCCGGTCGGGTTGCTGCCCTCGACCTTCACCCACACCGAGCAGCCCGTCACCTCCGACAGCCACGCCGAAGGGACGAGCGGCGTGCCGCCCTCGCCCAGTGTCACCACCGGCGTTTCCGGGGTGACCGGCAACCACTGGCGGTACTCCTCGATGACACCCCGCCATGGCCGAGGCGCTTCTGCCATCAGGCCTCCTCGCCTATCCACGTTCACGTTTGGGTGGCCAGTCACCTGTCCGCCAAGCCCCCCACACCGATGGTCGGGTTCGGCTCCTCGTTCGCTCCGCGGCCGGCCACGCTCGTCCCTCGCGTACCGCCCACTTCACTCACTTGTCACCGAGACCCTCCACCCGCATCACGCTCGTGACCTCGCGCACGATGTCGAGTTCCTCGAGGTCTTTGACGGTAGCGGCTAGGGCGCGGTCGGCGGCCTGGTGGGTCACCACGACCAACTGCGCGTCCGCACCTCGGCCCTCCTGGCGCACGGTCTGGATCGAGACGTCGTGGCGGGAGAAGACGGCGGCGACGTTCGCGAGCACGCCCGCACGGTCCTCGACGTCGAGGGAGATGTGGTAGCGGGTCCGTGCCTCGCCCATCGGGCTGACGTCGAGTTGCGCGTACGTCGAGGCGCCCGCGGCGCACACGCCCTGGACGCGGTTACGGGCCACCGTCACGAGGTCACCGAGGACCGCGCTGGCCGTCGGGGCACCACCCGCCCCGGCGCCGTAGAACATCAGTTGCCCGGCCGCAGCACTCTCGACGAAGACCGCGTTGTAGGCCTCCCGCACGCTCGCGAGGGGATGAGTCCTCGGGATCATCGCCGGGTGGACGCGGACCCCGACCCGGCCGTCGGAGGTGAGCTCCGCGATCGCGAGCAGCTTGACCACGCAACCCATCGCGCGGGCGCTCGCCACGTCGGTCGCGGTCACGCCCGTGATGCCTTCACGGTGCACGTCGGAGGCGGTGACCTGGGTGTGGAACGCCAACCCCGCAAGGATCGCGGCCTTCGCGGCGGCGTCGAAGCCCTCCACGTCGGCCGTGGGATCGGCCTCGGCGTACCCCAGGGCCTGGGCCTCGTCGAGCGCCTCCGAAAAGCCCGCGCCCTCGGTGTCCATCCGGTCGAGGATGTAGTTGGTCGTACCGTTGACGATGCCGAGGACGCGGCGTACCCGATCACCGGCGAGCGACTCCCGCAGCGGCCGGATCAACGGGATCGCACCACCGACTGCCGCCTCGTAGTAGAGGTCGGCGCGGTGCTTCTCGGCAGTGGCGAACAACGTCGCACCGTCCACGGCGAGCAGGGCCTTGTTGGCGGTGACGACGGACGCGCCGCTCTCGAGCGCCGAGAGGATCAGCGTGCGAGCCGGCTCGAGGCCACCGATGACCTCGATCACGATGTCGATGTCGGGGCGGCGTACCAAGCCCGCGGCGTCCGTGGTGAACAGTGCCGGATCAACCGGCACATCCCGGGCCCGCCCCTCGCGGCGTACGGCGATGCCGGCCAGCGTGAGTGGGGCGCCGACCCGGGCCGCGAGGTCGTCCCGCTGCTCGGTGAGGAGACGGACCACCTCCGTGCCGACGACACCGCAGCCGAGGAGGGCCACCTTGAGTGGTGTGCCGACCTGCTTGTGAGGCTCGGAGGACTGCTCACCCATCGACGCCCGGCCCTTCGTCTCCCTCGTCACTTCCGCGTGCCCGCGTGCCCCAGTCTCGGAGAAGCCGCAGATATTCGCCCGACTCGTCCAGAGTTCGAGACAAGGTCTCAGGTTTCGGCTCTGCGGCCGCAAATCTCCCCGGCCCACCAGACATCGTGGTCGGCCTACCAGACGTCGAGGCGGAGCAGGTCCTCCTCGGTCTCCCGGCGTACGACGAGCCGGGCCTCCCCCGCGCGCACGGCGACGACCGGCGGTCGGGGAACGTGGTTGTAGGTGCTGGCGAGCGCCCTGCAGTAGGCACCCGTCGCCGGCACGGCGAGCAGGTCACCCGGTCGGACGTCGCCGGGGAGAAACTCGTCCTTGACGATGATGTCGCCCGACTCGCAGTGCTTGCCGACGACCCGGCTCAGCATGGGCGCGGCCTCGGAACGCCGGGACGCGAGCGTGCAGGAGTAGTCCGCGTCGTACAGCGCGGCCCTGATGTTGTCGCTCATGCCGCCGTCGACGGCGACGTAGGTGCGCGCCGCCCCGGCGTCGAGCTCGACCGTCTTGACGGTGCCCACCTCGTAGAGCGTGAAGACGGCGGGTCCGGCGATGGCCCGGCCCGGCTCGACCGACAGGCGCGGCCTGGCAACACCGTACCCACGGCACTCGTGGTCGACGATCGCGCCGAGTTCGGCGGCGAGCTGCGCCGCGGACTCCGGATCGTCCTGTGTCGTGTAGGCGATGCCGAATCCGCCACCCAGGCAGAGTTCGGGCAGCTCGACGCCGTGCCGGTCGCGGATCTCCGCGTGGAGTCCGACCACCCGGCGCGCCGCGACCTCGAAGCCCGAGCTGTCGAAGATCTGTGACCCGATGTGGGAATGCAGGCCGCGCAGCTCCAGTGCGGGCTCGGCGAGTACGCGTTCCACCGCCTTCGCGGCGGCACCGCCGGCGAGGGAGAACCCGAACTTCTGGTCCTCGTGCGCCGTCGCGATGTACTCGTGCGTGTGCGCCTCGACGCCAACGGTTACGCGGACGAGTACCGGCGCCCGGACACCACGGTCAGCGGCCAACTTGGCGAGCCGGGTGATCTCGTCGTAGGAGTCGACGACGATCCGGCCCAGTCCGGCGTCGAGAGCGCGGGCCAGCTCGGCTTCGGACTTGTTGTTGCCGTGGAAGGCGATCCGGCCCGGAGGGAAGCCGGCGCGAAGGGCCACCGCCAGCTCACCGCCGGTGCAGACGTCGAGCCGCAGGCCCTCCTCGTGTATCCAGCGCGCCACGGCGCCGCAGAGGAACGCCTTGCCGGCGTAGTAGACGTCCCAACCGGCGAACCCGTCGCGAAACTCCCGGCAGCGCGTCCGGAAGTCGTCCTCGTCCAGGACGTACGCCGGAGTGCCGTACTCCTGGGCCAGCCTCGTGACCTCGACGCCGGCGACCGTCACCACCCCAGCGGCCGGCTTTGTCACGTTGCGCGGCCACAAGGACTGGCTTAGGGCGTTGGGATCCTCCGGCGGCCGCAACCAGGCGGGCCCTCGATGCCCCGCCCCGGCGTGGAGGGCACCGGCCTCATGCGCTCTGCTCACGCCACCATCCTGGCGGCAGCGTTCTTCTCCCCCGTGACCGGGGGCCGAGGGGCACAGCGCGCGCGCTTGCCGAGGGCCGGCGCGGCAGTTTGGGGGTTCTGGTCAATTCAGGGTGTTGTCTCACATTGTGTACACCCTGGCGGGTGCTTCACACGGCTAGTACCTGCTTTGCACGGCATCCATGCCATGTGAAGCCCTAATGACCACGTATACGTGATCATTAGGGGTCGCCTCCACCACCCGTGGCATCCGGCGGCGCGGCGACGCTCATCGGGCTCAGCCCTCTCGTACGTCGGGTCGCGTTTCCGGGTGTCAGGTTGTGGGCGTCGTTTCGGGAGTACCGAGATCTCGCAACCTCCGGCGCAGGTGGGCGCGCTCGGGTTCGGTGCCGGCCAACTCCAGCGCCCGCTGATACGCCGACGCGGCTTCGGTGACGCGGCCGAGCCGAGCCAGCAGGTCCGCCCGCGCCGCCGCGTATGGATGGTGGCCGCGCAGTTGTGGCTCGCCAGCCAGCCCGTCCAGCAGCACCAGGCCGGCCTGCGGACCGTCGCGCATCGCCACGGCGACGGCCCGGTTGAGCGCGACGACCGGGGATGGAGTCATCGTGAGCAGTACGTCGTACAGCGCCACGATCTGCGGCCAGTCCGTCGCCGCGAACGTGGGGGCCTCGTCATGCAGCGCGGCGATCGCGGCCTCCACCGCGTACGCGCTGGGCGGCCCGCCAGTCAGCGCGGTGACCACCAGCCGGCTGCCTTCCTCGATCATCGCCCGGTCCCAACGACCGCGGTCCTGCACATCGAGCAGCAGCGGCTCCCCGTCCGGGCCGGTCCGCGCAGCCCGCCGGGCGTGCGTGAGCAGCATCAGCGCGAGCAACCCGGCGGCCTCCCGGTCGGCCGGCATCAGGCGGCGCAGGATGCGCGCCAGCCGGATGGCTTCCTCAGCGAGGGCGAGCCGCTGCAGCCCGGGGCCGGAGCTGGCCGCGTAGCCCTCGGTGAAGATCGAATAAATCACCTGCAACACCCCGGGTAGCCGCTGGGGCAGTTCGTCGGAGTCGGGTACGCGGAAGGGGATGCGGGCCTCGCGGATCTTCTTCTTCGCCCGGGTGATCCGCTTGGCCATGGTCTCGACCGGAACGAGGAAGGCCCTGGCCACCTCGGGCGTGGTGAGCCCGGCCAGGCAGCGCAGCGTCAGCGCCGTGCGGTCTTCGGCGGGCAGAGCCGGGTGCGCACACGTGAAGAACAACTGCAGCCGCTCGTCCGGTAGATCGCCGGCAGTGTCGCCAGGTGTGTCGGCGGATGCGCCCGCACCGGCGGCGGGCCCGGCCCGGTCCAACTCTGCCCGCATCTCCAACTGGAGTACGGCCAGCCGGGCGGCGTGGACCCGGTCGCGGCGCAGCCGATCCACGGCCTTGCGCCGGGCCGTGGTCATCAGCCACGCCCCGGGGTTGGGCGGAACCCCGTCGGTGGGCCAGTGCGCCAGCGCCGCCGCGATCGCCTCGGAGGCGACCTCCTCGGCCAGATCGAGGTCACCGAAACGGCGGGCGAGGGCGGCCAGCAGCCGGCCGTGCTCCTCACGGAACACCGCCTCGACTGTTGACCGCACGACCGAACCATCGGTCGATCCCGCCGCTTCGGCGAACCTCTCGCTCACGATCTTCGACCCTTCCGCCCGCTCAGAACTGGGCCACCGGCCGCACCACGATCGTGCCGGCGCGCGCTCCGGGGCAGCGCGCCGCCCAGTCCAGCGCCGCATCCAGGTCCGGCACGTCGATGACGTAGAAGCCGCCGAGGACCTCGCGGGCCTCGGCGAACGGCCCATCAGTGATGATCCGCTCGCCGGCCGCGTCAACTCGCACCGTGGTGGCGGTCACCAGGTCGGCCAGCGACTCCCCGGACACGTAGATTCCGGCGTCCTTGACAGTTTTGTCGTACGCCATCCACTCCTCGACGGTCGTCTCGACCGCGCTCTCGGGGGCATCGGTCGCGGCGGCGTGGATCAGCAACATGTACTTCATGGTTCGAACAACTCCTTCGGTTGGTTCATGGTCCGGGACGCGGCCCGCTTGACGTACGCCATCACCACGAGCGGGGCGGCACCGAATGGACACGCTCCCGAAGGAGGTTCGTGTGGCCTCGATCACATCCGCGGCACGTCGCGGCGGAGGAGGGCGGCGTTCTTCTCCAGCCGGATCTGCTCGGCCGAGTAGCTCGGGTACGCCTCGAGCCAGGCGGCGAGCACCTCCTGCTCGTCGGTACGGATCATGTCGTCGAGCACCACGAGCCCGTCGGGATGGAGCCGGTCACCGAGCAGCGGGAGCGCCGGGAAGCGTGCGTGAGGGCCAAGGTCACCGGGCGGGCCGTCGACGAAGAGCAGCTCGATGGCGTCCAGGTCGGACCAGCCGTCGCTGGCGTACCACTGGAAGGTCCGCCCGTCGAGCTCCACCTGCGTGAGCGGCGCGTACCGAACCTCCACCAGATCGGCGACTCCGTGCCTCTCCAGCATCGCCTTGGCCTTGTCGACGTACGCCGCCTGGTGTTCGAGCGCGACGACCCGGCCCTTGATCTCGAACTGCCGCAGCAGCATGGCGAGCCACACCGTCGACGTACCGCTCCCGCACTCGACGATCAGCGACGGCTGCGTGCGGGCGACGAGATCGGCCAGGAAGAGCAGCAGGTCAGGCGACGACGCCCAGCCGCGGGTCTGGGGCAGCGGGCGCTCGACCGGCGCGATCGCGTACAGGTTGTGCAGCGCCTCGAGCTGGCGGTAGGTCATCAGCAGGTCGGCGGCGACACCCTTGCGGGTGCGGTTGATCACGTTGGTGGCGGTCTCACCCATCGCCTTGCCGAACTGCTCGGTGCTCAGGGCACGGGTGGCCAGGGAGTCGAGGCGCCCCCGCACCTCATGGAGCTCCCGCGCCGCCGCCGCGATGGTCCTGCTCTGGTGGTCAAGACGGCGCAACACCGCGACCTGTTTGCGGTGGGCCGCAAGAAGACCGGCGAGCAGCGGGCCCATCGCGAGGAGTACGACGGTGGTGCCGAGCGGGGTCTGCGTCCTCCATGCGAAGACGGCGGTCGCCACGGTCCAGCCCGCGACGAGGGCGGGGATGATCCAGGCTGGCACCCTGGCCAGTCCCGTGGTTGGTTTGGTCACTGTCACCGGGTTTCTCGCTTGGCTGTCGTGCTGTCCAGTCGCCGCCGCAGATCCTTACGCACCTGCCAGTAGCGAACCGTCAGGCTCCCCAGCTTCGACGCCCGCAGCCGGGCGTGCGTGCGTTCGAGGGCGGCATGCTTGGTGCGGAGTGCGGCGAGATCGCGTTCGGTTGCCTTCCGGACGGCGCGTTCGGTCTCGAGTTCCTTCGTGAGGGACCGGAGGTGCCCGAGCAACACCGCCTCGCTGTCGTAGTGGTTCTCGCCCTCGTGGATGTCGCCCTCCTCGTCCTCCTCATCCTCGGCGGCGCGCCAGTACGCGACCGCCCGGAGGGTTGCCGCTACGGCCGCCAGCGGCCCGGCGAGGTCCGGTGTTTCGAGGGCGGACGGGGAGGTTGCGGCATCGATGGCGCCGGCGTTCCCGCTCGGGGCCAGGACGGCGCAGGGAAGGTCGGCGAGCAGAGCGACCCCCTGCCAGGTGAGTCCGGTCGGTTGACCGAGCGGCGCGGGATCGGACGCCGGGACGGGATCGGACGTCGGAATGGGATCGGACGTCGGAATGGGATCGGACGTCGGAATGGGATCGGACGTCGGAATGGGATCGGACGTCGGAATGGGATCGGACGTCGGAATGGGATCGGACGTCGGAGTGGGATCGGACGTCGAGGTTGGGTCGGACGTCGAGGTTGGGTCGGACGTCGAGGTTGGGTCGGACGGGGCTTCCCGGTCGGGCGTCATCACGACGAGGACACGCCCGCCGGGCCGCACGCAGTGCCGGACGCGTTCGGCGACCGCGATCTGCCGAGGCGCCTCTGATCGGCCCAGATCGATCACCACCGTGTCATAGCTTCCCGGAAGGAGTTCTTCGGCCAGGAAGTCGGTCCGGCTGATGTCCTCGAAGGAAAGCACCCGCGCCCGGCCGAAGGGCAGAGCAAGTCCACGTCCCGTCGCCGGCTCGGACGTGATGACCAGCAGATCCTGATCGGGTCGCTGGTGTACGGAAAGGTCGACAAGATCAATGGAACGGGTCGCGGATGGTGGCACGTTCGGACCTCCTGCCGTGCCGGATGGCGCGTTGAGCCAGGCCAAGATTAGCTAAGGAGCTTACGGATATCCGGGCTCAGACACGCCGCCGAATTGGTAACCTACGCGCGCGGCCCAAGGCGAACTCGACCACCAGGCACGCGACCTCACTGACAATCCAGCTGGTCTCGAGGGGCCACCAGTCGCGGGATCACCTTGTGACACTCGTCCTGGGGGGAAACACGTGGTGAACGGAAAACACCCCGAAGGTAAATTCGATCCGCCGGACCGCGCCGACCCGCGCCCATGGCAAGTCGACACGTCCTCTCCACTCAGCTCGCCCCTGGTGGACGAGTGGGTGCGAAGTCTTGAGACGTTACGGCGTACGCCACGCGCGAGCCGGCGCCAGGCACCCGAATTCCCCACCACGGCCGGCATCAGCGTGGTTGTGGCGTACCACCCCGGTGACAATCTCGAGGCCTGCCTGGACTCCCTTGTCGAGCAGACGCTCTCCCGCGACTGCTTCGAGGTGATCATTGTCGTCGATGGTCATGCCGGTGATCACGATCCCCTTCTGGCGCGGGTCGAGCAGCGCGCACCCGGCCTACGACTCAGGGTCGTCGAAGTCCCGCACAGCGCGGCCTTCCGTTTCCGCGAGCTCGGCATCCACGCGGCGAGGCGGGAACACACCGCATTTCTTGACGCGAATGATCGGGTCGCACCGGTCTGTCTCCAGAACCTTCTCGAGGCGGCCGACGAGGGCACGATCACCGTGGCGCGGATGATCAATTTCGGTGGTAACGGCACACCGCCCGCGGATGACACCGAGATTCCGCGGATCGACGAGGAGGCCACCGACCACGAATTCAGGTTCACCTCCGGAAAGCTCGTACCAACCGCGCTGGCCAAACAGGTCGAACGCGACTTCGCGCCGGAGAGTCCCACGACTTTCGTTTTCTTCCTCGCGTTGCTGGTCCGCCATCATTGCGTCGTACGCCAGGCAGGCGGAGTGGTTTGTTACCGCGCCGCATCCCACGTCGATGATCACGAAGTGCGGCACCACACCTTCGACGAGAGTGTCGTCGCACGGATGAAGATTGTCGCGCAGTTGGACTCACTCGCGGCGAAGAGCGACGACACGACACTGCCCCTTCTCCGGGGTCACGTCGACGTGCAGGCCGACGCGATCAACACCTATCTGCGTGACAATCCCGAGCAGCACGAACGCGTCGCCGAGGTGATCGACACCTACGACCTGAGGTATTTCCCGAACCACCGGCTCAACCGCGGCCTGGCCAAGGCGCTGGCGATCGCCTACTGCTTCGCGCCCTACAACGACTCCAGCGCGGTCGTGATGGCCAAACGCGTGCGCGAACGCCACGACGTCGTGGACGTCGTTTACAACGCGATGGACAAGAACCGCGACAAGGATCCGAGCATGCGGCGGATCTGCGCGCCGTACGTCGAGAACGAGATCGCCATCGACTCACCGACGTACTTCTCCAACTGGGCGGCGATCGAGGCGTTCCGCGTCACCGGCATGATGAAGATCACCGACCTCGAACGCACCAAAGGCCCGTACGCCCGGATGTACAGCCGGGCGATGTGGCCGGCCTCGCATTTCCTGGCCGCCGCGTACAAACTCCACAATCCGTCAGTGATCTGGGCGGCGGAATTCTCCGACCCCGCGGCGCGCGACGTCACGGGTGCCGAGCGCAGCGCACCAATCGGCGCGAGCACTTTCCTGGATGACGTACGCGTCGAACTCCAGCGGCGCGGCCTGCCGGTCCTTGAGTCGGAGAACTCCCTGGTCTGGTGTGAGTACCTCGCCTACGCCTTCGCGGACGTTCTGGTTTTTACCAACCAGAATCAGCTCGACTACATGCTCGGCTACTGCCCCGTCCCCGAGGTCGCCGAACTCGCCCGGGACAAGGCCCTGATCTCGCCCCATCCCACCCTCACGCCGGCGTTCTATTCCATGGTCGAGGAGTCGTATCCGCTCGATCCGACCGTCGCGAACCTCGCGTATTTCGGCACCTTCTACGCGACGCGCGGGCTCGACGACGTACTCATGGCGCTGGCGGCGCTGGACCAGGAGACGCGGGAACGCATCCGGCTCCACGTGTTCACCTCTCGGCCCGACGACCTTCGCGAGCACGTCGACCGGCTGGGAGTCTCGGAGCTCGTCCGGATCAATGCGTACGTGAGGTTCCTGGCGTTCCTGAACCTCTCCACGAAGTTCGACTGCCTGATTGTCAACGACGCTTTGACAGCCGAGAGCCATGCCCGCAACCCGTACCTGCCGTCGAAGTGGAGCGACTACCACGGGAGCGGCCGGCCGGTGTGGGGCCTGGTCGAGGAGGGCAGCCCGATGAGTACGCGGCCGCTCGCGTTCGTCTCACCAGTCGGAGACGTCGCCGCGGCCCAGGACGTGCTGCGCAAGATCGCCGCCGAACCCCGGAATTAGCAAGGTTGCGCCCTGAATGATCACGTATACGTGGTCATTCAGGCCGCCGAAGCGTCATCGTCCGAGCAGGATGCCGCGAAACCGTGGCCGGACGACGGACCAGTCGAAGCGCTCGACCACGAACTTCCGCGCCGCCCGGCCGGCCTCGTCCCGCTTGTCCAGGTCGGCGTACGCAAGGATCCGCGCGGCGGCCTCGTCAGGGCTGTCCACCACCCACTCGGCCGGAAAGATGCCTCGTGCCCCGTCGTACCCCGCATACATCGGCCAGTCGCGGATCACGGGTACGGCACCTGACGCGGCGCCCTCCGTCGTACCGACCGGGAACCCTTCCCGCCGGCTCGCGCTGAGGATGAACCCCGCGCCACGGAGCACCTCTGGCAGGTCGGCGGTGTAGCCGACGTACTCCAACCCGTCGCGTACGTCGTCGGCGCGCGCCCGGTCACGGAACTCGTCGCGGTACCGCAACGCGCCGAGGTGCTGGCGTGACGAGAAGTCTCGCCCGATGAGGAGGAGGCGCCAGAGAGGGTCGGTCCCGCGCAGCCTGGCGAGGACCTCCAGCGCCCACAACGGATCCTTGACCCGCTGGGCCCAGCCGACCATGGCGATCGTCCGCTCGGCGCCGACGGGCTTGGGGAGGCCGAAGCGCTCCAGCCGCATCTCGTTGGGTACGACGTGGATCCGCCCCACCCGGACCAGCCCGGGGACGGCCCGCTCGACGACCTGGCGGACATGATGCCCGACGAAGATCACGTCGGAGACCCGGGACCAGTCGATCATGTGCGGCTGGTGCGAGATCGCTTCCAGGCTGTGGAACCTGACCACCAGCCGTGCCCGCGCTGGAGCGTGCAGAGCAACCCACTGGGCGGCGTTGTCGCACCAGTCGACGAAGATCGTGTCCGCCCAGCCGAGGAGTTCTGCGTCCTCCTCGCCGACGGGATCCACCGGCCGCCCGAGCGCGTCGTCGAGCCGGTCGGTGATCAGGTGGTGCCGGTGGGTACGCCGGGGCGGCGAGGCTGGCGAGCGCGGCCGGAGTACGCGCACGTCGATCTCGTCGTCGTCCTCCAGCGTGCGGATGATCCCCTCGGTGAAGTGCGGATAGTCCCCGGTTACGACGAGGAGCCGGGCGCTTCGGCCGCGGACGCGTGGCGGTGCCTCTGCCACCGCCGGCGCATCGGCCTTCGCCGGAGGCTCCGGCCACCCGGCGTTCCGTCTGTTTCTCGCCGCCGCCGACAACACCCCTTCCATCGAACCCGCCCGCGCACCCAACGTCCGGAAGGTCAGAGAGTCATAGAGCGGTGCCACGTAATCCACCGGATTGGAGACCAGCGGGCTGCTGAGGACGTCCGCGTGCAACTCTCGATGGAACACCACCTCCACGACCTGGAGCACCGTCTGGGCGACCTCGTCGGTCCTGCCGTCCCGAAGCGCGTCGTCCGCGCGGCTCAGCACATCCCGGATCACGGTGGCAAGCTCGCCGGCGGGATACTCCCCCTGGGCGATCTGGCTCGTGAGGAGTTCCAGGCGGAGCAGGTCCTGGACCGGGCGCGGCGTGGACAGGTTGATCGCCGACCGGGCGAGCGCCTCGGCCGCTTCGAAGACGTTCGTACGCCGGAGCGCCTGGACCAGCCGGACGGCGTTCACCACAAACCCACGAAGGTACGGGTCGCCCGGATGGGACTCCACCGTCTTCCACGCCTCGAGCAGGTCGCCGGGTCCGTTTGCCGGCCGGCCGGTACGCAGGACCCGCTGGAGCGGCATCGCCGCGCGGGCCCGGATGAGAACGGCTTCCAGAGCGGGGTCGTCGATGGAGAGGATCGGTGGGTCCTGGCCGAGCACGGCGGCATGCCGGGCGGCAGGTGCCGCCTCGTCGTCGGCCACGAGGACGATGTCGGCGTTCCGTGCGGTGCTACGAAACCATGGGTCGTACCTCGCGAGCAGCCAGGTCCGCTGGGCCGGCGACCCGACACGGACGCAGCCGCGGACGACAAGGTTGCGTACGACCACCTTGCTCCAGCGCGGCGAAAACCTCGGCGGGGCAACGCCGTTACGCCTTCCGGTCAGACTCATCCGCAGCCGACGGCTCACGGCAGCCCGTGGTGTGGCGGGTGGGCGGGGGTCGTAGGCGGACGCGATTCGGACGACGAATCCTGAGGTGGCGAGCCGCTCGGCATACTCGGCGACGTGCGACCAACTCGCCGGATGGCCGGTGATGAGCAGCACCTCGGTCATGGACTACCCCCGCGTGGAACGACGCCTCTGCAGGATAGCCAGCGCTTCTCCACCAGGGGTATCGCTCGCGACGACCGTGTCCTTACCGGGACATCGCCATGATGTCGCCGTCTACATCCGATCGGGTGCTACCAAGCCACACAGGGATATTGCGTTCGCCAGAACGATCCGGCTGGCGTTGACGAGCCCGAGTTGGGTCGCGTGGGAGGGGGAAGGTTCCTCGTCTCCGCGCGGGAGAATTCCACCTGCGGCTTCGAGCCCTTCTATGTCGGCGAGAACCTCCACGAGATAGCGGTCACGCCATCGAACGCTTCCGCCCTTGGTCGTGCGTTCGACCACTCCGGGAAACTCGGCCAGCGCGCATACCAACGGGCGTTGGGGCGGCGTACCCAGGAGTTCGAGGTCGAGCCGGTCCGGGTCGGGTCGGACACCGAGCGCCGTACCCGCTCTGAGGTAGCCGGCCAGCCGGGCGTGCGCGTACCGCAGGTCGGACGCCAGAGTGGGTGGAAGCTGGGGTACGACAGGGCCGCCGGCGATGTCGCCCGGAACACCGTACGTCGCGCCCGCGGACACGATCCCGCGGACGATCTCGGCCAGGCCGCGAGGCGCGAGTTCGATGTTGACGAATCCCGGCCCGGCGACGTGCGACGCGGCGATCCCGTCCGCCGTGCCCAACCTGGTGGCGAGCAACTCGGCCAGCCGCCACGCCGGCTGATCGACCGAGCCGGCCAGGCGCAGGGCCACCGGGCTGGCGAAGTCACCACGAGTGGGGCGTACCGGACGTTCGACCCGCACAGATGGGAGTACGACGGTGGACGGGGTCACCGCGCCGGCGGCCACCAGATCGGCGAACGCGGCGCTGATCTCGTCGGCCAGGCGCGCGGGGAACACCGCGCCAGCGTAGCCGCCGGGGCGTACTGGTAATCTGTCTCCGCCCCGAGCCCCCGTAGCTCAGGGGATAGAGCAACGGCCTCCGGAGCCGTGTGCGTAGGTTCGAATCCTACCGGGGGCGCACCTCTCTGATCAGCGCAGATAGGCGTCTGACCTGCGGAAATGTCCCGCTCGGCCCCCTGGTAGCTGTCTCACCAGATCTCACCGACGCTCAATGGCTCTCGCCATCTGTGGGGCCATTGCGGGGCGCTCACGGGGCGCTCGACTGCTCCCCCGCAGGGTCTAGCGCCCGCTCGACAAGCCTGTTGTTCCGGTCGTGCCGGCCATCGAGGCACTTGGCATATCTCTTCAGGAGGACCTCCACGCTGTTGCCAGCACGTTCGGCCACGTCGGTCGGGTCTACTCCCGCATTGAGCCAGGTACGCCCGCGGTCGTGAACCTCCTGCGTATCAGTCCACTGCTTTCCGCTACTCGGTCAGGTCTCTGCGACCGTTAGCGACCCCAGCCATCTCGCGGGAGGTAACAGTCAGACTTTCGGAGGCCTACGCATTCTGCCGGTCGTAGCCCGGCGAAGTAGAGAGTCGCGAAGAAAGCCACCAACCGCCGCCACGAGCACGTTTCCAGCTTCCGGCATACAAAAGCGCGACGAGAAGTTCTCCGGCTTGGCGCAGGTTGACAACGACTCGGCGGTCCACCGAGCTCAAGTGTGCAAGCCTCTTTCGTTTAATCCCCTTAAGTGGATTCGTGGCGAGGCGGCCGATCTCCACGGCTCGGGTGGCAGTCGCGAGCCCGTCCACCATGCTGTCACGCGATTTGGGCGTCGAATCCCGCCATCGCTCCGCTACATATTGCCGGGCGAAGTCAAACCAGCTTTGCCGGTTCACTTCACTTTCACTAATCTTAGGCTCGTTCCCACCGGGCTTTCGCACGAACGGCATCCCAGCCATGTCGGCAACGCTGGCATGCTTCCCGGACGCCGGCGATGAAGGTCCGTACCTCCCGGGCCGAGAGCTTGCCGAGCCGCTTCTTCCTCAGGCCGGGGACGAGATGCAGTCGGACAATGCTCTCGGAGGCGACCGGGATTCCGTTCGCACGAATGTCCGTGGTTCTCTTTACAGCGGTTGTGGGGCGAGTTGCCGTTCCAGGCCGTCGAGGAGGGCTTCGAGGCCGAACTCGAAGGTGTCGTCGGGGGATGCGGCGTACTCAATCGCCGCTGGGGTTTCGAGCCGGGCGCGTAGGCGTGGGTAGTGCACGGCGATCGCCTTGGCCTCGGCCATCGCGTCCTGGAGTTGCTGTTCGGCGGCGGCGCCGTACCGGTTGAGTTTGCGGTTGAGTGAGGCGGTTGCGGCGGCACCAGCCGCGTTGCCGAGGGCGTAGGTGAAGACGGCGGCGGCGGCTTGGTCGGCCTGGTCCGCGGTGAAGCCGGCGGCCTCGTAGACGGCGAGGCTGTGGTCGTCGTGGCGGGACTTGCCTTCGCCGTAGAGGACGTGCGCGGCGAACGCCTGCACCAGCCAGGGGTGCCGGGTGAACATCTGGTACAGGTCGGTGGCCATCGTGGCGGCGGCGGCTCGCCAGTCGGCGGGGTTCAGCTCGGGCAGCGTGAGTTCGCCCCACACGTGGTCGGCGGCGAGCAGGACGAGGTTGTCCTTGTTCTTGACGTGCCAGTAGACGGCGGTCGCGGCCGAGTCGAGTCGTTTGCCCAGGGCACGCATATTCAGACCTTCGAGGCCCTCGGCGTCCAGGAGTTCGACGGCGGCGCGGACGATCTGGTCCCGGCTGAGGGTGTCGCGTGGCATGTCCCCTACCGTACGCAGCGGCTTGCACAAAGTTCAAGAAAGGGCTTGCACATAGTTCAAGTAACTGGCTACGGTTCCTTCCCGTCAGCCAGTTGAACTAAGTGCAAGTCGAAGTGGAGCCTTCGAATGAATACTCTCGCCGCCGTCATGCAGCTGCTCGTCGCCGTCGCCTTCGTCAGCATCCCGGTCGTCCGCCACCGCTACGGCCCCGCGGCCGAGGCCGCCGCGGTCGCGGAGCTGCGCCGCCAGAATGTCCGCCCGGAGGTGCTGGAGGAGAACAAGATTCGCTTCGACGCCGGAGGGCACGAGACCGCCGCGCCGGTCACCGTCGCCGCAGTCATGATCGCGACCGCCGTCCTGAACTTCGCCGACACCGGCCTGGCCCCGCTGATGACCTGGATCTTCTCCTCGCTTGTCCTGCTGATGAACGCCGGGATCGTCTACAGCAACCTCACCGCGGCGAAGTCGGTGCAGGCCGCCTTCCGCCGCAAGGGCGACCCTGAGCTGGCCCGCGTCGAGGTCACGCCGTTCCTCACAGCCGCCGAGAACGCCTTCCCCCACTGGGTGCGAGCCCAGACCTACATCCGCAACACGGTGGTCTTCGCCGGCTCCGCCATCGCCTTGGTTGCCGTCTCCTTCTGACAACCCCTCCTGATGAACAAGGTCTACGCAGCGATGCCTAGGCCACGAAGATCCTGGTCGTGTGGCGCTCTCGATAGATCCGATCTCGCGGCGCGCACGGCGTTCCCGTTGCGCTCGCAGTGCCAATCGGATGCCGAGCACGTCCTTGGGCAGCAGGTCGATCGACTCACGGATGATCTTCACATGCAGCGCCGAGATCCTGCCCGCGGCGAGTGCTTGGCCGGTGGCTTGAAGGTTGGTTTCTAATGCTTTGGCGAGTTTCACGTCCGCGCCGATCGCACCGGGGTGGAGGTGCAGCTTGTGCCGCAGCCATGCAGCGGTGGAGGTCGCTCCCGCTTGAGAGGCAAGCTCGTGGGTGTCAACGTCGTGGATGGTCCGGAGCCGAACCGCTTCAAACTTCCCAGCAAGCTTATGCGCCAACTCCACAACCTCGGCCCGCTCAGTATCCGACCAGATGGGGGATTCCAGAATGTCAGCGAGCATGGAATCGACCGCGCCCATCAAGCCCAGCACTGGGTGCGTGGGCGGGGAACCAGTCGTGACATCCCTGACCGGAACATTATCGGCGACCACCGACAAGAACCGGGCCCAAGGAGCCCATTCCAAAGCTTCCCGGAATGTAATTTTGGGTAGCTATGAATTGCTTTCCGTAACCCCCGCGAAGGTTCACTAAGCGATCCGCGGCCCCATTGAATAGACCGACGCTCAGGTTGGTTGATACCCAAATCGACAGCCGGGGTAGGCAGTGGAGACTTTTCCGGGTCAGGGAGCCTGTTGCTTTTTGTGGTGGTGGCGGTTGGGGGCGTGTCGGCTGGCGGGGTGGGTGGGTCTTTGACAGGGTCGGTGGGTGGCTATGGGGTATCGGCCTGTGGATCGGGCTCAGGAGTTTTTGTTGCCGCCGTCGATGGTGGATTGGCTGCCGGAGGATCATCTGGTCTGGTTTGTGATCGCGGCGGTGGATCGGTTGGACACTGCGGCGTTTCATGCGTTGGCGAGGCTGGGTGGGGTCGGGCGTCGTGGTTTTGACCCGGACATGTTGTTGA